>NZ_FXUL01000007.1 GCF_900182955.1 Noviherbaspirillum suwonense | reverse complement strand
CCACCATCAACTACTTGTTGAATTACTTTAAGCTGATCCAGCGCGCGCATCGTCATCGTGATACTCCCAGCTTTGTTCATCGCGATCTCCCTGTGAGCAGCAAGAATGCGCTGCCTCAGGGAAAACCGGACATTTCAACTTTGCTAAAAGCGGACACTACTACTTTGCCGTAACAGCCAGACTGCTGATAATTAAGGTTATGTAAAATAAAAAATCGGTGTGATCCATCCCCTGACGCAAGGTTCGGCGCACTGCGCCCTGGTCCTACCCGTCCGCGGACCGCAACCGAAAGCTGCCGCAGAAGTCCGCGTTTGTGTCGTGCTTAATTCGCTTTCGGCGTCTGCACGTTGAACTTGCTTTTCTCAGGCCGTGCTGTGCTTCACCTTGTGGACGATTAAAGTATCGATCGCCTTGGCTTTGAATCAGGCTGGACACATTCCAAGACTGAACTTAATCTTGTCTGAATCCGGGTCTGAATATTTTTTGAGCGGCTTTGCCCGTTCCTTGTTGGGGCAACCGCCTTAGCCGTTTTGTCTGTCGGCGGTTCCCTCGCCTGCTCTGAAGCCGTTTTGACTCGATCTGCGAGTTTGCGACTGCCCGACCGCAGTCAGACAGTTCACCGTAGATATGTCGAAATCACAAGCGGTCACCTTATGGGCGTACGCGCTATACGACCGGTAATCTTCTGTCGACGAGGTTTCGCTGCTTGCGACACCCGTCGACTGCCCTGCTCCGTCCTTACCTTGTTGGTCTGTTAAAAACGGCTCCATTCCATAAGTAAGCAATTTGGGTAAGCGTATTTACATTGTCCTGGGAGATGGCCAACATGGGATGCACATCAAATGAGATCGAGACAAGGAAGAATCGCAATCGAAAAAAAACACCGCGGAGGTTTTCTCGCCGCGGTGCTTTTCTTGCTGGTCCACGCTGAGCGCGATCAGCATGGCCGGCGTCATGCCATTACTTGTGGTCCTTGTGAACCTTGGCGGATGCGTCGACCTGGGTGTCAGCTACATCCTTCTTGGCAGCCAGGATCTTCTTGTCGGCCTTGGCTTCTGCACCGGCTTTGGTCTTGGCAGCTTTGGCATCGGCCTTGGTCTCGGTCACGGCCTGATCCGCCACGGCCTTGTTGATCTTTTCAGTTGCCTTGATTTCGGCTTTTTCGACTTTCGCCGCGGCCTTCACATCGCCCTTGGTTGCCAGCTCGCTTTTGGCAGCCGGCTCGGTGACGACAGCAGGCGCCTGGGCAAAGGCAACACCGGCAAACAGGGTGGCAGCGATCAGAGCAGACAGTTTTTTCATAAGGACCTCAGTGGTTGTTGATCAATCGAAGTGCAACGACTTGCTGCGTTCTTCTAGGCAGCACGATAGCGAACTCTTCACCGAAATGGTGTAAGAAATTGTATGAACTGACCGGAAGATGTAACGAACTAGGACAGGATCCTTGCTGGTGATTGAAACAGGCAATGCCTGATCAGCCTGCAAGCACACGCTTCGACTTGACTGCCATGATCGGCTTGATAGCAACCACCAGGTTCTGTGGTGTCGCGCGCTACATCGCATTCGCCTATATTTGGACGCGATCCAGGGACACGGCGGCACGCCGCGGCAGGAAGAATGCGATCAGCAGCAGTGCAGCCGCCAGGGCCGGGACCCAGCGTACGTCGGTCGGCACGCGCAGCGTCTGCGCCAGCGCCGGGTCTTGCGAGGCGCGCCGGAATGCGGCGGCGGAATCGATGCGTGCGTAGGACAGGCCAGTGACACGGGCCAGCGCCTGCAGGTGCCTTTCATGCAGCGCCGACAGCTGCTCCTGGCTGTCCGGCCCGTCTTCACTGCGGTTGCGCTGCACCACGTCGTCCGCTTCCCACCAGCCGATGAAGCGGCCGCTGCTGTCGCTGCGCGGTATCGGCTGCGGCATCAGACTTCCCACGCCCATCACCACGCCGCGCACTGGCGTCCGCGGCGCCGAGAACTCGGGTGCGTTTTCCTCATCCACGGGCGGCGCCGAATGGCCATCGCTGATGAACAGCAGCGACGGTGGCTGTGGAAGTTCGGCCGCGGCTTCGATGGCAGTGTAGAGGCCGCGTGCGATCACGCTGGCCTGGGTCCAGGCCATACGACTGTCCACCTGGCTGATAGCCTGCTCCAGTTCATCGTAATTGGCGCAGATTTCGACCGGCGCCAGCACCATCAGCGTGCGGCGGCTGGCGAATACCGAGAGCCCAAGGCGGGAGCCGCAAGGCAGGTCCGCCAGCGCCTGCGTAGCCATGCGCTTGCTCCAGGCGAGGCGGGTCAGGCTTGCGCCGTCGATCGACTGGTCTGCCACATTCATGCTCTGGGTGATGTCGAAGACGAGCAGGTGCGAAAAAACGTGGCGCTCCATGGCCACCGGCGGCAGCAGTGCGGCCAGCACCAGCAACAGCGTGGCCAGCAGCAGCAACCAGTCGCGCGTCCATCCCCTCACGGCAGTTCCCCCGGCTCGATCTTGGACGCCGTCAGCCGCCGTTCGCGGGCCTTGTCCTTGTCCTTGACGCCGATCCAGGTTACGCTTTCGGGCTGCAGCCAGAGCGCGCGCTCAAGGTTGTAGCGGGCCTCCTGGTGCGCTGGCTCCTCGGCCAGCACCTGCCGGTAATACTGCTTGGCGAGTTCGACCAGCGGCACCGCCGCCATGTCGTCCCGCCGCATGGCCAGCGCCTGGCGCAAATGCAGGTTGCCCAGGTTGTAGCGCGCCATCCTGCGCAGCGTGGGATCGCCCTGCTGCAGCGGCACCTGGAATGCCTGTTGTGCGGCACTGGCATCGCTGGCGGCGGCAAGAAGCACGCCGCGCGACAAGGCCGCCACGGGCGTCGGTCCGGCTGACGCCTGCGGGGCGGCCAGCGCCTGGTTATAAGCGGTCGCTGCGCGGTGCGCCAATAGCGCCTGGCCCAGCACGGCTAGGCAGGCAATGGCCAGTGCCGCAAAGAGCCAGTGGATGGACCGGGTTCTCATGGCGCCGGCGCCAAGGGTTTCCGCACCGGCGGCACGGCCAGATGGCGCATCCGCAATACCAGCAGCAGCGCAAAGGCCAGAACGGCGCACAGGAAGGCCAACCAGGCGCCATCGGCGCGCGGCACCTTGACCTGATAGCTGATGGGCAGCATCTGCTGCCGGCTCAGTTCGGCGACGGCCTGGTCCATCGCCAGCGGGCTTTCCGCTTCAAAAGCACGGTACGGCGTGTCCAGCGCGCTGAAGAAACGGTGCATCGCCATCTCGACGCTGCGGTCGTACGCCGGGTCGGCGCTTTCGGCCAGCGGCGGCTGGTTAAACGAGCGCAGGTAGATCCAGTAGAGCGTGATCTTGTTGCGTCGCAGGTTGGCGGCAATCTCGGCGCGCGCCTGTGGTGTAATCGGCGCGCCGCCGTCAGAGACCAGCAGCAGGATGCGGTTGCCATTGGCGGGCCTGTCGTCGAAGCGGGCAATCGCCGCCAGCAGGGCGCCGCCGACGTCGGTGTCGCCCAGGCCGGAACCGATGCCGCCGGCCTGGATGGCCGCCTGGATCATCTCCGGCTGCGAATTGAAGGGCAGCACCTGGAACTGGTTGATGCTGAACATCATCAGCGCAAACACGTCGTTTGGCCTTCCGGCAGCCAGCTTGGCCAGTGCGCTGCGCGCGATCTTGCGTTTTTTCGGCTCCGCATACTTGTCCGAGCGCGGCATCTCCCCGCGTGGCACCAGGGCTGCGTCCATGCTGGCGCTGCGGTCCAGCAGCACCAGGATCTCGGCGCCGCTGCCTTGGCGCGTGGCGACGGTCTGAGGCAGGCCGATGCCTGCCATGCCCAGGGCCAGGGCGATCAGGCCTGCCACGGCGACTGCCTTTTCCAGTCGCTGCCGCCAGCGACCGACGGGATCGGGCGGCAGCAGCGCATTCCAGCCAAACAGCTGCTCTTCCTGCGGCCGCCGCAGCAGCGGCAGCAGGGCCAGCAGCGACAGCAGCAGCCACCAGGGCTGAACGAAGCCGATGCCGCTCATGATGCGTGCCGCCTTTCAAGACGGGCCAGCCGGTGCGCCAGCGTACGCACGCCGCCGGCCGGCGCAGGCGCCCCGTCGTTGAAGAACAGCACGCTTGCTTCGCGACAGAACTGCTCGATGGCGGCGCGCTCGGCTGCCAGATAGGGCACATGTTCCAGCAGCTGCTCAACATTGCCGGCACGGACCACCTGTCCCGCTGCATCGTTCAGCGCATGCTGCAGCCGCCGCCATGCCTGCGGCGCATCGTCGGGCATGCGTGCCAGGTCGCGCAGCGCGCGCGCAAACGGCAGGCCGCCGCGCAGCGAACGGCGCCGGAGGTACAACGCCGCCATCCACAACAGCAGCGTCAGCGCGAGCGCGCCGGCGGCCAGTTTCATGCGGCGCACCAGCGGCGCCAGGGGTTGCGGCGCCGGCAGCATGTCTTCCCGCATCGCGCCCAGGCCCTGCGCATTGAATGCTTCCGGCGGCGTCAGCGGGCCGATCGAAAAGCGCCAAGGCGGCACGTCGAGCATGCCGTCGGCCCCGGCATCCCTGATCTGCAGCGGCGGCAGGTACCACACTTCCAGCGCGGGCGGCGCATTGATGATCTGATACTCCACCAGCAGCCAGTTGCGTCCCTCGGCATCCTTCGCAATGCGCGCATCGCGGCGCCAGAATGAACTGCCGACCCGGCCCGGCGGCGGCAGCGACTCAGGCTTGAAGTCCTTGCCGTTCCGTACTAGCGGCACCTGCTGGACGACGATGTCGCCGACCGTGTAGCCAAAGGTGCGCGGCGCCGGCGGCAGACCCTCGGCCGTGGCGACCGGAGGCAGCGTGAGCCATGCGGCACAGGCCGCCGGCAGAAAGGCGCGCAGCCTGCGCATCATGGCGTCTGCTCCACGAAATAGCGCGACAGCGCCGCCGCATCGAAGCCGCCATCGAGATAAAGGGGTTGCAGGCCGCGCGAGCCGAACAGCGCATCGAGCGCGCGACGACGATTCTCAAGCTGTGCCGCCCAGCGCTGGCGCAGCCGCGCATTCACCCAGACCGGCGTGGCCGCTCCGGTCTCGGCATCGCGCAGCGTGACGAAGCCGTCCACCGGCGGCGGCGCGAGCTCGGTGCGGTCCCAGACGACCAGCGGCACCAACCATGCATGGCTCAGCATGTCCATCGCTTCGGCCATTACCGCCAGGGGCCAGTGAAAATCCGATACCAGCAAGACCAGCTCGCGGCGTCCGGCAAGCTGGCGCGCCGTCTCCACCAGGCCGCAACCGGCGGTCCGGCCTGGCGTGCAGGCGGCGATGGCCAGGCGCATCTGCATCCCGGCGCCGCGGCTGTGGACGACCGGGAAATACAGGTCTTCGCGGTGCGCCGCATCGAACGCCAGCAGGCCGACCGCGTCGCCTACGGCAAACGCGCTGTGCCCCGCGGACTCGGCGATCTGGGCGGCGATGTCGAGCTTGCGCAGCGGCGCGCCGACCTGCATGGAGGCCGATATATCCACCAACAGCCGCAGCGTGATTGCCGCGCGCTGCCGGTAGGTGCGCACCAGCCATTCGCCGCGTCCAGCGCGCAGGCTGGCGCGCACATCGAGCCGGCGCGGATCGGGAAGATCGAACAGCCGGGCGTGGCTGTGGAATGCATGGCCTGCGCCATTCGTGCTGGCCTGGTGAGCGCCCGGCCGGTGCGCGCCGCTGCGGCCGGGAATGCGGTAAAAAAAGGCGATGGGGTCCATGGTGCCGGGCGCCTGCATTCAGGGCGCGGCGATGCGGGAAACCATTTCGCCCAGCAGCGCCTCGGCAATTTCCGCCTGGCGCAGCGCGTAGACGGGTGTAAAGAAGATGCGGTGCAGAAAAGCCGGACGCAGCACTGCCTGCACGTCTTCCGGCGTCACGTATAGCCGCTCGTCCAGCCAGGCCGCCACCCGGGCCGCCCGCATGAGCGCGCTAATGCCGCGCGGACTCACGCCCGCCAGGATCAGCCTGTCCATGTCGACGCCGTCGAGCCGTATGCCGTACCGGACCGGCGTGCTGGTGGCCTGCCACAGCTCCAGCACATAGTCCTGCAGCGCCTCGCTGGCCGACACCTGGCGCTGTACCAGCGCCGCCAACGCGTTCATCGCGGTCCATGGCAGCATGCCGGCCTCGACACTGTCGATCAACGCGTCAGCGTCATGAAAGACCGGGTCCAGCGCAAGGGCGCGCCGCACCTCGGGCGAGGTCGGCGTGGTCATCCGGACCTCGAACAGGAAACGGTCGCGCGCGGCAGAAGCAAGCTCGAAGGTCTCCTCTCGCTCGATACGGTTGCGATCGGCGAAAACGGTCATATGCGGAAAGCGGTATTCCCGGTTGAACGCCGACACCGTGCGCTCCGCCATCGCTCGCAGCAGCAGGGACTGCACCTGCGGCCGGGCACGGTTGATCTCGTTGAAGAAAAAGGTGACCAGTTCCTCGCCATGCCGCAAGAGCGGCCCCGGATCGATGCGCGGACGGCCTTCCGCATCGACATAGGTGTGATAGACCAGGTCGCCGGGCATCATGTCCACCGTGCCCTCTACCCGCTCGAACTTGCCGCCGATGGCCCTGGAAAAGGCCCGCAGCACGGTGGTCTTGCCGACGCCGACATCCCCTTCGAGCAGCACATGGCCGCGGGCAAACAAAGCGATGTTGATCAGCCGGATGGGTTCGGCCTGGCCGATCACGGCGCGACCCACCGCTGCTTCCATGGCCAGCGCCTGGTTGCGCCATTCCTGCAACACGGTGTCATCCCTGCCTGTACCGAAACCGGCACGGCGGCCGGCGTCCGCCGGGCTGGCTGCTAACTCCCCAAAAATCATTTGACGCCCCTAGAAATGTGGCGGTACGCCGGCGCCGGACAAGCACGGCATTGCTTCCTGCGCGCGGGCAAGAACATTACGCAGCAATAAGCATTCCAGCGGGCTAGGCAACGGTTTCCGCATACTTCCGCCGGAGGTTCCGGTCGGTTAGGTTTGTGCACTTCCCCGCGCCGGCTGCAAAGGATGAGGTGTAGGTGGGCACTTCCTGGCATCGAAAGCGGACGCCACATGGATGGACGCGGTCACTGGTGTCCGGAGGTTGACCAACGTCATGGCCGAAATCGCCGGGGCCAGCATTGGGCAGTGCGCCGGCACTGCTTTGATCAACCTGGCAATCGCGCAAACGGACCAGGTGACCGGGCAGAATGCTGTCCTGCTTGAAGCGGCTGCTGCCGTAATTTTTCCGGTCCGAAGAGCATTTGAGGGCCGGAGCGACCGCAATTGGCCGACTGCGGTCCCAGCCAGAACGGGGAAAAACGACCTGCGGCAGTCTTTCGTGATTCCCGGAAGGGCGCAACGAGACATCAGTTACATCAGCGACGAAGGTAACGACATGAGTGGGCCGCAATTAAAGGAGGAGACCTAGATTGTCAGCCGGCTAAAACAATCTCTAGCAAAAAAGGTGCAGTAGAAGTAGAGATCAGCGTTTAAAGAGTGGATCCGTTTTAATCCTCGTGTCTTGCGGGCTAATTAAAGGCAAGCATCGGTGCACACGATTTCCCGTCGGAACTCGCGTCATTGATGCGGAACACGCCAACAGCTTCCACCAGTCGAGATGCTTGGTCCTGCATCGATGCCGCGGCCGCAGCAGCTTCTTCCACCAGTGCCGCGTTTTGCTGGGTAACCTGGTCCATCTGCGCAATTGCCATATTGACCTGTTCGATACCCGCGCTCTGCTCCTGGCTGGCTGAGCTGATCTCGCTGATGATGTCAGTAACACGCAGCACGCTCGACACCACCTCTTCCATGGTCGTTCCGGCCTCTTCCACCAGTCTGCCACCGGCCTTCACCGTGGCTGCAGAGTCGCCAATAAGGGTCTTGATTTCCTTGGCGGCAGCGGCGCTGCGCTGTGCGAGGCTGCGCACTTCAGTCGCCACTACGGCGAAACCGCGGCCCTGCTCGCCGGCGCGGGCCGCTTCGACTGCCGCATTAAGCGCCAGGATATTGGTCTGGAACGCGATGCCGTCGATCACGCCGATGATGTCGGCGATCTTGTTCGATGAAGCATCGATCGCGGCCATGGTGCCCACGACCTGAGCGACCACAGCACCGCCGCGACGCGCCACTTCTGACGCCGAGATCGCAAGCTGATTCGCTTGCCGCGCATTATCGGCATTGTGTTTTACCGTGCTGGTCAGCTCTTCCATCGACGACGCGGTCTCTTCCAGTGAACTGGCTTGCTGTTCGGTGCGTGTCGAGAGATCCATATTTCCGGTGGCAATCTCGCTGCTTGCACCGGCGATCGTGCGTGTGCCGCTACGGACCGTGCTGACGATTCCTACCAAGCTGTCATTCATGTGCCGCAAAGCCTGCATCAGCTTTCCGATCTCATCCGTGCGTGCCGTATCAATAATGCCAGTCAGGTCACCCTCGGCGACGCGCTCGGTGATGGCAACTGCTTCGGCGATAGGACGCACGATTCCACGCGACAGCAGAAGTCCCGCGCCGATGCCAGCAGCCAGGCCCACGATCATCAGAGCGATGCTGACAACGATTGCCCTCTGGCGTTGCTCCGCTGCGTGTGTCTCGCTGGACGTCGCTACCGATTCAATCTTCTCCCTGGCTTTGTCGAGCAGGGCTACCGGTGCGCGGTCCATTCCCTTGACAGCGACATCGCCGGCTGCAGGCTCGAATCCCGCTGCTTTAAATGCGTGAAGCCCTTTGCGGTAATCGATTCCCTTCTGTTTATGTGCAGCGGCAAAACCGTTGATCAGCTTGCGGGTTTCGGTGTCGGAGAGACGGGTTGCGAGTTTTTGGGTGGTCAGGGCAACCTTTTCCTCGTGTTTCTGAAAGGCTGCCCAATAACGCTCAAGCTGCTCGGGATCCTTGCCTCGCAGCAGTACGTTTTTCCACTCCTGAACCTGGGTCTTGAAGTCTTCCATTATCGACATGGTGACATCTTTATTGGCAATGTCGACCTCTATGACCCGCATATAGGTATCGAGGGCCTGGTTCATTTGAAAAATGCCAGACAGTCCGGTAATAGCACAAAGCAGAGCGATGCAACTAAAGGCAAGTGGGAGTTTTCGGCTGAGATTCATAGTCAAAATTTCGAGATGATAGTGCGGTTGGCCGATCTGACCCCGATTGGATTTGCCTGGATGCAACTAATCTTTACGGCACATATTTCAGTTTCTTAAGGAAATTTTTGCTACTTGCCTAAGATTTTCATAGTGCAAGAACAGCAAGCGTGTAGGTCGGGGACGATGGTCGGCATTCACACGGTGGTGAACAAGATGCGTTCTTAAAATTCGATTAATTAAGGCGTCACAGTCATTCAGCGAGTCTGAGCCAAGGAACCCGACGCCAAAGTGGCGATCTCTCTCCGCCCGCTCCTGGCCGGATGTCGCCTGGCCGGGACGCGCAACAGCCACCCAATGCAGCTGCTCATCGGGACTTCACCAGCGGCGGGCAGAGGAACAAAACCTGAAAGTCAGTTTGCAAGTCCCACCATCCGGGCTGAAAGGGAAACACGCACCTATCATTGGCGGTTTCTGAAAAGAGGCGGCCCTTTATTGACCGGCAGCTGTTCCACGGAGCTTTCGCAATGTAAAGCCGCGGCAAACCGCGATGCTATTCAGGATGCGACGAAAAAAGGGCAGTATGGTGGTGGGCAGAGTGCCTTGGCACTATCGATTATTCGGCAGTTGGTAAGGGAGCGACTACAACGACTTCAGATACTGTGCAAGGTCTGAGACTTCCGCTTCCGTCAGCCCCAGTGCCTGCTTGTCGTTATACGTTCGCACCACCTGTTCTGCAGTTGCTGCCGTCCCGTTATGGAAATACGGCGGATGCTGCCATAAGCCACGAAGCGGTGCGGTGCGATAGCGTTTCGTAGCGCTCCTCGACGCATAGCTCGGCGCGCCGTCCGGCTCCGGCTCGCTGGCTACTTCCGAAGGCAAATGCAGCCTTGAATTCGCGTCGGTCATCTGAGCCCCGCTATGGCAACTGATGCATTTCCCTACACCAGCAAAGACTCGCTGTCCCCTCGCCGCTGCATCAGCGTCAAAGCTTCCAGGCGGCGGAGGCGGTGGCAGCAGGCTGAGCTGGTAAGCCCTTAACGCGGGAAGCTTGGCGCTGATCCGGTCGTCCGTTCCATTTGTCACGTCGATCCCAAGTCGCGGATCGACGAATGTGCCATGCCCGCCCATCTGCGTAATGCCAACGTATCGGTTCCAGTATGAAACATCATCACCGTCGCCAGTAGATGTGATGGAATGGATGCCTTCAAGTCCGTATGCGGGAGGAATCACTTGCGGGCCGTTCTCGCCGTCCTGATTGAAGCGCGGGTCGTACTTTCCTTTCCCCCAGGAATTGTAGACGGCTTTCATGGTCGCACTCAAGGCAGGCGACAAGGCAATGATTGCCCCTGCATTTAAATCGCGGTTCGCCCAACCGTCCAGCCTTTTGCCAATACCCGGCGCGAACGAGTTATCCACCGTCGAGTGGCACAGCGCGAATGTGATCCCTACGCGTGTCAGGGTATCCTTGCCATCGACGACCTCCACCTTCCCCTGAAGGCCTACCACGGCATTCAGCTTCAGCAACGCGACCGTCGTGGCCGGGCTATTGAGGTCGACGCTCCCATCGCGGATGCCTAGTGTCACCGAAGCAGGCAAGGCGTCCGCATCCACTTTCAAGCCTATCGCCAGGGCAGTTGTCGGATCAACCGCGCTGCGAATGACTTCATGCATGCGCAGTGTGTCGGTCCAATGCAATTCGTCACCGAAGGTATCGAACCGGAAGAGGGCTTGCCCATCGGCGAGCAGGCGCGCATCAGGCACGGCGGCAAACGCCTGGTCTGTAGAGTGATCGCTTCCGCCGCATGCGCTCATCAGCAGGACGCTCATACTTGCTGCTGCCAGTGATTTAACGGTTGACCGGTCATACTGATTCCATCTTTTCATGGCAATCTCCTCTCATCGCCAGAAAAACTTGTGCAACACCGCGCTGGCAATCCGCTTGAACCTGACCGGTCTGGAACGCTGCATCGGAAGGTCGTATGCACGTCACTGCTTTTTCATCACATTAGATGAAGTCACGAATTGCGGCGTTCCGGCAAAGGCCTATAAAGGCGAGATTGCGGGTGGAAGCACAGGCATCGGGTGGGACAAGAAGAAATCGGGAACGTGGGGCGCAGCGACTTCATCTAATGTCACATCACGAGAAAAAATTGGAGCGAGCCATGGCGACTGGCGCAGTAAGGAAGGCTGGACATGCCGTGTCCGACAGCGAAATCATACGGCGCGTTCTGGCAGGAGACAGGAATGCATTTGAATTGCTGATGCGACGCTATAACCGGCCTCTTTACCGTACCGCCCGCAGTATCGTGACAGACGATGCCGAGGCCGAAGATGTACTCCAGGAAGCGTATCTCCTGGCATTCCACAATCTTGAAAAGTTCCGAGGCGAGTCCACCACGCTGACCTGGCTGACCCGCATCGTTGTGAATAACGCGATTGCCCGTTCTCGCAAGATCAAGCGGCGCGCCGAGATTATTGCGATTGGCAGCGAACCTGACTGGGAAACGCACCCAGCAAGCGCTTCCCTGCACCTGGATTCGACAGAACAACCGGAACAAGCAATGGAACGCAGCGCGATGCGACGCCTGATCGAGAAGAAAATTGACGATCTTCCCGAGACCTTTCGTACTGTGTTCATGCTGCGGGCACTGGAGGAAATGTCAGTGGAAGACACGTCTGCTTGCCTAGGCATTCCTGAAGCGACTGTCCGCACACGATATTTCCGTGCCAAGGGCCTGCTGCGTGAGGCGCTATCGCGGGAGATGGACTTTGCGCTGGAAGGTGCGTTCTCCTTCGATGGCGCACGCTGCGACCGCATCGTTTCCGGAGTGTTCTCTCGCCTGGGCGGCGCATCCGGGGACCATGCATAAAACTTGATTCATAAAAATCATGTCATCCTGTATTACAACGCTTTTTGTCAGCAGCAACTGGTTACCGGCGCAACCCACCATCATCGCTTAAGGAGTGTTTATCATGAAAATGATCAACATCAGCATCAGCGCCCTGTCAGTCTTCCTTGCATTGACCAGCACGGCCGCATTCTCCCAATCTACAGCGCCAAACGACGCGCAAATTGCAGGGATCGTGGTTGCCGCCAACATGGTAGATATTGATGCCGGAAAAATGGCCACAGGAAGAGCACAGGGCAAGGATGTAAAGCAGTTTGCGCAGCAAATGGTGACTGACCACACTGGCGTCAACAAGCAGGCGAGCGCCCTCGTTCAAAAACTCAAGCTAACACCGCAGGAAAGCGCTACCAGCAAAAATTTAAAGGATGCCGGAAAGGCCAATGAGGACAGGCTGAAGTCCCTGAAAGGCAAGGACTTCGACAAAGCTTACGTGGACAACGAAGTGACTTATCACCAGGCTGTGATCGACGCGCTTGACAAGACACTCATCCCCAGCGCGAATAACGCCGAACTCAAAGACCTGCTGGTCAAAGTGCGGCCAGCTTTCGTAGCTCACCTGGAGCATGCCAAGCAAATTCAATTATCGCTGCAATAGGGCCGGCGATGTCACTCCCGTCACGGCAACAAGCACGACGAACAGGCCGTCGAAAAGCGGCAGCCCTGTCGTTAATCGCGTTCTGCGGAACAGTGGTCCTGGCACATAGCCAAGTCAAGCCGCATCAGCATAGCGTCCTGATGGTAGGAGTGCGGTTTTTGCCGATGCTCCTTGAGGTCAAAGCTGGCGACACCATCGTGTGGGAAAACAGAGACCCGTTTCCCCACAACGTCACCGCCGACAATGGGCAATTTCGTTCCGGCGACATCGCGCCTGAGCAGACCGGAAAGATTACGGTCGACAAACGGGGACGATTTCTCTACGTATGCACGCTGCATCCCGGCATGAAAGGCGTGCTAACAGTGAACTAAGGCTGTAAGGACACGGCGTAGGTAACGACGGCCTCTTTGATGGTGTGCTTACAGGTGAATGTGGAAGCTTATGGCATCACTGCCGATGTCGTTTCAACATCTTCAATAGCCGCTTTATTACCGCGGCCGAACGTCATCGTGGAGACGCATGTCCGGCATACCCTTGGCGCCTACGGGACTGCGCTGCGAGTGGCCAGCAAGACGTTCGTATTCAAACGGGTCATGTGCACAGAAAAGCTCGACGTCGCCACCATGCGAATGACGCAATTGGCGCAAACGTTGTTGATTGCCGAGCCGTGCGTCCCGGTCCTTCTCCATCATGGTTTGGTAAAAACGCAGGCCAGGGGTACACCACGGTTGAGTAAAGTCCATTTCACGATGATAGAAATAGGCGTCGCCTGCCTGCAATAGCCAGCGTTCCGACGTCTGGATTGCAATACCGGCATGCCCCAAGGTGTGGCCCGGCAAGGGAACAAACAGGATTTCGGGCGGCAAGCCGGCAATGTCCCGTACGCAGTCAAAATCGTACCAGCGTTCGCCACGTCCGACACCGTACACTTTCCAACGATCTCGGCTGGACCATTGTCGGGGCCGAAAGCGCTGGCGATCCAGCCATGTTTTTTGCGCGAATGCATAATCACGCTCCTGCTGCAGCATGTGGATAGTGGCATTGGGGAAATCATCCAGGCCGCCAGCGTGGTCGAAATCGAGGTGTGTCAACAAGATGTGCCGGACGTCGGCAGCGCGAAATCCCAGCTGCTCAACCTGGCGCACGGCGGTCATTTCTTCGCGGAAGTCCGGGCTTAGCAGCGTCATGAAGAATGCGCTCAGGCGACTTTTAGGATCGGCCACATCGCGTAGTCCGAAGCCGGTATCGACCAGGACTAGCTCGTTGTTTGTTTCAATCAGAAGGCAGTGGCAACATAGCTCGCCTCGCTGCAGGACGGACGGCGTACGTCCGTCCATCAGTCTTCCACCAAGTGGACATGACGAAACGCAGTTCAGGTGATGGACGCGCATAGGAAATTCTTTCAGCGAGAATAAGCCGGATGGCCGCCGTAAACATCAGGCGGAATGCATATAGGCCCGCCTGTGGAGGTGTCCTTATCTAAACTGACACAATTCAGCTTGATCGGTTCCACAGGGGAAGGTCGTAATTGCCAGCCAGTCCAAGCGGGTTGTAGCTGCATTCCGCGTTCAACTACCTAGCGGACGGCTCCGCCAACCTTTTTTAGGTAGCTGTTTGCCAAAGCGTGAGGGTTTCTCGATTTTATTTAAACGCAAACCACCAGAGGCTATTTGAAATCCTCCAAAAATGGAAACGGCCGTGACATTCGCGCCATCTTGCATGCAGGTCCACAATGGTTGTTGATAAAGCTGTATCAACCAAAAATGCGCGATCAGGACGCCAGAAGTCCGCAGTGCTTCCTTGATAGGCACATTCTTCACTGGACCCTGGCTGTTTTTACCTGAGGGGCCTTGCTATCGTCCAGCTACAACGGCTAATGAGCCGCTCTACGCCGTCGCGTCAGAAGCGGTAAAAACGACCCGGCGCACCGGCCAGCGCGGTTTCATGGCGCGCTCTCATGCAAATGAAAGTGAACTGTCAAACTCATTCGTCGCAGTTGGAGTCAGGCGTAACGGAGATCGCAGCCCTCCAGGATCGCCTTAGGCACTACCGCCGCGTCAGTGGCGTCACGATATTGAATCCCGGCGAAAACGTGTCCAGCATGCCGAACAGCGCAGCGACCGACTGCCGGTCGCCAGTCACCTGCAGTTGTCCCTGGCTGATCGCATCGCTCATTTTCACTTTTCCTGTAAGGATGCTGTCCAGCACCGGCTTGCCAAGCGTTAACGTTGCAATTGGCCTGGCATGCTCGGCGCCCGCACGGTAAGTCAGCGCGCTGTTGTTGAGTGTCATCGCGTAACGCTCATCGAGGTCCGGGAATGCCCAGTTGATCGTCATGCTCTTGCCAGCGGCCCTGTCTGCATTCAGCCGCACCGCGAGGTAGTCAAAAAACATGGGAACAGTCAGCGCCTTGATCAGATCGGGCGACGCTGTCCCGCCGCCCAGGTTGGCTGCTACGCCCTGCCGCAATTCCTGCGCACCGCTCAGGTAGGCGTTGCGCCAGGTGCTGTTTTCGCTCTGATAGCCCAATTGCTCGAGGGCGGCCGCCTGCAACTGGCGCGCTTCCTGGTTCTCGGGTTCAGCGAATACCAGTTGATTGACAATCTGCGCTACCCAGCGGTAATCCCCTTGCGCGAACGACTCCTGCGCCTTCGCCAGCACCGCACCGGCGCCGCCCATCCATGCAATCGTCTTGCGTGCAGCTTCGACTGGCGGCAGCGGGTTGAGGCTGGCCGGGTTGCCGTCGTAAAACCCCAGGTAGCGCTGGTAGACAGCCCGTACATTGTGGCTGATCGACCCATAATAATCGCGGGCATACCACTGGCTGGCGAGCGGCTCGGGCAGCCGCTTCAGGCGCTCGGCAATGTCCATCGGCGTGTATCCCTGGTTAACCAGACGCAGCGTCTGGTCGTTCAGGTAGGCATACATATCCCGCTGGTCGGCCAGCAGCCGCGAGAGCCGCTGCTGGCCCCAGGTCGGCCAGTGGTGCTGGCCCAGCAATACGTCGGATTTTTCGCCGTAGCGCGCCAGTGTCTGGTCGAGATAAAAGGACCATTGCTTGGCGTCCCTGACTTTTGCGCCGCGCAGGGTCAGCAGGTTGTGCTGGGTACGCACCGCATTTTCGGCAATGCACAGCGTGCGCATCTGCGGAAAATAAAGGTTCATTTCAGCTGGCGCCTCGGTGCCGGGCGTCAGCTGAAATTCGATATCGACGCCATCGACGCGCCGCGTTTCGATCGGCTTCCTGATCAGCGCATTCGGCGCGATCAGCGTGACGGTGCCCCGCGACAGGCCCTTGCCAAGGCCGGCATCGACCTGCCCGGCCGCGCTTTTTGGCAGCAGCGCACCATACATGTACTGTGCACGCCGGCTCATTGCATTCCCGGCCAGGACGTTCTCGCTGACCGCTTCTTCCATGAAGCCTTCGGGTGCGATCACCTGCACGCGGCCCGAAGCCGCGTCTTCCTCGCGGATGATGCCCTTGACGCCGCCGAAATGGTCGACGTGGCTATGGGTGTAGACCACCGCGCTGACCGGCTTGCGCGGACGATGCCGGTAATACAGCGCCAGTCCTGCCGCCGCCGTTTCCGCCGACAATAGCGGGTCGATGATGATGATGCCGGTATCTCCTTCGACAATGGTCATGTTCGCCAGGTCCAGCCCGCGCAACTGATAGATACGTTCGGTGACCTTGAACAGGCCGGACACATTGTTGAGCTGCGCCTGGCGCCACAGGCTGGGATTGACCGTGTCTGGCGCAGCACCCGATTCGAATCCGTAGGCTTGCCGGTCCCATACAACGCGACCGTCCGCGGTTCTTATCTGCGGCTGCTCAAGGTCGGCGATCAGGCCGCGCCGCGCATCCTCGTAGTCTTGCCGGTCTCCGAAGGGCAATTGCGATAGCCAGGCCCGGTTGGACCGGACGGTGGCGGGTTCGGCGGCCGACGCGGCTGCTGTGCGGGCGATTTCGGGGCTGCTGGCGCATGCGGCCAGCTGCAGTGCCATGCAGAGGACGGTCAATCCGGGCAATCGCGATGTCTTCATGTTCACCTGCTCAATGTTGGGCCTGCTTGCTCCGCGCTCATCCGCGCGGGATCTCGAGCACGTCGTACGGCTCAAGGCGGCTGATCGCGTCGAACGGGTCGGGTTCGCGCCAGGCAAACAGCTGGCATGTCATGCGGTCCGGCGTGATGTCGACAATACTGAAACCGTTTTTCTCCGCCGGCTTTGCATTGCGCTCCAGCGTCAGCGCACCGGGCGCTGCCGGTCCGAGTCCGCGTGGACCGCTGGGCCAGCCGGCCAGCCCCGTGCCCAGCGGGCCGTTCAGGATGATATTGATCGGGTTGGCGCGCAGGTCAATCTCGCCACTTTTCAGCATGCGGTCCCAGCCGGTCGCATGCAGGTCGCCCGACATCATCACTGCCGGCCGGTTCTGCGCCGTCATTGCCGCGACGATGCGCTGGTGCTGGGCAAACCAGCCGGACTGCCACATGTATTTCTGGCGCTCGGTGCTCAGGCGCAGGTTGGTCCCCTTGACGCCGTTGAACGGCTGCGACAGGACGGCGGGCGGGGCCGCCATGATTTCGTCCGACACGACCAGGTCCGGGTACCATTCGCGCCATTTTCCCGCCGACCAGCCAAATGGCGTGGACGGCATGTGGATCATGTGCCGCGCGTCCGACTGGCGGGTGCGATCCAGCAGCCACTTCTCGGCTTCCGGCGGCACCAGCCCTGCATGCCTGTCCTTCAGCGACAGGTAACGGCCGCAGTCCATCATCAGCATTTCCAGCAGCTTGCCATAGCGCAGCGTGCCAAAGCATTCCGACACCTTTGCCGCCCGGTCGCTGGCATTACTGCCCGGCAGGATCAGCGAACGCCTGGCATCCGGCAGGAATTCGGGGAAGTACATGTCCTGCACCGTGCGCGCGAGCGTCAGGTCGAAATTATCGGGTGGGAAGGTGATGAACTTTTCTTCCGCTTCGTCATTTTCGAAGTAATCATGGTCGTCCATCAGGAAGAATACCGGTGTGGAACGCAGGCGCGTACCGTATAGCCGGGCAATCTGCGGGTCCACCATCTTTTCCAGCAGCGCTTCGTTGGCGCTGCCAAGCACGGGTTGGCTGGTGTCGAAGCGCCCTACTCCGTCATAGTAGTCGTTCGCCGCCTTGCGCAGCGTCGGGCTTCCGCTTTCCATCCAGGTGCGCTGGTCCTGGTAGACATGGTCGCCATTGGCGATCACCACGTCCGGCCGGTAAGACATTCCGCGGTCCAGCAGCGCATGGCGTATGGCCATGGACCGGAACGCCTCCATGCCGCCTGGTCCCCGGGCGTCGGGATTGCCGCCGGCGCAGGTGTAGATCAGCAGCCGCAGGCGGGTTGGCGCGGCATCCGGCGCCGGAAAGGTTTTCAGCGGCCAGGGCGCGCACAGCGGTCGTCCGGCCGCGCTAACGAGTTGCAGCGTGTACACGGTGTCGGGCTTCAGGCCGGGGCTGTCGAAGCGCCAGAAGCGGCCCTGGCGGTCCGTCATGCGGCCGGGCAGACGCCTGCCATCGATCGCAAGTTGCGGCGTCTGTGCGAGCGCGGTTCCAAACGAGGCCTTGATCAGGAAGCGGTCGTGTGCGGCGGCAGGCAGCAGGTGCCTGAGGTCGCCGGCGTTCCAGCCGTCGCTCGCGGACACAGCATGGAAGGGAAGCGACAAGCCGGCGGCCATGATGGCGCCAAGCTGCAGGAAATGACGGCGTGAAAACGGGTCTGGCATGGTGTCTCCATCGTGTAGTTATGGGCAGAGCTCCCCGGTCGCATGGTTTGCGCGCGCCGCATGCCGGGTACGGCTCTTTGGCCGGGCAAAACAAATTGCTGTCCGAGCCGCATTAGCGAACTATCGACCGCCAGATCCGCAAAGTAAAATAACCGCCACGCTGAAAGTCATAACCTTGGGGAATGCCATGCTTGGCGACGATCTCGACTATTTTTTGGCGCTGGCCGCATCTGGCACCTTTACGGGCACCGCCGAACGGCTGGGTATTTCGCAGCCGGCACTCAGCAAGGCAATCCAGCGGCTTGAACGCAAGGTCGGCGCACGTCTGGTCACGCGCTCCTCGCGTGGCGCCGAACTGACCGAGGCCGGGCGCGCGTTTCATGACCGTCTGCGTGCTGCTTCGC
This sequence comes from Noviherbaspirillum suwonense, assembly GCF_900182955.1. Lineage (GTDB taxonomy): Bacteria > Pseudomonadota > Gammaproteobacteria > Burkholderiales > Burkholderiaceae_D > Noviherbaspirillum_A > Noviherbaspirillum_A suwonense. The sequence goes on along the minus strand of NZ_FXUL01000007.1, from coordinate 183,185 downwards.
AGGACATGGACGATGCGGTGCAGGAAGCACGCAACCTGGGCGGGAACGACGCTGGCCTGCTGCGCATGGGCCTGACGCCGGCCACGACCGACTTTGCGCTGAAGGCCTTGCTGCCCGCGCTCACCACGGAGCGGCCGGCAGCCAGCCTCCGCTTCAGCACCGCGTTCAGTGACGGGATGATGGACAAGGTCGTCCGGCGGGAAGTCGAACTGGCGGTCTGCCCGGTACCGGAGCAACTGCCGGAACATCTGACCTGCGAAGCCCTGTATGAAGACCCCTGCAGGCTGATGATGCAGGACAGCCATCCGCTGGCGCAGCAGGACATCATTGCGCTGAAAGACCTGGTCCGCCACGATTGGGCAGCCACCGGGCAGCATGAATTCACACGGCTCCAGGTCAGGCAGGCATTTTCCAGGCACGGGCTGCCACCGCCGCGTATCGTGGTGGAAGCCGATACTCTGCATGCACTGGTCGAAGTGGTGGCGCGCACCCACCTGATCAGCATGATCAACCTTCGCAGTGCGCTGGCTGGATCGCTCCCCCCTAAGCTTTTGCTCCGGCCATTCACGGTAACCGGCATGAGCCGCCGGATAGGTATCGTGCATCGCACCGGCTATCTGTCGCCGATCGCGCAGCGGGCGTGCGAACTGCTGCATGCGGCGGCGGCATGATGTGTACCAGGCAAGGAGCTCCGGCGCCCCTGCTTGCTGAGTTGCGCTGATCGTGTCAGGTCGCGAGCGCGCTTGGCCGCCTACTGGTTTATCTTCGCATGTCCCCTTTTAAACGGCTTGGGCGAACTGCCGCCGGTGCCGGAATACCGGGTTCAAACCCTTGTTCCCTGCCGCTATTCGAAGGAATTCCCAAAAAATACGGTTTGCTTGGCGGCTTTTCGTTAATCGCTGGACTTTTAATGATCCACCTGGACAGGCGACATGCCTTGGATTGGTATGGCGCCGGTAAGATGGAGCATGCCTGCCCATTGCCGTAAGTATCGGTCCGATCCGCGCAGTGCTTAACGATTGACCAGGCTGCGCGGTTGCAGCAATGCCAGCACCGCGCCCAGGAAAAGGGCGCCCGAGACCACATACATGCCGGCGTTGGTGCTCTGGGTGACATCCTTCATCCAGCCTATGATGGACGGGCTCACGAAGCCGGCGAGATTGCCGATCGAGTTAATCATGGCGATGCCCGCAGCGGCGGCGGTGCCGCCCAGGATCGCGCTCGGATAGGTCCAGAACACCGGCATCGTCGCCAGGAGGCCGGCAGTGCCCAGGGACAGCGCCGCCATCGCCAGCACGACATTGTCGCCATAGATGGTCGCCAACATCAGTCCCAGGCCGCCAAGGGCGCTGGCGAAGGCAAAGTGCCAGCGGCGCTCCCGGGTGCGATCCGCGCTTTTGGCGATGGCCAGCATGGCAATGACGGCGCAGCCGTAAGGGATGGCGGTCAACAGGCCAACATCCAATGCATCCTTGACGCCGGCTGCCTTGATCAGCGTGGGTAAATAAAAGCCGACGCCGTACAGGCCCATCATGCAGCAGAAATAAATTGCGGCCATCAGCCAGACGCGCGCGTTGCTGAACACGCTGGACAGCGCGTGGTCGCCCTTGCCGGCGTTATCGCCCGCGATATTTTCTTCCAGCAGCTGTTTCTCTGCGGGCGTCAGCCAGGACGCGGCGCTGATGCTGTTAGGCAGGTAGAAAATCGTGATCACACCCAGGACCAGCGAGGGTATTGCTTCAACCAGGAACAGCCATTGCCAGCCGGCGATGCCATGGGAGCCATTCAGGGCATTCAGGATCCAGCCCGACAGCGGGCCGCCTACCACGCCGGCAATCGGGATGCCTATCATGAACAGTGCATTCATGCGGCTGCGACGTTGCGCCGGAAACCAATAGGTCAGGTAAAGCACGATGCCCGGAAAGAAGCCAGCCTCGGCCACGCCGAGGAAGAAGCGCAGCACATAGAACATGGTCGGGCTGTTCACATACATCATGGCGCCGGACAGGATGGCCCAGGTAATCATGATGCGGCCGATCCAGACGCGCGCGCCGACCTTGTGCATGATGATATTGCTCGGCACTTCAAAGAAGAAATAGCCGATGAAGAATATGCCCGCCCCGAGACCGTAGACGGTTTCGCTGAACTGGAGGTCGTTCAGCATTTGTAATTTTGCGAAGCCGACATTCACGCGGTCCAGGTAAGCCGCGACGTAGCAGAGGAAGAGGAAGGGCAATAGTCTTGCGGTGACCTTCGCATAGGTTTTGGCTTCCAAATGCTCGCGCTCCGCCAGCTGGGCGCCATAGGGAAGAGATGTCGTGGAGTTCATGATGTTGATGACTGATGCTTGATGAGAAATCGGAGACGCTGACAGACAGATGGCAGCAAAGGCCGCAATTATGGACGACTTCGCAAGTGGCCTTGCCGGTATAAACATGAATAATTTTTGCCGCATACAGTTTTTCGCGCGTCTGCGAGCAATAATTTTCATGCTGTGGGACGTTGACAACGGCATTGGCTGAGCGTCGCTAACGACGCTGTCTACATGCTAAACAGCAGAATGTAGTAAAAGTAAAGCGGTCAAACTGTGCTTTGCAGCATCTTGATGAAGTAATGAAGTTAACTGCGTATTTGGCGCGCCGTAGACGCGGATCCGAACGATACCGACGAAATCGGCCTGCATTTCGAGCCGTCTTCATCTCGGTCTCCCGCGAAACGTCCGGCGACAGGACCGGCAGTCCGCGGATCAAGTCGACGCAGGCGTGTGAATGGTGCTTCGCGGCAGCGCTGCGGTTGGCCTCCACGCAATGCCGGGCTCGCGCTGCCCGCCTCGCCGTTCCGCCAAAACGGCATGTGCGTCAAGGCTCAGGACACCGCGGTCATTCCCAGCACGATATCGAAGCGTGCGTCCAGTTCTCCCGGTCTCTGGGTGCTGGGCAAGAACGGGACCAGCAACGCATCGCGCTGTAATGGGTCGCGGATGCTGCGCAGGACGCCGTCGCGCTCGTTGAGCGCATGTCCGCGCACGTAGAGCTGGGTGGTCAGCAGATCACGGCCACCCCTGCTGATCTTGACGTGAATGTGCGGCGTGCGGCCGGGATATGGCACGGGCCTGATCGTGCGGAAACGGTAGGCGCCATCCCGCCCGGTCTCGAATCGGCCGAACCCCTGAAAGTTCGCATCGTTGCGGGCGCTCGCATCCGCGGTATGGATGTAACGGCCGTTGTTGTCGACTTGCCAGATTTCAATGACTGCGCGGTCGAGTGGCTTGCCGGACACATCGAGGATGCGCCCTGTCAGATCGGTCGCCGTGCCCGCAGCCGGCGCGGCATGACCTGCAACCAGGGTCAAATCGTTATCCCGGTCCAGCGGCAGCCGATCCGGATAAAACGGCCCTTCCGTTTGCGCCGGCGTGGGCAGCCGGTCTTGTGTGAAGGCCGGTTGCGCCGCGCAGGCAAGCGCGCCGAACACCATGCGCCGCCTGAGGCGATTTACCCCGTCCGCGTGGTGCTTCACTGGAAGCGGCGACTGACCTGGAACGGTATGGAGGTACGGCATTGCAGTTCTCCCTGGCATCCCTCGCCGTCGGTTGGCGAAAGAAAATCGCTCAAGCGCCTAGGATAAGGGAAACAGCCTAGCTGCGCACTGCGTGCGTCGCTTCATGCGGACAGCAGGCGAAGGCGAGGCGCATTAGTACAGGTCCGGAAAATACACATCGATCAGAGACATCCCTGCCACGCCAAGCGGAACGCCGACGATGCCAAGCAGTGCAATGACGCCCATCGCAATGGAAAGGCTGATCGACACCTGGCGGTTCTTGGCGCGGAAAACAAACGGCAGATTAATGGCGACGCTTGCTATCGAGGCGATCACGGCGCCAGTGGCGGCCACGCCAGGCAGGATGGACCCGTTGGACGCAAGGCTGGCCGCAGCGGCGACGGCGCTGGCGCTGGACACCGCGCCACCGATCAGGCTGACCAGGTAAAAGCCGACATCGCCGAGGAAGCGTTGCGTGACGATGCCGGCTATGTGGAGAACCAAGAAGATGAACCCGAACTTCAGGGCCGCCCACAGCGAAAACGGCAAGGCCAGCGACGTCCTGCCGTCGCCGTGGCTTTCGTCCGGCAGATTCGGGCCGGCCGGCTTGCGTCCAAACAGCGCCCACCCTGCGCTGGCCAACAGCATCAGTCCGAACGAGACGCAGGCCGACGCCGCAGCGCCTGGCGCAAGCAGGATGAGGATCACCGTATTGCGGGCCAGCATCGCGCACGTCGCGAGCAGGATGCCCTGGTAGGCTGCGCCGATTTCATGCCGGCTGCGGCTTTTACCCATGCGGGCGGCAAGCTCGCTGACCGTCACGCTGCTGTTGACCAAGCCGCCGAGAAAGCCGGCTATAGTCACGCCGCGCGCGCCATACATCTTCCACAATACATAGTTCACAAAACCGATTCCCGCGATCAGGATGACCGTCGCCCAGGCGGCGCGCGGCTCGATCAGCCCCCACGGACCAATCGTCCCGACCGGCAGGGCTGGATAAATCACGATGGCCAGGATCGCGAGCAGCAGCGCCGAGCGCAGTTCATTCTCGGTTAGTCCGATGCTGAAGCCCTGCAACCGGTCCTTCCAGGCAAGCAGCGCGGTTGCGCTGACCATGATGGCCGCGGGCGTCAGCGTATGGCCCTTTCCGCACAAGATGCCGACGACGCAGGTGACCAGCATGGCGGCTGATGTCGTCAGTTCCGTGCCTTTATGCAGGTGGAATTCCTGCAGGTTCAGAAACACGGTCAGCAAGGCGGTAAAGGCCAGGATGATGTAGGCGTAAGGGTCGCCCAATGCGGCGCCAACTGAGCCCAGCAGCGCAATAAAGCCGAAGGTGCGCAGGCCCGCCTCTTTCTTGCGGCGTTCGCGTTCAAGCCCGATCAGCAAGCCCAGCGCCAATGCCAGCGCGAAGCGCGCAAGCATATCGAGATACGGCCATTTGTCGATGGAATCGGCGCCCGCTGCGTTAACGCCGGATGCCGCTACGGTCATGAAGGATGTCTCAAATACCATGCGATGTATTATTTTTTTATCGATTAGCTAATGGCGTATTTTACGACTAACGGAGAAATGCGCTTTGCGCGCCAAGGTGTTTCGGCGTCTTCGCGACAAAACTTTTGTCCCGCAATAAAGGGGTACGCTGCAGTCCGATTGCCTGCCGCTTTATAATTATTCTGCAACGTTGGCTTATATATCGGCCATTGCACGGATATGTCCGCGCACATGCGCAATCAGCCTGACGCTGAACATTGTCCCCGGCGTTATCGCACCCTGCCCTTTTCCTCGGCGCTGACTGGACAGCTTGCGCGCTAAGTGATTTCCACGACAAATCGTTCCCGGAAGGCCTTGTCCTCGCCTTTCTCGGGATAGCCACGCGGATTGGCGATCACCCGGCATGAATAGGGTTCGCCATCGGCGATGCCGCTGGCGACGAAGTCATTGGCGCAATGCAGGTGGCCATGCATCCAGACGTCGGATAAGGGCAGCAGATCGTCGAGGGAATTGCAAAAACCTGCGGTGCCCGGCGTCATTCCATAGCGCGGATCCGCGCTTTGCAAGGTTGGGGCGAAATGCGTGACCGTTACCGTGCTGCCGTCGAATGGCGACGCCAATGCGTCGCGCAGCCAGCGCTGGCATTCGTGCGCGAGCAAGCGAATATCTTCTGCGAGCATGGGCACGCCGTCTTTAAACGTCGTGTTCTTGCTCAGATAGAAATTGGCCGCGCGATATGCCTTTTCCAGCGCCTTCATTTGTTCCGTCATGGTGGCCTGCGACTTGGCGAGCGCCTCGAAATCGCTCCATAAGGTCGTGCCGATGAAGCGGACCGCGCCGACAATGATCGTCTCGCGCTCCAGCCATTCAATGCCCAATCCGTCGCATGTGTCACGCAACTTCTGGTAGGTAGCATCGAACTCGAGCCCGTCGAATTCATGATTGCCCGGGATGTAGAACACGCGGGGCCATTCGGAACCTGGCCTGCACGGTGAAAAGCGGCGCAAACCGAAGTCGTCGCTCGTGAGACGTGAACCCGCCTGGTAGGAGCCGATATCCCCGGCCAGTATCAGAACGTCGATACCTGGAGCGGCCTGAGGGACGTAGTCCGGGTAGTTTTCGAGATGGAGATCGGAGATAAGCTGGATGCGCATGTCACCTATGCTACCGTATCCCGGCGTTAGAGACAGCTAAGCATCAGGTCGATGCGCGCGGTCATGGCCGGCTTTCCTGCCGTGACCGTTCGAACTCGCGAAGAGACGGCGTAGCATGACGGTGTCGGCTTGTAAGGCTCAGGATAAGCGACCGGCACTGATCCGCGCACACGGGCCCGCCCGTTCACTGGGCCGGAAGCATCCCCGGATTGTATGCCACTTCCCAGAGGTGTCCATCCGGGTCGGTGAAGTACGCCGCGTAACCGCCGTAAAAGGTGTCCGCAGCCGCCTTGACCGGGCGGGCGCCCGCAGCCAGCGCCTGATCCATCACAGCGTTCACCTCGTCTCTGGAATACACGTTATGCCCGATCGTGAACGCGGCGGTCCCACCGGCTCGCAGCGGCAGCCCGGTATCGGCGGCGATGCTCTTACGCGGCCACAAGGCCAGCTTGATACCGCCCTCCAGGTCAAAGAATACGACCGCGCCGTTTTCAAACTCGGTGCCGACAATGCCATCCGTCTTCAATCCCATTCCATCGCGATAGAACGTCAGGGACCGTTCGAGATCGTCCACGCCGAGTGTGAGCATCGTGATTGCGGGTCGCATGACGTCCTCCCAGAAATGACCATCGCCTGCAATGCCACGTGCGGCGAAAAACGCGCGCCCAGGTTGGGCCAGGCGCGTCGTGCACCGGACCGCCGGCGCACGACGGGCTGGCCCGGCACAGCCGGTGAAACAGTACTATAGGCCGTTTTCGCCACGGCTTCCCGCTACCGGCTGTGCAGCTACTTCGTGCTAGCGATAGGTTCGGCAAGGATGCCGGCAAGGCCCCGAACGCCTTCGAGATAATTCCCCAGCCGCATATTTTCATTTGCGCTGTGCTGGTTGTTATCCGCATTCACCAGCGGCACGATGACGAAAGGAACCTTCAATGCGTCCACCATGGAGCCGGTCGGCACCGTGCCGCCCATCATCCGGATTTGCACCGGTTCCTTGCCATAGGTTTTCGTGAACGCGCTGCGCAGCCAGGTCGCGATCGGCGACTTCAGGTCGGTCCGTACCGCTGTGCTGGACGCCGATACTTTCGCAGACTCGAAACTGGCGAGCTTGGGATAGCGCGCCCGGTCGTCGTCGGTCGGGACGCCATTCACCAGATGGAAACCCTGCCCCTCGATGTGCTTGGCCAGCAGTGCGTACAGGGATTCGGGAGGCGTTTCCGGCACGGTCCGCAAGTCCAGTTCAGCGGTCGCCGATTCAGGAACCACGGTACGCGCGCGGGAACCGATTTCCGCCGCCTGCATGCCGCGCACATTCAGCGACGGGTATTGCATCGCCTCCTGGTAATTGCCGCCGACCTTTTCCGCTGCGGCGATGCCGAGCCGCTTGCGCAGCGCGGCTTCGTCGTCCGGCACCGCGGCCATGATGCGGCGCGAATCGTCATCCAGTTTCACCGGCTCGTAATAGCCGGCGATGGTCACGCGGCCGTCATCGTCCTTCATGGAAGCGAGCAGGCGCGCAAGGGTTTGCGCCGGGTTGGCCGCGTAGTTTCCATAATGGCCGCTATGGCTGTCCTGCTTCGGGCCATAGACCTTGAGCGTTGCCCGCGCCACGCCGCGGTTGCCAAATACCAGCGTGGGCGCATTGCTGGGATGCATGGGGCCATCCAGCACAACGAGCCTGTCCGCTTTCAGTAGCGCCTGGTTTTGCGCAATGACGGCGGCGAGCGAGGGCGAGCTTTTTTCCTCTTCCGAATCCAGCAGCACCTTCAGGTGGAATGCGGGCGCGTTGCCGGATGCCTTCAGCGCATCGAGCGCGGCCAGCAGCATCATGATCGGCGCCTTGTCGTCCGCCGAGGACCTGGCGAACAGACGCCATTCCGGGTCCACGGTTTGACCGAAAAGCCGATCGATCGGCAGGGCTTCCCATTGGCCAGCGCCATTGCGCTGCTTCAGCGTCGGCTTCCATGGGCTTTCCTGCTGCCATTCCGATGCTTTGACTGCCTGTCCATCGAGGTGCATATAGAACAGCACGGTCGGAGTCCCGGCGGGCGCATTGGGCAGTTCGGCAAACAACATCGTCTTGCCGTCGTTGGGCAGCTGCCTGGTCGTCAATCCGCGACGCTTGAACGCTTGCTCGAACCAGTCGGCGTTGCGCTGGATATCGGCAGGCACCACGGAATCATTGGGAAGCGCGAGCACTTCGGCCCATTCCCTGAAGCTGGCCTGGGCGGCTGTCTGTAGCTGGGCAGGGGTTGGCGCCGCGGCCTGCGCCAGCGGCAGGAACAGGCATCCGGACAGGGCGGTGAGCAATAGATGGCGAGATGAAGTTTTTGGCATTGTAGATGGTTGGGAGTCGATCGGAAGGAATGCTCCGGCAAATTATATCTGCTCGATTTTTCTTTCGTCTCGTGGCGGTCTGCTTACATCGTCGATCCGGCTGAATTGACCTGGAATTCGCATGGCTGCATTCGCCTGGCTTCTTTCTTTCGGAGACGGCGGAAACCAGTGGTTAGCCCGTGCAAGTGACATTCGATCGAACGTGGCAGCATCGAACGGGGCTTGCTGGTTAAGACTGCGCCTGAACTTATGGCCCATGCTGGCGGTCGACATCGCACTGCTGCAAAATCGGGCAGTCCGCTCTCTCCATGCCCCTCGACCAATGGTGCTGCAGCGCTTGTGACCAACACTGAACCCATGGGAGCATGTTCGCCGTATCTCCTACATGCACTTCAGTTATTCACCGATAACATCGTGCGCCATATCGCGATAAATTAGACGCTTAATCTATTCAACAACATTTGTCTCTACGATTCGTAGTGAAGTCGTCCAGTCTGGCTGCATTGCGGGGAATTTTTACCGTCAGCGCGCGTCTACATACCATATCGGGATCGCGCAACATTCCGGCGCGACCGACCGGATACAGGCGGGAAGAGTTTATGACCAGACCCTGGTATTGGCAATAGAACAAAAGGAAACACAATGATCTATCGATTCACGCAGCAGGAATCAGTTACGTTGCAAACGAAGTCGTCGACCTATGATCCGGGTCACTTGCTCGACCGCTTGCGCGAGAAGATGCGCCTGAAGCAGGATTCCGCGCTTGCGAAGGCGCTCAAGATCGACAAGCGCCTTATTTTGAAAATCAGGGAACGTCGCGTGCAGATCAGCGGATCGATGCTGCTGCTGATGCAGGAAGTAAGCGGCATCAGCGTGGATGACCTGCGCTCGATGCTCAAGGACAGAAGGCGCAAGAGCCGCATGGAAGGCGTCCCTCGTTTTCCGCTGGCCAGGAAATAGGATGCCCCAGCATTTTTGTCCGGAATACGTGACGGACATTGCCGCGCCAGGTCGCCGGCGTGGCATCAGCAGAGTATGCGGCGCACTGCGCAAGACGAGGAACGATAGGTAACCGTGACCGCGCCGTATCTGCTGCGACCGGTATTGAAACGCACGACATGCCAGGCGGATTGAACAAATAGCCTGAGAAGCACCTTCGCTTTGCCACTGCCGGTTATCACTCCTGCCCATGATCAAGTCCAATGATTTCGAACGCGCGCGTATCCTGATTGTCGACGACTGCCCGGATTCCGCCACGTTGCTAGCCGACCTGCTGGCAATGGAAGATTACCATTCCGTCGATGTCACTACCGATGCAGCCGTGGTGTGTGATCTTCAGCATCTGAACGATTACGACATGATCCTGCTCGATCTGCACATGCCCTATGTCAGCGGCTTGAACATCATGGCGCAAATGCGCAAGCTGGCGCCGGATGCGTTCCTCCCAGTGATCGTGCTCACCGGAGATGACAACCTGCGTCTCGCCGCATTGGAAGCAGGCGCCTACGATTTCCTCACCAAGCCCGTCGACATCGTCGAGTTGGGGGTCCGCATCCACAACATGCTGGAAGTGCGCATGCTTCAAAAATTCACGGAGGAGCAGTGCAGTCTGCGTCAGCTCACCGCAATACACGATCCATTGACCGGCCTGCCGAACCGGCGGCTGGCGCTGGACCGCATCGGCACCGCTGTCAGGCATGCACAGCGGCAGCTGTCGACGACCGCCGTCATGTGCCTGGGCATAAGCGGCCTGAACCTGGTGAACGATCAGCACGGGCATCATTATGGCGATGAATTATTAAAGCGCATCGCGAACCAGCTGGCGCATCAGCTGCGCGGCGTCGACACGGTAGCGCGGATCGGAAAAGAAGAGTTCCTGATCGTTCTGTCCGACATTAATGACATTGGCGACGCCGCGCGCATGGCGCAGAAGATCCTCGATCGATTTTCCGCAGCCGCGACATCGGAGGACGGCGTCCCGGCGTTGACTGCGAGTCTTGGCGTCGCACTGTATCCATTGCACTCCGACGATGCGGACGCACTGGTGCAGCATGCCGACCAGGCGCTATACGAGGCGCAGCGCGCCGGCAGGAACCAGTTTCGTTTCGCCAGCGCGATGGCGCTGTGCACGGCATGAGCGCCGTGGTCTCCCAGATTTGAAGCAGCCTGCCGCTGCACACCCCTTCATTGCAGATCGCCAGCCGCTTTCAACGGTATTCGCCTGCGCTGGTGCGCCCGATGGACGCCTCTCGCCATGCATACCAGCGATGACAGGCGTGCAAGGACGATTGTTCAAGCACTATCGGCCGCCAACGACGTCGGCGATGTCTCCAGCCCACTCAAACGCCGCGGCTCAGCCCGCTGCAGGCCTCGTCGGCCAGAATCTTCCACAACGCGAGTTCCTCATCGTCGACGTGGCCTCGCATCGCCGTGAGCGGGAATTCCCCCGTGCGCAATGCATCGACCACGGATTCACGCGGCATCGCCGGATACGCTTCGAAGATCTCGCTGAGGGTATGCCCGTTGGCCAGGTAGTAAAAAAGAACGACCACTGGAGTGCGTGATCCGTGAAAGCACGGCGTGCCCCCTAGGATCGCCGCATCGATCTGAATAAGTTCGGTCATTGCATCCTTGTCCTATTACACACGAGCCATAGTCGGGACTGCAGCCTGCGTGCCGCTGCACGCTCAGGCTGCGGCAAAGTCGGCAAGCCGCTAACGCCGCGCAACCGTTGCCGTCCCTTTGGCATGGCTGGAAACTGCCTGAAGCCGATCCGTTCCCGCGGTTTTTCCATGTCAGGAATGAGTCTGCGGCGTCGAGAGAAAGGCGACGAGCGCATCGCCGGGCAAGTGGCCGGAACGGGCCGCAATGCCGGCGCCCGGCGTCTCGAACAGCAGGCGATGATCACCGGCGCTTAGATTCCTTTCATAAGGCACCGGCTCGCTCGCCAGGTTGATCGCGATCTCCAGAACAGTCCCGTCGCCCATGCGCCAGCGCGCGGACGTCGCCTTAGCCGACAGCACTTGCGCCGTCTCCGCAGTGCAGCCGGCGAGGCGTGGAATGATTTCCGCATGACGGACCTTGAGCAGCGATCTCGTCCACGACAGCCACTGGCGACATTCGCGGTCGAGGTCCGGGTCGGCGGCCGTGGGCGGGATCGATGCGTCGAACGTGTCCGGATCGTTGGGATCCGGGATGCAGCTGCGCTTTTCCTCATCTTCAAATTCGGCGAAGGCCGCGAACTCGCTGCGCCTGCCTTCTCGCACCGCCGCCGCGAGCTGCTCATCCGCGTAATCGGTGAAATACCTGAATGGCGCCTTGGCGCCGACCGGCTCTCCCATGAAGAGCAGCGGAATCTGTGGGGAGAGCAGTACGAGCGCCATGGCGGCCCGCAATGCGGATGTACGGGCAAGGGTCGTCAGCCGGTCGCCGTACGCCCGGTTTCCAACCTGGTCGTGGTTCTGCAGGAACAGCACGAAGGCGGTCGGCGGCAGATGATGGCTGGGCCGTCCACGGGGTATGCCGTTGCGATGGCTCGACGGCTCGCCCTGGTAGATGAAGCCCTGCTCCAGGCAGCGGGCAAGCTTGGCGGCCGTGTCGTCGGCATAGTCGGCGTAGTAGCCATGGGTCTCGTCGGTCAGCATCACGTGCAGCGCGTGATGTCCATCGTCATTCCACTGGGCGTTGAAGGAAGTCGGCAGCAGATGCGCGGCATTGTCCTCATGCTCCATCACCAGGTGAATGATGCGGTCCGGGCTGATGCGCGCCCGGATGTCGGCGGCCAGTTCAGGCAGCCACTCCTGTTCGGTAATGGCATGCAGCGCATCCAGCCTAAGCCCGTCGAAGTGAAATTCGTTAATCCAGTACAGGGCGTTCTGGACAAAGAATTCCTTCACTTCGGGCCGCCGGAAATCGATTGCAGCTCCCCACGGCGTATCGAGGTCGTCGCGGAAAAAGGCGCGCGCATAATTGCAAAGGTAATTGCCGTCCGGTCCAAAATGGTTATAGACCACATCCAGGAACACCATGATGCCCAGCGCATGCGCGGTGTCCACCAGGGCCTTAAGCTCGTCCGGGCTGCCGTAGGTCTTCTCGGGCGCGAATTGCAGCACGCCGTCATAGCCCCAGTTGCGGCTGCCCGGGAATGTGGCGATCGGCATGAGTTCGACCGCGGTGATGCCGAGCCGCGCTAGCGCTGGCAGCCGCTCGGTGACGCCGGCAAATCCGCCGTATGCGCCGACATGCAGCTCATAGAACACGGTCTCTTCCCAGGGACGCCCGGTCCAACCGGTATCGCGCCACTGGTAGCTGTGTGGGTCGACCACGATGCTGGCGCTGTGCGCATCGCCTTCCTGCGCACGTGACGCCGGGTCGGGTACCTCGAGCCTGCCGTCGAAACGGTACAGGTAGCGCGCCCCGGCGCCGCACCTCGCAACGGCTTCGAACCAGCCGTCGGCCAGCGGCGTCATCGGGATTGTTTCGGTTGCGTTGACAAGCACTTCAACCTGGTTCGCATTCGGCGCCCAGACCCGGAACCTGGTCAGGTCGGGACCGTATAGCGTGGCGCCGTAGGAAGTCATCGGTATGTCGGCGATAGTCTGCTGGGGTAGGTCGTGAGTCTGCATGTTGATTTCCTGTTTTTTTATTCTTGCGGCGTCGGCATCAGATCGTGCGCCGACGCCAATTGGATAGATGGGTAAGACGCCGGCGTTTGCCCGCATCCGGTTCGCCGCGCCTGGGCGGCATTGCAACGGCGTCGGGTCGTGTCGATTGGCCAGGGCGGCGTGAGGACGCTACTGCGCATACCTCGCTTCGTTTGCCGGCTGGCTAACTTTATTCAGGCATACGTTTGCGTTTAATTGGCAATTCATTCGGCGTCCCGCGTGGCCGCCGACCATTGACAGTGCGTCGTGAATCCTGGCTTCCAGCTCCTCCTGTCCGAAGGGCTTCAGGAGGAACGCTACGGCGCCGGCGGCGATTGCGGCTGCCCTGCACCGGTCGTCTCCGGATATGGCAATCACCGGCACGCACTGCCCGGACGATTTCCCGCGCAGATGGCGCATGATGTCCAGGCCGTCCCATCCCGGCATGTGCATGTCAAGCAGGATCAGGCCATAGCGGAGCGCAATGTCTGCCTTCAGCAGTATTTTGCCGTCCGTCACAAATGAGACGTTCGAATAGCCTAGCTGGTTGAGAAGCACCCGTAACACGCCGCCGGTATCGTGGCAGTCGTCGACAATCAAAATAGGGGCAAGTCGGACATCGGGCGGATTCGGCATGGCTGGTGCAGCAGGGGTTAGGAAACTGCGTGCCAATATGCGCTTTCCGCGCCGTCATTTCAGTCATGTTTAATACATATGGAATGGAGATTAAGGTCTTTCTCCGGTTTTTCTCGGCGTTAATGCCGAGGATCAATGCAGGAGTTTCCGCCTGATAATTAATTGAGATGGCTGGGAATATCGGCCTAACCCCGCGGCCCGGGTAACGGCGGTTTCCGGCGCCTGTAACTTCTTCCGGCGCGGTGCGTTGGACTGCGAGCGCGGCCGGCCTTGATCCAGCCTATGCAAGGCACACATTCCGTGCGCCAGCCCACCGCCTCATCCCGGTCAAAAGAGGCTCTTGAAACACCATCAGGTGTCCCTATTTTGCCAATCGAAGGCCACGGTTAGTCCGTGCGTCATTCGTGGACAATGATAGGAGGACTGTAAAAATGTTCCAGTCAGCGTTTTCAAACGACCTCTTCTCGGAGCTGGCGAACCTGCATCAGCAGGTGCAGCGCGCTTTCAATGCGGGTAATGCCATTCGCGGCAACATCCCCGGCGCCTATCCGCTGCTCAATGTCGGCAAGACGGCGCAGTCCGTCGAGCTGTATGCGTTCGCGCCAGGCCTGGATCCGGGCAGCATCGAGGTCAACCTGGAAAGCGGCGTGCTCACCCTCTCGGCCGAGCGCCGCAGCGACCTTCCGGCCGAAGGAGAAAAGGCCACCATCCATATCAACGAACGTTTCACGGGCCGCTTCCGGCGGGTATTGAGCTTGCCCGAGGATATCGATCCCGACGGCGTATCCGCTCTCTACCGGGACGGCGTACTACACATACAACTGAAGCGCCGTGGGTCTGCCCAGGCACGACGGATTGCAGTGCAGTGAATACACGGAGGACGATCATGAATGAAAGAACCAGCGTTGCGAAACAGGACAGGCAAGTATCGGCGGAGGGCCAGGATCGGCGCGATGTGGCGATGACGCCCCCGGTCGATGTGATCGAGGATGCCTATGCGATCACCCTGCTGGCCGACATGCCCGGCGTGTCGAAGGACAAGCTGAACGTCCAGTTTGAGACCGACACTCTGACAATCGAGGGCGAGGTGTCGCTCGACCTTCCGGAAGGCATGGAATCGTCGCATGCCGAAGTCAGGTTGCCGCTGTATCGGCGGGTCTTCAGTTTGTCCCGCGAACTCGATACCGAAAATTCATCGGCCGAGTTCAGGAATGGCGTCCTGAAGTTGCGCATCCCCAAGGCCGCCCATGTGCAGCCGCGCAAGATCGAAGTGAGGACAGCCTGAGCCCGGGGTCTTTCTGCCGCCCCCGCGTGCAGTAAGACCCGTGCCCTGGAACGCAATGCGGACCGGGGCAGGGTTCATCGAGCCTGTGACGCACTTTCTCGATGGTCAAGGTCCAGGCGCTAACGTCGGATCGAAACGATGTGCGCCTGGATTTTGCCGTCCACCCTGCCCGTGCCGAATCGCTCTGCAATCGCGTTCGCCGCCAGTTCCGTGACTTCCGCCAGTCGCGACGCGTCCCGCGCCTCGAGTTCGCTTCGTAGCGGGGTTCCCTGGCAATAGGCAAACGCCGGTATGCGTGCCGACTCGGCCACGCTGCGAGCGGAGACGGTGGCCAGTTCAGGCGCGCCCGCAAAACCGCCGTCCGCCAGGTCCTGCCTGATGACGGCAGGATCATGGTAGCCATGCGGAATCCGTGCCAGGAACTGCGGCGGGTAGCTTGGGAAGCGCATGCGGAGTGCGCCGGTGACGACGTCGGCAAATTCGTTCTCGGCTATCCGGTCCCATACGTTGAAGAGGAAGCGCCCGCCGGGACGGAGGACGCGCCTTGCCTCGGCATAGGCCTTCGCCCGGTCCGGGAAAAACATCGCGCCGAACTGGCACACCACCACATCGAACGTGCCATCCGGAAAAGGAAGTTCCTGCGCATCCGCCTGCCGCCACGTCACGGCGCGATCCGTGCCCACCGCCGCAGCTTCATCGAGCATCGGCTGGTTCAAATCCGTTGCGATGATGGGCACCGCAGGCGGCAGCAGGCGCGCGAGATGACGGGTCACGGCGCCGGTGCCCGCCGCAAGCTCGAGCACCTGTTCCGGCTGCAACTGCGCGACACGCGAGGCGATATCGGCGGCATACGGTTCGAAGATGAGCGGCACCATGTACCGGTCATAGAGTTGTGGGATCGTACCCGCGAATGCGGTGTCGTCATCAGAAGATTTCATCATCGCCTCACTGGATCCGCTTGCCGGCCTTGGCGTATCCCTGCTGCCGGAGCAAGCACCCCGTCAGCCTAATCCGGTCTGGATGCAGGGATTTTGATGCCGGTTGAATCCGGTAAGGCTGCCGGCCCCGGTATTTCCGGAGACCGGCGGCCATTGGTCCTATTTCCGGGTGCAGGCGCAGCCGGTGCCGCACTTGCATTGCGGGCCGCAGGGGCAAGCCGTGCTGGCGGCGGCCTGTTGCGCCGGGATCGTCTGGCAACCGCAGGCACAGCCCTCCCCTGGGCAGTTTTTGCAGGTGCAGGGGGCTTGAGGGATGGCGTTCATGGCGTTCATGGCATTTCTCCTTTGTTGAAAGTGAGATGCCAGTCTAGGGTCGTGCCCGCAATGCGAATTGAATGAAACGGCTAATCGCAGACAGCCAGTCGCGGGCTGGCGCGCGGCCGGCCGGCATGCGGCTGCGGGAGAAGGACGATGGAGCCGTCCAGCGCCGGCTAGGCGCGCTGAACGCCGATCGCGGTCACGCCGAACATGCGCTTGAATGTCCGCGAAAAGTGCGCGGAGTCGGCGAAGCCGCCCGCGTGCGATGCCTCCGTCAGGCTGCTGCCGGCCTCGTACCGCGCGAGTGCGACCTCCAGCCGCAGCCAGAGCACATAGGGCCGAAACCGGATGCCGGTCTCCTGCAGGAAAAGATGGCGGAAGCGCTCGGAGGAAAGATGCACCGCATCGGCAATCTCGCTCATCTGGACCGCATCCGCAAGCCGTTCACGGAGGAGATCGATGGCGCGCGCGATCCGCTTGTCGAGCGGCTTTGGCGAAGAATGATGCATCGAAGACAGCCCGGTGGTCACGGCTTGCGCGCATGACGCAAGCGCTTCATCGCCGTCATGCCGCGCATAGCTGGCCGCGAGCCAGTCAGCCTGCTCGGCAAGCAGTCCGCCGTCGAGCGATGCAATGCCGTCCGGATAGCGTTCCCGCAGCGCCCGGCCTTCCAGCGACTCGGGCTCGACGAACACCAGCGCGACCAGTGTGTCGCGCGCGTCGAATGCATGGGATGCATGGGCCGCGACGATCGCCGCCCCGTAGCTGGCCCAGGCCTGCCCGGGCTGGCGAAAACGCAGCATGCCGCCCGCCAGCGCGAGCGTGATCTGGATCGCATGGTGCGCATGGTTTTCGGTTTCCCTGGCGGCATGCCCGATCCACAGGCTGCCGCCGCGCCAAAAGACAATACGGCCGGCGCCGAACGGGCTGGCCGTCGATCTGCGTCTGCTGCCGTTCATAGGCTTATTTCAAGGAACTCGTGATTACCGCGACCGTGCCCGCCCTGCCCGCGCTTGTTATCCGAAGCGCTTGCCACGACCGCTTGTCGATTCTCCCTTATACCAGCCCTGGCTCGCAAGGCGCCATGGAACTCCCTAGGGTGGAATAGGCGCAAGCGCATAACACCATTCGCTGGGGACGGACGATGGTGCTTGATCGGCCGGTGGTGTAATGCGCTGCGCTTATTACACACTAAAAGGCATGTTTGCGGATCGGAAACGTCGTTCTCATCCGGTACGCCCTGACTTTCGATCGGGCCCGTGGATGCGCCGACGGTTCCCGCTCAGCTCAACGAAAGCCCGCCATCCACTTTCAGGATCGCGCCCGTGGTCCATGCCGAGTCATCGCTGGCAAGATACACGGCCAGCCCGTTGAAATCGTCGGTGCGTCCGATCCGACCGCTCGGGTACAGCGAGGAAATCGATTCCGCGATTTCTGCCTGCTGCTCGGTCGGCAGCCTGCTGATCGTGTTGCGGCGCAAGGCCGTGTCCACCGTGCCAGGGCTGATGGCATTGACCCGGATGCCCTCGGGCGCCAGTTCGAAGGCCATCGCCTTGGTCAGCGAGTTGAGCGCGCCCTTGGTCAGCGAATAGACGCTGGACGGACGGTTCCACAGCAGCTTGTCGGCAAAGTACGAGGACATGTTGATCACCGATGCGCCGGGCTTGCGCATCAGCGGCAGCAGGCTCTGCGTCAGGAAGAGCGGCGCGGCGACGTTCAGGTTGACCTGCCCTTCGAATTCCCGCGTCGTGATCCGGCCCAGCGGCGTGAAGACCGAGGTCCCGGCATTGTTGACCAGCACGTCGATTTTTCGGTTGCGGTTGATGATTGCCAGCGTATCGACCAGCTCCTCGCGATTCTTGCCGTCGCTCAGATCGGATGCATAGGTCTGCACCTCCGCGCCGCATTCGCGCACCTGCGTGGCTGCGAGGCCGAGCTTGGCCTGGTCGCGCGCCACCAGGATGATGTCCGCGCCTTCGCTCGCATACGCCTTCGCGATCGCCAGTCCCAGGCCCTCGGAGCCTCCGGTGATCACTGCCAGTTTTCCAGCCAGTCGTTTCGTCACGGCGTCCTCTCAATGGGTAGCGATGCCAAGATATTGGTGCTGCAGGTTCTCGTCCGACTGCAATGTTTCGGAGGAGACCGTATGGCTGACCACGCCGCCGGACATCAGCGCCACTTCCGCGGCCGCCGTGAGTCCGGCGCGCATGTTCTGCTCGACCAGCAGGATGCTGGTGCCCTCGCGGTGGCACTCGGCAATGAGCTGCAGCAGGTGCTCCACGATCAGCGGCGACAGGCCTTCGGAAGGCTCGTCCAGCACGATCAGCCGGGGATTGGTCATCAGCGCCCTTCCCAGCGCAAGCATCTGCTTTTCGCCGCCCGAGAGCTGGTTGCCATAGTTAGTCTTGCGTTCGGCGAGCCGCGGCAATTCCCGATAGACGCGGGCTGCATTCCATGGCCCGGGCCGACGGCCTTCCATCAGGCGCAGGTGCTCGTCGACCGTCAGGGACGGAAAGACGCGCCGCCCCTGCGGGACCAGCGTAATGCCGGCCGCGGCGATGTCATGCGGCGGCTTGCCGGCCAGTTCGACGCCGTCGAGCGTGATCGAGCCGCTCCTGACCGGGAGCATTCCCATGATGGCCAGGCACAGCGTGGACTTGCCCGCGCCGTTGCGTCCCAGCACGGCCAGCCGCCCGCCTGTGAGCTGCAAGTTCAGCCCATGCAGGATAGGCTGGGCGCCGCGATCGACGTACAGGCCCCTGATCGATAGCGCGCTAGTGGGATTTGCCAAGGTAGATCTCCTTTACGACCGGGTTTGCACGGATCGCGTCGGGCGTCCCGGTCGCGACGATTTCCCCGTCCCGCATGACCGTCACCCGGTCTGCCAGGCGCAATGCGACGTCCATGTCATGTTCGACGAACAGCATGGTGATGTCGCGCGGCAGCGCCTCCAGACGGCGCACCAGTTCCTTCCGGGCTTGCGGCGACATGCCGGCAGCCGGTTCGTCGAGCAGCAGCAGGTCCGGCTTGCCGATCAGGGCCATGCACAGTTCGATCTCGCGCTGCTGCCCGTAGGACAGCTCCCCGACCGGCTGCGCGGAGACCTCCATCAGCCCGAACGCCTGCAGCGCATCGTCGACCCGGCGCTCCATCGCGGGCATCCGGCTCCAAGGCCGGATGCCGATGCGGGGGCTGCCGTTGCCGAGCAGCGATACCCGCATGTTTTCCCGGACGCTGCGGTCGCCGAACGACAGCGAGGTCTGGAAGGTGCGGGCAATGCCGAGGCGCGCCCGCTGGTAGGCCTTCAGGCCGGAAATTTCCCGGCCCCGAAACGAGATGCGTCCCGCCGCCAGCGGCACTTCGCCGGCGATGCCGTTGAAGAGGCTGGTCTTCCCGGCGCCATTGGTGCCCAGCAGCGCATGACGCTCGCCGCTGCGCAGCGCCAGCGACACGCCGTTGACGACCCGGATGACACCGTACTGGATGCTCACG
This sequence comes from Noviherbaspirillum suwonense, assembly GCF_900182955.1. Taxonomy (GTDB): domain Bacteria; phylum Pseudomonadota; class Gammaproteobacteria; order Burkholderiales; family Burkholderiaceae_D; genus Noviherbaspirillum_A; species Noviherbaspirillum_A suwonense. The sequence goes on along the minus strand of NZ_FXUL01000007.1, from coordinate 163,351 downwards.
CCGGCCACGTCGAGAATGGTTTCCGATGCCATCGCGCTGGTCCCGGCTTACTGCGCGGTGCACGCCGGATTGTCGCGCGAAGCCGATCCCAGCTTCAGGAACGCGTCGCGCGGAAGTCCGAGGGACTGGGGCACGGCCTTGGCGGTTTTGACCAGCTTGTTCTGGAAACTGCCATTGCTCCCCTGCACCACCTCGGTCACGTAGTTGTCGGCGATCGCCTGCCGGTTCTCGTCCAGCACGACCTTGCCGGTGGGCGAATCCAGCGTTAGCGAGGCAAGCGCCTTCTGGAATTTCTGCTGGTTGTCGCTCAGGTCGCCCTTGACCTGTTCCAGCGCGAGCAGGGCCGCCTTGGTATTGACGTAGTAGCCATGCGCGAACAGCGAAGGCGAGCTGAAACCGTCGGGGAATTTCTTCTTGTAGGCGTCGACGAAGGCAACCCATTTCGGATCGGGGTTGGCATCGGCGATCGGGCCTGCGGAAATGAGCCCGATCATCTTGTTGCGGAACGCGCCCTTGGTGCTCAGCACATTCTGGTCGACCGTCACGCTGCCACCGATGATGTTGGCCTTGCCGCCCGACTGGTAATACTGGGTAAAGAAATTGACCGCGTCGGAGCCGCCCAGCAGCACGTAGACCGCGTCGACATCCTGCGGCAGGCGCGCGATGACGGACGTGTAGTCCTTGGTCCCCAGCGGCACCCAGTTTTTCTGGGCGATCTTGCCGCCCCGTGCGCAGTATTCCAGCTGGAAGCCCATCACCTGCGAATACGGGAAGGAATAGTCTTCGGAGATCACGGCGATATTGCGGTATTTCTTCACGTCATAGGCATAGCTGCCCAGCCCCGCCTGCCATTGCGCGCCGTCGGTCGAGAAGCGGAAGAAGTTGGGCGCCGGGTTGCGCAGCGTCGTGTCCTGCGCGCCGGACGTGCCGTTGAGGAAGGTCTTTCCAGGGACCGTGTTGGCGTAATCCTTCACCGCCAGTCCTTCGCCGCCGGACAGCGGGCCGACGACGAAGTCGACCTTGTCCTGCTCGATCAGCTTGCGGGTCCGCGCCACGGCCACGTCCGGCTTGGCGTTGCTGGATTCCTTGATCAGTTCGATCTTCTTGCCCGCGACCTTGTAGCCGGCTTCTTCCAGCGCCAGTTCGACGCCGCGCAATCCGTCCTGGCCGGCCTGCGCGAACGGGCCTTCCAGCGTCGTCAAGGCGCCCATGCGGATCGTCTGCTGCGCGTGGACGCCGGCGGATGCGAGGGCCAGCGTGGACAGCGCGGCAAGGCCTGCCAGATTGATCATTTTTTTCATCTTGTCTCCTGTGTCTTATAAGTAGTGAATCAACGGGTAACTTTCTCGAGAGTTACTCGGGGTGCTCGGGAGAGCGACTTTCTAAAGAACTGCGACGCGTCCCGCACGATGCCAAGCAGGCCGTCGCGCGAGACGGAAACGATCAGCATGAAGGTGATGCCGATCACGAGGTTGAAGCGCTCCCGGCTGATCAGCTCGGCGGCGAAGTTCTCCAGCAGCACGTAGACCATGGCGCCCAGAAACGCGCCGACCGGGCGCTTCATGCCGCCGATCACGGCCACCACCAGCAGCTGCACGGCGGCATGCACGTCGATAGACGACGGGGAGACCTGGCCGTTGTACCAGGTATTAAGCACGCCGCCGATGCCGGCGATAAAGCCGGCCAGCGTGAACCCCAATAGGCGCAGCGCGACCGTATTGAAGCCGAGCGCATTGAGGCGCAGCGGCGCGTTGCGGTAGGCATGGAACAGGGAACCCGCCGGGGTGCTCTCCAGGTAGGCGACCAGCCCCGCCAGCGCGACCGCGACGGCCAGGCACAGGAAATAGAACGGCGTCGGCGCACGCAGGTTTGTGGACCCGACCGTGGGCGCCCTGATGCCGTTGATGCCGTCGAACCCGTTGAAGACCGCGGTATTCTGCGAAACGAAATAGAACATGCAGACCGAGATCGCCAGCGTGATCATCAGCAGGTAGATACCTGAGGATTTGATCGAGATCGCGCCGAAGACGAAGCCGGTGAATGTCGCCAGCGCAATCGCGGCCAGCACCGCGAGCGGCCAGCCGATTTCAACGCCGACACCGGAGGTATTTGCGGAAAGCAGGGCCAGCGTATAGGCGGCCGACCCGGCGACGGCCATCTGGGCAAAGGAGACCAGGCCCATGAAGGACGCGAGGAAGGTCAGGCTGAGCGCCAGCACGCCCAGGATCAGCATCCGGCACACCACCGTCGCTACCCAGAATTCGCTGGCCCAGAAGGGAAAGGACAGCGCCGCGAGCGCGGCCAGCGCAACCGCCGCGCGCTTCATACCGCCCTTCCCATCAGGCCCTGCGGCCGGAACGCGAGCACGGCGACCATCAGCACGAAGGTCATCAGGATCGCGTAGTTCGGGAAAAATGCCAGCCCGAACTGCTCGGTGAAGCCGATCAGCACGGCGCCCAGCGCCGCGCCCGGCAGGCTGCCCATGCCGCCGACGATGACCACGACCAGCGACGACAGCAGGAAGCGGGAATCCTCGCCCGGCGCGACCGACAGCGCGCTGCCGCCGATCACGCCGGCCAGGCCTGCCAGGCCGGCGCCCAGCGCGAAGACGGCCAGGACATAGCGCGACACATTGAAGCCCATCGCGCCGAGGATGGGCGCATCGTCGACGCCGGCGCGGATGGCCATGCCCAGCCGGGTTTTCTGTATCAGCGCCCACAGCAGCAGGCCGACCACGACGGCCACGGCGATCACGACCAGGCGTATCGTCGGATAAGCCCCGATGATCGGAAACGGCGTCGCATCGAAGATCGCTTCCGGCGGCTCGTACTGGACGGTGGCGCCGCCGTAGCGGATCAGCAGCAGATCGCCGAGGACGATGGAGAAGCCGATGGTGACCAGCGCCTGCCGGAGTTCGTCGCCGGCGAGCCGCTTGACCAGGGTCTGGTGCAGGACGACGCCCACCAGCGCCACGAGCAGGCAGGCGCCGCCCAGTCCGGCCAGCCATGACCCGGTCTTCAGCGCAATCTCGTAGCCCGAGTACGCGCCCAGCAGGTAGAGCGCGCCGTGTGCCATGTTCACCGACCGCAGCAGGCCGAAGATCAGGGAAAAACCGCTTGCAACCAGAAAATAGAGGGATGCGACCGTGATCGCATTCATCGTCACACTGAATAGTAGCTTCATGCCTGGCCCACCTTATGAGGACCTGAACCGGCGCCGGCATGCGGGCGCGCCTGAAAACCGGCGCGCGGCCGGCTTTCATTCAGGTCATGGACTTCACTGTTGCATCGCCGATGGCGTCTCCGGAGCAGGATGCTGCCCATGGGACTCGCACCGATGGCGGCCTGCTCCGCCAACGAGCCGCTGCGCCGCCGGGATGGCAAGCGAGGCGTTCCAGCGATGGCGCGGACGCGACCGCTCCAGGCCGACTGCTGCGGGCAGCCGGCTCTCCCGGGGCAATGTGCCGCCCTTCAGCTCGCCATTGCTTCCTTGAGACCCTCGTCGGCCAGCGGATTCTCACGCGGTGGAAGATGGATCGATGCATCGGCCGGGCTGGGGTCCGAGGGGGTCTTGTACGTCACCCCATCCTTCATGACCATCGCGATCCTGGACGGCTCGGTCAGGTAGCCGAGATTCGTCAGCGGGTTGCCGTCGACCAGCACGAGGTCGGCCAGGTAGCCGGGCTTGAGCTGCCCGAGTTCATGCGGACGCATCATGATTTCGCCGCCCAGTCTGGTTGCCGACAGCAGCGCTTCCTTCGCCGTCATGCCGACGTAGTCGACCAGGTATTGCAGGTCGTTCGCATTCGTGCCGTGCGGCATCCAGGCGAAGCCGTAATCGCCGCCGGGCAGCACCCGGATGCCGCGCTTGTGCATCTTGCGCAGCGTTTCCGTGGCCGCCTCGAGCTCGCGCTTGTAGCCCATCTTCTCCGCGATCTCGGGCGTGATGCCGTATTCCGACGCATTGAAATTGGTGCGGATGAGCCAGGCCAGTCCCGGCGCGACGAAATGCTTTTCCTTGTTTTCCTCCAGCATGTCCAGCGCTTCCTCGTCCGCGAAGCTGGCGTGGTAGACCAGTTCGATCCCGTGGCGCACGCATTGCTTGACCGAATCGCTGGAACGGGCATGCGCTGCGACCCGCTTGCCGTTGCGCTTTGCTTCGCGGACCAGCATCGCGATTTCTTCCTCAGAGAAAGGCGAGGCCTCGGCCGACAGGCCGGCGATATATTCGCCGGACAAGTTGATTTTCAGATGGTCGACGCCGTACTTGATGAACATGCGGGCGCATTGCCGCATTTCCTCGGGGCCGCTCACCATGCTGCCGAAACTCAGTTCCTCGAACGGCAGATGCGGCAGCGTGTTGTCGCCGAGGCCGCCCAGCGTGCAGATTTCCTGGCTGCCCGCCAGGTAGCGCGGCCCGGGAAACTGGCCGGACTCGACCGCGTTGCGAAGCACGACGTCCAGGCGCGGCTTGGCTGCCGCCGCGCCGATCGCCGATGTCCAGCCCATGTCCAGGTAGCGCTTCGCCACGCCGACGCACCACAGGATGTGCTCTTCCGGCGGCATCATCTGGATCGCGTTCAGCGACGGCTGGTCGTTCCACGAGAAGTGGGTATGGGCTTCCGTCATGCCGGGCATCAGGAACTTGCCGCCGCCGTCGATGACCTTGTCGGCGGCGCCATGAAGCTTGCCGGGCGCACGGGCCACCTCGACGATCCGGTTGCCTTCGATCAGCACCTCGCCCTTGTAAGGGTCTTCGCCGCTGCCATCGAACACGAGCACGTTGGTAATTGCAGTTTTCATCATTGCTGTCTCCTCTTTTTTTATGTACTTGCGCTACCGGTCAGGCCGACAGGAATTTTTCCAGTTCGGCATTGCACTCGGCAGGCTTCTCGAAGGCGGTCCAGTGGCCGCAGCCGTCCAGCACGACCACCCGGCTATTCCTGATCCGCTGTCCCATTGCCTGCACCGCCTGCGCCGGCGCCACGCCGTCCTGGTCGCCGGTCACCAAGAGCGTCGGCACCGAGATCGCGTCGATGTCGGCGGCTTGCGCATTGCCCAGCGCCCTGCAGCTCTGTGCATAGCCTTCCGGCGACTGGCGCATCACGCTTTCGCGCACGAGCGCCACCGCGGCCGGCTGCTGCGCCCGGGTTTCCTTGCTGATTGCCGCCCCGACGATGGCGTCGGCGATTTCCTGCATTGCCGCGAGCCCGCCGGCCGCCTTCTCGGCACGCGCGAGGATGTTCGGGCGCGCTGCCTCCGGCGGGCACACCAGCGGGCCGAACAGGGCCAGGCCGCTCACGCGCTCCGGGTGCTGCACCGCGATATGCTGGCAAACGATGGTGCCCATCGAATGTCCGCAGAACTGGGCCTTGTCGATCCCGAGCTGGTCGCAGACGCGCAGGACCGCATCGACCATGGTGGCGATGCTCAGCTCGCCGGGCGGGTTTGCCGAGCGGCCGCTGCCGGGAAGGTCGATCCGCACGATACGATGGCCCTGCATGGCGGGCATCAGCGGCGTCCAGCTGTTGCTCGTTCCTCCCAGGCCATGCACGCAGACGATGGCGTCGCCGTCGCCGTCGATTTCTACTGCCAGATTCCCGATGATTTGTGTCGCCATTGTTTCCTCGGTGATTAAAGACTTTTAATTAAATTAAAGTGTGCGGCGTCGTTGACCGTTGCCGGAGTCTAGGAGGTCGCCCGGGTTCGCGCTTGTCATGTCGTCCACGTACTTATCCCCTGATCGCGCCGCTTATCAATGCGTCTGATATCTTTTTCCCGAATGCGTGATCGGAGGGTTAACTGCGTAGAATTAATAAAAAGCCGGATTACACGGCACAAGGAGACAAGCATGGCAGAGGCATACGCCGTCTATGAGGGCGCTTTTGGACAAGCCATCGTGCTGGAATCGCGTTCCAACCTGGTGGCGCATTCGCATTCGGAATCGCAGATCGCTTTCTGGCTGGGCGGCGCCCGTGCCCAGGCGCATGTCGGCAGCGACATCATCGAATATGGCGAGACCGTCGGCCTGGCGACCAACGCCTACCAGGCCCATGACATGACGCTGACGGAAGGAAATGGTTCGGCCGTGTTCCTGTGCCTGATGATTTCGCATTCGTGGCTGAACGAGCGTCGAAAAGTCACCGGCCGGCCATTCATTTTTCCCTCGCCGCGCGTCCCTGTCGACGATACGCTGCGCCGGGAGTGCTGGAAGGTGCTCGACCTGATCCTGACAGCCCGCGAGGCCGGGCCGGGCGTTGCAGAAGAAGTCGAGCGGCTCATCCTTGCCACGATCGACGCCACGACCGCATCCAGGGAAGCCGCCAGTATACGCATGCTTCCGCCGCTGCTCGACCATCGCCTGCGCACCGCCATCGCATTGATGCGGGAAAATGTGTCGTGCGGCATCACGCTGGACGACATCATCGGCAAGACCGGTCTGTCGCGCGCCCATTTCTTTGCCCTGTTCAAGGACCAGCTGCGCACGACCCCGCAGGTGTTCTGGAGCGCCGTGCGCGTGGAGGAAGCCATGCGGCGCCTGATCCGGCAGGGCGAATCGCTGACCGACGTGGCGATGGACCTCGGTTTCTCGGCGCCCAGCAATTTCTCGCGGTTCTTCAAGGAACATATCGGCGTGTCGCCATCCACCTACCGGCGCAGCGCCATAGGGGCGCTGCCGATCAAGGTCACCGGCCTGATTCCCTGATCCGCCGGGCGCGCGGCCGCTGGTTCAGATTGCGTGGGCTGCGTGCAGATGCGCGAGAATGTCGGCCTTGAGCGGCGCGAGCGCCGCGTCGCCCCGGTCCCGCGGATGGGGAAGCGGCAAGACAAATTGTGCACGCAACGGCGCCGGCACGCTGTCGAGTTGCAGCACGCGGTCGGAGAGGTGCAGCGCCTCGTCGATGTCGTGCGTGACCAGCAGGACGGTCAGCGCATGCTGGCGCGCCAGACGCAGCAGCAGGTCCTGCAGTTTCATGCGGGTGAAGGCGTCGACCGCGGAGAACGGCTCATCCAGCAGCAGCAGGCGGGGCTGGCTGTACAGTCCTCGTGCAATGGCCACACGCTGGGCCTGCCCGCCGGAAAGCTGCTTGGGCAGCGCATTTTCGTAGCCGCGCAAGCCGACTTCATCGAGCAGCATCGCCACCCGCGCCGCGTGGCTGCGGCTGTGCCCGCCGCCGGCGCCGAAGGCGATATTCCCGGCGACCGACAGCCACGGGAACAGCCTTGGTTCCTGGAAGATCAGGCCCACCGTGCCCGGCATCTCGCCAGGCGCGCGGCCGTCGATGGCAATGCAGCCGCGGAACGCGTGGTCCAGCCCTGCCACCAGGGACAGCAGCGTGCTCTTGCCACAGCCGCTGGCGCCGATCAGGCTGACGATCTCGCCCGCATCGAGTTGCAGATGCAGGTCGCGCAGCACCAGGCGCGCGCCATGGTGCTTCTCGTCGACATGGAGTCCAAGCATGGGCTGCACGGTCATTTCAACGATCCTCCACGCTCGTGTCGCGCCAGGCGAGCAGGCGCCGTTCGAGCCGCTGCATGAGACTGTCGCTGGCCTTGCCGAGCAGGGCCAGCAGGCCGATCGCCGCAAGCACGATGTCGGCGCGACCGGTTTCGCGGCCGTCGGACAGCAGGTATCCCAAGCCGCGGCTTGCTGCAATCAGTTCGGCGGCGACCATGAACATCCAGGCCAGGGAAAAGCCGTTGCGCAGGCCGGTCAGGATCGACGGCAGCGCGGATGGCAGCAGTACCCGCCAAGCCAGCGCGGAGCCGGACAGCCGGTATAGCCGCGCCACTTCCACCAGCTTGCGGTCGGCGCCGCGAATTCCGGAAGACACGCCCATGTAGACCGGAAAAAAGGCGCCGATCGCTATCATCACGATTTTGGGCGCTTCGTCGATGCCCAGCCAAAGGAGCAGCAGGGGCACCCAGGCCAGGGATGGAATTGCGCGCAGCGCCTGGAAGCTGGGATCGAATAGCGCTTCGGCGCGACAGTCCAGCCCGACCAGCGCCCCGAACAGGATGGCCAGCGCCGCGCCGATCATGGAGCCGGCTGCCACCCGTGCGGCGCTGGCCAGCAGATGCGCGGCAAGGCCATGCTGGGCCAGCCACACGATGGTCCGCGTCACCTCGCTCGGCGCCGGCAGAAGGTTTGCCGGAAGCCTGCCGGCGCGCACGCCCACCTCGACCGCAAGCAGCAGCGCTACGGGGAACAGCAAACCAAGCAGCGCACGCCGCGATAAGGGCTTGCGTCTGCCGGGTACGGTCGCTGCAAGCGCGGGCAGCTTGGACGAAGGCGTCGCCATTGCCGGCCTTACCCGCGCGCCAGCAGCGATTGGGCGAACCGAACGTCCACCAGATCGGCGATTGCGCGGCTCAGGTCGGTGCCGGGCTTGACAAGCGCTTCGTCCTGCAGGATGGGTGCGGCGACCTGCAGCGCCTTCATATGCTCGGCCGTCGGCAGCGGGTTGCTGAAGTCGGTCCGCAGCTTCACCTGCATTAGCGCGACCGGCAGGCTGACCTTCGCTTCCTCGGCCAGGATTTTCGCTGCCTCGGTCGGGTTGGCGAGTGTCCAGAGCCGGGCGCGTTCGTATGCCTCGATCACCCGCCTAACTTCCGCCGGGCGGCTCGTGATGAAGGCGTTGCGCACGTTCAGGAAGCCGTAGGTGTTGAAGGCGATGTTCCGGTAGATCAGCCGCGAACCGCTTTCCAGTTCGCTGGCGGCCATCATCGGGTCGAGCCCGGCCCAGGCATCCACCCGGCCTTGTTCCAGCGCCGTGCGGCCGTCCGCATGCTGCAGGCCGACATGCTCGATGTCGCTGCGCTTGAGGCCGGCGGTCTTCAGGGCACGCAGCAGAAACAGGTAAGGGTCGGTGCCCTTGGTCGCCGCGACCTTTTTCCCCCTGAGGTCGGCCACGGTACGGATGGTCGATTCCTTCCTGACCACCAGCGCGGTCCACTCGGGGCGCGAGAAGATGTAGGGCGCGGATCGGTGCGCCGTTGGCACGGGCCAGCAGGGCCGCCAGGCCGGCGGACGAGCCGATGTCGATGCTGTTGGCGTTCAGGTATTCGAGCGCCCGGTTGCTGCCAGCCGAGAATACCCATTTGATGCTGGTGCCATCGCTCCTGAATGCTTCTTCCAGCCAGCCGAAGCGGCGCAGGACCAGGCTGGTCGGCGAATAATAGGCATAATCCAGCCGCAGCTCCGTGAGCGGCCCGGCGGCGCGCGTCAATGCGGGAGCAATCGTGGCGGCCGCGCCGGCGGCAGCCTTCAGGAAGGTTCGGCGTTGCATGTCGTCCTCGTGGTTCGTTGTGAATCGGGTGCGATCGCCCGGCTCAGGAATACGCAGTTGGCTCGGGGTAGCTGCCGTCTAGCATGTGGCGGCCGATGTCGCGCAATTTATAGTCCACCGGATCGTGCAGCGTATGCACCCGCGCGTTGCGCCAGAAGCGGTCCAGACCGTAGCGGCATGATGTGGCGCGTGCGCCCATGAGCTCGAACATCTGGCTGCTGACCTCGATAGCTGCGCGGTGCGACAGGCACTTGGCTTCGGCCACCGCGATGGCAACCCGTCCGCGCGCGTCCGGATCCAGCGGCCCGGTGCTGTTGAACGCGTGGTCCAGTCTGGCGGCGGCGTCATCGGCCAGCAGTTGGGCCGGGCGCAGGAGCAGCCAGAGCTCTCCGTAGCGGTGCTGGATATACGGGTCTTCCACCGCTGCGGACACGCCGGATGCCTGCCAGGGCCGCGACTCGTCCGCGGTGTAGCGGCGTGCCGACGCGTAAGCGCCGAGTCCGATGCCGAGGTAAAGATTGGTCATGATCAGTTGCGACACGAGAGTGCGCAGCGTCGTGCGTGTCGTAGGGATTTGCAGCGGCGCCTGCAGCACCAGTTCGTCCGGCAGCAGCGCCTGGGTGAAATGGACATTGCCGCTGTCGGTCTGCCGCTGCCCGAATGCATCCCAGTCCGCTTCGACACGTATCTTTTCCTGCATCGTCGGCAACACGCCGATCACCGCGCTCTGCGTCTCCTCGTGCCAGGCCGACACGGTCATCCAGTCCGAGCCCACCGACCCGGAGCAAAAGCTTTTCACGCCGTCGATCAGATAAGCGCCGTCAATGCGCGTGGCGATGGCACGTTTGTCCAGCGGGTTCAAGGCATTGCCCCAGAACAGGCGTCTTTCCGCGGTATGCGACAGCAGCCGCTGCTGCTGCTCCGCGTTGCCGTACAGCCGGACGCCGGCCAGTTGCAGGTGATGGAACGCATACACATGTGCAAGTGCGCTGTCGGCCTGTGCGAGGATGCGGACAGTTTGATACACGGTGGCCCAGTCTGCGCCCTGCCCGCCGAATTCGACGGGAATGGACAGCGCCAGCAGGCCGGACGCGCGGATCCATTCGCGTTCCTGCGCCGCATGGCCTCCCGCGCGGTCGCGTTCGGCAGCGCTCTCCGCCAGCCGGAGCGCGAGTCCCGTGGCGACGCTGAGCGCCTCGGCAGCGGTACCGGCGGCCTCGTCGGGGACAGTGGAACTAATGAATGGCAAAGGCATTGTTCAGAAAATGGAAAGTGGGAACGCTGCCAGTATTGCGCGCTGAATCGACGTTCGTACACGAATACATTTGCAGTTGCTTATGCAAAAAAAAGCCGCTGCGTCAGGTCTGCACCGGCGCAGGGTTGCACGGACGGGCAGCGGCAGCGCATTGCATCGGCATGCATGCCGTCATCGTCCGGCAGGCGTCCTGGTTTCAGATTCGCTGCCGCATGCGCAACGGGCGGGCGATGGCAGGCGCGCCAGCAGCCGGTCGAACTGCGCTATTCCCTGCGGCCATGCACCGATGCCCGAATCGGCATTGATGTGACCGAGTTCGCCCGCATTGAAAAACGCGGCGCCCCATCGCCGAGCCCACCATGCCGCGCTGACGACGTCCATCCACGGATCGTTGGCGCTTGCCACGACCGTTGCCGGGCAAGGCAGCGTCAAATCGCGCAGGGTTGCGCCCAGCCGGAAGCGCTGAGGATCCGCGGGTGCCACCAGGAAGAGGCCATGCAGATTGCGCGCGCCGCCTGCGGCAGCATGCACCGCGGCCAGGCAGCCGAAGCTGTGCGCTACCAGCACGGCGGGGCGTGCCGAGCGGCGCAGGGTGCTGGCGACGCAAGTCGACCAGGCATCGATATCGGCCACGTTCCACTGCGCCTGCTCCACACGCTCGAATCGCGGGGCGTGCTGCTGCCAGAGCGTTTGCCAGTGTCCGGGCCCGCTATCTTGCAGACCCGGAACGATCAGGACGCGAAAGCGGTCGGCTGCCGGGGTCATCATGCGTGCGACTCCTTCCATGTCTCCGGGGCCGCCGTCAATCCAGGGGCACGGCCTCAGGCTCGCTGAATTCGCGGCGTGCCAGCAGGCCGGTCGAGAGCGCGTCCACGCCATCCTGGAGGCGCCGCGCAATACCCGGCTCGATCGACAGACCGTCCTGCTCGGACCACTGCACCTGCGCGTCGGTTGCATAGATGCTTGCCAGCACATGGCGAGCGCCCAGCGCCGACAGCACCGGCCGCAGCGCGTAGTCCAGTGCCAGCATGTGCGATTGGCTGCCGCCGGTGGCCAGCGGCAGCACTACCTTGTCGTGGAGACCGTCCTGCGGCAGCATGTCGAGAAAGGCCTTGAGTACGCCGCTGTAGGCGGCCTTGTACACCGGCGTGGCTATCACGAGCGCGGAAGCGTCCGCGACCAGCGAAACAGCACGGGCCAGCTCTGCATTGGTGAAATCGGCATGCAGCAATGCCTCGGCAGGCAGGTCGCGCACCTGGAGCCGGTGCGTGCGATGGCCCAGCAGCGTAAGCCGCTCGCCCGCGTGGTGCAGCAGGCGAGTGGAACGGGATGGCGTCAATGGACTGCCGCCGATCAAGAGTATCGTCATGACGGCTCAGCTCCTCGCCGGCCAATCCGGCCTGATACTTGTGCTGGCTGTTGGTAAAAATGCGTGGTGACCCATGAAACGTCCCCTGAAACAGTGTGTAGGAAGCTCAGATTAAACGCCGGCGCTGACAATGGAAACGAACGATTTGACGCAAGCTTATGTTTCAGGCGCATAAGCGCGGCATGCATCATCGCGCGGCCGGCTAGTGATCCAGCCATCCGGCGCCGAGGCCCTGCACCGAGTTCACATCTGCCTGGATGACCATTCAGGTATTGAACGCGAGGCGGCTGCGCTAGCGGTTGCGAAGCAGGGCACTTGCCTCGCCAGGCAGCCTCGCGCGCGTCGCGCCGCCGGCGCAGCCTCGATCGCTCGCGAATTTTTCATTCGGTGTCGTCAGCGTGGCTTCGGGCCGATCCCATGCATGTCCCTGCGCGAGGATGAAGCGCGCGCTTTCTGCCGCACTGGCGACGGCCGCGCATTCGACCTGCTTCAACAGCAGCACGGTGCCGAGCAATCGGCACCGTGCGGCCAGCGCGTCCAGCGCAGCGGCGCTGCTAATCTCTCGTGCATCGAGCTTCAGCACATCCGGGGTAATCCGGTCGAGCAGCCGTAGAGCATCGGCGACGTCGAGCGCGTTCAACGCGACCCGAAAACCGCTGCGCCGGTAATTGTCGGCGACATAGCTCAGCAGGAATTGCTGACCTGGCCGGGCAGGCGGCATTTGCAGCACGATGCGATCGATCGGCAGGCCAAGGCTGACCAGGACCCGCCGGAACACCACGCCGTGGCTGCCCGACACCGCTGCCAGCAGGCGCTCATGCACGCTGAGGTAGAGGTCTGCGCTGTCGCCCGGTGACTGCCGGAAGAAATTAATGGCGTGCAGCATCCGGCATAAGCGGTCCAGTGCAATGGACTCGTCGTCGCTGGCGGCGCCTTCCAGCAATTTCCAGATCGACAGCGCGGCGTTGTGTTCCGACGTGCTTCGCACGAAGGCTTCGTAGCCGACCGGCTCCGCGCCGGCAAGCCGCCGCACTGGCTGGAACACGCTGGTGAGCGCGCAGTTGAAGTACGTTCCGTGGACCTGCCCCGGCCCGTCGCGCCAAAGCCGGTGATGCGTGCGGCCTCGGCAGGCAGGCGCCGCAGGTAATCGTCAAGTACCGGAAAGCGCATCGTGGAGTCTCCGCTGAGTCACAGGACAGCCCTAGCCGCGCGGCAGCCAGGCAAATGTATAGAGGCGGTCATTGTTGCCATGAGACTTCTTGAGCTGCGCACGCACCTCCGGCGACTCCTGGTAGATCCGGACGAAGCGCAGCAGGCGCGGGTCGGCCGCATTGTCCGGGCGCGCGACGAAGCGGATCGCGAAATCGAGGTCATCCACACCCGAGAGCAGCAGCGCGCTGCCGGGGTCCATGGTGCCGGCCGCGACCAGGTGGCCGGGATAGCCCTGGGCGAGGTCGACGTCGTCGATCGCCCTGACCAGTTGCGGACCTTCGATTTCGAGGATCTTCACTTTTTTGGGATTGGCGACGACGTCGCGCAGGCTGCCGCGCGTGCCGACACCATCGCGCAGCTTGAGCACGCCGGCCTTCTGCAGCAGCAGCAGGCCGCGGCCCTGGTTGACCGGGTCGCTCGCTACGGCGACCGTCGCACCCGGCTTCAGGTCGGCAATCTGCTTGATCCGCCTGGAGTAGAGCCCGATATTGGACAGCACGCCGACGCCGACCACGTTGAATGCATAGCCGCGTTCCTTGACCGCATTATCGAGGAAGGCCTTGTGCTGAAAATAATTCACATCCAGGTCCTTGTTCGCCAGCGCGAGGTTGGGCGTGGTCCAGTCGCTGAACTCGATGACCTGCACGTCCAGACCCTGCTTGCGCGCTTCCTCCGCGGCGACGTTGACCGAGTCGGCCAGCGCGCCGGGCGTGACGCCAATTTTCAGCGGTGCGGCCTGAGCAGGAAACGCCAGAAGCAGCGCGGCGAACGCGGCTGCCAAAATTCTTGCAATCGATGGTGTCATTCGAATCTCCAATTCAATGGCGGTTCAATGGCTGCGGCGCGCTCATTGCGCCAGCCAGGCAAGGTTGTAGAGCTTGGCATTGTTGGCGTACGACTTGCTGATCTGCTCGCGCACCGCCGGGGCCTGCTGGTAAATCTGCACGAAGCGCTTCAGCCGCGGATCGTCGGCATTGTCCTTGCGCGCAACGAAGCGTAGGGCGAACTGGGTATCCTCGATCCCTGAAAACAGCAGTGCGCTGCCGGGATCGAAGGTCTTCGCGGCCACGATAAAGTGCGGATAGCCCTGCGACAAGTCGACATCGTTGATCACACGCACCAGTTGCGGGCCTTCGACCTCGGTGAATTTGAGCTTCTTCGGGTTGTCGGCGATATCGGCCAGGCCGCCGGTGAAGCCGACGCCATCGCGCAGCTTGATCAGGCCGGCCTTCTGCAGCAGCAGCAGTCCGCGGCCCTGGTTGACCGGATCGCTGGCGATTGCGACGCGCGCGCCGACCGGCAGGTCGGCGAACTGTTTGTGTCGTGCCGAGTAGAGCCCGATATTGGGCAGGATGCCGACGCCGATGACCTGGAATGCGTAGCCGCGCTCCTTGATGGCATTGTCCAGGAACGCCTTGTGCTGGAAGTAGTTGGCGTCCAGGTCCTTGCTGGCCAGGGCCAGGTTGGGCGTGGTCCAGTCGCTGAACTCAACGACCTGGACATCGAGTCCTTCTTTCTTCGCTTCCAAAGCCGCCGCCTGGATCGAGTCGGCATAGGCGCCGGGTGTGACGCCTATCTTGAGCGGCGCTGCCAGCGCAAGCCCGCTGACCATGATCGACGCCAGTGCGCCTGCAGTCCAATTCCGTAATTTCATTTTCGTTGCTCCCTTTTGATTACATTGGTAAAAAATTACACGCGGCGAAACCCGGCGGCGGGATGGCGCGCTGGAAGGCGGCTGCCTTCGCCAAAAAGCTTGTGGCGGAAGCTGCCTTCCTCGTATCCAGTCTTGTAGGAGCCGCGGCTCTGCAGTTCGGGCACGACAAGTTCGATGAAGTCGGCGTAGCTTTCCGGCGTGACCGTGCGCGTGAGGTTGAAGCCGTCGACGCCGGTTTCGGCCACCCAGGACTCCAGTTCGTCGGCGACCTTCTGTGCGCTGCCGATTACGGTCGGATAGCGGCTGCCGAGCTGAAAACGTTCCAGCAGCTTGCGCTTGGTCATTGCGTTCGCCGCGGCATTGCTGGCGACCGACTGGATGCCGTTGCCCTGGCCGTAGTCGACCGGGTCGTCCATGCCATAGCGCGAGAAATCCACGCCCACCGAGCTGGCGAAGTGCGCAAGGCCCGCTTCCGGGCTCGCATAGCGCCAGTACTCCTCGAATTTCTCCTGAGCGGCGCGGTCGCTGTCGCCGACAATGGTGGCTAGTCCCATGAAGATCTTGAGATCGTCCGGGCGCCGCCCTGCCCTGACCGCCTGCTCGCGCAGCCCGTCCACGGTCCGGCGGGTCGCCTCCTTGTCCTGCGCCATGATGAAGATGCCTTCCGCGTGCGCGGCGGCGAACTGCTGGCCGCGCCCGGAACTGCCGGCCTGGAACAGCACCGGCGTGCGCTGCGCCGACGGTTCGCACAGGTGATAGCCTTCCATCCCGTAATACGGGCCCTGGTGGCGCACCAGATGGACTTTGGCCGGATCGGCGAAGACGCGCGCTGCCTTGTCGCGGCGTACCGCATCGTCCTCCCAGCTGCCTTCCCACAGCTTGTAGACCAGTTCGAGGTAATCGTCGGCACGGTTGTAGCGCTGGTCATGCGCATCCTGCGACTGCAGGCCCATTGCCCGCGCAGCGCTGTCGAGATAGCCGGTGACGATGTTCCAGCCGGCCCGCCCTTCGGTCAGGTGGTCCAGCGTGCTCATGCGGCGCGCAAAGAGATAAGGCGGCTCGTAACTGAGGTTGACCGTCACGCCGAATCCGAGGTGGCGGGTCACGGCGGCCATGGCCGGCACCAGCAGCAGCGGGTCGTTGACCGGGAGTTGCACCGACTCGCGCAGCGTCACGTCGACCGAGTGCTGGTAGACGTCGTAGACGCCGACAATATCGGCAATGAACAGTCCGTCGAACAGGCCGCGCTCGAGCAGCCGTGCAAGGTCGGTCCAGTAGCGCAGCGACTTGTAGTCGGTCGAGTTGTCGCGCGGGTGCGTCCACAGGCCATGGTTGATGTGGCCCACGCAGTTCATGTTGAATGCGTTGAGCAGGATTTTCTTTTTTGCGATCATGTCAGAGCGCTCCGTGCCGCGGCGGCAGCTTGTTATTCAGGTAGTAATTGCCGATCGCGTGGAATTTCCAGCGCACCGGGTCATGCAGGGTGTGCGTGCGGGCATTGCGCCAGTAGCGGTCCAGGTTGTGCCCGTCAAGGGTGGACGCCGTGCCCGCCAGCTCAAACAGCCGGGAGCCGGCCTTGAGCGATATCTCGGTGCTGAGCACGCGCGCCTCGGCTACCGCAATGGACGCCGCGGCGACCGACTGCGCATCCGGCGAGCGCTGCGCTGCATCCACCAGGCGCCCGGCGCGGCGCAGCAGCGCATGCGATGCCCGCAACCGTACATGCAGGTCGCCTACCCGCTCCAGCGTCAGCGGGTCGTCCGACGCCCGGTCCACGCCGGCGTCTATCCACGCTCGCGCATGATCGCGGATGAAGGGCAGCGTGGCGGCATACGCGCCTTCGGCAATCCCGTGGTCAATCGCCGCATGCATGATCTGCGCGAACGGGCCGATGGTCGTGGGACGGTCGAACGAGGCCTGGAAGGGAACGACCCACTCGGCGTCGACATGGACATTGTCGAACGTCACCGTGCCGCTGCCGGTGATGCGCTGTCCGAAGCCGTCCCAGTCGTCGATCACGGCGACGCCGGACGCGGTGCGCGGGACGAACACCAGGTAGGACGTGCCGTCGGCTGTGGTCGCCAGGGTCGGTATCCAGTGGGCATACAGCGCGCCGGTGCAGTAGAACTTGCGACCGTCGAGCCGGTAGCTCTGCCCGGCACATGGGGTAAGGCGCGTGCGCCGCTTGAAATCCTTGTGGCCGATTTCCGCCAGCGCATTGCCGAAGCGCTGTCCTGCCAACGCGAGCTGGTAAAAGGCGCGATGCTGGGACGGGCTGCCGCCAACGCGCAGCGCCTCGAGCGCGTAGTAATGGTTTTGGGGAATCTGTCCCAGCGCGCCGTCGGCGGCGCTGACGATGGCGATGACCTCCGCCAGCGTCACGCTGGACACGCCCGCCCCGCCGTGTTCCTTCGGCACGGTGATGCCCCAGAGACCGCTGCGCGAGTAGCGGTCCAGTTCGTCCCACGGCAGGCGGCGGTCGCGGTCGCGCAATGAGGCGTCGCCCGCGAAGTCCCGGGCCAGCGCCCGCGCCGTTTCCAGCGCCTGGGCATCGTCGGCGATCACGCGCACCGGACCGGAGAGCGCGGGCGCCGGGTGGGCATAAGGTATCTGCGAACTCATCGAGTGCTTCCTTTCAGTTCCATTGGTGGCGCTTGGGAAAGACGCCGTTGAGCGCGTAATTGCCCAGCGCGTGGTATTTCCATCGCACCGGATCGTGCAGCGTATGGGTGCGCGCGTTGCGCCAGTGGCGGTCCAGGTTGTGCGCGGCGCGCGTGGCCGAGGAGCCCGCCAGTTCGAACAGCTTTTCGGCGGCCTCCAGCGCGATTTCCGTGGTCAGGATCTTGGCTTCGGCCACGGCGACCGATGCACGGGCGCTCGATGCCGCCGTCACCGGCGCGGCGGCCAGCGTGTCGACCAAGGCCCCGGCCTCGCGCAGCACCGCGTTGGCCGCGTGCAGGTCCACCTGCAGCCGTCCGACTGCCTGGATGAGGTAAGGATCGTCGGTCGCGTCGGTCAGGCCGGAATCGACCCATGGCCGGGCGCGTTCGCGCACGAACGCCAGCATGTCGTCGATCGCGGCCTGCGCGATGCCGGCGTCGATCGCCGCCTGGATCAGCTGCGACACCGGCCCGGTCAGGCCGGGCTGCGTCGCCATTTGCCACACCGGCAGCACGTTGTCCGGGTCGACCCGGACCCCGCTGAACTCGACGCTGCCGCTTGCGGTGGTGCGCTGGCCAAACGATGTCCAGTCGTCGATCACGGTCACCCCGGCCGCGCCGCGCTCGACCAGCACCAGCACTGCACGTCCCTCGCTGTCGAGCGCCCGGCTTGGAATCCAGTGCGCAAACAGCGCGCCGGTCGAATAGAAGCGCTTGCCGTCGAGGCGCAGGCCGCCGCCGGTTTCCTGCAGCCGCGTAGTCTGGTGCAGCACCGTCGCCGTGCCCCGTTCAGGCCCGGCATTCCCCAGCCGCTGCCCCGCGAGCACGGCCTCGTAGATGCGCTGCTTCTGCGACGCCGTGCCGATCTGGCGCACCACGCCCAGGACGCCGAACTGGTTCTGCGGGATCTGGCCCAGCGCAGGGTCGGCGGCGGACAGGATGCGGAAGACTTCGGCCAGCGTCACATGCGACACGTCCGCACCGCCATGGCTGCGCGGCACCGTCATGCCGCCCAGGCCGCTAGCGGAATAATGGTCGATTTCTTCCCACGGCAGCCGGTGCTCGCGGTCACGCCCGGCCGCGTCGGCGCGGAACAGGTCGGCCAGCCTGTGCGCGGCGGCCAGGGCTTCGTCATCGCTGGCGATGCGCGCCACCGCGCCTGGGTCGGGTAGCGGCGCCTGGCGCTGCGCCAGCGGCCCGGACGGCGTCGCACCGATTTCTGCGGCGGGACGGATTGCAGTACTGGACATGGCTGCTCCTTCTAAAAAATTCTCGGTTCAATGGCGGCTTGCAGGGCAAATCCGTTCAGGCCCGATGGTCGAAACGACGGGAAATGCGGTCTCCCGCCGCCTGCACGAAGGTCACCAGGACGACCAGGCCGACCAGCACTGCAAACATCAGTTCGGTGTTGAAGCGCTGGTAGCCGTAGCGGATCGCGAGATCGCCAAGGCCGCCCGCGCCGACCGCCCCGGCCATCGCTGACGAGCCGATCATGGCGACCACGGTGATGGTCAGGCCGCTGACGATGCCCGGCAGCGCCTCGGGCAGCAGCACGTGCCGGACCACGTGCCAGCGCAGCGCGCCCATCGCCTGCGCGGCCTCGATCAAACCGCGGTCGACTTCGCGCAGGCTGACCTCCGCGATGCGGGCGAAGAATGGCGTTCCGGCGATGGACAAGGGCACCACCGCCGCCCACACGCCTATCGTGGTGCCGACCACCAGCCGGGTGAAAGGCAACAGCACGACCAGCAGGATGATGAAAGGGATCGAGCGGAAGACATTGACGATGTTTCCGATCACCCGGTTGGCCAGCGGCGATGCATACAGGTCGCCTGGACCCGTGGTGACCAGCACGAGGGCGAGCAACAGGCCGAACAGCGCGGAAAACAGCGCGGAGACGGTGACCATGCCCAACGTCTGCAGCGCGGCATTGATGTACAGGTCAAGCATGCTGGGCTCCCGCGTTGAGATAGCCCAGGTGCCGTACCCGCTGGCCGCGCCAGCCCGGCAGCGCGGTCCACGCGCCCACGTTCAGCGTGGTTTCGCGACTGCCCGGCACCGCCAGCACGAGCCTGCCCTGTGCCCTGCCCTGCACCTGCTCGATGACGCCGTGCACCAGCCGGATCTCCGGCTCGGACAGAGCGCCGACCAGGGCGACTAGGTCGGGATCGCTCCCGCCCTGGCCGTCCACGAGCACCTCCAGCAGCAGTGCGTCCTTCGGACTGCGCCGGGCGCTTCCAATCTGCTCCCGGAAGGCGGGCGGCAGGTCGTGCGTGACCGTTTGCAGCAGCGCGCGCGTCGCATCTGCCTGCGGCGAGCCGAAAACCCGCCAGACCTCGCCGATTTCGACGATCCGGCCGCGCTCCATCACTGCGACCCGGTCGCAGGCGCTGCGGATGACTTCCATCTCATGGGTAATGAGCACCACGGTCAGGCCCAGCCTGCGGTTGATGTCCCGCAGCAGCTGAAGGATGGATTCGGTGGTTTCCGGATCCAGCGCGGAGGTGGCTTCGTCGCAGAGCAGCACCTCCGGGTCATGCACCAGCGCACGCGCAATCCCGACCCGCTGTTTCTGGCCGCCCGACAAGCGCGCCGGATAGACGTCCCGCTTGTCCGAAAGCCCCACCAGTTCGAGCAGACTGTCGACCTTGCTTTTGATCTGTGCGGCGGGAATGCCGGCGATGCGCAGCGGCAGGCCGATATTCTCGGCGACCGTGCTTGACGAGAGCAGGTTGAAATGCTGGAAGATCATGCCGATGCGCCGTCTGGCCTGGGCCAGCGCACGCTCGCCCAGTTGCGACAGGTCCGTGGCATTGAGCAGCACGCGCCCGGCGCCGGGCTTTTCCAGCCTATTGATGGTGCGTACCAGCGTCGACTTGCCCGCGCCGCTGCGGCCGATGATGCCGAAGATCTCGCCGGCGGCGATCTCGAAGTCGATATCGATCAGCGCATCGACATCGCCCTGCGCGGAACGGTAGCGGTGGCTGACGTGTTCGAAGCGGATGCCGGCGCTGTCGCGCCGGGCGCCGACGACATAAGTCAGATCGGAAAGATCGGTCATAGAGCCTCGCGGTGTGTTGAATTGGTCGCACTCTAATCTTTATCCTTCGTTCGAATAACGAATCATTCCTTCTATGTTTATGCGTTAAAGGCGGATCGTGCGGACGCAGGTCCTTGTGCAAAGTTTGCATATACAAACGCGAAGAGATTCGTTTGCGCAGTGGCTTGCGTGCGTTAACCTTGCGGTCCTTACCAAGGACGCGAACACGCACATGGCGCACTACTTGAACGATGAACAGCGCGCGCGCATCCGCCGGCACCTCGGCGAGGCGACGCACGGCGAATGGCAGACATGGCTGGTGACGGCGATGGTCTACGGCGGATGGCTGGCGGCGCTGCTTTTTCACGATGCGCTGACTCTGCTGCCGAGCACCGTGATCCTGATTCTTTGCTGCGTCTGGTACATGTCGCTTCAGCATGAGTTCATGCATGGACATCCGACGCGGCATGCCTGGCTCAACAAGATGCTGGGCTACGCGCCGCTTGCGGTATGGTTTCCCTACACGCTCTACCGCGAAACCCATATGCGCCACCACCAGGACGAGAACCTGACCTACCCGGGCCTGGACCCGGAGTCGCACTACATCGCTCCCGAGGTATGGCGTCGAAGCGGGCGCGCGATGCGTGCGCTCTATCGCATCCGCAAGACCTTCTGGGGACGGCTGGCGATCGGGCCGCTGCTGGCCATCTGCGGGACGCTTGGCAGTTCGGGGCGCAGGATCGTGAACGGCGATCTGCGGGAGCTGCCGATGTGGCTCACGCATGGCGCGTTGCTCGCCGCCATGCTGTACGGAGTGCAGCGCTGGACCGGCATGCCATGGTGGCATTACCTGCTGTGCGTTGCCTATCCTGCGCTATCGCTGGCGATGGTGCGCTCTTATTTCGAACACAGGGCGGCGGACGACTGCAAGCACCGCATCGTGATCAACGAGGCCGGCCCCCTGATGCGGCTGCTGTTCCTGAACAATAACTACCACCTGGTCCACCATGACCTGCCGCACCTGCCGTGGTACCTGATTGCCCGGGTCTATTGGGCGGACCGCAATGCCTACCTCAGCCGCTGCAACGGCTTTCTGGTGCATGGCTACCTGGACCTGATGCGCCGGCATGGTTTCACGCCGATCGACGAGCCGCCGCATCCGCTGGCGCGCGACCGGAGCCGCCAATGACGCACTGGAAGATCGGGCTGCCGATGTACAGCGGCTGCGCGCCATCGGACCATCGCCTGCTGGTCTCGCGCATCGTCGAAGGGCTGCGTTCGGGCGGATGGAATGAACCCGTCGAGGTGGTCGAAGCGCCGAACGATCTACATGCGTTCTGGCGCCGCGCCGACCTGCTGCTCGGGCAGGCCTGCGGCTACCCGCTGGTGACGCAGCTTGCGGGGCAGGTGCGGCTGCTGGGCACCGCGCATTACGACTTCCCGGGCTGTAGCGGCTTTTGGTACAGCAGCCATATCCTGGTCGCCGAACGTGCCGGCGCGCGGTCGCTGGCCGATCTTCGGGGTGCGCGCGCCGTGTTCAATCAGCGCGACTCGCAAAGCGGCATGAATGCGCTGCGACACGCCATCGCACCGCTGGCGCTGCACGGACGCTTCTTTTCCAGCGTCGCGGAATCCGGATCGCACCGCGCCAGCCTGCAGATGGTGGCGGATGGCCATGCAGACGTCGCGGCGGTCGACTGCGTTACCTATGGTTATCTTGCGCTGCATGCGCCGAATGCGCTGGCCAGCCTGCGTATCCTGTGCCGCACGGCGCCCACGGCCGGGCTGCCGCTGATTACGTCCTCTTCGGTTGACGACGCGACGGCTGCGCTACTGCGTCAGGTGCTGGCCCAGGTGTTCACGACGGACCCGGCCGATGCTCCGGCGGCGCGGTTGAGGATAGGCGGTTTCACGGCGACACGGCTCGCGGACTACGAGAGCATTCTTGCAGCGCAGACCCTTGCGCACGATTTCGCTTATCCCGAACTTGCCTAGGGTTCTTTTCAGCGGCGGGAAGTCACCGCTGCAGAAAACAGCGGAAATACGTTTCGCGTGCGACCGGCTGGCGACCATGCCCCAATTTCGGTGAATTCCCAGCTACCCTAGCGTGGGGGCATTCTGGAACGGTCGCGAGTCGACGGGGATGTCGATGGACACGGTCGTGCCCCGCTCTTCGGCGCTGTCGACGTCGATGCTGCCGCCATGACTTTCTGCCACGCGGCGGACGTATGGCAGGCCGATGCCCCAGCCCTGCTGGATGCCGTCTTTCGCCGCCTGCGCCCGGCGAAAGACCTGGAACAGGCTTTCGACCTGGTCGGGCGGAATGGGACGGCCCTGGTTGTGCACGGACAGGAGCAGGCGGCCGTCGTATTCCTGGGCGCTGATGCCGATCGGCGTCCCCTGTGCGCCATACTTGATCGCGTTGCTCGTCAGGTTCTCGAGGGTGCGCCTGATCGCGTCCCGGTCCCACCATCCGTTGACGGACGCGCCCAGGACTTTAAAGCGCGGGCCATGGACATCGGACGCCTGCTCAGTGGTTTCCTGTATGACTTCCATGATGTCGAAGTTCGACGGATGCAGCGAAAGGCGTTCGCCATGCTGGAACACGACGGTATCGAGCAGATCCTGGATCATCTTGTCGATCCGGCCGAGATGCTCGCTGATCTTGTGCGCGAAGCGGTCGATCTTTTCGAAGTCCCGGACATGGACGATCAGATCCGCTGCGGCGGTCGCCGCCGCCAGCGGGTTGCGCAAATCATGCGCCAGCGATGCCACGAACTGTTCCCGGAAGGCGGCATGCGCGAGGGTGAACGCCGTCACCGCTTCCCGTATCGCGCCATCGATCGACGAATTGATGATTTGCATTTCCGCGTCGCTGACGGGAACGTCATGCCGCCTGAGCACGTCGAGCACCGTCGACCTGAGTATCTGGTATTCGCTGATCACGGCCGGCGCTTCGTAGGACGTCAGGCGGGCGCGTTCGCCGCCATGCTCCAGCGCGACGGACGGCATGGCAACCGCAGCGCTCGTCCTCGGATAATCCGGCGTCAACGCCTCGGTGATGTTGTCGTACATCGTCGGGAGCGTGTTGATCAGGATGGGATGGGGCAGCGCATCCGCGCCCTTGACGGAAGCCCGCACTCTTTTTTCCCATTCTGCAAACACGTCGGCCCGAAGGTCCAGCATCCTCTGGCTCAGCGGCGACAGACTGCCCGGTTCGGTATTCTGGTCACTTGCAAAAATCACGTTTCTTTCCTTCATTTCCGATGGCAGTTATTCGTTAAGGAGCGTAGCCGAGTGGATATCCGTTAGCAAGCGACTAATTGTTGTCGGCAAAGCCAGAGGCATGACGATCGTATGGGCTGTGTTTTCGGTCCGTCGCGGAATGCCGATGGCGAATATCGCGAATTCACCATGACCGCCGATGGATGCTTAGCCTGGAAACAGGGACAGGCGAGCGCACGGAAATACTTTCGCGCCTATTTGCCGTCCCTGCCGGACCCATCAACACATGAACGGGAATAAGTCGGCACTATAGGGTTGATGTCCGGACTTGCGCAGCGCGAGGTCGCCTGCGAATCGGTTCCCGTGTGCAGCGACGAATGCGACAGGCGATCGCATTCGAGCACTGGCAGCCGGATGATGTCATAATTACAATAAAATTGGGTGGAGTACAGTTAAACAAGGCGATCGCCCCTGTTCCTGCAGGGCGCACAGGCATCTCATTCATGGTGGTCATAAAGCGGCACAGGCTCGGCCCCATGTTGCATTTTAGAAGTTCAAGGCTTGATCAGTTTTTAAAGGTAGTAAATCATGACTAACGGTGACAATCCAGCGAGTGCAAGTTTAAAGATTGAAAACCGGTTTGAGTTGCTTGTGGCGGGTATCAGCGACTATGCCATTTACATGCTTAGTCCGGAAGGCATTGTCGTCAGCTGGAATAGCGGCGCGGAGCGGTTTAAGGGGTACACGGCAGACGAAATCATCGGCCAGCATTTTTCCCGGTTTTATTCGGAAGAGGACCGGAAAGCCGGCTTGCCGTCGAAGGCGCTGGACATCGCGCTGAAGGAAGGGAAGTTCGAAGCGGAAGGATGGCGCATCCGCAAGGATGGAGAACGATTCTGGACCAGCGTCGTGATCGACGCCCTTTACGATACGCTGGGACAGCATATCGGTTTCGCCAAGGTGACCCGTGATATTACCGAACGCAAGCAGGCCCAGGTGGCGCTGCGCGAGAGCGAGCAGCGTTTCCGCATGCTGGTCCAGGGCGTGACCGATTATGCGATCTACATGCTGTCGCCGACCGGCGTGGTGACGAACTGGAACGCCGGCGCCGAGCGCATCAAGGGATATACGGCGGCCGACGTGATCGGCACCTCGTTTGCCCGCTTCCATACCCCCGACGACCAGGCGGCCGGGTTGCCGGCGCAGGCGCTGGCGGCCGCGGCGAAGGAAGGCCGTTTCGAGCGCGAAGGATGGCGCGTCCGCAAGGATGGAAGCCGTTTCTGGGCGCATGTCGTGATCGACGCGATCCATCATGACGACGGGACGCTGGCCGGTTTCGCCAAGATCACGCGGGACATCACCGAGAAGAAGCGGGCTGCCGATGAGCTCGAGCTGGCCAACGCGGCGCTGTTCCATTCGCAGAAGATGGAAGCGATCGGCCAGCTCACCGGCGGCATCGCGCATGATTTCAATAACTTGTTATCGGTCATCAGCAGCGCGCTGGAAGTGCTGCCCCTGAAAACCCAGGAGCCAGCCGATCTGAAGATCGTCGACAGCATGCGGCGCGCGGTCGATCGCGGCGCGACGTTGACCCAACAGCTGTTGTCGTTCGCGCGTCAGCAGCCATTGAAGCCGGAGAAGCACAGCGTCAACACGATTTTGAGCGGATTCGAGGCTGTCCTGCGGCGCGCAGCGAATTCATCGATTTCGCTGGAATTCGACCTGGCGACCCGGATCAGCACGGCCAGCATCGACGCCGCCCGCTTCGAGACCGCTGTGCTGAACCTGGTGGTCAATGCCCGTGACGCGATGCCGTGCGGCGGCTCGCTCGTGATCGCCACGCGCGATGTCACGCTGGCCGACAAGGAAGTCGGCGGCCTGCCTGCCGGCCCCTATGTGTTGGTCTCGGTGGCGGACACTGGCAGCGGCATGGCGCCGGAAGTCGCGGCACGCGCTTTCGAGCCCTTCTTCACGACCAAGGAAATCGGCAAGGGAACGGGCCTCGGCCTGAGCCAGGTATACGGCTTCATCGCGCAGTCCGGCGGCAGCGCCACCGTCGCTTCGACGCAGGGCAAGGGAACCACGGTCAATCTGTACCTGCCGGCCCTGGCCGAAAGCGCCGAGGCAAGCGCCGACCAGCATGCGGGCGCCGACAAGGCGCTCGTCGTCGACGACGAGCCGGATGTGCTGGAACTGGCCGCGGCGCTCTGCCGCAGCATCGGCTATGAAGTCTACACAGCGAGCAACGGACAGAATGCGCTGGAGATCCTGGAGCGGGAGAAAGACATCTCGGTGCTCTTCAGCGACGTGATGATGCCCGACGGGATGAACGGCATCGAACTGGCCCAGCTTGCGCGCGAGCGTTTTCCAAAGGTGAAGATCCTCCTGGCGTCCGGTTATCCGCTCCCTGCCCTCAAAGCGCAGAACATCAGCGTCGGCGAATTCGCGTTCATGAACAAGCCGTATCGCCTGGCGGAGCTGGCCAGAAAACTGCGGGTCGGATAGCGCGCCCGATTCACGCGAGCAGCGGTATTCCCCGCGGAAGGGTGACGGTGAAGACCGTGCCGTCTTCCTGGTCCGATGCCACCGTGATCGTGCCGCCATGGGCGGCGGCGATTTCCTTTGCGACGAACAGGCCCAGCCCCAGGCTGGTCTTCGGGCGCGTGTCCATTTCGTCTTCGACCGTCAATTGCACCAGGGGCCTGAACACCGAGTCCAGGTCGCGCCCGGAAATGGGCGTGCCAAAATTCTGCACACGGACCATCACATGCTCGTTGGTGGAAAACGTTGTCAGGGTGACCGGCCGATGCTTCTCGCCATATTGCGCGGCATTGACCAGCAGGTTGGTGACGAGCTGGTGCAGCCGGACGCTGTCGAAATAGCCGTTCATGCTGCCCGAACCATTGAAGGTGAAACTGGTGTTCGGGTAGGTGGCATGGGCATCCTCGATTGACGCATGGCAGACCTCGGTGACGTCGGTCAGCCGGGGTGTGACAGGCATGCCGCTGCCGAGATGGGTCCGCGTGTAGCCGATCAGGTCATCGACCATGATGGCCATCATGCGCGAGCTGCGCCTGACGCGCTCGCCGATCTTGCCCACTTTTTCCCTGCCGGCGGACTCCATCTTCAACAGGTCGCCTGCCATGGTGAGCGTCGCCAGCGGCGCACGCAGGTCATGTCCCAGGATGGCCAGGAACAGTTCGCGGGTCTGGTCGGCTTTTGCCGAATAGGTGACGATCGATTCGGCCAGTGCCTGGTCGATGGCTTCGTTGAAGCGCACCATCTCATAGACGGTCGTCGCAGACATGCTGGCCACTTCCGGCAGCCACAGGCGCAGCACCGTGGCGCGCAGGGCACGGAATTCGGCGCTGAGCTGGAGCAGGGAGAAGTCGCTGGCCTGACGCAGGCTGCCGTGAATCGAGGCAGCGCTTTGCGTGGCGTCGTTGCCCGGCGTGAGGTCCCGGGACTTTTCCCATTGCTCGGTCGCATCCTGCGTGGTGGCGATATCGAGCGCGATCGCCTCGAGGATGCCTTTCGCGTGGTCCTGCAGCGTCAGGGTCGTCATGGTATCGGCGGCAGGTCCAAGCTTGCGCGCGAACGATTCCCACTCGCCGATAATCTTGTCGATGCGGGTAGTGATGAAAGTCGAAAGCTTCATTCGGTTCCTATGTAAAGGGGTCGATCGTGATGGCATGCAGAGCGCTCTGGCCTAGCCATAGGGCACGCCGAGCACGAGCTTGAACTGCCGGCGGACGGACGCGTAGCATTCGCAGGATTCCGCTTCCAGCTTCGTACGGTCCAGTATCTTCACGTGCCCACGGCTGTATTGCAGCACGCCGGCCTGCTGGAAATTTGCCGCGACCACGCTGACGCTCGGGCGCTGGCATCCCAGCATGTCGGCCAGGTATTCATGGGTCAGCATGAATTCCTGCCCCTGGACACGGTCGTGGGTGATGAGCATCCAGCGTGCGAACCTCGCTTCGAGCGAGTGCTTGCGATTGCAGGCGACCGATTGCGAAAGCTGCGCGAGATAGCCCTGGAAATAAAGGTGCGCGACATGGCGCAATGCGCCTGAATCCCTGAGCGCATCCAGGAAATCGCCGGCTTTCATCCGCAGATGATCGCCTTCGATCTGGCAGACGCAGGTTTCCGTCGCCGCCGTCGCGCCGATCAGCAGCTCGACGCCGGAGAAACCCTCGTTGCCGATCGTGCCGACTTCGACCGCCGACCCATCGACCAGGATGATCAGGTTCGACAGCGCAGCCGTATGCGGAAAATAGACGAAGGGAATGATGTCGTTACGTTCATGCACGACATGCTTGCGGTCGGTATGCGCCGCCTCGAACAGCGGACAGAGCGGCCCGAGCTGCTCGTCGGAGAGTTTCGCTAGCAAATGGTTCGAGTACAGGCGTGCTTCGCCGAGAGTGACAGCCATGGCGCTTCCTTCATTAAAGATTGTCGGAGACAGAAGAAGCAAGCGCCGTCGTGCCCGGATTGGCGTGATTCGACCTGATAGCAGGTCTTACAAGGAGAGCATCAGAGTGAAATGTCTGCGCTACAGCGAGAAAGAGAAATGAGCGTGTGGGAAGAATGGATGTCGCAACACTGCATGGTCGGATTATGACAGATGCCGTGTGCCGACGCTGAAATCAAATGATCGTGGGCGCATCGAACGCTTTAATCCGTGATGAAAAGGCATAGGGAAACCAGCTTCAAGACAGGGAAATGGTATTTCTTGCAAGCTCCGGACGATATCGTGCAAACCCGTGAATGCCGCCCGCGATTATTAATGGCTGCGCATTTGGCGCGACTGCCTAGGGGCGAAGCAATACGTTTAAGGAATGGGCATTTTTTGTCGCATAACCGTCATAGTCATTATTGAAATAAACCCAGACGCGCTTCGCGCCGCTTTCCCGGATCCGTGTGGCCCATGCGGCTAATTCCTCGTCCGAATAATCATGGCGATACCATTGCTTGACGCCATGGAATCGTATGTAGATATCCTCGGCCGTTCTGACCAGCTGGTCCGGTAGCCTGGGCCCGCTGCACGAGCAGAAAATCGTGCCAGTTTCCCGGAAGGCCGAAAAGACATCGTCATTCCACCAGCTGGCATGCCGGAATTCCACGACGTTGCGCCGCGTATGGTCGAGCTGGCTCAGGATGGCTTTCAGCCTGGCGGCGGTGTAATGAATACTCGGCGGGAGCTGAAAGAGAAAGCATCCCATGCGCGGCCCGAGCATATCGGCAATGAATCCGAAATCCCTGACCAGCGTTTTCGTGCCTTCGAAGCGCTTTATATGGGTAATCAGCTCACACACTTTCACGGTGTAGATGAAATCCCTGCCCTCCGCCTGCCTGATCCAGGTTTTTACCGTCGCTTCGGTGGGCCATGAATAAAACGATGCATTGATTTCGACAGTATCGAAATGCGACGCATAATGCTCGAACCAGCCACTTGTCGGCAACTCCTCCGGATAGAAGTCGCCGCGCCAGCGCCAGTAAAACCAGC
This sequence comes from Noviherbaspirillum suwonense, assembly GCF_900182955.1. Lineage (GTDB taxonomy): Bacteria > Pseudomonadota > Gammaproteobacteria > Burkholderiales > Burkholderiaceae_D > Noviherbaspirillum_A > Noviherbaspirillum_A suwonense. Next base: position 134,138 of record NZ_FXUL01000007.1, on the reverse strand, counting down.
CCGAGCAGGCAATATGATATTCAGTGGCGGCCGGTGTCTTGCCAGGCGGCGCTGGCGAAGTGACTTCAGGGGCAGCGGCTTTCTCGGACTGAATGCGGAGCTTGTGCATTTTTTCCGCGCGTCCGATATTGGCGGCGCGCTGCTTTTCCCGCCGTTCCTCCTTTTTTCGCCGCCGTTCTTCCTTGGCCGCCAGGAGTTCTTCGGGTGATTTTTCCGCAGTCGTGTTTTGAGTCATGGATTTTCAGGCTGAACGCAATTGAATATGTCTGAATCGCTGTCAGCGACAGGCGCAGTGAAACGATCACGTCGGCAGGGCGCAGCCACCGGCGACGGTATCGATGCTGCGTTCCTTCGGTAGAGCTGCAGATGCATGTATGTCCTTGCGTTATCTGGGTGAATCATGCCAAAAGTTCACCCAACGTCAGGCGCCGGGGGGTCTTCATGCACGATTCCGACAAGGCCGCCGCCTCGGCTGGCTCTTGCTTGATGCGACTGTTGAATATCTCCAGGCACAGTTTGGAAACGAAGATTGTTCGCCAGCGGGTCGTCGCTGCGTGATCGGAAAAAAGAATTGCTCGCGCCCGCCGGCGGCATTCATCTCGTGCAGCGTCGTCGACTAAAGGTTATCGGCCACGACCCGGCAGAATGGGCTATAAGGATGAAGCCTTTTCCCAGCATGTGCGACCGGCCCGATCGCGGACAGATCCGGATGCCCGTGAATTCAGGGCGCAAAACGACCATAAAAATGACGTTATGTTGCGGGATCGCAACTAACTGGCGTATTTGAGTGAAAACCAGAAATTAAGAATTTTTTCCATGTGGAAATAGTTAGACTGGTTGGCAGCTGTCCCACCATTCAAACAACGGAGTTCCACTTGCCTTCCCGCCCAGGTTTTTCCAGGCTTCATCTCGCATCTTCCGCACGGCAGGCCAGAAGGGGAAAGCACCAGATTCACCCGGTTCCCAAAGTATTGGCGCAGGCAGTCTTTGCCGCTGTATTGTCTTTTGGCGCAGCGACGCCAAGCTTCGCCATCCAGTTCCCGTCCATTTTTTCGGTCACCACGGCAGCCGACAGCGGTCCTGGCTCGCTTCGCCAGGCGTTGCAGAACGCCAGCCAGACATTCAACAGCACCATCGTCGTCGATCCCTCGGTGACATCGATATCGCTACAGACCGCTTTGCCTTCGACAAATTCGGCGTTCACGGTGGTCACCAGCGCGCCGCTCTCGATCGATCTGCAGGCCATTAACGGACAAGGTCCGCTGACGCTGCGAGGCAGCGGTAATGTTGCACTCAATGCGATCGTCCCAGGGTTGGCGACATCGGGATCCAATGCACTGACAATCAATCCGTTAGCGAACCCACTGTCGGTCGCGCTTGGTTCCACCAGCGCAGTCATTGGAGGCGGCGGTGCAACTGGCGCTGCTGGAATACCGGCCAGCCCGGCTCTCAGCGGGGTCGATGGCGGGCCTGGAACATCCGGCAGCCAAGGCGTACGAGGTGGCGCTGGCGTCGCGGGGTCGGGTTTTAGCCTGGATAATGCAGGCAGCGTGGCTGGCGGGGTCGGCGGTGTTGGCGGAGCGGCTGGCGCAGGCGGTATCGGCGGGGCGGGAATCCTGGGAGCGACGGGTTACGACGGCATGAACGCCGATGAGTATTGCAACATGGTGTGCTTGATTCCAGGCGGTACCGGTGGCGCCGGTGCCGCTGGCAGCAATGGGCGCAAGGGTGGCGATGGCGCAAGTGGCGCAGCGGGAGCTGCAGGCGGTGCCGGCTTGACCGGGTCGAACTTCATTCTGAACAATAGTGGCAGCATCACGGGTGGCACGGGCGGCGCGGGCGGTGTGGGTGGCACCGGGGGGACAGGCGGAACGGGTGGTAAAGGCGGCACTGGCGGCCACGGAGGTGATGGTGGCTTCGGTTGGATTGAAGATGGCCCAGGTGGCGCAGGTGGTCGAGGCGGCAATGGTGGCACCGGCGGCGCCGGCGGCGTCGGCGGCAATGGCGGCGCAGGCGGCATTGGTGGTGCGGCTGTCTCCGGCGATAACTTTGTGCTGCGCAACACCGGGACCATCACTGGTGGAAATGGCGGCATGGGTAGTGCCGCAGGCGCAGGCGGTGCCGGTGGCGCGGGAGGTAACGGCGGTTCCGGCGGCACGCCGGGTTCAGGTTCTGTAATCGGAGCGCTTGGTGCTGTCGGCACCGCCGGTAACACGGGCGCTGCTGGCCTGGCAGGCGCTGTCAGCACCGGTGGCCAAGGCGGCGTTGGCGTGAATGCGACCGGCAATTCCACCATCAGCAATGCTGGAACGATTGCGGGCGGCCTGGCCAACGGGGGCGCCGGTGCGCGTGCCGATGCAGTCCAGTTTTCCAACGGCGCAAACAAGCTCGTCCTGGAAAGCGGCTCGATCCTTATCGGCAACGCCGTCAGTCTTGGCGAACTGCTCAACGGCGGCGACACCCTGGCGCTCGGCGGCGATGTCAATGCCGGCGGGGGGAATACCTTCGACCTGGCCACCATCGGGAACACCGCGCAATACCGCGGCTTTCAGAAGTTCAGCAAGGAAGGCAGCAGTGAATGGACATTGCAGGGTGCCGGATCATCGAGCTGGTCGGTGGAGTCCGGCACGCTCGGCCTGGCCGACGCTGCCGCACTTACAGGCTCGATCGACGTCAAGGCCAACGGCACACTCAGGGGCGGCAATGGCACGATGACCGGCGACCTGACCAATGTCGGCCTGATCACCATCCCCGCCGGCAAAACGTTCGTCGTCAACGGTAATTTCTCCACCTCCGGCACATTTAAAACCGGCGTCGCCGACGCCGCGGCTGGCCGGCTGCAGGCGAATGGCGCCGTGACGCTGGGCGGCAGCCTGGTCGTCGATACCGCAGGCGTCACAAGCGCCAATACCCACAACGGCACGGTTGCCAATGTCATCACGGGAACGACGGTCGCTGGCACGTTCGGCTCGACGAGCGATAACAGCTTGCTGTTCAACTTCAAGCCCGTCTACACCGCCACCAGCGTGAATCTGCAGCTGGAACTGGCCCCGGTTATTGTCTTGCCGACACTGACGCCGCCGCCAGTGCTGACGCCAGCGCCAGCGCCAACGCCTGGCGAAGCAGCACCGGTTGCCCTGGAATTGCCTCCCCCAGCACCCGTCTTGGTTGTTCCCCCGCCGATTCCTGCGCCGACAGGCGGGATCACCGCGGCGGCGGTTGCAAACAGCAATTCGCCCGCCTTCGCGGCAGCCCGCGTCCTTGACGCCGCGCTCTTCGCCAACCCGGGCAGCAACCTGGCCCTGCTGTTCGTTCCCCTGGCGACCCAGCAGCAAGTGTCCCAGGCCGTAACGCAAACCCTGCCTTCGCTGGCCGCGAGCTCGGCCAACGTCACGCGCTCAACCATGTCCAACGTCAGTCAGATTGTGCAGTCGCGGCTGGATTCGGCAAGGGGCATGTCGTCAGGCGACGAGTTCATCACCGACAAGAGGGCGTGGGTCAAGCCATTCGGCTCGTGGGCGAACCAGGCCGACCGCGACGGCGTTTCCGGGTTCAAGTCCAGCACGTACGGACTGGTCACCGGCGTCGACGCGGACGTGTCGAAGACCCTGCGCGTCGGCGGCGCATTCGCCTACTCCCGCAGCGATATCGACAGCCGCTCGGTCGTCGCGCCGCAGGGATCGACCGTCGACGCCTACCAGGTCATCGGCTACGGCGCCGTCGACCTGGGAAGTCGCACGGAGTTGAGCTGGCAGGCAGACCTTGGCCACAATGCCAATAAAGGCCATCGGCAGATTTCATTTGCCAACCTGCGCGCAAAGTCGGACTTCAGCAGCAGCACCGCCCATGTCGGCGTGGCGCTCGGCCGCGACTTGCCGCTGTCGGACCTCACGACATTCACCCCTTCGGTGCGCGCCGATTACACCTGGATTCGTGACCGGTCCTACGCCGAGACCGGCGCGGATGCGCTGAACCTGGCGGTGGAAGGTCGGACCACGAAGTCGTTCATCATCGGCGTGGACGGCAAGCTGCAGCAGCGCGTCGGCGACCGCGGCGCCATCGTTGGCAATGCGGGCGTCGGCTATGACACGATGGACCAGAAAAACACCATCGTATCGAGCTTTGCCGGCGCGCCGGGCGCTGCCTTTACCCTGTCGGGCATCGAGGCAGGCCGGGTGGTGTCGCGCGCGGGCCTTGGCTACGTGTATCAACTCACGAATGGCGTGGAACTGACTGCCCGGTATGATGCCGAGCACCGCACCGGTTTGAATAACCAGACCGCTTCGGTCAAGGCCCGTTGGGCGTTCTAAAGCGGGAGTGATAAGCACGAGGGGCGATAGGATGGTCTATGGCCCCTTTTTCATTATCATTCAACACAGGCCATCAAAATATGTCCCAGCAGGCACGGATACTGTCTTCGCTGCTGTGTGCGCTGCTCGTCGCAGGCTGCGCGCTCATTCCGACCCCGGAGGCGCGCCGGGATAGCGCACGGGCGCTAGCGGCCAGCCAAGGTTGGCGCATGCAGGCCCTGCCGGTGCAGCCCTTCGCGCTGGCGGCCTTTTTTCCGCCGAACGCCGCGCCTGCGGACAGGCTCACCGTCTACCTGGAAGGCGACGGCATGGCCTGGACCGGACCGTCGCGTATCTCGGAGGATCCGACGCCGGTCAACGCAATGGCATTGCGACTGGCGCTGGCCCAGCCGGCCGGCGCCGTCGCCTATCTCGGCCGGCCCTGCCAGTATGTCTTCGCCGCCGCATGCGAGGCATCCTACTGGACTGCGCGCCGCTTCGCGCCCGAGGTCGTCTCGGCGACCAGCGATGCGATCGACGTCCTCAAGAAAAGGTTCGGTGCGCGCGAGCTGACGCTGGTCGGCTATTCCGGCGGCGGCGCCGTCGCCATGCTGGTCGCCGCACGCCGACAGGACGTCGTGCGGGTGGTGACCGTGGCTGGCAACCTCGATCATCGAGCATGGACGTCGCTGCACCGGCTGGATCCGCTGCGCGGTTCATTGAACCCGGCGGACGACGCGCCGTCTTCCCGGCGCTTCGTCCAGTGGCACCTCGCGGGTGAGAAGGATGCGGTCGTCCCGCACCGGCTGATCGAGGACTTCGCCGGCCGATATGCAAAAGATAGGCCGTCGGTGCGCGTGGTTCCTGGATTCGACCACCAGTGCTGCTGGGTCGAGGCCTGGCCCGGTATGTGGAACAATTTTCAGGAAATGCCCTGACGGACAATGTGTTCCACCAGGCCCCGTCCGTATGCCGGGCAGCGCGCGAGCGCCTGAATGGGCACCGCGCCCTCGTCATCTGGTTCACCGGCCTGTCCGGCGCGGGAAAGACCACCCTTGCCAACGCCCTTGAGGCGGAGTTGCACCGCCAGGGGCGACGTACCCTGGTGCTGGACGGCGACAACGTCACGCAGGGCTTGTGCGCCGATCTCGGGTTTCTAGTGCAGGACCGCCATGAGAATTTGCGCCGCGTTGCCGAGATGGCGCGCATGACGGTCGAGGCCGGTGTGGTCACCCTGGCCGCGTTCATTTCACCGCTCGCAGAAGACCGCGCGATGGTGCGCAGCATCGTCGGCGCGGCCAGCCTGTTCGAGGTCTATGTGCGTTGTCCGCTGGACGTCTGCGAAACCCGCGATGTGAAAGGACTGTACAAGAAAGTGCGCCGCGGCGAGATCGACAATTTCACCGGTATCTCTGCGCCGTACGACGCGCCGGATTCGGCAGACCTGGTGCTCGATACCGGCGTCATGCCTGCTGCCGCATGTGTGGCTATCTTGCTCCAGCGCCTGCAATCGCGCATGGCCCTTCCGTAGGCGGTTGGCCGCGGGCGCGCGGCGATAGGTCGGGATTAATCGACTTTCACCACGTGGACGAATGAAGCCGGAGGCGAGCGCGTCACCCCGGCGCGTGTCCCCGCGTCGCCTTCTTTCTTGTCTTTCGCCGGCATTTCCGATATCGTACAAACGTTCACCGCACGTGAGCATATGTGCACAACAATAACGGAGACCGGCAGTCCCTGCCGTACAAGCCCCGATGTTCCGGACGCGGCGCGCTGGCGCAAGCAGTCGGTGCATGACGGGCTGCGCGGGACGCCACATCAGGCTGAGGACAGGCTATGGCGGCAATCTCGCTGCAAGGCATTACAAAAAACTGGGGCGATACGCAGGCGGTCAGGGACATCGCTTTCGAGGTGAAGTCAGGCGACTTTGCCGTGCTGCTCGGTCCATCGGGCTGCGGCAAGTCGACGACGCTCAGGCTGATCGCCGGCCTCGACACCGCCTCCGCCGGCACGATAGCGATCGGCGGGCGCGACGTCACCGGCCTGCCGCCGCCGCAGCGCAAGATCGCGATGGTGTTCCAGTCCTATGCGCTGTTTCCCCACCTGAGCGTCCGTGAAAACATCCTGTTCGGCGTCAAGGTGCGCAAGGAGCCGGCGGCCAATTACGAAGCGCGCCTGAAGCGCGTCTCGGACATCCTCGGCCTCGACAAGCTGCTCGACCGCCGTCCCGGCCAGTTGTCCGGCGGCCAGCAGCAGCGCGTGGCGCTGGGCCGCGCCATCATCGCCGACAGCCCGGTATGCCTGATGGACGAGCCGCTGTCCAATCTCGACGCGCAGCTGCGGCAGGAAATGCGGCGCGAGATCCGCGCGCTGCAGCAGCAGCTCGGCATGACGATGATCTACGTGACCCACGACCAGACCGAGGCGATGAGCATGGCCGACCAGGTCATCCTGCTGCGCAATGGCAGCATCGAGCAGAATGCGCCGCCCGCGCTGCTGTACGCGCAGCCGGCCTCGGTGTTCGCCGCCCGTTTCATCGGCACGCCGCCGATGAACATCCTGCCGCTCGCCGAAGGCGCGGACGGCGCGGTCATCGAAGGCAGCGACGGCCCGGTGATCCTGCCGCGCGGCAGCGGGCGCGGCCTGCAGCTGGGCGTGCGGCCCGAGCACATCGCGCTGGTCGAGCGCGGCATCGCGGCGGTGGTCGAGTCGGTCGAATACTTTGGCGCCGACACCATCGTCGGCGCGCGCATCGGCGCCGCCCCGCTGCTGGTGCGGGTGCCCGGGCAGCTCACGCTGGCCGCCGGCGACCGCGTGCGGCTCGGCTGGGACGCGGCGCACCAGTATTTCTTCGATAGCGCCACCGGCCTGCGTCGCGCGCCGGGCTGAGCGCGCCGGCCCGCACGTTCACCATAAGTCGTCAACCAAGGAGAGCATCATGCGTAGAACCGTACTGAGGGCCGCAGCCGCCATGGCTGCACTGGCTGCCGCCGGCCTGGCCAGCGCACCCGCGCTGGCCGCCGACCCGGTCGAGGTCACGTTGTATTACCCGGTCGCTGTGGGCGGACCGGTGACCAAGACCATCGACGCGATGGCCGCGGAGTTCGAGAAGCAGAACCCGGACGTCAGGATCAAGGCCATCTACGCCGGCACCTACCAGGAGAGCCTGGTCAAGGCGCTGACGGCGCACAAGGGCGGCACCCCGCCGACGCTGGCCGTGCTGCTGTCGACCGATCTCTTCACGCTGATCGACGAGGATGCGATCGTGCCGATCGACGGCCTGGCATCCAGCCCCGAGGACAAGCAGTGGATCAGCGGCTTCTACCCGGCCTTCATGCAGAACAGCCAGACCGGCGGCAAGACCTGGGGCATTCCCTTCCAGCGCTCCACCATCGTCATGTTCTGGAACAAGAAGCTGTTCAAGGAAGCCGGGCTGGATCCCGAGAAAGCGCCCGTTACCTGGGCGGAAACCGTCGATTACGCGAAGAAGCTGACCAAGACCGACGCCAGCGGCAACGTGTCGCAATGGGGCATCAAGATACCGTCCACCGGCTTCACCTACTGGATCTTCCAGGGCATGACGACGCCGAATGACACGGTGCTGATGAACAGCGCCGGCACGCAGACCTATTTCGACAAGCCCGGCGCGGTGGAGGCGCTGCGCTACTGGGTCGACCTCTCCGCGAAGCACAAGGCGATGCCGTCCGGCGTGATCGAGTGGGGCACCACGCCCAAGGACTTCATGGAAGAGAAGGCCGCGATGATCTGGACCACCACCGGCAACCTGACCAACCTGCGCACCAATGCCAGCTTCCCGTTCGGCGTGGCGATGCTGCCGGCGGCCAAGCACCCGGGCAGCCCGACCGGCGGCGGCAATTTCTATGTGTTCAACAAGACGTCGCCGGCGCAGCAGAAGGCGGCGATGAAATTCATCCGCTGGGCCAGCGAACCGCAGCGCGCCGCGCAGTGGAGCATTGCCACCGGCTATGTCGCCACCCGCCCGGACGCATGGGACACGCCTGAGATGAAGAAGTACCTGCAGGACGTGCCGGCGGCCGGCGTCGCGCGCGACCAGCTGAAGTACAGCGTGGCCGAACTGTCCACGCATGACAACCAGCGCGTGACCAAGGCGCTCAACGACAACCTGCAGGCGGCACTGTCGGGCACCAAGACGCCGGAAGCCGCGCTGAAGGATGCGCAGCGCGAGTCCGACCGCATCCTGCGCACCTGGCGCCGCTAGTCCGTTCCGCCGGCCGGCCCCGCGCTCCGGCCGGCGAGACGGGGCCTCATCGCCGACCACCGCTGACCACCGCTGACCACCGCTGACAAGGTTTCCATGCAACGTACCCACACGCCGCTCACCCCCTGGCTGCTGCTCGCGCCGGCGATGGTGCTGCTGATCGGCTTTACCCATTACCCGGCGGTGGCCACCATCTGGCACAGCTTCTTTTCGACCGCCAAGGCGTCCAATCCGTCGGTCTTCGTCGGCATGGAGAATTACGCGCTGGCGGCGGACGATCCGGTGTTCTGGCGCGCGCTGACGAACAACCTGTGGTTCGCCTTCGGCACCATACCGGTCTCGATCGCGCTGGCCATCATGATGGCGCTGTGGATCAACGACCGGGTGCCGGGCCGCGGCCTGCTGCGCCTGGCCTATTTCACGCCGACCGTGCTGCCGATGATCGCGGTCGCCAACATCTGGCTGTTCTTCTATACGCCGCAGTACGGCCTGCTGGAGCAGCTGACGCAGGCGCTGGGCCTGCCGTCGCATAACTGGCTGGGCAACCCGGACACGGTGCTCGGCTGCCTGGTCGTCGTGGCGATCTGGAAGGAGGCCGGTTTCTTCATGATCTTCTACCTGGCCGCGCTGCAGCAGATCTCGCCGGTGCTGGCCGAGGCCGCCAGCCTGGAAGGCGCGTCGCGCTGGCAATACTTCTGGCGCGTGCAGTTCCCGCTGCTGATGCCCACCACGCTGTTCGTGCTGATCAATGCGCTGATCAACTCGTTCCGGCTGGTCGACCATATCGTGGTGATGACCAAGGGCGGGCCGGACAATGCCAGCTCGCTGCTGCTCTACTACATCTACGAAGTCGGCTTTTCGTTCTGGGACTCCGCCTATGCCGCCGCGCTGACGGTCGTGCTGCTGCTGGTGCTGGCGATCGTCGCCATCGTCAAGTTCCGCTTTCTCGACCGCAGGACACACTACCAATGAACACGCCCGCCGTTACCGACCCGTTCGGGCGCCGCAGCCCGGTGCTGGAAACCCTTGCGGCCTGGCTGCTGGGCCTGCTGTGGCTGCTGCCGCTGCTGTATGCGATCTGGACCGCCTTCCATCCCGCCGCGTTCGCCACCCGCTTCTCGCTGTCGGCGCCGCTGACGCTGCAGAACTTCGTCAATGCCTGGCATGCCGCGCCGTTCCCGCGCTACTTCCTCAACACCTTCCTGCTGGTGACCATGATCCTCGCCGCGCAGATAGTGCTGTCGACCATGGCCGCCTATGCATTCGCCCGCTTCACTTTTCGCGGCGCCAACCTGATGTTCATGCTGGTGCTGATGCAGCTGATGGTGATGCCCGACATCCTGATCGTGGAGAACTACGCGACGATGAACAAGCTGGGGCTGCGCGACACCATCCTGTCCATCGGCCTGCCCTACTTCGCTTCCGCCTTCGGCATCTTCCTGCTGCGCCAGACCTTCAAGACCGTCCCGCGCGAACTGGACGAGGCCGCCACCGTCGAAGGCGCCAGCGCGCTGCAGGTGCTGATGAAGGTCTATGTGCCGCTGGCCAAGCCGATCTACCTGGCGTTCGGCCTGGTGTCGATCAGCACCCACTGGAACAACTTTCTGTGGCCGCTCATCATCACCAACTCGGTCGAATCGCGGCCGCTGACGGTGGGCCTGCAAGTTTTCTCGTCCACCGACCAGGGCGTGGACTGGTCCATCATCACCGCGGCCACGCTGATGACATCGGCGCCGCTGCTGCTGGCCTTCCTGCTATTCCAGCGCCAGTTCGTGCAATCGTTCATGCGGGCCGGCATACGGTAACGTCGGCGTGGACCGGCATGCTGGCGCTGCGGCTGCGGTAGCGGTACGCCTACCCATTGCAACATCTGCATGCTGCCGGCGAGCCGCCGACGTGCGGTGCTGAAGACCGCAGCGCGCGGCGCTGTCGGATGTCTCCAGAGCTTGGGTGTAGCTTTTCAAGCAACGCCTTGCCGGACCGTTCAGGCAGGTCCAGTCTGCCTGATCATCCAACCATGCTACGTAGTTTCGGCAAATCGGCGCACACCCGGTTGCGGCCGCCGTCTTTCGCCCGGTACAGCGCCTTGTCGGCCGCTTCGATGAGTGCGTTGCCGCTGGCCTGGTTCCTCCCTGGACGGCATGAGGCCACGCCGATGCTCACAGTCACGAACCCCGCCGGATTTCCTGCATGCGGGATAGCCTGTTCCAGCACCGCTTGCCGGAACCGTTCGGCCAGCTCCGCAGCGCCGCCGGTATCGGTGTTCGGGAGCAGCACCACGAGTTCCTCCCCGCCGTATCGGGCCGCCAGGTCGCCGGGACGGCTGTGCGCGAGCCGCAGGGCGGTGCCGAGCTGCTTCAGGCAATCATCGCCGGCCGGATGGCCGTAGGTGTCGTTGAAACGCTTGAAGAAGTCGACATCGATCATCAGCAGCGCCAGCGGCGTATGCGCCCGCATCGCCCGTTTGAATTCCTCTTCCAGCGCCATGTCGAAATGGCGCCGGTTGCTCAGACCGGTCAACCCATCCTGCAACGACAGGCGCTCGAGCTCCCGGTTCACCGATTCCAGCGCATGCTGTGCCTCGGTCAGCGCCTGCTGCGCGCGTTCCCGCTCGCCGATCAACGCAATAAGCCGTAGCCCGAATACCATCAGGACGAACAGCAGCACGGCGCCCGTCGCAAGCGTCCTCTCGATGTTCTTTCTCCATGCCGCCAGCACATCGTTCATGGACAAGGCGCTGGCGACCACGAGCGGATAATGGTCCAGGTGCCGGTAACTGTAGAGACGCTCGATGCCGTCGACCTTCGCGGTCATCACGGCGGTTCCTTCCGGCCCGGTGGACCGGTACATTTTGAACACCGGTCCCCTGGTCACATCCGCGCCGACGAGGCTGGCGTCGAAAGGGCGGCGGGTCACCATGATGCCGGTGTCCGTCATCAGCATGATCGCGCCCTGGTTCTCGAGCTTGAAGCGTGCCTGGAATTCCCGAAAATAAGCGATCTCGATCGTGGCGACGGCCACGCCGGCAAAGGTGCCGTCGGCATGATTGATACGTCTTGAAATGGGAAGAATCAGCGCCCCCGAAACCCGGCTGGTGTTGGGTGTGCCGACATGCGCCTGCGTGTCGTTGTTTCGCGCGTGGTACTGGAAATATTCACGGTCCGCGATATCGAAGCTGCTGGTAATCTGCTGCCTCGACGTGATCAATCCGCGGCCCTGCGCGTCGTAGACATTCACGCCATCGAGGGCAGGCAGCTTTGCCGCGGTCTGCTTCAACAGCCTCTCGATCTGGGCTAGCAGCGAGGGCGCCATGCCCTCCGCATTGAGCCTGTCGACCACGCCGACCAGCGCCACGTCGGCGGCGCGCAAGGTGTCGTCGGCTTGCTGCGCCAGGGCGCGCGTCATATTGAAGGTGGCAATGCGCGCATTGTCGATTTCGACGTCCCGCATCTGGACCAGCGCCCATCCCTGGGCGATCAGAAAGGAAAGCATCACCAGAGCGACAAAATAGATCGCTCCGGCTTTTGCCGGCCTTACCCGGATCGGGGCATTACCGGCGGTTTCCCAGTGGCGTAATGGCATCTGGCACGTTCATATTTAAATGTTCGATTAGCGTCCATCGATAATTCCATGATTTATACACCAAAAGGTTTCCCCCAGGCGACGGGAAACGGCGAATTTCACGCGGACGGCGGGTATTGACCGGCGTTTTCACCGGGGAGTTATTCCACCGGCATTGTATTTTGAGCATTCCCGAGTAGCGAGTGCGAGTCGCAGCGGGCTCGCAAGGGTGTGCCTCGCTGGTTAAGTCAAAGCGGCGGGCGATATTTTCGGACCAGTCCGACAAAGCTTTCCGTCGTCTTGACGTCCCGATGCCCCATCAGGTCATAGAGCTGTTCCACTGCGGTCCCGAGTGACAGTTCGCGCACCGCGAAGGTATTGCGCAAGGTACGCCCGCCCTGGTGGTCGACCGACATCAGGTCAGCCCGCTCGAACGTGGCCTTGATCTGCCGGTACAGCGTGGCCTGGTCGATCTTGTCATTCTTCCTCAAGCCGGCGGGGAAAAGCAGCGCGCCGGGCAGGTCGAGACTCGCGCGCTCCTTGAGCCAAGGCTGCAGGTAGCTGACATACGACTGGCGCAGCACGGTGTCATGCGGCAGGCTGGTGCCATCGGAAGCGGCCGGGTTAACGTTGATAACGATGGACCCGTCCCCGCCAGGCGAGCCGATGTTTTCGACATACAGCCCACGGATCTCGGACACCTTCAGGCCGGCGCCGATGGCCAGCGCCAGCATGGCGCGATCGCGCCGCCGCTTCCAGTTCTGGCTCGTATCTCCCGGATCGCCCGGCAGGGCAAGCAGGAAGGCCTGCTCCTGCTCGCGCGTGAGGGCCACGGTGTCCTTGTCGACACCGGCAGCCCCCTGCTCCCGGTTCCGGTACATGCCGTGGGCAGCCTGCGAAGCCGGATTCGGCGACACTTCCAGGTGCTGGTAGACCCGTTCGAGCAGGCGCACATGGCGGGCCCGGATCGTGCTGACCATATCGATGTCGCCCTTGCCGCGGCCGGTCAGCTGCGCGTCGAGAAAGCGCAGGATGTGGTCCGGCTGGACCGCGAACAGGCCGACCTGCTCGCCCGCGATCCATTTGATGAACTTGCCGAACATGTGGATGAGGTTCTTGCGGGTGGAATCGCGCAGCGGGCGCTTGTTGCTGTCGGCGTCGGTGGCGGGCGGACGGCGGCCATGATCGAGGTAGGCCTCGGACCGGACGAATTCGGTAAAGGCCTCCAGCGGCTCGCGGCGCCAGCCGTCGGGATTGTCATACAAGCCGAGCGATTTCATATCCATCCGAGGACTCCGTTACAAGCTGGGCGGCGCAGCCGCCTGGCATTTATTTCTTCTGCGCTGGACCGTCGATATATCGCCGCCGCAGCAGGGAAGGGAGGTTGTTTTTGCATCCGGCAAAGCACGTGTTACTACTGGGAAAGCATACAGGAAACAACAGGTAAGAGACAAGAACGCAATAATCTATCCAGCTTGGCATCAAATACATCAAAACGGTGACTTAACGGCCTAACGTGACAATACTCCCTCAAAGATTTAACCACCATAAACCCCAGACACACCTTCCCCCACAGCAAGTCACCGCGCTCAACTGGAAATAAAAAATAAAAAGAAAAAAGAGGAAATAACCGCCTAAAAAATAAAGACGATCTCAGAGCACCAAAAGAATAAAGCGCTTGCAAGAAATCGAAGCCCAGATGGTGGCGGCCAGGCAATCCTTGAGACGTACGGTCAAATGGGAAAAGGAATTAAGGTATATACCAGTCGTTCCAGGGACGGCGAACTACATCAACCAGCGACGTTCGCCGAAGCCGGCGCTTGCGCAAGAGAAAAAAGGCAAAGAAGAAAATAAAAAGGACTGAACGGAGACGGGGGCAGGGGTGGAACATCCCGAACCATCGCCGGAGCCGGGATCATCGTCGTGCGCCGCGCTGGATTGATTATTGCAATTTTGTCGGGAAGAGGCGATCTGAGACTGTCAACCCAGAGACTTGAATATTCGCGACGATTGAAGGGGTGGTGAAACCAGAAGACCTGGCGTCCGTACTCCAAGCAAATTAACGCTCTATCAGCCGCCCCTATTTCGTCGCCTTTCGCTTGCGACACGCCCGCACTACCCTGCCCGACTGCGGCTAAGGCTCCAGTGTGTATCGCGGAAGGCTAATGGTGAACAGGCAGCCGGTACCTGGCAGATTCGTCACGCTTAATATTCCGCCCTCCGTGGCAATGTCCTGCCTAGCGATTGGCAGGCCTAATCCCAGCCCGGTCTTGTTGTCGCCAAGCTGTGTGAAGGGTACGAACATGCGTTCCACATCCCCTGAGGGCAGCCCGCCGCACTGGTCGCGAATCTCGATGAAAATGCGATTGTCTTTTTCGTATGCACTTAAATGTACTTCCGTGTGCGCATGGGTGAACTTCAGGGCGTTATTCAGCAGATTTGCTACTGCCCCAAGAAGTAAATCCCGATTACCGCTAATCGCTAGATGCGGGTCTACTTCGGACACCGACAATCGGCAGCCTCGCGCCTGCGCATCCAGCTCTGCAGCCGCCCCGGCCTCGGCAATAAACCCGGCCAAGCCAAAAACGTGCTTTTTTGACGCAGTGCTTTCCGAGCGAACTTGCTCCAGGGAACCATGCACCAGCTTGCTCATCGTCTGAATGCTGCGTTTTAACATGGCGCCGGTTGCGCCGCCAAGTCCGATGCGTCCCGACTCCATTGCGCCCATCGCAAGCGTTGCCGTGTGAAGCAGATTGCCCAGTTCGTGCATGAGTGCGCCCAAATGGGCATTCACGTCGCTTGTCTTTTGGTCCAGGATCGCCAACTCGCGCAGCAGGCTGAACTCCGTCACCGCATCGGCAATCGCATTGTCCAGGCACCGGTTCAAGGTCCGGAACTCGTCGATCGTAAACGGGGCATCGCGTTCCACCGCCAGATCGGTAATGGCCTGGCACAGGTCGCCGTAATCATGCACGACCTGGTCGACCGTGTAGCCCAGCCTGAGCAGTTCGGTGCCATGCGCGCTCGCGGTCACCCCGATTTCGGACAGATCCGGGCGGTCGCCTCCCGACGCGCCGGAGATACGCAATCCCGTTTTTGCCTCGCCCTCCTGCTCGGCCTTTAACGTCCGTATCAGTTGGTCGATAAACATGGGAATGCCGGTTTGCAACTGTTTAGCCGACGCATTGCGCTGAGGTCGCCTGGCGACCTTTTTCTGCGCACCGGGCAATCAGCTCAAGGCGATTATTGGCAAGAAAGTTATGCAGCATCGCATACCTCGATGTCGAATGACCTGGAGGCGCCTACTTGAGAAACAACGCAGCGCCAATTACAGAGGTACAACATTACGGAAGGATTCGCACATTATGCGTGGCTTTGAGACTTAGGACGATTCCCTCCTTCCATATTCACGTTCCGTGCCTGTCCCTCGCTTCCGGCGCAATAAAGTAGACTTTTTCTAGGCAACTTTTAAAGTTTTGGTCAAAATGAGATTAATGAAGATAGCGCGCGACCATAGCGTTTACTTTGTCTAACGCTCGCGCTTTTTTTGAGGCCAGCGCCCGGTTTGAAATGGGATGCGACCGGTGACGCTTGGGATGCCAAGATTCGCTTCGGCCTTAACCGCCCGGGCGTAATCGCATGATGGAAAGGCTATATGTGCGAAAGAAATCAGTAGGGCGCCGGGCGCCAGCGCACCGGGCAAGCCTGTCTGTACCAAGGATCGGTGCCGCAGCGCCTGTTGAGCTTTGAATACGCGGCAGCTTTAACTTCGGATTGGTATCAAGTCGGGCGGGTTGCACATTCTGCCGCCGTTGCGCTGCAGGGTCCGGAGCGTACTTAGTCCACGACCAACGTCATTTGCTTCACGCCCACCATCCGCGAACGCCGAGGCGATCAGGCTCGCAACCGCCTGGTCGAAGCGATGCAAAAAAATCATCGAAGCAAGCGCTCATGATGGAAAGCTCCTCGCTTCATCTTGAAAGGATTTAAGGAAAGGGATCGCATGCGAGTACCATGGCAATCCTGTAGGTTCAGCAAAATACCTCGTCAAGCATGTAGCGGTGAGCCAATTTTTCGACTTTTTACGACTTGATGATATGAGGTGTTCCCATGATGCACGACTTTTTAGCGAACAATCACGACGAGTTGATTGCCCGGTGCATTGAAAAAGTCTCCAGAAGGCCCAAGCGGAACGCGACTCCAAAGCAGCTGAAGAATGGTATCCCGCGGTTTCTCGGACAACTGACCCGGACGCTGGAAGCAGAACAGGATGGCGACGCCGGCGCGGGCCTGAAAATCTCCGGGGCTTCCGGGGGAGACGGCGCCGCGCTGTCCGAAATGGGCGTTAGTGCAGCCGCCCACGGCACAGACTTGTTAAACCTCGGCTACACGGTGGACCAGGTCGTGCACGACTATGGAGACCTGTGCCAGGCCATTACCGATCTGGCGTTCGAGCGCGATGCGCCTTTTTCGGTAGACGAGTTCCGGACCTTGAACCGGTGCCTGGATAATGCGATTGCCGATGCCGTGACGGAATTCAGCTTCCAGCGGGATTCCGCAATCGCTCTGCAGCAGTCCGCAGATCTGAACGAACGACTTGGCTTCCTGATGCACGAACTGCGTAACTCCCTTAATTCGGCCACCCTCGCGGTAACGGCGATCGAGTCGGGGACCATGACCATGGCCGGTGCAACGGGATCGGTGTTGAAGCGCAGCCATGTCGCGATGGGCAGGTTAATCGACAGGTCGCTCGATGAAGTGCGGATCAAGGGGACGCCGCAAGAGCCGCACCAGGTGTTCCCGCTCGCCCCCTTTATTGCAGAGGCGCGGGATGCTGCGGAGCTGGACGCGAAGACGCGCGGCTGCACGTTCACGGTGACTGAAGTCGACCCGTCATTAGGCATCCAGGGAAACCGTGACCTGTTGCTGGCCGCGTTGGCGAACTTGCTCCACAACGCCTTCAAATTTACGCATTCCCATACCGAAGTGACGCTGAACGCCTACGCGCAAGGCGACCGTATCGTCATCGTTGTCAAAGACCACTGCGGCGGGCTGCCACCGGGGGACCCGGAGCAAATGTTCACGCCTTTTACCCAGCGCGGCGAGGACAAGACGGGCCTGGGACTCGGGCTGTCGATTGCCCGGCGGAGCGTGGAGGCGGACGGCGGCATGCTGAGCGTGGCCAACTTCCCGGACACCGGGTGTGCGTTCACCATCAGTCTCCCGCGCCGCTCGCTGCAGTAGCCAGCGAAGTCGCATGCGGTTCAAGCCGCGCAGCATTCTCATGGCGATGCCGATGAGCATCCCCACTTGCGACGTGAGTGTTGGGCCAGCTGCCAGTGACAGACCACGGCTTGCGGCCAGGGGTCGCAATCCCTCGCTGTCAAAGGCCCGTCGCCTTGCCCTTAAATGACCGTTCCAAGCAATGTGACCACCTGGTCAAGATTGACGGGCTTGACCAGGTAGTGGTCGAATCCCGCTTCTCGTGCGTGCACCTTGTCTTGTGCCTGCCCATAGCCGGTGACGGCTACGAGTAGCGATCGTTGCATTTCCGGTAAGGCCCGCAGCCGGCGGGCGAGCTCGAAGCCATCCATGTCCGGCAAACCGATATCCACGAACAGTACTGCCGGCGAATTTCGCTGCGCGAGCGCCAGGGCGTCGAAGGGATTGTACGAAACAAGGACCTGGTGCCCCAGTGTCTGCAGGAATAAGGACAGCGTATCTCCGGCATCCCGGTTGTCATCGACAATAAGCACTTGCAGCGGCTTGGCGGCTCGCACAAATCCGTTTTTCAAGCCCTTGTGCCCGGGTGCGGAATGCGGCCCGTTTTCACGGGGCAGGCTCACCGTAAACACGCTTCCCTGTCCTGCGCCGTCGCTTTGCATCGCGACCGTGCCGCCATGGAGCCCTACCACGCTCTTCACCAACGCCAGACCTAGTCCCAACCCGCCCTCTGCCCGGTCTGGCGTCCTTTCCGCCTGGGTGAACAGGTCGAAGATATGCGGTTGCAGGGACGGGACGACGCCCGCCCCGTTGTCCTCGACTGTCACTTCGACGCTGGCTTCGCCGCCCGTCACCCGCAAGGTGATGCTTCCCCCGGAAGGGGTGTACTTTGCTGCATTGTTGATGAGGTTGGAAAAGACCTGGATGAGGCGTATGCGGTCGCCGTTCACAAAAAACGGCACCTCCGGCACGAGTACGCTAAAACGATGGCACTTCGTTTCAATGAACGCGTTCGTCTGTTCAACGGCGTCCAGAAGGATGCCATGGATATCAAGCGGCTCCATCCGGAGCGTGACGAGGCCACGCGTTACCCGGGAAACATCCAGCAAGTCATCGACCAGTTTCGTCATATGCGTGACCTGGCGGGAAATCACCTCGCCGGTTTTCCGCAGCCTTGCCTGGTCGGAGCCGCCCAGCTTGAGCAGTTCGGCGGCTGTCGCAATCGGCGCGAGCGGGTTGCGCAGTTCATGGGCAAGCATGGCAAGGAATTCATCCTTGCGACGATTCGCTTCCAGCAACTCGTCTTTTGCATTTTCCAGCGGAGTCACATCGGTGCTGGTGCCAAACCACTGGACGATATTGCCGTCCCCGTCCCGCAATGGCGCGGCCCGGGAAAAAAAGGTGCGGCATTCCCCGTTTGCTGCACGTAAGGGAAACGACATCTCAAACAACTGCCCATTTGCGACGGAAGCTTTCCAGTTCTCTTCGACCGCCGAATGCATATCCCCGGAAAAGAGCCCGTTTGCCCCGCTTCCCGGCATCTCCGCGACGGTCGTGCCGGTGTACTCATACCACCGGTCGTTGTACCAATTCACACTGCCGGCCGCATCGGCTATCCAGGCCAGCTGCGGAATGGTATTGGCCAGCTGCCGTAATCGCTCCTCGCTCTCGCGAAGCGCCCGATGCGCGCGGACCGCTTCGGTGACATCGCTGCCCTCGACAAAAATGCCCGTTATTTTTCCAAGGTAATCCAGGGTAGGTTGATAGACGAAGCTAACATAGCGCTCTTCAAGCGGACCATCCGGCCGACGCTGCAACCTGACTAAGGTCTCGTGGGCGATAAAGGGATGCCCCGTCCGAAAAACCGTATCCAGCAACTCGAAGAAACCCTGGTCCGCCAGTTCAGGGAGCGCTTCGCGAACGGTTTTTCCGACAACATCGCGCTGCCCGACCAACTGAAGAAAAGCGTCATTCGCAATTTCAAAAATGTGATTCGGTTCCCGCAGAACGGCAATAAGGCCGGGCGCCTGCTGGAACAAGCGTCGCATGCGCTCATATTCCGCAATCCGGTGGCGTTCGGACAGAATTTGTGAAGTCGTTTCCGTGACGGCACAGAACATGCCTGCGACGTTGCCGCTTTCATCACGGGTTGGCGAATAGGAAAATGTGAACCAGGCCTGTTCACCGCGGCCCCGCCGGTACACGGTCAAGGGCAGGTTCTCATGGAAAGTCGGATTGCCTTCCAAGGCCTGTGCGACGATCGGGAAGATATCGTCCCAGATTTCAGGCCAGACATCCTGAAAGCGCTTCCCAAGCGCCAGCGGATGTTTCGCGCCAAGGATTGCGGCGTAGGCATCGTTATAAAGGAAACCCAGCTCCGGCCCCCAGGCGACAAACATCGGAAATTTCGACCCCAGCATGGGACCGACGATCGAACGTAACGACTGTGGCCAGAATTCTACCCGGCCAAGGGGGGAATCGAGCCAATCATGCGCACGTATCAACGCGCCTGTATCGCCGCCGTCCGTCAAAAACGCGTTCGTTCCTGCTGTAGATGTTGCCATGTTTACACTTCTCTTCGGCAGACAGGAAAATTGCAGTAAATGATTGTAGCGGATGAAGACGCGCACCTCGCCTTACGCACATGTCAAAGCGCGAATTATGCAAGGGATTGAATAAGTTGCTGAAAGAAAAACCTAAGCCGGCCGCAAGGCAAACAGCCCCGGTGCGACTGCCGGACCGTCCGTCAGCCGCCCTCCCCCGGGCCTTCGGAAGCGACAAGAACCGTGACCATCGGGTCCGCCCGGAACGGCGCCAGCTGCTCGGCGCTGGCGCCGGCATCCGTCACCAGCGTCCACGGCCGCTCCAGCGGCGTCCAGGCCTGCTGGCCGGTGTAGCCGAGCTTGGTCGCATCGGCCAGCACGTAGATGTCGCCGGCCTGCGCAATCATCCGGGACTTCAGCGAAGCCTGCTCCTGCGTGGCCTCGCACAGGCCGCGCCCGGCGGCAAGGCCGTCGGCCCCGAGGAACACCTTGTCGGCGGTGATGCGGCCCAACATCAGTTCGGCGAGGGGGCCGACCGTGCCCATGCTCAGCCGGCGTACGCTGCCCCCGAGCACGGTCAGTTCGATGCCCTCTTCGCGCGCGAGGGTGGACAGTGCGCTGATGTTGTTGGTAAGGATGTGCAGCTGCTCGCGGCCGGCGAGCGCGCGGGCAAGCGCCGCGGTGGTGGTGCCGGCGTCGAGGATCAGGCTGTCGCCGGCCTGCACGTGGCGCGCGGCCAGGCGCGCGATCATCGCTTTCTGGTCGCTGTGCAGCTGGATGCGTTCATCGAGCGACGGTTCGCGGCCATGGCCGTGGAGGAGCGCCGCGCCGCCATAGGTGCGCACGATGCGGCCGTCCAGCGCAAGTTCGGCGAGATCGCGCCGTATCGTCGATTCCGACACGCCGAAATGCCGGCTCAGCGCTTCTACATTGGCGTCGCCGCCGGACACGATGCCCAGGATGGTCTGACGCCGCTTCTCGGTCTTGCTGATGGCCATGGCTGATGGAAGGGAAGTAAACGCCGGCTAATGTACACGACCATCGCAGCAAACAGAAATGCGGAACGCCGCGCCATGTCGGCGCGCCGGCCCTTCCCGCCACGTCAGCCGCGCCGGGTCGCCAGCGCGATGGCCTGGCGCAGCGCTTCGAGCATGCTGCCTTCGTCCGCGATGCCCTTGCCGGCGATGTCGAACGCGGTGCCGTGGTCGACCGAGGTGCGGATCACCGGCAGGCCGACCGTGATGTTGACGCCGGCTTCCAGACCCATCACCTTGACCGGGCCATGGCCCTGGTCGTGGTACATCGCGATCACCAGGTCGAAATCGCCGCGGGCGGCGCGATAGAACAGGGTATCGGCCGGCAGCGGACCTTCGACCGAGCGGCCCAGCGCCTGCTGCGCCTTGACCGCCGGGATGATTTTCTCTTCCTCTTCGCCGCAGCCGAACAGGCCGTTCTCGCCAGCATGCGGGTTGATGCCGCAGACGCCGATGCGCGGATTCTCGATGCCCGAGCGGACCAGCGTTTCATAGCCGCGGTCGATGGTGCGGCCGACCAGGCCCGGCTCGATCTTGCGGATCGCGTCCAGCAGGCCGATGTGGGTCGTCACGTGGATCACCCGCAGCTTGGGCGCGACCAGCATCATCGACACTTCGGGCGTGCCGGTCAGCCTGGCAAGCATCTCGGTATGGCCGGGGAAGATGTGGCCGCCGGCATGCAGCGCTTCCTTGTTCAGCGGCGCGGTGCAGATCGCGTCGATCTTCTGCGCCATCGCCAGTTCCACCGCGCGCTCGATGTAGCAGTAGGCGGCATGGCCGCACAACGCCGAAAGCTGGCCGAACGGATGGCCGGCGGGGATCAGGTTGAGGTCGATGCAGTCGACCGCGCCATGCTCGAACTTCGCCTGGTCGACGTCCGTGATCACATTCACGGCCAGGCTGCTGCCGACCAGCGCGCCGGCCTCGCGCAGGCGGCCGGCGTCGCCGATCACCAGCGGACGGCAGCGTTCGTACAGGTCGGCGGCGCCGAGGCTTTTCATGACGACTTCCGGGCCAACGCCGGCGGCGTCGCCCATGGTGATGGCAATGATAGGGAGATACATCAGGAACCTTTCGTGTGGAATGTCGGGATGAGCGCTGCATCACGCGCCTGCAGCAGCATGCGGTGGCAGTTCAGCAGGGTATCGCGGTTGCCGAACGCGCCGGCCTTGGTGATGACCGTCAGCGGGCGCGGGCCCGCTGCAATCGACAGCGGCACGCCGGGTTCGATTTCACCGACCAGGCGCAGGCCGTGGTAATGCATCGCGCACAGCATCGCCCGCGCGGTCTCGCCGCCGGTCGACACCAGTGCGCCGACCATGCCGGCCAGCGGCGCAACCAGTTCGGCCAGCGCCTGGCACAGGTGCAGGCCTTCGCTCATGTCGACCGCGTCGTCCATGCCGATGGTCAGCAGCAGATCGTGGCCCTGTCCCAGCGATGCGTCCAGCGTTTGCTGCAGGCCGGCCCAGCGGGCATCCGTCCGGCCCTGCCGCAGCACGCCGGCCGGGATGTCGATGCTATCCATGCCGGTGGCTTCCTGCAGCCGCTCGGCCTGTCCGCGGGACACGCTGGACAGGCTGCCCACCACGGTCAGGATGGCACCATTCACTGAAATGCCTGCCGGCGGCGATGCTGCGTCGCCGGCCGCCTGCGCCAGATGAGCGGCCAGGCCGGCGGAGCCGACCCAGAAGCTGGGCACGGTCACCTGCAGCGAGGCCCGGGCGATAGCCTGCAGGTCGTCGTCGGTCTCGACATCGCAGACCAGCGCCTGCAGGCCTTCCTGCGCGGCCGAATGAATGCGGCCGGCCAGCGCCGTCGGCCCGGAGCGTACGTCGGCAACGCCCAGCATGCCGGCGCGTATGCCGTGCTGTTCCAGCATCGTCGGGATATGCGCGACGCCGGCAATGCCTTCGGCGCGCCACACCTCGCTGTCCTCCAGCGGCATGCCGTTCAGATACTGCCGGCCGTCGCGGGTAACGCGGCCGGCCGGCGGGAAGGCCGGCGCGACGATGGCCAGGCCGGCGGCGCCGGCGATGGCCGCGATCTCGGCGGCGAAATTGCCGCGCAGCGTGGAGTCGATCTTCTTGTACAGGACCTGGCCCGGGGCGGCATAGCGCGCATACAGGTCGCTGTGCAGCCGCGCTGCCTGGGACGCCGGCATGCGCCGGCTGTCGGCATCCAGCGCAACGACGTCGGCCCCGCCGGTGTCGCCGGCGGCATCGCGATCGATGACGACCAGCGTTTGCCTGCCCGCCTTGGCATAGGCGCTTGCGCAATCCGCAGCGCCCGACAGGTCGTCGGCAATGATGAGTATGCTCGCCACGGCCCGCGTCCTATACCCGTTCCGGCACGTCCGTGCCCGCGATTGTGCCGGCAGCGCGCGGCTGCGGCCGCTGGCGGCCTGCCAGCCAGGCGGTCAGGATAGGCACCAGGATGGACGTCACCACGACGCAGGCGGCGATCACGATGGTCGCGCTCTTCGCGGCTTCTAGGTAGACCGGGTTGGCGGCGGCGACGATCATCGGCACGGTCGCGGCATTGCCCGCCGTGCTGGCCGCGGCGACGCCGGCGACGCCGTTGCCGCCGGTCAGGCGGTCGACCAGGTACAGCGGGATGCCGGTCACGACGACCACGGCCACGCCCATGCCCAGTCCCAGCAGGCCAGCCTGCCACACCTTGTTCAGGTCCAGGCCGGCGCCCAGCGCAAAGGCGAAGAACGGCAGCATGACCGGCACGGCCTTGCTCAGGAACGCGCGCATTTCGCGGTCCAGGTGGCCGATCAGCATGCCCAGCGCCAGCGGCAGGATGCTGCCCACCAGCGTCGGCCACGGGAAGGCCGACAGGCCGGCGACGCCCAGCGTGACCATGGTCAGGAACGGACCGGACTCGACGGACATGACCGAATACGCGCCGACATCTTCCGGCTTGCCGTACTGGCCCATCAGCGCCATGTACAGGCCGCCGTTGGTGTCATTCATCGCCGCGACGATGGCCAGCGTCGACAGCCCGGCGAACATGCCCGCGGCAATCGGCGCCTCGCCGAGGAAGTGGCCGAACACCAGGCCGAGCAGGATGCCCATGATGATCTTCACGGCGAACAGCGAGCCGCCCTTCTTCAGGATGTAGGGCGTGGCCTGGACATTGATGCTGGCGCCCATGCAGACATAGAACACGGCGAGGATGGGCAGCGCGCCGGTAAACAGCGCCCCGGTGAAGGAGCCGAAGAATTTCGGGGTCGTGGGGAAGAAGGTATTGATGACCGCCCCCAACAGCAAGGGCACCAGCATCATGCCGCCCGGTATGCGGTCCAGCGTTCGTTTGATTGGAATTTGCATTGTCTTCTCCGCGTCAACTGTTCGATCGTTTTTATCTGCGATTTCAGCCAGCAATGCTCAAACCGCGCATTAAGAGCAGCGATTTTAAATCCGTATGCGTAGTTCATGCAATAGATGAGCAAAAGATAATTAAATTGCGCAGTTTGCTATGCATGCCTGATGCTTTTGCGCAATCGTTGCCGACTGCCTTGCGCAGCGTCGGCAATTTTCAAAACATGCCGTCAGGTGTTCCATACGAACGGCAAGGCGGGCAATTCCCATTCCGATTCACCAGGCGCCCGAAAACTCCTTAGGGTGTACTAAGCGCAAGCGCATTACACCATCGGTTGCGAACAGGCGGCCGTGGTTGATCAGCCGGTGGTGTAACGCGCTTCCGCTTAGTACACCCTACGAAATCGAGCCTTGGATCTCATCCGGCGCTGCATGACCTGAAATCGGTGTACAGCCATGTTTGCCGTTCGCGTTTTGCCTCAGCGCCGGCATATCCGTTCACAACCGGCGCGTCATTGCGGCCGCTGCAATAAGCTATTGACGACGCTGCCGTTTATTGCGCGGCGCGATGCCAATAGAATGGATCCATCGATGAGCACACGGACAAACCGGTGCGACTCAGCGAGGCAGGACCCGACGGGCAGCATGAATGCCTTGACCGCCGAGCCCGGAGTCATCTACCCACTTTGGAGAAATACCATGAACGTCAAGAACCTCTTCGCCGCTGTCGCCGTGTTTGCCGCCGCCGGCTCCGCCTTCGCCCAACAAGCCGAATTCGTTGCGCCCGACGCCGGGTTCCGCTCCACCCTCACCCGCGCCGAAGTCCGCCAGGATCTGGCCCAGGCCGCAAGCCAGGGCGCCATCGCCCAGCGCCAGCATGACGGCCAGGACACGGTCTACGCCGCCGGCAGCCGCAGTCGCCAGGAAGTGCGCGCGGAATCCATCCAGTCTGCGCAATCCCGCCGCGCCGGCAATGTGAACGACCTGTATTTCAGCGCCTGAGCCGAGCACCGTGGTCCAGGGTTAACGCTTCGTCCTGGTCTACCTGGCGGCGTTCGCCATGTCCGCCGCCATCGTGAGCAGCGCGATGGCCTCAAAGGGTTTGCCGATGTGATTCTGGAAGCCGGTCGATAAGGCCTTTTCCCGGTTCGCCGGATCGGCAAACGCCGTCAGGGCAATCGCGGGCAGATGTGCCCCGTTCGGCGCCCGGCTGCGTATGGCGCGAAGCAGTTCGTAGCCATCGACGTCCGGCATCCCGATGTCGCTGATGAGCATCTGGGGGTCGAATGCCTCGATGACCTGCAGCGCATGCGCCGCCGAATCCGCTGTCCTGACGACTGCGCCGTGGTTCCGGAACAGGTGAGCGACCAATGCCAGCGCATCGGGCTCATCGTCCACGACCAGGATGCGCAGTCCCCGCAAGGCGGGGGCGAGGTCGCATGCCGCGCATCCCGCCGGCGGCGCCTTGTCCGGGGCGGAGAAGGCGTTCGCAACGGGCAAGGCCAGCGTGAATGTCGATCCGAGCCCGACGCCGGCGCTGGATGCCGTGATCGTGCCGCCATGCATCTCGACGAGCTGCCGGACGATCGACAGGCCGAGGCCCAGGCCGCCCTTTTTCTTGGTGATGGACGAGTCGGCCTGCCGGAATCGTTCAAATGCATGGGGCAGGAATGCCGGACTCAGTCCTTCGCCGGTGTCGGCCACCGAGACCAGCATCGATCCGCGATCCTGCTGCACCGAGATGCGGATGCTGCCCCCGCCGGGGGTGAATTTGATCGCGTTGGACAACAAATTACCCATGACCTGCTGCAGCCGATGCACATCGCCGCTGACCAGATCGGTGACGACATCGGCGGTGACCGTTAGCGTCAAGCCCTTGGCCAATGCGGCCGGCAACGCCGCCTCTGCCGCGCTGTCGACGATGCTGCGCAGGCCGACAGGCTGGAGCTGCAGCCGCAGCTTCCCGGTGACGATATTGGACACGTCCAGCAAGTCTTCAATGAGCCTGGCCTGGTGACGCGCGTTGCGTTCGATGATCGCCAGGCCGTCGGCGCGCTTTTCCTCCGACAGGCTGCCCATGCGCAGGAGCTGCGCCCAGCCAAGGATGGAATTGAGCGGAGTGCGCAGTTCATGCGACAGGGTCGTGAGAAAGTCATCCTTGAGCCGGCCGATGCTTTCCGCTTCTTCCCGCGCCAGCCGCTCCATCTCGAGCTGCCGGCTGCGTTCGGTCACGTCGCGCATGAACAGCGAGGTGCCGATCAGGCTGCCGCGTTCGTCCCGCACCGCGGAGAAAACGGTTTCCACCAGCATCGCGCGATCACCCAGCGACAGCGCGAATTCCGCCGTCACGGACCTGGAAGCGGTTTGCATGGCGTCGAGATGGCTGGCCATGGCGTCCGACCATAGCGAGGTCGTTTTCAGCGTCCTTCCGGTCGCGGCCTCCGCGGTGATCCCCGCCAGCCGTGCGGCACCCGCACTGAGAAACATGATCCGCTGCGCCGCATCCAGCGACACGATGATGTCCTGCGCCTGGGTCAGCAGGCTGGCCAGGTAATGGTCCGATACCACGAGGCGGCGATATTCCGCACTGTCCACGGCCTTCGGGGCCTGTATCTGGAGGTTCGCACGGTCGAGCGTGGTGCGCAATTTGAGGCGCCGCTGCGCGCCCCGTATCGCGTCGGCCACCTGCTTGGGCAGCGACGGCTCTCCCGCTGTCGCCAGCGACCAGTCGACACCGATCATCGGCGCACGGCTCAGCTCGCGCTGGAGGGCGGCCATCCGGCCGGCACGCGCCACGAAGATGATGTGGCCTTTCGCCGCCGCGGCGCGCAGCTGCCGCGCCAGGTGCAAGGGTCCTGGCACGGTCGGTCCAATCAGGATCACCGCCGGTTCTTCTCCTGCGAACACGGCTTGCTTCAGGCAGGGCAGCGATTGCGAGACCGACGTCCTTGCGGCCAGCACGTCCGGCGCGCGAACCTGCTCTTCCAATGCGTCGGCATCGTCCCATCCATCGGCAGTCGCGTCGTCCGCCTCGATGATCAATATCCGGTGGCTCAAGATAGCGCCCTCAAAGCAGGGGCAGACCGAGCAGCGTCCTGCCTGTCCATACTTTCAGCATGTCCGTGGTCGGGGACATCACGTGGCTGGCGCGCGCATCGCGCAGCAGTTGCGCCACCCGGCTGTTCTCCCGGTAGGCCGCGCCGCCGCATATCGTCATGGCCTCGTTGGCCAGAAAGACTGCCGTATCGCCGGCGTCGGCCTTGCACGCCAGGATGAAGGCAAGCGCGTCCGGATGGCCGAGGTCGCCGCGGCGGGCGGCCTCGTAGATGAGATTCCTGCTCTTCTCGACGGCAATCCACATGTCGGCGTAGCGGGTCTGGAGAATATCGACGTCCCGCAGCGAACTGCCGGAATGGTCGTAATGCCGCGACCGGAGATGGGTTCCCGCCGCGTCTAGCGCCGCCTGCGCGATCCCGAGGTAGGTTCCCGCCATCGCCATCAGGAAGTACGGCGCCACCACCTCGAACACGTACCAGACCTGGTCGCCCTGCTCGCCGAGCAGGTTCTTCTTGAGCACCGCCGCATTGTCGAACTGTAGGCCGCGCGCCGAATTGCCGCGCATCCCGAACCCCTGCCACTGCTCCAGCCAGGTCATGCCCGGCGTGTCCTTGTCGACGACCAGGCAACTGAAATCGCCCACACTCGCCTCGTCGTCGCCGACGGTGGTCGAGACGACATAGGAATCGGCATGGCCGCCATTGGTCACGAAACGCTTCGTGCCATTGACGATGAAGTGGAGCCCTTCCGAACGCAGACTGGTCTGGGGCAGGTAGAAATGGGCGCCGGTGCCGCTTTCGGAAAGCGCCAGCGTCGTGATGTGCTTTCCCTCGGCGATGGGCCGCAAGTAATGCTCTTGCTGGTAGGGCGTCGCCTTGGCCGCCATGACGGCCGTGCCGACGCAATGCATGCCGAAACACAGCGCGGAAGACGGGCACGCCCGCCCGATCACTTCCGCAATGGCGGTCAGCGCAAGCAGGCCCTGGCCGTGGCCGCCGAGCGCGACGGGAACCTGGAGGCCGAGCAGTCCGGTCGCGGCCAGCGCGCGCATCGAATGGTCGGGCCAGCGGTAGTCCCGGTCCACGGCTTCGGCCATCGGCGCAATGACCTGGTCCACGACGACTTCAGCCGTGTTGCGAAGCGTGTCCAGTTTTTGTGAAAAGCCGGTTTCCATCGATTCCTAAAACGCAAATATGGTCAGTCAATCAGGCAAGACGCCGCAGTTTCTACAAAGAAACAATTTTAAAGGCGTGCCTGAGTCTACCCTACCGCCCGGGAATGACCGGTTAAAGCGGGGTAACTGTTGTCCAGACGCGCTTCAAGGGAAAATGCCTGGGCTTGGAGAGCGAAAACTGTCCGGGAGGAGACGCGGGTCGGGCCGGGGTCGCAATGTGCGTGGACGATGTCGCGCAGCAGGATCAAAGATTCAACGCGTAGTGGCGCGTTATGCCTTCCGCCCCCTCTAGCAGATCGGCCTGCCACCGTCATTCACAAATCGAATAATTGGTATTGGGAATGGAAATTTACTGTACCCGGGGAAACTCGCTATAGTGGCCCTGTCTCCTCCACCCTCCCAAAGGATGGATTTAGCCCGCCGTGATTCTTCCGGTGGGCTTTTTTTTTGGCCGGTTTCCGCTAGCCCAAAGAAAAAACCCGCGATCGATGCCGATGCGGGTTTCCCTGTCTTCTCTCGTCCCCAGCTCTCGGGTCTGGATTTTGGGGGATGATGCATCTAAAACAAGCGTGTGTCTATGTGCAGCGCAGCATGCACTGGCGAAAAAAAACCCGCCGGGCGGAGCCGCAGCGGGTTTGAATCCATTCGCAGGGAACGGAGGAGACAGGTGCATCCTATCGAAAAACGGTCGAGTTGGAAGTCAGCGGATTGCTCAACGCGTTGTAGGAGTTTGTGCGACGCACCAGGAATGAACAGTTCTGGTACAACCGGGTAGGTGGGGTCCACCGGTGCGCGCATCGGCCAGCGGCATTCACCGGCGGCAAGCAATCGGCTCTATCCCGATCAAGCGTGACGTCCTGCAGCCCAGGCTGTCGATCAGCCATCCCGGCCGGTCTTGCGTGAAATAAGCTTCAAGGTCTCCCCTTCCACCGCCGCGGCCAGCGACGCCTTGGAAAAAGGTACGGTCATGAAGACGCTGTTGTTGTTATCGGAAGATACGCACAGCTGGACCCTGAATGGTTTCTGCCTATGGTCGAGAAGGACCTTGACCGTCCGGGTTGTCGTCGCCGGATGCCAGACGATCTCTCCGAAGAAATAGGTCCGCCACGTCCCGCCATGCGCAGGCTCGGCCAGGAGCTTCAGTTCATGCGTCAGGAAAGCATGCAGGGCGTCGAAGCTTGCATCGATGGCCGGGGCGTCGGCAGCCGCCATCAAATCCGGTTGGTTCATGGCCTTGCTCCGATAGCGTGCCGGTTTCGTTTCATGGATGAGCACCGTCCTTCCCGGCCCATCCCGTGTCGGTCGGCGGCCGCATCTTCCGTGATGACATGCTTGCGCCGCACCGTATCAGGACCCTGCCTCGGCCAGCGCCTGGCGCACCAGCGACTGGGCGGCCCAGATGCCTGCGGCGATGGCCTGGTCCCTGTTCGCACCCGCGACATCGCGCATCGCCAGCACCGCTTCGGTTCCCAGGGTCATTGCCAGCGCCGTGCGCAAGCGGCGCCGGGCTGCCTCGTCCAGCCGGTCCGCCAGGGCGTCGACAATGGGATCGATATAGTTCATCCGCCGCGCCATGCGGGAAGGACGGTCGTCCGGCGGGTTGTCCAGCCAGATCTGCATGAAAGCGCGTTCGACGATGTGCACGCCGGTTTCATTGTCCAGCAGCAGGCGATTCATCACGTCGGCAGCGCGTCCGATTGCGTCCACCGGGTCGGTGCCGGGCGCGATGAAAGTATCCAGCGGCACCGCGCCCCGACCGAAATACGCTTCGTGGATCAGCGCATCGACCGACGGAAAGTACCGGTACGCGGTGGCGCGGGACACCATTGCCTTGTTGGCGATGTCCTGCAGCGTCGGCTGCTGCCCCGTCTCGCTGAGCCCGAGCGCCGCGTCGAGCAGCGCCTGATAGGTGCGCTGTTTCTGGTTGGCGCGCCCCTCCTGCAGATTGGTCCGCGGGGCGCTGGCGTCGGGCTGCACGGTTCTTGACTTCCGATTTGGCATGGTCTATTAATGAAACACACGTCTCATATGAGACATGTGTTTCATTATAGCCAAGGCAAGGGCTTTGTCATCCATTTTTTAGGGGAAAATCATGGCTGGTTTGACAAAATCTCAATTCGATTCCCTGATCGACCGGCATTTCCGGTACGAGGCGGAAGATGATGTTGACGGCGTGCTGTCCACGCTCGTGGACGACCTCACGCATGACCTGGTGGGCTGGCCGGACGGCGCCTCGCGCGACAAGCAGACGGCGCGCGCATTTTACGAGCAGATGTTCGCGGACCTTGCCGGCGAAAAGGTCACGTCGGTCAAGCGCCTGTACGGCGACGATTTCGTGGTGGACGAAAGTATCTGGCAAGGAAAGGCGGTCGGCAATCCGATGGGCCTTCCCGGACACGGCAGGCCGCTCAGCTTCCGCATCCTGCATATTTTCGAGGTCACCCCGGAAGGCAGGATCAAGCGCGAGAATGTCTGGCTCGATCACGCCGCGATCGTCCGGCAATTGTCCGAACCGGTCGCGGTCCCGGCCTGAACGCGGCGGAGGGACACGGACGATGGGCGGAGTCAAGCCGGCTGCGGTCGAAGCGATGATCCCGGTCCGGCGAATCGGCGCGCCTGGAGCCCCTGCGCCCACCCGCTTTTTTTAATCAGCTATGTTATGCGGAGGTCGATATGGCCATTACCAATGCATCTGCCGGCACCAATATTCACGAGATTGCCGATGGGGTTTATCGCATCAATACGCCCGTGGACATCGTGCCGGGCGGTTTCTCGTTCAATCAATACCTGATCGTCGATGATCAGCCGCTGCTTTTTCACACGGGACCCCGAAAAATGTTTCCCCTGGTGCGGGAAGCCGTCGACAGCGTCATCCCGGTCAGCCGGCTGCGCTTCATTGCCCTGTCCCATTTCGAGGCGGACGAATGCGGCTCGCTGAACGAGTGGCTCTCTGCCGCGCCGCAGTCGGTCCCCCTGTGCAGCCAGGTCGCGGCAATGGTGTCCGTCGACGATTTCGCGGACAGGCCGGCCCATGCGATGGCCGACGGCGCCACGCTCTCGCTGGGCAGCCGCGCCGTCAAGTGGCTGGATGCGCCCCACCTGCCGCATGGATGGGAAACCGGCTTCCTGATGGATACCCGGACCAGAACGCTGTTCTGCGGCGATCTTTTCACGCAGGGTGGCACCGGCGCGGCGCCATTGATCAGCGAGGACATCCTGGAAAATAGCGAAGCCTTCCGCAAGCCGATGGATTACTTTTCGCATTCGACCCATACCCGCCAGCTCATCGGGCACCTTGCCGCCGAACTGCCCGGCACACTGGCCTGCATGCACGGCAGCGCCTGGACCGGGGATGGCGCAACGCTGCTGCGCGCCCTCGGCGAAAGATTGGTCGGGAACGGCTCGCGGCCAATGGGACTCGACCTGTGAAGCGCCTGAACGTCGCATGATCCGGCAAGCGGCTTCTGCAGCCGCTTGCCGGTCAGCGGCAGGAAAGAAGGGCTAGTACGGACAGGAAAAATCGGGGATCCGGAAACGCCGCCGGTAATCGCCCGGCGCAAGCCCGGTAGTGCGCTTGAACAACCGCCGGAAAAAGGCCGGATCTTCGTAGCCCACCAGCCAGCTGACTTCATCGACGGACGCTTCCGTGCGCTCGAGCCGGCGCTTCGCATCCTCGACCCGCAGGCGCTGCACATAGGCAAGCGGCGCGAGCCCGGTCGCCTGCGTGAAACGCCGCTTGAAGGTCCGGTCGGCAAGGCGGGAGCGCTTGATCATTTCCTCCACCGGATGGGCCACGGAAAAGTGCGTGTCCAGCCAGTGCTGGGCGCTCTGGATGTCGCCGTCGCCATGGCTGCGGTTGCCTTCGAACACCATGTAGGGCGTCAGGCCGTCCTGGTGCCATTGCAGCGCGAACAACCGCGCCACTTCCTGCGCCGCCGTCGCGCCGACCCAGCGCGTAATCAAGTAAAGCACCAGGTCATGCCAGCTCATCGACGCGCCCGACGTCACCAGCTCCTCGCGTTCGCCGGAGACAACCAGCACCCGTTCCGGATGGATGGGCACGGTCGGATAAACGCTGGCGAACATGTTGGCGTAGACGAAATGCACGGTCGTATCCCGGCCATTGAATAGGCCGGATTCGGCCAGCAGGAAGATGCCCGAGCAGGCCGAGCACAGGACGGCCCCGTGCCCGTGCATGCGGTGGATCCAGTCGACAAGGCGGGGGAAGCGGCCCGTCTCCCAGCCTTCCGGGCGCAGCAGCACCGACGGCACGATCACGATGGCGGTATCGTCGATCTCGTCGATCGACCGCTGCACCTGGATGGGCACGCCGCTCGCCAGGTCCAGCAGCCCGGTGGTCTCCCCCACGATCTCGACCTGAAACGGCGCCGTCGCGGCCGGCCCGCGATGGCCAGCATCCAGCAGTGTAAAGGCATTCAGCACGTCGTAGATGCCCGTCAGCGTGGAAACCGCGGCGTCTGGCAATGCCACAAGGCTCACGTGGCGGCTGGCCGGCTGCCCGCTCATGGCCGGTCCTCCCGGCCGGCTCGCGCGATTGCGGCCGGCAACCGGATTGAAAAAACTCCCGCAACGCGCCCGCGCGACCCAGCGCGGCAATCAGGCAGTGGCGTAATCGAACCGTTTTCGGGCGATTCCGGCTCTGTTCGCCACGGCCGCCCAGTGCGATTCTGTCCTCGCAGTCCAACACCTTTTAAAACATCCGATGAGGGCAACACCATGGACACCTCCACCATCGATCACGCAAAACTCGACGCTTTCATGACGCGCGCCATAGGCGACCTGTCCGCCGGCTACGGCGGCGTCATGGTCAGCCTAGGCAGCAAACTGGGACTTTACAAGGCCATGGCGGATGCCGGCCCGATCAGCCCGCAGGAGCTTGCCGCCCGCACCGGCTGCGCCGAACGCTATATCCGGGAGTGGCTCAATGCGCAGGCGGCAGGCGGATACGTCGACTACGATGCCGCCAGCAACGCCTACGCACTGTCGCCGGAACAGGCACTGGTGCTAGCGGATGAAGCCAGCCCGGTATATATCCCCCATGCATGGAATGTCCCGGCGTCGATGTGGTTCGACGAGGACAAGGCAGTCGACGCATTCCGCACCGGCAGCGGCGTCGCGTGGGGCGATCATCATGGCCGGCTGTACTGCGGCGTCGCCGCCTTTTACCGCAATGCCTACCGCGGCAGCCTGCTGTCGTCCTGGCTGCCGGCGCTGGACGGGGTGACGCAGCGGCTCGACGCCGGCATCACCGTGGCCGATGTCGGCTGCGGCCACGGCCACTCGACCTTGCTGATAGCCGACGCCTATCCGAATTCGCGCTTCCGCGGCTTCGATACCCATGCCGATTCGGTGCGGGAAGCAAGCCGGAACGCCGAGACTGCCGGCTGCGCGCAGCGGGCCCGCTTCGACGTCGCAAGGGCGGACGACTATCCGGGCCGGGATTACGGCCTCATCTGTTTCTTCGACTGCCTGCACGACCTCGGCGACCCGCTAGGCGCTGCCCGGCATGCGGCCGAGGCGCTGGCGCCAGGCGGTACCGTGATGCTGGTCGAACCGTTCGCCAACGACCGGGTCGAGGACAACCTGTCGCCCGTGGCCCGGATCTACTACGCAGCGTCCACCATGCTCTGCTGCGCGCATGCCATCGCCGAAGGCGGCCATCGTGTGCTGGGGGCGCAGGCCGGCGAAGCGCAACTCGCCGAGGTGTTCCGCGAGGCCGGGTTCCAACACTTCCGGCGCGCAGCCGAGACGCCGTTCAATTTGGTGCTGGAAGCGCGTCTTTGAGGCCGGACGATGGTCAGGATGGCCGCGCGCCGGCTGTCATTGCCGGAACCGGAGCGGACACCGCGATGGATTAATTGCTTGATGAACTGAATGCGGCGCCAGCGTTGCGCCGCGAGGGAGGGAAGAGGCGCTGACGGCAGGCAAGGTTCGACGCGGCGGGGATCATCACAGGATTTCCGTCCGGTGACAACGGACTCGTCCGCTGGATGCGCGATTGCAGTGGCGCGGCCGCGTGTTGTCGGGAAGACGGACCACGGCAGCGCCCGGGTACGACTTCCGCAGGCATCCTTCGCTGGGAAGGCTGCCGGGAGCAGAAGTCACTTTATTATTCAGGAGTGGAAAAATGCATACCAGATATCTGATTGCTGCCGCAGCGATGCTCGTTTCCGGAGCCGCCCTTGCCGATACGACCTATCCATACGTGGACCACAGCAAATTCGTCGGCGTGAAGTCCCGCGCCGAGGTGCAGGCCGAGCTGGCAGGCGCCGGGACCATCGCCGCCAGGCAGCATGAATTCGTCGACTACACCCGCGTCGCGTCCGGTGTGAACCGCGCGGACGTTCGCGCGGAGCTTGCGCGCAGCTATGCGGATGGCAGTTATGCGTCCAACCGGATGTCGGAATTCACCGACTTCAGCCAACCCGCCCAAGCGGGCCGCGCTGCCACCACGCTTGCGCATGCGAAGTGATGCGGCGCCCGGGCGGCCTGGCGCGTCGCCCGGCATCAAAGCTGCCCGTGCTGCCGCCGGACGTCCCATTGCGGGAGTGCGGCGCCAGCGCGCGCAGGCTGTCGTCGCCGGCGCCGGCATCTGGGCAGCCCGGTCTGCGTTTGCAGCCTATGCATTCCCGGGCGCCCGAAGGAAGGGCGTCGGCCAGAACCCTAGTAAGCGCCGTTGGACGCCAACTGGCGGTAGCCATTGTCCGGCGCTTGCAGTTGCTGCGCCGCATTCATGTCCAACGCCATTGCCTGCTGTGGCTGGAGATCCAGCTTGAAGACGCTGACCAGCTGCGACAGCTCGCCGGCCTGTTCCCGCAGCGTGGCCGCCGCCGCCGCCGCTTCCTCGACCAGCGCGGCGTTTTTCTGCGTTACCTGGTCCATTTGCGTCACTGCCTGGTTGATCAGGCCGATGCCTGAAGTCTGTTCCTGGCTGGCGGCCGTGATCTCGGCCATGATGTCCGTCACGCGCTGGACGCTGCCGACGATCTCGTCCATCGTCCGGCCGGCTTCCAGCACCTGCCCGCTGCCGGCCTCGACGCGCTGTACCGAGTCGCCGATCAGGGTCTTGATTTCCCTGGCGGCCGCGGCGCTCCTCTGCGCCAGGCTGCGCACCTCGGCGGCCACGACCGCAAATCCCCGGCCCTGCTCGCCCGCCCGGGCCGCTTCCACGGCGGCATTCAGCGCCAGTATGTTGGTCTGGAACGCAATGCCGTCGATCACGCTGACGATCTCGACAATCTTGCGCGACGCATTGTTAATCTCGCCCATCGTGGTGACGACCTGCGAGACGACCTGCCCGCCCTTGACCGCGACGTCCGAGGCGGACAGCGCCAGCTGGTTTGCCTGGCGCGCATTGTCGGCGTTCTGCTTGACGGTTGCGGTCAGCTCTTCCATCGATGCGGCGGTTTCTTCCAGCGAGCTGGCCTGCTCCTCGGTACGGGCTGAAAGATCCTGGTTGCCCGCGGCGATTTCGCCCGACGCGGTGGCGATGTAATCGGTGCCCTGCCGGACCTGGCCGACCAGGTGCGACAGGCTCTGGCGCATGTCACGCAGCGCGCGCAGCAGCCGCGCCGCCTCGTCCCGACCGTTCACCTCGATGTCCGCAACGAGGTCGCCCTTGGCCACGCGTTCCGTTGCTTCCACCGCCAGCTGCAGGGGGCGCGTGATGCTGACGGTCATGCGCCAGGCGATCAGGCTCGCCATGATCATCAGCAGCACGCCGGAGGCGACGATCAGTCGCTGCGCCTGGACGCTGCTGGCGTTCGCTCGCGCGGTCGCATCGACTGCGTGCGCTTTCTGCAAGGCGATGAACGCGGCAATCTGCACCGAGGCGCTATTGAAAAGCGGATCGATTTTTCCGGTAATCACGCTGGCGGCCTGCTCGGTGTTGAACTGGGCCGCCAGGTCGACTGCCGTTTTGAACTGTGCCTCCATCAGCCGGTCGGTCTCGGCCAGCCGCGCGAAGATCTCGCTCTCCTTCGCGCCCAGCCCTGCCGCTTCCAGCTTGCCCCTTGCCGCCAGGTAGGCGGCGCGCTGCTTCTTGGCCTCCATTTCGTCCTTCTGCACGGCTTCCACCTTGCTCTGCAAGCCCATGCTGCGGACGGCGATCGCGCTGCTGTAGAGGGCGTTGCGCATTTCATTTGCAAGGTCCTGCTGCGCCATCGCATGCTGCAGGGTTTTCAGAAGCACGGCGCGCTCAGTACCGTTGCTCATGACCGACCCGAGCAACATGCCGCAGGCAGCCAGCAGGATCAAGCCGAATCCGAGCGCAAGCCGGAGGCCAATTTTCAAATCGCGTAAGCTCACTTTAAGTCCCGGAAACGTGAAAGTCTTGATCAATGACGCTTGCCCCGGTCAGGAAGCAAGCTCGGGGCGCGCGGGAATTAAGACTTGTAAATGCCGCAGCCGACCAGCGTGTCGCCGACGCGCTCGAGGTACATGGCCTTGCCCTCGATTTTCTGGGTTGTCGGATTAAGGAATTTGTAGCCTTCCACCCAGCCCTTGCCCTTGCTCTTGGCGAGATCGACGAACATCTGGATCAGTGGCTTGCCGTCGGGATCCTTCAGGCCGATGAGGTCCTTGCCCACCAGTTTCGGATTGGCGCCCTGCGCCAGGTTCTTTCCGTTCAGGTCGTAGACGATCACATACAGGTCGCGGTCCTTGAATGACTTGCCGTTGGTGAATTCGTCATAGGCCTTCGCCGGGCCCTCGGTTTTAATCAGCGTCACGGCTTTCTTGACCATGGCTTCGGCTTCCGCCGCGGTGCCCTGGTCGGCATGGGCGACACTCGAAAAAACCAGGCTTGCAAGCATCACAACGCGGGTCAGGACTTTCAGGATGGACAAACTTTTCATATAAACCGCTCCAGGAATTAATAGGTCGCCGGGGCTGCGCATGATGCGCCGCCTCCTCTAGCATATTGCTTATCGACATTTATTGCTAAAAATTAAGGATTTATCCGCATGACACCAAAATAGTTCCGCAGCGCGACAGTTTCCTGCCGGTTTCGGCATTCTTTGCCATTGCTTGCGGTGAACCACGCTGCCCGTACCAGCGTGTTGTGAGCGCCAGCAAACGCGGACCCAGCGCATGCACTAAAGGCAGGCAGCGCCCTTGCTGTCCATTAAAGATCGGCGTCGATCCGGGACTGGCGTACCACTTGATGCATCCGCCAGGGAAAACCGGCGGTGTCACCGCTCCCGCATGCGCGAGGCGCACGCGGCGGGCTGGCGCGGATTCCGCCCGCCGGGAAGGAATTGGACGCACGCCAGACCGGCGACGTGCGCATCGGTCGCGAATCCGGCTATGACGCCTGCCGAGCGATTGCAATTACCAATAGAGGGAGATTTAGGCTCCGACCGTCATGCCAGGCCGTCGCACCGCCGCATCTACGCATACGGCTCGGCATCGTCGTTTTCGAAACAGATCGAATGCCTGCTGCACGGCGGAAATTTGGTCTCGCAATCGTCGAGGGGATCGAACAAAAGGCAGGTCTGGAACTGATCGGCGGCTTCGGGATTGGTGAAGCCATAGATGAAACTACGGACGCGCACTTCGTCAATGGAAACGCGGGATGCCGACATGATGGGCCTCTTGGAGGGCTATACAGGCTTGGAAGTTTAGCAGCGGTTCTCCGGGATTCAAGCGCGCCGCGACTGCGCGCTTTCATGCCAGCGACGAACGTGCTGCCGATGCGCTTCGCCCGGGATGCAATGCGGCAGGCGTCGCCCGGGCACGGGCAAGCTGGCTCGCGGCTCGGCCTTGCCTACCCGGGTTCAGGGTTCCAGGTCGATCATGGCGGACGCCATTTCCCTGGCATTCGCGACTGCCTGCTCCAGGCTCTCGCAGCAATTCTGATCCCTGTTCGCTGCAGCCCTGATACCGTCAACGGTGAAAGCCCATGTCCACCGGTTTTCTATTCTTTTTGTGAATATCTCGACAACCCGGCCTTTGTAATCGAATCGCTCCATGGTCCTGACCATTTGGTATGGGGAATACGGCTACAGCCAATATACCCGGCATGCGCCGGGACAACTCTTGAGATGCGTCAGAAAGCATTCCCGGCAACATGCGGACCCGGACTCTGCAAGCATCCTTCCCAACATCCGGGCGCACCGGGCGGCGCATGATCGAGGGAACAGGCCGCGCCCGGCTCGGCAAGACTGGCAGCTTGCTCGATATCGTTGTTTGCCTTCGCCGCGGCATGCGTATTTGCGCGCGGCTTATAAAATTTGCAGGCGGCGAACGATGCACCGACATCGCAGACGTGTTGTCGAGCCGACGTTTTCAACGCAGGCTCGCGGCGCCGGGCATCCGGCGCAGCGACCGATGCAATGTATCGGGACGTACGGTCCGCCATCTACTCCATCGACAAAAGGAACACGATGACAAATTCAAACCGATTTACGCTGGCAATGCGCTGCCTGGTCGCGGCAACACTGGTTGCCGCCATGCCATCGGCACAATCCCAGGAGCGCGACGAACCGAAGACGACAGTAAGCGGCGATGTGAAATCAGGCAAGACGAAGGCCCTGGAAGCCGGCGCAAAACTGTTGCAGTCCAAGGCGCCGATGCGCGGCTTCGACATCTATCTCGTGGGCTTTCATCCGATGAAGGCGCATCCGGAGATGCAGATGGAAGCGCATCATTATTGCCACCAGGTCAACGAGGACTTCGCGCAATGCGTGCTGTTCGATGGCAATACCGCCAAGGCCAACATGAACGGGATGGAATACATCATCTCGGAAAAATTATTCGGCACGCTTCCGGAGGGAGAGCGTGAATACTGGCACCCGCACAATGGCGAAATCCTGTCCGGTCAGCTGGTCGCGCCGGGCATTCCGAAAGTCGCGGAAAAATCATTGATGAAAAAGAAGATGAACAGCTACGGCAAGACCTGGCATGTCTGGAACACCGGCATGGAAGGACATGCTGGCGACAAGCTGCCACTGGGGGGCGCGGAGCTGGCCTGGTCATTTAACCGCGACGGCGAGGCGTTGCCCGGCATGGTGGAAAAACGTGACAGGGCGTTGGGCATCGACAGCAAGCAGGCGCGCGGCGAACGGGCCGACTTGACGCCGCTGGCCAAGCCGCAATCGGGCGTCGATGATCTCAAGGGCAAGTTCGGACGGCCCACGGAGGAGATTCCCGGTGTCGTCGATAGCAAGGCAGGCGCAACACCTCGCTGAAGACGAAAGGAAGGCCCAGGCTGGCATCGCCGCGGTGCGTGCCGTGACACCGCGCCATGCCCGACAACTCACTCCAGCAGGCAAACTGTGTCGACACTCGCAATAATGTTGAAAGAAGTAAGCCAGTGCACCCTGTGCGCTGCGCACTTGGCGCTAGGACCCCGGCCGGTGGTCCAGGCAGCGGAAGGGTCGCGGATCCTGATCGTCGGACAGGCGCCGGGCCGCAAGGTACATGCGAGCGGGATTCCCTTCGACGATGCGAGCGGCGACCGGTTACGCGGCTGGCTGGGATTATCGAGAGACCTTTTTTATGATCCTGCGCTGGTGGCGATTGTCCCGATGGGCTTCTGCTATCCAGGCACGGGCAAGTCGGGTGATCTTGCGCCACGTCCGGAATGCGCACCGGCCTGGCGCGAGAAACTGTTGTCGAGACTGCAGCAGGTCGAGTTGACATTGGTGATCGGGCAATATGCGCAGCAGTATCATTTTCCCGACGTACGGGTCAACGTGACCGACATGGTGCGAGCGTGGCGGAGCCATGGGCCGCGCGTCGTGCCGCTGCCCCATCCCAGTCCACGAAACAATCTTTGGCTGAAGCGCAATCCCTGGTTTGAGCAGGAATTGTTGCCGGAGCTGCAGCTGCGCGTGAAGCAGCTGGTCATGCCTGCCTAAATTACCGCGATGATTTCAACGCAGGCGCTCAGGGTCCGATCGAGGTGGCCGTTAAGGCGTCTGTCACCCTGTCCTCACGGTGAGGTCGCGATGGTGCTGCTGAAGGTCCCAATCGGCAAAGACTGATTGGCGCAAAACTGCTAACGCATCGATCACCGATGCACTGGTGCTTCGGTGCGCGGGTGCATACAGTCCTGCAACGGGATGCAAGAAGCCGCGATCGCCGCACTGTCAGGTAACCGGTGTTCCGAAGCTGGGCATCAGACCGGCGTTTCACCCAACTGCTTGCGCCTTGTCTCACCCTGCCGCTCGAACATCCAGCCCGGATATTCCGGCGGCAGGCGGCTGCACTCATCGAGTTTGTGCAGCTCCTCTGCATTCAGCCTGACGTCGGTGGCGGCGAGATTGTCGGCAAGCTGCTCGGGCCGCTTGGCGCCGATGATCACGCTGGTGACCTGCGGCTGGTGCAGCAGCCAGGCCAATGCGATCTGCGCGACCGAGACGCCGCGAGCCTCGGCGATCGGTCGCATTACATCGATGCAATCCCACGCGCGGTCCTTGTTCACCGGCGGGAAATCGAAATTCGTGCGCCGGCTGCCCTCTTCGCCCTGCTGCTCGCGGCCATATTTTCCGCTCAACAGACCGCCCGCCAGAGGGCTCCACACCATCAGGCCCAGGCCTTCGCTGTGCAGCATCGGGATCAGTTCGCGCTCGAGGTCCCGCCCTGCAATCGTGTAATGGGCCTGCAGCGATTCAAAGCGGGCCAGGCCCAGCCGCTCCGAAATCCCGAGCGCCTTGGTGATCTGCCAGGCCGCCCAGTTCGAGATGCCGACATAACGGACATGCCCATGACGCACCAGTTGATCGAGTGCGCGCACGGTCTCCTCGATCGGCGTCGCCGGGTCGAAACCGTGAATCTGATAAAGATCGATGTGGTCGAGCTGCAGGCGCTTCAGGCTTGCCTTGACGCCGTCCAGAATGTGGCTGCGCGTGGCGCCCCTCGCGTTCGGACCGGTCCCGGTTTCGCCGAATACCTTGGTGGCGACGATGACGTCTTCACGCGCGATCTTGAGATTCTTCAGGGCCTGGCCGGTAATCTGCTCCGACAGGCCACCCGCGTACACATCGGCCGTGTCGATGAAATTGATCCCGGCGTCGAGCGACTGCCCGATCAGGCGTTCAGCGTCGTTCTGTTGCAGGGTGCCGATCTTGCCCCACATGCCGTCGCTGCCACCGAAAGTCATGGTGCCAAGACAAAGTTCGGAAACGAAAATGCCGGTGCGGCCTAATGCGTGATAGCGCATGGGAGGGACTCCTGGTATGTGGGGAAATTGGGCGTGATGCGCGCCGGAGGCTTGTCATTAGCATACGCTTTGTCAGGCCGGCCTGCTCGTGCGCGGAATGGTCGCGCTGGCTTGTCGATACCGTGACGTGCAGGATGCGGCTTCCACGCTGCCTGTGCCATCGCAAGCGCTTCTTTCCAGCGCGGTGACGGAGCAACGATCGCGTCGTCGCTGGACTTGGTCAAGACCAGTCAGCTCAAGTGAACAGGGCCGCGTCTACCGCAGCCCAAGATGGTGTATTCGCCGATCGTGCCGTTGCTGAAGCGGGTACTGAAGAGCCCAGTTGCCTTGCTACCAATGGCTACATCCCGTTCGGGCCGGGCCAGGGTAATCTCCAGGGCGGCATCGGGGGCGATTCCATGTGCTGCCCCCCTGAAGGCTTGAATAATGCTTAATCCGCGCTGATCTTGGCCCGCTTGATCACATCCGCCCAGCGCACCGAATCGCTCTTCACAAGCGCTCCCAGCGTCTCGGGTTTGCCGGGCGTCGGCACCAGGCCCTGCTTGTCCAGCGCGACATTCACGTCCGGCATCGCCAGGATCTGGTTGATCTCGTTGTTGAGGCGCAGCACGACCGATGCCGGCGTCCCTGCCGGCGCCAGCAAGCCGTACCACAGGTCAACGTTGGAGTTGGCCACGCCTTCTTCCGCGAACGTCGGCACGTCCGGCGCGCTGGGCGCACGCTTTTCCTGCGCGACGCCCAGCAGGCGCATTTTGCCGCTCGACGCATGCGTCAGCGCGGAATGCACCGGCAGGATCATCGCCTGTACCTGGCCGCCCAGCAGGTCCGTGATCGCGCCTGCCGATCCCTTGTACGGCACATGCAGGATGTCCACGCCGGTATTGAGCTTGAGCAGTTCCATGGCCAGGTGCTGCGGCGTGCCATTGCCCGGGGAGGAATACGAGTATTTGCCCGGGTTATTCTTGAACAGGGTAATCGCCTCCCGCAGCGTCTTCGCCGGGAAGGAAGGATTGACCGCAAACGTCAGGACGCCCCGTGCAGTCGGCGCAATCGGCACGAAGCTCTTGACCGGGTCGTAGGGCACATTCTTGTAGAGGCTTGCATTCATGACGAAGGTGTTGACCGTCATGAGCAGCGTGTGGCCATCGGGCGCGGCCCTCGCGACAAACTCGGTGCCGATGTTGCCGGAAGCGCCGGCCTTGTTTTCCACGATGACCGGCTGCCCCAGCCGCTGGGAAAGTTTTGCGCCCAGCGTGCGTGCCAGCACGTCGATGCCGGTGCCGGGCGTGAATGGCACGATCATCGTGATCGGCTTGGACGGCCAGGCGTCCTGCGCCATGCTCAGTCCGGGCAGCGCGCATGTCGCCAGTGCGCCTGCGAGCATCAGCATGCGGCGGCGGGCAGGCAGGGCGGCTTTCGCCGATGAGGTTGGGTGCATGGGAATCTCCTCGTATTTGTTGTAGGGGGTGTGTCTCGCTGCGGCAACGCCGCAGGTGAGACGATAAGGGAATGCAGCGTTCGCGCGGGACAACGTTACCTGGTTTGCAGCCTGGACGATTGTCTGGCTGTTCACTGTATTAGCCAATGAAGTCGGGCTGACTTTGCGGCGCCGCGGCGATGAAGGCGGGAAGCGCGGTGCAGTGCTCGTAGATCTTCCGGATACGGCTGAATTTATCGATATCGCAGCCCATGCGCAAGGCGTTGGCTACCTGCGGTATCAGGCAGCAGTCAGCCACCGTGGGGGAGTCGCCAACGCAATAGACGCCGCTCGATGCACTGGCAAGCATGGTTTCCACGGCCGCCAGGCCCTCCTTGACCCAGTGCGCGTACCACCCGGTCTTTGCATCGGCGCCGATCCCCAGTTCCGTGGTGAGATAGTTCAGCACCCGCAGGTTATTGATCGGATGAATCTCGCAGGCGATCGTCTGCGCAATTTCCACAGCCCTTATTCGCAGGTCGATTGCCTCGGGCACCATGCGGGGAAGCGGATGGACCTGGTCGAGATAGTCGATGATGGCAAGGGACTGGGTCAGCCGGATGTCGCCGTCGACCAGCGTGGGCACGATGCCGGCCGGGCTCAGCGCGCGGTAGCCGCTGTCGCGCTGCTCGCCGGCGCGCAGGTTGACCGGTACATATTCGTAGTGGAGTCCTTTCAGCGCCAGCGCGATGCGCACCCGGTACGACGTGGAGCTGTTGAAGAAGTTATAGAGCTTCATGCCATCTCGTTCCATTAAGCCATGCTCGTTTAT
Source organism: Noviherbaspirillum suwonense (assembly GCF_900182955.1). GTDB lineage: Bacteria > Pseudomonadota > Gammaproteobacteria > Burkholderiales > Burkholderiaceae_D > Noviherbaspirillum_A > Noviherbaspirillum_A suwonense. The sequence continues at coordinate 90,259 of NZ_FXUL01000007.1, read as the reverse complement.
TTCAGCGACTCCATCACCGCCAGCCGGCGGCGAGGGAAATCGTCGTGTAGCTTACTGTGCGGCTGCCGGGCCGACCTTCACCCGGATCTCGCCGAGACCGTCGACGCCGCCGCTCATCACATCGCCCGGCACGACGGCGCCGACGCCGGCCGGCGTGCCGCTGTAAATCAGGTCGCCCGGCTGCAGCTCGAAGTAGCGCGACAGGTAGGCAATCGTCTCGTTGACGCTCCAGATCAGCTTGGACGTGGTGCTGTCCTGGCGCTTTTCGCCGTTGACATCGACCCAGATGCGGGCGTCAGCCAGGTCGCCGACCTGGCTGGCCGGGTAGATGGGGCCGATCGGCGCGGACTGGTCATAGGCCTTGCCCAGTTCCCATGGGCGGCCTGCCTTGCGCAGTTCCAGCTGCAGGTCGCGCCGGGTCATGTCCAGCCCGACCGCATAGCCGAAGACATACTGGGCCGCGTCGGCCTCGTCGATATTGCTGCCGGCCTTGCCGATCGCCACGACCAGCTCGATCTCGTGATGCACGTTGGACGACTGCGACGGATAGGGAATCGTGACCGTTTCGCCGGGCGGAACATTGACGATCGCGTCGGCCGGCTTGGCAAAGAAGAACGGCGGCTCGCGGCCGGTGAAGCCCATCTCCTGCGCATGCTCGGCATAGTTGCGGCCAACGCAGTAGATGCGGCGCACCGGGAAAGTCTGGTCGATGCCGACGACGGGGACCGAAGCGACGGGCAAGGTAAATACATGGGACATGACGATCATTCCTTTCTGATTCGATTACTGGGTCTCGAGCCGCTGCTCGCGCAGGATGCCGAGCGCCTGCTGCACCGGCCGGTCCGAAAAACTGAAGAGCACTGCATCGTCCTGCGTCTCGAAGCGCACGCTGTGCCACGACGGGACGACGAAATGGTCGCGCGGACCGAACGCGAAGCGCCAGGTCTGCTCGCCGCGGGTGATGACGGCGGCGCCGCTTCCTTCAACCACGGAAAACACCGTGCCGTCCGTGCTGCGATAGGGCTTGCCCTGGAAGCCTGCCGGCAGCAGCTGCATGAAGGTGCCGATCGTGGGCATGGGCCAGCCGCCGGTCGCCGGATTCACGTAGCGCATCTTGACGCCATGCCATGCGTCGACCGGGCCGTTCTGCTGCAGCGTGTGCAGCGCTTCCCGGGTACGGGCATACGGATAGTTGAAGATCGGCGAGGTCGCCCGGTACGGCGCGTCGTATTCGAGCGGCAGCATGTTCGCGCCATAGCGGGCGAAACTGTCGCCCTCGGCCCGGACCAGCGGCTGCTCGGCTTCGGGATAGCTTTCGGCGAAACCGGCATCGAAGAAGCCGACCATCGGGATATCGAGGCCGTCGAGCCAGACCACCGGCTTGCCATCCTGTTCCTCGCTCCGGTTGCCATGGTCGTGGAAGGTCCAGGACGGCGTGATGATGAAGTCGCCCGGATGCATCTGGGTCCGCTCGCCATTGACCGCGGTCCAGGCGCTCGCGCCCTCGACGATGAAGCGCAGCGCGCTCTGCGTGTGCCGGTGGCTGGGCGCAATCTCGCCCGGCATGATCAGCTGCAGTCCCGCATACAGGCTCTGCGTGATGCTGGCCTTGCCGGTCAGCAGCGGATTCTCCAGGATCAGCACGCGCCGCACCGCCTCAGCCGCGGTGATCAGCTCGCCCGAGCGCATCAGCTGCGGCCGCAGCGCCTCGTATTGCCACAGGTGCGGCACGCAGTGCGCGGCCGGCTCTTTCGGCACCAGCGTGTGCAGCGACTCCCACAGGGGCGCCAGGTGCAGCGGCGCGATCTGCCGGTAATACTCTTCACGAACGGTCATCGCGTTCTCCTGTCGGTTGGGCTTCAGTTGCGCGTCGGTTGCGCGTCAGTTGCGCGTCAGTTGCGGATCGCGCTATTGAGCGCGTCCTTGTTGAGGCCGGCCACGTTCTTGTAGCTGTTGGAGATCGCGGCAAGCTCGCTGGCGCTGATGACGTCGTCGATCGACGCGAACGGCTTGCCCCCGGTCAGCTCGTGCACCGTTTTCAGGATGGCGTCCGGCGGCGCCTTGCGGTTCATCAGCACGACGTCGCCGGTTGCCTTGACACGCACGTTGTCGTAAGCGGTCAGCGCCTCGGGCGTCAGGCCCAGGGTGCGCAGCTTCTCCACCAGGCAGGGCACGTCGAGGATGGCCTGGCCGGCGCCGTTGGAGCCGCGCGGCACCATCGGATGCGCGGCGTCGCCCAGCAGCGTGACGCGGCCAAAGCTCCAGCGCGGCAGCGGGTCCTGGTCGACCATCGGATATTCAAGGATGGTGTCGGTGTTCCTGATCATCGCGGCGACATCCAGCCAGTCGAAATGCCAGTCGGCGAAGGCCGGGAAGAAATCCTCCAGCTTGCCGCGGCCGGTCCAGTCGCGCCGCGCCGGCTGCTCGGCCTCGATCTCCGCGACCCAGTTGACGAGCTGGTTGCCCTGCCCATCGACATTGTCGCGGATCGGGTAGATCACCATTTTTCCGACCGACAGCCAGCCGGCGCGCACCATGGTCGCGCCGCTCAGGAAGGGTTTCATCACGATGGTGCCGCGCCACATGTTCACGCCCGAATAGCGCGGCGGGCCGTCATTCGGATAGAGCTGCTTGCGGATCGACGAATGGATGCCGTCGCAGCCCACCGCGATCGCCGCGCGGACCGGCGCGCGGGCATTGCCGGCATTGTCCTCGAAGCGGATGGTCACGCCATCGTCGTCCTGCTCGAAGCCGGCGCAGCGATGGTCGCTGACCACGGCGTCGTCACCCATGCGCTCCCGCACCGCTTGCAGCAGCACGGCCTGCAGGTCGCCGCGATGTATCGAGAACTGCGGCCACTTGTAGCCGGCATGGCGGCCGGCAGGCTCGCTGTAGACGAACTGCCCGTGCGCGTTGTAGAACGCCGACTCCCTGGTCGTCACGCCGACCTGGGCCAGCGCGTCGAGCAAGCCCAGGTGCTCGAGTTCGCGCACCGCGTGCGGCAGAATATTGATGCCGACGCCCAGCGGCTTGATCTCCGGCGCCGATTCGAACACGCGGCAGGAAATCCCGGCCTGGTGCAGGCCCAGCGCCAGGGTCAGCCCGCCGATGCCGGCGCCGACGATCGCGATGTTGCAGTCCTGATTCATATGCATTCCTCGTCTCGATGGGGAGGCGACGCGATGCAGGCCAGCCCCGGTTTAGTGCAGGCTATTAAACAACGCCGGCTGCTATTATAGAAATTTGGATATTCAATCAATTGATAACCAGCTCTTATGAATTACACGCTTCGTCAGCTCAATGCCTTCCTGCTGGTCAGCAAGCTGGGCAACTTCACGAAGGCCGCCGAGCGCATGCACATGACGCAGGCCGGCTTGAGCGTGATGATGCGGGAGCTCGAAGCCCAGTTCGGCAGCCGCCTGTTCGACCGCACCACCCGCATGGTCAGCATGACGGCGGCCGGCGAAAAGCTGCTGCCGGTCGCCCAGGCGGCCGTCGAGCAGCTTGAAAAGGTTGCTGCCGAAATCGGCGACATCAGCAAGAGCGCGCGCCAGACGCTGCGCGTGGCGGCGACGCCGCTGGTGTCGTCCAGCCTGCTGCCGGCGGTCTTCGGTGTTTTCCATCAAAGATATCCCGATCTCACGCTCCAGCTGTTCGACGACGACCTGAGCCGCGTGCATGCGCTGGTCGAGTCGGGGGAAGTCGATTTCGGGCTCGGCTTTTTCTTCAAGGCCGCGCGCGGCATCGAGCGTACGCTGCTGTGCTCGTTTCCGCTGATGCGGGTGACGCCGCTGCGCGACGGCACGCAGCAAGGCATACAGCCTGTCGGCAGGGTGCCCTGGAGCGCGTTGAAGGACGAGGTGCTGATTGGCCTGCCGTACGACAACCCGATCCAGCAGTTCGTCGACAGCCACCTGGTGAAGATCGGCCGCGGCAATGAGGACCGGCTGAGCTTTCGCCATTTCGACACGCTGATCGGCATGGTCGCGGCCGGCATGGGCAGCACGGTCATCCCGTCGTTTGCGCTGCTGGCCTGCCACCACCACCGGGTTGCGACGGACATCCTGGTCGACCCCGAGGAAAGCGTCGGCTTCTACCGCATTACCATGCGCGGCAAGGCCAAGCCGGAGCTGATGGCAGAATTCAGCGACACGCTGGTGTCGCTGCTACCGCGCTGAAGGCCGGCTGCCCGGGCGCGGGGATGCAGAGCAAGGATGCCTGGCGAGAAGGGCTGCGTCCGGGCGCGACGGCCGTGAACGCAGCGGAAAGCAGCGCGTCGGAACAATACGAAACGTCATGCAGTGCGGGCGGCAAAGGCGCGCCGCCCGCAAAGTCCGCGCCACCTTACTCGGCGAGCATGCCGGCGCTGCGCGCCACCTTGCCAAGCCGCTCGTATTCTGCGCGTCCCAGCTCGGTCAATTCCTGCGGGCTCGACCCGCGCGGCGAGAATCCCGCCTGCAGGAGCTTCTCCTTTACTTCCGGCATGGCCAACGCGTCGCTATAGGCGCGGCTCACCGCCTGGACGACGTCGGCGGGCATGCCGGCCGGCCCGTAGACGCCGAACCATGGTTCGACAACATAGTCCGGCACGCCAGCTTCGGCCATGGTCGGCACATTCGGCAGCGACGCCGACCGGGTCTTGCCGGTCACGGCCAGCGCGCGCAGCTTGCCGGCCTGGATATGCGCGAGCGAAGCCGGAAGATTGTCGAACATCATCGGCAGATGGCCGCCCAGCATGTCGTTGATCCCGGGCGCGCTTCCCTTGTACGGGACATGGGTCAGGCTGGTGCCGGTGCTTTGCGCAAACAGCACGCCGGCCAGGTGCATCGAGGTGCCGACCCCGGCGGTGCCATAGGTCGATCCCGGGGCCTTCTTCAATTGCTCGACGAGTTCGGCGACGTTTCGGGCCGGCATGGCGGGCACGACCTGCAGAACGATGGTGGACGTTCCCAGCAAGCTGATCGCCGTGAAATCCTTGCGCGGGTCGAATGCCATCGATTTGTAGATGTGCGGATTGAGCGCATTGGTCGAGATGGCGCCCATGCCCAGCGTGTACCCGTCCGGGGCCGATTTCGCCACCGCATCCATGCCGATATTGCCGCCCGCGCCCGGCCGGTTCTCGACGACCACCGGCTTGCCCAGCCTGGCGGCCACCCGCTCGCCGACCACGCGGGCAACGAGGTCGGTCGTGCCGCCGGCCGCGTAGGGCACGATGAAGTGGATCGGCTTATCAGGATAGGCGGCAGCCTGGGCGGCCAGCGCGCCGGTGGCAAGCAAGACCGCCGCCAGCAGGCGGCCGCTCATGTGCTTCAAGGGGGATTGGGTTGTCATCATGCGCTCCGTGTCATTGTTTTTGGTATTCGCCGGCCGCCGCAGCGCAACCGTGAGCCGATGCAGGGACCGCGCAAACCCGCGGGAACATCAGGCTTTAGGTCTTCTGGAGGGCCTGATGCATCCGATCGACCATGCGGTGGCGACGCTGCCGGCGAACCTTGAGTGTACCAAGAACGACTGTACTTCCTCGTTGCTGCGGCACCGGACGCGCACCGACTGCCGGGCCGCAGGCGCGCATCAGTGCAATGGCGATGAAATGCCGGGCGACGAACGTCCCGGACGGCAGATAACGCCTCGCCACGCTCAAGGCATTGGCCGGCCCTAGGCAGCGGCAATCGTTTTCGCGATCACCATTCGCTGGATGTCGCTGGTGCCTTCGTAGATTTGCGTCACGCGCGCATCGCGGTAGATGCGCTCCACCGGAAAGTCGCGGGTGTATCCGTATCCGCCCAGCGTCTGCAGCGCGGCGCTGCAGACTTTCTCGGCGCCTTCGGACGCAAACAGTTTCGCCATCGACGCCTCCTTGAGGCACGGCATGCCGGCATCCTTCAGCGCAGCCGCATGCAGCGTGAGCTGGCGCGACGCCTCGATCGTGGTTGCCATGTCCGCCAGCCGGAACGCGACTGCCTGGTGCGAGATCAATGGCACGCCAAACGACTGGCGTTCCTTCGCGTAGGCCAGCGCCGCTTCATACGCGGCGCGTGCCATGCCGATCGATTGCGCGGCAATGCCTATGCGCCCGCCCTCGAGGTTGGACAGCGCGATTTTGTAGCCCTGCCCTTCCTCGCCCACCAGCGCGTCGACTGGCACGCGGCAGTTTTCAAAACTGATTTGCGCCGTGTCCGACGCATGCTGGCCTAGCTTCTTCTCGACGCCCGCGACCCGGTAACCGGGAGTGTCGGTCGGCACCAGGAAGCAGGACATGCCGTGCTTGCCCCTGGACGGATCGGTCACCGCGATCACGATGGCGACATCGGCCTCGCGCCCGGTGGTGATGAACTGCTTGACGCCGTTGAGCACCCAGCCGTCGCCGTCGCGCCGGGCGCTGGTCGTCAGCGCGGCGGCGTCCGAGCCGGTCTGCGGTTCCGTCAGGCAGAAGCAGCCGAGCAGGCGACCCGTCGCAAAGCCGTGCAGGTAGCGTTCTTTCTGAGACGCCGAGCCGAACTTCGCGGTGATGCCGCACACCAGCGAATTCTGCACCGACACGATGGTCGACGTCGCGCCATGGCCCGCCGCGATTTCCTCCAGCACCAGGGCCAGGGTCACGTAGTCCATGCCGGCGCCGCCATACTGCTCGCTGACGGCCACGCCCATCGCGCTCAGGCCGCCGAGCGCCTGCAATGCCGCGCGGGGGAAGATCGCGTCCGCTTCCCATTGTTCCGCAAACGGCAGCAGCTGTTCCTGCGCGAAGCTGCGCATCGCATCGCGCACCATTTCCTGCTCCTGGGTCAAAATCATCTGGTCTCCGAATCGTTATGAAACGGCGCCGCTGTCTGCTGCGCGCCGCATTGATGCCTGTTCGCCTTGCCGGCTTTCCGCCGGGCCGCCGCTCAAGCGGCCTTGAACGAGATCGTCTTGTAGCCCGACAGGTCTACAGGACGATTGAACCGCTCCAGCATTGCCGCATTGTCCTTCTCGTACTTCACGATGGCCGCATGCTTCACCGGGCCATAGCCGCGGATTTCTGCCGGCAACTGCGCCAGCGCAGCGGCGGCTTCGTAGTTGTGCTTGCCGACGAGCCTGGACAGGTTCTCGATCATGCGGAAATACCCGGCAACCAGCTCGCGTTCGCTTTGCCGTTCCCGGGTGTAGCCAAAGGGATCGAATGGCGTGCCGCGCAGGCCGCGCAGCTTCGCAAGCCCCGCAAAGGCGATAAAAATCCATGGCCCGAAGCGGCGCTTCTTCGGCCTGCCGGTTGCCGGGTCGATGCGCGACATCAGCGGCGGCGATAACCAGACCGACAGTTTCTCGGTCGATGAAAACTGCTTCTCCAGCGAGGCCCGGAATTCGGGCGCGGCATACAGACGCGCGACTTCATACTCATCCTTGTATGCCATCAGGCGGAATCCCTGCTCCGCCACCGCCATCGAGAAGGCTTCCGAGCCATTCCCGACCCGCAGCTCGGCCTGCCGCGCCTGCCTGACGAGGTCCCGGTATCGCTGCGCGTAGGCGCTGTCCTGGTACGCCGCCAGTTCGTCCGCAAGATAATCGACCGTGCCCTCGAAGTCCGCCGGGCGTACGCGCGCCGCGGCGGCGCTGGCGCCACCGTCGTCATCGGCGTCGATCTTCGCCAGCATGGATGGATTGGCCGCGGCGATGCGGCCCCAGGCCAATGCGCTCTGGTTCATTGCCACCGCGGTGCCGTTCAGTTCGATCGCCCGTTCCAGCGCCTGCAGCGACAGCGGCACCAGGCCGCACTGCCATGCATAGCCCAGCATCAGCGTGTGCGCTGCCACCGTGTCCCCGAACAGGGTTTGCGCCAGGGTGCTGGCGTTGAAGCTGCGAAAGCGGTCTGCCGCCGTGCGCTCGCGCACGCGCTTGAGCATCTCGTCGACCGGCAGGCTGGCGTCCCGCTGCGCGACGACGTCGGCGGTCTGGGTCTGGTCCAGGTTCACCACGGCGGCGGTCCGCGCCGCCCCGAGACGCTCCAGGTTGTCGGGCGCCGCAGCGACGACCAGGTCCGTGCCGATCAGCAGATCGACCGCTGCCGTGCCGATGCGCACCGCATGAATCGCCTTGGTGCCGGACGCGATGCGGACCTGGCTGACCACCGCGCCATTCTTTTGCGCCAGCCCGGTGAAGTCGAGCACGCTGGCGCCCTTGCCTTCAAGGTGCGCCGCAGCGCCCAGCAATGCGCCCAGCGTCAGCACGCCGGTGCCGCCAATGCCGGTGACATAAATATTGTAGACGCCGTCCAGCGGCGGCACATTCACCGCGGGCAAATCCCTCAATGCGGCTGACTGCAGGTCCGGCAGCCGCCTGGCATCGGGCTTGCGCAATGTCACACCGTCGATCTCCACGAAGCTCGGGCAGAAGCCCTTGACGCAGGAAAAATCCTTGTTGCACGCGCTCTGGTTGATCTCGCGCTTGCGGCCGAAACCGGTGTCGATCGGCTGCACCGCGATGCAATTCGATTGCACCGAGCAGTCGCCGCAGCCTTCGCAGACGCGATGGTTGATGAAGAGGCGCTTGTCCGGGTCCGGGAAATCGCCGCGCTTGCGGCGGCGGCGCTTTTCCGATGCGCAGGTCTGCTCGTAGACGATGGCGCTGACGCCCGGCACTTCGCGCAGCGTGCGCTGCACCTCGTCCAGCGCGTCGCGATGATGGACCGTCACGCCCCTGGCCAGATCGGCATTGCCTTCCCAGCGCGCCGGGTCGTCGGAGACGAATGCGATCGTCTCGACGCCTTCGGCATGCAGCTGGCGCGTGATGCGCACCGGGTCCAGCTGCCCCTCGGCCTGCTGGCCGCCGGTCATGGCCACCGCGTCGTTGTACAGGATCTTGTAGGTGATATTGGTCCTGGCGGCAATCGCCGCGCGAATCGCGAGCAGGCCGGAATGCTGGTAGGTGCCGTCGCCCAGATTCTGGAATACGTGCGGCGTCTTCGAGAAAGGCGCCGCGCCTATCCATTGCGCCCCTTCGCCGCCCATCTGGCTGAACGTGGACGTCTTCAGCTTGGGATCGGACAAGGCCATCACATGGCAGCCGATGCCGCCGCCGGAGATCGACCCGTCCGGCGGCCTGGTCGACGTGTTGTGCGGGCAGCCCGAACAGAAAAACGGGCGGCGGACCGGCATGGCCACGGCTTGCGGCGCGAGCACGCGGGCTTCGAGTTCCGCCAGCCGGGCACGCAGCGCGGGCGCCCTGTCGCCAATGCGCGCCACCAGGGCCCTTGCCAGCATCAGCGGCGTGAATTCGAGGATCTCCGGCAGCAACGGCTTGCCGTCCTGGTCAGTCTTGCCGACGACACGGGGCCGCCTGGCGGCGGGTTCGTGGAACAGCGCATCCTTGAGCTGCGTCTCGACGATCGCGCGTTTTTCCTCGACCACGAACACTTCTTCCCGCCCGTCGACGAATTCCCTGATTCCCAGCGTTTCGAGCGGCCAGCTCATCGCGACCTTGTACACCGCCACGCCGAGCGCTGCCAGGTCTTGCGCATTCAAGCCAAGGTCCTCGACGGCCTGCATCAGGTCCTGGTGCGCCTTGCCGACCGTCACAATGCCCAGCCGGCCGCCTGCCGACGACACGACGGTGCGATCGAGCTTGTTGGCGCGCACCCATGCCAGCGCCGCCGGCAGCCGCTCGTTGATCAGCCGCCGCTCCAGCTCGGCGCGCTCCCCGGGCCATGCCACGCGCGGGTCCCAGTTGAGGCCGTGCGCCGGCATCATGAAATCGCCAGGGGTCACATATTCGGGACCGGGCGGCAACTGGATCGAGCCCGCGGTCTCGATGACCTCCGCGATCGTTTTCAGGCAGACCCACAGTCCCGAATAACGCGACAGCGCAATGCCCGCGAGGCCGAACTCGATGATTTCATCAAGGCTGGACGGCTGCAGCACCGGAATGGACGCAGCGGAAAAGATGCCGTCGGTCTGGTGCGGATACATCGACGACTGCGCGGCATGATCGTCGCCGGATACGGCTAGGACGCCGCCGAGCGCGGAGGTGCCGAGCATATTGGCAGTGCGGAACACATCGCCGGTGCGATCGACGCCTGGCCCTTTTCCATACCAGATGCCGAACACGCCGTCGGCCCGGGTTTCGCCATAGGCCTTGTGCATCTGCGCACCCCACAGCGCGGTGGCGGCCAGGTCCTCATTAAGGCCCGGTTGGAACACGATGTCATGCGCGGCAAGCACGCGGGACGCCTTCCAGAGCTGCATGTCATAGGTGCCGAGCGGCGAACCGCGATAGCCCGATACCAGGCCGGCGGTATTGAGCCCGCGCGCCCGGTCCAGCCTGCGCTGCATGATCGGAAGGCGTACCAGCGCCTGCGTCCCGGTGAGGAAGATTCGACCGTCCTCGCGTGTATATAAATCCTCGGCCGAATAGGATAAATCCACCTGTGCCATGCGTTCTCCAATCGCTTTTGTACGGTAAAAAGTATAGGGCGGGCACGCTAGCAATTGAGACCAAAAACGACTACGATTAATTGCCGTTTTAGATGTTTTGACCTACTGCTAAACTCGTAATAGTTCATTCATAATGAAACTCGATAAATTTGATTTCAAAATCCTTAATGCGCTCGCCAATGATGGACGCGTCAGCTGGCGCGACCTGGCGGAACAGATCGGGCTGTCGCTGACGCCGACACTGCGGCGCGTGCGCCTGCTGGAAGAAGAGGGATACATCCAGGGTTATTTCGCGCGTCTGGATGAGACGCGGCTGAGCGGGGAGCTGGTGGTCTTCGTTTCAGTCGCGATGGACAAGCAGGCGGTGGAAGCGCTGACCTTGTTCGAGGAACGGGTGGCGCAAGTGCCGGAAGTGATGAGCTGCTTCCTGATGACAGGCGATGCGGATTACCTGCTGCGCGTCGTGGTCCGCGACCTGCATACCTACCAGTCCTTCCTGGTCAATACGCTGACCCGGATACCGGGCGTCGCCCATATCAAATCGAGCTTTGCACTCAAGACCGTGCTGATGCGGAATGCGCCGCCCTTTTGATTTGGCGGCCTGGGCGCGCTTTTATGGCTTCGGACGAAAGCGCAGGCTGGTGCGAAGCGGCGCGGCATCGCATTCCGTGCGGCGTCGTTCATTAAAGGATGGTGCCCGATCACATCGACCGGACGCCAGACGCATGCGGCCGCCGTGAGCGGGGGAATGGGCTTTTAGCAGCGTCTCTGCGCCATCGCCCATTCCCCGCCGCCGGCGGCCTCGTCCCTTTAATGGCTTTAAAGATCGTCAGCGCAGCTTGGACGACGTGAAGAGCGTCAGCAGGCCGCCCATCAGCAGGCAGCCTGCCAGCATGTAGACGCCATTGTCGAGCGACCCGGTAACTTCCTTGATCCAGCCCATCAATGACGGACCGACGAAGCCGGACAGATTACCGAAGGAGTTGATCAGCGCAATGCCGGCCGCCGCCGCCGCGCCGCCCAGGTAGGCCGTCGGAATGCTCCAGAAAATCGGCAGCGCGCTCATGATGCCCATTGTTGCAATCGACATGCCTAGCATGGCAATCGGCACATTGGCATTGAATTTCACGGCAATGAGGAAGCCGATGGCGCCCAGCACCGACGGAATCGCGATATGCCAGCGCCGTTCGCCGCACCGGTCAGCGCTGCGCGCCATCAGCACCATTGCGATCACGCCGGCCGCCCATGGCAAGGCGCTCAGCAGGCCGATATTGAGCGCATCCTTCACGCCGGCGGCCTTGATGATCGTCGGCAGCCAGAAGCTGATGCCATACAGCGAAAAGACGAACAGGAAATAAATGATGCTGAGCAGCCAGGTACGGCCGCTGGAAAACGCCTTGCCGATGGTGGAATGGGATTTGGTGACCTCTTCCTTCTGCAGCAGCGCAACGACTTCGCGTCGTTCGGCTTCGGTCAGCCACTTTGCATCCTCGACCTTGTCGTCTAGGAAGCGCAGCAGGAAGAAGCCCGCAAGCACCGACGGAATGCCCTCGATCAGGAACATCCACTGCCAGCCCGCGAGACCCGCCAGGCCATTGGTGTCGCGCAGGATCCAGCCCGACACCGGCCCGCCGATGACGCCGGCAAGCGCAATCGCCGTCAGGAAAAGCGATGTTGCGCGGCCGCGCCGGTCGGCCGGATACCAGCGGGTGAGGTAATAGATAATGCCGGGGAAAAAACCGGCCTCCGCCAGCCCCAGCAGGAAGCGCAGCACATAGAACGAGGTGGCGCTATTGACGAACATCATCGCGGCCGACAGGATGCCCCAGGAGATCATGATCCGGGCAATCCAGCGTCGCGCACCGACCTTGTGCATGATGATATTGCTGGGCACTTCAAAGAAAAAATACCCGAGGAAGAACACGCCGGCGCCCAGGCCGTAGACCGCTTCGCTGAATTGCAGGTCGCTGAGCATCTGCAGCTTGGCAAAGCCGATATTGACCCGATCCAGGTAGGACAGGATGTAGCAGAACAACAGGAACGGGATCAGCCGCCAGGTGATTTTCTTGTAGATCCGGTCGATATTGGCCGTATCGTTGAAGCGCACGCCTTCTGCCGTGATGTCACTCATTTTTTTGTCTCCAATTATGGTTATCCGGCGATCGCCGGCTTGTCCCCTGCGGCCCTTTGCCGCCGCACTGCCGGCTCAATCGAGCTCGAATATCTTCCCCGGGTTCAGCAGGTTCATCGGGTCCAGCGCCCGCTTGATCGCGCGCATGACGTCCAGCGCGTCATCGCCCTGCTCCGTCCGCAGGAATTCCTTCTTGTGCATGCCGATGCCATGTTCGCCGGTGCAGGTGCCTTCCATCGCCAGCGCGCGTTCGACGATCCTGGCGTTGATCCCCTCGGCTTCCTCCCGCTCCTCCGGCTTGTGCGGGTCGATCAGGATGATCACATGGAAGTTGCCGTCGCCGACATGGCCCACGATCGGGCATGGCAGCGACGACGCCTGCAGATCCGCGTCCGTCGCGGTCACGCATTCGGCCAGCCGGGAAATCGGCACGCATACGTCGGTGACCACGGCCTTGCAGCCGGGCTTGAGCTGCAGGGCGGCGAAGTAGGCGCTATGGCGCGCATTCCACAATTTCTTGCGGTCCTCGGGATGGGTAGCCCATTCGAAGCGATGGCCGTCGTTGCCCGCCGCGATCTGCTGCACCGTTTCAGCTTGTTCGGCCACGCCGCTGGCGCTGCCGTGAAATTCGAAGAAGAGCGTCGGCATTTCGGCGAGATCGAGCTTGTCATGCCGGTTGATCGCCCGGATCGACAACGCATCGACGAATTCGACCCGCGCAATGGGCACGCCCATCTGTATCGTCTCGATGACGGTCTGCACGGCGCTGGCGACGGTTGGAAAGGCGCAGACCGCCGCGGAAAGCGCTTCCGGCTGCGGGAATACGCGCAGCGTGACCTCGGTGATGATGCCAAGCGTGCCTTCGCTGCCGACATAGACGCGCGTAAGGTCGTAGCCGGCCGACGACTTTCGCGCGCGGGTTCCGGTCTGGATGATCTTGCCTTCGGGCGTGACGACCGTCAGCGCCAGCACGTTCTCGCGCATGGTCTGGTAGCGCACGGCATTGGTGCCCGACGCGCGGGTCGCGCACATGCCGCCGATGGACGCGTCGGCGCCGGGATCGATCGGGAAGAACAGGCCGGTATGCTTGATTTCCTCATTCAGCTGCTTGCGCAATACGCCTGCCTGGACCGTGACGGTCAGGTCTTCCGCATGGACCGCGATCACGGCATTCATGCCGCTGAGGTCGAGGCTGATGCCCCCATGCGGAGCGAGGAAATGGCCTTCGATCGACGTGCCGGCGCCGAACGGAATGACAGGCACGCGATGCTGTCCGCAAAGCCGGATTACGGCCGCCACTTCGTCGGTGCTGTTGACGAACGCGACCGCATCGGGGGCGATGATGCCGAACGGCGATTCATCCTTGCCGTGATGCTCGCGCACCGGGAGGGACATCGTAAAGCGCGCCTCGAGCAAGGCGCTCATTGCTTCCTGGAATTGAGCCGGTAGGGCCGTCTGCCCTGCATGCGTGCGATTGAATAGTGCAGTCATGGGTTGTCTCCGTTCTAATGCATCGCCACGGCCTGCAGCACTTTGGCGATGGCTGAATGACGGCACAGGTTACTGTGAAACCAGACGCGGGACGTCATATCGATTGCATATCCATTGTTCTCGTTTCGAGATGACTCGATACGGAATACCTGCGAAGATGATCGGGTAATTGGAAAAAGGAAAGAAGCGCCAACAAGAGGCATAGGCCCGGAGACGAATAATTGGAAATCAGGCAAATCAGGTATTTTCTAGCCGTGGTCGATAGCGGCAGTGTTTCGCGCGCGGCAGGAAGGCTGTTCGTGGCGCAGTCGGCGCTGAGCAAACAGATATCGGACCTGGAGGCCGATCTCGACGTGCAGTTGCTGCATCGCAGCCGCAGCGGCGTCTTTCCAACCGAAAGCGGCAAGGTGTTCTACGAATATGGCAAGGCCATCCTGAAGCAGATGGGCGACGCCCGGGAAGCCGTGCATTTCTCGACCGACGCCATCTTCGGCAATGTCGTGGTCGGCGTGCCGCAAAGCGCGTCGGTGGCCCTGGCGCTCCCGCTGATCAATGCCGTGCAGGCGCAGTTGCCGAATATTTCCCTGCACATCAACGAGGAACTGACCGGCAATTTGCTCGAACAACTGTGGCAGGGCCGCGTCGACCTGGCAGTCTTCACCTCGAACGTCCGCCTGCAGGGCTTTTCCTTCAGCCCGATCGCGGAAGAAGATTTCTATCTGGTGAAGCCGGCGCACGTCCCGCAGGCGAACAGCTCCGACCAAGCCGACATCAGCCTCCAGGAGGCGCTTGCCGGGCCGCTGATGCTGTCGGGCCTGCAGCACAGCCATTGCATCCGCACCATCATCGAGGAGACCGTGGTGCGGCAAGGCATGCGCATGCCCTCGCTGTTTGCCGAGATTAATTCCGTGCACATCCTGAAAAGCGCGGTCGAGGCCGGCAAGGGCAACACCATCATGCCGCTGGCCCTGGTCGAGCAGGAAGTCCTGCAGGGCCGACTCACGGCCAGGCGCATCGACCCGGCCCAGATATCCCGCACGCTGGGCATCTGCATGTCGAACAACATCCCGGCGACGAATGCGAAGCGGGCCGTAGCAGAGCTGATCATGCGACTGGTGGACGAGCTATGCGACAGTGGCAGGTGGCCGTCATTGCGTCGCACGGTCTGACCGCCGTGCGTCTTTCGATACCGCCCGACAGCACGCCTTTTTCAGAACGTCCTTCCTGCCGGACGCCTTCGGCGCGACACTGACGGCCCTTACCCGCACCGTCGCAAGATGCGCAGCGCCGCGCATGCCCGACGCCGCGCGCACATTTGCCGCGCAAGCCTGTGCCCGGCAGCGGACCAAAGAAAAGGTTTCGCCGCTTCAATCGCTAAAAGCTGGGGATAAAGAAGTCGTCCTGTTTTGCAGCAGGAACGGATCAGCGCGCCCTTTGACCGATGTTTAAGCCAAGCGGTGGGTTCAATCCGGTTCGACGGGCGGCATTTCGATCCTGAGGCTGGGCCAGACGGCTTGCCAGTCCTTGCTGCGAATCCGATCAACATAGATCGAGCGCTTTTCGGTCCCGAACCGTTCTGTTGGCCGCACGAGCAGCGCGAAAAAGTCGGTCAGACCAAAGGGCGCAGCGACGTCGATGACCCCCTGATCATTAAGCCGGACGCCCACCGCCGTCGCCGTTTCTGGCCAATAACGCATCGCGTCCGTCGCAGACGAGTAAGGTTGATCCGCGTTACGCTCATGCATACGTGCCTGGTTCTTGACTGACCATTCAAGCGTGCTGTCCAGCGAATATAACGTCGATTGCATTACAGCGTCGTGCCCCGGCCACACCTGTATTGGATCGTACCAAATCACATCGATATCGCTCGGCAGTGGCGACGGCGAACGCCGGTGCCGATCGTCCCAGACACAGCTACGCACGAATCCCGCCGCAACCCAACAATCGGGCAGGTCAAGCCCTCGCACGATACGGAGGATGCGCATCCGTTGCTCATCCGCAGCGATCAGCGACTGCAGTTGTCCAAATAAATCCATGAACATTTCTTTCAATGTGCCTGTCGGGATTGGCGCCGCTATCTGAGGGGCCGACTTGCGGAATGACCACCCCTGGCCGAACCCGGCAGCGCATTTTCGCGCATGCGTAGAGGTTGCACGCAATGCTGACCCAGCTAAGGCGCCTATCTTGCCGCTGCTCCTGTTCAGCTTTCCGGGTCGTAGTAAAACTCGCGAAGCTCTTGTGCACAGCGGCAGGCTGCAGCCATTTTCGCGGCCCATTGGACGGCAACTGCCCTGGACGGAAGCTCTAAGACACAAAAGCCCCCATCGAATTCCCGGAACTGGCGGTATGACTCCGTTGTGCAGCTTCCGTCCGCTGCAACCATCACTGGCGCGACTTCACCGTTGATTCCGCCGCCAAACACGTAGACCCCCTCCGCTTTCGCCTGTCGGACAACCGCATGCGCCGCAACACTCACATCAGGCATGTCCTCGGCTGGAACATTCAGCGCACTCGCGGGAAAGGCAATAAGATACTTTGTCATGATTTCATTCTCTACTGTGGTGAAGTTTCACATACGGAAAGGGTAAGGAGACGTCAGCGGCAGCGCCGGCTACCCTGCGACATTTGCTGCCCGACTCCAGGCGGTGAGTGTCCGGCAGTTGTCGATCAACAGTGACCAGTCGCCCGTGTGCTCTCAATGCCGCCTTACTCTTCCATGGCAGGCGCTTAGCCTTGACGCCCCAGTGCTGGTCGAATCCCACAGCGCTGGCCACCATGGGTATGGCATCATTGACTGCCGGTGAAAAGGGAACAGTCACAATGTCCACCTTGCAAGAATCCGTCATCATCCTAAGCCTGTCTCTGGGCATGCCAGCTGCTTCCGCCATTGCACACCCGCCACGTTTACGATTAGATTTATAGTATGCAGTCTAGCTTCAGGAGGAAATATGGGATACCGGGATCTACATGAACGCCACATTTCAGCAAAAGAGCGAGAAAAACTCGCGGCCGACCGCGTAACGCGCGCGACGACGGAGGCCGAGAAGGAGAAAGCCCAACGATGGGCCGAAGCGTGGGGGGCCGTCTCGCGCGTGCATCCGTTACGCCGGAGTTGAACGGGTCAATTGATCAGTTCTTTCCGTTCCGAAGCCAAGCCGATTCAGTGCGGGTTTCTCCTGCATTTATGTAGGGGCACCGATGCATCACGAGCCAAAATAGATGTCCAAACCGCGTAGCTCGACCGTCTGGTCGCTGAGTCAAACCGAACAAAAGCAAATGATGCAAGATGGTGATGCGGACTGCAGCTCCACGCTCTGATAGCTTGCCGCCCTCAGGGGTGATCTGCATTTAGTCATTGTGAGGCCAGCGTCTACCCAAAAAGCCACGCTGGCTTCACCACCATTAGACCCGGCCTGCTCTGGCATTGAATGCAATATAGCTAGTTCAAATAGCCCCGAACACAACCGCTGGCTTCACCGCAGAGCCGGGCTGACTATGCTTCAGTTCGGCGCTCGCTCACGTAGGCAAAAACGCTCGGCGGAAGCCGTGTGTTGGACGAAGCCAGGTAAATCCCGACGTGAAGCGAAGGGGGTGTTTGGTAGATCAATTCCCCATTCAATTCATCCACGATTGTTTGGTTTAGCATCTGTTTATGAGTTCTGTGTAACCTGTGGCTTTTCTGCCGCTTTCATAAAATCTTGCGCAGATCGGCATTCGAGTCGATCGATACATTTTTCCATTTCCCCGTGCTCATCGATGCGTGCCAACCAGGGCGCGCGGGAAACCGTCTTCACTGATCGTCCTTGTCCCATAAGGGCCAGCGCGTGAGCGACCCCGGTCTCCAGCAAGCTCGACATTCTCCTTCAGCATCGCGTCTCATCGATAGCAGAAAGCCGCAACTAGCTCGACTGACAGCGCTCGACGTTATCCCCTACCTGGATCGAAACCGAAAGGCTGATGGGAGGGTCCGGATGTTGGTGCCGGAGGCGTCCCATTCTGAAAGCAGAATAAACTGCAGCCGAAGCGTGCAGAGTCGTTGTTTTGACACCGTGATGTGTTCGCCTTTTTATTGAACTTCCGTGTGCAAAGCAGTTCACATTCCTACACTGAGTCCGTGATGCCGCCGACCTTCTCGCATCTTGCGAAGGCCGCGGATCGTCAAACTCTACTAGGAAGAATACCTTCATGGCCAATGAAGATGCAGCCATGGCTGGTCCGGCGGTATCGGAGTCGCCGAAGCTGGCCCCACCGGGACATCATCGCGCCACCGCGAAATGGGAACTGGTATCGGTCCATGAATCAACGGCAGCGCTACGTGTTCAAACGAAGCCGCGCCGGCGATCTCCTGCTGAAGTAGCGCGACGCGCGCAAACGAGTTCTCCCCCGTATTAGAGGACATATATGCCTGCACTGAATACACTAAAGGGCCGCCGCATCGCCGTGCTGGCAGTCGACGGCTTTGAAAAGGTCGAACTCACCGTGCCCGTCGCAGCGCTCGAGGCAGCAGGAGCGAAGGTCGACATTGTATCGCTGCATGCCGGGCGGATCCGTGGCGTCAATCTGCATGAACCGGCAAGCATGGTGCGCGTCGATAAAACGCTGGACCGGGCAACCCCTTCGGAATACGACGGACTGCTGATACCGGGCGGATTCATCAACCCGGACCTTTTGCGCCAGTCCGCCAAGGCGCGTGATTTCGTGCGCTCGTTCGACCGGCAGGGCAAGCCGATTGCAACGCTCTGCCATGGACCCTGGCTGCTGGCGTCCGCGGGACTCACCTCGGGAAGGACCATGACTTCCTGGCCGGGGATACGCGATGACATGGTAAGCGCAGGTGCCACCTGGCTGGACAAGGAAGTGGTAAGGGACCGCAACTGGGTGACCAGCCGCGGACCACAGGACATGGTGCCGTTCGTCGGCGCGATGACTGCGTTGTTTGCAGGCGCCGCGGACGAGCAGCAAGCTGGTCGACGCACCCGTTCGGATCCGCAGCGGGAGCAACCGCCGGCGGTCGTGGTAGATGCCATGCGCTGGTTACCGCGCCCGGCATTCCGGATCCTATTGGGCGTGGCATTGCTCGGCGCGGCGATGGCGGCGGACCGCCGGCGCGTGGGTAATCCCTGAGCCAAACGACGGAACATCATCGGCGATCGCAGGCTGCGGCGTCAAACGCCCGTTTCCAGGTCGCGGATCTGTAATGAATATTGCTTGATATCCTGAGTTGTCGAGGCCCCGTGCCCAATCGGTGCGGGCAATGTGGTCACGCTGTCCGGTCCGGTTCACCGACCCATGCATTCAAGGGCGCTGCGTCTGGCAGGCACGCGTGTGAACCGGAGAACTGTGATGAAAGCTGTCGTTTATAGAGGGCCGCGCGATGTCCGCGTGGAAAATGTGCCCGATCCGAAAATCGAGCGTCCAACGGATGCGATCGTGGAGATAAAAAGCACCAACATCTGCGGTTCGGATCTGCATATGTTTGAAGGCAGGACCGACTTCGAAGCAGGAAGGGTTTTCGGGCATGAGAATCTCGGCCAGGTCAAGGAGGTGGGGCCAGCTGTCGAGCGCCTTGAAGTCGGGGACTGGGTCTGCATGCCATTCAACGTCAGCTGCGGCCACTGCCGGAATTGCGAAAAGGGATTGACAGCATACTGCCTGAACGCCAACGAACCCGGCCTTGCCGGCGGTGCCTATGGCTTTGCCGACATGGGCCCGTGGCAAGGTGGCCAGGCAGAATACCTGCGCGTTCCCTGGGCCGATTTCAACTGCCTGAAGCTGCCTCCGGATGCCGAGAAAAAGCAGAACGACTACGTGATGGTCGCGGATATCTTTCCGACCGGCTGGCATGTGACGCGGCTGGCCGGCCTTTGTCCAGGCGATGCGGTGGTGATCTATGGCTGCGGTCCGGTTGGGCTGATGGCGGCGCACTCGGCAATGATCCAGGGTGCCTGCAAGGTGATGGTGGTGGACCGCCATCCGGATCGGCTGAAGCTGGCTGAATCGATAGGCGCGATCGCCATCGACGATTCCAAAGGGGACCCGGTGCAGCAGGTCCTCGATGAAACCCATGGCAAAGGCGCGGATGTTGGCTGTGAATGCGTCGGCTACCAATGCCACGATCCTGCCGGCAAGGAAGTGCCGAATGCGACGATGAACGACTTGGTGAAGTCGGTCAAGTTCACCGGGGGCATCGGTGTCGTCGGCGTGTTCGTACCGCAAGACCCGGGCGCAGCCGACAAGCTGGCGAAGAAAGGCGAGATTGTCTTTGACTGGGGGATGTGCTGGTTCAAGGGCCAGCATATCGCCACCGGCCAGTGCAATGTCAAAGCCTATAATCGCCAGTTGCGTGACCTGATCCATGCCGGCAGGGCAAAGCCCTCTTTCCTCGTGTCGCACGAGATCGAACTGGGCAAGGCGCCGGATGCTTACCAGCACTTCGATGCGCGTGATCACGGCTGGACGAAAGTCATCCTGAAGCCTGGAAAATGAAAAGATTTTTGTTGACGTTATTAGCCGATGTCGCCGGCGAGCCGGGTGCAGGGACAGCCTTTTAACCTGCCCGGCTTGCTGAGGCGTGCATTTGGCATGCGCCCAGGTCAACGCGTCCGGTAGCCTGCGGACGTGACCGCTTGTGCCGCGCGCAAATGGGGCGGGACTGGTTGCGGGGCGACGGTTTCTTCATCGAAATCGACGTCGACCTCGCGGTCCAGCACCGCTCGTGCGCGCTGCATGTCGATGGCGCCCTCCCAGCGGGCCACTGCAATCGTTGCCACGCCGTTGCCGATGAGATTGGTCACGGCTCGCGCCTCATTGAGGAAGCGGTCCACGCCCAGCAGCAGCACCAGTCCGGCCACAGGTATATTCGGCATTGATGCCAGTGTTGCAGCAAGCGCGACAAAACCCGCGCCCGCGACTCCGGCCGACCCTTTCGACGTGAGCAGCATCACACCGAGCAGCAATACCTGATCCCAGATCGACAAGTGAATATTCATTGCCTGCGCTATGAAAAGCGAGGCCATCGTGAGATAGATGGCGGTCCCGTCTGCATTGAATGTATAGCCCGTGGGAAGCACCATGCCGACAACCGGCTTTGCGCACCCCAGCTTTTCGAGCTTGACCAGCATCTGGGGAAGCACGGCTTCGGTGGAAGCCGTCCCAAGGGTCACGAATATTTCATCCTTGATGTAGCGTAAGAATTTCCAGAGAGACAGTCCGGACATCTTCATCACGATGCCAAGAACGACCGCGATAAAAACGGCAGAGGTCACATAGAGGGCGAGTATCAGCTGTCCATAGGACGCTAGCGTTCCAATTCCATATTTTGCGACCGTGAAGGCCATTCCTCCAAAGGCGCCAACCGGCGCAACGTACATCACGATGCGCACGATGCCGAACATCCCATGCAGGAACATGTCGAGCATGTCAACCAAGGGCGCGGCCTTCGCGCCAAGCCGTCCAAGCGCGATGGCAAACAGCATGGAAAACAGAATGATGGGAAGCATCTCTCCGCTCGCAAAGGCGCCGACCACGCTGTTCGGAACGATGTTCATCAGGAAGTCGAAGAACCCGTGCTTCTGGGCCGCCTGTGTGTAAGTGCTGACCGCCGCTCTGTCGATTTTCGCAGGGTCGATGTTCATGCCGCTGCCGGGCTGGAAGACGTTGCCCACGACCAGGCCGACGATAAGCGCAAGCGTGGAAGCAATCTCGAAGTACACCACGGCTTTCACGCCCACCCTCCCGGCCTCGTGAATATTGTTCATCCGCGCGATGCCGACCACCACCGACGCAAAAATGATCGGGGCCAGGAGCATCTTGATCAGCTTGATGAAGATGTCGCCGAGCGGTTTGAGTTCCGCGCCGATATTTGGGGCGTAATGACCCAGGAGCACGCCGGCGATGATGCCGATTAGAACCTGGACGTAGAGTTTTGAGAGGGAATTCTTGATTCTAGCGAGCACCATGTCGATCTCCAATATGGGCATTTATAATGAAATTTCATTAACTCGTCCTATAGCTCCGCCCAGCTTCGAGCAAGGGAGGCTGCTAAAGCGCGGGGCCTGACGTTTTTTATTTTTGGAAACGAGCGATATGCGGAAGGTACTGCCCAGTCGGGCAATACCTTCGTGGTCCGACTGGCAAGGCACGCCTAGCCGGAGTGAAACGGAAGCGTTATGGGAACCGGGTCTCCAGTAAATTATTCAGGCTGAATTCCAGCGTCCTTAATCACCCTCGCCCACCGGTTGACTTCACCCTCGAAAAATTTCTTGTGGCCTGCAGGTTCTGCGCGGGCGTCTGCCACAACGGTAATGCCCAGGGCTTCCTGGCGCTTCACCAGGCTGGGATCCTTAATGGCTGTGCGTAGCGCTGCGTTAATTTTGTCGAGTATGGCCGGAGGGGTGCCGCGAGGCGCGTAAAGACCGTGCCAGACCGTGAAGTCGAAGCCCTTTAACCCGGCTTCCTCGAGTGTAGGCACGTCGGCCAAGGCCGGTGTCGTCAGCCTTTTTGTGCTGCTGACGCCATAGACCTTTACTTTTTTACTCTCGATTTGAGGAGAGCTGTTCGTGACCTGTTCACACATCAGGTCGACCTGCCCGCCCATCAAATCGGTCATGGCCGGCGCCGTGCCTTTGTAAGGCACGGAAGTCATATTGCTCTTGAGCGCGTTTTGCAAGATAAGTCCGCACAGATGTGAGGCTGAACCTACCCCTGCGTTGGCAAGATTAATCTTGCTATCGTTCTCGGCAATATATTTTCGCAAGTCCGCCAGGCTATTTCCGGGAAGCGCGGTTTTCCCGATAAGTGTGGATGGGGCTTCATTGATCAACCCGAGAAACTCGAGGTCCTCGGTCTTGTAGCCTGGCTTCTTATACAGCGAAGGCGCCGTCGCAAGGCCGATATGATGAACGAGAAGCCTGTATCCGTCGTTCGGTGCGCGCGCTACGCGTGCGGTTCCAATGGAACCGCACGCGCCGGCAGTATTTTCGACCACGACCGTTTGACCCAAGGGTTTTCGCAGCGCTTCCGCGAGATCACGCGCTATCTTGTCGCTTGGTCCGCCGGCTGAAAAGGGCACGACGATGGTGACGAGCTTTTCAGGATATTCCGCCAAGGCGCTGCCCGAGACAGCGCTTGCAATCAAGCCTGACATTACTGCGATACTGATCTTCCTTGTTCTAGCAAAGTCGGTCATGGTCTTGTCTCCTGTGTATTTTTAATGGATTGCTTCCTTCTCAGGCGGACAGTTCCTGCATCACCTTGTAGAGATCCGATTTGCCCTCGAAGCCGATGCCCGGCAGATCCGGCATGGTGATATAGCCGTTTTGCACCTTGACGCCGTCCGGGAAGCCACCAAAAGGCTGGAACAGATCAGGATAGGATTCGTTACCGCCAAGTCCGAGGCCGGCTGCAATATTGAGCGACATCTGATGGCCGCCGTGCGGAATGCATCGGGAACGCGACCAGCCGTGTTCATGCAGCATGTCGAGCGTGCGCAGGTATTCGACCAGACCGTAGCTCAGTGCGCAGTCAAACTGCAGCCAGTCGCGGTCGGCGCGCATGCCGCCGTAACGGATCAGGTTCCGGGCGTCCTGCATCGAAAACAGGTCTTCCCCTGTCGCCATCGGGTTGGGATAATAATTCCGCAAGGTCGCCTGCAGTTCGAAATCGAGTGGATCGCCCGGCTCCTCGTACCAGAACAGGTCATATTGCGACAGCGCCTTCGCATACTCGATGGCGGTGTCGAGATCGAAGCGACCGTTGGCATCGACTGCAAGCTTTTGACCGTCCTGGAGCACGCTCAAAATCGAATCGATACGCCGCAGGTCTTCGTCTAGCGATGCGCCACCGATTTTCTTCTTGACGACGGTGTAGCCGCGGTCGATGTAGCTGCGCATCTCGTCCTTCAGCTTGCCGTGGTCCTGCCCCGGGTAGTAGTAGCCACCTGCCGCATAGACAAAGATCTTGCGGTCCGGCTGGCCATTGCCGTAGCGGTCCGCCAGCAGTTGAAACAGCGGCTTGCCTTCGATCTTGGCCACGGCGTCCCAGACTGCCATGTCGATCGTGCCGATCGCCACCGAGCGCTCGCCGTGGCCGCCCGGCTTCTCGTTGGTGAACATCGTGTTCCAGATCTTGTGCGGATCCAGATTGTTGCCGGTGCTGTCAACCAGCGACTCTGGATCGGCTTCCATCAAACGCGGGATAAAACGGTCACGCATCAGCTTGCCCTGCCCGTAGCGCCCATTCGAGTTGAAGCCGTAGCCGACCACAGGCTTGCCGTCCCGGATGACGTCGGTGATCACCGCGACCAGGCTCAGCGTCATCTTGCTGAAGTCGATATAGGCGTTGCGGATCGGGGAGCTGATGGGCAGGGTTTTCTCGCGGATTTCGACGATTCTCATGATTGGTCTCCTTAAGGCATCACGCTTGGGGATGCAACGGGTGATAGGAGCCGCTAGGTTATTCGCTAAAAGCAGCGTTATGATTCACACAAATTTACTTTTTAATTAACCTGCGGTGAAAACTGATATCGCTTCTCATCTCGAGTTTTTTGTCTTGCTGGCCCGGCATGGCAGCATGTCGACGGCAGCGCGGGACCTCGACATCACCCCTCCTGCCGCTACCAAGCGGCTGGCGCAGTTGGAAGAACGCCTCGGGGTGCGGTTGGTCAACAGGACAACGCGCAACATCAGCCTTACCAGCGAAGGTGAAATCTATCTACACTACGCAACGCGGATCCTGGCCGAAGTACGGGAGATGGAGGATGTCGTGTCGTCCAGCCGCTCGGTGTCAAAGGGATTGCTACGCGTTAATGCGTCCCTGGGCTTCGGCCGCACGACCATTGCACCTCTCGTTTCCAGGTTTGTGAAACAGTATCCGCATGTGGAAGTCCAGCTCGACCTTACGGATCGGCCCATTGACCTGGTTGAAAGCGGGGTCGATCTCGCGATCCGCTTCGGTGCGTTGCCGGACAAGCGGCTTAACGCACGCTGCATCATGCAAAACCGACGTTTCCTATGCGCGTCGCCACGTTACCTTGAGCGGCATGGCATGCCTGGAGACCTTGCCGAACTTGCCGGGCATCGCTGCATCATTCACCGTCAAAACGACGACGCGTATGGCGTGTGGCGATTGATGCACCACGGCCGCAGCGAGGTCGTTAAGGTGCAGGGAATGTTATCCAGCAATGACGGCGATATTGTCCTGAATTGGGCACTTGACGGACATGGCATCCTGCTGCGATCGGAATGGGATTTGGCAAAATACCTGGAGAGTGGACGCCTGCGTATCGTCCTCCCGGAGTTTGTCCAACCCTCGGCAGATCTGTTCGTCTATTACACGAGCAAACGGAACCAAACTGTCCGTGCTAGGGCGTTCATTGACTTTCTTGTCGAACATTTTCAGAAAGTCGCAGTGCGTGCACAGCAACCAGTCTAGTTATGGGGTGAGGTGAACACCTAGGTGGATTCAGCGCATTAAGCGAGAAACGGTTCGCAGTCGTTACTCGTGCATGTGGGTTAAAGATACTGACATTCACCATAAAAGCGTCGCTTATTTAAGGTCCCCTTTCGTCTCTTATCTGGGGCGGCGGGTATGCTGCTTGTATCTAACTACTTATCTGATTATCGGTCCTAAGGTTCGCCTGCAATACGACGAAGGGGGGACACCGGCTCACCTAAGCATGCATCCATTAAATAAATCGACTGATTCATGCAACGGCTTGATACCCCAGCACTGCATTTTCGGGAAGCCCGACCGTTTCGCATAGAAGATTTCTAATAGTTGGATCTTTATAGATACGCCACTCCCATAACTGTAGAGCTGTACCGACTCCGGTTATCTGAAACTTATACTGATTCAGTGCAGACGCGTTGAACACATCGTCGTCCGAATTGGCTTCTCATCCACTTGCAGATCAATAACGGAGGCGACCGGGCTAACTGACGCAGCCCTTAGGCCCTGACGCGACGACCGGATAAACTGTCTGCTGAACATCCTTCCATTCGACGGACGGCGGCGCTGAAGGTACTTTGTCTCCATTCATATTGATCGCATGGGCTGCGGTCTGGTATGCGGATTTCCAATTGGTTCGGACTTGGGCCAAGGCGTGCTCTTTTGATGGCACGGACAAGCCACATATCCGTTTATCTATTTAACGCATCGTGAAATCGGGCCTCGGCAATCCTCTTGCGTCCAGCAACAATCAATTCTTTACCGCGATCTGGACAATTTTCAGATGTTCGGTCTGTCGTTAAGGATTTTTGCACAGCGCGGCTAAGCAAAGTAGCCGGCATAGAAGTGTTGAGATTTATCAGGACTGACGAAATAGGAAAGAATATCTTTATTTCAATCCTAAAAAATACCCAGGGCTTTTTCAAAACGTCATATTGTCGTGAGGAGACGCTCATCATGTTTAATAAAATAATCCTTTCATCAGCTTTTCTAGCGCTTTCGGGTTGCGCGTCAATAGAGATGTCAGACGCTGGTGTGCGACAGGGAATGTCCGCCTTTCAAGAGGCATTCAACAGGCAAGATTCCCCTTCGCTTGCCATGGTCTATGCCGAGGACGCCCGGCTTATGCCATCCAACGTTCCTATGCTGGCTGGGCGAGCAGGAATCCAGTCATTCTGGCAAGCACGGTTTAACCAGGGGTTGTCTCATATAGAAAAGACGCCTATCGAAATTCAGATGCTGGGTCTAACGGCCATCGAGATGAGTCGCTATGTCGTCACCGTAGGAGAAAGAAAAGTCCAGGGCAAGGACATATTGGTCTGGCGACAGGGAACGGATGGCAAGTGGCGCATCGTGGCTGATATCTGGAACAACGACCACCCTTTGTAGGATTTTTGCTCATTTTTTTATAAGGCGGTCACCTGCATCGGGCCGGGGATAGCCTGCTTTTGCTCAGGGACAGTCCCTTGCCGCTCCGTCAGCCGTCAGTCTAAAGCCGCCTGCGGATCGGCACTATCTCTTTATTGAGTAATGGCCGTCCGGGTGCAGGCCCAAAGCTTAGCTGTGCTCCTATTTAAAATTAGCTTTAACAGAGTAATTAATTATCATTTTCCGGAAACACTCTCTTGCGCGTGCTCCTGATCGATGGCGACGCTACGATCCAGAGCACGCTACCTCCTGCTCGACAATCAGTCCGCTTCGTCCGCGAAGCCTCACTCTGGCTGATATTGCATCACTCCGTCGTAAGGACAATGCCAGCATCGGCTTATCAAAAATTGCGTGCCTATAAAAAATTAATCGACCTTTGCCCCGGATTTTTCCGTCAGCTCCTTCGATAGTTTGCCTTCGGCTTGCGCCCATTGCGCAAATTCGGTCGGAGACGTCGAGGGAAACGCTTCATTGCCAGACTGCGCGAGCTTGGCCTTGGTCTCTGGGTCGCCCAGGGCCTCGATGCTTGCCTCGAACAATTTGTTGACGATTTCCTTGGGAAGTCCTGCCGGACCATACAGGCCGAACCAGAATGAATAGTCGTAGTCCTTTAGTCCTGCTTCCGAGATGGCCTGCAGGTTTGGAAACAGCGGTGAGCGCTGCGCTGTAGTCACCGCGATGGGCGTGATACGCCCTGTCTGCGCGATTGGCAAAATGGACGGTGGCGTCCCAAACGTGATGTCGACATCGCCGGAACCAACCGCCTGCACGGCGGGCGCGCCACCCTTGAACGGCACATGCATCATTTGCGCGCCGCTTTGCAGTTCAAACAGCCTGCCGGCGAGATGCGGTGCAACCCCGTTGCCAGATGAAGCATAGCTGACCTTGTCCGGCGCGCTCTTGGCACGTGCAATCAGGTCCTGGGTCGATTTAATACCACTTGCTGTATTGACGGCAAGCAGCATGAGCGAACGCGTCCACCGTGCGATCGGCATAAAATCTTTTGCTTCATACTTGATGCCCTTGTAGAGCACCTTGTCCGCTCCATAGATGCCGGCACTACCCATGTATATGGTGTAGCCGTCCGGTGCTGCGCGGCTGACATAAGTGGATGCAATCGTCGTACCGGCGCCGGGCCGGTAGTCCATGATGACGGGCTGTCCGAGCAATTTGGACATCTTGTCGGTCATCAGGCGTGCCACGCCGTCCGCACCGCCGCCCGGTGGAAAACCGATGACCAAAGTAATGGGCTTGTTCGGATAGTCCTGGGCCAATGCTGCGCCGCCTACCATGGCGAGTACCGCTGCTACTGCAACTTTCATGCAATTCATTTTTGTCTCCTTTAGTTTTAATAAATGCTAAATGCCGAGTTCTCTGAGCAATGCTTCACGGTGCTGATCCAACGCGGGCGCTGGCGAATGTTCCTGCCGCTTCTCGCCGGCAAACTGAACCGGGCAGCCCGCAGTGATCAAGGTCTCGCCATCGGGAAGAGGCAACTCGATCAACATGCCACGGGCATTGATTTGAGGATCGCGCATGACGCCAGCCACATCGTTTACAGGTCCGCTGGGAATGCCGAGTTCCTTTAAGTGCCGTAGCCACTCGGCCGCGGTTCTTGCAGCCAGCGCCTGTTCCATTAGGATCTTGAGTGCGCCATGGTGTTCACACCGCAGCGGGTTCGTGGCAAATCTTGGGTCCGCCTTTGCTTCCGCCATGCCGATCGCATCGCATAGCCGGGGAAACATGCGATCATTGCCCGCCGCCACTGCCAGGTAAGCGTCTTTCGCCTTGAACACACCGAACGGCGTGATCGACGGATGACGCGAGCCGATGGGGCCGGGCACGACGCCGTCCACTTGATACCGCACCAATGCGTTTTCCAGCATCGCGACTTGTGAATCGAGCATCGAAATGTCGACATGTTTGCCGAGACCGGTACGCATGCGTTCAATCACTGCTGCCTGAATGCCAATGGCGCCAAACATTCCCGCGCCTATGTCGCCGATGGACACGCCAACCCGCGTGGGCGGGCCGCCCTCTTCGCCAGTCAGGCTTAGTACGCCGCCCATGGCCTGTACAACCATGTCATATGCCGGCAGCTCACGATATGGACCGGTCTGGCCGAATCCAGAGATGGACGCCAGGATCAAGGAGGGGTAGCGCCCCTGCAGGGTATCCCAGTCGTAGCCGAGTTTGCCCATGGTGCCTGGCGTGAAGTTCTCCACCAGGATGTCGGCGCTTGCAAGCAATCGATCGAACAGCTCGCAGTCGGCTTCCTGCTTGAGGTTTAGCGCAATGGACTCCTTGTTACGGTTTATTGAAAAGAAATAACCGGACGTGGAAGATGCGTCTTTATGATTAATAAAGGGGCCGGAATGGCGGGCGTCGTCGCCAGTGCCAGGCATCTCGACTTTGATCACCCGAGCGCCAAGGTCTGCAAGCATCATCGTGCAGTAAGGGCCGGCAAGCACGCGTGTCAGGTCGATCACGACGAGGCCGGCCAAGGGGCCTTCGGTTTTGGCTGCTAATTTCATGCTTATCGTCTCCTTAACGTGCCTGCCTCTGCCTTTTCGCATCCTTGATCCGTTCAGCGATCAGGGCCGGGTCATAGGCATCGATCAGGGCAGCCCTTTGTGCCGGCGCACAGCCCTCTCCCAACGCAGAGGCATTAAGTGTCTGCTTCATCGCGGCCAGCGGCTTTGCCGGCATCAAGGCAATTTCCTTTGCCATGGCGAACGCACGCTCCAGCACTGCGTCAGCAGGAAGCAGTTCATTAAGGAAGCCGATCGCAAGCATTTCCGTGGCCGGCAGTTTCTCCGCCATGAATACCAGCCGCTTTGCATGGTTTAATCCGAGACAGCTGACATAACGTTGCAGCGCGCCGGCATAGAGCGGCAAGCCGATGCGCGCTGCCGGCATTTGCATATACATGCCTTCCACACCCAAGCGCAAATCGCAGGCCAATGCAAAGTCGGTTGCGCCGCCAAGGACCGGGCCATTTAGCGCAGCGATCGTGATCAGGCGGGTGTTTTCCAATCGGTTGGCGAAATGCTCAAAGGCGCTGTCACGCCCGACCGACTCCTTCTCGTCCACGCCTCGAGCCGACATTAGCGCGCGCAGGTCATAGCCAGCGCTGAAATACTCACCACGTCCGGTAATAATTAGTACATGGACTTGCGGATCGGCTTCGCATTCGTCTAGTAATCGCTCAAGTTCCTGCAAGTCGTCGGGCTGGATCCGGTTCGCATTACCTGGACGATTCAGTTCGATTAGGGCAATTTGACTGCCCGAACGGTTTAATAATGGATTGGTCTCTTCAGTCACGTCATCTCCTGGCATTCCAACCAAAGTAGTTGGTATACCAGAAGACTAGGTTAAAATGCCAGCATGATCAAGCCTCCTCCGACAGAAAATTTATCCGAGACCGTTAGATGTGCCATGGAGCAGAGCTTCCTTGATGGAACATTCCTCCCGGGGCAAGTGTTTGACGAGCGCTCTCTTGCGGAAAAATATGCCGTCTCGCGTACGCCGGTGCGTGAAGCTATTTTGCGACTCGTTACGCAGGGGCTTTTGCAGGTCATGCCCCGGGCAGGCGTTCTCGTGCCAAAGCTGAGCATCAAGGAGCTTCTGTCGCTGCTGGAGATGCTGGCCGAACTGGAAGGGGCATGCGCCAAGTTTGCAGCCAAGCGTATGGATAGCTCCGAGCGACTGGCCTTGAAGGAAGCCTTCCTGGCTTGCGAAGCGGCTGCCCATGCAGGTGATAGTGCCGCTTATAAAAAGGCAAACGCACAGTTCCATGAAGTGATATACGCGGCCAGCCGCAACGATTGGGCCAAGACCCAGATCCGTGCATTACGGCTGCGCTGCGCCAGCTACCAGCGATCGCGTTTCGATTTGCCGGGACGGCTTGAACAGTCGTTGCAGGAACACCGTGAAGTTCTACTACGGATAGAGGCCGGCGATTGCGAGGGCGCGCGGCAGGCTATGATCGCCCATATCTCTGTCGGGGGGCGTGACTTCGCCGAATTCGTCAGTTCGCTTCCGTCCGAGTTTATCGGTCAAGAATAAGGATTTGTATTGAGGAAAGGATGATTCGTGCACGCCGCGGTGTTCACGCGGATAGGCGCTATCTAATCAAGCTGCGCCGACCGCGTATCGCCGCTCGCTTTCCACTTTAATCCAGACATTGACGTCTAACCTAGACCGTCGGAAGCGTGCCGCCATCGACCACATACTCCGCCCCCTGGACGAACCCGGCGCGTGACGACAACAGAAATGCTACTACCTCCGCCACGTCCTCAGGACTGCCAGGGCGCCCAAGTGGTATGCCTCCGAGCGATTCCATTAATGCGCCGCGTGCTTCGTCGTCGCCGACATTACGGTGCAGCGCCATCTGCTCGATCAGTGCGGACGCTGCGGTAGTCTCGATAAAGCCTGGCGCCACGGCATTGATGCGGATGCCGCGCGGTCCGAATTCGTTCGCCAGGGCCTTGCTGTAGTTGGCAAGGGCCGCTTTTGCCGCGGCGTACGCCACGGTCGATTCATAAAGGGGCAGGCGGCGCTGGATCGACGTGATGTGAACGATGGCCCCGCTGCCTTGCGCAACCATCCGCGGTAAAAAGGCGCGATCCAGCCTGACTGCCGCCATCAGGTTGGTCTGTATAGCGGCTTCCCAGTCGGCGTCGGTCAGCGCAAGGGCGCCGCCACCCGGCACCGATGAACCGCCCACATTATTGACCAGCAAATCGAGAACGCCAAAATCGCGCTCGACGGTTTTGACGACCGTACCAGCCCCTTCCGGGGTCGCGACGTCGGCCTGCAGGTAGCAAACACCGGCCAGTGGGCTCGCGGGCAACTGGCGGGCCGTCGCGATGACGGTTGCCCCGCGTTGGGCCAGAAGGCGCACGACCGCTTCGCCCATGCCTTTGGTGCCGCCTGTCACGAGGGCCCGCTTGCCATGAAATTCCAGCGCACTCATATGCCGATCTCCAGGGCTGCGATCCTGTCGCCGCGCAGGACGAAGCGGTAGGCGAGCGTCGCGGGGCTACCTGGAAAATTGCCGCTTACGAGCGCGTGCAGGCAATAATTCGGTGGATCGCCTTCGACGCGCTGGGCTTCTATGGTGGGACTGTAAAGAACATCAGTCTTCTCTTTCCACGCCACAATCGCCTCGACACCGTGATATTCCTTCCCTTCGTCTTGAATAATGGCATCAGCGGTAAAGCAGGCGCGCAGCGCAAGCGGATCGTTGGCATTTGCCGCGGACAGATAAGCGGCAACAGGTACAGGAAGATTAAGCATGGTCGTCTCCAGAAGTTGAGCAGAAAGTCTAGACCGAATTAATCTTGCGAAAAATGGGTGGCAGATACATGCCTTATGAACCTATGGTTCATAATGTCATGCCATGACTTCGCTCGACCTCATCCGGATATTTTTAGCCGTAGCCAAACACCGCAGTTTTTCAATTGCAGCGCAAGACCTGGCCATCAGCCCTACCGCTTGCAGCAAAGGAGTGCGGGCGCTCGAACGCCGTCACGGCGTGATCCTGTTCCGGCGCACTACGCGCAGCGTGTCACTGACGGAATCCGGTGTCAGCCTTCTCGCCATGCTTAAGCCAGCCGTTGAGCAGATCGAAGAAGCGTTTACGGCACTTGAGTCATTCCGTGAACGCCCGGCGGGCCGTCTGCGCATCACCGCCCCGCGGGCACTCGGTTTGCGTGTGGCGCGGCTGTTAGTGCCGCGCCTGCGGACGACTTATCCGGACGTGTCGGTCGACCTGTCGCTGGACGATGGCGTGATCGATCTGGTCGCGGAGGGATACGATGCCGGCATCCGTTTGGGACAGTCGATCGAGCAGGACATGGTAACGGTACGCCTGAGCAGGGAAATGTCCTGGTCGGTCGTTGCCGCCCCACAGTATCTTGAAAGGCATGGCATGCCCGGCGTGCCGCAAGACCTGCTCGGCCATCTGACGATCCGGTATCGCTTCAAAGGGTCCGGCCTTCTGCATGCGTGGCGGTTTTCCGGCCCGGACGGCACGTATGAACTCGAAACTGACACCGCCCTGGTCGTCAGCGACACGGTCGCTATTGCGGAGTTTGCCCGGCAGTCGTTGGGTTGTGCCTACCTTCCGGACATGGAAATCGAGGCCGATCTGGAAAAAGGCCATCTCGTGCGGGTGCTTACGGCTTTCGTACCAAAAACCACCGGCCTGTTTTTGTACTTTCCAGTTCGAACACAGGCGCAGCCAAAGATGCGCGCCTTGATCGAAGAAGCTCACAAACTGGCAGCGCAGGGCGAGCTCGATGTCTGACTGCGATACGGTCAAGCGAGTATTTAGAAGAACCCCGCCTCGGCCTCATCCGAACTAGTCCGTTTGCCGCTGGCAAGCGCCCTGCTGTCGGTTGACAGGAAAGCGACAGCAAGCAGTTGAACGTGAAGGTATAGGACAAACATCGTTATGAGCCGGCGCCGCGGGGATCCAATGTGGACTTTGCTGGGTCCCTGACGCAAATTGCTGCAGCCGTTAAACCATACTTGCCCCGACGCCGGTCTTGAGCTGCAGCGCATTCATGCCCACCGCGATGTCGGTGATGTGTGTCCCCGATCTCGCCGGAACGGTGCGAGATGACAGCGGTTCAGCTGGCCGCCTCGGCCATTTCGATCGCGGCCAAGGTCTCGGTCAGCGTGCCGATCTGGTCTGTCCTGATCGGGATGGCGTTGGCGATGTTCTTCCGGATGCATTCCTTCCGGATCTGCGTGTTGGTCACGAACCGGTCGACACCCAGCAGACCACCGCCCCTCGTTGCCGCTTGCTCAGGCCGTAACGGTTTCCGAAGCGGCGATGTACTCACAAACTGCCTTGGTGACATCGGCGGTGCTCGCCTTGCCACCCAGGTCCGGCGTGTGAACCTTGTTTGCGGTAACCGCTTCGATCGCCTTCATCAGTTTCTTCGCCGGTTCGAATTCACCCAGGTGTTCCAGCATCATGACTGCCGTCCAGAAGGTTGCGATTGGATTTGCCACGCCCTTGCCCGTGATGTCGAAGGCCGATCCATGGATAGGCTCGAACATCGAAGGAAACTGGCGTTCCGGGTTCAGATTAGCGGTCGGCGCGATGCCCAGGCTACCGGACAATGCCGCAGCCAGGTCAGACAGAATGTCTGCGTGCAGATTGGTGGCTACCACGACGTCCAGTGTCTTCGGCTTGAGCACCATGCGGGTCGTCATTGCATCCACCAGTTCGCGGTCGGTCGTGACGTCCGGATAGTCCTTGGCTACTTCCGCGAAGATTTCATCCCACATCACCATGCCAAAACGCTGCGCATTGGACTTGGTCACCAGCGTCAGGTGTTTGGCGGGACGTTTCTGGGCAAGCCTGAACGCGAAGCGGTGAATACGCTCCACGCCTGCACGGGTAAAGATGGCGACTTCAGTGCCCACCTCAATCGGCAAGCCGCGATGCGCGCGCCCACCATTACCCGAGTATTCACCTTCGGAATTCTCGCGCACGATGACCCAGTCAATGTCCTCACCCCCTGCCAATGGACTTTTTACGCCTGGCAGGACGCGTGCGGGCCGCACGTTGGCATATTGGTCAAAACCTTGGGCGATCGGCAGCCGCAGACCCCAGAGGGAAACATGATCCGGGACTTGCTGGCTGCCGACCGCGCCAAAGAAAATCGCGTCGAACTTCTTCAGGGTTTCGAGCCCCCCTTCGGGAATGTAATAGCCGTTTTTCAGGTAATACTCAGAACTCCATGGAAAATGCTCGATTTCCAATTTGAAATTGCCGTCCTTGGTAGACAATGCCTCCAGGACTTCCAAGCCAGCCGCAATGACTTCCGGACCGATTCCATCTGCCCCGATGGCAGCAATTTTGTGTACACGCATGATGTCTCCTGGATGGGTGAATGTGGATAAAACGGGTTCGCAACACAGTGCTTCCGCTGATGTTCCGCGCCCTTGAATTCTGCAAAATATGCAAATTAGCCGGAAATTTAAAATCTGTCATTTCCTGACGGAAGGTGCCTTTAATCATGGCATTAATTTCCGTCCCCTCGAATTCCAAGGCATGAAAGCGTTTTGCCGCTATTCGATCTTGACGTTGCCTGCCCTCACCAGGCCGGCAAATTTTTCGGTTTCTTCCTGAATCTGCCTGGCCATTTCTGCCGGTGTGTTTCCAACCGGCTCGGCGCCAATTTCCGCCATCTGCTTCTGAAACTCGCCAGACTTAATGATCTGCACGATCTCCTTGTTGAGCCTTTGCGTAATTTCTTTGGGTGTTGCCGCGGGAACCAGCAGTCCAAACCAGGTGCCGATATCCAGTCCGGAAATACCGGCTTCCTGCATCGTCGGCACATCGGGCAACACAGACGAGCGCTTCGCAGTCGTTATGGCCAGAGGCCGAAGCTTGCCCTGCTTGATAAACGGAAGAACCGGCGTGATGGTGTCGAAGGACATATCAATCTGTCCACCAAGCATGTCGGTTGTCAGTGGCGCGCTGCCTTTGTATGGGACATGCAAAATTGTCGTGCCGCTGATCTGCTGGAACTGCGTGCCGATCAAATGTTGCGCGGTCCCATTGCCGTTGGATCCGTAGCTCAACTTGCCAGGCGCGGCCTTCGCGTCAGCAACCAAATCGCTCACGTTCTTGTACGGCTTGGATGTGCTGACAACCAGCACGTTGGGCACCAGAGCAACTGTCGTGATTGGCGCAAAATCCTTTTGGAAGTCATAGCTCATTTTTTTATAAACACTGGTCGCAATGGTGTGATGCACCGCGCCCATGAGCATCGTGTGACCATCCGGCGCCGCTTTTGCGACCAGCGCAGCCCCCAAGGTCGCGCCCGCACCCGGCCTGTTATCGACGATCACCGACTGGCCGAGCACAGGGCCAAGCTTGACCGCAATTGCGCGTGCCAGGACATCGGTCGTGCCTCCCGCAGGAAACGGAACGACGATGGTCACCGGTTTCGTCGGCCAGGCTTCCGCGTGAGCGAGGTTGACTATGCCAACCAGGAACAGGGGGGCGAGGGCGAGCAGCTTCACCAGGCGTCCTGCGTTAAAAGAGTGATTCATCGTTGTCTCCTGAATTTTTTTGGATTTGGTGAGACGCATTCTAGGTTGACTTTGGCTCAAAATTTGCCTACAAAGTTAAACTGTCATTAACTTCAAGTTCACTATGTCCAAGGCAATCAATCCAAGTGATTTCGACTTTTTTTCGACGCTTGTCAGTTGTGGGAGTCTGGCGGCTGCCGCGCGGGAGCTGGGCATTAGTACGCCGGCTGTCAGCAAGCACCTGGCATTAATGGAGGAGCGCCTGCGGTTGAGATTAATGAACCGGACGACCCGCCGGATGAGCCTGACACCCGAAGGCGAAACGTATCTGGAGGCCGCCCGCAAGATTCTGAGCGAGATCGATGACCTGGAAAACTTCCTTTGGGGAACGACGCAGACGCCGAAAGGGCTGTTGCGGGTCAACGCCACCCTGGGCTTCGGTCGGAGCTATGTAGCGCCGCTTGTTTCAAGCTTCGTACAGCAATACGCCGATGTTGACGTGCAATTGCAACTCTCGGTGACCCCTCCGCCACTGTCCGAAGACATTTATGATGTATGCGTTCGCTTCGGTCCGCCGCCCGATACCCGTGCAGTCGCCAGATTCCTCGCAAGCAATCGCCGTATCCTGTGCGCGTCCCCCGCCTATTTGCAGCGTCACGGCGCACCAAAGTCACCTCAGGATCTGATGGCACACAACTGCATCGGGATCCGCCAGGGGGATGAATATGGTGTGTGGCGGTTCACACGCAGCCGCCCAAAGGGCAAGGGTTCTGCCAAGGTGGACGAGCAAAACATACGTATCAGAGGCAACCTTACGACCAACGACGGTGGCGTCGCTGTGAACTGGGCACTCGCCGGCAAGGGCATATTGCTGAGGGCTGAATGGGATGTGGTTGAATATATTCAGCGTGGAACATTGATCCATGTTCTGCCAAACTTCGACACTCCAGATGCCGATATATATGCGGTATATCCACAGCAGCATCGTTCAACGACACGGGTTAAAGCCTTCGTGGATTTTCTAGCGGCATCGTTTGAGAACGACGCCGGTTTAATAGCCAGATGATTTCAGGCTACAGCAGAACTTGAGGCGGCTACTGGATTCAATACGACGAATGGCGGCTCAGTGCCGAACACGACCATACGGTGAACCACCACTACCGGCTTCTCGTATCCCTTCTGCTACACCCTGTCACTATTACTCCCCCGTATCGCTTTTGCCCAAAGCCCTGAAGCACCTGTGCCCCTAGCCGTTTTATCCATCCCTTCCCGCGCCAGTCTGGACATAATTCCTTCAACAATGTCGCGCCATGAAGCGGTGGCATCGTTAATTAAAACTTACCGCTCTGACGCATTCTGCTGGTCATTGACCTGGGACTGCAACGCAGGCATCTCCCCTATTCATCAATGTTTGGCGCGCATCATTAGCAAAAAAATTTGCAATATACAAATCAATCCGTTCACGCGACACTTTAGTCATGCCAGATGGAGTACGGAGCCTGCCGCCGTATGCATCGATTAAGAGCGCATTCCGGGATTGGCAATTTCACCCGGACCAAACGCCGAAGACTGCTCCATTCATCCTCGTGCCAGCTTCATCCAAAGCCGGCGTCAGATATGACAAATTGTCTTAGGAGACGAACGTGAAAACCAAGGCTGCATTCTATAAGTCGCTGTATTTCCAGGTGTTAATCGCGGTGACCGCTGGGGTCGTGGTCGGGCATTACTGGCCTGACTTCGGCAGCTCTCTCAAACCGCTCGGCGATGCGTTCATCAAGTTTGTAAAAATGATGATTGCGCCGATCGTGTTCTGCACCATCGCTCTTGGCATTGCAAAAATGAGCAACATGAAGGAGGTCGGCAAGACGCTGGTCAAGGCAATGGGCCTGTTTTACCTGCTGACGTTCATTGCGCTTGCCACGGGACTGGCGGCGGTCTACCTGATGCAGCCTGGCGTCGGCATGCATATCTCCCCGTCCGCCCTGGATCCTTCCGTGGCCGCCAAATATGTGAAGCCGGACGCCCCACACGGTTTTGTCCCGTTCGTCATGCACATCATCCCGGCGTCGTTCTTTGGCGCATTCGCGGAAGGGGAAGTGCTTCCTGTGCTGTTGCTTGCCATTTTGATCGGGTTCGGCATCGCGCACACGGGCCGAAGCGCACGTCCGGTGCTCGATGCAATCGACGCGTTCTCGCATGTGCTCTTCACGGTCTTCGGATTCCTGATGAAACTGGCCCCGCTCGGCGCGTTCGGCGCCATGGCGTTTACCATCGGCAAATACGGCGTCAAATCCGTCAGCTCGCTCGGCCTGCTGATTGCCACTTTCTATGTGGCCTGCCTGTTCTTCGTGTTTGTCGTCCTCGGCACGCTCGCCAGACTGCATGGGTTCAGCCTGCTGAAGACGCTGCGTTATTTCAAGGAAGAACTCGTCGTGGTGCTGGGCACCTCTTCCACCGAGCCCGTGCTGCCGCGCATGCTGTTGAAGCTTGAACGACTGGGTTGCCAAAAAGGCGTCTCCGGCCTGGTCCTGCCCATGGGCTATTCATTCAATCTCGACGGCAGCGCCATCTATCTGACTCTGGCCACCGTGTTCATTGCACAGGCTTGCGATATCCATCTGTCCGTCGGCCAGATCCTGGCCATGCTCGCCGTGATGCTGCTGACGTCCAAGGGCGCGGCAGGCGTCACCGGAAGCGGATTTGTCGCCCTGGTCGCGACCCTGGCAATCATGCCGGACATCCCGGTTGCCGGCGTGGCGCTGATCGTCGGCATCGACCGTTTCATGTCCGAAGCGCGCGCCCTGACCAGCCTGGTCAGCAATGGCGTCGCCTCGATCGTGGTGTCACTGTGGGAAGGCGCATGCGACCGCACGGTCCTCTCCCGTGAGCTGGACCGCGGTTTTATGGAAGACGAGCTGGAGGAAGTGGCGCAGCCCCATTCCACTGCAATCGCTGCCTGACAGGAAAAGAACATGAGTAAAACGCTTCCTTGCGTATTGATGCGCGCCGGAACATCGCGTGGGCCATTCTTCCTGCGCGAATGGCTGCCGGAAAACACGGATGCACGCGACCAGATACTGATTGGCGCAATCGGCGCCTCCGATCCGCTCCAGCTCGATGGCGTGGGTGGCGGCAGCACGCTTAACAGTAAGGTCGCGATCGTATCGCGGTCGAGCCGGACCGACTGCGATCTCGACTATCTGTTTGCGCAAGTCGGCGTCGGCCAGCGCTCCGTCGATACCCGGCCCAATTGCGGCAACATGCTCGCCGGCGTAGTGCCCTTCGCGCTGGAGCAGGGACTGATCAAGGCAAGCAACGGCACCACGACGGCGCGCGTATTCAATGTGAATACCGGTTCCCGGATCGAGGTGACGGTGCAGACGCCCGGAGGCCGCCTCACCTACGACGGCGGCACCCGGATAGACGGGGTGGCGGGAACGGCGGCGCCCGTCTACCTGAATTTCCTGGACGCATGGGGCGCGGTCACCGGCAAGGTTTTTCCGACCGGCCGACGGATCGACAGGATCGACGGCATCGAGGTGACCTGCATCGATGCCGCGATGCCCCTGATGATCGTCCGTGCCCGCGATTTGGGCGTGACTGGCAGCGAGAGTCCTGCCGAACTCGATGCCGATGCCGATTTGCTGTTGCGACTGGAAGGCATGCGGCTGGCGGCAGGTGAAATGATGGGTTTGGGAGACGTCTCCGCCAGCGTCATTCCCAAGCCGGTGCTGATCAGCGAAGGCGATAGCGATGACAGCATCCGCTCACGTTATTTCACGCCGCGCCGGTGCCATGCGTCGCATGCGGTGACAGGAGCGATTGGCGTGGCAAGCGCTTTGGCGCTGCCTGGCACTGTTGCAAGCCGCGTCCGAAGCGAGGCCGGCGTCGCCCGACGCAACCTTGTGGTGCTCCACCCCGCAGGCCGCATCGACGTCGAGGTGGAGACCGAAGGCGACGGCGACGCGACCCAGATCAGGCGTGCTTCGCTTGTGCGTACGGCACGCAAGATACTGCAGGGAGATCTGCACATACCGGATTACGT
The DNA here is from genome assembly GCF_900182955.1 of Noviherbaspirillum suwonense. GTDB lineage: Bacteria > Pseudomonadota > Gammaproteobacteria > Burkholderiales > Burkholderiaceae_D > Noviherbaspirillum_A > Noviherbaspirillum_A suwonense. Next base: position 50,253 of record NZ_FXUL01000007.1, on the reverse strand, counting down.
GCTGTCACGACCCGACGAAGTCGCCGCCATGATCCGGCCCGCCGCGCACGCGGCGACCACGACCGACGCCACGTCCGCGATAGCGATGCCATTTCCTGGCAAGCCGATCACGATAGTCGTTCCGACTTTCGCCGGCGGCGGCAATGACGCGATGGCGCGCGCCATCGGGCTCAAGCTCGGCGCGCTGCTGGGGCAGGCGGTCATCATCGATAACCGGGCCGGGGCGCAAGGATCCATCGCTAGCGAATACGTGGCGCGCGCCACCCCGGACGGTCATACCCTGATGCTGGGATACATCGCCACCCATGCGATGAATCCTGCGTTGCAAAAGGTCGGCTACGATCCTGTCGCCGACTTCGAACCGATAGGATTGGTTGGCTATTCTCCGACGGTGATGGTGGCGAGTTCGAATGTCCCTGCATCCGATGTCAGAGACGTGGTGCGCCAGCTGCGCGCCGCCCCGGAAAAGTACAGTTACGTTTCCGCCGGAACAGGCACTGCGCCGCATTTCGCGGGCGAGTTGTTCAAGCTCAGTTCCGGTACGCGCATGATTCACGTTCCTTACAATGGCGCCTCGCCGGCCTTGACTGAAATGCTCACCGGCCGGGCGCACTTCATGTTTCCCAGTCTCTTTACGGCCGCGCCCCAGATCAAGAGCGGCAAACTTCACGCGCTTGCCGTAGCTGGGCCAAGGCGCAGCGCCGCCTTGCCCGACGTGCCTACGCTCGCGGAAGCCGGGATTGACGGCGTGGACGTCACGCAGTGGTATGCCTTGTTTGCGCCTGCCCGAACGCCGAAGGCCCTGATCGACACTTTGAGCAAGGCGCTCCACGCGGTTCTGGCGGATCCGCAGATCATCCAGCGGATGGAGCAGGACGGCGCAGAAGTCCAGGCCAGTACGCCAGCCGAGCTGCGTGAACTTGTGCAGTCCGAACTGATGAAGTGGAAGAACGTCGCACGGGAAGGCAAGCTGGTCGACTCTTCCGCAGACTAAACCAAGCGCGCGCCCTGGCGTCCGCGAGTCCGACGGCTACTTCACGCGGCGCGGCCAGGTACTCTCGATTAGCTGGTACAAGTGCAGCGCCGAGGGCGTCAGCTCGCGACCGCGCCTGCGAACGAGGCCGACCATCCGCTTCACGCTTGGGTCCGTCAGCGGTACGCTGATCAGCGTCGGATGCCCGTCAGCAGGCATGGACAACCGTGGCACCACGGCAATGCCCAGCCCCGCTTCGACCAGGCCAATCAACGTGGAAACATGCTTGGCTTCATAGCACCATGCAAGATTGACGCTGGTGTGGGCCAGCGCCAGGTCCAGCAACAGCCGGTTGCCGCTGCTGCGGTCGACCGTCATGTAGTCGTACTGGCCGATTTCTGCCCAGCTTACCGTGGACCTTGATGCCAGCGGATGGTCGCGCCGGCATGCCACGACAAAAGACTCGGTAAGGATGCCCTGAAAATCGATGTCCGGCTCCTGGTTGCCCGTAATGTTGATGCCGAACTCGGCCTCGCCGCGTGTCACGCTTGCCAACACGCCGTTGGCGCTGTCGTCAATAATCCGCACCCGGATGCGCGGATACTGCTTGTGGTATTCGGTCAGCACTTTCGGCAGGAAGTAATAGGCTGCCGAGGGCACGCAGGCAATCACCACCTCTCCCGTTTGCGATGCTGCCACCTCGCGCATGCTGAGCAGCGAATTTTCCAGGTCGTCGAGCAGGGTGCGCGCCTTATGCGAAAAATCCCGGCCGACAGCAGTCAGCGCGATGCGCCGCGTGGTGCGCTCGAATAAACGGATCCCGAGCGCTGCCTCGAGCTTTTCAATACGTCGGCTGATTGCAGGCTGCGACAGATGCAGTGCCGTCGCCGCTGCCCGAAAACTGTTCATCTCGGCAACCGCGACAAAAGCGCGCAAATCGGCTAAGTCGAAATTCATGCTCATGGCGCATCAAAAGCAAAAAATTGAGCAATATACAAATCAATACCTTAGACGGAAAATCTTTTCATGGCAAGGCGTCGCCACATCGGCAAAGGCGACGTGAATCAAGACAAGCCTTGCTCGACGATTCCCCATTTTTGTTTCGTACATGAGGAGACCCCTACCATGAATCTCAGCGAGTGGATCGGGAAGAGCGAATGCGTTTCGGACCTGGTCACGGCGACACCCTATGCCGCCCTTTCGGCAACCCTGGACTACACGGCGGACCGACCGGCACAAGGAACGCCGCTGCCCGCGCTGTGGCACTGGCTTTACTTTCTGCCGCTCTATCGGCAATCGGAGATCGGCGCCGACGGGCATGCGAAGCGCGGCGCCTTCCTGCCGCCGGTACCTTTGCCGCGGCGCATGTGGGCCGGCAGCCAGTTCATCTTTCACCAGCCCCTGCGGATCGGGGACCAGGTCACAAGGACATCCACGATCGATGACGTGACTGAAAAATCCGGGCGGACCGGGCCGCTGGTGTTCGTCAAAGTCAGACATGAAATCCGCCGTAATGGCGCGCCCGACATCGCATTGACCGAGTTCCACGACATTGTCTATCGCCAGGCCGCGCAAGCCGATGACGTGTCGCCCTCGCCCACCGCAGCGCCGGCCTCGTCTGCCTGGGAACGGAAGATCGTCCCCGACGACGTGCTGCTGTTCCGTTACTCGGCGCTGACCTTTAACGGTCACCGCATCCATTATGACCGTCGCTATGTCACCGAAGTCGAAGGCTATCCGGGGCTGGTGGTTCACGGCCCCATGATCGCCACCCTGCTGCTCGATCTCCTGCGCCGGCAGTTGCCCGACGCCCAGGTCGAGCGCTTCGCATTCCGGGCCGTGCGCCCGACATTTGACATCCATCATTTTTTCGTCTGCGGTGAAGCGGACGGCAAGACCATACATCTGTGGGCCAAGGATCACGAAGGCTGGTTGACCATGGATGCAAGCGCCACCATCAAGTGAGGACACCAGATGAAACCTCTTCAAGGCATTACCGTCGTTACGCTGGAACATGCAATCGCTGCGCCGTTCTGCACCCGCCAGCTGGCTGATCTGGGCGCACGAATCATTAAAATTGAACGTCCGGGCGTCGGCGATTTCGCGCGCGGCTACGATGAACGGGTGAGCGGACTGGCATCCCATTTTGTCTGGACCAACCGTTCCAAGGAAAGCCTGACGCTGGACGTCAAGCACGACGAAGCGCAGAAAATCCTCCAGCGTCTGATCATGGAGGAAGCCGATATCGTCGTGCAAAACCTGGCGCCTGGCGCGGCGGCGCGACTTGGCTTGTCCTATGAGATCTTGTCCGCAGCCAAGCCAGGCATCATCGTCTGCGACATTTCCGGTTATGGCGGCAACGGACCTTATCGCGACAAGAAAGCGTATGACCTTCTGATCCAGAGCGAAGCCGGATTCCTTTCAGTCACCGGCACCGACGACCAGCCATCAAAGGCCGGCCCGTCGATCGCCGACATTTCCGCCGGCATGTATGCATACAGCAGCATCCTTGCCGCGCTGCTGCAGCGCGAGCGGACGGGGCGCGGACAGCACCTGGATATTTCCATGCTGGAGTGCCTGGTCGAATGGAACAGTTATCCGCTGTACTACGCGTATGAAGGCGCGGCGCCGCCGCCACGCACCGGCGCCAGCCATGCGACGATCTATCCTTACGGTCCTTTCCCCGCTGGCGATGGCAAGACCGTCATGCTGGGGCTGCAGAATGACAGAGAGTGGACCCTGTTCTGTCAGAAGGTGCTGCTGTCGCCGGAGCTGGCAGGCGACCCGCGCTTTCTCACCAATTCGAAACGCAGTGCTGCAAGGGACGAGATTCGCGCGCTCATCGTCGCGGCCTTCTCGACGCTGACGTCGGCGGAAGTGGTGGCCCGCCTCGATGCCGCCCAGATTGCCAACGCCAACGTCAATGATATGCATGCGGTGTGGGCCCATCCGCAACTGCAGGCGCGCGAGCGCTGGCGCCAGGTCGATTCGCCGGCCGGCAAGATCCCGGCGCTGCTGCCGCCCGGCTCCTGGGAAGACGAGCCGCCGCGCATGGACGCCGTGCCGGCGCTCGGCCAGCACACCGAGGCAATCCTGAAAAGCCTGGCGTATTCAGACAAGCAGATCGCCGACATGCGGGCGGCCCACGCGATATGAGGTGCGCCATGAATAGACAAGACAAGCTGCCGGCCACCTACCTGTTTGTTCCGGCAAACCGCCCCGACCGCTATGCCAAGGCATTGGCGGCCGGCGCCGACGCCGTAATCGTCGACCTGGAAGACGCCGTTTCGCCCGACGAAAAGGCAAGCGCGCGCCGCGCCCTTGGAAACTGGTGCGATGCGCATCGCGATATGGCTGCCGCACTCATCGTCCGCATCAACGACGAAACGACCCGATGGTTCGACGACGACCTTGCCCTGGCAAGCGCCGCCGGGATCGGCGGGGTCATGCTGCCCAAGGTGGAACTGGCAAGCCAGGTCGGGCGCGTCAAAGCGGCGCTCGCTTCCGGGAGCGCAATCATTCCCATCATCGAGACCGCCCGCGGCTTGCTCAATGTCGACGCAATTGCGGTATCGGCCGGCGTCCAGCGCCTGGCGTTCGGCACGCTGGACTATGCAGTGGATCTTGATTTGTCGGGCGACGAGCGTGGCCTTGCGTATCCGGCTTGCCGCATGGCGCTGGCTTCACGCGCCGCCGGCCTGGCTGCCCCCATCGCAGGCGTCACGGCCGATCTCGCCGACGATGACGCCTTGCTGGCGGATCTTGCTTTCGCACGCGCCTGCGGATTCACCGCAAAGCTATGCATCCATCCGAAACAGGTGACTCTGATCCGCCAGGCGCTTGCGCCAAAAGCCCACGAGGTCGAATGGGCGCGGCGCGTCGTCGCTGCCGCCGGGGCCGGCCGGGGCGCGGTACAGGTTGACGGAAAGATGGTGGATCGCCCGGTCCTATTAAAGGCAGAGGCAATTCTAGGCCGCATCCCGGCCTGAACTGGCCAGCAACTCACATTTACCGCGTTTAACATCAGGAGATAGCAATCATGGCTGCAACCATCATCGACTCTTCCATATTCGGCAACATATTTAGCACCGCAGCAATGCGGCAAGTCTGGTCCGACGAGAACCGCACTGCGAAGTATCTTGCCATTGAAGCGGCGCTGGCCCGCGTCCAGGGACGTCTCGGGATTATTCCCGCGGAAGCCGCAGACGAAATCGTGCGCAACTGCGTGCTTGAAAAAATCGACATGGAAAAACTGGCCGCGCAAACCCAGCGTATCGGCTACCCGATTCTTGGGGTGGTTTCGCAAATCAATGCGCTGTGCCGGGACAAGCTTGGCGAGTTCTGCCACTGGGGCGCGACCACGCAGGACATTACCGATACAGCGACCGTGCTGCAAATACGCGAAGGACTGGATCTCGTCGACACTGAGCTGACGGCGATTTCCAGCCTCATGGCCAGCCTGGCCAAGCGCTATCGCGACACGCCAATGATTGGGCGAAGCAATCTGCAACAGGCGGTTCCGATCACCTTCGGCTACAAGGTGGCCGGGCTGCTGAGCGCGGTCGAACGGCACCGCACCCGCCTTGCCGAACTCAGGCCGCGGATCCTGGTAGGCGAATTCGCGGGTGCGTCCGGCACCCTGGCGTCGATTGAAGTCGGCGGCCTAGAAACCCAGGCCGGACTGATGCAGGAGCTGGGCCTGGGACAGCCCGACATCGCCTGGCACACGATCCGCGACAACATAGCCGAAGTGGGGTGTTTCCTCGGCCTGGTCACGGGCACGTTGGGCAAACTGTCGACAGATGTAAAACTGATGATGCAGACCGAGGTTGGCGAGGTCTATGAGCCTTACGCGCATGGTCGCGGATCCAGCAGCACCATGCCGCAGAAACGCAACCCGATCTCCTCCTGCTACATCCACGCATGCACCAGCGTGGTCCGGCAGCATGTCGCGGCGCTGCTCGACGCCAACGTCGCCGATCACGAACGCTCCACTGGGCCATGGGAAATCGAATGGATTGTTCTGCCCGAGGCATTCTGTCTGGCAGCCGGCGCGCTGGCGCAGGCGCGCTTTGTGCTGGAAGGACTGGAAGTCGATGAAAAACGCATGCGCGCCAATCTGGAAATGACGAACGGCCTGGTGGTCTCCGAGGCGGTCATGATGGGTCTTGGCCCCCATCTCGGACGGGAATATGCGCACGACCTGGTGTACGACATTTGCCGCGTCGCGATCCAGGAGAACCGGCCTCTACTCGACCTGCTGGTGGAAAATCCCGAGATTTCCAGGCATATGAACCGCGACGAATTGAGCAAGCTGTGCGATCCCGCGAATTATCTTGGCTTGTCCGGGGAGATGGTCGACCGGGTGCTCCGTAGGCGGGAAAACCGCTAAGGCTTTTGCTGCGCCAGCCGGTTCGAAGCATGTCTGAAATGGGCCACGGCCCATCGGCTGCGCAGCGGCCCTCGCGCGCAGGCTCTATATCGAACCAATTGTTCCGCCGGAACAAGCGACCGGTCACGTCCAGGCGCTTCATAACAAACAGCCCTGCCGGTATTGAAACAGCCCTGCCGGTATTGAGAGAGACACAGAGATGAAAACATCAGTAATTGCTGCCGCTGCGCTGCTGGCGCTGTCAGGCATGACCCATGCTCAGACCAGCGTTTCCATTTACGGTATTGTCGACGCCGGGCTGGTTCGCGAGAGCGGCGGCCCCGACGGCAATGTCACTGGCCTTGGCGGTGGCGTCGCATCGGGCTCCCGCCTGGGGTTCAGGGGCAAGGAAGACCTCGGTGGCGGCCTGTCCGCCAACTTCCTGCTGGAGAACGGGTTTAATTCTGATAACGGCACCTTGGGACAAGGCGGCTTGCTGTTCGGTCGCCAGATGTATGTTGGCTTGTCAGGCAATTTTGGCGCGGTGAGGATGGGCCGGCAGTATTCACCGTATTACCTGGCACTGCGGGACATCGCGGATCCTTTCGCGGCTGGCCTCGCTGGCCGGGCTGGAAACGTCATGGCAACCAACACGCGCGTCAACAACATGATTAACTACCAAACACCAAAGTTTGGCGGATTTTTCGCCGACCTCGCCTATGGCCTTGGCGAAATTGCCGGTGACGCGCAGAAGAGCCGCACCATTGGCGCGGCGATCGGCTACGAACAAGGACCTGCCGCGATAAAGCTGGCCCACCACCAGCTCAACAATGCGACGGCTACAGACAGGACGAAAAATACCCTGCTAGCGGCGCGCTACAAGTTCAGCCTTGCCGAAGGCAGCATCGGATATGCCGTTAACAAGGGCCTGGGAGCGGCTGATAGCAGGGACTTCATCCTGGGCGTGTCCGTGCCGTTCGGCCCAAACCGATTGCTGGGTTCCTACATCCGGCATGACGACAGGACGGCAATGAATCGCGATGCTCACCAGTGGGCTATCGGTTACTTTTACGGCCTGTCTAAACGGACCGATCTCTATGTTGCCTACGCCCGGATCGGCAACGATAACGGAGCGGACTTCAAGGTAGGCAATGCAACCGATACGGGCACCGGAGACAAGGCATTTAACCTCGGAGTTCGACATACTTTCTAAATGTAGACGTCTACCTGCCGAGCAAGCCTGGGCAATGGGTGCATGAGACGATCATGGATCTTGGCACGGTCCCCGGGATTCAGCCCCTCGTTCCAAATATCGGTTTGGCAATGAAAACACTAATCACGAATTCAGCAAGTGGGCAAACTCGGTGTGCATCAACGTGCTGCGTGACACCAGAACTATTCGTGCTATGACAACGAAAACCGGTAGTGCTGCAAGGATCATGGAGAAATTCGACATGGCGGGTCCCTCGAAATGGTAAAACGATAAGCGTTCGATAGGGCTGGGAATCGCGTCCCAGCCAACCCGCTAAGTTTAGGCGCGAGGCTGAAAGCGCGGAAATGATCATTTCCAATTGCTGCTATTCGCAGTCGGCATAACAACCGGCAACAATGCGTGGAGATGAAGCATTCTTGGATGTCGACTAAAAAAAGGGGCGGTCAGAAAGTGCAACGACGAATGTTTTGCAACAACTTGACGCTGCGTAAGATTCGATCCCTTCTTTCAATATCTCCAAGCAAAATTGTATGCGGTCAGGGATGCAATCCGGGGGTGATGGGCGTGATTTGGTCAACCTGCATCCCGGTTGTTCAGACGAACATTCCGGGCTGCAGGCTGAAACCAGATCACCGCTTGGTCAGCGATTCACAGTCTTCGCCGGCAAGAGCAACACGAGAGCCGCCCCGACCAAAAGCGCCGAGGAGGTAAACATCAGTCCCGCGTTTTGATTTCCGGTGAAATCATTGAGCCAGCCGACTACCGAGGGTGACACGAAGCCGGCGAGGTTGGCGATGCAGTTGATGGCCGCAATGCCGGCGGCCGCAGCCATCCCGCCCAGGAAAGCAGTGGGCAGTGCCCAGAACTGGGAGCTCGACGCAATGCTGCCGATGGCCGCGCAGCTTAGAAGGCCCAGCGCAATGCCGACGCCGCTGGTGGCGGGCAGCAGGAAAAGCGAAGTTGCTGCCACCACCATCGGCGCTGCGCAATGGAGCCGCCTGGCCTTGGTCCTGTCCGAACTCATGCCGATGAATGGCAATGCCACCAGCGAGCAGATATACGGAATGGCTGAAAGCAGGCCGACCATGACCACGCTGCTGACGCCGGCGTTCTTGACGATCGTGGGCAGCCAGAATGTAATGCCGTACTGACCCATGACAACGCAAAAATAGATCGCCGACAGGAGCCAGACCCGACGATCCCGCAGAAACGCGCCAATGGACGGATGGCTATCCTTTTCGGTATTGTCTTCGGCGATATTATCCTGCAGGAGCTTCTTTTCTTCGGGCGTCAGCCACTTGGCGGCAGCAATGCTGTCGTCCAGGTAGAAAAGGATGGCCACGCCGAGCACGAGCGACGGGATGGCTTCGAGCATGAACAGCCACTGCCATCCGCGAAGGCCCTGGTAATCCGCGAACGTTTGCAGGATCCAGCCTGACAAGGGACCGCCCACGATATTCGCCAGCGGTATGGCCATGAAAAACACCGACAGCATCTTTGCGCGGCGCTTGCTTGGGAACCAGTAGGTGATGTACAGGATGACGCCCGGTGCAAACCCAGCTTCGGCTGCACCGAGCAAGAAACGCATGACATAGAACATGGTCGGCGTCGATACAAAGGCGAAGCAGGCAGAAATCACCGCCCAGGTCAGCATGATGCGCGCGAGCCAGCGGCGTGCACCGTACTTATGCAGGATCAGGTTGCTTGGCACTTCGAACAGAAAGTACCCGAGAAAGAAAACGCCGGCGCCAAGGCCATAAATCGTGTCGCTCCATTTCAGGTCATTCAGCATCTGCAGCTTCGCAAAGCCGACGTTGACGCGGTCCAGGTAGGCGCCCAGGTAGCAGAGCATCAGGAACGGTATGAGGCGGCGCGCCACCTTGGCATACGTGCGGGATTCAAAATTGCCGGCCGTCTGGGTTGGCATGCCGCTGCCAGCGTCGAGACTTGCCGTTGTGTTAGATTTCATCATTGTCTCCTTCGGTTTAATCCTCGGTTTACAGCGTCACGCGCAGTCCCTCCGGACCGGGTCGGCAAGCGAATGCCGGTCCGGCAGCGGAAATGACGGCTGACGGTCGTCAGGTTCAGGTACGGGTGGGCCCGACGATTGGCTGTCGCTCCCGAGTCGCCGGCAAGCTCCGGAGATAGCCTCGCGATTCGGGCGACGCTGCGCGCAACTCAGGCAATTACCATGCGCCAGTCGTGCAAGGCATGCGAGGTCGACGGGTAAGCAGTGTGGCGCTCATGCCGTGTCCTCGCTGTGATTGTTCTTGTGATCAGAGCCAGCTCTTTAGGCTTTCCGCAATGGCATCGGCCGAGATGCCGTAGCGGTCATGCAGTGTCGGTAATGCACCGGCATCGAGAAATGCATCCGGCAGCGCAATCTGCCGGAAACTCGGGGCGACGCCGGCACGCAGCAAGGTTCCCGCGACGGCTTCGCCCAGGCCGCCGATGGCTGAATGGTTTTCCGCGACCACGACCAGCCGGCCCCCGCGCGAGGCTTCCCGGATAATGGTTTCCTGATCCAGCGGCTTGATTGTCGGGCAATGCAGCACCGCGACATCGATACTGTCGGCCTGCAAAGCATCGGCCACTTCGAGCGCGCGCATGGTCAGAATGCCGCTCGAGATGACCAGGACGTCGCGCCCATCGCGCAGCAGCTTCGCCTTGCCAAGCTCGAAGGTGTAGTCATATTCATCCAGCACCAGCGGCACGCGGCCGCGAAGCAGGCGCATATAGACCGGCCCCTGATGGGCGGCTATCGCAGGAACCGCCTGCTGGATATCCAGCGCATCGCATGGATCGACGATCGTCAGATTCGGCACGCCCCTGAAAATAGCGATGTCTTCCGTCGCGGTATGGCTCGGACCGTAGCCCGTCGTCAGGCCCGGCAGCGCGCAGGCGATCTTGACGTTCAGGTTTTCCTCGGCAATTACCTGATGGATAAAATCATAGGCCCTTCGCGACGCAAAGACCGCATAAGTGGTCGCGAAGGGCACGAAGCCCTCCTTGGCCATGCCGCCTGCCGCGCCCATCAATAGCTGCTCGGCCATTCCCATCTGGAAAAATCGCTCCGGAAAGGCTTGCGCGAAGATATGAAGGTCCGTGTACTTTCCGAGGTCCGCGGTCATCCCGACGATGTCTGCTCGCCGGCTGGCCAGCTCGACCAGGGCATGGCCAAACGGCGCACTGACCGTCCGTTGCCCCTCCGATGCGATTGACGCGATCATTGCCGAGGTCTTCAGCCGCGGCTTGCCTGCATTAGCGCTGCTCATTTGCACTATCTCCGAAGTAATCGTTATCCAGAAAATGAATGGCCTGCTCCCATTCCGCCGCGTCGACGCTGATGAAGTGATTCTTCTCGCGCCGCTCCAGGAAGGGCACGCCTTTGCCCATCAGCGTGTCGAACAGGATTGCGCGGGGCTGGGGGTCCGGATGCTTGCGTGCGGCATCGAATGCCTGAAGCACGGCAGGAAGGTCGTTGCCGTCGACACGTTGAACGAACCAGCCAAACGCGGTCCATTTGTCCGCGAGCGGTTCGAAGCCAAGCATTTTTCCCGACGGGCCGTCGGCCTGCTGGTTGTTGATGTCGATGAGGTTGATGATGTTGCCAAGTCCGAAATGGCTGGCCGACAGGGCAGCCTCCCAGGTCGAGCCCTCGTCCAGTTCCCCGTCCGACATCGAGTTATAGACGAAGGCTTTATTATTCTTCTGGCGCAGGCCCAGCGCCATGCCGACCGCGATGATCAAGCCTTGCCCGAGTGAACCTCCCGACATTTCCATGCCCGGCGTATAAGTGGCCATGCCGGACATCGGCAGGCGGCTATCATCGCTTCCATAGCTGTCGAGTTCAGCCTCGGGAACGATTCCGGCCTCGAGAAGCGCGGCATAGAGTGCAATGGCATAGTGGCCGTGGGAAAGCAGGAAGCGGTCGCGCCCTTCCCACTTGGGATCTGCGGCGCGGTAGTTCAGCGCATGGCGGTATGCAACCGCAAGAATGTCCGCCATGCCAAGCGCCTGGCCAATATATCCCTGCCCCTGCACCGCGCCCATTTGCAGGGCATAACGGCGGATACGGTAGGCGGCGCTTTTCAGGGATGTGATAGGGTTGTCCTGCATCACTTGATCTGTCTCCGGTGGGTTTATAAGGAAGAGAAACACGAGGAATTTGCACTCCTCGAAATCCAGTGTATAAACCTCGTCCAAAATCGGATAGCGATGAATTCTTACCAATAGATGAAATCAGTTCAGCGATATATTGCATTGCGCAAAGCGTCGATCAAGAGCCTGCAGGCGTTCGAAGCAGCCTATATGCACCAGTCCTTTGCGGACGCCGCAAAGGAGCTGTCGATCACTGCATCGGCGATCAGCCATTCGATCCAGTCGCTGGAAGAGGTGCTCGGGACGCTGCTGTTCCAGCGGGTCAAGCGCGGCGTCATCCCGACGGAAGCAGGCGCGCGCCTGTATGCAGTAATAGGCCGCGCTTTCAGCGATATCGATGCCGAGATGCGTGCGCTTCTCGACAAGAGCGACAAGCCGCAGATAGTCACCATCCAGTGTTCACCGAGCTTCGCCGCCATATGGCTGATGCCAAGACTGCCGGCATTCCTGCTTTCGCATCCAGGCATCGATGTACGCCTTTGGGCCGTGCATGAACCGCCCGACTTTTCCAGCACCGGCGTGGATATTGCCGTCACCTATGGACGCCCCCAGGCCTCAGCCGGCGTCAGGATCGAACCCATTGCGCCGGACGAGCGCTACGTTCCGGTGTGCAGCCCCAGCCTGGTCGAGGGCCAGGCGCTGCCACTGCAGCCCAGCCGGATTGAGGACTTCTATCTGATCCAGAACGATGTGTCGCTGACTTCGTGGGATGAATGGATCGAACGGTTTGCGCCGGGCTGCACAAACATCGTTCGCGGCTTGCGGCTCGACCGGGCATTCATGACGCTAAACGCCGCTGAAAACGGTCTGGGAATGTGCGTGGAAAGCACTGTGCTAGTGCTGGAATATTTGCAGCAGGGACGACTGGTGCTGCCATTCGGGGACATGGGATTGCCCATCAAGGCGCACTATCTGGCGGTGCCGAAAAGCAAGGAGAGCCTGGACACCGTGAGGACCGTTCTCGACTGGATCAACTCGTGGATGGCCAACCGAAGTTCCGGCGACCCGCATGAGGCAGTGCCGATCGACGGCAAGAACGAGGCAGCGGATTCGCCTTCCGGCAATGGCAGGTAAGCGCGCGCACCGGTGCGCCGGTCGACGCAAGGAGGCACTGCCGTAGGCCAATTGAGGCCACAACAGCGCTCCCCCGGTTCGGGGCAATCAGTGGATCAGCATGCCGCCGTTGACATCCAGCGTGATTCCCGTGCAGTAGCTCGACAGATCGCTGGCAAGGAAGACGACGGCGCCGGCGATATCGTCCGCCCTTCCAAGCCGCGCCAGCGGAATATCCTCTGCGATCTTCTCCTTGCGCTCCTCGGTCAGTTTGCCGCGGATGATATCTGTCGCGATCAGCCCTGGCGTGATGCAGTTGACCCGGATGCCATCCGCGCCGAATTCCCGCGCCATGGCCCGTGCCAGCCCGAGAACGCCCGCCTTGGCGGCAGAGTAATGGGGGCCACCGAGTATGCCGCCGCCGCGTTGCGCGGAAACCGACGAGGTGCAGATGATGGATCCGCCTTTTTGACGCTGCATCACCGGCAGCACCGCTTGCGACATCAATAGCGTGCCGCGCAGGCTCACATCGAGCACCGCGTCATAATCGGTAGCCGATATTTCCAACGTTTTGCGCGGCTGGGTAATTCCGGCATTGTTGAACAGGATGTCAATGCGTCCATAGCGGCCCAGCACCGATTCAGTGGCCGCATCGCACTGCTGCTTGCTGGTAATGTCTGCAACGACGCCGAGATGGTCTGGCCCAAGCTCTGCCGCAGCCGCGGTCGGGTTGGCGGACGCCAGGTCAAGGATGGCAACCGTAGCCCCCTGCGCGGCCAGCATGCGCGCGGTGGCAAATCCCAGCCCATTGACGCCGGCGCCGCCGGTGACGATTGCAACGCGATCTTTCAGTAACATGATTCAAGCTCCTATGTATTTATAAAATCTTGTTTATGAATACAGCAGAGAAGATCGTCTTATATGCGCCGAATGAACTCAAACGATTAAAACTCACCGGTGCATCAACCGAATTCATGCATCGACGCCGCGCCAGCGGCGCCCGGCATGCAGATTGGATTGCCAACGCATCCGACCGGCACGCGGTGCATAGCCTCGAAAAATCGGCCGAACGGCAGAACGCGACTGGCTGGCAGTGGAGACCGCCGCGCTGGTCTAGGCGCGGATTTCCGGTCGGACCAGGCAAGCAACGTGCGGCAGCTGCCGAACGCCGCACTGTGAATAACTTCAGGCAGTATGTCGATTTCGGCCCTGCTCGTTCGTCGTAGTCATGAAGGTGGCGAATGGTTCGCGGCCCGACGACCCGTGAAGGAGAATCGACATGCGTGTACTGGTCATGGTCAAGGCAACAGCGGAATCCGAATCCGGCGCAATGCCGACGACCGAGGAATTGGCAGAGATGAGCCGCTTCAACGAGGAACTGGTGAAGGCCGGCGTGATGCTGGCCGCCGAGGGCCTGCAGCCGAGTTCGAAAGGAGCGCGTGTGCGTTTCTCGGGCAAGACACGCACGGTGATCGACGGCCCGTTTACCGAAACCAAGGAGCTGGTCGCGGGTTTCTGGCTATGGGAAGTCAGCTCAATGGACGAAGCCATCGAATGGGTACGGCGCTGCCCGAACCCGATGCGGACGGATTCCGAGATCGAGATCCGGCCCATCTTTGGCGCCGAGGACTTGGGCGAGAACTTCACGCCGGAACTGCGCGAGCAGGAAGAGCAGCTGCGCCGGCAAATCGCAAGCAAGGATGCGAATGGCGCGTGAAGTCGCGCGCCACGTCGAAGCGGTCTGGCGCATCGAATCGGGCCGTATCGTGGGTGGTGTGGCGCGACTCGTGCGGGACGTCGGGCTGGCGGAAGACCTGGCACAGGAGGCGCTGATGGCTGCGCTCGAGCACTGGCCAGTCGCCGGCCTGCCCGAGAATCCCGGCGCCTGGCTCATGACCACGGCCAGGAACAAGGCGCTGGACTACCTCCGCCTTCAGGCGCTGCAGGCGCGCAAGCATGCCGAGCTAGGCGCCGATGCCGATGCGCGTGGCGATGCTGTCGTGCCCGACTTTGTCGACGCGCTGGATGCGGCGCGCGCGGATGACATCGGCGACGATCTCCTCCGCCTGATCTTCGCTGCCTGCCACCCCTTGCTCCCGCAACAAGCGCAAACCGCACTCACGCTGAAACTGCTGGGCGGCCTGTCCACATCGGACATTGCCCGTGCTTACCTGGTATCGGAGGCAACGATTGCGCAGCGTATCGTGCGCGCGAAGAAGACCCTCTCGCAGGGAGCCGTGCCGTTCGACGTGCCGCGGGGCGAGGAGCGCGTGCGGCGGCTGACTGCGGTGCTTGAGGTTATCTATCTGATCTTCAACGAGGGTTATGCGGCCACGAGCGGCCCCCAGTGGATGCGACCTGCGCTGTGCGAGGATGCGCTGCGGCTGGCCCGCACGCTTGCCGCCATTTTGCCGCAGGAAGCCGAAGCGCACGGCCTCCAGGCGTTGCTGGAGATCCAGGCCTCCCGGCTGCGGGCTCGCACCGATGCCCGGGGCCAGCCGGTGCTGCTTCTGGATCAGGACCGGACGCGCTGGGATCGACTGCTGATCGGGCGGGGCCTGGCCGCCCTTGGCCGCGTGCATGCACTGGGCCAGCCCCGGGGATTCTATACGCTGCAGGCGGAAATCGCTGCTTGCCATGCGCGCGCCGCCGCGCCGCGGGACATCGACTGGACAGCAATCGTCGCCTTGTACAATGAACTGGCCCACGTCCGCCCTTCGCCGGTCGTCGAACTGAATCGTTCGGTCGCTATAGGCATGGCCCATGGACCCGAAGCCGCACTCCCCCTTGTCGAAGCGCTGGCAGCCGAGCCAGCAATGCAGGGATACGGCTTGCTCCATGCGGTGCGCGGCGACATGCTGGCGCGCCTCGGCCGTGCGGCGGAAGCCTGCAAGGCCTTCACCCGGGCTGCCGAACTGGCCACGAATGAACAGGACAAGGCCCTGATGCGCCAGCGTGCCGACAAGTTGCGCGGCGAAGGGACGGATGCCGATTGAGGGCAGCACAGCAGGCCTATCCTCGGCGGGCTTGCCAAGGCGCTCGGTGCGAAGGGTGTCGTGTCACTGCCGAAAGCGACACGGCCCCCACGGGCGCAATGGCTATCCATTCAACCTGGTGCGTCCTGCGCGGGCAGGCCGACGATCAGCAGGAACTTGTCATCAAAGGATGCCGCGCTCTCGATAAGGCGCATGCTTGAGCACGCGTTCATAACCCATGCGGCTCAAATCGATGGTTTCGAAGCGACCCTTGTCGATCAATTCTGCAATCCCGCGGCCGGCTGCCGGCGCGTGCATCATTCCATGTCCCGAGAAGCCGGCGACCACGTAGAAGTTTTCGTGGTTGCCGGTCCAGTTGCCAATGATCGGGTTGCCATCCAGCTCGCATTGCTCGTACAGCCCCGACCAGGTGCGATGGCACTTCACGCCTTCGAAGGCAGTCGGGAAGCGGTGCGCCAACGCCGGCCAGACGACCTTGTCGAAGTAGCCGTGATCCACGTCGAAGTTGAACCCTCTCGGTTCATCCGAATTGACCAGCCCACCGGAAAAACCCTGCCCCTCCGAGCGAAACGCCAGACGGTTCAAATCTTTCACATAAGGGAGAGGCTCGATCCTGCGGTGACCAGTAAAGTAATGCTCGAAACGCCGTAGCGGCGAGACGGGCAGGCACATGCCCGCCATAGCGCTTACCTGGGCTGCCCATGGGCCGGCGGCATTCACAAAAGAATCGGCTTTCACAGTGGCGCCGCCAGCCAGGATCGTTCCGGCAATTCTGCCGCCCGTGTTGGTGAAGCCGGCTACCCGATCGCTGATGAACTCGACGCCTAGCGATCCGGCTTTCTTGCGAGTGCCTTGAAGGAAGCTGTTCGGGTCGCACCAGCCGTCCCCCGGCGAGTACGCGGCGCCATCGAGATCGGCGACGTGCATGGAGGGGAGAAGGTGTTTCAGCCCTTCGCGATCCAGCAACTGGATATCGGCTCCCAGCGAGCGCTGCACATGCGCATTTTCTTCCAGCAGGCGCATGGCCTTCACGCCCGAGACGATGAAGAGATAGCCCTGCTCCACCCAATCGATCGCCGCAGGACTGTCGCCGGCCGCCATTTCAGTGGAAAAATTCTTGATGCGTTCAATGCTGAAGCTGGACATCGCGATGTTCTCCGGGCAGGAAAACAAGCGCCGGGCGCCGCCGGAGGCACGCACTGTCGACGCATATTCATAAGTCGGGTCCGCTTCGATCACCGCGACGTCGATGGCCGGGTTGCGCTGCTTGAGGAAATAGGCGACATAGCAGCCAAGGATGCCGCCTCCTGCAATCACCACATCATATTTGGCACGCACGCTCATTCTTCCTCTCCCGTATCGTGTTCCGGCCTTGACAACGACAATGTAGCCTGACTGCGGGCGGAAGAAAACACGCGCTGCATCATTCCAGGGACGGACCGCATGCCAGATGAACAGTTGCGCAATCTTGTCGCGCTGGCTGCGTGAACCTGGATCTGACAGGCAGGAAGCGCATTCAGGGGGCTGGTCGCCATATCGCCTTCATCTGCGCTGCCCTGACTGAACATTCGCCGCACCGGCCGGCATGCCTTCTCGGGACGAAAAAAATCCGGCCCGAAAGCCGGCTTGACCTTGGCGTATCGCCTCAGAACGTATAGCGCAGGCCGACCGAAACCATCTGCGCCTTGGTGTTGGTTTCATTCTTTTCCAGCACCTTGCCAAAGTTCTCGTACTCGGCAACGACGCTCAGCTTCGGAGACACGTTGTACGCGGCGCCAATGCCAAACATGCCGGTGCCATTTCCAGCGCGACCGTTCTTGGTGTCGCCATTGAATGTCACGGTGCCCTTCGCATAGTTGACTGCGACGCCGCCCTTGGCAAACAGCGAGAAGCCGGCGCTCACCGGCAACGTGGCCGTGCCGGCCAGGTAGAGCACCTGTGCTTCGTAGCGCAACGATGCGCTGTTCACGCCGTTATCGAGGGCGGCGTTGACCTTGCCCAGGTTGGCATAGCCAAGTTCAATACCGAAATGATCGGTGAAGCCATAGCCGGCGTAAACCTTGGCGCCCGTCTTGTCCTCGGTCGTGGAATCGCCGTTGACGTTGAACTTGTGCTCGACGCTGCCAACGTTGGCCCCCAGGTAAGCGCCCGCGGCATGGGCAGCCAGCGGAAAGGCAAACGCGGTGAACACCAGGGCTGTACATAGATGCTTTTTCATTTTTTCATTCCTGCTTGAATAGTGGCGAGCGCACCGGCGGTGCAGAGGGGGAACACCGTTCCGCGCCCTCAAAATCGCGAAAGGATTCTAACCGGCCAAATTTCCATGAGGCAAGTTGCCGGGTCATTCCAATCCCGTAATGCGGCGGGAGTGTGCCTACACTGCAACAACCGTTGTCAATCGGGAACCGGGCGTGCAAAAAGAGCAATGTTGCAAAATGACTTCAGGCATGTTTGCTTTATAACAATTCGCCGCCCAGAAATAGGTTTACATTCGTGAGTAATTACTTAACAGAAACAGGAATCGCCATGGACAATACGCATCCGCTGACCTCGCAGCCAGAATACGACCCGGATAACCTGCTCGATTCGCTGCTGAAGAAACTGGAATTGAAGAACGACGCGGCGCTGTCGCGCGTCCTGGAAGTCGCGCCGCCGGTGATCAGCAAGATCCGGCATCGCCGCCTGCCAGTGGGCGCATCGATCCTGATCCGCATGCACGAGGTATCCAACCTGTCCGTGGGCGAACTGCGGGAACTGCTGGGCGACCGGCGGAAAAAATTCCGTCTCAGCCCCATCCAGGGCATGCCTCGCGAAGGCGGCAACCGGCCGGAGTAACAGGCGGGCGGCTGCACATGTGCCAGGAGTCTTATCCGGCAGACCAGCCGACCATCCGTCGCTGCCGCCAGGCAGCGCCGGGCGGCGGCCGAACCTTGTCCGATTCAGAACTATTCAGGAATTGGATCGGTTTCTGCTGTTTTTTACAGATGCACTGAAATTATTTCGTAGAAAGTTATTCATAGCCACTCGTGAATAACTTCCGGCGTCGCTTGCGACGCCCCTACGATGATGCTTCCGATTACCGCCCAGCGCGCCTTTACCCGGCTTCGTCGTCCACGCACCATCCAGTCGGTCTCCATTCTCTTCGTACTGTCGATCGTGCTGTCGTTCGTGGGTTTGCAGGGCTGGAGCGTCCAGCAGGCGCGCAGCAAGCAGATCGAGACGGCACGGGTCGCCACCACCAACATGACCCGCGCCCTCGCCCAGCACACCGACGACACGGTGCGTGCTGCCGAGGTTGCCTTGGTGGGCGTCGTGCAGCAGCTGGAAGTCGATGGTGTGGAGAAGGATGCCCTGGCGCAGGCCTTGGTGCTGCTGCGCCTGACGGTCGAGAAAACCCCGGGGCTGGACAGCGTATCGGTCTACGACAGCCAGGGCCGTGGACTGATCACGTCCCGCTCGCGGATCACGGGCTCCTTCAATGTTTCCGATCGTGATTATTTCCGTCATCACGCCGCTACGGCAGGACGGGAGGTGTTTGTGGGCGCGCCGGCACGCAGCCGCACGTCCGGGCGCTGGATCCTGCCGGTGTCGCGCCGCATCAACGGGCCCGACGGCGCATTCCGCGGGGTTGCCGTCGCCACCATCGAGCTCGCGTATTTCCAGGAATTCCACAACAGCTTCGACATCGGCCGGGACGGCGTCATCCTCCTGATGTCCGGCGACGGCAGGATCATCGTGCGCCGGCCGTTTGCGGAAGCCCAGATCAATTCCGACGCCAGCGGCGGCCCGGTCTTCCAGACTTACCGGACCAAGGGCAAGGAAGGCAGCGCGGTGCTGACTGCACGGATCGACGGCATCGAGCGCATGTATGCCTATCAGCAGCTGGCCCACTATCCGCTGATCGTGGCGAGCGCCCTGTCCATCCGGGATGTCCTGGCGAACTGGCGGCAGGACACGTTCTGGATCGTCGGCGTCGAAGCGCTGCTGCTGGCGCTGCTGGGCTTGCTGGGATACCGAATCCTGCGACTGATCGGCGAGCGCGAGCGCGCGCAGATCGAGCTGCGCAAGGCGAAGACCTCGCTGGAAAAGATGAACCAGTCCCTCGAGCGCCTGACGCTGCAGGACAGCCTGACCGGGCTGGGCAACCGCCGCCTGTTCGATACCGCGCTGTTCGATGAATTCCATCGCGGGAAGCGCGCGGCGACGCCGCTGGCGCTGATCATGATCGATGTCGACTACTTCAAGCGGTACAACGATCTCTACGGCCATCCTGCCGGCGATGAATGCCTGCGACGGCTTGGCGAGACGCTGATGGAATCCGGCTGCCGGCCCGGCGACGTCGCCGTGCGCTATGGCGGCGAGGAACTGGCCGTACTGCTGCCCGACACGGATGTGGATGGCGCCAATGCCATGGCCGAGCGCTTCCGGCATGCGGTGCTTGCGCAGGCCATCCCGCACGGCGGCAATCCCGTGGGCCTGGTCACGGTCAGCATCGGTGCGGCCGCATGCTGCCCCGGCGAGGATGCCGCATCGTGCGAGTCGCTGCTCCAGGCAGCCGACAAGGCGCTGTACGCAGCGAAGGCTGCGGGGCGCAACCAGGTCTGCAACGCCGCCTGAAGCTCGCCGGACGGGTCCGACGGGACGGCATCAACCGCGGTCATCGGAAGCCCGCGCAGAGCCTGCTTTACTGCGCCTCGCCGCCGGCAGGCCAATGCCCGCCACGCCCGCCCATGCCACACGCCCGGGTAGCTGCCTGACGCCTACGGAGCCGGGAAAAGGAAGCGCTTCTCCAGCAGCATTGCCGCCTCGGCGGCCGGCACCGGCCTGGCGATAAAGTAGCCCTGCACTTCCTCACAACCCAGCGCCTGGAGCGCGGCCAGTTGCTCGGCAGTCTCCACGCCTTCGGCGACAACCCGCATATCGAGCGCGTGCGCCATCGACACGATGGCTTCGTACAGCGCGGCATCGGCCCGGCTCGTGCCCAGCCGTGACGTGAAGGCGCGGTCGATCTTGAGGCCATCCATGTCGAGGTCTTTCAGCTGGGCGAGACAGGAATAGCCGGTGCCAAAATCATCCACATAGAGTTTGATGCCTGTCCTCTGGATAGCCGCCAGTTCCGACACGGCGGCGCCGTCCTTGGTCACGGTCGCCGACTCGGTCACTTCGATTTCGAGCAGGCTGGCGTCCAGGCCGTTTGCTTCGAGAACGCCGGTGAGCATTGTGCTGACCGTGCCGGTGTCGATCTGCTGCGCCGAGACATTGACCGAGACCGGCACCACCCGCAGGCCCTGCGTTCGCCACTGCGCAATCTGCTCGCATGCCATTCGCGCCACTTCCGCACCCAGCGGCACGATCAGCCCGATCTTCTCCGCCATCGGGATGAATTCGCACGGCGGGACCAGGCCCAGCACCGGGTGGACCCAGCGTACCAGCGCTTCCATGCTGGTGATTTCGCCGCTGTCGCCCCTGACCCTGGGCTGGTAGTAAAGAATCAACTGGCGGCCTTCGATGGCCAGCTTCAGCTCGGCTTCCCGCGTCAGCCGGTTGACCAGCCGCCGCTCGAGGCTGGGTTCGAAGAACCGGTATCTGCCCTTTGCATTCTCCTTGGCGTCATACATCGCGATGTCCGCATGCTTGAGCAGCGTCTCGCCATCGGCCCCGTTCAGCGGGAAAAGGCTGATGCCGACCGACGCATGCACCGCATGCTGACGGGTTCCATCGCCAAGTACGAAGGGCGCCTTGAGCGTGTCGATGATCCGCTCGGCGACGGCGATGACGTCCTCACGGGTCTGCGCCGCCTCGACGATGATCGTGAACTCATCGCCGCCAAGCCGCGCGATCTTGTCCTCCGGCCGGATCACCGCCTGCAGGCGCAACGCGGCTGCTTTCAGCAGCTCGTCGCCGGTGGCGTGGCCGAGCGTATCGTTGATGTTCTTGAAGTCGTCCAGGTCGACGAACATCACGGCCAGCATCCGGCCCGCGGCCCGCGCATGGTCGATGGCTGTCGGAAGATAATTCATCAGCCAGTGGCGGTTGGGCAGCGACGTCACGGCGTCGGCATTGGCGAGCCGCTTCAGCGCCGCTTCCTGGTTCTTGGTTTCCGTGACATCCCGCAGCGTCAGGGCCAGGCCGGCGCTGGTGCGCACCAGGCGCCGCTGCAGCCACTGCGTCGCGCGGTTCCCGCGCGCCGGCACCAGCATTTCATCTTCGAACAGTCCGGTCTGCATCGCCTCTCGGCACTGGGGCAGCATGTGACTCGAAAACAGGACGGGCAGGATGTTCGACACGGTACGGCCGATCAGGGATTCCTTCGGAAGGCCACGGAACATCGCGCCGCGCTCGTTGCAATCCTCGATGAGGAAATCGACGATGCTGTTGTCCGGTCCATAGCAGGGCCGCAGCATGTAGAAGCCTTCCTTTGCATTCTCGGTCGCGACCCGGTAGGCCTCATGGACTTCGCGGGTGGATTGCTTCTGCCCGACCCGCAGCGCGGTGCGCCGCGCGCCTGCTGCGCCGAGGACCAGCAGCACCAGGCTGGCGCTCAGCATGCTCGCCCAGATCTCGCGGTAGCGCGGCTGATAGGCCTGCTGCAGTGCCGCATCGGACGTGCCCACCAGCAGCATCACCGGATAGCTGGCGGTGGTGTACCAGGCCACGATCCGCGCCTTGCCATCGATGTAATTATCGCCGGCGACGTGCCGCACGCCTTGCGGCCCCGAGACCACCCGCTGTCCCCTGAAATTGGGCGTGGTCGACTGGGCGCCATTGCCCTTTTTCGATGCGAAGAATGCGCCGTCCGACCGCCGGATCGACACGAAATCATCGGGTCCGAGCTTGGTGTCGTCGACGAAGGAGCCAAGGAACTTCGGCTCGATCGCCAGCGCGATGACGCCGGCGAAAGCGCCCGCCTCGTCGTCCAATCGACGCGACAGCAGCACGATATCGCGATTGGTCAGCAGGTTCAGCGTCGGCTTGGAGATGAACACATCATGGCTGGCGTTCGCCGCATGAAACTGGAAATGCTCCAGCGCCGCGACGCTTCTGCGCTTGTGATGGGCTGGAATGGTGGTCGTGACCGGCATGCCCGTGCGGTCGAGGATGGTCACGGAGATCCGCGCGGACTTGGGCACCAGGCCGGCATAGACATGCTCTTCCAGGTTCAGCGCGCCGCCATTGCGCTGCCAGTTGAACTGGAGGCTGCGCAGGATGTAGTCGAGTTGCCCGATCGTGCGCTCGACCTGCTCGGCGTAGGTCCGCGCCTGCGCCGACACTGCGCTGTGCGCCTGTTTGCGGATGTCAGCCTGCTCGCGGTCAATGGTGCTGAACCCCCACCACCAGACAACCGCGATCAACAGGCCGCAGATCAGCGGCCATGGCGCCAGATACCTTGCACGATGCTGCAGAAAAACGACTGTGTTCCGAAATGTCATCGGCCGGAATTGAGCAAGTAGGAATGACGCATGACGCTGATACAGATTTGGCAACAAGTGTAATTTAAAAAACGAAATTTCCGGTCGTTTTATTCAAGGTGCGCAGCGCCCGGGAGATGCCGACCGGCGACGCAGTTGCAGTCATGCGAACTATTATACTTTCCATCAAGAAACTGTTAAACCACCAGTTCACAATTTTCAGGGACAGGGAAAACCGTGTCTGCAAAAAGGAACAGAGCGGCCAATTTCGTCCAATCGAACTGAAAACGGCATTCGGTCCAAATCCAGATGTGCCGACGCAGCCCGGGCACGGCGCCGCCTGCGCGCCGGGGCCGCCGTGCCACCGCGGGTTCCAGCTGCATTCCGCGGCTAGAAAGGAGACACACGAACCGCGTCAGTAAGGCGAGTCAACCGCTGAGCCCTATTCCTTTCCGGCCAGCTGGCGTCCGTAGAGCCGGCATTCGGCAGCGAGCGCCAGCAGGTTCGGGTCGCGTTCGCGGCTGGCGGAAAACATCAGCGTGACCTGCTGATGGGACGCATATTTCTTCGCCAGCGGCAGCAACTGGATGCGTGAGCTGAACGCCCCGATGCGCCCCGGTAGCAGGCCGTAGCCTATTCCTTCGCTGACCAGGTTGATCAGCGAAAAGATGTCGCCGACCTCCATCGCGATCCGCGGACTGTAGCCGCTGATTTCGAAGGCCCGGCTGAAGCTGTCGGACGTCACGAAGCCTTCGCTCAAGGTCACGAACGGCTGATCCCGCATGTCGGCGAGATCGATCTCCGCCGCATCGGCGTAGGGCGACCCGAGGTGCGCTGCCAAGTAGATCAGGTCGTTGAAGAGCGGCACCGAAACCAGGTCCTGGCTCACGGGCGGCTCCTTCAGGCCGATGATGATTGCGTCGAGCCGCCCTTCCTCCAGTGAATTCAACAGCTCGCGATTCGAGCCCAGCGTCAGGTTGACGTCCAGCGTCGGCTTGCGCAGCTTGAGGCCGATAATCACTTTCGGAATGCAGCGCAGCGTCAGTGAATACAGGGAGCCTATCCGCAGCCGCGGCGCATTGAAACCCGACATCTCACGCACCTCCGCCACGCCGGCCTCGCATGCCGCGATCGCGCGCTGCGCATGTTCGGCAAAGGCATAGGCCGACTTCAGCGGAATCAGGTTGCGCCCTTCGCGCTTGAACAGGGGGCACCGCAGGCCTTCTTCCAGTGAATGAAGCGCACGGTGCACGCTCACCGCGCTCAAGCCAAGCCGTTCGGAAACGCGCGTCAGATTACTCATCTGCATGAACGCAAGAAACACTTCCAATTTTTTCAACGTAATTTCGTCGTCGATCGCCATGCCTTCCCCTAGCACCTTCATTACCCTGACAGTAATGATCGCACTGCGCGCTTGATTAATGCAGTTGTCTCGTCAAATTATCTTGGTCCCATGAAATGCCGATCGGAGGAGGCCGCGCGAATACCCAAAGCCGCCTGATCCGGAATAAGGCACGCGTCTGAACGAAAGCAATGGGAATGCGGAAGCGGTCGGCGCCCTCGCCTTGCACCGCCCGGTGATGACCTATCTGCGTGCTGGCATGGCGCAGATGCGGTTGAACACGACGCGCATCGCTGAGGACCTGGCGGACAATGTCGTCAAGCCTGCGTAATGCCATGCCACAGTGCGCCTGGCATGGGAACGCGGCGCGAGACTTGCCTCGTTAATGCAAATGGGGACGGTACTGACCAGCCTCACCGCGCCGGTGCTGACCGGCGGCCAGACAATCAGATGCGAAAACACGAACCTGGACACGATGCAAGTCCTGATGGCACGCGGGCGTTGAGAAAGATGACGAGTGTAGGCTTACAGTGGTGCCCGGCGGCGTGTTCGCGACGTCGCATCGGGAACGCATCATCGATGCCGGTATTGAAGCCGCCTCGCAGGCAACCCGGACGTCGACCAGGCATCCTGAGACGGCTACCTGTCGATTAACTTCTTGATCACCCCGCACGCAATCCTGTCGCCGGAATCGCCCGTCCTCTGCGTAATTTCGTCCGGCACGGTCGCGGGCGTCTCCGTGGGCTTGGAAGCATACCGGCTGGACGGAATATTGGCATAGTTGTCCGGCGCCGCATGGACAATGATCGCACTGCCGTCGCTGTCAAAAAGATCAGCAAGATCGAAGCGATCGGTACTGAAAATGGCATTGGCTGTCTCGTCTGCCGTCACGAGCAGGACAGGAAAGTCGCCGGAATGGTTTTGATGCGTATGCGGTTGAGCCGGCGGCGTTCTCCCGGTATCGAAGTGACCGCCAGCAGAAACAAAATCCGGCGTGCCTGGCGTACCCGGTACGCCAGGCACGTCCTGGGTGGGCGGCGTACCACGGACACATTCCCCAACGGTATGCACGTGGAACCCGTGGAATCCTGCTGGAAGGCCGTGAACCCGCGCCTGGACAATGATCTCGCCGCTCCCTAATTGAATAAGTCTGACGACTCCCACATGATGCTCATTGGTACCATGAAGCCTTGCTTCTGCAGCCAGCGTCCACGCGTCTGCGGGGGCTATCAGTCCGACGAGCGAAGCCGCGAGCAGGACCGGTGCACCGAACCTGGCCCTCAAGCCTCGTGTGATATTTTCTCGGACACCTCGTTTCAGAATGGTTGGATGCTTCACTGCAAACATGATTGGCTCCATGACTTGTCTTCGGATCGACCTGTCCCGCATTGACGCGCGCAGCACTCTGAGACCTTAGTCGATCCGCATCATAGTTAAAGATGGGAGATTCAGACCTTTAGCGCATCTCAAAAAACGCTGGAAATTGCCTTTTCTTTTTAAAATCCGCCTCCCGAGGTGAGTGTCATTGCGGCAATCGATTTGCCTGACGCGAGGCGGAAGGCATTCGCAAGCGGGGCAACCTGGCGAGGCCGTAAGCCGCCTTCTGAAAAGGTGCCGCATTGAAACGCGACCTAGGCCGGCGCACTTTCAATTTCTTCCCTCTTGTTTTAAATAACAGAATTCAGCTCTGCATTCTCACGGTTCCTGCCGACATTCCCGATCGCAGCAGCGTTCTGAAAACGCCATGAAGCACGATTATTCATGGGATCGGCGCAATCAAAAATTGAATGGGTCTTTTTGGTCAGCCCATATCTTTCTCCTTCATTCCGTTCTTCTTCTGGAAGTTGTTGGGACGGATACATTCACCTGAACATGTAGAAAACGGCCCGGTCGCATGGCCTGATCGTCCGAGATGTCGCCAATGCCTGGTTAATCGCCTGCCTGCCGTCTTCAAGCTGAACGTGCGTCCATGCCGTTTTTGCATAATCCTTGCCTGCCTATGGGTAAAACGGTATGTTTCCGCACCGATACCGCCGCTGACGCTAAAAGGGATTTCATGCATATCGCCATACTGACCTTCGAAGGATTCAACGAACTCGATTCATTGATCGCACTGGGCATACTCAATCGCATCAAGAAGCCCGGCTGGCGGGTTTCGATCGCCAGCCCCGCCGCGCAGGTACGGTCGATGAATGGCGTGGTCCTCGAAGCACAGGCGTCACTCCGGGACGCAAGCGAGGCCGATGCGGTCATCGTCGGCAGTGGCATGCGCACGCTGGAAGTCATTGACGATGCGACGCTGATGTCCCAGTTGCAGCTCGATCCCGCCGGACAACTGCTCGGGGCGCAATGCTCCGGCGCGCTGGTGCTGGCGAGGCTGGGCCTCCTTGACGGCGTACCTGCCTGCACCGACCTGACGACAAAACCCTGGGTCGAGCAGGCAGGCATCGACGTACTCAACCAGCCGTTCTTTGCCAGGGACAATGTGGCCACCGCCGGCGGGTGCCTTGCGTCGCAGTATCTCGCTTTCTGGCTCATTGCCCGCCTGGTTGGCATCGAGGCGGCGCAGGAGGCGCTTCATTACGTTGCGCCGGTTGGCGAAAAGGAAGACTACGTTTCACGTGCGATGCGGAATGTCTCGCCGTATTTGCTTGAGGCCGGTGCAGTCATCTGACTGTGCAGGCTGGCATGGGTCCAGGTGACGGAATCTACCTGTGTCCGCCGCCTGATGCGCCGGCACGAATGACACCACTAGCAACACCACTAGTCGTCCGCAGCGCCCTTTCACGCCCGCCGGCCTGCATTTCGTCGTATTCTTCGTGCCGATCTTGCCCGCACGGCATACAGTCGTCCCATTACCAACCACCCGACCAGGGACAATATGGCACACCCCGCACCCGCATCATTTCTGCCACGCGCCTTTGCTACGGCGTTGCTGGCTGTGGCCGCCCATGGCGCCTTCGCCGCAGACCTCACAGTGGCGATCGAAAACATCCGGGACGACAGCGGGCAGGTGCGGGTAGGCGTGTTTGACTCCGCTGCCGCTTTCCCAAAGCATGCGGTGCAGGGAAAGTCGGTTCCCGCGTCGGAACGCGATAGCAGCGGCATCGTCAGGATCAGGTTCGCCGGGCTGCCGGCCGGCACCTACGCGGTGTCCGCCATTCACGACAGGGATGCCAACGGCAAGCTCACGACCAACCTGGTCGGCATGCCGACCGAGCCGTACGGCTTTTCCAGGCAAGGCAGAGCCATGTTCGGCCCGCCGGCATTCGAGGAGGCTGCTTTCAGTCTCCCTGCCGAGGGCGCGGCAGTCAGCATCGGCACCAAATAACGCCGCGCCTGGCTGCGGCCAAGCCGGGCAGGCGCCTGACAGCCACGATGGCGCAGCGCGGTTAGGGCCACGGGCTTTGCCGAGGGCCTGGGCGCCGGCTTGCAGCTACAATGGCGCTATCTGCTGCTCTCCTTCTGCCTGCCATGCACATCTGGGTCGATGCGGACGCCTGTCCCGCCGTTATCAAAGACATCCTGTTCCGGGTAGCGGAACGCCTGCAGCTCCACGTCACGCTGGTGGCCAACCAGTTGATCCGCGTGCCTGGTTCGCGCTTCATCCGCGCGCTCCAGGTGCCGGCCGGCGCAGATGCGGCTGATGCCGAGATCGTCGAGCGTGTCAGCGCCGGCGACATTGTCGTCACCGGCGATATTCCGCTGGCGTCCCTGGTGCTGGAGAAAGGCGGGCTGCCGCTCAACCCGCGCGGCGAGTGGTACACCAAGGACACGATCGCACAGCAACTGACAATGCGGTCTTTCATGGAAGAGCTGCGCAGCAGCGGTGTCGACACGGGCGGCCCGGCGGCATTCAACCATGCCGACCGCCAGAATTTTGCCAATGCGCTCGACCGCGAGCTGACGCGGGGTGGAAATGGCGCAGGTACGCGCTGAGCATCGTCATCGTCCTGCATGGCGAGGCCTTGCAAGCGTCGATGCGTTTTCCGCATGGAGCGCCATCGCCATGCGTCTCGCACCGGCTTGGATTTTCACTCTGGTCATTCTGCTCGGCTCCGCATGCCCGGCATTTGCTTCCGTGGGCATGGTGGAACTCGCTTCCAACCCGTCATCCGGTCCGGTCACGATATTTTATCCGGCAAGCGCCGAGGCCCAACTGCATCGTCGTGACGCATTTCAGTTCGAGCTTGCGCTCAATGCCGCTCCTGCCCCCGGCAATCATCGCCTGATTGTGATCTCGCATGGATCGCCCGCGTCGCCATGGGTCTACCTTGAACTGACGCGAACCCTGGTGCTGGCCGGATTTACTGTGGCAATGCCCGAACACCATGCGGATAACTACAAGGACGACAGCGAGCCCGGCCCCCCCAGTTGGAAACGTCGGCCGATCGAAGTATCGCGCGCCATCGACAGGCTGCGCGACGATCCGCAGTTTGCCCGCTCCCTGGATTTCACCCGTGTCGGGATGTACGGCATGTCTGCGGGCGGGCACACGGCATTATCGCTGGCTGGGGGACGCTGGTCGCCATCCCGTCTGCGCACGCACTGCCAGCAGCATCTGGTCGATGACTTCCACGCCTGCGCCGGCCTTTCCACATCGCTGACGGGCGGGCCGCTGGACAGACTGAAACTTGCCGTCGTTGAGTCCATCATCAACCATAAGCTCGATGACGAAACCTGGTACGAGCACACGGATCCCCGTATCGTGGCCATCGTCGCGGGAGTGCCATTCGCCGCCGACTTCGACCCGGCTTCCCTGGCCCAGCCACCGGTCGCGCTTGCGCTGGTCACGGCGCGACTCGACCGCTGGCTCGTCCCAAGATTCCACAGCGACGCAATCCTCGCGGTCTGCCGCTCCTGCGAACATCTTGCCGACATGCCAGGCGGCGGCCATGGCGCGTTGCTGGCGCCGCTGCCGCCTGATATGGCCCGGCTGACAGCCACCCTGATCGGCGATCCCCCGGGCTTCGACCGGCAAGCCGAGGTTACAAGGCTGAACGAAACAATCACCGCATTCTTCATCCGCACGTTGGCGCCGGCACAAGACCGGGCGCCAACCCCACGCTGACGAGCCTGCCCTGAATCACCGCCGCATGCGACAACGATCGCCGCGCGAGGCTGGCATGTCCCTCATGCGGCAACGCTTGCCTGGCCATGCTGCCTCAACGGCGAAAGGAATCAGCCCGCCCCGCGCCGCCGCGCGGCATTCTTGCCAAGCGCCGCCAGGTCGAGGTCTGCATCGCCATGGTCCACGGCTTCCTTCAGCACTGTTTGCAGCGCGTCGCCGAACGCCAGCGGCAGGCCCAGGTCGCGTCCAGCCTCCACCGCCAGCCGCACATCCTTCTGCCCGAGCGACAGCTTGAAGCCTGCGGGGCTGTAGCGCTCTTCGGCGATCATGCCGCCATAGCCCTTGTACACCGGCGAGCCGGCGAACAGGGTGCCCGTAATGAGTTCGATGAAGCTGGCAGCCGGAATGCCATGCGCGCCGGCCAGTGCCGATCCTTCTCCCATCGCTTCGATAGCGCAGGCGAGGGTCAGGTTGCATGCCAGCTTCACGGCGTTTGCCTGCTCCGGCGCCGTGCCGAAGCGCCAGGTTTTCTGGCCCATCAGGTCGAGCAGCGGCTGCACGCGGCTGACCAGTTCGTCGGCGCCGCCAGCCAGGATGTTGAGCTTGCCGGCGGCGGCCACGTCGACCCTTCCCAGCACCGGCGCGGCTAAATAGCCGATGCCGCGCGCAAGGTGCAGCGCCGACATCTCGCGCGCGAACGCGACCGAGACGGTGGCCATGTTGACGTGGATACTGCCAGGGGCCAACGCATCCAGCACGCCGCCATCGACCAGCACCGCGCGGGTCGCGGCGTCGTCCGCCAGCATGCTGAAAACGACGTCGGCGATACCGCACTCGGCCGGCGTGGCCGCAGGCCGCGCGCCCTGCTGCGCAAGTGCCTGCACGGCTTGCGGAGAGCGGTTCCATACATAGACCGGCTCGCCGGATTTCAACAAATTGGCGGCCATGTGCTGGCCCATCGCGCCGAGTCCAAGGAAAGCGATAATCATGAGTGGTGTTCCTTTCGGTGCCGGTACCCCGGCAGTGGACAAAGATCCTATTAGACCAGCAATCGCCGACACGCACGGGAAGCGGTGCGGTCAACACATGCGGCGATGTGTCTGGCCGCGACCTTTGACCAATGCAATGCAATGCAATGCCTGCCGAGCAGCGTCGGCTGGCCGCATTAACGAACGAGAGTTACGCTAATATGCCAGCCAGACAATTTTCAAAAGATTGCGGTGTCCCAATGGCGCAGGAGACAAAGTTGTATTGCAACCCGCGCCGTTCTCACCTCAAGGTTCCAGCGCGGAGAGATGGGTCAACTACCCCGGCCTGACGGCCGGAGCTTGAAAGGAAACTGACAAGCTCGGTTGACCAGACGAAGCGGTACCCAACCCGCTACGTTGCAACGAAGTACAAAACTCACCTTGGAATGCTTTCTAAGTTCCAGGCTCTGAAAGCGGTAGAAGCAGACAAGCATAGGGTAAGCACGAAACGGTCTGTCGCGAGGGAGAAATCCTGAAGCTGCGTTGCACCATCGTCGAAGGAAGAGCACCGAAAGGTGCCGTAACAAGGCCCGTAGGGGCAGAATTTGAGGAGAAGGACGTGGCGGTGTTTGTGTTGGATCGATGCGGCAAGCCGGTCATGCCGTGCACGGAGAAGCGCGCGAGGTTGCTCCTCGAACGTGGCCGTGCGCGCGTGCACCGTGTTTTGCCGTTTGCGATCCGGCTGATTGACCGTACGGCCGACTCCTGTGCGTTTCAACCGCTGCGCCTGAAACTGGACCCGGGCAGCAAGACCACTGGGCTGGCGCTGGTGCGCGAGTTCAATGGCGGCATCGCGGTATTGAATCTGTTTGACCTAATGCACCGTGGTCGGCAGATTTCCGAGGCGCTGACCGCCCGGGCCAGCATGCGCCGTGGCCGGCGCGGCCGCAACACCCGACACCGGGCGCCACGGTTTCTGAATCGCCGCAAGCCGGATGGCTGGCTGGCGCCGTCCCTGCAGCACCGCGTCGACACCACCATGTCATGGGTCAAGCGGATCTGCCGCTGGACGCCGGTGACGGCGCTGAGCACAGAGCTGGTCCGCTTCGACATGCAGGCCATGGAAAACCCCGAGATATCCGGCGTCGCGTACCAGCAAGGCACGCTGGCCGGCTACGAGTTGCGCGAGTATCTACTGGAAAAATGGGGCCGCAAGTGCATGTACTGTGACAAGGAAGGCGTACCACTGCAGGTCGAGCACATCCATGCGAGAGCAAACGGCGGGACTGACCGCCCGAGCAACCTTGGCATCGCCTGTCAGCCATGCAACCAGAAAAAGGCCGCTCGCGACATCAAGGCGTTTCTGAAGAAGGATCCGGCGAGGCTTGCAAGCATTCTGGCGCAGGTTAAGCGGCCGCTGAAGGATGCGGCTGCAGTCAATGCGACAAGGTGGGTCTTGCTCAACCGCCTGAAAGCCACCGGGCTTGCCGTCGAAGCATCCTCCGGCGGGCGGACCAAGTTCAACCGATGCCGACTGTACCTACCCAAGACCCATGCGCTTGATGCGGTGTGCGTCGGGAATGTGGCTGCTGTGGCAGATTGGCGCCGACCTACGCTGGCCATCAAGGCAACCGGCCGTGGCGCCTACCAGCGCACCCGCTTGGACAAATACGGCTTCCCGCGTGGTTACCTGATGCGTGAAAAGTCCGTCAAGGGATTCCAAACCGGCGACGTGGTCCGTGCGACCGTCACAAAGGGCAAGAAGATCGGGACCTATGTAGGCCGGTTGGCAGTGCGAGCCTCTGGCAGTTTCAACATCCAGACGGGCAAGGAAGTGATACAGGGAATCGGCCATCAGTACTGCACCATGGTGCAACGGGCAGATGGCTACGGTTATTCGTTCAACATGGATAGCACTATTTCAGCGGGTGCAGGGGACGCTTCGCGTGCCGCGCTATCCCTCCCCGGCATGAATGCCAGGGTATCTCGCGCAAAAGCATGATGAACAGTAAGGTACACCGTCGCACAGTGGATCTCTCCGCCTATCCGGACTTGGTCGTCATCTACCTCGGCATGCGCGTCAATGCGTTTTCCGGACTCAAAACCCTGTTCGGTTTTGGCCCAAAGATTGCCGCCTCCGTTACAGCCATGCCGGAGGGATTGCTGTTGCACGAGAATTTCATGTTTTCCGTTTTTCCGCCGCATGTGGGGATGCGCCAGTACTGGCGGGATTTCGAATCCCTTGAATCATGGGCCCGCTCCGAACCTCACCGCGGATGGTGGCAGCAATTCCTGCGTAATTCGGGAGGCACCGGCTTCTGGCATGAGGCCTACTTCATGCGCGGCGGAATGGAAGCGGTCTATGACGACATGGTCGATGCCACCGGCTTCCTGCATTTCGCTCCAGTGCAAGAGGCGCGCGGCCCGATGTTTTCCGCGCGAGGCCGGGCGCAACGGCAAGGCAAGCCGGCAGGGCCGCTTCCGGTGTCGGAAAACGATCTTTACGGATAAGTGCGCGCTGCGAATCCATTCCAGGCTTTTCCGCCCAATTCTCCAAAACGCGGTGACCGTTCTTCCCGCTGCTAGCGGATGACTTTGGCCGGGTCCTCGCCATAAGGCGGCGAATAGATCACCATCAGCTTGACCGGCGTTTCGCTGGTTGCGGTAAATACATGCGGGATATCCGCCGGGAAGAAGCAGCAGTCTCCCGGCACCATCTCCCGGCGCTCTCCGCCGACTTCGGCAACGGCCGTGCCTTCCAGCAGGTAGCACACCTGCTCGATGCCGGGGTGGGCATGCGGCAGCGCGCCATGATTTTTCTCGATGACCCCGATCAGCACCTCGAGATGCTTGGCGCCGACCGTCTCCGGGGAAATCAGGCGGTAGTTGCTGGTGCCATGATGGTTGGCGGGATGATACGGCTCAACGTCTTCCATGCGGATGAAATGACTCTTGCTCATAACGGACCTTTATTCACGGGGTATCTGTCGATGTGATGCGAACTCGGCTGCGGGTAATGAGCAGATTCCATAAGGCTCACCCGCCGGCTTGCGGATTGTAATGGCCCGGTTAAGCGGCTTTACGATATTTTTTATGTATCGTACGAGACGTTTTTACAATTGGACATGGATCGATTGCTGGTCAAAGATGCGTCGATTGCCTGCGATGATAAAGGCGACATAAAAAATACCGGAGACAGATATGAAGTCCATTAAATTAATGCTGGCTACTGTTCTTGCACTCGCCAGCGCAGCCGCAGGTGCGCAGACCTACCCCTCACGTCCCATCTCGCTCGTCGTCCCATTCGCCGCCGGCAGCGGCACCGACGCGGTTGCCCGCGTCGTCGCCAAGAAGCTCGGAGAGCGGATGAACCAGACCGTCATCGTCGACAACAAGCCTGGCGCCAGCGCGCAGATTGCGACCAATTTTGTGGCGAACGCCAAGCCGGATGGCTACACGCTGCTGATGACCACCAATACTGGCCATTCGGCGAATCCCAGCTTGTTCAAGCAGCTGAGCTATGACCCGATCAAGGGCTTCACGCCCATCACGCTGGTGGGCGAACTCCCTTTTGCGGTGGTCGTGAACAACAAGCTTCCGGTCAGGACGATGAAGGAGTTCGTCGACTATGCAAAGGCCAACCCGGGAAAATTAAGCTATGGCACGCCCAACAGCACATCGCTGGTCGCCACCGAGACGATCAAGCGGCTGGCCGGCATCGATTTGCTGGCGGTTCCCTACAAGTCCAGCCCGCAGGCGATGACGGACCTGATCGGCGGACAGATTGATTTCTATGTCGTCGATTTCGGGTCTGGCATGTCCATGATCAAGGCCGACAAGGTCAAGACGCTGGCCGTCACGACCAAGACGCCGTCGAAGCTGCTGCCGGGCGTGCCCCCGGTGGCGCAGACCATTACCGGCTTCGATCTCACGTCCTGGAATGGGATCTTCGGTCCGGCCAATCTGCCCAAGCCCATCGTCGACCAGCTCAACACCGAGATCCTCGCCGTGCTGGCAGACAAGGACGTGCAGGAGCAGCTGACGCAGCAAGGCTTCCAGGTCGGGCCGTCGGCAACCACCCGCGAGTTTGCCGACTATGTGGAACGCCAGCTCGTCCACTGGCGCACGCTCATCAAGCAGGCTGGCATTCAACCGGAATAAGCGATGAAACAGAGTTCGGGCCCGCTCGCGGGCATCAAGATCCTCGACATGACCTCCGTCATCATGGGTCCCTACGCGACCCAGCTGCTGGCTTCCATGGGCGCCGAGGTGACGAAGATCGAGACCCCGGACGGGGACAACATGCGCCATGTTGGCCCGATGCAGAATTCCGGCATGGGCCACATTTTTCTGCATGCGAATCAGGGTAAGCGCAGCATCGTCCTGGACCTGAAGCGTCCCGAGGCCCAGGAAGCGCTATTGCGGCTGGCCGAGCAGGCCGATGTGCTGATCACGAACGTCCGGCCGCAGGCGCTCGCGCGTCTCAACCTCGACTACGATTCGGTGAAGGCGCGCAACCCGAAGATCATCCATGTCAGCTGCTGCGGCTTCGGGCAGGATGGCCCCTATGCGGCCAAGGCCGCGTATGACGACCTGATCCAGGGCGCGACCGGCCTGCCCTGGCTGATGCAGCGCTATGGCGCGAAGGACCCCTGCTATGCGCCGATCACGCTGGCTGACCGGGTCACCGGACTGCACGCGGTCTATGCGGTGACCGGCGCGCTCTTTGCGCGCGAGCGCAGCGGCGAAGGCCAGGCGGTGGTGGTGCCCATGTTCGAGGTGATGGCGCAGTTCGTGCTGGGCGACCACATGGCCGGGCTTTCATTCGACCCACCCGCCGGCGACGCCGGTTATGCGAGGCTCCTGACCTCGCACCGGCGACCGTACAAGACCAAAGACGGATACCTGTGCGTGCTGATCTATAACGACAAGCACTGGCGCAATTTCTTCGCGGCGATTGGCGACGCCGACCGCTTCATGACGGACCCGCGATTTTCAACGCATGGAAACCGGGCGGCAAATATCGATGCGGTCTATGCCGAAGTCGGGCGCATCATGCTCGAGCGCACCGTGTCCGAATGGGAGACCTTGCTGGACGCGGCGGATATCCCGAACATGCCGATGAATTCGCCGCAGGACCTGCTCGACGACATTCACCTTCAGGCAGTGGGACTGGTCCGGAACACCGAGCATCCGACCGAGGGCAAGCTGCATACGATAGGCAATCCCACTTCCTGGTCGAACACGCCGCTGGACGCGGAAGCCGCACCCGCGCCGCGCCTGGGCCAGCATTCGGTCGAAGTCCTTCTGGAGGCCGGGTACAGTGCGGCCGAGATTGAAGGATTGATCGCCGATGGGGTCACAGCCGGCAGCAGCCCTGCCTGAATTCATCAACCCGATTCGTCATGGATGCGTCGAAGGCACCCAGCGCCGGACAGCATTCCCGATAATCCACATACCAGCGCAGAGGCAAGGCATGGATTTCACATTCAGTGAAGAGCAGGAGCACATCAGGAACGCCATCGAGCGTCTCTGCCAGCCATTCGACGACGACTACTGGCACCGCAAGGACAGTGACGGCACGTTTCCGCACGATTTCCACAAGGCCCTGGGCGACGCGGGCTGGCTGGGCATCGCGATGCCGGAAGAGTATGGCGGCGCCGGGCTGGGCATTACCGAAGCAGCGCTGATGATGCAGACGATATCAGCCACGGGCGCCGGTCTGTCCGGCGCGTCGGCGGTGCACATGAATATATTCGGCCTGCACCCTGTCGTCGTGTTCGGCAGCGACGAGCAAAAAAAGCGTTGGCTTCCCCCATTGATCCAGGGAATCGACAAGGCCTGCTTCGCCGTGACGGAACCGAACAGCGGGCTGAATACGCTGAAGCTCAAGACCCGCGCCGTGCGCGAAGGCGACCATTACGTGGTGACCGGACAGAAGGTCTGGATTTCCACCGCACAGGTCGCCAACAAGATGCTTCTTCTCGCGCGCACCACGCCGGTGGAAGACGCAAAGGGGACGGAAGGCCTGTCGCTGTTCTACACCGACCTCGACCGCCGGTTCGTGGAAGTGCGGAACATCGAGAAAATGGGACGCAAGGCAGTCGATTCCAACCAGGTCTTCATCGATGGCCTGCGCATCCCGGTCGAAGACCGTATCGGCGAGGAAGGCAAGGGCTTCAGCTACATCCTGCATGGATTGAACCCCGAGCGTATCCTGATCGCGTCCGAAGCCATTGGCCTGGGCCGGGTCGCGCTTGCGCGCGCAGCACGCTACGCAAAGGAACGTGTCGTGTTCGAGCGGCCCATCGGGCAGAACCAGGGCATCCAGCATCCGCTGGCAAAGTCCTACATGGAACTCGAGGCTGCCAACCTGATGGTGTTCAAGGCCGCTTCCTTCTATGATGCCGGCAAACCTTGCGCCGCCGAAGCCAATTCAGCCAAGTTTCTCGCCGCGGAGGCCTGCTATCACGCCTGCGAGAATGCGATCTTCACGCATGGAGGAATGGGCTATGCCAAGGAGTATCACGTCGAGCGCTATCTGAGGGAATCATGGATTCCCCGCCTGGCGCCGGTGAGTCCGCAGCTCATCCTCTGCTTCATTGCCGAAAAGGTGCTTGGCCTGCCGAAATCCTACTAGCCCTCGGGAACACGATGAATTACCAGACGATCGAAGTGGAAGTCGCCGGCGGCATTGGCACGATCTGGCTGAACAGGCCAGATATTCGCAATGCGATGAACGAGACGGTCATCGCGGAGCTTGCCCATGCTGCCCATGCATGCGAACAGGACGAGCGCGTGCGGGTGGTCGTGCTGGCCGGTCGGGGAAAGGCATTCTGCGCTGGCGCCGACCTGGGCTGGATGAGGAAAACCGCGACCTATAGCGAAGCGGACAACCTTCGCGACGCACAAGCGCTGGCGTCCATGCTCCACAAGCTATACCGGCTGAAAAAGCCCACCATCGCCCGCGTGCATGGCGCGGCCTACGCCGGCGGGATGGGGCTGGCGTGTACATGCGATGTGATCGTTGCCGAGCCGGATGCGGATTTCTGCCTGTCCGAAGTGAAGATCGGCTTGATCCCGTCGACCATCTCCCCCTATATCGTCCGGGCGCTGGGCGCGCACCAGTCCCGCCGGTATATGCTCTCCGGCGAACGCATGTCCGCCGCAGACGGATACAGGCTGGGCTTCGTTCATGAGCTGAGCGAACGCGGCGGCATCGACGACGCCGTTCGCAGGATCGCACGCGCTTTTCTCTGTGCCGGACCGACGGCCGTGGCGACCACGAAAACATTGCTGGACTGGGTTGCCGAGGAGGCGATCACGGCGGACGTCATGAATGAAACCGCATTGCGTATCGCCAGCGTTCGAGCCTCGCCGGAAGGTAGGGAGGGGATCGCGGCTTTTCTAGAAAAGCGTGCGCCCGACTGGATAGGAGACAATGCGGAAACCTATTGAGGCGATATGGAACTGAGGCATCTTCGTTATTTTGTGGTCCTTGCCGAAGAGCTGCATTTTGGCCGCGCGGCGCTCAGGCTTTCCATTACCCAACCGCCGTTGAGCTTCGCAATCCGCGCCCTCGAGCAGGAGCTCGATGCCCAGCTTTTCGTGCGCGACAACAAGAGCGTCAGCCTGACGGAGGCCGGGCGGGCCTACCTGCTGGAGTCCCGTGCCATCCTGGACCGGATGGCGCATGCAAATGCGACGGCGCGGTCGATTGCATCGGGCAAGTCGGGGCGGATCGATATCGGATTCACCGGGTCCATGGTTTACCGCGAAGTGCCGCAGATCGTCTCGCGTTTCTTCGAGCGTCACCCCGGAATCGAGGTCACGTTGCGGGAGATGGCGTCCGCCGAACAGGTGGACGCAGTGCTGCATGGCCAGCTGCATGCGGCCTTCGTCAACCTGCCCCTGGTTCCCGAAGGCCTGCAGGGACTTGCGCTGTTGAAGGATGCGTTCGTATGCTGCCTGCCCGACAGCCACGCGTTGGCGAACAGGAAGCAGATCGACCTGGTCGAGATAGCCGGCGATCCCTTCGTGATGTTCATGCGGGAGATCTCTCCGGCGAACTATGACAATGTCGTCGGCGTATGCCGGCAAGCGGGGTTCGAGCCGGAAATCCGGTTTGCCGCCCGGCAGTGGCTCACCATCGTCGCGCTGGTCGCCAACGGGCTCGGCGTCTCGCTGGTGCCACGGTCCATTGCGCAGTCGAAGATCGCGGGCACGCGTTTCGTTCCGCTGCGCGGGACCGAAGCGTTTTCAAGCGCATACCTGCTGTGGCAGACGGAGAATACGACCCCGGCCCTACAGCATTTTCTCGACGTGGCCGCAGATACCTTGCAGCCGGGCTAGGTCCGGGCTACCGGCAGACAGCCGCTTCCTGCACCGCCGTGCCATACCGTTTTGCGACGCATCATGCACCTGGGTCCAGCTGCGCTGCCCGGGGCTGGATCTGCCCTGCACTTTTCCCCCTTCCCTATTGAACGTCCGCATCGACCTTGAGCCCAATCAATCCTGGTTTCACCTTGGAACTTCGCTGTCCGGGCTGTAAGACGCTCGTAAGAAACGTGTCCTAGGTTGAAAGAACGGCAGCCGCCTCTTTTTGGTGCAAAGCCGCAAACCTACAATGACAACGGAGACATGCAATGAAATTGCCATCCAACCGCAGTACTGTGGAAAGCCGGACGCAATCCCTTCCCGCCAAAACCATGCTCGTCGTCGCCATGAGCGCAGCGCTCCTGAGCGCCTGCGGCGGCAGCGACCACAACGACAGCAGTAATCCCACTGCACCGCAGATCAATCAGCTGAGCACCTTGAAGGGCTCGACGAAAGACGTGACGGTGGAACTGCATGAAGGCACGAACATGGCGGTTGCCCCGTCGCCCGATGGGCAGCGGCTGGTCTTCAGCGCCCAGGGCGCCTTATGGGTGATCCCGATTGCGGGCGGACAGGCGACCCGGATCACCGGTTGGGAACTCGAACCTACGGCCCCTGTCTGGTCCCCAGACGGCAAGACCATCGCATTTCAAAACTATGCGCCGGAAGGCAATTACCACATGTGGACTGTCGCGCCGGACGGCAGCAATCCGACCGAACTGACCACCGGCCCGAATGACGACCGCGAACCGGCCTGGCTGCCCGATGGCAGCGGACTGGTGTTTTCCTCCGACCGGAGCAACGACGGCCAGTACAAGATCTGGAGCGTCAAGCTGAGCGGGAACGCGCTGACGCAATTGACCAGGGGCGCCGGCGCGGAAAGCAATCCCATCGTGTCGCCCGACGGCAAACAGCTTGCTTACGTCGACACCGGCAATGTCTTCACCGTCAGTATCGGCGGCACCGACGCGCCTGTAAAGGTCGCCGCGGGCACGGCGCCTGCGTGGAATCCTGCCGGCACGGGGCTCGTTTACCAGACGCCGACGCAGGCCATGGTCATCGGCGGCAAGGAAGCATTTGCCGGCGAGGATGTCTTTCCGTTCCCGGTGCGCTATCTGCCCGACGGCCGCTTTGTCTATGCAGCCGACGGCAAGATACGCATACGCGACGCGGCCGGGACCAACCCGCAGGACGTCGCTTTCAGCGCATCGCTCACGGTGCGCCGGCCCGTCATCAACACGCCGAAGGATCACGGCTTCAGCAACCTCGCCGCGCGCCCCGTCACCGGCATCAGTGCGCCTGCGCTGTCGCCGGATGGAAAGAGCATTGCGTTCGTCGCGCTTAATGATGTATGGGTCATGGCCATCGGCCAGGCCCCGGTCCGGCTGACCAACGACACCGACCGCGATGGCAGTCCGCAGTGGACGCCGGATGGAACGGCCGTCTACTTCTCCTCTGAGAAAGGCAATGCCGGCCAGCTGGCGATCGACCAGATCAACGTCGCGACCAAGGCCCGTACCCGCCTGGCCGCCATCACCGGCAAGTCGATGGTGACGCCGAAGATGTCGCCGAGCGGCGACCGCATCGCCTATACCACGCTGTCGGGCCAGCTGGAGATCTGGACCATCGCCAGCAAGTCGGCACAGGTGATCCTGCCGTCCCTGAGCACCCAGGTCAGCACGCCTTCGTGGACGCCGGATGGCAGCAAGGTCATGGTCGTGGACAACGAGCGCATCAACAACCGATTCCGCGAAGGCTACAACAAGCTGCGCGTAATCGACCTGGCAAGCAAACAGGGGACGTTTTATCCGGTGGCCGCGGCGCCGCGCCAGATTTCCGAGCGCGATGAAGGCGCGGCAGTGCTTTCACCGGACAGCACCAAGGTCGCGTTCATCATGGACTCCCTGCTGCACGTGATGCCGGTCAGGCCGGATGGCTCGCCGTCCGGCCCCGCGGTGGCCATCACCAGCGAGGCGGCGGACCTGCCCTCCTGGTCCGGCGACTCGCAGACCATCCTGTACAAGTCCGCCAGCAAGCTCAAGACCGTGGCCGCCGGCGGCGGCGGCGCGCAGGAAATTGCCGTCAACCTGCAATGGACCCCGGCCGTACCCGTCGGCACCACGCTGGTACGCGCCGGCGCGCTGTGGGATGGCATCAGCCCGACCCTGCAGCGCAATGTCGATATCCTCATCACCGGCAACCGCATCACGTCGATCAAGGCATCGCAGGCGGGCGCGGAAGCGGGCGCGACGCGTTTCATCGATGCGTCCGCGCTTACCGTGATGCCCGGACTGTGGGACCCCCACATCCACCCGCTCACGCTGTACCAGGGCGGCCAGTTCGGTCAGATCGCGGCGCTGATGCTGTCGTACGGGCTGACGTCCACCCAGTCGGTCGCCGGCCCGCTGCACCAGAGCATCGAGATACGCGAGGCGCTCGAAGCCGGCAACCTGGTGGGGCCGCGCCTGTTCGTCTCGCCGCCGCTGTGGGAAGGCAATCGTTTGTTCTATAACTTCGCCCGAACGCTGCGCACGCCGGAAGTGGCGGACATGGAGATCGCCAAGGCCAGGGCAATGGGCGCCGATTTCCTGAAGTCCTATGTGCGTGCGCCGATTCCGATCATGTCGAAGATTGCGCAGGCCGGCCTCGACATCGGCATTCCGACCGGCACGCATATGCTTTCGCCGGGCGCGGCGACAGGCATAGGCGGCACCACCCACCTGTCTGCGACCCAGCGCATGGGCTATGGCTGGGCAAAGTCGAGCGGGCAGGCGCTGACCTACCAGGATGCGGCAGACCTGCACGGCAAGGCGGACTTCCACCTGATCGACACCCTGTTCTCGGCCAATGCATTGACCGCGCAGGACCCGACCGTCCTCAGCAGCGACCGTTTCGTGCTGGTCCCGCCGAACTTCATCGCCGGCCTGCAAAGCGCCCCGGCGCCGACGGCGGCCACGCTGGCAACGATCCGCAAGGACGCCCAGCAGCAGGCCAAGGTGCAGGCGGCAGGCGGGCTGCTTGCCAACGGCACGGACTCGCCGCTGGTCGTTCCCGGCATCTCGCTGCACATGAACCTGCGCGCGGCGGGCCTGGTGATGACGCCGCACCAGGCCTTGCAGTCGATGACGATCAACGCGGCGAAGATGGCCTATGTCGATCGCGACCTGGGCTCGGTGGAAGTGGGCAAGCTGGCCGACCTGGTGGCCGTGCGCGGCAATCCGCTGGAAGACCTGAAGGCGGCTGCCAACACCGAGTACGTGATCAAGAACGGCAACGTGTTTACCCAGGCGCAGATCCTGGCGCCGTTCAAGACACCGCTCGCGCTGGCCGCGCGCCGCAAGGCCATCCTGGCGTATAACAAGCTGTGCAAGGCCGACGCGGCGAACTGCGGCGAGGTCGGGATGCATGCGGACTGAAAGGCGCCAGGCGACGGTCCGGGCCGCTGGCAGGAAAGCGGTTCGGACCGGTTACTGTTGGTTGGCAAGGAACATGTGTATTGCCACCATTGGTCACTGCGGTCGCCGGCTGAGGAGCAGCCATCAGTTCGGCGGCAACCGGTAGTTCTCCACAGGTTTTGTGGACAAGTGGGCCCGTATCGGCGTATCGCCAAACGCAAGTAATTGATCTGAATAAGAAAATTTTTATGCCTAAAATTTAGGCACAGACGCAGAGAATTTTACAAAAAGGAACGCTTGCATCTTGACAACCGGGGAGAAGCCACGCGCCAAACCGTGGCAAGCGATTGCCAGCCGCCCTATAATCAGCGCTCCCTTACTTCCTTACCTTCAGTCGGAGAGCGCATGGCTTTCAATGCCATTACCTATCAGCAGTCCATACGCGCACTTGCCCTCCCCGTCCCTGATCCGCATATCCTGTCCGACATTTTCGCCATCGAGGGCGACGCCATGGTCCGGGCCGTCGACGCATTCAACGCTGGAAATGAGCAGGCGAAGAATTACCTGAAAGGCATCCTGTATGCGGTCATGCCGGCGACAAGGGAAAGACTGGCCCGCCGCGGCCTCGCCGTTCCCGGCATCGGCATATTGATTTCCATTGGACGACACGAGGGGCCGGGCTTCTCCATCAAGCTCAAGTCCTGGGATGAAGGTGGACTGGACGATGGCGACGACGCCCGCTACGTTCGCCGCACGCTGGCGCGCCACCTGGAACGCGCGGCGGCGCCGGCCATGTCAGCCGGCAGGTTTTCGGGCCGCCAGGCGCCGCCGCGTGACGAGGCATTGCAGCAGGTCGACCCGTCGCCAGCGGAAACGCCATGGCCCGATGACGACAGCGAAACGGGCTCGAGTCCGGACGGGGACCGGTTCAAGTCGTTTCATGTCTATGGCGGCAAGTTCGCGGCCTGTTTTTCCGAAGATACGACGCAGCGCGGCATCCACACGATACGCGTCGAGGCGACCGAAGCGAGCGGCCAGCGGACCTATAACTGGAAGAATAAGGTTGCCATCCAGCTGTCGCAGCGCGAGCTGCCGCTGATGCTGGCCACGCTCATGCTCTGGACCAGCCGGTTTGAAGCCAGGGGACACGGCCAAAGCAACGAAAAATGGATGACCCTCGAAGCGCAGCCGGGCAAGCTCTACTTGTCGGTGCAGAGCAAGGGAACAGGCGCACGCGGCATCGCGATCGCGCCAGGCGATGCGTACCCCATCACCACGATGATCGTCAAGCAGATGCTGGCCAACGACCCGTTCCTGAGCGCCGACCTGGTGTTCAAGCTGGCAAAGAAGCAGGTCGAGATCATGCAGCACGGCCAGCAA
This sequence comes from Noviherbaspirillum suwonense, assembly GCF_900182955.1. GTDB lineage: Bacteria > Pseudomonadota > Gammaproteobacteria > Burkholderiales > Burkholderiaceae_D > Noviherbaspirillum_A > Noviherbaspirillum_A suwonense. The sequence continues at coordinate 6,545 of NZ_FXUL01000007.1, read as the reverse complement.
CAAGGGTAATCCGTCGCCGGCTGGCGGGACGGCTATGGCGCGTCGGCTGGACCGCCATCGGATTCGCTTCCGCCGCCCTTTCCCCGGGAGTGCAATGGCAGGCGCAACGCATAGTGATTCGGGATAAATCTGGCCGGTAAACCGAATCGCTCACGACCATCCGCTGGCAATCAGTGATGGTGCCGGGCGTGCCTGAGCGTTTTATGCAATGCGGCACGACCCTATAGCGATTGATTCATCCTTGGAGCGCAGATGTTTTTCTTTTTTTCCAGCAGGCTGGGTTGCCTCGGTTCCATCCTCCTGTCGGCAGTGCTGACCTTGCTGCTGCTGTTATTGCTTGGCGTATTCTGACGACGGTCCTACCGCAACGCGATCTGCAGGTTACGCCCGGCCCCGGCCGCTGCGACTGCGGAAGCGATGGCACAAAGGACGAAGGCGAGCCCGACGGCGTTCCAGTCATTGCTCGCAGCATGCAGCAACCCGGCGCCAAGCGGCGCGGCGGCGGCGATCGTGTAGCCGATGCATTGCGTCATGCCCGACAGCGAGGCGGCAACGTTCGCGTCCGGGGAGCGCAGCACGATCAACGCATTCGCGATGCTGAAGGTGCCGCCCTGCCCCAGTCCCAGCACCACCGCTGCCAGCCATAGGGCTGCGTGCGGGCCGTAAAGGCAGCCGAGGAAGCCGAGTATCGTCATTCCCAGCAATATGTAAATGGCGCTGCGCTGGTCCTTGCTGCGGGTCGCCAGCCACGGACCGGTAAGGGATGTCACCAGCTGCGCGCCGATGGAGAGGGACAGCAAGAAACCGGCAAGCGCCGGACGCACGCCGCGGTCCACCAGCATCGTCGGCAGCCAGGCGAAGACGCAGTAAGCCAGCGCCGACTGCAGCCCGGAATACAGCGCCACCTGCCATGCAAGCGCGTTGCCCAGCAGGCCGCCTGCCCTGCGCGGCAACACGGCTTGCGCCGCTTTACGACGGCCTGCCCGGCGCCAATAGGCAACGGCGGCGGCGATAATGACGAGCGCAGCAGGCGCGGCCCACACGGCCTGCGCCATGCGCCAGCTGCCGGTCAGGTCTTTCAGCGGTATCGCCACGGCGGAGGCCAGGGCTGCGCCGATGCCGAGCGTGGCAGTATAAAAACCGGTGATGCTCGCGGCGCCGCCCGGGAAACAGAGTTTGATCAGTCCCGGCAGCAGGGTCATCGTCAGGCTGATTGCCGCGCCGATGATCAGCGTGCCTGCAAACAAGGGGGCAATACCTGGCAGGCTGCGCAAGCCTATGCCGCCCAGCAGCGCGACGATGCACCAGAACACCACGCGCTCCGGTGGCAGGAGCCTGGCAAGCCGCGGCGCCAGCGGCGCGAACAGGCCGAAGCACAGCACGGGCAGCGTCGACAGCGCACCGGCCGCGGCAACGGAAATGCCGGTCTCCGCGCGGATCGTTTCCAGCAGCGGCGCCACGGTCGCCAGCGCGGGGCGCAAGTTGATGCCGACCATGAATAGCGCCAGGAGCAGCAGCCACGGCGGCGCACCGACTGCTTGTACGCCGACCGGCTTGCCTGGCTTCACCTCGTCCCGCTCGATGACAGTGCCTCGCGGGCCCGAGGCGCTACGCTCACGCAAGCGCCAGTTTCACGGTTTCGCGTACCGGCAGGTCCGCGTCCGTGAGCCGGTTTGCATCGACGACGGCGCCTGCGGCGATGAGCCGGCGCAACGGCGTCATTTCTGCACCGCTATTGACCGCCAGGACATAACGAAGTCGATCGTCCGCGAAGCCATACACCGAAAACTTGCGGTCGGACTCCCGGCCGCGCATACGGTAGTCCAGCCCCGCGTCGGGCATGCCAAGCATCTGGATATTCATCTCCAGCTGGTCAGACCAGAACCACGGCAGCACGTCATAGCTGGCAGGCAGGTCCAGCATGCCGCGGGCGGCCACTTGCGCCTGCTCCTGCGCGTTCTGCCACGATTCGAGCCGGACATGGCGCTGCAGGAAACGGCTCCGATGCGACGCGCAATCCCCGGCGGCAAAGATACCCGGCGCAGAGGTCTCGCAGCGGGCATCCACGACAATGCCGTTGTCCACCGCCAGGCCCGCTTCCTGTGCAAGCTCGACATTCGGCAGCTGGCCGACTGACGCCAGCAGGAAATCGGCATGCAGGATTTCGCCGCTGTCCAGCGCGACGGTCACGCCATCGGCGCCCGGCGCGACGGAGCGCGTCATCGCATTGCACAGCACCCGTGTGCCGGCTTCCTCATGACAACGCTGCAGCCAGGCGCCGACCTGCGGCGGTGCGGCTCGACCCAACAGTTGCGGGCCGGCTTCGCAGACGGTCAGGGCTACGCCCTGGCCGCGCGCCATGCCGGCAAATTCGAGGCCGAGGAAGCCGCCGCCGATCACGATCACGCTGGCGCCGGGCTGCAGCCGCCTGCGCAAGCGCCGGGCGTCGTCCAGGCCGCGCAGGTAATGCACGTTCGGGGCGTCAGGCGGAAGTCCGGGAAGCAGCCGCGCGCGGCCGCCGGTGGCAAGCAGGCAACGGTCGAACGCAAGTGTCTCGCCCGATGCCGTGCGGGCGCAGCGGGCAGCGACATCGAGCGACCGCACTTCTGCGCCGGGACGCCAGTCCATCTTCAGGCTGTCATGGAAATCCGGCTTGTGAAGGAACAGCGTCTCCTCCGCGCCGGCATCATGGAGCACAGCCTTGGACAGCGGCGGACGTTCATAGGGCCGATGCGGCTCGATGCCTGCCAGCGTGATGCGCCCCTCGTAGCCTTCGCGGCGCAAGGCCGCCGCGGCGCAGCCGCCCGCCTGGCCGGCGCCGATGATCAGGATGGATTCGGGCAAGGTCATCTGCTGTTCTCCGTTCTAGCGGCGATCATCGTTGAACATGCGGGCCGGATCGTCGCTGCTGCTGTTACCGGGATAAGCGTCGCCCGCCGGCGCTTCGATCCGGATCGACTCGATGTCGACTTTCTGGTGTTTTTCCACGTTCCCCGTGACCAGGCCGGGAAACAGGATGACCGCGCCAACCATCATAAGTTGCATGATCACGAACGGCACGGCCCCCCTGTAGATGTCGGCGGTCCGCAGGTCGCGGCTGGCGACGCTGCGCAGGTAGAACAGCGCAAAGCCAAACGGCGGATGCATGAAGGAAGTCTGCATGTTAATGGCGAGAATGACGCCGAACCAGACCAGGTCGATGCCCAGCTTTTCCGCCACCGGCGCCAACAGCGGCACGATGATGAACGCGAGTTCGAAAAAGTCGAGGAAGAATGCGAGCAGAAAGACAAGGAGATTGACCACGACCAGGAAACCGATGACGCCGCCCGGCAGGGCCAGCAGCAGGTGCTCGACCCACAGGTCGCCATTCACCGCGCGGAAAGCCAGGCCGAATACCGTCGAGCCGACCAGGATGAAGATGGCGAAGCAGGTCAGCTTGGCGGTCTTGTCCATTGCCTGGTTGAGCAGCGACAGGCTGAGGCGGCGGCGCATCAGAGCCAGCACCAGCGCGCCGAATGCGCCCATCGCGCCGCCTTCGGTCGGCGTGGCGATGCCGAGGAAGATCGTGCCCAGCACCAGGAAGATCAGCACCAGCGGCGGCACCAGCGAGGTCAGCACGCGCATGCCGAGCGCCGCGCCGTGCAGCGTGCGTGCTTCGGGCGGCAGCGGCGGCGCCGAACCCGGCTTGATCATCGAATAGGCAAAGACATAGATGGCATAGAGGCCGGTCAGCACCAGGCCGGGCACCAGCGCGCCGGCATACATGTCGCCCACCGAGCGGCCCAGCTGGTCGGCCATCACGATCAGCACCAGAGATGGCGGGATGATCTGCGCCAACGTGCCCGATGCGGCAATGACACCGGCGGCCAGCTTGTGGTCGTAACCGTAGCGCATCATGATGGGCAGCGAGATCAGGCCCATCGAGATCACCGACGCCGCGACGACGCCCGTGGTGGCGGCCAGCAGCGCGCCCACGAAGATCACCGCATAGGCCAAACCACCGCGCACCGAGCCGAACAGCTGGCCTATGGTGTCCAACAGCTCCTCGGCCATGCCTGATCGTTCCAGTATCAGGCCCATGAAGGTAAAGAATGGAATGGCCAGCAGCGTCTCGTTGAACATGATGCCGAAAATACGCTCGGGCAGCGCCTGGAACAGCGCGGGTTCCAGCAAGCCAAGCGCGATGCCGACCAGCGCAAAAAAGAGACCGTTGGCGCCGAGAGCAAACGCGACCGGATAACCGACGACGAGAAACAGGATCAGCGAAGCGAACATGATCGGCGCCATGTTCGCAATCAGGAATGCAGACATATCAGCTTTCTAGTTTGCCGGCGCTGCCGCATCGGGCAGGCGACGCAGTTCATCGATGGTCTTGATCACCTGCGACAATGCCTGTAGCAACAGCAGCAGAAAGCCTGCCGGAATCAGCAGTTTCACCGGCCAGCGCACCAGCCCACCTGCATTGCTCGATATCTCGCCGCTGGTATAGGCGTCCACGAACGGCGCCCAGGACAGCACCAGCACCAGCACGGCCACCGGCGCCAGGAAAACGATCAGTCCAAACAGCTCGACGAACAGCTGCTTGCGCCGCGATAGGCGCGACAGCAGCACGTCGACCCGCACATGCTCATTACTGAGCAGCGTGTAGCCGGCGCAGAGCAGGAATACCGCGGCGAACAGGTACCACTGAATTTCCAGCATGCCGTTCGAACTGAGCGAAAACGCCTTCCGCGAAAATGCATTGAATGCGCTGATCAGCACGGCCACCAGGATCAGCCAGCGCGCAGCCTGGCCGACCAGGGAATTGAGCGCGTCAATACCCCGCGCAAGCTTGAGCAGTAACTTCATGAATAGCCTCTTGAAGCTGCCGGCGGCCGGCAACGCAGCCAGCACGCCGGTCCGGGTTGGCGCCCTTACTTGGGCTTGGCGGTTACGGCGGCGAACGTGTAGTTGTCGAGCGCGCTGTCGGCGACGCGGAACCAGCTTGCCTCGTTCTGCTGGAAGGCTTTCCACTGCGGCAGCATGGCCTTGAAATCGGGATTTTTTTCCGACAGTTCGCCATACAGCTCATGCGACGCCTTGAATGCCGCATCCAGCACTTCCCTCGGGAAGAATGCAAGCTTGGCGCCCTGCCCCAGCAACCGTCGCAGCGCATCGGGATTGCGGGCGTCGTACTTTGCCAGCATCTTCATGGTCTGCTCATTGGCCGCGCATTCAAAGGCTGCCTTGAAGCGAGGCGACAGCGCCTCCCAGGCCTTGGCATTGACCATCGAGGTGATGGACGCGCTGCCTTCCCACCAGCCCGGCGCATAGTAAAACTTCGCGACACGGTCAAGGCCGAGCTTCTCATCGTCATACGGCCCGATCCATTCGGCCGCGTCGATCGTGCCCTTCTCCAGCGCCGGGTAGATGTCTGCCGTGGGAATCTGCTGGGGCACCGTGCCGAGCTTTTCCAGCACCATGCCGCCCAGCCCGCCGATACGCATCTTCAGGCCCTTCAGGTCGGCCACGCTCTTGATTTCCTTCCGATACCAGCCGCCCATCTGCACGCCGACGTTGCCGCAGGTGAAATTGACGATGCTGTACTTCTTGTAGAGCTCGCGCAGCGCGTTGAGACCGCCGCCGTACTGTATCCATGCGTTGTGCTGTCGGGCGCTCAGGCCGAATGCGAGGCCGGCGTCAAAGGCCAGCGCCGTGTTCTTGCCGATATAGGCGGACGCTAGCACGTGGTTGCACTCGACCGTGCCATTGCTCACCGCATCCATATTCTGCCCGGGCGGCACGAGTTCGCCACCCGCAAATGCGCGGATCTCGAAGGCGCCCTCGGTCAGCTCGCCCACACGCTTGCAAAACTCTTCGGCCGATCCATGAATCGTGTCCAGGCTTTTGGGCCAGCTGGTCGACATGCGCCATTTGACCTGCTTGTTGTCCTGTGCGATGGCTGGCATGGACAGGCCGGCAATCGCGGTTGCGCTGCCTGCCTGCTTAAGAAACCGACGTCGTTGCATGAATCTCTCCTCTGGTTGACAAATTAAGCGAAGCCCTCGGGCCCGTTACCGACTGTGGCGCCTGCCGCGCCGGTTTCCTGCAAAGGCGATGCCTCAACGCGTAAAGCATGCGAACGGTCGAGCTGCCAGGTGCGAGGCCATGCCGACGACGTTGAAAACCTTGATACTCAGCATGCTGTCTGATTTAGTCAGCGTACTGATCAAATTTACCGCTGTCAATACAGTTTTGCCGCTGGCCGCTCCGTATTTTTTGCTTCCCATTTTCGGGGCCGCCGCCATGCCGTTTCAGTGCATTACTGCACTGTTGCAACGCATGATGAGCACCATGGGCTCGCTCTTTTTTCAGGCCGTTGCCGCCAGCGCCTGCGCCAGCGGCATCACGGCCGCGTACTTCTGCCGCATGTCGAACAGGTTGGCTTCATGCGGACCCAGCGCCCTGTCGCCGACGCAGTCTTCCACCACCAGCGGCCGGAAACCCAGCGACATCGCGTCCACCACGCTGGCCCGCACGCAGCCGCTCGTCACGCTGCCCGCCAC
>NZ_FXUL01000006.1 GCF_900182955.1 Noviherbaspirillum suwonense | reverse complement strand
GCTGGCCTGCCGGACGACCTAGCCGGGTTTCGGCCCGGCAGCCGACCTACTTCTCTTGCTTCGCCAAGAGAAGTAGGCAAGAGAAGGCGACCCCGATGATGGCGCCCCGCTGCGCGGGGTGCACACGCCGCCAGCACCGAAATCGGGAAGCGTCCGAAACTCGCTTCGCTCAGACAGCGGACGCTTCTTTATCCGATTTCGGCACTGGCGACGTGTCACCATCGACGGGGATTCACGGCAACGGCAGCGACAACTTCATAAGCAACGGCAGCGACAACGGCGACGGCCACGGCAACGACATGCGACGGGTATGTGTACGGGAAACCCTTCGATACACTCTTTGCGCGAGCAGTCAGGAAGAACGGGGGGCGTGGGACGGCGGGATAAAAGCAACTGCAACTGTCGCTGCGCGGAACATCAACGGCAACGGCAACAACAACTGTCGCTGCGCGGAACGGCAACTTCTACGGCAACTGTCGCTGCGCGGGCAACTACATCGGTGTACGCAGACTTGTTCAATACAAAAGGGCCTACCAGTAACGGTAGGCCCTCTTTGCTTTTACATCTGAGCTCTTACATCTGAAATAGGAAAGACATGGCATTCCATGCCCCCATCCGTCACACCTATTCAGCTGCGCCAGCTTCCTTCACTTCCTTGGATTCCTTTGCTTCGCGGGCAGGCTTGCCGGCTTCCATGCCCTTCGGCACCGGCAGCAGCGGCACACCCAGCGACGCACGAACCTTGTTCTCGATTTCCAGCGCCAGCTCCGGACGTTCCTTCAGGAAATTACGCGCATTGTCCTTGCCCTGGCCGATGCGTTCGCCGTTATAGCTGTACCACGCGCCGGACTTCTCGACGATCTTGGCGTCGGCGCCGAGATCCAGGATCTCGCCTTCGCGGGACGTGCCTTCTCCGTACAGGATGTCGAAGTGGGCTTCCTTGAACGGCGGTGCGATCTTGTTCTTGACGACCTTGACCTTGGTCTCGTTGCCGATGACTTCGTCGCCGGACTTGATCGAGCCGGTGCGGCGGATGTCCAGGCGGACGGAGGCGTAGAACTTCAGCGCATTGCCGCCGGTCGTGGTTTCGGGGTTGCCGAACATGACGCCGATCTTCATACGGATCTGGTTGATGAAGATGACCAACGTGTTGGTGCGGTTGATCGAGCCGGTCAGCTTGCGCAGCGCCTGCGACATCAGGCGGGCCTGCAGGCCGGGCAGCGAGTCGCCCATGTCGCCTTCGATTTCGGCACGCGGCGTCAGCGCCGCCACCGAGTCCACCACGATCAGGTCGACGCCGCCGGAACGCACCAGCGCATCGCAGATTTCCAGTGCCTGCTCGCCGGTGTCAGGCTGAGAGATCAGCAGTTCCTGCAGGTTGATGCCCAGCTTCTGCGCATAGCCGACGTCCAGCGCATGCTCGGCGTCGATGAAGGCGCAGGTGCCGCCCATCTTTTGCATCTGTGCAATGGTCTGCAGGGTCAGCGTGGTCTTGCCCGAGGACTCGGGGCCATAGATTTCGACCACGCGGCCACGCGGCAGGCCGCCCACGCCGAGTGCGATATCAAGCCCGAGCGAGCCGGTCGAGACGACCTGCACTTCTTCGGCGACAGCGCCGTCGGCCATGCGCATGACCGAACCCTTGCCGAACTGCTTTTCGATCTGGGCCAGCGCTGCGGCGAGCGCCTTGGTCTTGTCTGCGCCGGATATTGCTGCTTTTTTATCGTCCATAAATTTCTTTCAGCGTGAGATCAACATCAATAAAGGTTTGATTCAACGAATTTATTTCACAGCCAGTACTGTACAAAAATCCAGTACTTTGTGCAAGCAAAACCTCGGTTTTTTATAGAGTCTGCCGGTACACTATTCGTTCGCTGAGCGTCGTTTAAAAGTCGGCAGTTTACTTGCCGGCCCACAAGAATACCAATAGACTCGCGCCAACCTGGAGGAGACCGGTTCTACCATGCGAATTCTGCTCGCCGAAGATGACAGTGTGCTGGCCGACGGCCTCACCCGTTCGCTGCGCCAGTCCGGCTATGCCACCGATTGCGTCAAGAACGGCCAGGAAGCCGACTCGGCGCTCTCCACCCAGGAATTCGACCTGCTGATCCTCGACCTCGGCCTGCCCAGGATGGCGGGCCTCGAAGTGCTGCGGCGGCTGCGTTCGCGCAATTCCCGGCTGCCGGTGCTGATCCTCACCGCCAACGACTCGGTCGACCAGCGCGTCAAGGGGCTGGACCTCGGCGCCGACGACTTCATGGCCAAGCCGTTCGCGCTGTCCGAGCTGGAAGCCCGGGTGCGCGCGCTGGTGCGGCGCGGCGTCGGCGGCGGCGGCGCGCTGATCCACCACGGCCCGCTGTGCTACGACCAGGTCGGCCGCATCGCCACCATCAACGACCAGATGCTGGACCTGTCGGCGCGCGAGCTGGGGCTGCTGGAAGTGCTGCTGCAGCGCACCGGGCGGCTGGTGTCCAAGGAACAGCTGGTCGACCATCTCTGCGAATGGGGCGAGGAAGTCAGCAACAACGCCATCGAGGTCTACGTCCATCGGCTGCGCAAGAAGATAGAAACCGGCGGCATCCGCATCGCCACGGTGCGCGGCCTCGGTTATTGCCTGGAAAAATTCAGCGAGCCGTCGGTTCCCCCTGCCGTCGCCGGTTGACGCGTGATGGACCGCGCGCCGCCGCCCGCGCCGGCCAGCGCCGGGTTCGACCATCCGGAGGAGCAGATACAGCGCTCGCTGTTCGGCGAAATCCTCGACTGGATGCTGGTGCCGCTGCTGCTGCTCTGGCCGATCAGCATCGGCATCACCTACGTGGTGGCGAAGAATATCGCCAACCAGCCGTTCGACCGCGCGCTGGACGACCGGGTCACGGTGCTGGCGCAGCATGTCAAGGAAGTCAACGGCCGGCTGACCGTGCCGCTGCCGGCCGCGGCGCGGGACATGCTGCGCGCCGACGATGTCGACAATGTCTATTACCAGGTGCGCGCCCCGGACGGCGCGGTGGTCGACGGCGACCGCGACCTGCCGCCGCCCAAGCTCGAGGACGACCTGCCGCCGTGGTCGGTGCAGCTGCGCTACGACAGCATGCGCAACAGCGAGGTGCGCGTCGCCGCGGTCTATGTCGACCTGCCGCCGGACGCGCCCGACGCCGAGCGCCGGCAGGCGCTGGTGCAGCTGGCCGAAACGCTGGACAAGCGCGTCGATCTGGCCAACCAGATCATCAAGGGCGTGATCCTGCCGGAATTCATCATCCTGCCGATCGCGCTGGCGCTGGTCTGGTTTGCGCTGTCGCGCGGCCTGAAGCCGCTGGTCGAGCTGCAGCAGCACATCCGGGCGCGCCGCACCGACGACCTGTCGCCGATCGATTCGAGCCACGTTCCCGAGGAGATCACGCCGCTGGTCGGCTCGCTCAATTACATGCTGGAGCAGCTGTCTCAAAGCATACAGATGCAGAAGCGCTTCATCGCCGACGCCGCGCACCAGATGAAAACCCCGCTGGCCGGCATGCGCATGCAGTCCGAACTGGCGCTGCGGCAGAACAGCGCGGAAGAGATCCACCGTTCGCTGGAACAGCTGGCCAAGAGCTCGGAGTCAGCCACCCGCCTGGTCAACCAGCTGCTGGCGCTGGCGCGCGCCGAGAACCAGTCGCCGCAGACCAGCCCCTTCCTGCCGATCGAACTGTCGGAGCTGGCGCGCAGCGTGGTGCAGGACTGGGTGCAGATGTCGTTCGCGCGCGCGATCGACCTCGGCTTCGAGCAGCCGGGCCGCCCGCTGATGGTCGAGGGCAATCCGACCATGCTGCGCGAGCTGCTGGGCAACCTGATCGACAATGCGCTGCATTACACGCCGGCCGGCGGCACGGTGACGGTGCGGGTCCGCGCCGATGCGCAGCGCCGCCTGGCGATACTCGAGGTCGAGGACACCGGGCCGGGCATCGCGCCGTCCGAGCGCGGCCACGTGTTCGAGCGCTTCTACCGGATACTCGGCAGCCATACCCAGGGCAGCGGGCTGGGACTGGCCATCGTGCGCGAGATCGCGCAGCAGCACGGCGCCGAGGTCGAGATCTATAACAATCCGCACATCCTCGACAAGAACGCGCCCGGCTCGCTGTTCCGGGTATCGCTGCGGATGAGCGAGCGGCCCGCGCTGGCCGGGGAGACTGCCTGACATGCCGCATCGTGAATTCCAGCGCCGCGCCGCCCTCTGGCGCCGCATCCAGCGCCTGACCCTGCTGCTGCTGGCGGTCTGGTTCGGCGTGACCTTCGCCGCGATCTTCTTCGCCCGCGAGCTGGCCGGGCTGACGCTGTTCGGCTGGTCGGTCTCGTTCTACCTGGCCGCGCAGGGCGCGCTGCTGGTCTACCTGGCCATCGTCGGCATCTACGCGCTGGCCATGCGCTCGCTCGATGCGCAGCGCGGAAATGACAGCCATGGCGGATAAGGCCTACACCCGCCAGCTCACCCGCTACTACCTGCTCTATACCGCGGGCTTCATCCTGTTCCTGGCGGCGCTGGCCATCCTCGAAAAGGAAGGCTTCCCGCGCACCTGGATCGGCTACCTGTTCATCTTCTCCACCATCGTGCTGTATGCCGGCATCGGCGTGATCAGCCGCACCGCGGACGTCAGCGAATACTATGTCGCCGGCCGGCGCGTGCCGGCGGTCTTCAACGGCATGGCCACCGCCGCCGACTGGATCTCCGCGGCCAGCTTCATCAGCCTGGCCGGCGGCCTCTACCTGCAGGGCTTCGACGGCCTGGCCTACATCATGGGATGGACCGGCGGCTACGTGCTGGTGGCGCTGCTGATCGCGCCCTACCTGCGCCGCTTCGGCCAGTACACGATTCCCGACTTCCTGGCCGCGCGCTACCCCGGGCGCTACAACGGCAATGTCATCCGCATCCTGGCGGCGCTGGCCACCATCGTCATCTCCTTCACCTACGTGGTCGCGCAGATCTACGGCGTGGGCCTGATCACCTCGCGCTTCACCGGCATCGACTTCTCGATCGGCATCTTCCTGGGCCTGGCCAGCATCCTGGTCTGCTCCTTCCTGGGCGGCATGCGGGCGATCACCTGGACCCAGATCGCCCAGTACATCATCATCCTGGTCGCCTACATGATCCCGGTGGTGTGGCTGGCGGCCAAGCACACCGCGGTGCCGGTGCCGCAGATCGCCTACGGCAAGGCGCTCGCCAAGCTGTCGGAGCGCGAGGCGGTGCTGGCCGTCGACCCGGCCGAGGAGGAAGTGCGGGCGGTGTTCCGCAAGCGCGCCGACGACAGCGATGCGCGGCTGGCCGGCCTGCCGCACTCGTGGGAGGACGGCAGGCTGCAGGCGCAGCGCCGGGTGGAGGCGGCGAAGACCGGCAATGCATCGCTGCTGGACATCCGCGCAGCGTCGCGCGCGCTCGCCAGCTATCCGAAGGACAGCGCCGAGGCGCAGCGCGTCTGGACCGAGGAGCGGGCCGCCGACCTCGCGCGGGCCGCGCCGGTCACGCCGCATGTGCAGCCGTTCCCCGGCCCCGACAAGGCCAGTTCCGACATCCGCCGCAACAACTTCCTGGCGCTGGTGCTGTGCCTGATGATGGGCACCGCCGCCCTGCCCCATGTGCTGGTGCGCTACTACACCACGCCGTCGGTGGCCGAGGCCCGCAGCTCGGTGTTCTGGACGCTGCTCTTCATCATGCTGATCTATACCGCGGTGCCGGCGCTGGCGGTGCTGGTGAAATACGACATCTACAGCTCGCTGGTCGGCTCCGACTTCACGAAGCTGCCCGCATGGGTTTCCTACTGGGCCAGCATCGACCGGCTGCATCCGCTGGTGCAGATCACCGACATCAACGGCGACGGCATCGTGCAGCTGGCCGAGATCGCGCTGGACGGCGACATGGTAGTGCTGGCCACGCCGGAAATCGCCGGCCTGCCCTACGTCGTCTCGGGGCTGATCGCCGCCGGCGGCCTGGCCGCCGCGCTGTCGACCGCCGACGGCCTGCTGCTGACCATCTCCAATGCGCTGTCGCATGACGTGTACTACAAGACGCTGGACCCGAAGGCGTCGACCCAGAAACGGGTGACGATCTCCAAGCTGCTGCTGCTGGTGGTGGCGCTGGTGGCCGCCTATGCGGCGTCGCTGAAGCCGGGCGACATCCTGTCGCTGGTCGGCGCCGCCTTCTCGCTGGCCGCCTCGACGCTGTTCCCGGCGCTGGTCGCCGGCGTGTTCTGGCGGCGCGCCAACCAGCCCGGCGCCATCGCCGGCATGCTGACCGGCTTCGCCGTCTGCGCGTTCTACATGCTGCACACCAATCCGGCGCTGGGCGGTTCGGCCGCCGGCCAGTGGCTGCACATCGCGCCGATCTCGGCCGGCGTGTTCGGCGTGCCGGCCGGCTTCGCCGCGCTGGCGCTGGTCAGCCTGCTCACCAACGCGCCGGACGAGCGCATCCAGGCATTCATCGATCAATTAAGGACGCCGTGACGCTTCCTGCTGGCATGTTTCTTGATACAGTAGGTCCTACGCCAACCGGCAAATCACAGCGGAGCAAGCATGCCAACGTTTTTCGATGAAATGTATGCCGACGGCGCGACCACGGTTCGCGAGCACTATCGCGAGTTCCAGGCATGGCTGTCGGAGCAGTCGCCCGAGACCATCGCCAGCAAGCGGGCCGAGGCCGACCTGATCTTCCGCCGCGTCGGCATCACCTTCGCCGTCTACGGCGACGACGCAGGCACCGAGCGGCTGATCCCGTTCGACATCATTTCCCGCATCATCACCGCCCGCGAATGGGAAGGGATGGAAGCCGGACTGGTGCAGCGGGTGACGGCGCTGAACATGTTCATCCACGACATCTACCATGACCAGAACATCGTGAAGGCCGGCATCATGCCGGCCGAGCAGGTGTTCCGGAATGCGCAGTACCGGCCGGAGGTGCAGGGCATCTCGGTCCCCTCGGACATCTATGCGCACATCGCCGGCATCGACCTGGTGCGCGCCGGCCAGGGCGAGTTCTATGTACTGGAAGACAACCTGCGGGTGCCGTCCGGCGTGTCCTACATGCTGGAAGACCGCAAGATGATGATGCGGCTCTTTCCCGAGCTGTTCGCCCGCTACAAGGTGGCGCCGGTCGCGCATTATCCCGACATGCTGCTCGACAACCTGCGCTCGGTCGCCCCGGTCGGCGTCGCCGACCCGACCGTGGTGGTGATGACGCCGGGCATGTACAACTCGGCCTACTTCGAGCATGCGTTCCTGGCGCAGCAGATGGGCGTCGAGCTGGTCGAAGGCAAGGACCTGTTCGTCAACGACAACTTCGTCTACATGCGCACCACGCGCGGCCCGAAGCGGGTGGACGTGATCTACCGCCGCATCGACGACGACTACCTCGACCCGCTGTCCTTCAAGGCCGATTCCACGCTGGGCGTGCCTGGCCTGCTGTCGGTCTACCGCGCCGGCCGCATCACGCTGGCCAACGCGATCGGCACCGGCGTGGCCGACGACAAGTCGATCTACCCGTTCGTGCCGGAAATGATCCGCTTCTACCTGTCGGAGGAACCGATCCTCAACAACGTGCCGACCTGGCAATGCCGGAAGAAGGACGACCTCGCCTACACGCTGGCGCACCTGCCCGAGCTGGTCGTCAAGGAAGTGCATGGCGCCGGCGGCTACGGCATGCTGGTCGGCCCGGCCTCGACCAAGGCCGAGATCGAGGACTTCCGGCAGCGCATCATCGCCCGACCCGAGGGCTATATCGCCCAGCCGACGCTGGCGCTGTCCGCCTGCCCGACCTATGTCGAATCGGGCATCGCGCCGCGCCATATCGACCTGCGGCCTTTCGTCCTGTCGGGCAAGACGGTTTCGATGGTGCCGGGCGGGCTGACCCGCGTGGCGCTGAAGGAAGGCTCGCTTGTGGTGAATTCGTCGCAGGGCGGCGGCACCAAGGACACCTGGATTCTGGAGGAATGACATGCTGAGCCGCACCGCCGACCATCTTTTCTGGATGGCGCGCTATACCGAGCGCGCCGAAAACACCGCCCGCATGCTGGACGTGAACGTGCAGACCGCCCTGCTGCCGCAGTCGGCCGAGGACACCGAGCGCGGCTGGCGCGCGATGCTGGGCATCTCCGAGCTGCAGGACGACTTCGACCGCAAGTACGCGAAGCTGACCGCGCGCGACGTGATCGACTTCATGGCGCGCGACCCGGCCAACCCGTCGTCCATCGTCTCCTGCCTGGCCAGCGCCCGCGAAAACGCGCGCGCCGTGCGCGGCACGCTGACCACGGAGGTCTGGGAAACCCATAACACCACCTGGCTGGAGATGCAGAACCAGCTCCGCGGCAGCCGCCTCAAGAGCGACCCCAGCCCGTTCTTCGAATGGGTGAAGTACCGTTCCCACCTGTCGCGCGGCGTCACCATCGGCACCATGCTGAAGGACGAGGCGTTCTACTTCATCCGGCTGGGCACCCACCTGGAGCGGGCCGACAACACCGCGCGCATCATCGACGTCAAGTTTCATGGCGCCGTCAGCGACAAGGACAGCAAGGACGACAAGGACGGCGGCCAGGACGCGCACCGCGACTTCTATTACTGGGCGGCGATCCTGCGCTCGGTGTCGGCCTTTGAAATCTATCGCAAGGTCTACCGCGACGTGATCACCCCGGCCCGGGTGGCCGAGCTGCTGATGCTGCGTCCCGACATGCCGCGCTCGCTGATGGGCTGCATGGAGGAAGTCGTGGCCAACCTGAGCCAGGTGTGCAACGACAATTCGGCCGCCACCGAGCGCTTCGCCGGCCGCCTGCATGCGCAGCTGAAGTTCGCGTCCATCGAGGACATCCTGGAGCAGGGCCTGCACGACTACCTGGACCGCTTCCTGGCCGACATCAACGAGCTGGGACATCGCGTGAGCCGCGACTTCCTGCTGCCGATCGGAGCATGAATCCATGATGCTCGCTATCCGGCATGAAACGATCTACCGCTACACCGCGCCGATGTTCTACACCATCCAGCAGCTGCGCCTGACGCCGCGCTCGGAGCCGCACCAGCGCATCCGAGAATGGCGGGTGAAGTCGCCCGGCAGCTGCCACCGCTATCTCGATGCCTATGGCAACGAGTCGCACATCCTGACCGTCAACGGCATGCATGACGAGATCCGCATCGTCGCCGCCGGCAGCCTGGATGTCGACGAACTGGTGCGCGGCCGCCTGGACGACCAGGACAGGCTGTCGCCGCTGGTCTACACGGTCACCACGCGGCTGACCGAGGCCGACGCGGCGCTGGCCGACTTCGCGCGCCGCAACCTCGACGGCAAGGACAGCCGTGCCGCCATCGCGCTGGCCGAATCCATCACCGGTGCGGTGTCGTACCTTACCGGTGCAACCGAGGTCACCACGACGGCGCAGGATGCACTGAAACTGGGCAAGGGCGTGTGCCAGGACCATGCGCACCTGTTCCTGGCATGCTGCCATGTGCAGGGCATCCCGGCCCGCTACGTGTCGGGCTATATCGATCCGGGCAACAGCGACCATGCCGAAAGCCATGCCTGGGTCGACGTCTGGGTCGAGGACAGCGGCTTCGCGGGCTGGGTCAGCATCGACGTCACCCATGCAAAGTTCCAGAATGCGCAATACTGCCGGCTAGCGATCGGGCGCGACTACGACTCGGCGGCGCCGGTGCGCGGCGTGCGGCGCGGCGGCGGCGTGGAATCGATGGAGGTGCATGTCAGCGTCGAGCGCCGCTAGCCGCTAGTCGAATTGGGCTGGTCCGGACCGCAGTTCGCTGCGGTACAATCAACGTTTTGCTTCAACTGCCATCATGACTTACTGCGTCGCCATGCGTCTCCACGCCGGCCTGGTTTTCCTTTCAGACTCGCGCACCAATGCCGGCATCGACAATGTCGGCACGTTCCGCAAAATGTACGTGTTCGAGAATCCCGGCGACCGCGTGATGATGCTGATGACCTCCGGCAACCTGTCGCTGTCGCAGGCGATCCGGCAAATGATCAGCGAGCATGTGACCGCCGAGGGCAAGACCATCTGGACGGTCACCAGCATGTTCGAAGCCGCGCAGATCGTCGGCGAGGCGATCCGCCTGGTCTATGCGCGGGACGCCAAGGCGCTCGAGGAATTCGGCATCGACTTCAATGTGCGGATGATTTTCGGCGGCCAGATCGGCAAGGAAGGCTGCCGGCTGTTCCAGGTGTATTCCGCCGGCAATTTCATCGAGTCGCACGATGAAAATCCCTACTTCCAGATCGGCGAATCCAAGTACGGCAAGCCGATCATCGACCGCGTGATTACCCCACACAGCAGCCTGGACGAAGCCGCGAAGTGCGCGCTGATCTCGATGGACTCGACGCTGCGCTCCAATGTCTCGGTCGGCCTGCCGCTGGACCTGTTGGTCTACGAGGCCGGTTCGCTGGCCATTACCCGCTTCGTCAACATCACCGAGAAGAACCGCTATTTCCAGATGATCCGCGGCATCTGGGGCGAGCAGCTGAAGCGCATTTTCGAAGGCATCGACGACCCGGTCTGGAACGCGCCGGACCAGACCCTGCCGATCGCGCTGTCTGTCGCCGGCGACCGCAGCCACCCGGTGCGGATACAGCCGCCGCCGGAACTGCGCGTGCAGCCCAAGAGCGAAATGCCGCCGCCGCTGCAAAGCGTCGCGCAGGAAAACGGCGGCGGGCAGCACTAGATAAGAGAGCTGGTGTGTGGGCCGCGGGCTTCGTGCGCGGCTGGCGACATGTGCGGCTGGTGACTAGCGGCTGGCTCGCTGTCTGCCTGATAGCGCAGCGGCAAGCCCGGAATCGCCGGACAATCCTCGCCGGGCAATTTGCGCAGGAGTCGACTAGGTGGCCCGGTCAGCTGCCGGCAGGCAGCTTGAACTTGAGATTCTTCAGGGCCGCGGAAAACAGGCCGGCGGTTTGTTCCCTGGTGCAGCCGGGCTTCAGTTCCATGAAGCCATCGGCAACGAGCTTGTCGAGCAGGCGGGCGACAAATTCCTCCGGGGGCACCTGCCCCAACGCGGCCGCCATTTCCTCCAGCCTGTCATTCACATAAGCGGCGCTCTCGCTCTGCCCCGATTCGACTTTCGACATCGTATCCTCCCCATCCAGGTTAATGCCGCGCATGCATTGTTAATGCACGGCTGCAGTAAGTGGGGCCAGACAGATATAAGTTCAGCAGGCGCACGCGACGGATGCCGCCGCGGCGCAGTCGCAGCTCAGTTGCAGCTCAGTTGCAGCTCAGTCGTAGCTCGACACTTCGATCAGGTTCAGGTCAGGGTCGCGGAAGTAGACCGACCATATCGGCCCGGTCGCGCCGGTGCGGCGCACCGGGCCTTCGACGATGTCGACGCCGGCGGCCCGGATATGCGCTTCGGCGTCGGCCAGCGGCACGCCGGCGATCAGGCACAGGTCGGCAGAACCGGGCGTCGGCCGGTGCGCCTTGGGCTCGAACTCGCGGCCCTGCCGGTGCAGGTTGATCTTTTGCGCGCCGAACGTCAGCGCGCGGCGGTTTTCGCCGAAGGTGACGACCGTCATTCCCAGCACCCGGGTGTAGAAGTCGCAGGTCGCGTCGATGTCGGCGACGGTCAGCACCAGGTGGTCGAGGCGCGCGATCTGCATGATGACTGGCCTTCCCTGTTGACCGGACTTACCCGGCTTACTCGACGATGGTCTGCGCTTCGTCGCCCTGGCGCTCGCGGATGGCGCCGATGCGGAACACGGTCTCGCCGGCCGCCTGCATCTGCGCCATTGCGGCGTCGGCCTGGTCGGCGGCGACGATGACCGCCATGCCGATGCCGCAGTTGAAGACGCGATGCATCTCGGCGTCGGCCACGCCGCCATGCTGCTGCAGCCATGAAAACAGCGGCGGCATGGTCCAGCCGTCGCGCTGCAGCACCGCGGTAAGGTTAGGCTGCAGCACGCGCGGGATGTTTTCCACGAGACCGCCGCCGGTGATATGCACCATGCCGCGCACTTCCATCGACTGCATCAGCGCCAGCAGCGGCTTCACGTAGATGCGGGTCGGCTCCAGCAGCACGTCGGCCAGTGGGCGGCCGTGGAAGTCGGCATTCAGGTCGGGCTGGGCGACCGAGATGATCTTGCGCACCAGCGAGTAGCCGTTCGAGTGCGCGCCCGAGGACGCCAACCCGAGCACCACGTCGCCGGGACCGATTTTCCTGCCGTCGATGATGGCCGACTTTTCGACCGCGCCGACCGCGAAGCCGGCCAGGTCGTATTCGCCATCCGGGTACATGCTGGGCATTTCAGCGGTTTCGCCGCCGATCAGCGCACAGCCGGCCAGTTCGCAGCCGCGGGCAATGCCCTTGATGACATCGGTGGCGCTGGGCACGTCGAGCTTGCCGCAGGCGAAATAGTCGAGGAAGAACAGCGGCTCGGCGCCCTGCACCAGGATGTCGTTGACGCTCATCGCCACCAGGTCGATGCCGACCGTGTCATGCCGGTTCAGGTGAAAGGCCAGCTTGAGCTTGGTGCCGACGCCGTCGGTGCCGGACACCAGCACCGGCTCCTTGTACTTCTTGCTGATCTCGAACAGCGCGCCGAAACCGCCTATGCCGCCGAGCACGCCTTCGCGCATGGTCTTCTTGGCAAAGGGCTTGATCGCTTCCACCAGGGCATCGCCTGCATCGATATCGACACCGGCGTCGCGGTAGGAAAGGGAGACTGGGGAATCGGAACTCATCATGTGATAGTCGGTGGAGACGGTAAAATAGGCGGTTTTTGGCCGGAATGCTTTCGGCGAGACCCGCATTTTATCAAACGAGCACTTCAGCCGCCGCATTCATGCCATTTTCTTTGACCACGGAACCGAGCCGCCGGCGCGCCAGCCAGGCACTTGCCGGCAGGCGCGCGCTGGGCGATGATGCATGCTGCAAATCGACAACATTGTCATATACACACGGTTCCATCCAGGATAGCCCCGCTTGAACCGCCTTACCACGCCACGCATGAGACAGCTGCTGCTGGACCTGATTGCTGAAAAGCCGCAAACCCTGGCCAATTTCGAGGCCGGGAAAAATGCCGAGCTTTACCAGCTGCTGTGCCGGCTCGCCGCCGGCCCGGCCGCCAGCGCCAGCAGCGAGCGCTTCGTCTACCTGTGGGGCCGCGCCGGCGCCGGCAAGACCCACCTGCTGCGCGCGCTGGCGGTGGCGCCCGACGCCCGGTATATCGCCGCCGCCAGCGCGCCCGACGCCTTCCTGTACGACCCGGCATGCCGGACCTACCTGGTCGACGACTGCGAACAGCTGTCGGCCGACGCCCAGATCGCCGCCTTCAACCTGTTCAACGAGGTCCGCGAGCATGGCGCGCTGATGGTCACCGGCGGCGCGGTGCCGCCGGCCTTCCTGCCAGTGCGGGACGACCTGCGCACCCGGATGTGCTGGGGCCTGACCTACCAGGTCCACGAGCTGAGCGACGAAGAAAAGATCGCCGCGCTGAGCCTGGCCGCCGCCGCCCGCGGGCTGACCGTGTCGCCGGGCGTGCTGCCCTACCTGATTACCCATTTCCAGCGTGATATGCGATCCTTGTCCGCGATGCTGGACGCGCTGGACCGCTATTCGCTCGAAACCCAACGACATATCACGTTGCCGCTGCTGCGCGACCTGCTGCAACTGGAAGAAGAAACCAAGCCATGACCAAGCTGACCCTGTTCGACCTCGACCACACGCTGCTGCCGCTGGACTCCGACTATGAATGGGGCCAGTTCATGAGCCGCATCGGCGCGGTCGACCCGGTGGAGTTCAAGCGCCGCAACGCCGAATTCTACGAGCAGTACCAGGCCGGCACGCTCGACCCGGTGGCCTACCTGGAATTCGCCTTCGGCACGCTGGCGCAGTTCCCGCGCGCGCAGCTCGACGCCTGGCACCGGCAGTTCATGGACGAAGTGATCCGGCCGGCCCTGAAGCCGAGCGCGCTGGACCTGGTGCGGCGCCACCGCGACGCCGGCGACCTGGTCGCCATCGTCACCGCCACCAACCGTTTCGTCACCGCGCCGATCGCCGCCGAATTCGGCGTCGAGCACCTGATTGCGGCCGAGCCGGAAGTCGATGACGCCGGCAACATCACCGGCGCGTTTCGCGGCACGCCGCCCTACGGCGCCGGCAAGGTGGTCAACCTGAACAAATGGCTCGCGGCGCGCGGCCAGTCGCTGGACGGTTTCGATCGCAGCACGTTCTACAGCGACTCGCAGAACGACATTCCGCTACTGCAGGCCGTCACCCACCCGGTGGCGACCAATCCCAATGCCCTGCTGGACGCGCATGCGAAAGCACGCGGCTGGCCTATCCTGAACCTGTTCAATGATTAAAAAGCTCATACGGCGCATCCTCGGCAAGGCGGAGGAAGCGGCCGACCCCACCCAGCCTGTCGTTCTCGGCCCGCAGGAACATGGCATCAACCCGGCGCTGGTGTCGAACAATGCGATCCGCGTGACGCAGAGCCTGCAGGAAGCCGGCTTCAAGGCCTTCCTGGTCGGCGGCGCGGTGCGCGACCTGCTGCTGGGCGTCAAGCCCAAGGACTTCGACATCGCCACCAATGCGACGCCGGAGGAAGTCAAGCGGCTGTTCCGGCGCGCCTTCATCATCGGCCGGCGCTTCCAGATCGTGCATGTGATGTTCGGCCAGGACCTGCTCGAAGTCACCACCTTCCGCGGCGCGGCGGTGGAGGCGGCGCCCAAGGACGAGCACGGCCGGGTGCTGCGCGACAACACCTTCGGCGAGCAGCACGAGGATGCGCTGCGGCGCGACTTCACCATCAACGCGATGTATTACGACCCGGCGACGCAGATGGTGCTCGACTACCACGGCGGCATGGCCGACATCCGCAGCCGCACGCTGCGCATGATAGGCGTGCCCGAGGAACGCTATCGCGAGGACCCGGTGCGCATGCTGCGCGTGGTGCGCTTCGCCGCCAAGCTCGGCTTCGAGATCGACCCGTCGGCGCAGGCGCCTATCCCCGTGATGGCCCCGCTGATCAACAACGTGCCGGCCGCCCGCGTCTTCGACGAGATGCTGAAGCTGCTGATGAGCGGCCAGGCGATGGCCTGCCTCGAACGGCTGCGCAGCGAAGGCCTGCATCACGGCCTGCTGCCGCTGCTCGACGTGGTGATGGAGCAGCCGCTGGGCGAGCGCTTCGTGCGCCTGGCGCTGGACAACACCGACCTGCGCATCAGGCAGGGCAAGCCGGTGTCGCCCGGCTTCCTGTTCGCATCGCTGCTGTGGCACCAGGTGCTGGAGAAATGGCGCGCCTACCAGGCCGCCGGCGAGCCTTCGATCCCGGCGCTGCACCAGGCCGCCGATGACGTGCTCAACGGCCAGACCGAGAAGCTGGCGCTGCAGCGGCGCATCGCGACCGACATGCGCGACATCTGGGCGATGCAGCCGCGCTTCGAGCGCCGCACCGGCAAGTCGCCGTACAAGCTGCTCGAACATCCGCGGCTGCGCGCCGGCTACGACTTCCTGCTGCTGCGCTGCGAATCCGGCGAACTCGACGCCGAACTCGGCACCTGGTGGACCGCGTTCATGGAAGCCGACGGCCCCGGCCGCGAGGAACTGCTGGCCCGCAAGCCCAGGGTGGAAGGCGAAGCCGCGGCGGCGCCGAAGAAGCGCGCCCGCCGCCGCCGTCCGAAGAGCGAGACCGTGGCGGGCGACAGCGCCGAATGAGCACGGTGTCCGCCTTCATCGGCCTCGGCGCCAACCTCGGCGACGCCCGCGCGACGGTGGAAGCGGCGCTGGAGGAACTCGGCGCGCTGCCCGGCACCCGCGTCGCGGAACGCTCCAGCCTGTTCCGCAGCGCGCCGGTGGACGCCGGCGGCGACGACTACGTCAACGCGGTGGCGCGCATCGAGACCATGCTGCCGGCCGCCGACCTGCTGGCGGCGCTGATGTCGATCGAGCAATCGCACGGCCGCGAACGCACCGGTTACAACGCGCCGCGCACGCTGGACCTGGACCTGCTGCTGTACGGCCGCCAGCAAATCGCCACCGACACACTGACCGTGCCGCATCCGCGCATGACCCAGCGTGCGTTCGTGCTGATCCCGCTGCTGCAGATCGCGCCGCTGATCGAGATACCCGGCATGGGCCCGGCCCACGGCTTCGTGCCCGACGTTGCCGGCCAGGCCATCTCGGTGCTGCGCAGCTAGCCCCGATTTTCATTATCATGACGCGGCGCGTCAGTGCGCATCGCACTGCGCGGATAACAATCATCCGGAGAACAAGCACATGGCAGGCTATCTGCAGGACAACCAGGCTGCGGGACGCAGCAAGCCGGTAACGGCGCCGGCGCTGGGCGCAATGCGCGCCGCCGGCCAGAAGATCACGATGCTGACCTGTTACGACGCCAGCTTCGCCGCGCTGATGGACCGCTGCGGCGTCGACATGTTGCTGGTCGGCGACTCGCTCGGCATGGTGTCGCAGGGGCACCAGTCGACCCTGCCGGTCACGGTGGACGACATGGTCTACCACACCGCCAGCGTCGCCCGCGGCAACCGCACCGCGCTGCTGGTGGCCGACCTCCCCTTCGGCGCCTACGCGACGCCACAGGCCGCATTCGACAATGCCGCCCGGCTGATGCGGGCCGGCGCCCAGATGGTCAAGCTCGAAGGCGGCGCCTGGCTGTCGGAGACCGTCCGCTTCCTGACCCAGCGCGCGATCCCGGTCTGCGCCCATGTCGGCCTGACGCCGCAGTCGGTGCATGTGCTGGGCGGCTTCAAGGTGCAGGGCAAGTCGGTCGAAGGCGCCGAGCAGATGAAGGACGACGCACTGGCGCTGCAGGCCGCCGGCGCCTCGGTGCTGGTGCTGGAGGCGATTCCCGCCGCGCTGGGGCGCGAGGTCACCGAGGCGCTGGCGATCCCGACGATAGGCATCGGCGCGGGACCGGATTGCTCGGGGCAGGTGCTGGTGATGCATGACATGCTGGGGGTATTCCCTGGGCACAAGGCGCGCTTCGTGAAGAACTTCATGGATGGGCAGACCAGCATCGACGCTGCGGTGATGGCGTATGTGGCGGCGGTGAGGGATGGGAGTTTTCCGGCGGCGGAGCATTGCTTCTGAGAGGGTGTGGGTGCCCGGGGAGAGCGGCTGCGCGGCAGCCCTATCGTAGGGTGCTTCGGTACTGGTATGTCGTCGTAGTTGACGTTCCGCGCAGCGACAGTTGCTCTTGACGTTCCGCGTAGCGACAGTTGCGGTTGCGGTTGCGGCGATACCAGTCCCGGTTCACAAGGTGCGATGAAACTCCGTAGGGTGTAATAAGCGAAAGCGCATTACACCATTCGTTGCAAACCGGCGGTGGTGGTTCTTTGGCGAGTGGTGTAATGCGCTGCGCTTATTACACCCACGAGCCACCCGGACAAATCAGAACCATCGGTCTCCTCCGGTACGCCATGACGCGGGATGGATATCAGCCCCGCGCAGCGACCGTTGCCGTTGCCGTTGCCGTTGCCGTTGCTTGTGAAGTTGCAGTTGCAGTTGCAGCTGCAGTTGCAGTTGTCGTTGCAGTGAATCCCCGTTGATGACGCCACGTCGCTGGCACCGAAATCGGATAAAGAAGCGTCCGCTGTCTGAGCGAAGCGAGTTTCGGACGCTTCCCGATTTCGGTGCCAGCGGCGTGGGCACCCCGCGCAGCGGGGCGGCATCTCCGGGGTCGCCTTCTCTTGCCTACTTCTCTTGGCGAAGCAAGAGAAGTAGGTCGGCTGCCGGGCCGAAACCCGGCTAGGTCGTCCGGCAGGCCAGCCGGTATTGCTTCACCCGCCAGCCCGCGTACCGTCGCGAAGCCGCTTCTGCAGTTGGCAACGGCTGCACGTCAGGAACACGCGCCACAGCGCAAGGCGCCGATGCCGCGTCTGCTGACGGGTGAAACATTGAGGCTTCACTGCCGTGGGGAGTAGCCGGGTATTCGGCCCGGCAGCCGACCCGCTTTTTTGCTTCGCCAAAAAAGTGGGGCAAAAAAGGCGCCCCCTACGATGGCGGTCCGCTACGCGGACTGCACGCGCCGCCAGCACCTGAAACGGGAAGCGTCCGAAACTCGCTTCGCTCAGACAGCGGACGCTTCTTTATCCGTTTCAGGCACTGGCGACGCGTCGCCATCTAACGGGGATTCACTGCAACGGCAACGGCTACTGCGACGGCAACGGCAACGGCAATGGCAACGGCCGCTTCAACGGCAATGGCCACTTCACAAGCAACTGCAACTGTCGCTTCGCGGAACGACAACCGCAACCGTCGCTGCGCGGGCCAATACGCTACCCGTACCCGCCCCCAGCATCATTCATACGCCTTGAACGCCTCCGCCAGCGTCTCGGCCAAGTCCTCCGGCGTGTTGATATCAACCCCAAGATCCCGCAGCAATCCATCCTGGATGCCATAGATCAGGCTATGGATAGTCAGCGGCTGCCCCCGCTCCCAGGCATCCTGCACGATCGTGGTCTGGCACAGGTTGGTCACCTGCTCGATCACGTTGAGCTCGCATAGCCGGTCCAGCCTTTCCCTCGACGGCAGCGTATCCCCCAAGTAACGCTCATGCTTCATGTGCACGTCCTGCACATGGCGCAGCCAGTTGTCGGCGAGGCCGACGCGGCGGCCGACGAGGGCCGCATGCACGCCTGAACAGCCGTAGTGGCCGCAGACGATCACATGCTTGACCTTCAGCACGTCGACCGCGAACTGCAGCACCGACAGGCAGTTGAGATCGGTATGCACCACCACGTTGGCAATATTCCTGTGGACGAACAGTTCGCCGGGCAGCAGGCCCAGCAATTCGTTGGCCGGCACCCGGCTGTCGGAGCAGCCTATCCACAGGTATTCAGGGGCCTGCTGGGCGGCCAGCTTCTTGAAGAAATCGGCGTCTTCGGCGCAGATCGCCGCCGCCCACTGTCGATTGTTCTCGAACAGCTGCTGATAGGTGATGTCGCGCGCTTGCTTGCGTCGCATGGTGTTCTCCCTTTTCCGTTCAAATGTTCCGCTACCGCCGTCATACGGTGAAACGCTGGATGAAGCGGCGGTCGATTGCATCCTTCCAGCGCCATACCCAGTCGCCTTCCCAGGTCAGCCCGCGCCATGCGGCCAATGCGTGGCGCGGGCCGGTGGAGACCAGCGACAGGTGGCCCTGCTGCGCGACGTAGGGCGCCAGCGGCTCGCCGGCGACGGTGCGAAGCAGGTTGTCCGCCAGCACCGGGCCCTGGCGCACCGCATACACGCCAGCCTTCGCGCGCGGCTGCAGCGGGTCGGTGGCGATGTCGCCGGCGGCGAATACGTGCGGGTGGCTGACCGAGCGCAGGTGGCTGTCGACATGGACGAAGCCGTCGAGGCAGGCCAGCCCCGACTGCGCCACCCAGCCTTGCGCGCCGGCGCCGGTTGCCCATAACAGCGCATCGTACGCTGCGCTGCCGCCGTCGGCAAAATACAGCATCCCCTCCTCCACCCGCGCCACGTCCGCGCCGCTGCGCAGCGCGATGCCGGCCTTCGCCAGGTGCCGCGCCATGCGGCGGCCGGCGGCGGCCGGGTAGCCGGCCAGCAGTTTACCGCGCGTCACCAGCGACCAGCCGACGCGCTCGCTGCGGCCGGCCATCCGGTGCGCGAGCGCCAGCGCCAGTTCCACGCCGCCGGCGCCGCCGCCGACCACGACGATGTGCACCGGCCGCACCAGTTCGCTGGCGCGGGACTGGAACGCGCGCCATTCCTGCAGGAAGAGGTCGACCGGCTTGACGCCCAGCGCATGCTCGCTCGCGCCCGGCACCTGCGACAGCGGCGGCGTCGAGCCGATGTCGAGCGAAAGGATGTCGAACGGCCACTGGCGGCCCTCGGCGTCGACTGCGAGCCGCCCGTCCGGGTCGAGCGAGACGATGCTGGACTGGACCAGCCCGACGCCGGCGGCCTCGGCCAGGGGCGCCAGGTTCACGTGGGCTTCGTTATGCCGGTAATGGCCGGCGACCAGGCCGGGCAGCATGCCGGAGTACGCGGTCTGCAGGTCGCGCGACACCATCGTCACCTCCAGCCGGTCGCGCCATTCGGGCGCGCGCAGCCGCAGCGCTTCCAGCACGAACAGGTGGCTGTGGCCGCCGCCGGCCAGCAGCAGGCGCTGCTTGCTCATGGCCTACTCGCTGGAAAAGAAGATGTCGCCATACCAGGCGCGGGCGCGGCGGCCGCCGTTGTCGCCGTCGGTCATCACCGCCACCGCGTGGATCTCGGTGACGTCATCGCCGAACGCCGCGCGCAGGTCGTCCCGGACATTGCGCTTGTGGCTGACCCAGGCGCCGGCCTTCGCGGGACCGCTGTCGACGGCCAGCATCATCGCCTGGCCGGTGAACGGATTGGGCCAGCGCGAGCCGGGCGGCTTGGCCGACGCCCACACATAATTGATGGCCCGGGTGCGCAGGCCCAGCAGGCCGCGCTCGACGACCACATAGACCCGCACCGGAAAGTCGTCGCCGACCTTGGTCGACTCATC
This sequence comes from Noviherbaspirillum suwonense, assembly GCF_900182955.1. Taxonomy (GTDB): domain Bacteria; phylum Pseudomonadota; class Gammaproteobacteria; order Burkholderiales; family Burkholderiaceae_D; genus Noviherbaspirillum_A; species Noviherbaspirillum_A suwonense. Next base: position 227,741 of record NZ_FXUL01000006.1, on the reverse strand, counting down.
GATGTCGCGGTACGGCGCCTCGATCTTCCACGACCAGTTGAGCACCGGGGTCCTGGCCAGGTCCACCCGGATCTTCTTGAAGCGGCCCGACGCCATGCCGTCGGTGCTGGCCTGCAGCACCGTGCCGGCCGGACCGGGCGCCAGCTCGTACTGCGTCTGGCCCTTGAAGGACTTGTCTTCCCAGCCGGCCAGGTCGCCGGCCGAGAACATGCCCACCGGCACCGTCTCCGCCATGGCAGGCAGCGCGGGCAGCGCCGGCAGCAGCAGCGCGGCAAGCAATGGAAGGACTGGGCGCATCGTGTGCTCCATGAAATCGTTGGGCGAAAAAAAAGCCGCCGGGTCGATGCCAACCCAGCGGCCGTGACAGCCCGAAGCTTACTCGAAAAACTCCTTGACCTTGTCTTTCCAGGACTTGCTCTGCGGACTGTGCTTGGACCCGCCTTCGGTCATCGAGCTTTCGAACTCGCGCAGCATTTCCTTCTGGCGCTCGGTCAGGCGCACCGGGGTCTCGACTACCACGTGGCAGAACAGGTCGCCGGCCATGCCGGAGCGCACGCCCTTGACGCCCTTGCCGCGCAGCCGGAACACCTTGCCGCTCTGCGTGCCTTCCGGCACGGTGAACGACACCTTGCCGCCCAGCGTCGGCACTTCGATCTCGCCGCCCAGCGCCGCGGTGGCGTAGGAAATCGGCATCTCGCAATGCAGGTCGTCGCCGTCGCGCTGGAACACCTGGTGCGCCTTGATGTGGATTTCCACGTACAGGTCGCCCGGCGGACCGCCGTTCATGCCCGGCTCGCCGTTGCCGGACGAGCGGATGCGCATGCCGTCGTCGATGCCGGCCGGTATCTTCACTTCCAGCGTCTTGTTGCGCTTGATGCGTCCGGCGCCGGCGCAGGTCGCGCACGGCTCGGGAATGATCTTGCCGGTGCCGTGGCACTTCGGGCACGTCTGCTGGATGCTGAAGAAGCCCTGCTGCATCCGCACCTGGCCGTGGCCGGCGCAGGTCGGGCAGCTGGTCGGCGAAGTGCCGGGCTTGGCGCCGCTGCCGTGGCAGGTCTCGCAGCTGTCCCAGGACGGCACCCGTATCGTCGTGTCGAAGCCGTTGGCCGCCTGTTCCAGCGTGATCTCGAGGTTGTAGCGCAGGTCGGCGCCGCGATAGACCTGCGGGCCGCCGCGTCCGCCGCGCGCTCCGCCGGCCGCGCCGCCGAAAATGTCGCCGAAGATGTCGCCGAATGCATCGGCAAAGCCGCCGCCACCGCCGCCGCCGAATCCGCCCGCACCCATGTTCGGGTCGACGCCGGCATGGCCGTAGCGGTCGTAGGCGTCGCGTTTCTGCGGATCGGAAAGCATCTCGTAGGCTTCCTTGGCCTCCTTGAATTTTTCTTCCGCACCCTTGCTGTCCGGATTACGGTCCGGGTGGTACTTCATTGCGAGCTTGCGATACGCCTTCTTGATATCGTCGTCGGACGCGTTTTTCGCCAACCCGAGTATTTCGTAAAAATCGCGCTTTGCCATGTTCTGGGCACCTCTCTGTTAAGCAAAACGCCGAGCCGCAGTCTGGCGACCATCGGCTCGGCGAACGTCGCGGCTTGCGCCGCGAGGTGGAGATTATTTGTCCTTGACTTCCTTGAAGTCGGCGTCCACCACGTCGTCTTCCTTGGCGCGCGATTCATTGGCGCCCGCGCCTGCCCCGGCGCCTGCCGCGCCAGCGCCTGCTTCAGCGCCGCCGGCAGCCTGCTGCGCCTGCATGTCGGCATACATCTTCTCACCCAGCTTCTGCGACGCGGTCGACAGCGCCGCCGCCTTGGCGTCGATGTCCGCCTTGTCGTTGCCCTTCAGCGCGGTTTCGAGGTCGCGGATCGCGGACTCGATCTGTTCCTTCTCGCCGGCGTCGAGCTTGTCGCCATACTCGGTCAGCGACTTGCGGGTCGAGTGCACCAGCGCGTCGCCCTGGTTGTGGGCTTCGGCCAGTTCCTTCAGGCGCTTGTCTTCCTCGGCATTCGCCTCGGCGTCGCGCACCATCTTCTGGATCTCTTCCTCGGTCAGGCCGGAGTTCGCCTTGATGGTGATCTTGTTTTCCTTGCCGCTGGCCTTGTCCTTCGCGCCGACATGCAGGATGCCGTTGGCGTCGATGTCGAAGGTGACTTCGATCTGCGGCGTGCCGCGCGATGCCGGCGGGATGCCTTCCAGGTTGAATTCGCCCAGCGCCTTGTTGCCCACCGCCATTTCACGCTCGCCCTGGTAGACCTTGATGGTCACGGCCGGCTGGTTGTCTTCCGCGGTCGAGAACACCTGGCTGAACTTGGTCGGGATGGTCGTGTTCTTCTGGATCATCTTGGTCATCACGCCGCCCAGCGTCTCGATGCCCAGCGACAGCGGGGTCACGTCCAGCAGCAGCAGGTCCTTGCGGTCGCCCGACAGCACCGAGCCCTGGATCGCGGCGCCGACAGCGACGGCCTCGTCCGGGTTCACGTCCTTGCGCGGGTCCTTGCCGAAGAACTCCTTGACCTTTTCCTGCACCTTGGGCATGCGGGTCATGCCGCCGACCAGGATCACGTCATTGATGTCGCTGACCTTGACGCCGGCGTCCTTGATCGCGATGCGGCACGGCTCGATGGTCCGGGCGATCAGTTCCTCGACCAGCGACTCCAGCTTGGCGCGGGTCATCTTCAGGTTCAGGTGGACCGGCGCGCCGTTGGCCATTGCGATGTACGGCTCGTTGATCTCGGTCTGCTGCGACGACGACAGCTCGATCTTCGCGCGCTCGGCCGATGCCTTGATACGCTGCAGCGCGATGGCGTCCTTGGACAGGTCCAGGCCGTTGATCTTGCGGAATTCGTCGATGATGTAGTCGATGATGCGCTGGTCGAAGTCCTCGCCGCCGAGGAAGGTGTCGCCGTTGGTCGACAGCACTTCGAACTGCATCTCGCCATCCACGTCGGCGATCTCGATGATGGAAATGTCGAACGTGCCGCCGCCCAGGTCATAGACGGCGATCTTGCGGTCGCCCTTGCCCTGCTTGTCCAGGCCGAATGCCAGCGCGGCCGCGGTCGGCTCGTTGATGATGCGCTTGACGTCCAGGCCGGCAATGCGGCCGGCGTCCTTGGTGGCCTGGCGCTGCGAGTCGTTGAAGTAGGCCGGCACGGTGATCACGGCCTCGGTGACTTCCTCGCCGAGGTAGTCCTCGGCGGTTTTCTTCATCTTGCGCAGCACTTCGGCCGACACCTGCTGGGCAGCCAGCTTCTTGTCGCGCACCTGCACCCAGGCGTCGCCGTTGTCGGCCTTGACGATCTGGTAAGGCATCAGGCTGATGTCCTTCTGCACTTCCTTCTCGTCGAAGCGGCGGCCGATCAGGCGCTTGACCGCGTACAGCGTGTTCTTCGGGTTGGTGACCGCCTGGCGCTTGGCCGGCGCGCCAACCAGGATCTCGCCATCTTCCTGATAGGCGACGATGGAAGGCGTGGTGCGTGCGCCTTCGGAGTTTTCGATGACCTTGGGCTGCCCGCCCTCCATGACGGAGACGCAGGAGTTGGTGGTGCCCAGATCGATGCCGATTATTTTACCCATGATGATTTATCCCTTAAAAAGACGGTGAGACAGAATGTCGCTTGCTGCTTATATGCGGAGAAAGGCGGACCTTTCAAGAACCCTGATGTGTGCCGGACGCTATTTTTGTTGCGACACGGTAACCAGGGCCGGGCGCAGCAGGCGGTCGGCTATGGTGTAGCCCTTCTGCAGCACGCTCACGATGGTATTGGCTTCCTGCTCCGACGGCACCATGGAAATGGCCTGGTGCTTCATCGGGTCGAGCTTGTCGCCTGGCTGCGGATTGACCTCCAGCAGGCGGTTCTTGTCGAAGGCGGAGACCAGCTGCTTCAGGGTCATTTCCACGCCTTCCTTCAGGGATTCGATCGAAGGCGTCTCCACCTTCAGCGCCATTTCCAGGCTGTCCTTTACCGGCACCATCGCCTCGGCGAAGCTCTCGATGGCGAATTTATGCGCCTTCGCGATGTCTTCCTGCGCCCGGCGCCGCATGTTTTCGCTTTCCGCCTTGGCGCGCAGGAAGGAATCCTGCAATTCGGCCAGCCGCGCTTCGGCCTCGGCCAGCTTCTGCTCGGCCCCGGTCGCGGCGCCGCCATCGGGCGCGCCGCTCTCGGCGGCCGGCGTTTCCTGCGTCACATCCTGGAAATTCTTGTTTTCTTCGTCTTGCATCGTCGGACTCCAGCGTTATCGATTAACCACTCGCCGCAAGTGGGGATAGTGGTTTGCATTTCAAGGGCGTTTCAGGCTGAGCGGGCAAATGGGCGGTTTAAACGGCCCGCCGGCCCGCTATTACGCCGAAATACCGGAAAATCCGGCGATCCGCGGCGCGGGCCGGCTCGGGCCTTAATCCCGCGCGCCCAGCGCCAGCGCCCGTTCGCGGCCGATCGCGGCGTCCTGCACGCGCGCGGCGCGCTGGACCGGATCGGCGTCGGTCGGCCAGCCCTGCATGTGGCGTTCGCTGATGGACGCCAGCGCCGCGATCCAGGCCGGGTTTTCGTTCAGGCAGGGAATGTAACGGTACTCGGCGCCGCCGGCGGTCAGGAAGTCGCTGCGCACTTCCATGTCGATTTCCTCCAGCGTCTCCAGGCAGTCGCTGGTGAAGCCGGGGCACATCACGTCGACCCGCTTCAGCCCTTCCTTCGCCAGCTTCTGCAGCGTCGGCGCGGTATAGGGCTGCAGCCACTCGGCCTTGCCGAAGCGCGACTGGAACGTCACCAGGTATTCCTGCTGCGACAGGCCGAGCGCGGTCGCCAGCAGGCGGGCCGTCTTGTGGCACTCGCAGTGATACGGGTCGCCCAGCATCAGCGTGCGCTTGGGCACGCCGTGGAAACTCATCACCAGCCGCTCGGGCCGCCCGTGCTTGTCCCAATGCTTCTTCACCGACTGCCGCAGCGCCTCGATATAGCCCGCATCGTCATGGTAATTGCGCACCAGCCGCAGCTCCGGCACGTTGCGCACCCGGGCGTAATGGCTGAACACCGCGTCGAAGGTGGACGCCGTGGTGGTGCCCGAGTACTGCGGGTAGGCAGGCAGCACCAGCAGCCGCTGGCAGCCGTCGGCGCGCAGCTTGTCGAGCACGGACGGCAGCGACGGATTCCCGTAGCGCATTGCCGCCACCACCTCGACCTGGTGGCCGCGCTCGCCCAGCGCGCCGCGCAGCAGCGTGGCCTGGCGCATCGTGTGCACCAGCAGCGGCGAGCCTTCCGGGGTCCAGATCGACGCGTACTTGTGCGCCGACTTCTTGGAGCGGAACGGCAGGATCGCGCCGTTCAGGATGAACCACCAGACCGCCTTCGGGATTTCCACCACGCGCGGGTCGGACAGGAACTCCTTCAGGTAGGGCCGGACCGCGGCCGCGGTCGGGGCGTCGGGGGTGCCGAGGTTGACCAGCACGATGGCGGTGCGGCCGGGCTTGCCGTGATGGTGGGCGGGTTCTTGCTCAAAGCGCATAGGGAGACGGCTTGCCTGTCAAGGAGATGCTGGAGGAGAAAATGCGGGCGGATGGGCGATGGAAAAATGGCGAAAAAAGGGAAACGGCTACAGCGCCAGCAGTTCGCGCGCGTGCTTGCGGGTGGTGGCAGTGATTTCCAGGCCGCCCAGCATCCGGGCAACCTCTTCCACCCGCGCCTTGGCGTCCAGCGGGTCGATCCGCGAGACGGTCTTGCCATCCGGCGCGCCGGCCTTGCTGACCTGGAAATGCTGGTTGGCCTGGCTGGCGACCTGCGGCAGGTGGGTCACGCACAGCACCTGGTGGTCGCTGCCCAGCCGCTTGAGCAGCCGGCCGACCACTTCGGCGACGCCGCCGCCGATGCCGCTGTCGACTTCGTCGAAGATCAGCGTCGGCGTGGCGGTGGCGCTGGAGGTGATCACCGATATCGCCAGCGAGATGCGCGCCAGCTCGCCGCCCGACGCCACCTTGGCCAGCGGCCGCGGCGCGGTGCCGGCATGGCCGGCGACCAGGAAATCGACCTGTTCCAGGCCGTAGGCGGCCGGGTCGCACGGGTTGAGGGCGACGGCGAAACGCCCGCCGGCCATGCTCAGTTCCTGCATCGCGCCGGTGACCGAGCGGCCCAGCTGCTCGGCCGCCGCGGCGCGGCGCTGCGACAGTTTCTGGGCCAGCGCCATGTAGGCCGCTTCCAGCTTTTCCTCCTGCGCCCGCAGCGCGTCGAGGTCGGACGCGTCGGCCAGCTGCTGCAACTGGGCCGACAGCGTTTCCAGCTCGCGCGGCAGCTCGTCGGGCGTGACCCGGAACTTGCGGGCCGTGTTGTGGATGGCTTCCATCCGCTCCTCGATCTTGCGCAGGCGGCCAGGGTCGAGCTCGACCCGGCTCAGGTAGTCGTTCAGCGCATAGACCGCTTCCTGCAGCTGGATCTGGGCCGGCTCCAGCGCTTCCATCACCGGCTTCAGGCCGTCGTCGACGCCGACCAGCTTGCCGATCTTCTGGTTCAGCGACGACAACTGCGACAGGATCGGATGCTCGTCCGACTCGGATATCGCGCTCAGCGCATCCTGCGCGCCCTCGATCAGGCTGGCCGCGTTCGACAGCCGGCTGTGTTCGTTGGTGATCTCGTCCCATTCGCCGGGCTTGACCGCCAGCTTTTCCAGCTCGGCCACCTGCCATTCGAGCCGCTCGCGTTCCAGCAGCACGTTGCGGGCGTTGGTCTCGAATTCCTCGCGCTGGCGCGCCAGCGTGCGCCAGGCGCGAAACGCAGCGCCGACCGCCTTGGTGTCGTCCGCCAGGCCGGCCTGGCTGTCGAGCAGCGCACGCTGCGCGTCGGCCTTCAGCAGTGACTGGTGCGCATGCTGGCCATGGATGTCGACCAGCAGTTCGCCGAGGTCGCGCAGCTGGGTCGCGGTGGCGGCCACCCCGTTGATGTAGGCCTTGGAGCGGCCGGCATTGTCGATGACCCGGCGCAGCAGCACGCTGTGGTCTTCCGCGCCGAATTCATTGACTTCCAGCCAGGCGTCGGCCTCGCTGCTGGTCGCGAACTCGGCGCTGATGTCGGCCTTGCTGGCGCCTTCGCGCACCACGCTGGCGTCGCCGCGGCCGCCGAGCGCCAGCGCCAGCGCGTCGATCAGGATGGACTTGCCGGCGCCGGTCTCGCCGGTAAAGACGGTGAAGCCGGAGCCCAGCTCTAGTTCGATCGCATCAACAATGACAAAGTCGTGTATGGAAAGTGTGCGCAGCATCTGGAGAGGGAAAGTTCGGGTGTTGCCCGGAGGCAGGCGAAAGGTTGGAAACGACCGCCGCGCAAACGCATTGCGGCGGGAAATTATTTTAACTGACCTTCGACCGAAGGATATTCATTCCAGTGCAACTTCTCGCGCAAGGTATCGTAGTAGCTCCAGCCGCGCGGATGCAGGAAGGTGGCCGAATGCGCCGAGCGCCGGATCAGGATGCAGTCGTGATGCTCCAGGCTGGCCAGCGACTGCATGTCGAAGTTGACGCTGCAGTCGCGCCCGGCCATCACCTCGATCCGGATCTCGCTCGATTCCGGCAGCACGATGGGCCGGTTCGACAGCGCATGCGGCGCGATCGGCACCAGCACGATGCCGCCCAGGCTCGGATGCAGCAGCGGCCCGCCGGCCGACAGCGCATAGGCGGTGGAGCCGGTCGGCGTCGACACGATCAGCCCGTCCGAGCGCTGGTTGTACATGAAATGGCTGTCCACCGTGACCCGCAGCTCGACCATGCCGGAACCGGAGCCGCGCGCCACCACCACGTCGTTGAAGGCCAGCCCGCGGAAGATGATTTCGCCGTTGCGCAGCACCGCGCCTTCGAGCAGGCTGCGCTGTTCCGAGTCGACCTGGCCGGCCAGCATTTCCGCCAGCAGCGGCAACATGCCTTCGGCCGGGATGTCGGTCATGAAGCCCAGCCGGCCCTGGTTGATGCCGATCAGCGGCACGTTATGCGGCGCAAGCTGCCGGGCGATGCCCAACATCGTGCCGTCGCCACCGACCACGATGGCGGCGTCGGCCTGCCGGCCTATCTGCTCGACGGTAAGGCCGGGCAGGCCCCGGTGGCCGATATTGCGCGCCGTCTCGGCCTCGAACAGCACATCGATGCCGGCGTCGTGCAGGAAGGCGGCGAGCTGGTTCAGCGACTCGCCGATGCCGATGGCGCCGGGCTTGCCGATAATGGCGATTTTCTGGAAGGTCATCTGTGTGGTCGGGGACGTGGGCGGCGGCATGCGGCAGATTAGACCATAATTTGCCGTCCGGCCGGTTTCGCGCGCCGGCAAATCGTCAAAACAACTGGAACCCTGTAAACATGCCCCCGATCAAAGCCGTGCTGTTCGACCTCGACGATACGCTGTGGCCCATCGTGCCTGTCATCATGCGCGCCGAGCGGCTGCTGTTCGACTGGCTGCGCGAACATGCGCCGGCGGTCGCGGCCAGCTACAGCATCGAGGAAATGCGCGCGCGCCGGGTGGCGCTGATGAAGGCCGAGCCGCGCTATGCGATCAACCTGGCCGCGCTGCGGCACGCGGTGCTGTCGGAAGTCTTCGTCGCCTGCGGCGAGAACGCGGCGTCGGTGGACACGGCGATGGACATCTTCAACACCGCCCGCAACCAGGTCAAGCCCTACCCCGACGTCCACCCGGTGCTGTCCTCGCTGTGCCGGCGCGTCGCGCTGGGCTCGGTCTCCAACGGCGTCGCCGACCTCGGCGCGATCGGCATGTCGCATTACTTCAGCGCATCGATCGCCGCCCACCAGTTCGGCAGCGCCAAGCCGGACCCGGCCATCTTCCGCGCCGCCTGCGACGCGCTGCGGGTCGATCCGGCCGAAGCGGTCTATGTCGGCGACGACCCGCTGCTCGACGTCGAGGGCGCGCAAAAGGCGGGCCTGCGCGGCGTCTGGCTGCGGCGCGCGGACCTGCCGCTGCGCAGCATGCCGGGCCATTTGCAGCCGGATGCGGTCTGCGGCTCGCTGCATGACCTTGATGAATGGCTTGGCGGACACATAATGGTAGCGCCTGACGCTTGACGACATTAGACTACGGCCATGCAACTCGATCATCGCGCACAAACGCTGCTTAAAGCCCTGGTGGAACGGTATATCGCCGACGGCCAGCCGGTCGGTTCACGCGCGCTCTCCAAAATCTCCGGACTCGACCTGTCGCCGGCCACCATCCGCAACATCATGGCCGACCTGGAGGAAATGGGACTGGTTGCCAGCCCGCACACCTCGGCCGGCCGCGTCCCGACGCCGCGCGGCTACCGGATGTTCGTCGACACCCTGCTGACCGTGCAGACGCTCGACGAGAACGCGGTCGAGTTCCGTCTGCAGCCGCGCCACCAGAGCGGCTCGCCCCAGCGCATCATTTCCAGCGCCGCCCAGGTCCTTTCCTCGCTGTCGCAGTTCGCCGGCGTGGTGCTGACGCCGCGCCGCGAATCGGTGTTCCAGCAGGTCGAATTCCTGCGCCTGTCGGAAAAGCGCATCCTGCTGGTGATCGTCGGCCCCGGTGGCGACGTCCAGAACCGGCTGCTGCTGACCGATGTCGACTACACCCGCTCGCAGCTGGTGGAGGCGGCCAATTACATCAACCGGCATTACGGCGGCCTGAGCTTCGACGACGTGCGCACCCGGCTGCAGGCCGAACTGCGCCAGTTGCGCGACGACATGACGCGGCTGATGCAGGCGGCGGTGGAAGCCGGCAGCGACGCGATGACGGAAAACAATGACGAGGTCGTCATCTCCGGCGAGCGCAACCTGCTGTCCGTCAGCGACCTGTCGTCCAACATGTCGTCGCTGAGGAAGCTGTTCGACATGTTCGAGCAGAAGACCAGCCTGATGCAGCTGCTGGACGTCTCCAGCAAGGCCACCGGCGTGCAGATCTTCATCGGCGGCGACTCGCAGCTGATGCCGGTCGACGAGATGAGCGTCGTCACCGCGCCCTACGAGGTCAACGGCAAGGTGGTCGGCACGCTGGGCGTGATCGGCCCGACCCGCATGGCCTACGAGCGGGTGATACCGATCGTCGACATCACCGCCAAGCTGCTGTCGAACGCGCTGAGCCACAACTGATGGCGGCGGCGCCGATGCGCATCGGGCTCATTTCCGACACCCACGGGCTGCTGCGCCCGCAGGCGCTGAAAGCGCTGGCCGGGATGGACCGCATCATCCATGCCGGCGACATCGGCAATGCGGCGGTGCTGGAGGCGCTGGCGGCGATCGCGCCGCTGGATGTGGTGCGTGGCAACAATGACATGGCCGGCTGGGCCGCGGCCATCCCCCACAGCCAGACGCTGGAGTATGGCGGCGTGCGCATCCACCTGCTGCATGACATCAACGAGCTGAAAGGCAGGATGCCGCCGGTGCAGGTCGTCGTCGCCGGCCACAGCCACAGGCCGCTGGCGCTGGAAAAGGACGGCGTGCTGCGCGTCAACCCCGGCAGCGCCGGGCCGCGCCGCTTCAAGTTGCCGGTGACGGTAGGCTTGCTGGAGATCGTGGACGGGCGGGCGACGGCGGCAATACGGGAGCTGGCGGTCTAGCGCCCGCCGGCGCCGGCAACCCCGGCGGCGGGCGAGGCGCGCTGCTCAGCGCCCGCGGTGCGGGCAATCCTTCTTCGTGCAATGCGCATACAGCGCCAGCGCATGCTCGGCAATGGCGAAGCCGCGGGCCTGCGCGACCTCCTGCTGGCGGCGCTCGATTTCCTCATCGTAGAATTCCTCGACGCGGCTGCAGTCGAGGCAGACCAGGTGGTCGTGGTGCGAGCCCTCGTTGAGTTCGAACACGGCCTTGCCGGATTCGAAATGATTGCGGCTCAACAGGCCGGCCTGCTCGAACTGGGTCAGCACCCGGTAGACGGTTGCCAGGCCGACATCCATATTTTCCGCAAGCAGGATCTTGTAGACGTCTTCGGCGCTCAGGTGGCGCACCGCGCTGCCCTGGAATATTTCGAGGATCTTGAGCCGAGGCAGGGTGGCCTTGAGGCCGCTGGCCTTCAGGTCGGTGGGGTTGTTGGGCATGGATTCGGTCGGAGGGAGATGAACTGCTTTATCATATAGCGTTTGACCTACTAGCTCAATCGACTGAGATCCCGCCTATGCGTATGCTGTTCCCCCGCTCCGGCCCCAGGCCGGCGCTCCACTCCGGTGCGCTGTGCGTGCTGTTCGCCGCCTGCCTCGCAGGCTGCGCATCGAAGAATCCCCTGATCGACGAACCGGCCAGCGTGCGGCGCAGCGAGCCTGCGGCCCCAGCGAAGGCGGCCCCGGCGAAGACGGCCCAGGGCGCGGACGCCGACGGCGACCTGGAGGTCACCAAGGCCAGGCCTTTCCTCGGTTTCCTGCGGCCATACCGGCCGGATATCCAGCAGGGCAACTTCATCTCGCGCGAGATGGTCGCCCAGCTGAAGGAAGGGATGACGCGGGACCAGGTGCGCTTCGTCCTCGGCACGCCGCTGCTGACCGACGTGTTCCACAACGCGCGCTGGGACTACCCGTTCCGCATGGCCAAGGGCAACGGCGAAATGACCACCAGCCGCGTGACCCTGACCTTTGTCGACGACAAGCTGGCCCGCATCGAGGGCGGCGACCTGCCGACCGAGGCCGATTACCTGTCGCGCATTTCCGGCCAGCCGCCGCGCAAGTCGAAAACCGAATCGCCCGGCCCGCAGCCGATCCCGTCTTCCGCCGCCGACCCGCAATCTCCCGCCACCACCACGCCATGACTCAAATGAAGATAGCCGTTGCCGGCGCATCGGGCCGCATGGGCCGCATGCTGATTGAAGCCATCCGCAATGCGCCTGACGCTTCGCTGGCCGGCGCGCTCGACATTGCCGGCGCGCCCGGCCTCGGCGCCGACGCCGCCGCTTTCCTCGGCGAGGACGCCGGCGTCCCGATCACCGACAGCCTCGACGAAGCGCTCGGTGAAGCCGATTTCCTGATCGACTTCACCCGCCCCGAGGGCACGCTCAAGCACCTGGAATACTGCGCCGAACACGGCATCAAGGCCATCATCGGCACCACCGGCTTCGACGACGCCGGCAAGGCCGCCATTGCGGCCGCTGCCCGCCACACCGCGGTCGTCTTCGCGCCCAACATGAGCGTGGGCGTCAACGTGACGATGAAGCTGCTGGAGCTGGCCGCGAAGAGTTTCGCGGAAGGCTATGACATCGAGATCATCGAGGCGCATCACCGGCACAAGGTCGACGCGCCGTCCGGCACCGCGCTGCAGATGGGCGAAGTCGTGGCCCGCGCGCTCGGCCGCGACCTGAAGGAAGTCGGCGTCTTCGCCCGCGAAGGCGTGACCGGCGAGCGCGACCCGTCGTCGATCGGCTTCGCGACCATCCGCGGCGGCGACATCGTCGGCGACCACACGGTGCTGTTCGCCGGCATCGGCGAGCGCATCGAGATCAGCCACAAGTCGTCGAGCCGGGTCACCTATGCGAACGGCAGCCTGCGCGCCGCGCGCTTCCTGGCCGGCCGCGACGTCGGCCTGTACGACATGCAGGACGTGCTCGGCTTGCGTTAAGCGCATAGTCCCGATCCCGCGATGCGCGTGCCCGTCCGACCCTGGCTGCCAGCGGTTGCCGTTTCCCTGCTGATCCATGCCGGCGGCCTGATGCTGGTGCTGTCGGCGGTGGCGACGCACGTGCACCAGCGCCCGGAGCCCGTGCCGATCACGGTGGCGCTGCTGCCGCCGACGCCGCCGGCGCCAGCGCCTGTGGCTGAAATCACGCCAGCGCCGACGCCCGCACCGGCGCCGGCCGCAGCCCCCGAGCCGCCGCCTGCGCCGCGGCCGCCGCCCAAACCCCGGCCCGCGCCCAGGCCGAAGCCCGTCGCGCCGGCTCCCCGGCCAGCGCCGGTGCAGCCGAGGGAAACGACAGTCGCATCGGCGCCGCCGCCCGTGGAAGCGCCGTCAGCGCCGGTTGCACCACCTGCACCAGTTGCACCACCTGCACCAGCAGCACCGGCTGCACCACCGGCACCACCGGCGCCGGTGCGCACCGGCGTCACCATTTCCGCCAGCTATGCCGCCAGCAACCGGCCGCCGGTGCAGCCGGCGCGCTCGCTGCGCAACAACGAGGAAGGCAAGGTGGTGTTGCGGGTGATGGTGCAGGCCGACGGCACGGCCGGCGAAGTGCAGATCCGCAGCTCCAGCGGCTTTCCGCTGCTGGACGAGGCGGCCCGCAGCGCGGTGCAGACCTGGCGCTTCAACCCCGCCACCAGCGACGGCAAGCCGGTCGCCGAGTGGTACCTGGTGCCCATCATTTTCAAACTTTCCAACTAGACCGACAAAGCACAACATGAATCCGACAATCGCGAATCAAAGCATGGGACTGGCCCATTACTGGGCGCAAGGGGACGCCGTGTCGCACGCGGTGGCCTATGTGCTGCTGCTGATGTCCGTCATGAGCTGGTACTACATCCTGGCCAAGGCCTGGAGCTCATGGCGGATACGGCGCAGCGCAGGCGCGCTGGAAGGCTTCTGGAAGGCGCCGACGCTGACCGACGCGATCGCGGTGATGCAGGCGGCCGACAGCGAGCGGGTCTATACGCCGCTGGCCGCGCAGAGCCTGGGCGCGGCCAACCTGCAGTCCCAGGAAAACTCGCTGAATGCGTCGGTCGACCCGAGCGAACTGATCACCCGCACGCTGCGCCAGGAAATCAACCGGGTGTCGTCCCGGCTGGAGAACGGCCTGACGCTGCTGGCCTCGGTCGGCTCGACCGCGCCCTTCGTCGGCCTGTTCGGCACGGTCTGGGGCATCTACCATGCGCTGATCGCGGTATCGTCGACCGGCACGGTGCAGATCGACAAGGTCGCCGGCCCGGTCGGCGAAGCGCTGATCATGACCGCGCTGGGCCTGGTGGTGGCAATCCCCGCCGTGCTCGCCTACAACGCCTTCACCCGCGTCAACCGGGTCACGCTGGCCGAGCTCGATGCCTTCGCGCACGACCTGCATGCCTACCTGACCACCGGCAGCCGCGTCGGCAAATAAGTCAAACAAGGAGCTAAACATGGCATTTGGCGGATTCGACAATAACCGGCAGGGCGCACCCATGGCGGACATCAACGTCACGCCCATGGTCGACGTGATGCTGGTGCTGCTGGTGATCTTCATCATCACCGCACCCCTGTTCACACACGCAGTCAAGCTGGACCTTCCCGCCGCGCAGTCCGCGCCGGCCCCGGAGAAACCGGAAACCGTGACGCTGTCCATCGACCCGGCCGGCGCCATATTCTGGAACGACGCCCCGGTAAGCCAGGCCGACCTGCCGGCACGCATGGCCGCCGCCGCGCAAAAGCAGCCGCAACCCGAACTGCAGCTGCGCGCCGACAAGGCAACCCGCTACGAAGTCATCGCCCAGGTCATGGCCGCCGCCCAGTCCAACGGCCTGACCAAGCTCGGCTTCGTGACCGAGCCAACCTCCACGCCCGCCGGCCGCTGACCCATGGCCAACGTGATCCTCGACGGCCGCAAGCTGACCGACATGCAGGCATTCCACCGCGAATGCGCGCTGGCCTTCGGTCTTCCCGACTTCTACGGCCGCAACATCAGCGCGCTGATTGACTGTCTATCCGGCGTCCGCGACAACGACGGCATGAGCCGCTTCGCCCTGTCCCCCGACGAGGTGCTCGACATCGAATTGCATGATGCTTCCATTGTTAGCCACGAGGCGCCGGCGGTGCTGGCGGCGCTGGAAGACACGGTCGATGAAGTGAACCTCCGTCATACGGAGCAAGGCGCAACGCCGCCGCTGCGGCTGGTCCTGCGCTGAGCGCGTCGCCTCTGCGCAGCGCGATTGCATCTGCCCGGGCAGTATCCGTTGCGGTTGACGTTGCGCGTAGCGAACGTTGCGCGTAGCGACCGTTGCGGTTGCGGCTATACCGGTGCCGGTTCCCGAGGTGCGATGAAACTTCGTAGGTTTTAATAAGCGCAAGCGCATTACACCTACGAACCTGCGAGCCACGCGGACGAATAGGAACCATCGATCTCGTTCGGTACGCCATGACGCGGGATGGGCATGAGCCCCGCGCAGCGACCGTTGCCGTTGCTTGTGAACTGGCCGTTGCCTTTGAAGTGGCCGTTGCCGTTGCCCTGGCAGTGGCTGTTGCAGTGAATCCCCGTTGATGACGCCACGTCGCTGGTGCCGAAATCGGATAAAGAAGCGTCCGCTGTCTGAGCGAAGCGAGTTTCGGACGCTTCCCGATTTCGGTGCCAGCGGCGTGGGCACCCCGCGCAGCGGGGCGGCATCTCCGGGGTCGCCTTTTCTTGGTTACTTCTTTTGGCGAAGCAAAAGAAGTGACCCGGCCGCCGGGACGGACTCCCGGCTAGGTCGTCCGGCAGGACACACGTATCGCTTCACCCGCCCGCCGGCGCACCGTCGCGAAGCCGCTTCTGCAGTTTGCGACGGCTGCACGTTCGCACGGCGCCAATACGCAAGGCGCCGATGCCGCGTCTGCTGACGGGTGAAACGTTGAGGCTTCACTGCCGTGGGGAGTAGCCGGGTGTTCGGCCCGGCAGCCGACCCGCTTTTTTGCTTCGCCAAAAAAGTGGGGCAAAAAAGGCGACCCCTACGATGGCGGTCCGCTGCGCGGACTGCACGCGCCGCCAGCACCTGAAACGGGAAGCGTCCGAAACTCGCTTCGCTCAGACAGCGGACGCTTCTTTATCCGTTTCAGGCACTGGCGACGCGTCGCCATCTAACGGGGATTCACTGCAACGACAACGGCAACGACAACGGCAACGGCTACTGCAACAGCTACTGCAACAGCTACTGCAACGGCTACTGCAACAGCCAGTTCACAAACAACTGCAACTGTCGCTGCGCGGAACGTCAACTGCAACTGTCGCTGCGCGGAACGTCAACTGCAACTGTCGCTGCACGGAACGTCAACTGCAACTGTCGCTGCGCGGAACGTCAACTGCAACTGTCGCTGCGCGGAACGTCAACTGCAACTGTCGCTGCGCGGCGCTAACTGCAACCGCAACGGTCGCTGCGCGGGCAACAGCAACCTATGACCATTGCCATCGCAATCCGCCTCGCTCGCCGCGCCCGGCACCCCTACAACAACTCTCTCACCAGCGCCACAATCTCTTCCCCGTACGTCTGCAACTTCTTCTCCCCTACCCCAGACACGCCCCGCAACGCATCCAGCGTATCCGGCTTCGCCTTGGCAATCTCCCGCATCGTCGCATCATGGAAGATGATATAGGCCGGCACGTTATGCACCCGCGCCGTCTCCACCCGCCACCAGCGCAGCTTCTCGAAGATCTCCTGCTCGGTACGCGACAGATCCGCTTCCACGTACCCGCGCGGCTTCGCGGAGCCCGCGCGCTTCTGCCGGCTCGGCCGGGCCGGCTTCTCGTAGCGCCGCAGCTGCACCTGCCGCGCGCCCTTCAGCACGGGACGCGCCTCGTCGGTGAGCTTCAGCGCGTTATAGGCATCATGGTCGACATCCACCAGCCCCAGCGCAATCACCTGGCGCAGGATGGCGCGCCACTCCTGCTCGCCGATATCGGAGCCGATGCCGAACGTCGACAGCTGGTCATGCTTCCACTGCTTGACCTTCTCGGAATCGATCCCGCGCAGCACGTCCATCACGTGGCCGGCGCCGAAGCGCTGGTCGACACGGTAGATGGCCGACAGCAGCTTCTGCACCGGCACGGTCGCGTCATACGACACCGGCGGATGCAGGCAGGTGTCGCAGTTGCCGCAGGGGCCGGAATCCTGGCCGAAATAGCTCAGCAGCCGCACCCGGCGGCAGCCTATGGTTTCGCACAGGCCCAGCATCGCGTCCAGCTTCTGGCCCTGGATGCGCTTGTAGGCTTCGTCGGCTTCGGACTCGTCGATCATCCGGCGCTGCTGCACCACGTCCTGCAGACCGTATGCCATCCACGCGTTCGCCGGCGCGCCGTCGCGGCCGGCGCGGCCGGTTTCCTGGTAATAGCCCTCGATGCTCTTGGGCAGGTCGAGGTGGCCGACGAAGCGCACGTCCGGCTTGTCGATGCCCATGCCGAACGCGATCGTCGCCACCATCACGATGCCCTCTTCCCGCAGGAAGCGCGACTGGTTGGCGCTGCGGGTGTCCTGCGGCATGCCGGCATGGTAGGCCAGCGCGGTGATGCCGTTCTGGTTCAGGAAATCGGCGACCTCCTCCACCTTCTTGCGCGACAGGCAGTAGACCACGCCGGCGTCGCCCGGATGCTCGGTCTCGATGAAGTCGAGCAGCTGCTTGCGGCCGTTGCCCTTCTCGACGATCTGGTAGCGGATGTTGGGGCGGTCGAACGAGGAGACGAACTGCCGTCCGCCTTCCAGCTGCAGGCGGCGCGCGATCTCTTCCCGGGTCTGCTGGTCGGCGGTGGCGGTCAGCGCGATGCGCGGCACGTCGGGAAAGCGCTCGTGCAGGACCGACAGCCGGATGTACTCGGGCCGGAAGTCATGCCCCCACTGCGACACGCAGTGCGCCTCGTCGATTGCGAACAGCGCGATCTTCGACGCTTCCAGCAGCGCCATGCAGCGCGGCGTGAGCAGGCGTTCCGGCGCCACGTACAGCAGGTCGAGATCGCCGTCGCGCACCTGCTTCTCGATGCGCGACGACTGTTCGTAGTTCTGGGTCGAGTTGAGGAAGGCCGCGCGCACGCCGACTTCGGCCAGCGCGTCGACCTGGTCCTGCATCAAGGCGATCAGCGGCGAAACCACCACGCCGACGCCGTCGCGCAGCAGCGAGGGAATCTGGTAGCACAGCGACTTGCCGCCGCCGGTGGGCATCAGCACCAGCGCATCGCCACCCGAGGCCAGCGTGTCGACGATCTCGGCCTGCTGGCCGCGGAAGGCCGGATAGCCGAAGATCGTCTGCAGCAGGTGGAGCGCGCGTTCGCGTAGGTCGGACATGGCCAGCTCTTTCTTGTCTCAGTCGCCTCAGTCGGCCCAGACCACCCAGCCGCCCCAGGCGCTGGCCAGCACCAGCAGGCCGAAAACGATCCGGTACCAGGCAAACACGGTGAAGTCATGGGTGCTGATATAGCGCAGCAGCCAGCGCACGCACAGGAAGGCGGAGACGAAGGCGGCGACGGTGCCGACGGTGAACATCGGCACGTCGGCCGCCGACAGCAGCGCCCGTTCCTTGTAGAGCGAGTACACGGTCGCCGCCAGCAGCGTTGGAATGGCGAGGAAGAAGGAAAATTCGGTGGCGGCCTTGCGCGACAGGCCGAACAGCATGCCGCCGATGATGGTGGCGCCCGAACGGCTGGTGCCCGGCACCAGCGCGAACGCCTGCGCGCAGCCGACCTTGAACGCGTCCATCACGGTCATGTCGTCCACCGACTCGATGCGCGCCCGCGCCGGCGCGGCGCGCTGTCGACGTTCCACCCACAGGATGACCAGGCCGCCGACGATGAAGGCCAGCGCCACCGGCACCGGCGCGAACAGCACGGCCTTGATGCGCGTGTTGAACAGGAAGCCGAGCGCCGCCGCCGGCAGGAAACCCACCACCAGGTTCAGCACGAAGCGCTGCGCGCGCCGGTCGGTGAACAGTCCGGTCAGCACCGACGCGATGCGCACCCGGTATTCCCAGATCACCGCCAGCATCGCGCCGGCCTGGATCACGATTTCGAAGACCTTCACCTTGTCGCCGGTGAAGTCGAGCAGGCTGCCGGCGAGAATAAGGTGGCCGGTCGAGGAAATGGGCAGGAACTCCGTCAGTCCTTCGACGATGCCCATGATGAATGCCTTGAGAAGTAGTACGAGATCCATGCGTGTTTTTATCTGGAGTGGAAAGCGGGCCGCGCTGCTGGCGGCTTAATGAAAAACCCGCCGGTGATGATACAGGCGGGTTGCTTAGGAGCCTAAAAGTCAGCCGGGTTCATTTAACCGGCGCAAAGGTTACCACGACCCTGTCTGGCCGAGTGACGATTTTGACCGGCGAAAAGCTGACGCCGGCGTAGCGCAGGGTCTCGGGCGCGAAGTGGTAGACCGGCAGTTCGCCGATCAGGGTTTGCGCGAGAAAGCTGGCGACGCCGGCAAGCTGCGAACCCACGCCGCGCTCCAGCCCGTCGATATTCAGGTCGTCCACCCGCGGCTCGCCCAGCAGCAGCACGCCGCGCGCCGCATCGACCCGCGGCACGCCCGACACCGTCAGGCTGCCGCGCATGCCGCTTCCCGCGCCGAACGCGGGCCGCACCGACAGGTCCATCGCCGCGCTGATGCGGTTCTGTTCCGGCAGCAGCGCCACCCGCGGGTTGACGGCGCTGACGTCGAGCAGCCCGAGATAGCGCTGGTTGAAGGGAAAGCGGTGCTCCAGGCTTTCCTGCAGCCGCGCCTGCGGCACCTCGACGTCGCGCGGGCCGATCAGCGCGGCGCAGGACGCCAGCAGCAGGGCCGCCGGCAGGACCGCCCAGAGCTGCTTCACGCGGTCTCCCGTTCAAGCCGGGTCAGCCAGGTGAGCGCATGGCTGCGGCTGGCGCCGCACATGTCGACGGCCGGCTGCAGGTTGGCGCATACCGCCGGCCGCTCCGGGCTGCCGAAGATGCGGCAGGCATTGTCGTCGTCCAGCTGGCTGCAGCGCACGCCGGCGGGCTTGCCGCCTTCCATGCCGGGGATGGCGGAAGAGATCGACGGCGCGATGCAGCAGGCGCCGCAGCCCGGGCGGCAGGATGGGAAATTGGTCATGGCTGAATTTTACGCAAACCGGACAAATATCGGCGGGAACCGGGTGTGCCCCGGCGGTACCCATCCGGCCTTCGGGTGACCGCTTAGTGAATGCACATCATGTCCGACATACAAAACAAGACGCGCCGTTCGGCAAACACGGCCGCCCGCATCGCCGACAAAACGGCATTCACCTCCCCGGGATCGGCGGAAAAATTCGCCGGCGCATCGAAAAACGCGAAAACCGGGAGCACGCCCAAGATGCGGCAACAAGCGGGCAGCACGAAAATTGCGCTGTTTTCGCCATCGTCCAAGCAAATTGGCAGCATTTCGCCCGCATCGCCCAGGACCAGGCAGGCTGAGCCCCTCAGCCCCTACAAGCCCCTGTCCACCAGGCCCGAAGCACCGCCCTCGCCGCGCGCCTACCTCGAGGGCCTCAAGCCCGACAATCTCGCCAGAAGCATCTTCCGGGACCAGACCGTCGCAAACACGGCGGCATTTCCGACCACCTGGGTCGCCGAGATTCAGGAATCGGTGCGGGCGCCCGTCGAAAAACTGCGCCAGGCCATGTACGCGCACCTGGCCCCAATGTCGAAAGAGGCGGTCGACGCACTTTACCCGGGAGCGGGCGAGGACGGCAGGCACGACTGGAAACCTTTCGGCGATCTCTGCGGCGCTCTCTGGCAGGCCCTTTCCGCAAACGTCCTGTCCCTGAAAAAACTGCCGACGCGGACGGTCGGACTGCTTGCTGAATTTCATGCGGAGCTGGCCCGGCTGCCTGCCTTCCGCGAACTGGAACAGCCTGCGCGCGACAAGATCGTGGCGGATGCGCTGTTCAACCTGCTGATCTGGAACGGCATCGTCAATGCCCTGACGCGGTCGGTCGATGCCAGCCACCAGCGCATCGCCCATGGCTTTGGCGCCTATCTGAAGGCTGCCTGGGGCATGCAGGCCCAGAGCCAGGGCGGCATCAGCACCGGCGTGGCGTCGCTGGTGCAGGGAAGGCAGCTGGCAAGGTGCACACGGTTCCAGGCGGCATTGACACGGGAAGTCGACCGCGTTGCCGCGCTGAGGACAGCCACCCTGCAGGACGATCAGCACGACCATGCGCTGAACAGCCTGCGCGAAACCAATATTGACATCCATCTGACAGCAACCTGGCCGCACAGGAACGATGATTACGCTGAAATAGTGAAGCAGGGAAATTATTTCCTGGTCGACGGCGACGGCGTCCAGACCCGGTGCGCTTCCTACGATGCGTTCAAGGCATTCGTCGGCGCCGGCGCGAAAGGGACGCTGCCGGAAGTCGTGCTGCATGTCGCAGGCGTACGCATCGCGAATTTCCTTTGCGAGACCTATCTTTACGGGCGGAGGAAGCCGATTTTTATCGATGCGCAGGGACGCCGGGTGGACCCGGTGCCCTCGCTGCGGGCGGAATTCGTGCTGCGCCGCGATGAAGACAACGACGGAAAGATCACGGTCGGGTTTTCCTGCACCGATCCGGCGGTCGGCACGGTGATGCTGGTCGAACCCGGGCGGGACGAACTGCAATTCGAAGCGCACCCGTTATTTCCGGCCAGCCTCGAATTCCATGGCGAGATGCATTTTTACGAGAACGAGGAGTTCGAAGCCGGTGCGATCCGGGTCGCCGGGCAGAATTTCCACCTGTGCAAAACACCGTAAATCCGGCAGTCTGCAGCCATAATCGAATGCACAAAGGAAACAATCGATAATCGCCCAAGGATTATCTTGACGCCCTTGAGTCGCGGCAATTACATTACTGACTCGCCAGTAAGTTATTTAAATTGCCAAAATGCATTGTCCGTTTCAGACCAAGCCGCGCTGGACGCGGCGCAAGGACGCGCGTCCACAGGAACTTCTGGCGGCAGCGCTGACGGTGTTCGTCGAACGCGGCTATGCGGCGACCCGGCTGGACGACGTGGCAACGCTGGCCGGCGTGTCCAAAGGCACGCTCTACCTGTATTTCCCCAGCAAGGAAGACCTGTTCCGCGCGGTGGTGCGGGACAACCTGCTGCCGGTGCTGGACGAGGCCGAGCAGATCATCGACAACTACGAAGGCCATAGCGCCGACCTGATGCGCGACTTCGTCCTCGGCTGGTGGCAGCGCATCGGCAATACGCCGCTGTCCGGGCTGACCAAGTTGATGATGGCCGAGTCCGGCAATTTCCCGGAAGTGGCGAAGTTCTATCATGACGAAATCATTTCCCGCAGCAATGCGCTGACCATCCGGATGCTGGAACGCGGCATGGCCCGCGGCGAATTCCGCCAGGTCGACGCCGCCCGCGCCCACATGGTGATCGTTGCGCCGGTGCTGATGCTGACGCTCTGGAAGCATTCATTCGATCAATGCCGCGCTGAACCGATTCCGGTGACAGAATACCTGGCTACCGTCGTCGACATGATGCTGCACGGCCTGGTCGCTCCCGACACGCCACCCATTCCTACGGAAAAGCCATGCTGAAGCGCCGCTCGTTCTGGATCATCGCAGTCCTGCTGCTGGCGCTTGCCGCCGTCGGCGCGCGCGCCGTCGTCAAGTCTCGCCAGGCTGCCAGCGCCGCCAGCGCCGCGTCGGTCAAGGCCGCAAACGCTGTCCCCGTGCTCGAATTCCTGCCATCCGACCTGGTGACGGTGACGCCCCGCGACCTGCGCCAGACGCTGGCGGCGTCCGGCTCGCTGCGCGCCTACAACCAGGCCGCGGTGAAGGCCCGGGTCGCCGGCGAGGTGCGCGAGGTGCTGGTGCGCGAGGGCGAGGCCGTGAAGGCCGGCCAGGTGCTGGTGCGGATGGACGAGGCGGATTACCGGGCGCGGGCCGCGCAGGCCGAAGGCGCGCTGGTCGCGGCCCGCGGCCAGCTCGACATTGCCGCCAAGGCGCGTGAGAACAACCGGGCGCTGCTGGACCGCGGCTTCATTTCGAAAAATGCCTATGACACCGCGTCGAGCCAGTACGACATTGCGCAGGCCAATGTGAACGCGGCCCAGGGCGGCCTGGACGTCAGCCGCAAGGCGCTCGGCGACACCGTGATCCGCGCGCCGATTTCCGGCATCGTGGCCAGCCGCAGCGTGCAGCCGGGCGAGAAGGTTTCCGCCGACAACAAGCTGCTCGACGTGGTCGACCTGGCGCGGATGGAAATGGAAGTGGCGGTGCCCACCAGCGAGATCATCGGCATCTCGCCGGGCCAGGAAGTCTCGGTGAAGGTCGAGGGCCTGCCGCAGCAGATGCCGGCCACCGTGGTGCGGATCAACCCGGCGACCCAGGCCGGCTCGCGTTCCATCATGACCTACCTGCAGCTGGATAATCCGCAGAACCGGCTGCGCGCCGGCATGTTCGGCGAAGCCCGGCTGACGCTGGCGAAGAAGCCCGGCGTGCTGGCCGTGCCGCCGTCGTCGCTGCAGCGGAACGGCGACAGCGCCTATGTCTATGCGATCGAGCAGGACAAGCTGGTCCGGCGCCAGGTGCAAACCGGCATCACCGGCAGCGACGGCGACGCCACCCTCGTCGAGATCACGGCCGGCCTCGAACCCGGCGCGCGCATCGTGCGCAGCAATCTCGGCAACCTGCCGGTCGGCGCCGCCGTCAAGGTGCTGCAGCCGTCCGGCGCCAGCGCCCTCGACGCTTCGGCGCGCTGACAGGAGCCGGCCATGTGGTTTACCCGCATCAGCATCGGCAACCCGGTCCTGGCCACCATGATGATGGTGGCCTTCGTCGTGCTCGGCCTGTTTTCCTACCAGCGGCTGCAGGTCGACCAGTTTCCCGACATCACCTTCCCGGTGGTCGTGGTGCAGACCGAGTACCCGGGCGCGTCGCCGGAGTCGGTCGAATCCGACGTCACGCGCAAGATCGAGGAAGTGGTCAACACCATCAACGGCATCGACAGCCTGACCTCGCGTTCGTATGAGGGCAATTCGGTCGTCATCATCCGCTTCCTGCTGACGGTGGACCCGTCGCAGGCGGCGCAGGACGTGCGCGAGAAGGTGTCGCTGGTGAAGGCGGTGTTCCGCAAGGAAGTCAAGGAGCCGCGCATCACCCGCTTCGACCCGGCCGACCGCCCTATTTTCTCGATCTCGGTGTCGGGCGAAAACGGTAGCCAGCGCAGCCTGCGGGAACTAACCACGGTGGCCGACCAGGTCGTGCGCAAGCGGCTGGAGAACGTGCGCGGCGTCGGCTCGGTGACGCTGGTAGGCGGCGTCAAGCGCGAGATCCAGATCTACGTGCGGCCGAATGACATGGAAGCGCTGGGCGTCGGCGTGGACCAGGTGATCGCCGCCGTGCGCAATGAAAACCAGGAACTGCCGACCGGCGCGATCCGTGCGATCGACAATGAAAAGATCGTCCAGGTGCAGGGCCGCGTGCTCGACCCGGCCGACTTCCGCCGCATCGTCGTCGCCCGCCGCGGCGGCCAGACGGTGCTGCTGTCGCAGGTGGCCAACGTGGTCGACAGCCAGCAGGAGCAGGAGACGCTGGCGCTCTACAACGGCCGCCGCACGCTGGCGCTCGACATCCTGAAAGCGCAGGGACAGAACACCATCGAGGTAGCCGACGGCCTGCGCCAGGCGATCGCCGACCTCGAGCCGACCATGCGCGCGCTCTACCCGGGCATCCGGATCGAGGTGATCAAGGACGGCTCGCGCCAGATCCGGGTCGGCGTCCAGAACGTCCGGCGCACGCTGATCGAGGGCGCGGTGCTGACCATCCTGATCGTGTTCCTGTTCCTGAATTCGTGGCGCTCCACCGTCATCACCGGCCTCACGCTGCCGGTGGCGCTGATCGGCACCTTCCTGTTCATGTACCTGTTCGGCTTCACCATCAACATGATCACGCTGATGGCCCTGTCGCTGTGCGTGGGCCTGCTGATCGACGACGCGATCGTGGTCCGGGAAAACATCGTGCGCCATGCAGGCATGCGGGTGAACGGCCGCTTCAAGAGCCACCGCGACGCGGCGCTCGAAGGCACGGCCGAGATCGGCCTGGCGGTGCTGGCGACGACCTTCTCCATCGTCGCGGTGTTCCTGCCGGTCGGCTTCATGGGCGGCATCATCGGCCGATTCTTCCACCAGTTCGGCATCACCGTGGTGGCGGCGGTGCTGATCTCGATGTTCGTCTCGTTCACGCTGGACCCGATGCTGTCCTCGGTCTGGCCCGACCCCGACGCCCACGGCCGCGCCGGCAAGCGGAACCTGTACGACCGCACCATAGGCCGGGTCACCGGCCGCTTCGAGGATTTCGTGCAATGGCTGTCGCGCGGCTACCAGGTGCTGCTGAAGTGGTCGCTGCGGCACCGCATCGCCACGCTGGTGCTTGCCCTCGCCTCGTTCGGCGCCGGCCTGGCGCTGCCGGCGGCCGGCCTGATCGGCAGCGAATTCGTGCCGCAGGCCGACTATTCGGAAACCGGCGTGGCCTTCTACACGCCGGTCGGCTCGTCGCTGGAACTGACCGAGGCCAAGGCGCGCCAGGTCGAGGCGGTGCTGCGCGAATTCCCGGAGGTGCAGGACCTGTACACCACCATCAATACCGGTACCTCGGCCGGCAAGAATTTCGCGACGACCTTCGTGCGCCTGACGCCGCGGGCCGAGCGCAGCCGCAGCGCGGCGCAGCTGACGCCGGCGCTGCGCGACCGGCTGGCCAGCATCGCCGGCATCACGGTCACGCTGGTCGGCGGCCTCGACGACGTCGGCGGCGACAACAAGCAGATCCGCTTCAGCCTGCTGGGCAGCGACCTCAACGAGCTGGCGCAGCTGTCGAACGACGTGCAGCAGCGGCTGCGGAACATTCCCGGCGTGGTCGACCTCGACACCAGCCTGAAGGCGCAGAAGCCGACCATCTCGGTGCAGCCGCGGCGCGACATCGGCGCCGACCTCGGCGTCGGCGTGGCGCAGATCGGCAATGCGCTGCGGCCGCTGCTGGCCGGCGAAGCCGCCAGCACCTGGCGCGGCCCCGACGATGAAAACTACGATGTCACCGTGCGCCTGGCGCCCGGCGACCGCGGCAATATCGACGACCTGTCGCGGCTGATGCTCACCAGCAGCCAGACCAATGCCGACGGCTCGCCGCGCATGGTGCCGCTGCGCCAGGTCGCCAGCATCACGCCGTCGGTCGGCGCCAACCAGATCAACCGGCGCAACCTGAACCGCGAGGTCGAGATCACCGGCAACGCGGTCGGCCGCTCGTCCGGCCAGGTCAATGCCGAGGTCGTGAAGGTGCTGGAAGAAATGCGCTTCCCGCCCGGCTACCGCTACGAAATCAGCGGCGCGGCCAAGAACATGAAGGAATCGTTCGGCTACGCGCTGTCGGCGCTGGCGCTGGCCATCGTCTTCATCTACATGATCCTGGCGTCGCAGTTCGCGAGCTTCCTGCAGCCGGTCGCCATCATGTCGGCGCTGCCGCTGACGCTGATCGGCGTGTTCCTGGCGCTGATGACCTTCCGCTCGACGCTCAACATGTTCTCCATCATCGGCTTCATCATGCTGATGGGC
Source organism: Noviherbaspirillum suwonense (assembly GCF_900182955.1). Lineage (GTDB taxonomy): Bacteria > Pseudomonadota > Gammaproteobacteria > Burkholderiales > Burkholderiaceae_D > Noviherbaspirillum_A > Noviherbaspirillum_A suwonense. The sequence goes on along the minus strand of NZ_FXUL01000006.1, from coordinate 201,608 downwards.
CTGGTGACCAAGAACGCGATCCTGCTGGTGGACTTCGCCAACCAGGCGCGGGCGGCGGGCGCCGAACGCGCGGCGGCGCTGCTCGAAGCGGCGCACGTGCGGCTGCGCCCCATCCTGATGACCACGCTGGCAATGGTGTTCGGCATGGTGCCGCTGGCGTTCGGCATGTCCGAAGGCTCCGAGCAGCGCGCGCCGATGGGCCAGGCCGTCATCGGCGGCATCATCACCTCGTCGATCCTGACGCTGGTGGTGGTGCCTGTCATCTATACCTATCTCGACGATTTTGCCGCCTGGGTACGCCGCCGGCGGCGTCCGGCGGCCGAAGGCGGGCATGGCGCTGCGCCGCTAGCCGCACCGCAGGCCGGTCATGACGATGTCCTTTGATAAAATTGCGTCAATCTTCCTTACCTGAAACCAGCCACCCATGAACATCGAGCAAGCCCGTTTCAACATGATCGAACAGCAGATCCGTACCTGGGATGTGCTGGACACTGAAATACTCGACCTGCTGCAGGTCGTCCGCCGCGAAGCCTTCGTGCCCGAGGCCTACCGCAGCCTGGCCTTCGTCGACACTGAGATCCCGCTGCCCGGCGGCGAGAACATGCTGCCGCCGAAGTTCGAGGCGCGCATCCTGCAGGAAGCCGCGCCCCGCAAGCACGAGACGGTGCTTGAAATCGGCGCCGGCTCCGGCTACATGGCCGCGCTGCTCGCGCACCGGGCGCTGCACGTGACGACGGTCGAGATCAGCCCCGAACTCAAGGCGATGGCCGAGCGCAACCTGGCCAGCTACGGCGTCGACAATGTCGACGTGGCGCTGGGCAACGGCGCCTCGGGCTGGGAAGGCGGCGGCCAGTTCGCCGCGCCCTACGACGTGATCATCATTTCGGGCTCGCTGCCGGTGCTGCCGGAAGCCTTCCTGCGCCAGTTGAAGGTGGGCGGACGGCTGCTGTGCGTGATCGGCGAGCGGCCGGTAATGGAAGCGCAGCTGGTTACCCGCACGTCCGAGACCGGCTACAACACCCGCACCCTGTTCGAGACCAGCGTCACGCCGCTGCGGCAGGCCGTGCATCCGTCCCACTTCACCTTCTGAGGACAGCCATGCAACACCTGAGCGCGCCCGAACTGGCGCAATGGCTGGCCGACGATGCACGGCCGCAGCCCGTGCTGCTCGATGTGCGCGAGCCGTGGGAGTATGAAACCTGCCATATCGACGGCGCCAGCCCGATGCCGATGCGCACCGTGCCGGCGCGGCTGGCCGAGCTGGACCCGGAACAGGCGGTGGTCTGCATATGCCATCATGGCGCGCGCAGCATGCAGGTCGCCCATTTCCTGGAGCAGAACGGCTTTGCCGACGTAACGAACCTGACCGGCGGCGTCCATGCATGGGCGCTGCAGGTCGACAACAAGATGCCGACTTACTGACACCGAAATGCCCGGAGACCTTATGCGCCTGACCCGCCTTGCCTCGCTGTTCGCCGCGACCCTCTTCGCCTGCCATGCGCAGGCAGCCGACCTGCTCCAGGTCTACAAGGAGGCGCTGGCGAATGATGCGGTGTTCGCCAGCGCGCGGGCCGCGCTGTCAGCCGGCGCCGAACGGGCGCCGCAGGGGCTGGCCGGCCTGCTGCCCAACCTGGGCGTCAACGGCAGCTATGTCCGCACCGATTCGAGCATCGATGTGCCCAGCGCGGGCGTAAACCGCAGCAGCGCCGCCACGGTCAACAGCTACACGGTGTCGCTGGCGCAGCCGCTGGTGCGCTGGGCCAACTGGGAAACCTACCAGCAGGGCAAGCTGCTGACCGCGGTCAGCGAGGCGCAGTTCGGCCAGGCCCAGCAGGACCTGATCGTCCGGGTCGCGCAGGCTTATTTCGACGTGCTGACCGCGCAGGACGCGCTGGCCTCGGTGCAGGCGCAGAAGGTCGCGATTACCGAACAACTGGCGTCGGCCAAGCGCAATTTCGAAGTCGGCACCGCCACTATCACCGACAGCCAGGAAGCGCAGGCGCGCTACGACCTGGCCGAGGCCCAGGAATTCGCCGCGCAGAACGACCTGGAAATCCGCCGCAGCGCGCTCCAGCAGATCATCGGCCGCCCGGCCGGCGACCTGGCCACGCTGAAGCCCGGCCTGCTGCTGCCCAAGCCGGAACCGGAGCGCATGGAACCGTGGATAGACAGCGCGGAAACCCGCAATTTCGGCGTGCTGGCCCAGCAACTGTCGCTGGAAGTGGCGCGCCGCGAGATCAGCCGCAACCGCGCCGGCCATTATCCGACGCTGGACCTGGTGGCCAGCCGCAGCCACAGCGACCAGAACGGCACGCTCGCCGCGTCGCAGACCCCCAGCAACGTCGGCACCAATAACAGCATCGGCGTGCAATGGAACATCCCGCTGTTTTCCGGCTTCGCGGTGACCAGCCGGGTGCGGGAAGCAATCGCGCTGGAACAGCGTTCCCGCGCCGACCTCGAAAACGCCCGCCGCACCGCGGCGCAGGGCGCGCGCCAGGCCTTCATGGGCATCAACAGCGGCCTGGCCCAGGTGCGGGCGCTGCAGGCAGCCGAGATCTCCAGCCAGTCGGCGCTGGAATCGAACCGCCTCGGCTACCAGGTCGGCGTGCGCATCAACATCGACGTGCTCAATGCGCAGCAGCAGCTCTACGTGACCCGGCGCGACCTGGCGCGCGCCCGCTACGACACGCTGGTCAATGGCTTGCGGCTGAAGGCGGCCGCCGGTGTGCTGCGCGAGGAAGACCTGGCGCAGGTGAACCTGCTGCTGCAGTCGATTTAAGGCGCGATGGCTGGGCCGTCATCCGATGCCGGCGTGGCCCGGGCCCGCCAGCTTGCCTGCGCTCAGCATCCGCTCGACATAACGCGCAATCAGGTCGATCTCCAGGTTCACCCGGCTGCCGGCCTTCAAATGCTTCAGCGTGGTGACCTGTATCGTGTGGGGGATCAGGTTGATCGAAAATTCGCAGCCCTCGGCTGTGTCCTCGACCCGGTTCACCGTCAGCGAAACGCCGTTGACGACGATCGAACCCTTGTACGCCAGGTACTTGCCGAGTTCGCGCGGCGCTTCCACCACCAGTTCCCATGACTCGCCGACCGGCTCGAAGCGGCGCACCGTGCCCAGGCCGTCGACATGGCCCGACACCAGGTGGCCGCCGAGGCGGTCGGCCAGCGTCAATGCCTTTTCCAGGTTGACTTCGCCGGGTGCGTCGAGGCCGGCGGTGCGGTTCAGGCTTTCGCGGGACACGTCGACTTCGAAGCGGGTGCCGGACTTGGCGACCACGGTCATGCAGGCGCCGTTGATGGCGATCGAGTCGCCGAGCGCGACATCGGCCAGCGGCAGGCCGCCGGCGTCGATCGCCAGGCGCACGCCAGCGTCCGCGTTGCCGCCCAGCGGCGTCAGGGTTTGTATGCTGCCGACCGCAGCGACGATTCCAGTAAACATGCGAATAAGTAGGGTAAGGGATTGAATTAGGAAAGAGAGGCAGGCGCCCCGGGGAAGCGGGCAAGGATACGCAAATCCGGGCCGATCTGCTTGACCTGGTGGAAGGCCAGCCTGCGCTGACCCGCCAGGTCGTCCAGCCTGGGCAAATCGAACAGGCCCTGCGCGTCGCCCAGCAGCGTCGGCGCGAGATACAGCAACAGTTCATCGACGCAGCCTTCGCGCAGCAGCGAGCCGTTGAGCTTGAAGCCGGCTTCCACGTGCAGTTCGTTGACCTGGCGCCGCCCCAGTTCGCGCAGCAGCGCCGGCAGGTCGACCTTGCCGCTGGCATTCGGCAGCATCAGCACCTCGGCGCCCCGCTCGCGCAGCAGCGCTTCCCTGGCCGCATCCGCCTGCGCCGCCACGACCAGCGTGCCGCCGCCCTGCAGGATGCGGGCGTCGGGGCTGATCTGCAGCCGGCTGTCGATCACGATGCGCTGCGGCTGGCGCGGCGTGTCGACCGCCCGCACCGTCATCTGCGGATCGTCCTCCAGCACCGTGCCGATGCCGGTCAGGATCGCGCAGGCCCGCGCCCGCCACCAGTGGCCGTCGTCCCGCGCCGGCTGCGAGGTGATCCACTGGCTGCGGCCGTTGTGGAGCGCGGTATGGCCGTCGAGGCTGGCCGCGGCCTTCATCCGCACCCACGGGAGACCGCGTTCCATCCGGCTGAAAAACCCGATGTTCATTTCCCGTGCCTCGGCTGCCATCAGGCCGCTTTCCGCGACGATGCCGGCGGCGCGCAGCCTGGCCATGCCCTGCCCGGCCACCAGCGGATTCGGGTCTTCCATCGCCGCCACCACCCGCGCCAGCCCGGCCTCGACCAGCGCGTCGGCGCAGGGCGGCGTGCGCCCGTGGTGACTGCATGGCTCCAGCGTCACATAAGCGGTGGCGCCGCGCACCGGGTTGCCGCGGGCGGCGGCGTCGCGCAGCGCCTGGACTTCCGCATGCGCCTGGCCGGCCGCCAGCGTGTGGCCGGCGCCGATCACGCGGCCGTCGCGCACGATCACGCAGCCGACCCGCGGGTTCGGTGCGGTGATGAACATGCCTTTCGCTGCCCAGTCCAGCGCCAGCTGCATGGCTTGCAGATCGTCTTGAATATCCACGGATTCGAATGCCCAGAAAAAAAGCCATTCTAGCAAGGCGGCCTGCCGGTATCCGGGTTGCAGCTGCGCGGGCGGCCAAGCAGGTTGACGATGATGCTGCGCCGCTGGCCGCCGCAGCTGAACTGCCAGGACCCCGCCTGCGCGGCGCCCGTCCTGCTGCGGCCCAGCCCGCCCGCGCCATAGGCCATGTAGGGCTGGCTGTCGTCGGTGAAGCTGCCGTCGATGGCGACGCCGGCGGCCGCCGGCCCGTGGCTGTACAGCAGTTCGTCGCCGGCGTCGTAGCGCCTGTTGGCATTGCGGTCGACCGCGACGACCCAGCCGCTGCCCCAGCCGTCGCCGGCCGGCAGCAGCATCACCTGCGCGCCGCGGCGCACGGCTTCGGAGCGGGCCAGCGTCACGGCGGCGAGGAACTCGTTTACCGTCGCGTTGAGCCGATGCTGCTGCAGCATACGTTGCAGGGACGGCATGGCCAGGCCGGCAAGGATGGCGGCGATGGCCAGCACCGACAGCATTTCGACCAGCGTATGGCCGCCGCGCGAAGGTTTCACCAGCACGCGGCGCCGCCGTCGGCCTGCCGCACGCCGCGGCTGTCCAGCCGAAGCACCCCGCAGGCCGGGTCGCCCTCGCCGGGCCGCACGCCGGCGCCGCCCGGATGCGCAACCGCCGTCACGCAGCTTGCCAGCGACATGCCGGCGCAGCCGACGGCGCTGATGGCGTAAGCACTGTCGGCCGGCGTCGGTCCCGAATGCCACTTGAACGGCGCCGGCGCGATCGCATCGAACGCCTGGTAGCGGCCATGCAGGGAGAAATGGCGTTCCTGCTGCTGCATCATCTGCAGCAGCGCCGCCTTGCCTTCCGCGCGCTGCTGCCGGCGCACCAACGCCTGCCAGCCGTGCATGGCCGCCGCGGCCAGCACCGCCAGGATGCCAAGCACGGCCAGCAGTTCAATAAGCGTATGGCCGCCCTCCTCCAGGGCCTTATTGCTGCGGGTCCGCATTGTGGCTTGCCTCCCATTCGATGACTTCACGCCAGCCCAGCCGGCCGGCACGGCGCTTTCCGGCGATGGACGGAACTGGCTTGCCAGCCCCGGCGCCAAGCACCGAATCGCTAGCCGGCGCACCTGGCGCAGGCGCGCCGCCGGCCGGGCCGGGCCTGCGCTCCGGCGTCAGCGCCAGCGTGCGGCCGGCCGGCGCCGCCAGCCCCAGCCACGGCGCCAGCACGGACGCCGGCGGGCGGCCCGTCAGCGCGTCGAGCTGATACAGGCCGCCAGGGGCCGCGCATGCGCTTTCGCCGGGGCGCATCGTGGCGAAGTAAAGCTTGCCGTCGGCCAGCGTCGGGCTGGCGACGATGCGCTCGCCGGCGGCCGGGAAATCGAGCAGCCAGCCCTGCGCCGGCAAGGCGCCGCCTTCCAGCCGCACCAGGCCGTCGCCGCCGGCAAGCAGTTTCCGGCCGGCGAGCCTTGCGCGGCCGGCCGGCAGCGGAACCGCCAGCTGATCGGACACCGCATAAAACGACTGGACGGATTGGTCAGCGGCATCGGCCGCCTCCAGCAGCCGTCCGGTGCCGAACAGCAGCAGCAAGCCCTGTTCCGCATGCACGGCCCGCAACGGCGCGGTGATCGGCTGCCGTTTGCCGCCGGCGTCACGTGCGGCAAACAGCGGCGTCGCGGCCTGCACGGTCCGCGGAGGGTCCGACCCGAAATCGAGTGGCCAGACCTGGCCCTGCAGGTCGCCGGCAAAGGCGGATTGCACGACGCCGTCGGCGCCGGGCACCAGCGCCGGCTGCGACAGCCCGTTCGCCTTTGCATGGCTTGCCGCCGGCAGCAGGAATTTGAAATAGTTGCCGTTCAGCTGCCACGGGCTGGATGCTGCACGGTCCAGCGACAGCAGGAACAGCGCGCCGGGGCCCGCCGGATTGAAGCGCCCCTCGCCATCGGCCCGGCTGGTGTTGTAGCCCGAGGCCACGACCACGAAGTCACCATAGGTGTCCGTACCGGTGCGAAAGCGGGCAATGGCCGGGGCGTTGAAGACATTGCCGATATCCGGGTCGTCCCGGTCGGTGAACTCGAACAGGACGCCCGCGCCCTGCCCGAACCGCGACGGGTCGCTGATGTCCAGCACGAACAATCCCTGCGCCGCGCTGCCCAGCGCGCCCGCCAGCACGGTCTTCCGGACGCCGCCGACCAGCGCATCGCCCGCCGCGATGCCGCCGTCGGCATAGGGGCCGGCGGCATGCGCGGCGGTGGGCAGCCGCGGCCAGTACGGCTGCAGCGCCTGCGGCAGGTAGGCGAACAATTCGGCGCCGCTGGCTGCGTCGAACGCATGCAGCATGCCGTCGTTGGCTTGCAGGTAGACCGCCGCCGGCCGCCGGCTCGCCGCATCGGCAAAAGCGGCGCGGCGGCCGGCGTCGCCGGATGCGGCCGACGTGGCCGACGTGGCCGCTGCGCCCACTGCGACCGCCGGAGCGACGAACAGCGGCGCGCCGGTCACCGTGGCGCCCAGCAGGCTGCGGCGCTGGCGCAGCCTGCCGCCGGGCCGGCCTGTTTCCCGCGTGCGATCGCCGCGCAGGTAAGCCAGCCGTTGCGGCCCCGGCGTATCGTCGCCGCCATTCGACAGCAAGAGGCGCTGCGCGGCGTCGAGTTCCTGCCATTGGAGTGCGACCGTGCGCAACGCGATGCCATCCGGCTGGCCGGTGTACAGCTGGCGCGTGTCCGGGTCGCGGGCGTCCAGCAGCGCCGCCGCGCTCCACGCGGGCCGAGCGACAATCACCGGCCGGCCCGCCGCATCGCGCAGCAGCGGATAGGCGGCAAGTTCGCCGTCCAGCCCCGACGCGGCCGCGGTGGCCTGGTACAGCATGCCGCCGCCCGGGTCGGTGACCACCGCCGTGCAGGCGCCGAAGCGGGCGAGCTCGGCCGCATCGGCGAGCTTCAGCGACGGCATCGTGGCCGCACCGTGCGCGGCCGCGAGCAGCGCCGCGAACAGTGTCGCCGGCAGCGCCGCACGCAGCGTATGCAACACCGCAGGCATCGCAGGCATCGCAGGCAGCCGGCGCCGCATGCTAGTTTGCCCCCGTGCGTCGATACCAGGCCTGCAGCAGCACCCGGGTGCCGTCCTGCGCGCCGAAACCCATCGCGCTGATGCGATAGAGGCGCGGGCCGGCCGACAGGTCCGCCGCCGCGCCCGCGCGCCGGTCGGCGTGGGCTTCGATCAGGTAGCGCGGCAGGCGCTGCTGCAGTGCGCCGATGCCCGCCTGCATGCGCTGGCCGGTGAACTGGCCATAGGCGACGGTGCGCGCGCCGGCCGCGGTTGCGTCGCTGAAGTCGGTCCGCTGCCAGGCAGCGTCCGCCGCGCCGTCGCACAGCCCGAGCAGCACGTCGCCGCTGCCGCATTCGGCCGGAAAACGCGGCGTGGCAATGCCGAACAGCGCCCCGCGCACGGTGTCGGGCGGCTGCTCGATGTCGAGCTGCGCATCCAGCAGCGCGGCTTCCGCCGCCTGGAACGCCAGCGTGCGGTCGCGGTCGTTGCGGCCGGCGCGCTCGTCCTGCAGCGCGACCAGCGCGCCGGACATGCCCAGCAGCGCGACCACCGCAGTCATCAGCAGGCACATGAACAGGGCCGTGCCGCCGCAGCGCCTCATGCGCCGGCCTCGCCCCGGTTGCGCAGGAAGATGGTGGCGGCATGGATGCGGCGCTGCAGGCCCCGGCTTGCCGGCGGCAACCGGGCTTCCTCGACCCGCACGCCGCTGTCCGCCGGGTCGAACCGATCGGCATAGCCGGCATAGTCGGCGCCGAACAGGTCGTAGCGCCGCGAACGGGCCGGCCCGGGCTGGTTTCCGCGCAGCAGCAACGCCACCTTGAGCGACACGACCCGCTGCCAGCCGGTAGCTTCCTGCGCGACGACGCTGGCGCTGGCATAGCGTAGCGGCGCAGCGCCGTCTGCAGCGTCGGCCAACCCGTACAGCACCTGGAAACCGTCGACGCCGCGCACCAGCGCATCGGAGTTCCAGCCGCTGGCCGTCCGGTATTTGCAGCGCAGTTCGGGTTCGCCCAGGCTGTCGTTGGCGATGTAGAAGATGCTCCAGCCCGCCCCCGGCGCGTCCGCGGCCACGCTGGCGCCGGCGCAGTTCCTCATCGCCGTATCGCCTGAGCCGGCGCGGTTGCCGTCGAAGCGCAGCGCCAGCACGTCGCTGCCGTTGACCGCCGCGCCGTATGGCCCGCCGATGCCATCCGACCTATCGCGCAGGGACCGCGCATCCAGTCCGCTGACCGCAGGCCAGTCCGCCTCGACGGCGCCGGCCGCGCCCCAGTCCCGGTAACCGGCCTGGCGTACCGCCTGGCCCAGGATGGCGACCGCGAAGCGACCGTTTTCCTCGATGCGCGCCAGGTCGCCGGTCAGCAGGTAGCTGTTCCGGGCCTGCATCACAAGCGCGCTCGCGGCCAGCACCAGCATCGCCCCGACGGCCAGTGCGACCATCAGTTCCGGCAGCGCCATCCCGGTCGGGCTGCGCCGGGTCATGGCATTGCCGGGGCCACCGGGGCCACCAGCAGCGGCGCTGCCGGCGCGCCGCCTCCCTGCCGCCATGCCACTTTCACCAGCAGCGGCCCGGCGGCGCCTTCGCAGGCCCAGCGAAACGCGCCGGCGGCGTCATTCCAGGGCGACGGGTCCCGGCATACGACCGCCCAGCCGCCGGGCAGCATGGCGGCGGCACGGCCCATCCAGGCCGCCTGCGCCGCCGCGTCCGGGACCGCGCCGGCGCGCACTTCATCGGCGATGTCGGCGGCAAGCTGCATCGCGGCCCGATGCAGCGACGACTGGTGGGCCGCATGAAGCGAGCGCCATTGCAGGCCGGCGAGGCTGATGGCGGCCATCGACAGCAGGCAGAGCGCCAGCATGACTTCGATCAGCGTAAAACCGCGCAGGGACAGGCGTCCGAGGTTGAGCATGGCCAGACACTCCGGCAATCCCGTCCCGGCGCAGGGGCGCTGGACGGGTCAGGCAAAACGACACGATGTTGACTGCGGCCCGGCGGGCACGCGCAGCGAGGCATACGACAGAAGACGATTTCTGGAGCGGCGTTGAAGACTTGTTGCCTGGAGACTTGCTGCCTTGAAGATTTGTGGCGTTGAAGACTTGCTGCCTTTGAGACTTGCAGCGTTGAGGATCGCTGCCTTGATGGCTTGCTGCGTTGGAGATTTACAGCGTTGATGCCCTGCTACCGGCTACTTCTTGCGTTCGTGGTCGATTTCGGCGATCACGTGGTGGAATTCGGCCACGTCCTTGAAGCTGCGGTACACCGAAGCGAATCGTATGTAGGCAATTTTGTCCAAACGCTGCAATTCGCTCATTACCAGTTCGCCGACCTGGCCGGACGGCACTTCGCGCTGGCCGCTGGACAGCAGCTTTTCCTCGATCCGCTGGATCGCGGCGTCGACCTGGTCGGCCGGCACCGGACGCTTGCGCAAGGCCAGCATCATGCTGGCGCGCAGCTTGGCCGGTTCGAAATCGGTGCGGCTGCCGTTCTTCTTGACGATGACCGGCATCGCCAGTTCGACCCGTTCATAGGTCGTGAATCGCTTTTCGCAAAAATTGCAGCGGCGCCGGCGGCGGATGCTGTCGCCTTCCTCGGACACACGGGTGTCGAGGACTTGCGTGTCTTCGTGCTGGCAGAAAGGACATTTCATGGCGCGGGCACCGGAAGCGACAGGCGTTGTAGGATTGATACCGAGTATAAGGGCCGCCCGCCGGCAACTGCAACCGCGGGCGGCCCCCGATGCGGCTGTTTAGGCAGCGTAGACCGGGAAAGCGTCGGTCAGCTTCTTCACTTCGGCCTTGACCCGGTCGATGGTCGCAGCGTCATGCGGATTGTCGAGCACGTCGGCGATCAGGTGGCCGACCTTGACCGCTTCGGCCTCGCCGAAACCGCGGGTGGTCATGGCCGGGCTGCCGAGGCGGATGCCGGACGTGACGAACGGCTTTTCCGGGTCGTTCGGGATCGCGTTCTTGTTGCAGGTGATATGGGCCGAACCGAGGATGGCTTCGGCTTCCTTGCCGGTGATCTTCTTGGCGCGCAGGTCGACCAGCATCACGTGCGATTCGGTGCGGCCGGACACGATGCGCAGGCCGCGCTCGATCAGCGTGTTGGCCAGCGCTGCCGCGTTCTTTACCACCTGCTGCTGGTAGGCCTTGAACTCCGGCGCCTGCGCTTCCTTGAATGCCACCGCCTTGCCGGCGATCACGTGCATCAGCGGGCCGCCCTGGATGCCGGGGAAGATCGCGGAATTGATCGCTTTCTCGAACTCGGCCTTCATCAGGATGATGCCGCCGCGCGGGCCGCGCAGCGACTTGTGCGTGGTCGACGTGACGAAGTCGGCATGCGGCACCGGGTTCGGGTAGACGCCGGCGGCGATCAGGCCCGCATAATGCGCCATGTCGACCATGAAATAGGCGCCGATTTCCTTCGCGACCCTGGCGAAGCGCTCGAAGTCGATGCGCAGCGAGTAGGCCGAGGCGCCGGCGATGATCAGCTTCGGCTTGTGCTCGCGCGCCAGGCGCTCCATCGCCTCGTAGTCGATCTCTTCATTCTGGTCGAGGCCGTAGGAAACGACGTTGAACCACTTGCCCGACATGTTGAGCGCCATGCCGTGCGTCAGGTGGCCGCCTTCGGCCAGCGACATGCCCATGATGGTGTCGCCCGGCTTGAGCATCGCGAAGAACACGCCCTGGTTGGCCTGCGAGCCGGAATTCGGCTGCACGTTCGCCGCCTCGGCGCCGAACAGTTCCTTCAGCCGGTTGATCGCCAGGGTTTCGGCCACGTCCACGTATTCGCAGCCGCCGTAGTAGCGCTTGCCCGGATAGCCTTCCGCGTACTTGTTGGTCAGCTGGCTGCCCTGCGCTTCCATCACGGCCGGCGACGTGTAGTTTTCCGACGCGATCAGTTCGATGTGTTCCTGCTGGCGGGTGTTCTCAAGCTGGATGGCGGACCAGAGTTCGGGGTCGACTTTGGCGATGGTATGGTCTTTGGCAAACATGGAGTACTCCAATCGAGGATAACGGACAGCAACGGTGCAATTGGATGAGAGCCGGCCGAAAGACGCGGGGAATGACGGGCAGCCTCAACCTGCTTACCATCTTGGCTGCCCAGGCGCACGGCTATTGAAATCTCACGCTTCCCGGTGGATGCCCACCTTCTGCCGGGCGAGGAACCCGGCGTTTCGCCAGTCACGTGAGACGAAATGGTTTGCGCATTGTAGATTACGGGAGCCGATTTGGGCAAGATTGGTGCGGCGGCGCACCTGCGGGCGAATGTCCTTTGGGCTACAATCTCGGACTTTTACGCGCCCTTTCCCGCGCGCCTGTCCGACTTACAAACTGATTCGAGGAATTCAATGATCGTCCTGATTACCGGCGCAACCGCAGGCTTCGGCGCTGAAATGGCGCGCAAGTTTGTCCAGCATGGCCACAAGGTGATTGCCGCCGGACGCCGCCGCGAACGCCTCGACGCGCTTGCCGCGGAGCTCGGCGCGGGGCTGCTGCCGGTCGAACTCGACGTCACCAGCAAGGACTCGATCAATGCGGCGCTGGCCGCGCTGCCGGCGGAGTGGAAGGACATCGACGTGCTGGTCAACAACGCCGGCCTGGCGCTGGGCGTGGAACCCGCGCACAACGCGTCGCTGGACGAGTGGGAGACCATGATAGACACCAATTGCAAGGGCCTGGTGACCATGACCCGGCAGGTGCTGCCGCAGATGGTGGCCCGCGGCAGCGGCCTGGTGATCAACCTCGGCTCGGTCGCCGGCGCCTACCCTTACCCGGGCGGCAACGTGTACGGCGCGACCAAGGCGTTCGTCGACCAGTTCACGCTGAACCTGCGCGCCGACCTGGTCGGAACCGGCGTGCGCGCGACCAATATCGCGCCGGGCCTGTGCGGCGGCACCGAGTTTTCCAATGTCCGTTTCCGCGGCGACGACGCCGCCGCCGCCAAGGTCTACGAGGGAACGACGCCGCTGACCGCCGCCGACATCGCCGAAGCCGCCTACTGGATCGCCACGCTGCCGCCGCACGTGAACATCAACGTCATCGAGATGATGCCGACCTGCCAGGGTTTCTCCGCATTTACCGTGAAACGCGCACAGTAGTAAAATGTGTGCGCCGCAACATAAGCTTGTTTCGTAGAGGAAAGTTCGAAAGATCGCTCGATGCCCGCAGCAGCAGAGTTCACATGGACGATCCGCGTCTATTACGAAGATACCGACACCGGTGGCATCGTCTTCTATGCCAATTACCTGAAGTTCTTCGAGCGCGCCCGCACCGAATGGCTGCGGGCGGCGGGGGTGGGCCAGCAAGCGCTGGCGCAGGAGTCGGGCATGATGTTTGTTGTGCGAAGCACCGCGCTGGACTACCATGCGCCGGCGCGGCTGGACGATGAACTCGAGATCAGCGTCGTAGTCGAACGCCTTGGCGCTGCCTCGGTGCAATTTTCCCAGGAAGCATGGCGCATAACGCCGACTGGCCGGCAGCGGCTGTGCAGCGGCCGGATCAAGGTTGCTTGCGTGGATACCAACACCCTGCGGCCGGGCGCCATCCCGTCCCGGGTCCTCGACCGGATCAAGACCAGCGCCGCATGCATCCCGCCCTGACAACCGCGTCGCATCCCTTTTTGCACGGATGCATGCGTCACTGCTCACATCAACCGAACAAGTACTGACCAACCAGCTTACTCCATGACCCCCACTGCAGATCTTTCATTCCTATCCCTGATAACCAATGCGTCGATACTGGTGCAACTGGTCATGGCGCTGTTGCTGGCCGTCTCGGCCATGAGCTGGACGTATATTTTCCGCAAGATGTTCGCGATCCGCAGCGCGCGCGCCCAGACCGAGGAATTCGAACGGCTGTTCTGGTCGGGCGGCAGCCTGGACACGCTGTACCAGGACGCCACGTCGTCGCGCCGGCAGCACAAGAACGACAGCGGCGCGCTGGAACGCATCTTCGAGTCCGGCATGAGCGAATTCATGAAGGCCCGCGCCAGCACGCCGCGCGGCGACGCCCAGGGCGCCGGCCCGCTGGAAGGCGCCCGCCGCGCGATGCGCGCAGCCTACCAGCGCGAAATGGATGCGCTGGAGTCGCACCTGGCCTTCCTGGCCTCGGTCGGTTCGGTGTCGCCCTATGTCGGCTTGTTCGGCACGGTCTGGGGCATCATGAATGCATTCCGCGGCCTGGGCAATGTGCAACAGGCGACGCTGGCGACGGTTGCGCCCGGCATTGCCGAGGCGCTGATCGCCACCGCCATCGGCCTGTTCGCGGCGATCCCGGCAGTGGTGGCCTACAACCGCTACTCGCATGACATCGACCGGCTGGCAATCCGCTTCGAGACCTTCATCGAAGAGTTTTCCAACATTCTGCAGAGGCAGGCGCGCTGATGGCCAATTCCACGATGCGCGGCGGACGGTCGCGCAAGTTCAAGGCCGAGATCAACGTCGTGCCGTATATCGACGTGATGCTGGTGCTGCTGGTGATCTTCATGGCCGCCGCCCCGATGGTCAACCCGAGCGTGATCAACCTGCCCACCGCCGGCAAGTCGGCGCTGCCGCCGCCGTCCTATATCCAGATCTCGCTGAAGCCGGACGAAGCCGCCACCATCGGCATCACCGGCGGCAAGAACGCGGCGAAGCAGCAGACCGTGTCGAGCCGCGCCGAACTGGTGCGCCGGCTGCGCGACCTGCATGCGCAGGATGGCGAGCTGGCGATCATGATCGCGGCCGACAAGAACATCAAATACGACGAAGTGATACAGATGGTGTCCGAGGCCAAGAAGATAGGCTTCGCGCGCGTCGGCCTGGCTACCCGTTAAACAATCCATGAAAGACGCGACACCGTACACCATACCCAAGGAGCCCGGCGGCTGGCGTTCGTTCACGCTGGCCGTGCTGGTGCACCTGGCGCTCGTGGCGCTGCTGTGGATAGGCGTGCGCTGGCAGAACGAGACGCCGGTAGCGGTGGAAGCCGAGATCTGGAGCCCGCAGGCGCAGCAGGCCGCGCCCAAGCCGCAACCGGAGCCGGAAGCCGTGCAGCCGCCGCCGCAGCAGCCTCCGCCGCAGCGCGTGGTCGAAGCGCCGAAGCCGCAGCCGGCGCCGCCGCCGGTGGAGCGCCCGGTCGATAAGCCGGTGCCCAATCCCGACATCGCGCTGGAGCAGGAAAAGAAGCGCCGCCTGAAGGAAGAGAAGGAGCGGCGCGAGCGCGAGGAAGAAGAACGCGAGGAACGCGAGGAGCGCCAGCAGCAGAAGAAGCTGGCGCAGCAGAAGCAGGAACAGGCCGAGGCGCGCAAGAAGGAACTGGCCAAGGCCGAGGCTGACAAGGAACGCCGGCAGGAAGCCGAGCGCGAGCGCAAGCTGGAACAGCAGGCGGCGCAGAAACGCGAAGCCGAGGAAGAGAAGAAACGCGAGCAGGCCGAGGCCCGCAAGAAGGAACTGGCCAAGGCCGAAGCCGACAAGAAACGCGCCCAGGCCCAGGCCAAGGCGGAAGCCGAGGCGGCGGAGCAGCGCCGACTCGAGGACCTGTCGCGCATGACCGCGCAGGCCACTGGCTCCGGCGGCAACGGCCAGGCGGCCCGCTCGCAGGGGCCGTCGCGGGCCGATGCGGGCTACGCGGCCAAGGTCGGCGGCAAGATCCGCTCCAACACCGTGTTCAACGTGCCGGATGAGCTGGCCAACAACCCGGCGGTGGAATATGCGGTCGACCTGCTGCCCGACGGCTCGGTGCGCGGCATCCGCAAGCTCAAGGGTTCCGGCGTTCCCGGCTTCGACGAAGCGGTGAAGCGCGCGATCGAGAAGTCGCAGCCCTTCCCGCCCGATAATTCCGGACGCGCGCCGTCCGGCTTCACCGTATCCCACAAACCGAAGGACCAGTAAGCCATGACAAAAAGATTACTCGCACGCGCGGTCGCCGTGGCCACCCTCACCGTATCGACCCTGCTGACCGCGCCCGTCTCGCATGCGCAGCTGCGGGTCGAGATCGCCGGCGTCGGCGCGCAGCAGATCCCGATCGCCGTGGCCGGTTTCGCCGATGAGTCGATTGCGCCGCAGCAGGTCAGCAGCATCATCCGCGCCGACCTCGAACGCAGCGGCATGTTCAAGGTGATGGACGCCGGCGTGATCTCGGACGCCGCGCAGGTCAACTACGGCGAATGGAAGTCGCGCGGCGCCGAGGCGCTGGTGGTGGGCAGCGTGCAGCGCCTGGCCGACGGCCGCTTCGACGTGCGCTACCGCCTGCTCGACACGGTCAAGGCCAGCCAGCTCTCCGCGCTGGCGCTGGCCGCGGCGCCGCAGTTTACCCGCGTGACCGGCCACAAGATCGCCGACGACATCTATGAAAAGCTGGTCGGCGCGCGCGGCGCGTTCGCCACCCGCGTCGCCTACGTGACCAAGGTGGGCAGCGAGTACCGGCTGGAAGTGGCCGATGCCGACGGCGAAGGCGTGAACGTCGCGCTGCGCTCCAACGAGCCCATCATCTCGCCGGCCTGGTCGCCGGACGGCACCCGCGTCGCCTACGTATCGTTCGAGAACAAGAAGCCGGTGGTCTATGTGCAGAACCTGGTGACCCGCCAGCGCACCGTGGTCGCCAACTTCAAGGGCAGCAACTCGGCGCCTTCCTGGTCGCCCGACGGCAGCAAGATCGCCATTGCGCTGGCCCGCAACGGTCTGACCCAGGTCTACACCGTCAATGCCGACGGCAGCAACCTGCAGCGCCTGACCAATACCGACGGCATCGACACCGAGCCGCAGTTCTCCGCCGACGGCCAGTCGATCTATTTCACGAGCGACCGCAGCGGCGGCCCGCAGATCTACCGGATGCCCGCCAGCGGCGGCAATGCCCAGCGCGTCACTTTCAACGGCACCTACAACATCAGCCCGCGCATCTCGCCGGACGGCAAGTCGCTTGCGTACATCTCGCGCCGCGACGGCCGCTTCCAGCTTTATGTGCTGGACCTTACCAATAATCAGGAACTTCGTCTGTCGGACACCACAAAGGACGAATCGCCCAGCTTCTCGCCGAACGGCAAGTACATCATGTACGCGACCGAGTCGGGCGGACGCCGCGGCACACTGGCAGTGGTCTCGGTCGATGGCCGTATCAAGCAACGCGTTACAACCCAGGCAGGCGACATCCGGGAGCCCAACTGGGGTCCCTTCATGAAATAATCCGATCACCCAAACAGGAGAATTACCCATGCGTATTCCACAAACCCTTGCAATCATGCTGACCGGCGCGCTGCTGGTCACCGCCTGCTCGTCGCCAGTCAAGCTCGACGACAAGGCCGGCGTCGAAGACCGCTCCGGCAGCGGCACCACCGGCCAGGCTGCCGACCCGCGCAGCGTCGGCACCGTCAACGCCACCCGTTCCGGCATGGACCCGCTGAATGACCCGCAAGGCGTGCTGGCCAAGCGCAGCATCTATTTCGACCTCGACAGCTACACCGTCAAGGACGAATTCAAGCCGGTGCTGGAAGCCCATGCCCGCTACCTCAACGCCAACAAGTCCCGCCAGATCGTCATCCAGGGCAACACCGACGAGCGCGGTGGCCGCGAATACAACCTGGCGCTGGGCCAGAAGCGCGCCGAAGCCGTGCGCCGCGCAATGGCGCTGCTGGGCGTGCAGGAAAGCCAGATGGAGGCGGTCTCGTTCGGCAAGGAAAAGCCGAAGGCGCTGGGCAGCGACGAATCGGCATGGGCTGAAAACCGCCGCGCAGACATCGCTTACTGATCGCCATGCGCACCTTGACCAGATCCGCGCTGGCCGCAGCGCTTGCGGCAGTGGCGCTAGCCGCGCCGCTGCAGGCGCAGGCCGGCTTGTTTGACGATGATGAAGCGCGCCGCGCGATACTCGACATCCGCGCCCGCATCGACGCGGTCAATGCCCGCGTCGACGGCAAGGCCGACAAGACCACCAGCCTGGATCTGGCCAGCCAGAACGAGCAGCTGCGCGGCGAGATCGCGCGGCTGCGCGGGCAGATCGAGGTGCTGACCAATGAGCTGGCCAACGAGCAGCGGCGGCAGAAGGACTTCTACGCCGACCTCGACGGCCGCCTGCGCAAGGTGGAGCCGCAGCGCATGACGGTCGATGGCCGCGAGGTCGACGTGCAGCAGTCCGAGCAGCAGTCGTATGACGCGGCGCTCGCGCAGTTCAAGGGCGGCGACTACAAGGGCGCCGCCCAGTCCTTCTCCACCTTCCTGCGCACCTACCCGCAGTCGGGCTATGCGGCGTCGGCGCAGTACTGGCTGGGCAATGCGCTGTATGCGGACCGCGATTACCGCGGCGCGATCGCGGCGCAGCAGGTCGTCGTGACCCGTTATGCGGACAATCCGAAGGCCCCCGACGCGATGCTCAACATCGCCAGCTGCTATACCGAGCTGAAGGACAAGGCCGCGGCCAAGAAGGCGCTGGAAGCGCTGATTGCGCAGTATCCGGACTCGAATGCGGCGCAGACGGCAAGGCAGCGTTTGGTCGCTTTGAAATAGCCGGCGCATCGTATGGACCGGCCTGCTGTCAATTCAGCCCAACGATTTGACAGCCCATGGTCGGCTCCCTATAATGGCCGTCTTTCGGGTCGTTAGCTCAGCTGGTAGAGCAGCGGACTTTTAATCCGTTGGTCGCAGGTTCGAATCCCGCACGGCCTACCACGAATACCGCAGCATGTTGTATTCAAAGGACTTCCGAGAGGAAGTCCTTTTTTAATGCACCGGCTGCGAGCTTTTGTTTTATAAGTTTTTACGCTTTTTGGGTCGTTAGCTCAGCTGGTAGAGCAGCGGACTTTTAATCCGTTGGTCGCAGGTTCGAATCCCGCACGGCCTACCAAACACCTCGGTGTTTTTCAAAGGACTTCTCCGGAAGTCCTTTTTCTTTTTCCGCTGCCATCCTGCAGCCTGCGCGCCTTCTCCCCGCTCGCGCGTGCGCCTTCATACCTCCATCCCGCACCGCGCCGCCGCGGCGGCAGCGTCGCCGTGTAGACGGCGATGCTGTTGCTGCCCTCGGCAAAAAAACGCCGCCTTGCCCGAACTTCTGACGCAGGTCATACGCGCTCGTCCCAAGCCTGAAATAGTCATCCATGCGCCGCGCAAGCAGCGCCCGGACGATCAGCCGCTCATGGAGGAGTCATGCGTCAAACCTCGCAACACCCGCTCTGCACCTGCATCATCGCCGCCCTGCTCGGGCTGGCCGCGCAAGCGGCCGGCGCCGCAGCCTATGCCTATGCCGTCACCGACCTCGGCACGGCCGGCGGCCCGCTGAGCGCGGCCACCGCGCTGAACGATGGCGGCACGGTGGGCGGCTACAGCCAGACCGGCGGCGGACGCACGCATGCGGTCGCATGGCGCGGCGGCGCGGCGCGCGACCTCGGCACGCTGGGCGGCAGCCATAGCGGCGTGGCCGGCGTCAATACGCAAGGCGTGATGGCAGGCTATGCCTATGCGAGCGGCGACGCGGCAAGCCATGCGGTGCTGTGGCGCGGCGGCGCCATCGTCGACCTCGGCACGCTGGGCGGCGCCTTCAGTTCGGCCAATGCGATCAACGATGGCGGCCAGGTTGCCGGGATGAGCCATCTTGCCGACGGCCGCATGCATGCGGCCTACTGGAGCGGCGGCCGCAAGACCGACCTCGGCACTCTGGGCGGCAGCGCAAGCAATGCGCTGGCGATCAACAGCCGGGGCTGGGCGGTGGGCTACAGCTATGTCGGCGGCGATACCGCCGCCCACGCGACGCTGTGGAACGGGCGCGGCGCGATCGATCTCGGCACGCTGGGCGGCACTGGCAGCAGCGCGCAGGCGATCAACGACGCCGGGCTGATTGCCGGGACCAGCGAGCTGAAGGATGACCGGCAAAGCCGGGCGACGCTGTGGCGCGGCCGGTCGGCCAGCAGCCTCGGGGCGCTGCGGCCGCAGGACAGCAGCGGCGCTTACGGCATCAACAATGCCGGCGTGGTCGTCGGCTACAACCTGGCGCAGTCTGCGCGGGTTTCCCGCGCAACCATGTGGGCCAACGGTTGCATCCACGACCTCAACGACATTACCGACCTCGGCGGCACCGGCCTGACGCTGGTGCAGGCCAACGCCGTCAACGAGCGCGGCCAGATCGCCGGATTCGCCCTGAACGGCAATGCGGAAACGCGGGCAGTGCTGCTGACGCCGACCGGGTCGCAGCCGCAGCCGGCATGCAGGAGGCCGGCGCCGTAGCCGGCCGACGGCCGGGCCGGGTTGCCGCGGGTCGCCCCTGCTCAGCCGTCGACCGGTTGCAGCGGCGTCGCGAGCGTGATCTGGTAGAAACCGACGTCCAGCCAGCGGCCGAACTTGAAGCCCGCCTGCCGCACCGTGCCGGCATGGGTGAAGCCCAGGGCGGCATGCAGCGCGATGCTGGCCTGGTTATCCATGTCGATGGCGCCGACCAGCACGTGATAGTCCTGCGCGCGCGCGGCGGCCAGCAAGGCCGACATCAGCGCCCTGCCGATGCCGCGGCCGCGATGCGCCTGGTGCACATAGACCGAATGCTCGACCGTGTACTTGTAGGCCGGGAAGGCGCGGAACGGGCCATAGCTGCCGAAGCCGGCCAGCGTGCCGTCGTCATTTTCGATGCCGATGACCGGGAAGCCTCCCTGCGCCTTGGCCGCGAACCATTCATCGATACGCTGGGACGTGCGGGGCTGGTATTCGTATAGCGCCGTGGAATGGAGAATGGCGTCGTTGAAGATGTCCAGGATGGCGTCGCCGTGGCGTTCGCGGGTGCAGTGCACAACTTGCATGGCATGTACGGATGGCTGAGGGAAGCACATTGTAACGGCGAAAAAAAACCCGGCGCGGGGCCGGGTAAGGTCGTCGCTTTGGGCAACCACTGGAGACAGTTCTTGCATGCAATCGCCGTGCCAGGCATCCGGGCCATTTCCCGCACCGTTTCGGGGAAAGCGCCGGCATCGTCGCGGGTCGGCACCAAAATGACGACCAAAAAAAACCCGCTGACCTTGCGGTAGCGGGTTAATCCATCCTTGGGAGGGTGGAGGAGACGGTTTAACTATAGTACAGCGCATGGTGCGGTGCAATAGGAAAATGCATTTTTCGAAGATTTTATTCAGATCTTCCTATGATGTCTTTTCAAACAGACAAAATGCGCTGCAACATAAACCGTCTCCCCGCCGCCTCAGTTCGATTGCCTGGCCATCGTCAGCGCGCGCAGCTCGTTGAGCGCGACGATCTCGCTCTGCTCCAGCGCCGCCGGCACCGTGTCATCCCAGTCGCCGTAGATGAAACCGACCGGGTGGCGGTTCACGGTCAGCGGCAGCACGATGAAGCTGCGCACCGCGGGGAACGCATCCTTCCACCAGCGCGGCAGCTTGGCGCGGAACGCCGGGTCGGACGCATCCTTGACGCAGACCATCTTGTCATTGGCCAGCGCGGCATGGAACACGTCCGGCTGGTAGGCGTCGCTGAACATCAGCCGCGGCGCCAGCACCTGGACATCGGCGCCGAAGCACATGCCGGCCACGTACTTGCCTTCCTTGCGATTGCGCAGGAAGGCCACCGCGCGGGTCAGCTTGAGATTCTGGAAGATGGTTTCCAGCGCCATCGTCATCAGCTGGCTGGTCGTGATGCTGGCGGCGACCTTGCGCATGTCGGCGACGCCGCGCACCAGCGCCGGGGTCGCGTCGACCCGCCCGATGTCTTCCGGCACGACGCTTGCCGCGGCGGCGGCCGTGCGCGTCAGCGCCGGGTCGTCGCGGGCCGCCTCGCGGGCCGCGCCCACCGCCTCGAGCACGGTGGCGCACTCCATCCCCAGCATGTCCGAATAGCCTTCGACGATGACGGCCAGCGCCTCGTCGCCGGCGCCGTCCTCGCAGATGGCGCGGGCGCAGGAGGACGACATGGTCGACAGCGCCGCCAGCCAGCCGGCGTGGTCGAGCGGCTCGCCAGCCTGCGGCATCACGTCATGCAGGCTTTCGATCAGGTCGCGCGGCAGGCCCCAGCGGCGCGCGATCAGGCGGCCGACATCGACCATGGTCATGCCGAGCACCTTCACCGCCGCCACCGCCTCGTCGACGCCCTCCTCGACCATCTTCGTGATCGCATCGAAATACTGCGGCAGGTAGAACACCACGACCATGCGGCCCAGTCCATGCAGCAGCGAGCAGACCACGGCCTCCTCGGCGTCGCGGGTGCTGGCCTGCGCCGTGACCTGGCGCGCGATGTGGCCGGCCAGCACCGCCTTCTCCATCTCGGTGCGCACGCCGGAGGACGTGGACGACACCGTGGCCAGGCTGTCCACCAGCTTCAGGCCCAGCGCAAGATGGCCGATGGACTCGGTGCCCAGCACCATGACCGCGCGTGAAACGGTATTGATCTCGCCAAACATCGCATACATCGCGCTGTTGGCCAGGCGCAGCACCCGATGCGTCAGCGCCGGGTCCGACAGCACGGTGCGGGTCATGCTGAACTCGCGCTCGTCCTCGCTCTGCATCGCGCCGACGATCTGGTCGACCACGTTGGAGAAGCCGGGCAGGTGCCCCTGTTCCTTGATCTGCTTCCACAGCATTTCCTGGGTCTTGCGGGAATCGCCCAGTTCTGGCGGCATGGCGGTCATGGTCTGCCTTTCTTCATCATCATGGCAGCGCCAGTTCGGCGGCGCCGGCCCTGAGCACGTCCATCGCATCGGCGAACATCATCGGGCGTCCGGTGTGGTAGCCCTGGACCAGGGTGCAGCCCTGCCTGACGAGGAACTGGAGCTGCTCCTCGTTCTCGACGCCCTCCGCCACCGTCGCCAGGTTCAGGTGCTGCGCCAGGCTCAGCACCACGTTGCAGATGGCCGCGTCCTTCACGGAACCCGGCAGGTCCTTGATGAACGCGCGGTCTATCTTCAGCGTGTTGATGGGGAAGCGCTTCAGATAGGCGAGCGATGAATAGCCGGTGCCGAAGTCGTCGATGGCGATGCGCACGCCGCGCGCGGCGATCTGCAGCAGCAAGGCTTCCGCATGCACCGGGTCGGACATCAGGATGCCTTCGGTGATCTCGAGCAGGAGCTGGCGGCCTTCCATGCCGGACAGCTTCAGCGCATCGTCCATCAGCGCCAGGAATTGGTCATTGCGGAACTGGCGCGGGCTGACGTTGACCGACACGTACAGCTCGCGGCCCGCCACTTCCTGCAGGCGCTTCAACTGCACGCAGGCGGCCTTGAGCACCCAGGCGCCGAGCAGGTTGATCAGCCCGTTGCTTTCCGCCATCTGGATGAACTGGCTCGGCGCGACCAGCCCGAGCTCAGGATGCATCCAGCGCATCAGCGCCTCGAAGCCGACGATCTCGCGGGTGCCCGAATGGACGATGGGCTGGTAATGGAGGAAGAACTCGCCATTGCGCACCGCCTCGAACATCGCCGCTTCCATCGACACGTCATGGTCGGGAGCGTTGAAGGTGACGCGGCTGTAGACGACGCAGCGGGCGCGGCCGGTTTCCTTGGCGCGCGACATCGCGGTGTCGGCATGCGCCAGCAGGCGCACTTCATTGTCGCCATGGTCCGGGTAGATCGCCGCGCCGACCGAGGCGCTCAGGTACAGCGTCTGCCCTTCCACCTCGAACGGAAGCTGGATCGCATTGATCATCCGCCGCGCGATCGGGTTGATCTCCGCATGGGTGGCGACGCCGGGCAGCACCGCCTTGAATTCGTCGCCGCTGACGCGGGCCAGCGTGTCATGGTCGCGCAGCGCCTTCTGCAGGCGCGCGGCCGCCTCGCGCAGCAGCATGTCGCCGGCGCCATAGCCGAGCGCGTCGTTGACCTTCTTGAACCCGTCCAGGTCCAGCGCCAGCACGGTGAAGCCGGCATTGGTCCGGCGCGCATTGGCGATCGCCATGCGCAGGCGGTCCGACAGCAGGGTGCGATTGGGCAGGCCGGTCAGCGCGTCATGGGTGGCCAGGTGCAACAGCCGTTCCTTGGTTTCCTGCTGGCCGGAGATGTTGCGGCCCACCGCCAGCAGCTCCAGCTGGCCGTCCGCGCCGGCATGCGCCGAGATTTCCAGCTCGAACCAGTGCAGCCCGGTGCTGGTATGGATGCGCACGTTGAACCGGTGGTAGAGCCCGGTGCTGATGACCTGCGCGACCGTCGCCGCAAGGCCGCTGCGGTCTGAATCGTCGACCAGGTCGTAGACCGGCATGCCGACCAGGCTGGCGCCGGAACCGATGATGCCGATCGCGCGCTGGCTGCTGTGGCGGATCTCTCCCTTGTCTCCGAGCCTGAAGACCAGGTCGCCAGCCGACTCCGTCAGCCGGGTCAGCTGGCTGCGCAGGTTTTGAATCAAGACATCATTTGGCATCGAAAACATGATCGGTCATTGTTGTTGGCTCATTTCCACGGATGCGCCCCTGCCAGCGGGCGAAAGCGCGGTACCGAAGGCCTGTTTTCTGGTCAGGCCTTCGAATTAATTTACGGCAGGAAACAAGGGAACTTTAACCGGAGTGATGCTTGATGGCAAGTTTCAGGAAAGCTGGAATGCCTTCGCCAGCAGCGCATACGAATGGCGGCGCGCCGCAGGATCGTAAGTCCATGTATTGACAACGATTTCGTCCAGGCCGAGCTGTGCGCCCAGTTGCCGCAGCCGGCTCGCGACCTCGTCGGCGGTGCCCACCATCGCGCTGCGCCGCAGTGCGGCGATGCGGGCCCGGTCAGCCTCGTCGTACACGGCCGCGGCCGCTTCCTCGGGAGACACCAGCGGCAGCCGCAGGCCGCGCTCGAAGCCGATGCGCCAGTGCTCGCGCGTCGTCAGCAGGCGGCGCGCTTCTTCCGTCGTGTCGGCGGCCAGCGCCCAGACGCAGATGGTCGCCTGCGGAAGCGGATGCCGCTCGCTGGGACGGTAAAGCGAGCGGTACAGCTCGAGCGCCTCCTCGACGCCCTGACCGTCGCTGAAAAAATAGGCATACGCATAAGGCAGCCCGAAATGCGCGGCCAGCTGCGCGCCGTAGTTGGAGCTGCCCAGGATCCAGATGTCCGGCCGCGTCGGCCCCTGCGGATGTGCACGGATGGCGGCGAACGGGTGTCCCGGCGCCAGCGGCATGCCGCTGACCCAGGCTTCGAGGTCCTGCACCTGCTGCGGGAAGCGCTCCGCGGCCTGGCCGGCATCCGGGTTGAGCGCATACGCGGTCAGCCGGTCGGAACCGGGGGCGCGGCCGACGCCGAGGTCGATGCGCCCGGGCGCGATGCCTTCGAGCACACGGAACTGTTCGGCCACCTTCAGCGCGGAATAGTGCGGCAGCATCACGCCGGCGCTGCCGACGCGGATGCGCGAGGTGGTGGCCGCGATGGCGGCCATCAGCACCTCGGGCGCGCTGCCGACGATGCTGCCGCTGTGATGGTGCTCGGATACCCAGTAACGGTGATAGCCCAGCGCATCGCAATGGCGCGCAAGCGCCAGCGAGTCGGCAATCGCATCGGTCTGCGCATGCCCGCTCACGGCGGTGGACTGGTCCAGGACGGAAAGTTTCATGGTGTCGGGAATGGCTGGCAAGCGGTGTGAAAGCGGCGGCCCAATGCAACAAGGCGCGTGCAATACGCGCCTTGTTGTCGGGTAAGAGTCGTTCGGCCCGGCGCTTCAGGGAAGCGCCGGAGCGGGACGATTACTTGCCTGGTGCCGGGCTGCCGGCGCCTGCGCCGCCGTTGGCCGGCATTGCAGCGCTGGTGCCCTGGGTCGATGCGTTGGCGCGTGCTGCCTTGCGCTCGGCTGCGCGTTGACGGCGAGCCTCGCGACGGGCCGCGCGCTGCTCTGCGGTCATCGGATTCGGGTTTTTCAGGTTAGGCTGCGACGAGGTGCCTGGGGTCGGCACTTCGATATTGCCGCGCGACATATTGCCGCTGGCATTGCGCTCTGCCTTGACTTCGGCGCGGCTCTTGCTGCTGCCCGACATGCCGGCGTTTGGCTTGTCCTGGAACTGGTTGACCTTGTCCGCGTTGGCGGCGCTGGCGCCGGACTTCACTTCTGCACGGCTGGTGCCGCTACCGGAAGTTGCAGCACCCGGCTTGTCCTGGAACTGGTTGACCTTGTCCGCGTTGGCGGCGCTGGCGCCTGCCCGGACTTCGGCGCGGGACGGGCTGGCGGATGGATCGGTTGCAGCAGGGGTCTGCGCGAAAGCCGATACCATTGCGGCCTGTGCGAGGGGAATAGCCAACAGCGTAAGCATTTTTTTCATTTTGGGCATCCAATCGTTGTGAGGGGGAGAAGCAAATGACATAACGATGTCATGAGGCAAACAATACGGCGCTTTAATGAAACTAACTGTACGCTGCCGTACATAGTTGGTGTTTTCGCAAATTTTAGTCCAGCACTTCCTATTTAAGTTCCCGGAGCTTTGCTAAACTGGGACGCGTGACTGCTCCAATCGCACGATCCATCCGCCTGGCATAGCGTGCCTGCCACCTATCACTCAGCCTGCGACAGCACACAATCATGATCCACTCCATCCAGCTCAACAGCGTGCCACAACCCGACCCGGAACTGAACGTCCATGCATTGAAAGCC
The DNA here is from genome assembly GCF_900182955.1 of Noviherbaspirillum suwonense. Lineage (GTDB taxonomy): Bacteria > Pseudomonadota > Gammaproteobacteria > Burkholderiales > Burkholderiaceae_D > Noviherbaspirillum_A > Noviherbaspirillum_A suwonense. Next base: position 175,496 of record NZ_FXUL01000006.1, on the reverse strand, counting down.
AGTTGCTCGGCCTGCAGCATGCACCAGCTCTGCCTGCCCATGGGGCTGGACGACGACGACATGTCGCGCCTCGACGCCATCATAGGGCGGCGGCGCAAGATCCCGCGGGATGCCCACCTCTACCGGATGGGCGAGCATTTCACCAACCTGTACGCGATCCGGCTCGGGCATTTCAAGACCTTCCAGATCAATGTTGCCGGCGACCAGCAGATCACCGGCTTCCAGATGGCCGGCGAACTGCTGGGCATGGACGCGATCGGCACCGACCGCCACCATTGCTCGGCCATTGCGCTGGAGGACAGCGAAGTCTGCGAGATCCCGTTCAACCGCCTGCAGGACCTGTTCGGCCACATCCCCAACCTGCTGCATCATTTCCATCGGATGATGAGCCAGGAGATCACGCGCGAGCAAAGCGTGATGCTATTGCTGGGCAATATGCGCGCCGGCCAGCGCTTTGCCGCCTTCCTGGTCAATCTCGGCTCGCGCTATGCCGCCCGCGGCTATTCGTCGACATCCTTCCACCTGCGGATGTCGCGCGAGGAAATCGGCAACTACCTTGGCCTGACCATCGAAAGCATCAGCCGGCTGCTGTCCCGCTTCAAGAAAATGGAACTGCTGCAGGTCAATAACCGCGAGATCGTGATCCTCGACGCGCCGCGCCTGAAGGCCATCGCGGCCGGCACCGAGAAATGCGACTAGCCACGCGGCAGCGGTAAGGCCGCAGGCCCCTGCCGCATTCCCGGGTGGTGCAGCGTTGGCCATCGCGCGCTTGCCAGGCGGCTGCCACGCTACAGCGGCGGCTCCCGGTCGGCAGGCACATTGGCCAGGTAATAGCTCAGCATGCAGGCCAGCGCGCAGAACAGCCAGAACATCAGGAAGCCCAGCGTGTACGCTGCCAGCGGCTGCAGCGGCAGGTGCATGCCGCCCAGCTGGATGTCATTCGGGTCCAGCAGCGAAAAGAAGAATCCCTCCGCCAGCGCCGCCACCAGAAACGACGGCCAAAGTATCACCATTGCAATTCGTCGCATGCCCGTCTCCATCAGGGCTGGCTGGCCGACAGGGCCACGGCCGGCTGCTGCGGCCAGGGCCATACGCCGCTGACGCGCCAGCTGCGCTCCTGGTCTTCCAGGATGACCTGCCAGCGCGCCATGTCCAGCATCGGCAGCCTGGCCGAGACATTGCCGTCCGCATCGGCGAGCATCGGCAGCACGATGTCCTTCTCGGGCCGGGTCGAATGCACCAGCTTCAGCATCATCGCGCCCTGCACCGGCTTGCCGGCGCCGGAGATGCTGCCGAGCAGTCGGCCGGAGGCGGCATCGTAGCGCAGCGCGAACTGCAGCCCGAGGCTGACGGCGGCGCGCTCCCGGGTCAGATCGCGGTTGATCGCCTTGCCCTGGCGGTAATAGTCGCCAACCACCAGCGCATCCTGGCCGGAATAGGCAAGCCACATCGTATAGCTGCCGGCCAGCACGACCAGGAAGGGACCCAGCATGATCAGCCAGGGCCAGCGGTGCCTGTACCAGGGTGCGGGCGCCGGTTCGTTGAACTTTGTCGTTTGCATCTGCATTCCTCTTTCAGCGCGGCACGAAAAATACCGCTTCTTCCCTGACCTTCAGACCCGAACCGTCGGCCGCCTCGAGCGCAATATGGATGCGGTTCGATCCCTTCGCGCCCTGCCCGCCGTCCACCTGCACCCTTATCGGCACCGACCGCGTCTCCGTGCCCTGCAGCGTGACCTCATCGGCGCTGGCCAGCCTGACCGACGGCATGCCATCGACCAGGATGCGGTAGCGATGCGCGGTCTCGGAAGTGTTCATGATCTGCAGCCGGTACACGTTCTCGATCACGCCGCCATCGAGCTCGCGCCCCATCGCCCCGCGGTCGCGCAGCACGTCCATCTTGAGCGGCGTGCGCATGGCCAGCGACAGGCCGAACGCGGTGACGATGGCCAGCAGCACGCCCAGGTAGACCAGCACGCGCGGCCGCAGCGCGCGGCGGCGGATCTCGGCGCTGGACAGGCCCTGCTGCATCGCATGGTCGGTGCTGTAGCGGATCAGGCCGCGTTCATAACCGACCTTGTCCATCACGCTGTTGCAGGCGTCGACGCAGGCGGCGCAGCCTATGCACTCGTACTGCAGCCCGCGGCGGATGTCGATGCCCGTCGGGCAGACCTGCACGCACATCGTGCAGTCGATGCAGTCGCCCTGCTTCGGCTTTGCCGCCGCCGCCGCGCTCTTCGCGATGGCGCCGCGCGGCTCGCCGCGGGCCTGGTCGTAGGTGATGATCAGCGTGTCCTTGTCGAACATCGAGCTCTGGAAGCGGGCATACGGGCACATGTACTTGCATACCTGCTCGCGCATCCAGCCGGCATTGCCATAGGTGGCGAATGCATAGAACAGCACCCAGAACCATTCCCACGGACCCAGGCCCAGCGTCGCGACTTCATGCGCCAGCGTGCGCACCGGCGTGAAATAACCGACGAAGGTGAAGCCGGTCCATAGCGCCACGGCCAGCCAGGCCGCGTGCTTGGCGACCTTGCGGGCTGCCTTCGCAACCGATGCCGGCTGACGGTCCAGCCGCATGCGGGCGCTGCGGCTGCCCTCGATCTGCCGCTCTATCCACATGAAGATCTCGGTGTAGACCGTCTGCGGGCAGGCGAAGCCGCACCATACCCGGCCCGCGATCGCCGTCGCCAGGAACAGCAGGTAGGCGCAGATGATCAGCAGGGCTGCGAGATAGATGAAGTCCTGCGGCCAGAGCACGATGCCGAACAGATAGAACTTGCGGGCAACCAGGTCGAACAGCACGGCCTGGCGGCCATTCCAGCTAAGCCACGGCAAGCCGTAGAAAACGATCTGCGTCAGCCAGACGCAGGCCCAGCGGATGCTGGCATAGCGGCCCTGCACTTCGCGCGCGTAGATTTCCTCGCGCGCCGCATACATCTTGATGACCGCGACTTCCGGTGATGGCTGGGTGTTCATTGCTTCTTTCAGGCTGCTTCGGCTGTCAGTGCGGCGTGGCCGCCGGCATGTTGGACAGGCTCCATACATAGGCGGAGAGCACATGCACCTTGCCCTCGCCCAGGAAATCCTTGAAGGCCGGCATGACGTTGCTGCGGCCGCGGCGTATGGTTTCCATGATGGTGTCGGCGCTGCCGCCATAGAGCCAGATGCGGTCGCTCAGGTTGGGCGCGCCCATCATCGGGTTGCCCTTGCCATCGGCGCCGTGGCAGGCCGCGCAGTTGGCGACGAACTTGCCGCGTCCGAGCACCGACTTGATCGGGTCCGAGGTCGAGCCCGACAGGCTGAGCACGTACTGGGCCACGTTCTCGATGTCCTTCTCGGAGCCGACCGCGGCGCCCATCGGCGGCATCATGCCGTTGCGGCCGTTCAGGATCGTGGTCTTGATCACGTCGGGCTCGCCGCCATGCAGCCAGTCATGGTCGGTCAGGTTGGGAAAGCCCTTGCTGCCGCGCGCATCGGAGCCGTGGCATTGCGAGCAGTAGGTCAGGAACAGGCGTTCGCCCATGGCACGCGCCTGCGGGTCGGCCGCGACCGCCTTCAGGTCCTGCTGCTGGTACTTCGCGAACAGCGGGCCATAGTCGGCTTCGGCCTGCTTCAGTTCTTCCTGGTAGGCGCCGGCCGACTTCCATCCAAGGCTGCCGGCGTAATTGCCCAGGCCCGGGTAGAGCACCAGGTAGACCAGCCCGAAAACGATGGTGATATAGAACAGCCACATCCACCAGCGCGGCATCGGCGTGTTCAGCTCGGTCAGGTCCTCGTCCCACATGTGGCCGGTGGTCTGGGTCTGCGCCGATGCGCCCGGCTTGAGCACGACCTTGTGCTTGGACTGCGACCATAGCAGCACGCCGCAGCCCAGGATGCCGATCAGCGTCAGCACGACGATATAGATGTTCCAGAAGCCGTTGGTGAAGTCAGACATGGCGCTGCTCCTGCTGGGGTTCCGATGCCGCGCCGGCGAGCGCGTCGTCATCGGCGAACGGCAATTGTGCTGCCGCGGCGAAATCGCGGTCCTTGTGGCGGATGAAGGTCCACCAGAGTATGCCGACGAAGGTCAGGAAGCTGACGACAGTCATTGCGCTGCTGGCCTTGTCGAAGATTGCGGCGATATTCATGATCTTGTATGTCCGGAGAATGTTGGAATCAATTCCTGGCCTTGATATGGATGCCCAGTCCCTGCAGGTAGGCCACCAGCGCATCCTGCTCGGTCTTGCCGGCCAGGCTTTCCGGCGCTGCAGCGATTTCCTCGTCGGTATAGGGCACCGACAGCCGGCGCAGGGCCCGCATCTTCGGAATGACTTCCTGCGGGTCGAGCCTGGTCTTGGCCAGCCACGGATACCCCGGCATGTTGGACTCGGGCACCAGGTCGCGCGGATTGTCGAGGTGGGCGCGATGCCATTCATCGCTGTAGCGCCCGCCTACCCGCGCCAGGTCCGGGCCGGTGCGCTTGGAGCCCCACTGGAAGGGCCTGTCGTAGACCGACTCGCCGGCCACCGAGTAGTGGCCGTAGCGCTCGGTCTCGGCGCGGAACGGGCGGATCATCTGCGAGTGGCAGTTGTAGCAGCCTTCCCGCACGTAGATGTCGCGGCCCACCAGGCGCAGCGGGCTATAGGGCTTGAGGCCGGCGACCGGCTCCGTGGTCGAGCGCTGGAAAAACAGCGGAATGATCTCGACCGCGCCGCCGATGCTGATGACCAGCGTCACCAGCAGGATCAGCAGCCACGGGTTCTTTTCGATGGATTCATGTGAAAAATTCATTGCTTGCTCCGACTATCAGGCGTGTGCGGCGATGACCGCCGGGATACGTGCAGTGACCGGCTTGGCGCCGCGCACTGTCATGTAGGTGTTGTAGGCCATGAGCAGCATGCCGCTCAGGTACAGCAGGCCGCCTGTGAAGCGGATCACGTAGTACGGATACGTGGCCTTGACGCTTTCGACGAAACTGTAGGTCAGCGTGCCGTCGGCATTGACCGCGCGCCACATCAGGCCCTGCATCACGCCGGCGATCCACATCGAGGCGATGTACAGCACGATGCCGATGGTGGCGACCCAGAAATGCAGGTCGATCAGCCGCGTGCTCCACATCGCCTGCTTGCCGGACAGCCGCGGCAGCAGGTAATACAGCGAACCCATGGTGATGAAGCCGACCCAGCCGAGCGCGCCGCCATGGACATGGGCGATGCCCCAGTCGGTGTAGTGCGACAGCGAGTTGACGGTCTTGATCGACATCATCGGACCTTCGAAGGTCGACATGCCGTAGAACGACAGCGACACGATGAGGAACTTCAGGATCGGGTCGGAACGCAGCTTGTGCCAGGCGCCGGACAGCGTCATGACGCCATTGATCATGCCGCCCCACGACGGCGCCAGTAGGATCAGCGAGAACACCATGCCGATAGACTGGGTCCAGTCGGGCAGCGCGGTGTAATGCAGGTGATGCGGGCCGGCCCACATGTAGGTGAAGATCAGCGCCCAGAAGTGCACGATGGACAGCCGGTACGAGTACACCGGGCGCTCGGCCTGCTTGGGGATGAAGTAATACACCATGCCGAGGTAGCCGGCGGTCAGGATGAAGCCGACTGCGTTATGCCCGTACCACCACTGGATCATCGCGTCCTGCACGCCGGCATAGGCCGAATAGGACTTGGTCAGCGACGCTGGCATGCTGGCGCCGTTAATCACATGCAGCAGCGTGACGGCCAGGATGAACGCGCCGAAGAACCAGTTGGCCACATAGATATGCGCAACCTTGCGCTTGATGATGGTGCCGAAGAACACGACGGCGTATGCGATCCACACCACCGCGATCAGCAGCGTGATCGGCCATTCGAGTTCGGCATACTCCTTGCCGCGGGTGAGGCCCATGGGCAGCGTGATGGCCGCCGAGACCAGCACCAGCTGCCAGCCCCAGAACGTGAATGCGGCAAGCTTGTCCGAGAACAGTCTGACCTGGCAGGTGCGCTGCACGACGTAATACGACGTGGCGAACAGCCCGCAGATGCCGAACGCAAAGATCACGGCATTGGTATGCAGCGGCCGCAAGCGGCCATAGCTCAGCCAGGGGATATCGAAGTTGAAGGCTGGCCATGCCAGCTGGGCTGCGATGAACACGCCAACCAGCATGCCGATGACGCCCCACACCACGGTCGCGATCGCGAACTGCTTGACGATGCGGTAGTTATAGTTCAGTGCAGTGTCCACACTTACGCTCCAGAGAAAACAATTAATGTCGTTGATGGAGAGTAAGGTTCGGGGTCCCTAAAATCCTTGATGTGAGTCAAAAATGACCGGGTTGTGAACGCTGGATGAAACACCATGAAGGATTGATGAATGCATTGCGCAATCAATGCCTGACGTTTGTCTTCGGGGCTTGAAATGCGGGTCGCATCACAACATCGAAAGAGCAGTCATCGCGAAGGGTTTGCGACGAGCTGCGCCATGTGGGCAAGGCCTTGCATGCCGGAGCCATCGACCGGCCAGGCTCCTCATGCGGGCGCGATGCCGCATCAGGGACGCATACATGGGGGACACATGAAACCAGCCTGCGTCATTCGATGCGCGGCCCGTCGCGGCCTTGCCGCCGCCGAACGCCTGCCGCATCGTCGTTCTCGCCGCCGCCGTCATCGTCATCCTGCAGCACCCGCAACGCCGGCCCTTCCATGTCGTCGAACTGGCCGCTGTCCGACATCCTGAAGAACACCCATATCGCCGCGAACACGATCCCCACGCTCACCGGCACCAGCAGATAAAGCGCTTCCATCGCTATGCCCCCTTCGCAAGGCGCCGCAGCCGCAGCGCATTGCCTATGACCAGCATCGAACTGAGCGACATGCCCAGTCCGGACATCCACGGATTGAGCCACCCGACGGCCGCCGCCGGGATCGCCACTGCGTTGTACAGCGTCGCCCATGCCAGGTTCTGGCGCACCACCGCCATCGCCGCGGCGGCGCCCTCGGCCGCATCGGCCAGCGTCGATAGCCGTCCGGACAGCAGCACCGCATCCGCGCTGCTCTGCGCCAGCACCGCGCCGCCGCCCATCGCAAACGACACATCGGCAGCGCGCAGCACCGCGGCGTCGTTGATGCCGTCGCCGACCATCGCCACCACCGCGCCCTCCCGCTGCAATTCCTGCACATAGGCCAGCTTCATGTCGGGCAGCCGGCCGCCCAGCGCCACCGGTATTCCCAGCGTCCGCGCGACATCGTCGGCAACGGCCTGCTGGTCGCCGCTCAGCAATACCACCTGCTTGCCGGCCGCGATGAAGCGCGCGACGACATCGGCGGCGTCCTCGCGCAAGCCGTCGGCCAGGTCGAAGCGCGCCAGCACGCCGTCCTCGCTGCCCAGCCACACGGGGCTGCTGCCCGACGACGCCACGGGCTGCAGGAAACGGCCGCCGATGCCGGCCACGAAGCCGGCGCTGCCCAGCCGGTACAGCACGCCGTCGACCGTGCCCTCGATGCCTTCGCCCGCAACATGGCGGATGCCGGCTGCGCTGGCAGACGCTGGCCCAGGCCCGGCCGCGGCCAGCAGGGCCAGCGCCAGCGGATGCGCGCTGCCCGCTTCAAGCGCGGCGGCGACCCGCAGACATGGCGCGCGTTCGGCGCCGTTGTAGAACGCGATGTCGCGCAGCACCGGTTTGCCCATGGTCAGCGTGCCAGTCTTGTCGAACACGACATGGGTCGCGCGGTGCAGCGTCTCCAGCACATGCGGGCGCACGATCAGCACGCCGCGGCGCAGCAGCGCATCGGTGGCGGCGGCCAGCGCGCTGGGCGTGGCCAGCGACAATGCGCACGGGCAGGAAACCACCAGCACCGCAATCGCGATCGGCCACGCGCGCGCGGCGTCATGCCATTGCCAGAACAGGAACACCGCGACGGCCAGCAGCAGCAGGCCAGCCACGAACCAGGCGGCCACGCGGTCGGCCCACTGCGCCAGCGCGGGCTTGCCCAGGCCGGCGCCCTCGGCCATGCGCACCAGCGTGGCCAGCGTGCTGCCCGCCGCGCTGCGCACCACGCGCAGCAGCACCGGCTGGCCGGCATTGACCGCGCCGCCCGGCATGGCCTCGCCGGCCGCGCGGCGCTGCGGCGCGCTTTCGCCGGTCAGCAGCGACAGGTCCAGGCTGGTCTCGCCCTCCAGCAGCAGCGCGTCGGCGGCGATGGCCTCGCCCGGCCTTGCCAGGATCACGTCGCCCGGCATCAGGTCGGCCGCGGCAACGGTCGTGGCTTCGCGGCTTGCCGGATAGGCGTCGAGCCGCTGCGCCGATTCCGGCAGCCCATGCTGGAGCCGTTCCAGCGCGCAGGCCGCGCGCCGCCGCGCGGCAAGTTCCAGCATGCGGCTGCACAGCAGCAGGAAGATGAACATCGTGACCGAGTCGAAATAGACATCGCCGCTGCCGCGCACGGTGGCCGCCACGCTCGCGCCGAAAGCCGCCGCGATGCCCAGCGCGACCGGCACGTCCATGGTCAGCGCGCGCTGGCGCAGCGCGGCCCAGGCGCCGCGGAAGAAAGGCTGCGCCGAATAGCAGACCGCCGGCAACGTCAGCAGCAGGCTGGCCCATTGCATCAGCGCCGCCATGTCGGTCTCCAGCGTGCCGTCCGCGGCCAGGTAACCCGGCACCGCATACATCATCACCTGCATCATCGACAGCCCGGCGATGAACAGCTGGCGGCCCAGCGTCCTGCCGGCGCGGCGCAGCTGCGCCTCGTGCCGGGCCGGGTCGAACGGATAGCCGGCGTAGCCGATTTCACGCATCGCGCCGAGGACCGCGCTCAGCCGGCATTGCGCCGGGTCCCAGCGCACGAACAGCCGGCCGGTGCCGACATTCATGTCGGCCGCCACGACGCCGGCAAGCTGTCGCAGCCGACGCTCGATCAGCCAGACGCATGCCGCGCACCGCAGCCCGTCGACCGACAGCGTCGCTTCGAGCATGCCGTCGGCGGCGCGGTAATTGCGCGCCGCCTCCTCGTTGTCGTACAGCCTCAACTGCGGCGGCAGCACCGCGTCGCCGGCAGTGGCGGCATAGCCGTCGCGGTTGCGGTAATAGTCGGCGATGCCATGGTCGACGATGGCCTGGGCCACCGCCGCGCAGCCCGGGCAGCACATCGCGCGCCGGATGCCGTCGATCTCGACCTGCCAGTCGGCGCCGGCCGGCAGCGGCAGGCCGCAATGAAAGCAGTCCGCGCAATCAGGGTAGCGCGCGCGGTCTTCCGGCCTGGGCAGCGCGTTCACTGCGCAGTCCCCGGCGGCGTCAGGCACAGCGCGCCCAGCCAGCCGATGTCGATGCCGCCGCTGGCGCGCGCCAGGCCGAGCAGGCCGAAGGACAGCACCAGCAGGCCCGCCGCCAGCCTGACGCCGCGGCGCCGGGTCCATGCCTGCAGCAGGTTGCCGAACATGCCCATCGTGACCAGCGCCGGCAGCGTGCCCAGGCCGAAGGCCAGCATCACTGCCGCGCCGCCGGCGGCGGAGCCGCTCAGCATGGCCGACATCAGCATGCTGTAGACCATGCCGCACGGCAGCCAGCCCCACAGCGCGCCCAGCGCCAGCGCCTTGCCTGGCCGGTCGACCGGCAGCAGGCGCCGGGTCAGCGGCTGCAGCCGCGACCAGAGCAGCCGGCCGGCCGACTCCAGCCTGGCCAGCCCATGCCATGCGTTCATCAGGTAAAGGCCCAGCGCCACCAGCATCAGGTTGGCCAGCCAGTAGGCGGCGAACTGCAGCGGCACGGCGCCCGCCAGCTGGCGCGCGCCGCCGCCCAGCAGGCCGCCGGCCAGCGCGCCTGCCGCCATGTAGCTGCCGATGCGCCCGGTGTTGTACGCAAGCACGCGCGCCGCGCCGTCCAGCGCCATTGCCGGCGCAGCCGCGACGGCGATGGCGACCGGAAAGGCGCGCCGCGGGGCCGCCATCGAGAACGCGCCGACGATGCCGCCGCACATGCCCGCGCAATGCACGCTGCCGACCAGGCCGGCGGCGAAGAACGGGAACAGCGACAGTGCGTTCATCGCAGCCTCAGATGGTGCGCGAATAGCGCGGCCCGTCGGCGCGCTTTTCTTGCAGGTAGCGGTCGAACACCATGCAGATATTGCGGATCAGCAGCCGTCCGCGCGGCGTGACGGAAATCCATTCCGGGCTGATGGTGAGCAGGCCGTCCTGCTCCAGCCGCCGCAGCTGCGCCAGTTCGCGTTCGAAGTAGGCGGCGAAGGTGATCGGGTAAGCCTGCTCGACCGAGGGGATGGACAGCTCGAAATGGCACATCAGCCGCTGGATGATGAGCCTGCGCAGCACGTCGTCCATCGACAGCCAGATGCCGCGCGCGACCGGCAGCTCGTTGCGGTCGAGGTGGCTGTAATACGCATCCAGCGTCTTCACGTTCTGGCTGTAGGACGGACCGACCGCGCTGATGGCCGACACGCCGCAGGCCACCAGGTCGGCGTCGGCATGGGTCGAGTAACCCTGGAAGTTGCGGTGCAGCCGGCCCTGGCGCTGCGCGACCGCGAGCTCGTCGTCGGGCCGGGCGAAATGGTCCATGCCGACATAGACGTAACCGGCGCCGCACAGCCGCTCGATGCACAGCGACAGCATGCGCAGCTTTTCATCGGGCGAGGCCAGCGCCTCTTCGGCAATGCGCCGCTGCGGCTTGAACAAATGCGGCAGGTGCGCATAGTTGTAGACCGAGATCCGGTCGGGGCCGGCGGCGATCACCTTCTCCAGCGTCGCCGCCATGGTGCCGGCGGTCTGCAGCGGCAGGCCGTAGATCAGGTCGATGCTGACCGAGCGGAAGCCGGCGTCGCGCGCGGCGGCGATCACGGCCCGGGTCTCGGCTTCGGGCTGGACGCGGTTCACGGCTTTCTGCACGTCGGCGTCGAAGTCCTGCACGCCGAGGCTGATGCGGTTGAAGCCCTGTCGCCGCAGCGAATGGATGCGCGGCGCGTCCACCGTGCGCGGGTCGACCTCGATCGAGTACTCGCCGATGTCGTCGGGCGCGAGGCGGAAGCAGCGGCGCACGTGCGCCATCAGGTCTTCCATCTGCGCATCGGACAGGTAGGTCGGCGTGCCGCCGCCGAGATGCAGCTGTTCGACCTGGTTGATGCCGGCGAAGAGCTGCCCCTGCAACGCGATTTCGCGCTTCAGGTAGCCGAGGTAGGTCAGCGCCTTCTCCCGGCGCTTGGTGACGATCTTGTTGCAGGCGCAGTAATAGCAGACGGTGTCGCAGAACGGGATGTGCAGGTAGAGCGACAGTGGATGCATGCCGCCGCGGTTGCGCACGCCGGCCACGGCCTGCAGATAGTCGCCATAGCCGAATGCTTCGGAAAAACGGTCCGCGGTCGGATACGAGGTGTAGCGCGGACCGGACTGGCGGAGCCGCCGGATCAGCGCGGCATCGAATTCGACGACCGGCGTGGCGCACGCGGCGACTTGGGGGCCCAACATGATATCGATCTCCTGCAGCCCGGCTGGGCGCGAGTTGCGCCATCGATCCAGGCCGACGCAGTGTACGAACCGGGGTGCGGGATTTCCTTGATGTAAGTCAAAATGGCCGGACCGCCCCGCCGGCGGTGCCGTGCCGCGGCCGATGGCAGACCTGCAACGTGGCCCCATTTACGCTATCCTTGTCGGCTTTTGCGTCAGGCCGATGGCCGCTCGAAACGCACTGTGCGACGCCTGTTCCAGGCCGCTTCGCCAACCCCGGAGAACACCATGCATCAAGCGGCAAAATCAATGCCCGAGCTGAACGATCCCGCGCTGCTGCGCAACCAGGCGTATGTCGACGGCGCATGGTGCGCGGCCGCGTCCGCCGCCACGTTCGAGGTGACCAACCCGGCCGACGGCGCCGTCATCGGCAGCGTGCCCGACATGGGCGCGGCCGATGCGCAGCGCGCGATCGACGCGGCGGCGGCGGCCTTCCCGGCATGGTCGGCCCGGACCGGCAAGGAGCGCGCGGCCATCCTGCGCAACTGGTTCAACCTGCTCGAGGCGCATGCCGCCGACCTGGCCACGCTGATGACGGCCGAACAGGGCAAGCCGCTGGCGGAAGCGCGGGGCGAAGTCGCCTATGGCGCCAGCTTCGTCGAATGGTTTGCCGAGGAAGCCAAGCGGGTCAGCGGCGACGTGCCCGGCTCGACCTGGAAGGACAAGCGCATGGTGGTGCTGAAGCAGCCCATCGGCGTCTGCGCATCGATCACGCCGTGGAATTTTCCGATAGCGATGATCACCCGCAAGGTGGCGCCGGCGATTGCGGCCGGCTGCACCATCGTCATCAAGCCGGCCGAGCAGACGCCGCTGTCGGCGCTGGCGCTGGCCGAACTGGCGCACCGCGCCGGCCTGCCGCCTGGCGTGATCAATATCGTCACCGCAAACGCGGCCGGCTCGGTCGAGGTCGGCCGCGTGCTGTGCGACAGCCCGGTCGTGCGCCACCTGTCGTTCACCGGCTCGACCCCGGTCGGCCGCATCCTGATGCAGCAATGCGCGCCGACCGTGAAGAAGCTGGCGCTGGAGCTGGGCGGCCACGCGCCCTTCATCGTCTTCGAGGATGCCGACCTCGATGCGGCGGTGGAAGGCGCGCTGGCGTCGAAATACCGCAATGCGGGCCAGACCTGCGTCTGCACCAACCGCTTCTACGTCCATGCGTCGCTGCATGACGCGTTCGTGCAGAAGCTGGCCGCGGGCGCTGCGCAGATCCGGGTCGGCAACGGCTTCGAAAGCGGCATCGGCATCGGGCCGCTGATCGACAGCCAGGCAGTGGACAAGGTGCAGGACCACGTGGCCGACGCGCTCGCGAAAGGCGCGACGCTCGAGGGCGGCGGCCGCGCGCATCCGATGGGCGGCCTGTTCTACGAGCCCACCGTGCTGTCCAACGTCAGCGCCGACATGAAGATCATGCGCGAGGAAACCTTCGGCCCGGTCGCGGCAGTGGTGAAGTTCACCAGCGAGGAAGAAGCGCTGGCCGCCGCCAATGACACCGACTTCGGCCTGGCTGCCTACTTCTATTCACGGGACATCGGCCGCGTCTGGCGCGTCGCCGAGAAACTGGAGTACGGCATGGTCGGCATCAACACCGGCATCATCTCCAACGAAGTCGCGCCCTTCGGCGGCGTCAAGCAGTCCGGCCTCGGCCGCGAGGGCTCCCGGTACGGCATGGACGAGTACCTGGAGATCAAGTACCTGTGCATCGGAGGCATCTGAGCCTGCCCATGAATCATCCTGAACAGCCAACCGGCCCCGGCCCGGCCACACACCGGCGCATCGTCGTCGGCTCGACCGGCCTGGCGCTGATGCTGGCCGCGCTGGCCATGCTGGGGCCGTTCGCGGTCGATACCTACCTGCCCGCCTTCCCGGCGATCCAGGCTTCCCTGAACGCCAGCCCGCTGCAGGTGCAGCAGACGCTCACGGCCTACATGCTGTCGTTCGGCATCATGACCCTGTGGCACGGCGCGCTGTCGGATGCCTACGGCCGCCGCAACATCATCCTGTTCGCGCTGGCCGCGTTCGGCATTGCGTCGCTGGCCTGCGCGTCGGTGCACAGCGTCGAATACCTGTGGATCTTCCGGATACTGCAGGGCGTCTCCGCCGGGGCTGGCGTGGTGATAGGCCGCGCCATCATCCGCGACCTGTACTCCGGCGCGCCGGCGGCGAAGCTGCTGTCGCTGGTGACCATGATCTTCTCGATCGCCCCGGCGATCGCGCCCATCATGGGCGGCTGGATCGTCAAGCTGCTCGACTGGCGCTCGATCTTCATCTTCCTGTTCTTCTACACCGCGCTGCTGCTGTGGTACTGCTACCGCAACCTGCCGGAAAGCCTGCCTCTGGAAAAGCGGCAGCCGTTCAACCCGCGCTATCTGTGGCACAGCTACCGCTCGGTGTTTCGCTCGCAACTGTTCCACCTGGAAGCGGGCACGGTGGCCTTCAACTTCGCCGGGCTGTTCCTGTATGTGTCCGCGGCCCCGATCTTCATCACGCAGCACCTGGGACTCGGCGCCGACCAGTTCGCCTGGCAGTTCGTGCCGTCGGTCGGCGGCATCTTCTTCGGCGCGCTGGCGGTGAACCGGCTGGCCGGACGCACGTCGATCCAGCAGCAGGCGCGTATCGGCTTCGGACTGCTGATCGGCGCATCCGCGTTCAACGTGGTCTATCACCTGTTCCTGCCGCCGATGGTGCCGTGGTCGGTCCTGCCGCTGTTTTTCTACACCTTCGGCATGTCCATGGTGGCGCCGGGCGCAACGCTGCTGGTGATGGACCTGTTCCCGGACATCCGCGGCATCGTCGCTTCCTGCCAGTCGTGCGCGATGACGGTGCTGGCCTCGGCCGTGTCGGGAATGCTGGCGCCGGTGCTGTGGGATTCGGTGCTCTACCTTGCCCTCGGCCAGCTGGCGCTGACCGGCATCGCCCTGGGCCTGTGGACACGCGCCGGCTATGTGCGGCGGCGCCTTGCGGAGGCCGAAGCGCGCGCCTGACGGCGCCGCGCCGCCGCAAGCCGGCCCTAGCCCGGCTGCCCCGTGTCCAGCATCCGGCGCAGGCTGTGGGCATCGACCAGCGGCACCAGCTGCGTCGCGGTACGGATCACCCGGCGCACCAGTCCATCCTCCCCGTCCCACGAAAGCGGCGCGGGGATGACATCGTCATCGGCGAATGCGGCGACGGTGTCGAGCGTCTCCACCAGCATGCCCAGCGACTGCTCGCCGTGGCGCACCACGATCACCTGGCCGCCTTCGGCGGCAGCCGGCGCCATTCCCAGCATTTGCGCGAGGTCGGCGACCCATATATAGCTGGCGATCTCGTCGCCGTTGCGCAGCGCCAGCATGCCGCGGTGTTCCGGCCGCGCGCCGGCGGAGACCGGGGCCACTGCGCTGCCCGGACAGGCTTCCCGCACCTGTTCCGCCGCGATCGCATGCAACTGCCCGCCCACCGTGAACGTCGCATACTTGCGCTGCCCGGCGCCGGGCACAGCCGCGCCTGTTGCGCTTGCCCGACTTGCGGCGATTGCGGCGCCTGATCCCAAAGATTCGTTCTGCGCCGTGCGCCGCAGCGGGCCGTGGCTGCGCAGCACCACCGCCAGCACATCGTCGCGGTAGCCGTCGGACGTCTTGAACTCGCGGTAGCCCCGGGCTGCGCAACAGCCCAGCATCGCCACTTCGCCAGCATGCGCCACCAGGCGCGCGCTGCTCTCGCCGCGCGCCAATGCCAGCAGCGCCGGGTCGATGTCAAGCGGCGCGCCGGCTGGCAGCGAGGCCGCGGTGCTTGCCAGCACCCGGCCTTCGCGGTCGACGAAACAGGCGACCCCGCCGGCCCGGCCCAGGCCGTCATCGAGCATGGCGCCCAGTTCGGCGGCGGCGTCGAACACCAGCCCGATGCCGCCGACCACCTTCGACGCATCCGACGGGTCGCGCACCGCCGCATGGTAGATCCATGCCGGCCGGCCGCGGTACAGCATGCTGGGCGCGAAAGGCGTCACGTGATAGTCCTGCGGCGTGCGCAGGCCCAGCACGCGCTGCAGCGTGCCATCGTCTATCGTCATCCCGGTCGACGCGTCGTCGCCGGCGTCGCGCACCGACTCGGCGAGTATGCGGCCGTCGGCGCCATAGACCACGATGCGGGAATACACGGTGTACAGGCCGTTGATATATGCCAGCATGCCCGCAACCGCGCCCAGCGCCGCCTCGCCGGGCCGGCCCTGCGCCAGCGTGGCGCGCAGCAGTGGCGACAATGCCCACCAGCGGCAGTCATTGGCCCGCTCGTACAGGTTGCGTTCGAGCAGGTCGGCCATCAGTTCGGCGGTGAACGCGGTCCTGTCCAGCCCGCTGCCGATGGCCGTGGCGGAAAGGTCGTTGCCGGCTTCCTCGAACAGCGCGTTGCTGCGCGCGCCGACGTCGCCGACCAGTTCGACGATGGCGTCCAGCCGGCCGCCGGGCTGCCCATGCCTCGAACCCATGACCTGGCCATTCCACACGGTACGTCGCACGGTGTCGGCAGCCAGCCTGATCGCATGCAGCGGCGGGCAGAACGACTGGCTGAGCCCGGCCAGGCTGCGCACCAGGTCCGGCGCCAGCGCGACGGCGGGCCGGCTGCCGCGCTCGTGGAAGGCGACGTCGAGCGGCATCATCACCTGCCCGCACCAGCCGCGCGGCCCCGCATAACCCTGGTAGCCGCGGGCCGCGACAGTGCGCACCAGGTGCAGACGGCCGCAGTACATCTGCAGGCGGGGCGTGTTTTCATGATTGACGGGCACCCGGGCGCCGGTTGCGATCCATGCTGGATCGGCGCTGGCGATGACGCGCTGTTCGCCATCCAGCAGCAGCATGTTGTAGCGCTCGTCCAGCGCGCGATGGGTGTCGAAGATGCCGGCCATCTCGCGCTCGAAATCGAAGCACAGGCACAGCACGCCGGCCACGGCGCCGGTCTGCGGATGCAGCATGCGCCGGCCATAGATCAGCGCCTGGCGCTTGTGCGGCTGCAGCGCGCTGTGCCGGAAAACCTCGACATGGGTGTCGGACTGCATCGCGTCGGCCAGCAGCGCATCGCCGACGAACGCCGGGCCATCGCCGCCCGACCCGGCAGGATCCAGCCGCAGCAGCACGCGGCCGTCGGCGCCGAGCAGCACGATGTCATCGTAGACCGTGTACTTGCTGCGGTAATCGTCCAGCCGCTGGCGTATCGCGCCCGCTTCGCCGTCGATGCCCGCCACGAAGGCGCACAAGGCGGCATCGGTGGCAAGGAAACCGACATCGGCGGTGCGTTCGTACAGGTTGCGCACGATGATGTCGATGACGTACTGGGCCTTGGTCGACAGCACGGCCAGCGCGGTCGACAGCTTTTCCGCGACCAGGCTTTTCACCAGGCTTTCTTCCAGCGCGCTGAAGCCCGAGCGGGCCGCGCCCAGCGTCGGCAGGATCAGCGCGGTGTCGTCGCTGCACTGCAGCCTGGAGGATGCTTCGATCATGCGCCAGGTGGCATTGAGGTCGACCAGCGCCCGTGCGCACTGGCCGACATCGGGCATGTATGACAGCAAGGTATTGAAATCGGCCATGTCGGCAGCGTTCTTCATGGATATCCTATCGCCTAATCGCGAAAAATATCCTCAAAGCAACCTTCACGCCAGCCACGTTGATTGTTTCCGCAGGTTTATGCACCAGGCCAGCCCATTTTCCCGGATGCGCTGTGCAAGAAGTGGCCGATGCCGGCCTGCACGGTCAGTCCTTGAACTGCGCCCGTATGATCTTGAGCAGCAGCTTCTGCGCCGGGTTGGCGTTGCCGCCCGGCCGCCAGGTGAAGCGCAGCTTCTGTTCATACGCATCGAACTGCATGCTCCAGGGCACTGGCCTGACCTTGCCGCGCCCGAGCAGTATCTTCAGCACCTGGGTGCCGGTAAAACCCGCGCACAGCTCGCAGGACATGATAGTGGACGGCCCGCGCTCCTCGGCGAAATTGACCGCCTCCGGCGCGACCAGGTAATGCCGGTGCAAGGCCTTGGGCGCGAGGCCGGCCATGAAGCGCAGCAGCTGTTCGCGCCGCGTCTGGCCTTCGAGCAGGAAGTAATCCTCGAAACTCATCTTGCCCGGCTTGAAGTACAGGAAGCCCACGCCCATGCCCAGCGGCGCCGCCGTCACTGCCGGGATGCCGCGCTTGTAGCACTCGGCAAACAGCATGCGCCGCGCCTCGACCGAGAAGTAGTCGATGCTGTCGACGTAGATATCGACGTCTTTCAGGAAGTCGTCGACATTCTCCGGCGTGACGCCTTCGGTGAAGAGGCGGATGTCCGCCTCGGGATTGATGTCCTTCGCCATCCTGGACAGCGTTTCGCTCTTGGGCTGGCCGATGGTGGACATCATCGCGCCGGCCTGGCGGTTGAAGTTATGGACTTCGAAGTGGTCGAAGTCCGAGATATTGAAGTTGCCCACGCCCAGCCGCGCCAGCGTCAGCAGATGTCCCCCACCGACGCCACCGAGGCCCGCGATCGCCGCGCGGGCACCGCGCAATCGTTGCTGCTCAGCAACAGTTACCCAGCCGATGTTGCGTGAAAAGGCCTGGGAATAATCGAAATCAGTTTGCATGGTCGATAGCAGCGGGGATGCAGATGACAGCCGCAGCAGCCTGAACACAACCCACGACCGCTGGTAACGGTGAAAGGAGGAAACTGTAACAGAAAAAAAGCGTCTATCAGACAAGCTCGGCCATATGCGCCCGTGGACCAATCTTGATTGTTGTCCAGGTTCAAACTATATTCGGACACCCGAAACGCCGGGCTTTTTGCCAACCTGTATTAGGAAAACATATGACCAAAGGTAAAACCCGCGACGAGATCGCAGAAGCCTATTCATCGGAGCCGTGGTGGTACGACATACGCGGCTTCTTCATACTGACTTTTGCGTATAACAGCACCATCAATACCCAGTTGCGGTTCTTTGGTCCCCATTTCGGTCCCAACCACCTCGAAGTCGCCTGTGGCACCGGCACCCTGCTCGAACTGGTCCTCCGCTGGCGCAAGTGGAAGAAAATGAAGCCGGTCAAGGTGACCGGCATCGACTACGCGCCGTCGATGCTGGCCGGCGCGAAGAAGCGTTTCGCCAACGACCCGCAGGTGCAGGTCCAGCATGCGGACGCCGCCAACCTGCCCTTTCCGGATGCGTCGTTCGACACCGCCAACATCGCCAACTCCATCCACTGCTTCCCGACGGTCGACGAGGCGCTGCGCGACATCAACCGTGTGCTGAAGCCCGGCGGCACGCTGGCGGCCAACGTGCTGCTGTACCCGGACGGCATAGCGCCGCTGCGCTGGGCTGCGCAGAACATCAATGACTGGGGAATCAAAAAAGGCATCCTGTATAGCCCGTTCGAGCAGCAGGACATACGCCAGCGCTTCCTGGCGGCTGGCTACGAGATCGCGCGCGAATTCAAGGCGGGCAATACCTGGAACGTCGTCGCGCGCAAGCCGGTGAAGAAAGAGGCGTAATCAGCCCAGCGATACGAGGCGGCCGTGAATACCGGCTTCCTCGCGCGGTGAAAAGAAATATGGATAGAGCGAGCGGGTCGTGTCGGGGTTGTCGCTGGTGCCGCCATACTTGCTGATCTGCTCTTCCACGTAGCCGATGTCGACCCAGAGCAGCACCGCGGGCGCATTGACCCGCGTGTTGGTCCGCGTCTCGCAGACCCGCTTGAAGCCGAGCATGGTTTCATAGAAACGCCGGTGGCGCGGGTTGACCTCGATGAAGACATCGGTGCAGCCGTGCATGCGACGGCCGTAGATGAACACGATGTGGAAGAGCGAGGCGAGCGCGAATTTGGAGCGGATGTCGGGATCGAAGGCCAGCTTCGTCAATTCGCAGACCCGGCCGCCCGCCTGGCGGCGGACATCGATCTTGTCCCTGAATATTTCGTCGGCCAGCAGGCCCTCTTCCGAGTCCATCCCCAGTGTGACGGTGCCGATAACGTTTTGCTGCTTGTCGGACGCGGTGAGCGTGATCCGGGCCGGGCTGGCCTTGACCTGGTGACCGCTGCCATAGCCGCGCCAGGCATACATCTTGTTGATCAGCATGCTGGAAGAATTGCGGCCGCGCTCCGTGTCCGCCAGGCGGATGCCGAAATTCTTTTGCTCGGTGATCAGGAAGTCGTCCGCGGTGTCCAGCGTCCCTGGGTCGTGGCCTACCGCATGTCCGTCGGCGATAAGGCCGAAGTCATTGGGAGCATCCAGCGCATTGTTTGGTCCGATCTCGCCGGACATCAGACTTTGGTCTCAATATATGATCGCCGGATATTCATTTTTCCCTAATGCGATGGTGTCAAACGCTCCACTGAAGTGGCGCCCCTGCTTGCCTGGTAAATCGCCGCCAGCGCGTTGACCGCGTTGGCGTTAGCCTGGTCCGCACGCAGCACGGCCAGTTGTTTGTCAATTGCAGCCTTGTTCTGCTTCTCGCTGATTGGGCAGAAGAAATAAGGATACAGGGACTTCTCTGCGCAGTCATGGGAACTCGTGCCGCCCATTTTCTGGATTTGCTCCTCAATATAGTCAGTCTCGGCGCAAAGCAGGTAAGCCGGCGCATTGACGCGCGGATTGATCTTCTTCGGGCCGTGCTTCTTGAAGCCCAGCATGCGTTCGTAGAACCGGCGGTGGCGCGGATTGACCTCGATAAAAATGTCGGTGCACTTCTGCACACGCCGCAGATAGATGAAGATTATATGAAAAAGTGACGCCAAGGCAATTTTTGATCGCGTCGTAGGATCAAACGCAAGCTTGGTCAGTTCGCATACCTTGCGGCCGCGCGCCCGGTAGGCATCCACTTCATCCTTGAAGATCTCGTCGGCGAGGATGCCGGACGGGGAATCGATTCCCAGCGTGATGGTCCCGATCACCAGGTCGTTTTCCGAAATGGTCATGGTCACGCGGTGCGGGTTCTCTTGCAGCGGGTTGTTCACCGTATAGCCGCGCGATGCATACATCCTGTGGATCAACGAACTTGCATGACTGCGTACGGTTTCCGTATTGGCAAGGCGGATCTGGAATGTTCTTTCATCAACTTCAAGCTCATGAGCCTCTGCATACCCCGACTGTCCATCGCGCAACTGTTTGATCTGCACGTCTTGCGCTACTTCCTGGCTATTCAGTTCGGTGTCCAGATGGTTCTTGCTCTCTTGATAGTCAAACACTGGTCAGGCTCCTAGTCACAATATTACAAATTAAAATAATCGTTGCCAAATAAAAAGTTACCTTGGGTGCAAGGTTTTGACTAAATGCAACACGCCAGATTAGAAGGGGGTGTTCGCAATAGGTTCGCCAAGTGCGAATTTAGGCGACGAACGGCACGTTTTTCTTGAAATCAACTAACTAAATGACAAGAAACGTCTATAAAAAAGAGCATTTAGACACTGTTGGCCAGATATGCCGATTTAGACGAAATGCAAAGTATTTTTGCATATCGTGTCACTGAGGAAATTATAAAAAAGGTAATTGTTGAAATTCTTGCCATTAAAAGATTGATCTATTATTAAGAAATTGAAAAGATATTCATTTAATTTTCTAACGACTACATTTCCAATTTGCAATTAGCGGCAGAAGATAAGCAGGTGATTGACCTGAGGTGCCACGCAACCTTCTAGTGACGAAGCATTTCCTCTATAAAAACAGGGTGCCAACATCCCGGAAGCAGCGCCGCCGGCTTTACTAACATGTGAAAAAATTTCATGTTTGATTTAAAACAATAAAATACCATTTCAAGAATTTTTCAGTGCGCGCGGCTTGATCTTCGTTTCTTATACGAAAAGTTTTCTTTAAATCAATGCCAAAGGGAATGTTTCCAATTTTGTCAAATTTTGTATTAATTACAAACAACATTTTATAAAGGAAATGTTTCCTGAGAGATCTGTCGATTATCTTTACAAGCCAAACTTTATATAAATACAATTAAATCGTAAGCCATTGATTTATAAATACTTAGCGTATCTGGCACGGTTACTGCTTATAGGTCCTCGTCGGACAACAGAATAATAGACTCAAATAAATACATTAACGCTTCGTGAGCTAATCCAATCAGGGGAGGCTCGGTAAGTGGAAAATATTCAACACTCTCGGAGAAATAGAATGACCAAAATGATTCGCAAGACCTTGCTGGCAGTTGCAGTCACCGCAGTTTGCGCCCTGGGCAGCAACGCAGCGATGGCGCAATCGACGATCTTCCCTGACTTCACGGTGCAGATCCCAGGCACGACCACGAACTTTACCGCTGACAAGATGACCGGTAACTATGTCGAGATCGCCAACTTCAATACAGACAACACGTTCAACGTTTCCCTGTACTGGAAAGCCGCAGCCTTCGTTGCAAACGACGGCACCTCGCAGCTCGACGCAGGCCTGACCCGTCTGGGCGTTGACTACGGCATTTATGCGCTGTACACCGCAAGCGGCACCGTTAGCCGCAACGGCAATGCCACCACGTTCAAATTCTCCGAAGGCACCGGCTCCCTGTCCGTCTTCAAAGATCCGAACCGCGACACCGTCTTTACCGCGCCTGAACTGACTGGCGACTTCACCAGCACCGGCACCACCGGCGACATCCTGCTGGCTAGCGGCAAGCCCCTGGCAGGTCAGGGCACCCTGGACCCAACGCTGCCAACCTGCGGCTCCGGTTCGGGCTCCGGCATCAACTGCGGCAGCTTCGGTTCGACGACTTCGTTCGATCTGACCGCTGATGGCAAAGGCTACTTCGTCGCACCTTCGCCTTTCTACCAACTGTCTTTCCAATCGGGCCAACTGAATAACTTCACGCCTACCGGCCGTCAAGTGATCAACGGTTCGCTGGACGTCGCTTTCGGCAACGTTCCTGAGCCAGCCAGCATCGCGCTGTTGGGTTTGGGCCTGGTCGGTCTGGGTCTGAGCCGTCGCCGTACTAGCAAGAAGGCCTAAGTTATGGCTTGATCGCCACTAACGCGATCGTTCTTGCTGTAGCAGCTGTAACGTCAAAAAAAATCCATGGTCTTTGGCCATGGATTTTTTCTTTTGAGGGAATAGGATGATGTCGCGAAGAACCGGCAACATGCATTTCCAACGGTCACTTGATTGCTCGAATGTAAATTAAAATTGTCAGTATTTTTTACAGTTTTTAGAAAAATGGTGTTGCAAAATCCATAGGTTATTGATTATTAAGTACTTTATTTACTGGCATGGGGATTGCTTTGGTATGTGAAAGCATTAAACAGATGCTATTCTGAAATGTAACCATATAGTTACAATCAGTAAATAATTTGAATCAGTATCATTCGGAGAAATCATGAAAACCACATTCAGCAAAACCCTGATGGCTTGCGCTATCACCGCAGCCTGCGCTTTTGCCTCCACCGCGGCGTCGGCGCAAAGCACGATCTTCAATGACTTCACGATCAATCCAGTTGGCGAAAATGCGAATTTCGTTGCCGACAAGATGACCGGCAACTATGTCGAGATCGCCACCTTCGGCGCGAACAACTCCTTTGACGTGTCGCTGTACTGGAAAGCAGCCGCCTTTGTTTCCAACGACGGCACGCAACAGATCGACGCAGGCCGCAGCGGACTCGGTTCTGACTATGGCATCTACGCCCTCTACAAGGCGAGCGGCACCTATACCCAAAGCGGCGGCGCCACGACCTTCAATTTCACCCCTGGCACAGGCTCTCTCGGTGTGTTCCTGGACCGGAATCGTGACACGGCATTCACCGCCGGCACGACGGGCGATTTCACTAACGTAGGCACTGGTGAGGACGTCAGCTTGGCGACCGGTATGCCGGTCTTCGGCCAGGGCACACTCGACCCTTCGCTCCCAACCTGCGGTACGGGCGCTGGCAGCGGCATCAACTGCGGTAATTTCGGCACCACCACAACGTTCGATCTGTCGACGGCAGGAAGCGGTTTCTTCGTGGCGCCTTCGCCTTTCTATCAACTGTCGTTCCAGTCGGGCCAACTGAATAACTTCAGTCCCACCGGCCGTCAGGTTCTCAACGGTTCGCTGGACGTGGCATTCAACAACGTCCCTGAGCCAACCAGCATTGCCCTGGTCGGCCTCGGCCTGCTGGGTCTCGGCCTGAGCCTGCGCCGCAAGCAGGCATAAGCCAAAATAGTTTCTCGGCAGAGATCTGTCGGAAAGCTTTACACCTGTGAAGGGCCATGACTGCATGCAGTCATGGCCCTTCTTACTGTTATGGGTGTTCTTCCGCTGGGAGTTCTTCGATTGCGCGCACGTTTCAATCCCGCGTAAAATGCGCTCTCCCGCGGGTGTAGTTCAATGGTAGAACGAAAGCTTCCCAAGCTCTAGACGAGGGTTCGATCCCCTTCACCCGCTCCATATTCCTGAAAGGCACCTGTCGGTGCCTTTTCATTTCCCAGCCAGCCATTTCTCGCATGTCCGAAAAACGCACCGCCGACGAAGCCGGCAAGAACCTTTTTTACGATCCGTCCGAGCGCCGCATCCGCAGTTTCGTGACCCGCGCCGGCCGCCTGTCGCCAGCCCAGGCGCGTGCGCTCGACACGCTGGGGCCGCAATTCTGCCTCCCCTACGAGAAAGCGCCGCTGGACTTCGATGCCGCTTTCGGGCGTACGGCGCCCACCATCCTGGAAATCGGCTACGGCATGGGCGGCACCACGGCGGCGATCGCGGCCGCAATGCCGGACAGCAACTTCCTGGGCGTGGAAGTCCATACGCCCGGCGTGGGCAGCCTGCTGAAGCTCATTGGTGAACAGGAACTGCGCAACCTGCGGCTGATCCAGCATGACGCGGTGGAAGTAGTCAATCACATGATCGCACCGCGCTCGCTGGCCGGCGTGCACGTGTTTTTCCCCGACCCGTGGCACAAGGCCCGCCATAACAAGCGGCGCCTGATCCAGCCGGCGTTCGTCGCATTGCTGGCGTCGCGGCTGGCGCCGGGCGGCTACCTGCATTGCGCGACCGACTGGGAAGACTATGCGACGCAGATGCTCGATGTGCTGGGCGCCGATCCCTCGCTGGAAAACACCGCCGCCGGCTATGCGCCACGGCCGTCCTACCGCCCGGTGACCAAGTTTGAAAACCGCGGCCTCAAGCTGGGCCACGGCGTCTGGGACCTGGTGTTCCGGCTGCGCGCCGACGCCTAGGCGGGATGGTTGAACACCTGGCGCAGGTAGGCCAGGAAGGTTTCATCGGTGCACATCGTGCCCTTGCCCGGCGAGTCGGACAATTTCGCCACCGGCTGGCCATTGCAGGACGTCAGCTTCATCACGATGTTGAGCGGCGCGATGCCGAGGTCGTTGGTGAGATTGGTGCCGATGCCGAAACCGGTCTGCGTGCGTCCGGCAAAATGCCGGTAGAGCCGGATCGCCGTCGGGATGTCCAGCCCGTCCGAGAACACCAGGCGCTTGGTATTGGCGTCGATCCGCAGCTTCGCATAATGCGCCAGCGCCTTCTCGCCCCAGACGATGGGGTCGCCGGAGTCGTGCCGGAGGCCGTCGAACAGCTTGGCGAAGTAGAGATCGAAGTCGTTGAGGAAGGCATCCATGCCGACGACGTCGGTCAGCGCGGTGCCGAGGTCGCCGCGATATTCCTGCACCCAGTCCTCGAGCGCCGACTTCTGGAAGTCGCGCAGCCGCACGCCGAATGACTGGTAGGACTGCAGGTATTCATGGGCCATGGTGCCGATCGGCACCAGGTTGTGCTTCATCGCCAGGTAGACATTGGACGTGCCCTTGAAGTACATCGGCACTTCGCGTCCCAGCGTCGCCAGCACCTCGTCATGCCATTCGCCTGAAAAACGGCGGCGCGTGCCGAAGTCGAAAAACGAGAAACTGTGCTTTTCCGGCAGTTCCTTGCTGAACCGGCGCAGCAGCTCGATCTTGTCGGCCAGCCGTCGGCGGCCTTCCTTGATGGCCGGCTCCTTCGGAAAGCGCCTGAAGTAAAGCTCGTTGACTATATAGAGCACGAAAATCTCGAATCCCATCACATGCACCTGCGGACCAACCGCGCGTATCCGCAGGTTGTCGCCTTCCGTCGTCACGGTAATGAATTTCCGCTGGAAGCGGAACACCGTCAGGAAATCGACGAAATCGCTCTTGATGAAGCGCAGGCGGCGCAGGAAGGCCAGTTCCTCGTCGAGGAAATGCAGGCTGCATAGATGGTCGAGCTCCCGGTCGATTTCCTCCTTGAGCTCTGCCAGCGGGAAGGCAGGCGTATTGCGCAGCGCGAACGTGTATTCGGTCTGGGCGCCCGGATGGCTGTGCAATAGCGCCTGCCACATGGTGAACTTGTAGAGATCGGTCTCGAGCAGGCTGCGTACTACTGCTGTCATTGCGTTTCCTCGGCTTTCGTTAAGCGGCTTGCAAAAGAGGCATATTAAAGGATGCGGCGAAAGTGCATCGTACTCTGGCGCGCATTAGGTCCAGGCACACCTCCTGTGCCTCCTTCGCCACAACCCGTTTGATGGACATGGATTTATCTGCGTCACCCTTATTTACTTTCATGTAACTTCCTATCTACAATAAAGTGCACATACGGAACCGTGTTCCGCACTGCAAAACTAATATAAAACTTCGGAGACTTGTTCATGACCCAGCAACGGCAATCCCGTTTCAATTCCCGCTATGCATTCACCCCTCTCCTTGCCGTTCTCGCCCTTTCGGCATGCGGCGGCAGCGACAACGATAACAACAGTTCATCAGTAGCTGCTGCTGTCGAAGTCGCCCGTCCACAGGACTCACGCACCTTCACCCCGGTAGTTCCGACATTGAATGCGCTTGCGAACGCGGCAGGCACGCCGGCAGCCCCGGAAACCGATCGCTGGGTTGGCGTCAACAAAGGAGCTTCCTACTCGATCGAAGTGCCGAAGAACTGGAACGGCATGCTCGTGATGTATGCCCATGGCTATGCCGGCACCGGTCCCAACCTGGTTGCCCAGACTCCCGCAATCCGCCGCCACCTGATCACCCAGGGCTATGCCTGGGCCGCGTCGAGCTACAGCAGGAATTACTACGACGTGCGCGCCGGGGTCGAGGACACCAATGCGCTGGCGCTGGCTTTCAACGACATTGCCAAGGCCAACGGCAGGACACTGGCGGCGCCAAGCAAGACTTACATCATCGGCGTGTCGATGGGCGGCCATATTTCAGCCGCCGCGGTCGACGAGGAAAATATCCGCACGGCCAACAACAAGATCCGCTACAACGGCGCCGTGCCGATGTGCGGCGTGCTGGGCGACACCGAGCTGTTCGACTATTTCACCGCCTACCAGCTCGCAGCACAGAAGGAAGCCGGCATCCCGGCTACCAGCTGGCCGGTTACGAACTGGACCGATATCCAGCCGCAGGTCATCAGCAAGCTGTTCTCCAGCTTCCCGATAGCTCCCACGCCGGCCGCAGCCGCGGTGCCGACCGCGCAAGGCCAGCAACTGAAGACGATCGTGCAAAACCTGACGGGCGGCGCCCGGCCGCTGTTCGATGTCGGTTATGCGGGTCCGCTGCAAAACACCGTGTGGGGCACCTTCGGCAGCGATGGCACCATCACGGGCATCCTGAACGAGCGCGTCGTCTCGACGGTAAACACGGTCTACCAGCTCGATAACAACCCGGCAGTCAGCGCCGCAGAGCAGTCATACACCAACTCGACTCTCAAGGTCACGCCGGTCGCCGACGCCAACCGCCTGCGCACCGACGGCTTGCGCTGGGTGCCCAAGACCAATGCGATCATCAGCGTGCCTGTCGTGACGATCCACACCCTGGGCGACATGTACGTGCCGTTCAGCATGGAACAGATTTACAAGCGTCGGGCGGACCAACAGGGTACGTCCAACTTGCTGGTGCAGCGTGCGATCCGCGGCGTGAGCCATTGCGACTTCACGTTCAACGAGCAGGCAGCGGCATTCGACGCGATGGTGAACTGGGAACAGAAAGGCATCAAACCTGCAGGCGACGACGTCCTGACGCCGGCAACCGTGGCCGATCCGAAGTACGGCTGCAAGTTCAGCGACAACAATTTCACCCAGGATGACAGTACTGCGCTCCAAAACGTCCGTAAGAACACCGCAATCATCCCTTCCTGCAGCT
Organism: Noviherbaspirillum suwonense; assembly: GCF_900182955.1. Taxonomy (GTDB): domain Bacteria; phylum Pseudomonadota; class Gammaproteobacteria; order Burkholderiales; family Burkholderiaceae_D; genus Noviherbaspirillum_A; species Noviherbaspirillum_A suwonense. The sequence continues at coordinate 147,962 of NZ_FXUL01000006.1, read as the reverse complement.
AGGGCCCGGTGCTTGCTATTCATGAATCGGATGTCTGATATCTGAACGGGCAATTGGCTTTATTTTCCATTAGCCAACATAATCCGCCTGTCTCCTCTATCTCCTCATGGGAATAGATTCAAGCCCGCCTTAACAGCGGGCTTTTTTTAATTCCGGTACGCTGATGCCGCATCGAGCGCCGCGCAAGGTGCGGATGTAAGATGACTGGTGGAATTGAAAGCCGACGGATGTTGTCAGCCAACCACAAAATGATGCTGAGGCATATCACGAGCAGCCCCTGAATCTGACGTCATTTGCTGACGCAGCATGCATGACGGTCTATCATGCGGGTCGACTACGGAACCTGCAGGTTGAATTCCGACCTAACGACCTTACCTTCTATCCTTACCGCCATGCCTGCGACGCCGGTGGCCCAGACCGGGCTTCCGGCATTCCATAAAGCGCAAGCCTTGTCCGACCTGATATCGACGCAATGAAAAATACCGCTAAAACACTGACCCTGTCCGCAAAACCCGTGAAGCCGGCCGCCAATGCCAAGGCACAACCGAAAGCCACGCTGGTCGAACCGCTCGATCCGGCCCAGGCCGCAGCACCGGTCACGGTGGTCAGAAAGCGTACGCGTGTCGTTGCGAAGCCGGGCGAGGTGGAAGCGCCGCAAGCCGAGGCTGCCGAACAGGCCGCCAGCCAGCCGCGTGCAGCCGCGGTCAAGAAAGTCGTCGTCAAGCCGCAGGCGCAGCCTGTCGCCGAAGTGCGCGCCACGGCTCCGGCAGTCAGCCAGACGACCGACGCCGCCGCGCTGGCCGCGATCGACACGTCAGGCTACGTCCTGCCGTCGGTCAAGGTGCCGGGCAGGCGCGGCCGCAAGCCGTCCGAATTCACGCCCGAGAACGACGAAGTGGCGGCGCTCAATGCCGTCGAGCGCGCCGAGCTGAAGGCGGCCAGCAAGGCCAAGGACCGCAAGAAGGCCGGCAAGGAGCCGGTCGAAGGCGCGACCGAAGAGGAAATCCAGCATCGCCTGCAGCAGATCCGCACGCTGATCAACCTGGGCAAGGAGCGCGGTTTCCTGACCTATGCGGAGATCAATGACCACCTGCCCACCAATGTCGGCGACACCGAAGCGATCGAAAGCATGATCGGCACGTTCAACGACATGGGCATTGCGATCTACGAGCGCGCGCCCGACGCCGAAACGCTGCTGCTGTCGGACAACGTGGCTACTGTCGCCAGCGATGACGAAGCCGAGGCTGCCGCGGCCACCGCGCTGTCCACCGTCGATTCCGACTTTGGCCGCACCACCGACCCGGTGCGGATGTACATGCGTGAAATGGGCGCGGTGCCGCTGCTCACGCGCGACGGCGAGATCGAGATCGCCAAGCGCATTGAAGGCGGCCTGCGGGACATGATCCAGGCGATCTCGGCCTGCCCGACCACCATTGCCGAAATCCTGGCTGCCGCCGAGCGCCTGGAAAAGGACGAGATCAAGGTCGACGACATCGTCGACGACCTGGTCGACCTGTCCAGCGGCGACGATGCGGCGCAGACTGCCAGCGCGGCCAGCGACGACGAGGACGATGAAGAAGACGAGGATGCGCTGGAAGACGAGGAAGAGGAAACCGAAGCCGCGACCACCAGCGTCGGCGGCGCGTCCACCTTCTCCGGCGAACAGCTGACCCAGCTGCGCAAGAGCGTGCTGGAAAAGTTCGCAACCATCCGCACCCAGTTCGACAAGCTCAACCGCGCCGCCGCCAAGGAAGGCTACGGCTCGCCGGCGTATGCGAAGGCGCAGGACATCATCTCGCACGAACTGCTGGGCATGCGCTTCACCGCCAAGACCGTCGAGGCGCTGTGCGACACGCTGCGCTCGCAGGTCGATGAAGTGCGCCATATCGAAAAGCAGATCCTGGCCCTGGCCGTGGACCGCTGCAACATGCCGCGCCTGCATTTCATCAAGGTCTTCCCGGGCAACGAGACCAATCTCGACTGGGTCGATGGCGAAGTCAATGGCGGCCATGCGTACAGCGTGGTGCTGGCGCGTAACGTCCCGGCCATCAAGGAACTGCAGACCAAGCTGGTCGCGCTGCAGGAACGGGTCGCGCTGCCGCTGCCGGAACTGCGCCGCATCAACAAGCAGATGGCGGCCGGCGAAATGCGCACCCGCCAGGCCAAGCGCGAGATGACCGTGGCCAACCTGCGCCTGGTGATCTCGATTGCGAAGAAGTACGTGAACCGCGGCCTGCAGTTCCTGGACCTGATCCAGGAAGGCAATATCGGTTTGCTCAAGGCAGTGGACAAGTTTGAATACCGCCGCGGCTTCAAGTTCTCGACCTATGCGACCTGGTGGATCCGCCAGGCCATCACCCGCGCCATCGCCGACCAGGCAAGGACGATCCGGGTGCCGGTGCACATGATCGAGACCATCAACAAGATGAACCGCATCTCGCGCCAGATCATGCAGGAAACCGGCAGCGAGCCGGACCTGGCGACGCTGGCCGAGAAGATGGAAATGCCCGAGCACAAGATCCGCGAAGTGATGAAGATCGCCAAGGAGCCGATCTCGATGGAAACCCCGATGGGCGAGGATGGCGACACCCAGCTCGGCGACTTCATCGAGGATAACAACACGCTGGCCCCGATCGACGCGGCGCTGCATGCGTCGATGCGCAATGCGGTCAAGGAAGTTCTGGACTCGCTGACGCCGCGGGAAGCCAAGGTGCTGCGCATGCGTTATGGCGTGGAGATGTCGACCGACTACACGCTGGAAGAAGTCGGCAAGCAGTTCGACGTGACCCGCGAGCGCATCCGCCAGATCGAGGCGAAGGCGATGAACAAGCTGCGGCACCCGTCGCGGTCCGACACGTTGAAGACCTTCCTGGAAAATATCTGATCGAAGCAAAGCCGGCGCAAGCCGGCTTTTTTCATTGCGCGGCGCGGGTGATGCTTCGCGAGCCGCACTGCCTGGACGTCTCGCCCAGGCAGCAAAGGAACAAGTCGTTTAGGCGCATGGCAGCGCTTTGGCCGGCTTGCGCCGATACGGACCTCGGCAGACGCCTGCGCCCCCTCCGGTTTGACAGCTTCGCGGACATCCAATTCGATCGCGCCCTGGTCGTGTTCGGGCGCCGCAAGATTTCCCAGTTCACCATCGCGCCGGATAAGCCAGGGCGCGGTCGCGACGATGCCGACCGCCGGATCCCCGGCTTCGAGCCGCTGCAGCGTGGGCACGGACACCCCCATGCGCCCCGCCCAGGTCCTCAATGATTCCCCCGCGGCGCAGGCGGGCAACTGCCAGGTCCGCGCCCAGTTTTTCGATGGCGGCGGCGATCGCCGGAGGCAATTGCAAGAGTGCATGGGCGGTCTTCGGCATATATATAGAACAATACAAATTCTGATCCTCTGTACATATCTATATTCATAGAACGGTTTCCCGGCCGTTTATGAGCGTATTCGATTGCCTGATTGCATACGGCTTGAAAGCATTTGAACTTTATCTTTTCCGCTTCCCCAACGCGCCACGACGTTTTCTCGCCGCCGTCCGGGATGATCGATGCCAACCGACCTTGCCTGGGCGCGCAGCTGCCCGGCGGCGCCCAAGCGCTTCGGCATTGCTGCCCCATAGGACTGCGAAGGCTTGTCGGCGCCTGGTCTTTCTTACAAGGACCGTGACTCAGCAATGCGTTCATGTCGCCATGCTTTGACTATCCACTTTCCAGCGGTACTGAAAAAGCAGCTTCGGTATGACATTGGCGCAGTCGGGGGCAGCGAACCAGAATGATAGGGAAATAAAATGAATAAAACGTTAGGCATTACTCGCAATACCAATGCGCAGCAAATTTTCTCCTTTCTTGAAGACGTAAGCCATGCGAGGAATAATCTTCAGAAGGAGAGCGCAAGCGTTGTTCCAGATCCGCCGATTCGTGTGCGTAAAACGAAGGGCTCATCAGAAATCTATGTGTCGATGAGAAAAGGGAAAACACGATCGCTCGCCAGTGTGTTAAGTCCGACCAAGCGTGACAAGCGTATGCAATGTGCCGAGTTGATGTTTGGCGTAGCTGCTAAATTTTCAGTTGAGCACCGGCTGCAGGATGATCACAAAACCAAGGCTGCCCTGGCCGAGCTTGAACACTCGGCGTTAGATGTTCTCGATCACGACATTAAAGCCGGTGAAATGCGCGTGCTGTTTGAAACGATCCTGAAAAGGCCGGCAGAAATCACGACCGGGATTGCGCGTTCATCTGCATCAATCATGGCGCCAATTGAACTTGAAAAAAAAGCATCGCAGTCCGCCGCCGAGCACCGCGAGACAGATCAAGGTCCTCCGCCAAGGAGAAAAACACGACGCCCCCGGCTGAAAAATTTTACCCGGCCATTGGAAGCCGCAGCGCGAAAAACAAACCGGACTTCGGGCAATGAACCGGTGGCTGCCGAAATCATTCACCCCGCGCCAATGCTCGCCCCCAAGCCCCCGGAGCAAATGGCATTGACCTCGAAGATTGGTGAAATCGCTAGTTTTTCCAGCGAGCGGAGTCCGTTGATCGATCAGTCATTGATGATCCCGAGGACCGAGAACAATACGCCTGCGCGGATGCCTATGCCTATGCCTATGCCAATGTCACAGGATAAAAGCAGTCACGCGGCGCCACTGCCGCCCAAGTCCAGGAAAGGATTGCTCGCATTTTTTTCCTGGATGGCACAAGGATTCACGAATTTCTTTAGAAGCTGTTTCGGTTGAAGTGCTGAACGCGCCAAGCCCCAGCCCTCGCGTTGATTCTTCCGCCACCACCTGCGCAGCCCCGTCCGGCGCAACGGCATGCGACCGGATACCAGCGCGACCGCATCAGTACTCCACCGCCGCGCTGCGCGCCCCCAGCCTGTCGAACAGCGACTGCTTCAGCGCGTCGGCGGGCGCGACCCGCCATTCATCCGGCCACTGCACCTCGCAGTCGATGCCGTCACGCGTGTAGCGCATCGCCAGCGGCAAACCCTGCGGCGAGCGGAACTGCGACAGGATGTTGCGGATCTGCGCGGCGTCCGTGCTGTCGGTCAGCGAGAACGCGAATTTCTTGCCGAACTGGACGCGCGCGGTGGCGATGTCCATCGCCTTTTCCGCGGTGATGCGCAGCCCGCCGGAGAAGCGGTCCTCCGATACCTTGCCCTGCACCGCCAGGAATTCGTCTTCCTTGAACAGCGCGCGGTTGGCGTCGAACACTTCGTTGTAGACCGTCACTTCGACCGCCGCGCTGCCGTCGTCGAGCAGCACGATGACCATCTTGCCGCGCTGGGTCATCTGGGTGCGCATGCCGGCGATCACGCCGGCCATCAGCCGCGGCTCGCGCGACGGCGTCAGGTCCGACAAGCGGGTGCGGGCAAACTTGCGCGCTTCCTCGGCATAGGCATTGAACAGGTGGCCGGACAGGTAGAAGCCGAGCGCGGTCTTTTCCTCGGTCAGCTTCTGCTTCTCGCTCCACGGCTGCGCCTTCACATATTCGGGCGGGGCCACCATGTCGCTGTGGTCGCCGCCGAACAGGCTGACCTGGTTGGCGGATGCTTCGGCCTGCTCCGCGCATTCCATCGCGAAGCTGACCGAAGCCAGCAGGATGCCGCGATCCACCTCCATGCTGTCGAAGGCGCCGGCGCGGATCAGCGACTCGATGGTGCGGCGGTTGATCTGCTTCTTGTCGACCCGCTTGCAGAAGTCGAACAAGTCGGTGAACGGGCCATCGCGGCGGGCCGCGACGATGGCCTCGATTGCGCCCTGCCCCGAGCCCTTGACCGCGCCCAGGCCGTAGCGGATGCCCTTGACCTTCTTCTTGGTCACGCTCGGCGGCTCGCCGACCGGCATGAAGCGGTAGTCCGACAGGTTGATGTCCGGCGGCAGCAGCGTCAGGCCGCAGATGTCGGTCGCGTCCTCGACCAGGATCTTGATCTTGTCGGTGTCGTCCATCGCCAGCGACAGGTTGGCCGCCATGAACGCGGCCGGGTGATGCGCCTTCAGGTACGCGGTGTAATACGACAGCAGCGCATAGGCCGCCGCATGCGACTTGTTGAAGCCGTAGCCGGCGAACTTCTCCATCAGGTCGAAGATCTCGTCGGCCTTCTCCGTGGTCAGGCCGTTCTTGGCGGCGCCTTCGCGGAAGATATTCCGGTGCTCGGCCATTTCCTCGGCCTTCTTCTTGCCCATCGCGCGGCGCAGCAGGTCGGCGCCGCCCAGCGAATAGCCGCCGATGACCTGCGCCATCTGCATCACCTGCTCCTGGTAGACCATGATGCCGTAGGTCTCGGACAGGATGCCCTCGGTGCGCGGGTCGGGATAGTCGAAGCGTTCGCCGTGCTTGCGCTTGCAGAAGTCCGGGATCAGGTCCATCGGACCCGGCCGGTACAGCGCCACCAGCGCGATGATGTCCTCGAAGCGGTCGGGCCGCGCGTCCTTCAGCATGCCCTGCATGCCGCGGCTTTCCAGCTGGAACACCGCGACCGTCCGCGCCTTGGTCAGCAGCTCGTACGACGCCCTGTCGTTCAGCGGCAGCGTGTCCAGGCTGAACTCGGCCATCGCCGGGTCGAGCTGGCGGATGTAGCGCACCGCGCGGTCGAGGATGGTCAGCGTGGTCAGGCCCAGGAAGTCGAACTTCACCAGGCCGACGGCTTCGACGTCGTCCTTGTCATACTGCGACACCACGCCGGCGTCGCCGCCCTGCGTGTACAGCGGGCAGAAGTCGGTCAGCTTGCCGGGCGCGATCAGCACGCCGCCCGCATGCATGCCGATGTTGCGGGCGATGCCTTCGACCTGCTGCGCCAGTTCCAGCAGCTGCCTGACTTCCTCCTCGTTCTCCATCCGCTCCTTGAGCAGCGGCTCTTCCTCGATCGCGTCGGCGATGGTGACGAGCTTGCCCGGCTTGAACGGGATGAGCTTGGAGATGCCGTCGCAGAAGTTGTAGCCCATGTCGAGCACGCGGCCGACGTCGCGCACCGCGCCCTTGGCGGCCATGGTGCCGAAGGTGGCGATCTGCGACACCGCGTCGCGGCCGTAGCGATCCTTCACGTACTGGATCACGCGGTCGCGGCCTTCCTGGCAGAAGTCGATGTCGAAATCGGGCATCGACACCCGCTCCGGGTTCAGGAAGCGCTCGAACAGCAGGTTGTAGGCCAGCGGGTCGAGGTCGGTAATGGACAGCGCATAGGCCACCAGCGAGCCGGCGCCCGAGCCGCGGCCCGGCCCCACCGGCACGCCGTTGTTCTTGGCCCAGCGGATGAAGTCGGCCACGATCAGGAAGTAGCCGGGGAAACCCATCTTGATGATGGTGTCGGTCTCGAATTTCAGGCGCTCCTCATACCGCGCCCGCTTTTCTTCCCGCACCGCGGGGTCGGGAAACAGGTGGTTCAGGCGCAGCTCCAGGCCCGCCTTCGACTCGGCCACCAGGAATTCGTCGATGGTCATGCCGTCCGGCGTCGGGAAGTTGGGCAGCTTGGGCTTGCCCAGTTCCAGCACCAGGTTGCAGCGGCGCGCGATCTCGACGCTGTTTTCCAGCGCGCCCGGCAGGTCGGCGAACAGCGCGGCCATCTCGGCCTGGGTCTTGAATGCCTGCTGGTCGTTGAAGCGCTTGGGCCGGCGCGCATTGGCCATGATCTCGCCCTCGGCGATGCAGGTGCGCGCCTCGTGGGCGACGAACTCGTCGGCCGACAGGAACTGCACCGGGTGCGTCGCCACCACCGGCAGCTGCAGCTTCGCCGCCAGCGCCACCGACTGCCGCACCTGCTGCTCCATGTTGGGCTGGCCGGCGCGCTGGATCTCGATATAGAAATGCCCGGGGAAGACCGCCGCCCAGCGCTCTGCGCAGCGTTCGGCCAGCTGCGGGTTGCCGCGTTCCAGCGCGCAGCCGATGTCGCCGAAGTGCGCGCCGGACAGCGCGATCAGCCCGCCCGGTTCCAGCGCCTGCAGCCATTCGGCGCGAATCTCGGCGCGGCCGCGGTACAGGTTGGTCAGCCAGGCCTGCGACAGCAGTTCGCACAGCTGCAGGTAGCCTTGTTTATTCTTCACCAGCAACAGCAGCCGGCATGGCTTTTCGCGGTCGTCGGGATTGGTGATCCAGACATCGCAGCCGGCGATGGGCTTGACGCCCTTGCCGCGCGCGGCCTTGTAGAACTTGACCATGCCGAACAGGTTGGCCAGGTCGGTGATCGCGAGCGCCGGCTGGGAGTCTTTCGCAGCGGCCTTGACCACGTCGTCGATGCGGACCAGGCCGTCGGCGATGGAGAACTCGGAATGGAGGCGGAGGTGGACGAATTGCGGAGAAGTCATCCGGGTATTTTACCTGCAGGCCGGGCCGGTTCCGGCCCGGTTTTTGGCGCGCGCGCCACACTGGGGTTTATAATGCTGACGAATCAATGACTTAGATTTCCTGGCATGCCACCCCTTCCCGAATTCGTCAATATTGCCGCCTATAAATTCATCACGTTCGATGACACGGCGGAAAAACGTCCCGCGTTCCAGGCGCTGTGCGCCGAACTCGGGCTGATGGGCACCATCCTGCTGAGCCCCGAAGGCATCAACCTGTTCCTGGCCGGCAGCCGCGCCGGCATCGACACCTTCCTGCAGTGGCTGCGCGCCGACCCGCGCTTCGCCGACATCGAGGTCAAGGAAAGCTACTCCGACGAGCAGCCGTTCAAGCGCATGCTGGTCAAGCTCAAGCGCGAGATCATCACGATGAAGAATCCGCTGATCAAGCCCGAGCTGGGACGCGCGCCGGCCGTGACCGCCCCGGTGCTCAAGCGCTGGCTGGACCAGGGCCATGACGACGACGGCCGCCCGGTGGTGATGATGGATACCCGCAACGCGTTCGAGGTCGATGTCGGCACCTTCGACAATACGCTGGACTACCGGATCGAGAAGTTCAGCGAATTCCCGGAGGTGGTCGCAGCGCAGAAGGATGCATTGGCCGACAAGACCGTGGTGACGTTCTGCACCGGCGGCATCCGCTGCGAGAAGGCGGCGATCCACATGCAGAACATCGGCTACGACCATGTCTACCAGTTGGAAGGCGGCATCCTGAAGTATTTCGAGGAAGTCGGCGGCGCGCATTACACCGGCGACTGCTTCGTGTTCGACCGCCGCACCGCGCTGAACCCGAAGCTGGAAGCCACGCCCACGGTGCAATGCTATGCCTGCCGCGCAGTAGTCACGCCGCGCGAGCAGCTGTCGCCGTCATACCAGTATGGCGTGTCCTGCCCCCATTGCGCGGAAAAACCGGTGGAAGCGCCGGCAAATGCGTAAACCGTAGACCGGGTTGAAAACGAAGCCCGGCTTGCCGGGCTTCGTCGCGTTATGAAGGGTGCAAGGCCCTTCAGTCGCTTACTGCACGCTAGCCAGAGCCAGCTCTCAGGCGAGGTCGAACACCAGCACTTCGGCTTCCTTGCCGTCAGCCAGCGCCACCGCCGCCTCTTCCGACACCTTCAATGCATCGCCGGCTTGCAGCGCGACGCCGTTCACCGACACGCTGCCGCGCGCCACGTGCACATAGGCGCGGCGGCCCGGCGCCAGGTCCAGCGAGGCCGTCTCGGCGCCGTTGAACAGGCCGACGTACAGCCGCGCATCCTGGTGGATCAGCACCGAGCCGTCGGCGCCGTCCGGGCTGGCGACCAGGCGCAGGCGGCCACGCTTGTCGGCGGCCTCGAAACGCTTTTCCTCGTAGCCGGGCGCAATGCCGCGCACGTTGGGCTCGATCCAGATCTGCAGGAAATGCGTCTGCTCCTTCTGCGCATGGTTGTACTCGGAATGCCGGATGCCGCTGCCGGCGCTCATCCGCTGCACGTCGCCCGGGCGGATCACGCTGCCGTTGCCTATGCTGTCCTTGTGGCCCAGTTCGCCTTCCAGCACATAGGTGATGATCTCCATGTCGCGGTGGCCGTGGGTGCCGAAGCCGCTGCCCGGCGCGACGCGGTCCTCGTTGATCACCCGCAGGGCGCCGAAGCCCATGTGACGCGGATCGTGGTAGTCGGCAAAGGAAAAGCTGTGGTATGAATCGAGCCAACCGTGATTGGCGTGGCCGCGTTCATCCGCTTTGCGTAGCTGGTTCATGACATCGACTCCTTTGAATGAGATTGCGTTGGACATGACGCACTATAAACGTTACGCGCAGCGCGGATAAGGGCATAATCCTGCACTAATCGTTCAAATTTTCTGAACCTACGTTTTCGATGAACCTGACGCTCGAATCTCTACGCATCCTCGACGAAATCGACCGCCGCGGCAGCTTTGCCGCCGCCGCCGCCGCGCTCGACCGGGTGCCGTCGGCGCTGACCTATACGGTGCGCAAGCTGGAGGAAGACCTCGACGTGCTGCTGTTCGACCGGCGCGGCCACCGCGCCCGGCTGACCTCGGCCGGCGAGGAATTGCTCAACCATGGCCGCCACCTGCTGCAGGCGGCGGAGGCGCTGGAACAGCGGGTCAGGCGCACCGCCGCCGGCTGGGAGGCGGAACTGCGCATCGTGGTCGACAGCGTGATCCCGTTCGAGCGCATCGTGCCGCTGATCGCGGAATTCGACCGCGAGCAGCCGGGCACGCGGCTGCGGATCAGCGCCGAGGTATTGTCCGGCGTCTGGGAGTCGCTGCTGACCGACCGCGCCGACATGGCCATCGGCGCGGCCTACGACGGACCGGACGCGATGCGCATGAGCAGCGACTTCCGCACCCGCGTGCTGGGCGGCATCGAGTGGGTGTTCGCGGTAGCGCCCTCGCATCCGCTGGCCGGCGTGGCCGGCCCGCTGCCGGCCGAGCTGATCCAGCGCTACCGGGCCGTGGCCGCGGGCGACACCGGGCGCATGCTGCCGGGCATGACGTCCGGCCTCCTGAGCGGGCAGGAAACGCTGACGGTGCCGTCGCTGGAGGCCAAGCTGACCGCGCAGCTGGCCGGCCTGGGCTGCGGCCACCTGCCGCGCATGCTGGCCGCGCCGCATATCGCCGCCGGACGGCTGGTGGAAAAGGCGACGGTCGAGGCCAAGCCCGCCGGCGCGGCCCACCTGGCCTGGCGCAGCAGCGCCCGCGGCAAAGCGATGAAATGGTTTCTCGCGCGGCTGTCCGAAGACGACATGAAGCGCCGGCTGCTGGAGACGCCGGCATGAAGAGCGCCTATCGCGGGCGATTCGCGCCCTCCCCCACCGGCCCGCTGCACGCCGGCTCGCTGGTCGCCGCCGTCGCCAGCTGCCTGGACGCCCGCGCCCACGACGGTGCCTGGCTGCTGCGGATCGAGGACATCGACGAGACGCGCGCCCTGCCGGACGCGGTGCAATCCATCATGCAGACGCTGCAGGCGCATGGGATGCAGTGGGATGAGCAGCCGGTATGGCAGAGCCGGCGCAAGGCGCTTTACCAGGCCGCATTCGAGCAGCTCGGCCGAGCGGTCTACCCTTGCGGCTGCAGCCGGCGCGAGATCGCCGACTCGCGCATCGGCGTGGCCTCGGACGGCGCCGCGGTCTACCCGGGCACCTGCCGCGCCGGCCTGGCGCCAGGCCGGGCCGCGCGCGCCTGGCGGCTGCGCGTGCCGGACCAGGTCATTTCCTTCGACGACCGCTGGGCCGGGCCGGTGCGGCAGCGCCTGGCGACCGAGGTCGGCGACTTCGTGCTCAAGCGCGCCGACGGCTACTGGGCCTACCAGCTAGCGGTGGTGGTCGACGATGGCGACTGCGGCATCACCGACATCGTTCGCGGCGCCGACCTGCTCGACTCGACGGCGCGCCAGATCTACCTGCAGCGCCTGCTCGGCCTGCCGACGCCGCGCTACATGCATGTGCCGGTGCTGGTCAATGAACGCGGGGAGAAGCTGTCCAAGCAGACCGGCGCGGCGGCGCTCGACACCGCTCGTCCGCTGGACGGGCTGATGCAGGCAGCTGGCTTTCTTGGCCTGTCCATGCCGCGGCCGCAGACGGTGGCCGAGTTCTGGCAAAGCGCGGTGCTGGAGTGGAAAAGCCGGCATGCCTTGCCGGCGCCGGACCACGGCGAGGGATGAACCTGGGAGGCTGCCTGTCCGGCTAGTTGGCCGCCGGCGCGAATGGATATCCGTCCACGCCTGCGGCGCCGGGTCAGCGCTTCGGGATGCCGCCCAGAAGGGCTGCCCGCTTTTGCGGCTTGGCCGTGCTGTCGCGCGGCTCGTTGGCCGGCTGAGGCGAGGACACGCTGGGTTCATAGGGTTTCAGGAACCAGGGATCGACCTTTTCGCGGCGCGGCGCATAGCCGGTGCTGCGCGGCGCGGCGGTGCGCACGTCGCGGGACGCCGGCTCGCGCGCGCCTTCCTCGCGGCGCGGACGACGCTCGCCGCGCTCGGCATGGCTGCGTTCGCCGCTGGCCGGCCGCGGCGTGAAGCCTTCCAGCGCCACCGGCGTCAGCTTGGTGCGGATCAGCTTCTCGATGTCCTGCAGCAGCCGCGCATCCTTGTCGGAATACAGCGAGATCGCGTCGCCCGATGCGCCGGCGCGGCCGGTGCGGCCGATCCGGTGGACATAGTCCTCGGCGTTGTACGGCAGGTCATAGTTGATCACGCACGGCAGGTCGGAAATGTCGAGGCCGCGCGCGGCGACGTCGGTCGCCACCAGCACGTCGACGCCGCCGTTCTTGAATGCTTCCAGCGCCGCCATGCGCTCGTTCTGGGTCTTGTCGCCGTGGATCGCGGACGCCTTGACGCCTTCCTGCTCCAGGTGGCGCGACAGCCGCGACGCGCCGATCTTGGTGTTGGAAAACACCAGGATCTGCTTCAGGTCGCGGCCGCGGATCAGGTGCAGCACCGCGTCGCGCTTGTCGTCCTCGGCGACCTTGTAGACCACCTGGGTCACGCGGTCGGCGGTGGCATTGCTGCGCGCAACCTCGATGGTGACCGGGTCGTTGAGGAAGCTGGATGCCAGTTTCTTGATTTCCGGCGAGAAGGTTGCCGAGAACATCAGGTTCTGCCGCGCCTTGGGCAGCAGGTTGATGATGCGCTGCAGGTCGGGCAGGAAGCCCATGTCCAGCATGCGGTCGGCTTCGTCCATCACCAGGATCTGGGTCTGCGACAGGCTGATGGTCTTTTGCTGCACATGGTCGAGCAGCCGGCCCGGCGTGGCGATCACGATCTCGACGCCGGCGCGCAGCGCAGCCGTCTGCGGCGCCATGTCGATGCCGCCGAACACCACGGTCGAGCGCAGCGGCGTGTGGCGGCAGTAGGCCTTGACGTTTTCCGCAACCTGGTCGGCCAGTTCGCGGGTCGGCGTCAAGATCAGCGCGCGCACCGGGTGGCGCGCGGGGGACGCGCTGCTGCTGGCGGTGGCCAGCAGCAGCTGGATGATGGGCAGCGCGAAGCCGGCGGTCTTGCCGGTGCCGGTCTGGGCTGCGCCCATCACGTCGCGCCCCTGCAGCACGATGGGAATGGCCTCGGCCTGGATCGGCGTCGGGTGGACATATCCCTGGTCGGACAGCGCGCGCAAAATGTCTGGCGACAGGCCGAAATCTTCAAAGCGGATGGGTGCCGCGGGCGTTGGCGCGGCTGCAGACTGGATGTCGGACATGGTATGGGTGGGTTCCCGAGCGGGCGAACTGCACCGGATAATGGGAAATTTTTAGAACTGGGGATTATACCGCGATTTGCGGAACATACCCGCGCCGGGCAGCCACTGCGCCGCAGCCCAACGGAATATGCTGCCCGGATGCGGCGAGCGCCGTCCGGGCAGGGAAAGACCATCGATTAAAGGTGCGCGTTAAAGCCTGCTTAACGCCGCGCAATCGCACTGTTGACCAGGCCGGGGACTTCGCCGGCGCTGGCGCAGCCGGCCAGGTCCCCGGTCTGCTGGTCGATGGCGCACCGGTAGATCTTGCGGCTATCGTCGCCGGGGCCGGCGACCAAATCGATCGCGGCGCCGTCCACGCTGATGTCGCCGATGCGGATGAAGTCGCCTGGCGACAATCCCGGCGGGATGCCGCCTTGGTCGCAACCGGCGACCGCGCCCTCGGCGTCGAGCATGCACTTGACGACCGTTCCGGCCGCCTTCCCGGGGTCCGCCAGTGGCGCCGCGGCCAGGTAAAGGTAACGCCTGTCGCCTGCCTGGCCGCTGCTCATGCGCTGAACGATATATTTCGGGTAGCCCAACGGGAAGACCTTGCAGTCCGGCTCCTCCTTGTCGAACCTGCAGGAATACAGGTTCTGGACTCCGGCAAAATTGCTTCCGACGACATAAAAACCCGTCTCGGAAGTCGTTATCGCGGTGGGGGCGACCGGGGCGAAGACCGCAATGGAAAAGGTATTGCAGGAGGCCGGGTCCAGGCGGCCGCCCTCCGCCAGTGAGCAATGGGTGAGCTGCGGATAATCCACCGGCGTCGCAAGAATGAAGGCGCCCAGGCGGTTGATGCCAAGGCCGATCAATTGGTCGAATACCGGACCGCTGTCGGCGCAGCCCGTGAGCGCGTTGTCGTCCGCAATATCGCAGACGGTCACCGCCCTTGCCGGCCTGCCCTGCCGCTGGTTGGCGTAAGCCCCGATGTAGGCATGCCCCTCGCGCAGCGCGATGCTGCTGGCGCCGACCCCGGGCCAGGTGGATTCGGCCTTCACGCATCCGGCCAGCTTGCCCGCACTGTCGAGTTCGCACTGGCGAACGCCGCCGACCAGCGCGCCGTTCCGGAAATCGCCAAAGTCCGTGACGTAAGCCCGGAAGTCATGCGACGCGTAGGCGATGTCGGCCTTGCCCGCAAGCTTGCGCCCGACGGCGTCGGTGTAGGCATAGTCCAGTTCCAGCCTGCCCGCCGGCTGGTTTTCGCCGGGGGCGTAGACCAGGGTCATGCTGCAGTCGCCCTGGCTGCCGGCTTGCGCGCAGGGCAGCACGGACGACTTGACGGTCCATCCCGGCGGCAGCATTTTCAGGTCGGTGATCAGGCGGACGTTGCCGGCGCCGCCGCTGTCGCTGGGCAAGAAAGCGAGCGTCACCTGCTGGCTTGCGCCGGGCCGCGCGCGGATCATGCCCGCAGGACTGGATACCGCGACGAGGGTGTTGGGCGCGAGCGCCGAATAATCGATCGTGACCCTGGCCGACTGCTGCCTGCCGCTGCTGTCGCGGTAGCGGTAGCGGAGCGCCAGCGTCGACGCCGGCGTGAATGCCGATGGCAGGTAGCGCAGGCCGAGCCGGCAGTCATTGCCGGCGCCGAACGCGGCGCAATCCAGGCCGCTGCTGTCGCTGCTCCATCCCGCCGGCAAGTCGGCCAGCTTGTCGTCCAGGTGCAGTTCGGTCGCAACCGAACCGTCGTTGGTGGTGAAGACCAGGGTCACCGCGCTGCTCTTGCCGACCACGCCCCGCACCGGGCCCGCGGGGTCGGCCGTGGCGACCGCGGCATTGGCCGCCAGCGCCCTGTAGCCGACAGACATGCTGCCTGCGCCGCCCTCGCCCCGGTTGTTGCGGAAGGTGAATGGCACCGTCAGCACGGACGGCGCGGCGACGGCGGCCGGCGCGTAATTCAGCGCAAGCTCGCAGGCGCCGCCGGCATCCACCCGTTCGCACCGGATGCCATTGCCGGCCACGGTCCAGCCCGCCGGCAGGCCGCCTTCCGGGAACGCGAGCGCCAGGTCGCTGGCGGTCCCGCCATCGGAAGTGCCGAAATGCAGCGCGACCTGCCTGGCCTGCCCGACATAGAGCGCCAGCCCCGCCATTTCGCTGGATGTAGCGGTCACCGTGTTGGCCGCTACTGGCGACGGGGCTGGTGATGGTGATGGTGATGGGGCCGGCGATGGGGCCGGCGTGGGCGCTGGAGCTGGAGCCGGCGTGGGTGCTGGAGCCGGCGCGGGTGCTGGGGCCGGCGCGGGTGCTGGAGCCGGGGCCGGCGTGGGAGCGGCGTCGTCGCCGCTGTTGTTGCCGCCGCATGCAGCCAGCAGGGCGACGAAGTTGAGCGCGATGATGTTCTTGCGCGCCGCTTGCAGCAGGCAGCCGCAGGGCCGGACTTTGACAGGGTCATGCATGGACTCCTCCAGGAGGTAGGTGGCGACGCCCGCCGACGGCCAGGCTCGCTGGCTGCATCCGGAATCGGACCGTACTGAATGCCCGAATTGGCAAAGAAGTTCCCGGCGAGGCCGTTCGCGCCGGGACACCGGCGTCCGCGCCGCGAGTGCGCCATCGCCGATTGCGGCATTTTTTGATCCAGCTTCCACCGGCGGCATAGACGACGACCTACGATGGACGGACAGGCGTCATCACGGACGCCGCAGAAATCCCGGGAGAAGATGGTGAAGGCACAGGAAATCATGACCAGGCGCGTGTTCACCGTGCGCCGCGACAGCAAGCTGCAGGATGCGATTGCCGCCATGCTCGACCATGGCGTCAGCGGCCTGCCGGTGGTCGACGAAGACGGTGCGCCAGTCGGCATGCTCAGCGAGGGCGACCTGCTGCGCCGCGCCGAACTCGGCACCGGGCGCACGCGTCCGCGGTGGCTGAGCTTCCTGCTGGGGCCCGGCAAGCTGGCCGACGAATACACGCACACCCACGGGCGGCTCGTCGCCGACGTGATGAGCGATGAACTGCATGCGGTCGCGCCCGATACGCCGATCCAGGAAGTGGTGCTGCAGATGGAGCGCCATCACGTCAAGCGGCTGCCGGTGCTGCAGGATGGACGGCTCGTCGGCATCATCAGCCGCGCCAACCTGCTGCGCGCGCTGGCGCTTGCGGCGTCCGGGCTGCCGGCCGCAAGCAAGTCGGACGACGAGATCCGCGAGCGCCTGGTGCAGGAACTGGCGTCGACCGAGTGGGCGCCGCGCTCGCTGCTCGACATCGCGGTGCGCGACGGCGAGGTTCACCTGTATGGCACCATCCTCGACGAACGCGAACGGGAAGCGCTATGCGTCGCCGCCCGCAACATGCCGGGCGTGAAGGCGGTGCATGACCACCTGGTATGGTGCGAGCCGACATCGGGAGCGGTGCTGGGCCTGCCCGAGGAACCCGATCAGCCCGGCCAGCCGCGGCGCTGATGGCGCGGCCGGGCTCAAGCCGGCGGCAGCCATGCAGTTCCGCGGTTCATGCCGCATGCGGAAGCGGCGCACCGCGTCCGATCACTTCGGCGGCGGCGGCCGGCTGCCACGGCGCATGGCAGCCCATTGCGTTGGCAAGCCGCAGCGCGGACTTCAGGCTGTCTTCATGAAAACCGTGGCCGTTCCAGGCGCCGCACAGCCATATGCCGTCATGCCCTACCCGCCCGGCCAGCTCGCGCTGCGCGGCCACGGCGGCGCCGTCGAACAGCGGGTGTGCATAGTCGAATTCCGCGATAACGGACCCCGGCGCCGGCGCGCGGGCCGGGGCCATGCTGACGATGGCCGGCGTTTCGCATGGCAGCGGCTGCAGGTGGTTGATCAGGCAGGACATCCCGTATGGCGCGTCGCCCGGCCCGTCGCTGGCCGCCCGGTAATTCCACGTCGACCATAGCGCGGGATTGCGCGGCAGCAGCGACGTGTCGGTGTGCAGCACGGCGCGGCTGGCTTCGTAGCGGATGGCCTGCAGCAGCCGGCGCTCGTCGCCGGTTGCGCCCCTGCCCAGCAGGGCCAGCGCCTGTTCGCTGTGGCAGGCAAGCACCACGTCGTCGTACCGCCGGCAGTCATCCGCGGTTTCCACCAGCGCGCCGAAAGCAGCCCGGTGCACATGCCGCACCGGGCACGCCAGCCTGATCCGGCCGACGCCGGCCGCAAGCTTGCGCACGCATTCGCGGCCGCCGCCGGCGACGGCGCGCCACGCCGGCCGGCCAAAGGCCTGCATCAGGCCATGGTTGCGGCAGAAACGCACGAAGCTCGCCAGCGGATAGTCGAGCACCTGGCCGGATGCACATGGCCAGACCGCCGCGCCCATCGGCATCAGGCACCAGGCGGCGAAGGCGTCGGAATAGCCGCCCGCCTGCAGGAAATCGCGCAGGCTGAGATTGTCATGCGGATGGGCCGCGAGCCAGGCCACGCTCTGCCGGTTGAACCGCGACAGGTCGGCCAGCACGCGCCAGAACCGCGGGCGCAGCAGCTTGCGCTTCTGCCCGAACACGGTCGCGGGGCTGCTGCCGGCCCACTCCAGCCCGGGCTGGCCGAGACTGAACGAGATCGACATGCCGGTGCCCGTGCTTTCGACGCCGAGATGGTCGAGCAAGGCGGTGAAGTTGGGATGGTCGGGCTGGTTGAAGGCCAGGAAGCCTGTGTCGATCGGATGGCTGATGCCGTCGAGGCTGGCGTCGACGGTCCTTGCCTGTCCGCCGAGGTAGTCGCTGGCTTCATACAAGGTTACGTCGTGGCGGCTGGACAGCAGCCACGCGCTGGCAAGCCCGGCGATGCCGGCGCCGACCACGGCGATGCGCCTGCCTTCAGGCTTCCCGGCGGACGGGCTTGAATCGGGGGCCTGGCGGTGCATTCTTGCTCCATTACTCATTGCAGGCTGCCGGGGTGGCATGCCTTTTTGTCCAGGACGAAACGCCTGCCGCCTGGTATTGCATGCTTGCTTCCGGCGCCAAATGGCGTCCTTCGTTGCAACCGTTCTGCCTGCCTATCCCCGGGATAGGCTGAATGACGTTCGATGCATCGACGAGGCGCCTGCTTGTCATGGACAAACAAATTGCCGCTGGCTAATATAGACAAACGCCTATCCCCTGTCAACGAAATGTCTAGGACAAAATGAGTTTTTCACCGCCACCACGCCCAGCGCTGGGCATCAGCGCGACGGAACGCGAGACCGGGCTGGGGAAGGACACGCTGCGCGTCTGGGAGCGGCGTTATGGCTTTCCGCAGCCCACGCGGGACGCCAACGGCGAGCGGCTGTACCCGGCTGAGCAGGTCGACAGGCTGCGGCTGATCAAGCGCCTGATGGACCAGGGCCACCGGCCCGGCCGGCTGATGGCTGCCAGCGAGGAAGACCTGCAGGCGCTCTGCGCGCCCATTGCCGCGCCGGCGCTTCCCAGATCCGCGGACGACGCGATGGTCCGGCAGTTCCTGGCGCTGGTGAAGTCCCACGATGTGCCGCAGCTGCGTTCGGCGCTGAGCCAGGCGATGTTGCGGCAGGGGCTGCAGGATTTCATCGTGCACAGCCTGGTCGCGCTCAACGAGGCGGTGGGCGCCGCGTGGATGAACGGCGAATTCGAGATCTTCGAGGAGCACCTTTACACGGAGCAGGTCCAGGCGCTGCTGCGCCAGGCCATTTCCACGCTGTCCGCGCGCTCGGGCAGCCCGCATGTGCTGATGACGACGCTGACGGAAGAACAGCATGGCCTGGGCCTGCTGATGGCGGAGGCGCTGCTTGCGCTGGAAGGCGCGACCTGCGTGTCGCTGGGCACGCAGACGCCGCTGTTCGACATTGCGATGGCTGCCCGCTCGCAGGAGGCGGACGTGGTGGCGCTGTCCTTTTCGGGCGCCTACCCGTCGCGCCAGATCGCGCCGCAACTGGCGCAATTGCGAACGATGCTGCCCGAGGCCACCGAGCTGTGGGCCGGCGGCAGCAGCGTGGGCAGGCTGGCCGCGCAGGCAGGCATCAGGGTGCTGCCCACGCTGCCCGATGCGCTGGCGGCGCTGGCGGACTGGCGCGCAAGGAATGGCCGATGAGGTAAAGCGCCGCCAGGCGAATGCCGGCGGCGCGACTTCTCACTGCCTCAGCCGTCGATCAGCGCAGGGTCCCATGCATGGACCTTCTGCGTCTGCTCGCCGAGCCCGGCGATGCTCAGGCGCATGACGTCGCCCGGTTTCAGGTAAACCGGCGACGGCTTGTGGCCCATGCCCACGCCCGGCGGCGTGCCGGTGCTGATCAGGTCGCCGGGGTACAGGGTCATGAAGCGGCTGATGTAGCTGACCAGCTGCGCGACGCCGAAGACCATGGTGCGGGTGCTGCCGTTCTGGAAGCGCTGGCCGTTGACCTCCAGCCACATGTCGAGGTTCTGCGGGTCGGCGATTTCATCGGCCGTCACCAGCCACGGGCCGACCGGGCCGAAGGTGTCGCAGCCCTTGCCCTTGTCCCAGGTGCCGCCGCGCTCGAGCTGGTATTCGCGTTCCGAGATATCGTTGACCACGCAGTAGCCGGCCACGTGTTTCAGTGCGTCGGCTTCCGACACATAGCGCGCGGTCGCGCCGATGACCACGCCGAGTTCGACTTCCCAGTCGCCCTTGGCCGAGTCCTGCGGCAGCACCACCGCGTCGTTGCAGCCGACCAGCGCGCTGGTCGCCTTAGTAAACAGCACCGGCTCGGCCGGCACCGGCATGCCGGACTCGGCCGCATGGTCGGCGTAATTGAGGCCGACGCAGATGAACTTGCCCATGCCGGAATACGGCGGTGCGATGCGGCCCGGGTTGGCCACCACCGGCAGCGAATCCACGTCCACCTCCGCCAGCGTGCGCAAGCCCTCCGGCGCAAGCATTGCCGCATGGATGTCCGGGGTCAACCCCGACAGGTCGCGGACCCTGCCCTGGCTGTCGACCAGCGCCGGTTTCTCATTGCCCTTCGGGCCATAACGCATCAATTTCATGTTCACGCTCCTGTTGCTGTTTGTCTGACGTCAGTTGGACCAGCCGCCATCGATGATCTGCGTGGTGCCGGTGGTGAATGCGGACTCGTCGGACGCCAGATACACCGCCAGCGCCGCGATTTCCTCGGGCCGCCCGAGCCGCCCGAGCGGCTGGCGGGCGACGAACATCGCTTCGACCTCCGCCGCCTGCTTGCCGCTGCTGCTGGCCTGCGCGGCGATCCGGTCGCGCAGCGACGGCGATTCTATCGTGCCCGGGCAGATCGCATTGCAGCGCACGTTCCGGGCCACGAAGTCGGCCGCGACCGACTTGGTCATGCCGATCACGGCGGCCTTGCTGGCGCCGTAGACGAAACGGTTGGGCGCGCCCTTGATGCTGCTGGCGACCGAGGCCATGTTGATGATGGAGCCGCCGCCGCGCGCCAGCATGCCGGGCAGGAAGGCGCGCATCATCCGGTACATCGCGCGCACGTTCAGGTCGAAGGAAAAGTCCCAGGCCCGGTCGTCGCAGTCGAGTATGGTGCCGCCGTCGACATAGCCGGCGCAATTGAACAGGATGTCGACGCCGCCGAATTCATCGGCCAGCGCGGTGATGGCGGCGGCGTCGGTGACGTCGAGACGCCGCACGACGCAGCCGTCGGACAGCGACAGCGTCGCCAGCAGCGCTTCATTGATGTCGGTGGCGATCACGCGCGCGCCTTCGCGCGCGTAAGCCTCGGCGGTGGCGCGGCCTATGCCCTGTCCGGCTGCGGTCACGAGCGCCAATTTGTTGGCCAGGCGTTGTGTCATCGGGTTTCCTTTCCAGTGTTGGGGAGTAAGCGGTTCGGTGCCGGTCGATCTACTTGCCGGCCGCGACCAGACGCGGCAGCCACAGCGTGATTTCCGGGATGTAGGTGATGGCGATCAGCGCGGCGAACAGCGGGACCAGCCACGGCAGGATCGCCATCGTGGTGCGCTCGACCGACAGCCGCGCGACCCGCGCCAGCACGAACAGCACCATGCCCAGCGGCGGATGCAGCAGCCCTATCATCAGGTTGAGCGTCATGATCAGGCCGAAGTGGATCGGGTCGATGCCCAGCTTGAGCACGATGGGCAGCAGGATCGGCACCAGGATGGTGATGGCCGCGATCGTGTCGATGAAGCAGCCGACCACCAGGATCAGCACATTGGCCAGCAGCAGGAACATCCACTTGTTCTGCGTGAAGCCGAGGATCGCGTCGGTCATCAGCTGCGCCGCCTGGCTTACCGTCAGCAGCCAGGCGAAGATGGACGCGGCGGTCACGATGAACAGCACGCTGGCGGTGGTCTCTATCGTGTCCACCGTGGCGCGCACCAGCGTCTTCAATGTCATCGAACGGTAGCGCACCAGCCCGAGGAAAAGCGCCCAGATCACTGCCGCCATTGCCGCTTCGGTCGGCGTGAACCAGCCCAGCGTCATGCCGCCGATCAGGATCACCGGCGCCATCAGCGCCATCACCGCCGAGAAGTCGAAGTACCAGTCCGCCAGCAGCAGCACCACCAGCGTGCAGCCGACGGCGGTGTTGACCGACACGCCGGCGCGGGTCAGCAGCCAGGTCACCAGCGGGAACGCCAGCACGACCGCGATCTCGGTGCTGGCGCTGCCGAGCTTCTTCCAGGAGAACAGCGCGTCGCCGCCCCAGTTGTTGCGGCGGGCGATGAAGGCGACGGTGGCCATCATCAGCAGCGTCATCACGATGCCGGGCACGACGCCGCCGAGGAACAGCGAGCCGATCGACACGTTGGCCATCATGCCGTAGATCACGAAGGGCAGCGACGGCGGAATGATCGGGCCCAGCGTCGCCGAAGCGGCGGTCACGCCCACCGAGAATTCCGCGCTGTAGCCATGGTCGCGCATCGCCTTGATCTCGATGGTGCCCAGCCCTGCCGCGTCGGCGATGGCGGTGCCCGACATGCCGGAAAAAATGACCGAGCCGATGATGTTGACCTGGCCCAGGCCGCCGCGCATCCATCCCACCAGCGCGACCGCGAAGTTATAGATGCGACCGGTGATGCCGGCGATGTTCATCAGGTTGCCGGCCAGGATGAAGAAGGGCACAGCCAGCAGCGGGAAGCTTTCGACGCCGGCGATCATGCGCTGCGCCACGATCACGTTCGGCACCGAGCCGGTCGCGAGGATGTACAGCAGCGATGCGCAAATCATCGCCAGCGCCACCGGCAGGCCCAGCAGCATCAGCACCAGGAAACCGCCTATCAGTATGCCCATTATGCTGCTCCCGTGCCGTCGTAGGCCTCGGGCCGCTCCAGCACCGAGTAACCCTGCCGCCAGTTGCGCACCGCGACCATCACCGCGCGCACCAGCATCATTGCGAATCCCAGCAGCGCCAGCCAGTAGACCAGGCTCTTGGGCCAGTTGATCGTGGTCATCGGCTCGTCGCCGACCAGGCCGATGTACTGCCAGCCCAGCCAGACGATGACGCCCAGCACCCCGACCCGGACCAGGTCCACCAGCGTCGACAACACGCGCGCCGCGCCGGCGGGCAGGAAGCGGTACAGGATGTCGACCTGTATGTGCCGGTCCTTGCGTATGCAGGCGGCGGCGCCGATGAAGACCACTGCGATCAGGCAGTTGGTCGCCAGTTCCTCGGTCCACGCATAGGAATCGTTGAGCGCATAGCGGGTGAAGAATTGCGTGAACACCAGCGCGGCCATGATCCAGAACAGGACCAGCGTCAGCCAGTCCTCGATGACGACATCGGACAGGTCCGCCGGATGCTCGTCGGCTTCCTCGAAGCTGTGCGCCAGCTGTTCGACGCTGACGGCATGATGCTGCTGGGTGGCGCCGTCATCGGCGGCGCCACCAGCGCCGGCGCGTTCTGCGGCAGGCTGCGCGATAGGTTCCATGGTATGTCCCTTGGTTCGTCGGATGCGGCGCGGGCGCCCGGCCCGCGCATGCCTGGGCCAGCCGGCCCGGCTGGCCCAGGCTGACTGAGCCGGCTCGGTCGATCCCGCTGACTCAGTTGATCTTCTGGATCTGGTCCCAGTCCGCCTTGCGGTAGCCGAAGTCCTCGAACTTCACGTTCTTCAGCACGGTGTCGCGGAAGTCGTTCCGGTCCGGGTCGGTCACGCTCAGGCCCTTCTTCTTGAAGACGTCCACCAGTTCGGCCTCCTTGGCGACGATGTCGGCGCCGGCCTTCTGCGCGGCTTCCTGCGCCAGCTCGGTGAACAGTTTCTTCTCGCTGTCGGTGAAGGCTTTCCACTGCTTGCCCGACACCACGGTGTTGAGGTGGTCGACGATATGGCCGGTCAGGATGATGTACTTCTGCACCTCGAAGAATTTCTTCGCCTCGATGGTCGGCAGCGGATTTTCCTGCGCCTCGACCGTGCCGTTCTGCAGCGCCAGGTAAACCTCGGCGAATGCGATCGGCGCCGTGTTGGCGCCGCAGGCGCGCGGCATCGCCAGGTAGGCGGCCACATCGGGCACCCTGATCTTCAGGCCCTTCATGTCCGCGCATTTCGCGATGGCCCGGTTGGAAGTCGTATGCCGGGTGCCGTAGTAGGTGGTCGCGACGATCTGGTTGCCGGTCTTTTCCGCGTAGCCGCCGGTCAGGCTCTTGTAGACGTCGCTCTTCGTGTACTTGACCAGGTGGTCGGCGTTGCGGAAGGTGTAGGGATAGTAGGTCACGCCGATGGGCGGATAGGCGCGGCTGGCGAAGCTGGAGCCGGAGATGATGATGTCAACGGTGCCCAGCGAAAGCCCCTGGTTGATGTCGCTCTCCTTGCCCAGCTGCGACGCGGGGAACACGTCGACCTGGTACTTGCCGTTGGTGCGCTTGCCAAATTCCTCGGCAGCCCATACCGACCACTTGTGGAAGGGTTCGGAGGTCTCGTAGACATGCGCCCACTTGAGCTTGGTCTGTCCGAATGCGCTGCCAGCCAGCCCGGCCGCCAGCACGGCGAGCAAGGTCTTTTTCCAGATCGTCATTGTCGTCTCCTTGGTTATTATTTAGTGCCGCATCGCGATGGTCATTGCGCCATTCCTGCCGCGATGCGGGTGCCGCATTACCGCTTGCTCCTGTATTGCCGCCCCGGCCCGGCGCGCCTCAGTCCAGCCGCACCGACAGCCGCCGGTGCGAGCGCGCCATGTGCCGCTGCATAGCCGTCCGCGCAGCCGCCGGGTCCCGGCATTCCAGCGCCAGGATCACCTGCCTGTGCTCGCGCACCGCCTGGCGCCAGCTGGCGTCCCGTTCCAGGTGTTCTCCCAGCCTGCTCGACAGCGGATTGCTGCGCTGGTCGAATAATTCCGTCACCACCCTCACCAGCGTCGAGTTGCGGGTAATGCGCGCCAGCCTGAGATGGAACAGCCGGTCGCCCTGCAGCGGCGCGGCTCCATGCGCGGCTGCCATCTCCATCTGCCGCACCGCGTCTTCAAGCCCGGCGATCTGGGTCCGGTTCGCCATGCCCGCAGCCAGCGCCGCCACTTCGCCTTCCACCAGCGCGCGCGCGCGCAGCAGCTCCAGCGGCCCCGGCGGATCCTGCTGCCCGGCGTCGGCGTCGGCGCCGCTGCCGCGTTCGCGGACATAGATGCCCGAGCCCATGCGCACCTCGATCCATCCTTCCACTTCCAGCGCGATCAGCGCCTCGCGGACCGAGGGCCTCGACACCTTCAATGCCAGCGCCAGCTGCCGCTCCGGCGGCAGCCGCGAACCGGCGACGAAGCCGTCCCTGCTGATCAGGGCGCGCAACTGCCCGGCAACCTGCCGGTACAATCGCTTCGGTTCCGTTGCATGATCTGGCATCGCCGGCTCTTTCAGCATGCAAATTTGGTCATACCACTGTACCAATAATTTCATCTCCGGCCGGCCTTGTCAAGGACGGATGCATCCGGCTTGAAATACTGGTCATACCAATTTATGATGCCCTGCCGCAGCCTTCGATGCCGGCGGCGCGCGGGCAACCCTCACTTCAGGAGACAACAAACATGCAGGATACGAACCGCAGCGAAGCGCAGGAACTGATGATCAACCCGGCGCGCCTGCATGCCTTTGTCTGCGCATTATGGGAACAGGCCGGCAGCGAGCCGGCCGAGGCGCGGCTGGTGG
This sequence comes from Noviherbaspirillum suwonense, assembly GCF_900182955.1. Classification (GTDB taxonomy): domain Bacteria; phylum Pseudomonadota; class Gammaproteobacteria; order Burkholderiales; family Burkholderiaceae_D; genus Noviherbaspirillum_A; species Noviherbaspirillum_A suwonense. The sequence continues at coordinate 122,423 of NZ_FXUL01000006.1, read as the reverse complement.
CCGACCACCTCGTGCTGGCGAACCTTTCCGGGCATGACTCGCACGGGGTCGGCATGATTCCGCGGTACCTGCGTTCGCTGCGGGACGGCGAACTGAAGCTGAACGTCCATGCGCAGGTCGCGCGCGACGCCGGGGCGGTGCTGACGATCGAGGGCGGGCGCGGCTTCGGCCAGGTCGCCGCGCAGGAAGCGATGGCGCTGGGCATCGAGCGGGCGCAGCGGCTGGGCGTCTGCGCGGTCGGACTGCGCAACGCCCACCACATTGGCCGAATCGGCCACTGGGCCGAGCAATGCGCCGCCGCCGGGCTGGTGTCCTTCCACTTCGTCAACGTCGCCGGCGACCCGCTGGTCGCGCCCTTCGGCGGCATCGATGCCCGCATCGGCACCAACCCGTTCTGCGCCGCCTTTCCGCGCGCCGGCAAGCCGCCGCTGGTGCTGGATTTCGCCACCAGCCGCATTGCGTTCGGCAAGACGCGGGTGGCCTACAACAAGGGGCAGCAAGTGCCGCCGGACAGCCTGATCGATCATGCGGGCAATCCCAGCAACGACCCGCGGGTGGTGCACGAGGACCCGCGCGGCTGCCTGCTCCCCTTCGGCGGCCACAAGGGCTATGGCATGGCGGCGCTATGCGAAATCTTCGCCGGCGCGCTGAGCGGCGGCTTCACGACCCATGAGGCGACGCTGATGACCAACAGCGCCATCATCAACTGCATGATGTCCGTCATCATCGACCCGAAGGCGTTCGACGCGCCGGATGCGGAACAGGAAGCAAACGCCTTTGTCGACTGGCTGCGGACATCGCGGCTGGGGCAGGACGTGGATGAAGTGCTGGTGCCGGGCGAGCCCGAGCTGGTCAGGCGCGCCGAACGCACTGCGCGCGGAACGCCTGTCGATGCGGCGAGCTGGGCGCAGATCGTCCAGGCGGCGCGGGATGTCGGCCTGGGGGATGAAAGGATCGCCGCGGTGACGGCCGCCTGACGGCTGCTAGGGCCAGGCGCGCCCAGCCTACACCGCCTTGCGCGTCCGCACCGCCCGCGCCGCCGCGGCCTTCCGCGGCGTGCGCGTCAGGCTGGAGCTCAGGCGCCGGTAGGCCACGTCCATGTGATGCCGCATCGCCGCGCGGGCGCGCTCGGGGTCCTTGGCGCGCAATGCCTCCAGCACCTCGCGATGCTCGGCAATGGCCTGGGCCCAGACATCGGCGGTTTCGAAATGGCTGTGCAGCTGGTCGAACAGCGGCCCCAGCCGCAGGTCGAACATGCGCCGCACCACGCCGACCAGGACGCTGTTGCCGGTCGCTTCCGCAATGCGGACGTGGAACAGCCGGTCCGCGTCCAGCGGCTTGATGCCGGCCAGCGCATCCGCTTCCATCTGGTCGATCGCTTCCCTGATCGCATCGAAGTGCCGCTTCTTGCCCAGCTTCGCCGCTGTCGCCGCGACTTCGCCTTCGAGCAGGGCGCGCGCCTGGATCAGCTCCAGCGGCCCTTCCTCCCCCGACAGGTCGAATCCCTCTGCCGGCTGCGCCGGCGGCTCGCAGACATAGATGCCGGAGCCCATGCGCACCTCGATATACCCTTCGACCTCCAGCGCAATCAGCGCCTCGCGCAGCGACGGCCGCGACACCCCGAGCTGGACCGACAGGTCACGCTCGGACGGCAGGCGCGAGCCGACCGGAAATTCCCCGCCGATGATCAGCTCCCTCAACTGGTTGCTGATCTGGCGATAGAGGCGCTGCGGTTCGATGGCTTGGATGGGCATGGCAATTCTGGTTATCACGGCATACTGCGGCGCTGACGTCGTCGAGCGTGGTTCTTGCCGCCGCGCAAGGGCCTGCGCGGCGAAGCCGGGATTATACGCGGCAGCGCAGCATTGCCATCCGCGCCGCTAGGCGGCGTCCGGCTCCGGGAAGACCATGCCGTAGGCCGCCGCGCTGTCGCGCAGCATCGGCGCGATCGACGGGTGCAGCACGATGCCGGCCGCTTCCTGCCGCGCCTTCAGCGCCATCCCGCGGTCGCCCGGCATGCGCACCGCGTCTACCCCCGGCCGGGGCGGGTTGTCGCGGCAGGCATCGCCTATCCAGTCCATCTGGCGCAGGAAGTCCGCGCTGCCGCCAAATGCCGATGGATCGTACAGCGTGACGAATACTGTCGCGCCCCAGCCGTCGGGCGGATCGGCCCGGCCATAACCGGCGAGACCGCCGGTCAGCGCCTCCACCGCGAGCGCCAGCCCGAATCCCTTGTGGCCCGCTTCGAGCCCGCCCAGCGGCAGGATGGTGCCGGGCGGGTCCTCGCTCAGCACCGCCGGGTCATGGCTCGGCCTGCCCTGCGCATCCAGCATCCACGCATGCTCGAACTGGCGCCCGGCCTTCTGCATGCGGGCGCTCATGCCGTTGGTCGTGACGGAGGCCGAGATATCGACCAGGTAAGGCGTGCCCGAGGTCGGTATGCCCACGGCCAGCGGATTGGGCGTGAAGACGGCGCGGGTCCCGCCATGCGGCGCAACGCTCCGCACCGCCGGGTCGGAACTGGCCAGCACCATCATGAAACCGGCCTCGGCGGCCCGCAGCAGGTACGCGGCGAGGCAGGCGATATGGTGGCTGCGGCGGATGACCAGCGTGGCGCAGCCATACTGGCGCGCACGCGGCATCAGCGTGTCGATCGCGCTGTGCACCAGCCACGGTCCCGGCAGGTGCATGCCGTCCCAGGCCAGCGAGGCGCCGCGGTCCGACAGCACCGTCGGCGCGCCCTGCCTGGCCATGCCGCCCGACTCCAGCGACTTCACGTAGGGCGACAGCAGCGCCAGCCCGTGGGTGTCGTGGCCCAGCAGGTCGCCGTCGACCAGGGTGCGCGCGACGACTGCCGCGGGCTCGCCTGCAAGGCCGGCCTTTTCCAGCAGCGAGGTCGCGAAGCCGCGCAGCGCTTCGGCGGAATAACGTGGTTCGGCGCCCATCAGTAAGTCGCCCGGCCGCCAGAGATGTCGAACACCGCGCCGGTCGAAAACGAGCAGTCCGCGGACGCCAGCCAGGCCACCAGCGCCGCGATCTCTTCCGGCTGGCCGAAGCGGTTCATCGGTATCTTCGACAGCATGTAGTCGATGTGCTGCTGGGTCATCTGCGCGAACATGCCGGTGCGCACCGCCGCCGGCGTCACGCAGTTGACCCGCACGCCGGTCTGCGCCAGCTCCTTGCCCAGCGACTTGGTCAGCGCGACCAGGCCGGCTTTCGACGCGCTGTAGGCAGAGGCATTCGGATTGCCCTCCTTGGCCGCGACCGAAGCGATGTTGACGATGCGGCCGTAATCACGTGCCTGCATCTGCGGCGCCAGCGCGCGGCAGGTCAGGAACGGCCCGCGCAGGTTGATCGCCATCACCATGTCCCAGTCTTCTATCGGGTAGTCGCATACCGTGGTGTTGGGGCCGGTGATGCCGGCGCTGTTGACCAGGATGTCGACCGCGCCGCCGCCTTCGATGGTCGCGTCGCGCGCCGCATCGACCTGGCCGGCGCTGCTGACATCGACCGTCATGCATTGCACGCGGACCGCGCTGCCGAATGATTCCTTGGCCGCCTGCAGCTGCGCGGCGTCTCGGTCCCATAGCGTCAGCGAGGCGCCGCCCGCGGCCAGCCTCTGCGCAATGGCCAGGCCGATGCCTGCGGCGCCGCCGGTGACGACCGCATGGCGGCCGGAAAAATCATAGAAATTGGCTTGCTCCATCAATATCTCCCGTCGTTTCAAGTCCGTGGATTACCTGGTCTGTTTTGCAAGCTGCGCGGATACCCGTGTCCGCCGCAGCAGGCGCATGAACAGCGGCAGCAGCCATACCAGCAGGGTCAGCGCCCCGAGTGCGCCGGCAATGGGCCGGTTGAAGAAGGCAAGCGGGTCGCCTTCCGCCTTGATCATGGAGCTGACGAAGTTTTCCTCGAGCATGCCGCCCAGCACCACGCCGAGGATGGTCGGCGCAATCGGAAAGCCGTTCTCTTCCATCAGGTAGGCCAGCATGCCGAATCCCAGCATGACGCCGACGTCGAACGCGCTGTTGTTGATCGAATAGGCGCCGACGATGCAGAACAGCAGGATCAGCGGCATCAGGATGTTGCGCGGCACCAGCAGGATCTGCTTGGCAAGCTTGATCGTCAGGTAGCCGAGCGGGATCATCAGCAGGTTGGCCAGGATGAAGACGATGAACACCGAGTACATCGCCACCGGGTTATTGATGAATATCATCGGGCCGGGGTTCAGGTTCTTCATGTACAGCACGCCGATGACGATCGCGGTGATCGAGTCGCCCGGTATGCCGAACACCAGCGCCGGTATCCATGCGCCGGCCAGCGACGAGTTGTTGGCCGCGCCCGATTCGACGATGCCCTCGACGTGGCCGGTGCCGAACTTCTCCGGCTCCTTCGAGAATTTCTTGCTCATCGCGTAGGACATGTAGGCGGCGATATCGGCGCCGGCGCCCGGCAGGGCGCCGACGATCGTGCCCAGCACGCTGCCGCGGAGGATGCACGCCGGGTACTTGACCGTGAGCTTCCACATGCCGGCGAAGACATTGCCTATCCGGCTCTGCACGATTTCCATCCTGTCGCGATGGCTGATCGCATAGCGCAGCACTTCCGACACCGCGAACATGCCGACCATGATGGGCACCAGCGACAGGCCGCCAAGCAGGTTGCTGTTGCCCAGCGTGTAGCGGGCATGTCCGGACGGATTGCCCATGCCGACGCAGGCGATGAACAGGCCGAGGAAGAGCGAGACGAAGCCCTTCAGCGGATTGCCCGAGGCGATGAAGATTGCGCAGGTCAGGCCCAGCAGCACCAGCCAGAAATACTCGAACGAGGAAAACTTCAAGGCCATTTCCGCCAGCGACGGCGCGGCCACGATCAGCACGAACGTGCCGAACAGGCCGCCCATGGCCGAGAACACCAGGCCGGCGCCCAGCGCGACTTCGGCCTGTCCATTCCTTGTCATGGCGAAGGCTTCGTCGGTGTAGGCGGCGGACGCCGGGGTGCCGGGTATGCGCAGCAGGCAGCCCGGAATGTCGCCGGAGAAGATCGCCATCGCGGTCGCGGTGACCATGGCGGCGATCGCAGGCACCGGCGGCATGAAGAAGGTCACCGGCACCAGCAGGGCCACCGCCATGGTGGCGCTGAGGCCCGGCACTGCGCCGACGAACAGGCCGTAGATGGACGACGCCATGATCACGGCGATCACGTAGGGGTCGAATACCTGGCCGCAGGCGGCATACAGATTGGCTAGCATGGCGGCGTCCTTTCCTTACCAGGCATAGGGACTCAGCACGCCCCATGGCAGCGGCACCTTGAGCATCTTGTAGAACAGCGCGTGGATGCCGACCGACCCGAGCAGCGCCACGACCAGCGCGGTGCGCAAGCGCACGCCGTAGGTCAGGAACATTGCCAGCAGCAGCAGGACGGCGGTCGGGATGAAGCCCAGGTCTTCGGACGCAAGCACGTAGAACGCCAGGCACAGCGGCACGAGCAGGAAGCCGAACGCGGTGCGGCCCTGCCCCAGCCAGTCCGGCAGGCTTATCCATTTCCCCGAACCCAAAGTCCTGAGCCCGCGCACGACCAGCATGACGGCGCACAGCATCATGCCCGCCGCGATCAGTTCCGGAAATACCTTGGGGCCGACATTCTGCCCGGGTATCGTCGGGAAACCCTGCGCGCCAACGAAGACGGCAAGGGCAAAGGCGCCAGCCAGCACGCCCGACAGCACATCGTTACATTTCATTTGCGCATGCTCCAGAGCTTGCGGACAAGGGGATGGCGCGCCACGGCCGGCGCGCCATGTCGGCAGATCAGCTGCGGTGCCTGCCTGCTACTTGGCCATGCCCAGGGACTGCAATATCTGTCCCATGTCGGCATCGCCCTTGTCCATGAACGTGCCGAAGGCCGGGCCGTCCGCATAAGCCACGCCGAAGCCGCGGTTGGCCATGAAGTCGCGAAACTCCTTGCCCTCGTTGATCTTCTTGAGCACTGCGCTCATCCTGGCCTGCACGTCCGCCGGCAGGCCCTTCGGGCCGGCGATGCCGCGCCAGACGCCCATGGTCCAGTCGCTGCCGATGGCGCTCTTCAGGGTGGGCACCTGCGGGTACAGCGCGGCCGGCGCGGCGGCCATGACGGCCAGCGGCCGCGCCTTGCCGGCGTCGATCAGCGAACGCGCTTCCGGCAGGGCAACCGGCGCGATATCGATGCCGCCGGCGGCCAGGTCCAGCATGGCCGGCGCGGCCCCGTTGGACGGAACGAAGGGAACCGCGGACGGCTCCATCTTGAGGTCCCTCAGCATGCCTGCCAGCGCCAGGTGCCAGATGCCGCCCTGGCCGGTGCCGGACGCCTTGAGCTTGCCGGGATTGGCCCTGATCGCCTTGACCAGATCTTCCATGGTCTTGTACGGGGACGTGGCGCTCACCGTGATGGCCGCCGGGTCCACGTTCATCAGCGCCAGCGGCGTATAGCTCCTGGGGGTAAGCTGCGTAAGGCCCTGGTGGTGCATCATCGAGATCTCGACCGTCAGCATGCCCAGCGTATAGCCGTCCGGCGGGGCGCTGGCGATCGCATGGTGACCGACCACGCCGTTGCCGCCGGCTCGGTTGACCACGTTCACCGGCTGCCCCAGCTCTTTCTCCATGAGCGCGCCGACGATGCGGGCAGTCGCGTCGGTGCCGCCGCCGGCCGCCCAGGGCACTACCAGCGTGATCGGTCGGTCGGGCCAGGCGGCGTGGGCGACGCCCAGCGACGTGGCGGCCGCGAGCGCGGCAAGCGTATGCAGCAGGATTCTGCGTTTCATGCGTCTCCTCCATTCGTGATGGAATTTTTTATGGGCATGTCGCGCGTGACAGCCTGGCCAGGCCATGTGCCGGGACGTAACGTGGCGACAACGCGGAACCTGGTTCAAGGCGCCATTTATTGGCCTTACCAGATGACCAATACTTTCATGCGGGCGACGCCCTTGTCAAGGCCGGATTTGAAGCCGACCCCGTTGCCAGGGGGGTTTCCGGATACGGTTCCCCGCGTGCGGAATGCGCGGATTCCGCATGTTTGCGCGGCGTCGGACCGGTTCTGCGCCTGCTGCCGCGCAGGCGCACCGACGTCGTCTTGCGTCCCATCACGCATGCGCCGCGACCATGCCGCAACCGCCCGTCGCTACGAATTATTGGTAATACCACTTTACCCATTGAATTTTCTGCAATAGACTTTAGGTCAGAAAAAAAGCGGCCACGAGCCGCTCCGCTGCAGATGGGCTGAATCAAGCGCACCGATACAGGAGACACCGTGGCACAAGAAATTCTGATATCCCCCGACTCCATCACGACACGCAGCGCGCTGCCGCTGGCGCTGCGCCTGGGACCGGATGACGATGTGCTGATCGCCACGCGCGACATCGCCCCCGGCTCTGCGCTGCCGGGCGCGCCCGGCGTCGTGGCGGCGAGCATACCGGCGGGACACAAGGTCGCCGCACGCGACATCCCCGCGAACGCGCCGGTGCGCCGCTACAACCAGGTGATCGGCTTCGCGACCCGCGACATCCGCGCAGGCGAACATGTCCACCTGCACAACCTGGCCATGCGCGACTTCGAGCGCGACTATGCGTTCTGCGCCGACCTGCGCGCCGACAGCAGGCCCGATGCGGCGCTGACCTTCAACGGCATCGTCCGCCCGGACGGCCGGGTCGCCACCCGCAATTACATCGGTGTCATCAGCAGCGTCAATTGCTCGGCCACCGTGTGCCGCCAGATCGCCGACGCCTTCCGCGGCGATGCGCTGTCGGCCTACCCGAATGTCGACGGCGTGGTGTCCATCACGCACAAGGCCGGCTGCGGCATGGCGTCCCAGGGCGAAGCCATCGACCTGCTGCGCCGGGTCACCGCCGGCTACCTGCGCCATCCCAATTTTGCGGCAGTGCTGTTCATCGGCCTGGGCTGCGAGTCCAACCAGGTCAGCGCGCTGCTGGGCGCGGAGAGCCTGGTCGAGTCCGACCGGCTGCGGGCGATGACCATACAGGAGACGGGCGGCACCCGCAGCACGATACAGCGCGGCATCGAGCTGGTGCGCGAGCTTTTGCCGGCGGCCAATGCGGTGCAGCGCGAGCCGGTGCCGGTGAGCCATATCACGGTCGGGCTGCAGTGCGGCGGCTCGGACGGTTACTCGGGCATCACGGCCAACCCGGCGCTGGGCGCGGCGATGGACCTGCTGGTCGCGCACGGCGGCACCGCCATCCTCAGCGAGACGCCGGAGATCTACGGCGCCGAGCACCTGCTGACGCGGCGCGCGGTGTCGCGCGAGGTCGGCGAAAAGCTGGTCGGGCGGATACGCTGGTGGGAAGGCTACACGTCGCGGCTGGGCGGCGAGATGAACAACAACCCATCCCCCGGCAACAAGGCCGGCGGCCTCACCACCATCCTGGAAAAGTCGCTCGGCGCCGTCGCCAAGGCCGGCACCAGCAACCTTGCCGACGTGTTCGAGTATGCGCAGCCCGTGACCAGCCATGGCCTGGTGTTCATGGACACGCCCGGCTACGACCCGGTGTCCGCCACCGGCCAGGTCGCCGGCGGCGCCAATGTAATCTGCTTCACCACCGGGCGCGGCTCGGTCTACGGCTGCAAGCCGTCGCCGTCGCTGAAGCTGGCGACCAACAGCGCAATGTATCGCCGGATGACCGAGGACATGGACATCAACTGCGGCGCGATACTCGACGGCGAGCTGACGGTGCAGCAGGCGGGCGAACAGATTTTCCGCCGCATCGTCGAGGTGGCCTCCGGCGCGCGCACCAAGAGCGAGGAACACGGGATGGGCGAGGACGAGTTCGCGCCCTGGATACTGGGGCCGACCATGTAGCGCCGGCGCCGCGGTCCGCATGCTGAACGTAAAACAATAAAACGCAAGCAGGAGACAAGATGGGCGACAAGAAAGACGCGCCGCGCCGCAGCCAGGCATGGTTCGGACGGCAGGACCGTGACGGTTTCATCTACCGGTCGTGGCTGAAGAACCGCGGCATCCCGCATGACCAGTTCGACGGCCGTCCCGTCATCGGCATCTGCAATACCTATTCCGAGCTGACGCCGTGCAACTCGCACTTCCGCACGCTTGCCGAGCAGGTCAAGATCGGCGTCTGGGAAGCCGGCGGCTTCCCGCTGGAATTCCCGGTGATGTCGCTCGGCGAGACCCTGCTGCGGCCGACCGCCATGCTGTTCCGAAACCTTGCCAGCATGGACGTCGAGGAGTCGATCCGCGGCAACCCGCTCGACGGCGTGGTGCTGCTGATGGGCTGCGACAAGACCACGCCGTCGCTGCTGATGGGCGCCGCATCCTGCGACGTGCCGACCATAGGCGTGTCCGGCGGCCCGATGCTCAACGGTAAATACCGCGGCGGCGAACTGGGCTCCGGCACCGGCGTCTGGCAGATGTCGGAAGAGGTGCGCGCCGGCCGCATGAGCCAGGAAGAATTCTTCGATGCCGAAAGCTGCATGCACCGCTCGCACGGCCACTGCATGACGATGGGAACGGCGTCCACCATGGCCAGCATGGTCGAGGCGCTGGGCATGAGCCTGCCGGGCAATGCGGCGATACCGGCGGTGGACGCGCGGCGCAATGTGCTGGCGCGCATGTCGGGCCGGCGCATCGTCGAGATGGTGAAGGAAGACCTGGTCATGTCGAAGATACTGACCCGCGCCGCGTTCGAGAATGCGATACGCGTCAATGCCGCGATCGGCGGCTCGACCAATGCGGTGATCCACCTGCTCGCCATCGCCGGTCGCATCGGCGTGGACCTCAAGCTGGCCGACTGGGACGAGCTCGGCCACAAGCTGCCCTGCCTGCTCGACCTGCAGCCGTCCGGCAAGCACCTGATGGAAGACTTCTACTACGCGGGCGGCCTGCCGGCGGTGATACGCGAACTCGAGTCCGTCATCGATCGCAGCGCGCTGACCGCCAATGGCAGGAGCCTGTGGGACAACTGCAGGGACGCGCCGAACTGGAACCGCGAAGTCATACGCGCATTCGACCAGCCGTTCAAGCCGGCCGCCGGCATCGCGGTCCTGCAGGGCAACCTGTGCCCGGACGGCGCGGTGATCAAGCCGTCGGCCGCGACGCCGGCGCTGCTGAAGCATAAGGGCCGCGCCGTGGTGTTCGAGGACAGCGAGCACATGCACCGGCGGCTCGATGACGAGAGCCTGGATGTCGATGAAAACTGCGTTCTGGTGCTGAAGAACTGCGGCCCGAAAGGCTATCCCGGCATGGCCGAAGCCGGCAACATGCCGCTGCCGCCCAAGGTGCTGCGCAAGGGCATCACCGACATGGTCAGGGTGTCGGATGCGCGCATGAGCGGCACCGCCTACGGTACCGTGGTGCTGCACGTGGCGCCCGAGGCCGCCGCCGGCGGGCCGCTGGCGCTGGTGCGCGACGGCGACATGGTCGAACTCGACGTCGAGGCGCGCAAGCTGCACCTGCATGTGTCCGACGACGAGCTGGCGCGCCGCCGCGCCGAGTGGCAGCCGCCCGCCGCGCCGGCGGCGCGCGGCTGGACCAAGCTGTATGTCGACCATGTGCAGCAGGCCAACCTGGGCGCCGACCTCGACTTCCTGGTCGGCAGGACCGGGGCCGCCGTGCCCAAGGACAATCACTGAAGGCGGGGCCGACATGAAGATACTGATTACCGACTATGACTTTCCCGACCTCGCGCTGGAACAGGCGCTGTACCAGGCGGCGGGCGTTGAGGTCGTCACCGCGCAATGCCGCAGCGAGGATGACGTGATCGCCGCCGCCGACGGCTGCGACGGCCTGCTGGTGCAGTACGCGCCGGTGAACAGCAAGGTGTTTGCGGCCTGCCCGCAGATCCGCATCGTCAGCCGCTATGGCGCCGGCTTCGACACCATCAACACCGCCGACGCGAAGCGGCACGGCGTCTGGGTCGCCAACTCGCCGGACTACGGCGTCGGCGAAGTCGCCACCCATGCGCTGGCCATGGCGCTGTCCCTGCTGCGCCACCTGCCCTGGTACGACCGCGACATCCGCAACGGCACCTGGAACTTCGGCAGCCCGGGCCGCATGGAGCGCGTGTCCGACATGACGCTGGGCATCCTGGGCCTGGGCCGCATCGGCAAGCGCATGGCGCATATCGGGCGCAACAGCTTCAGGCGCGTGATCGCCTGCGACCCGTACATCATCGACGGCGACTTTCCCGCCTACGTCGAGCGGGTCAGCCAGCAGGAGCTGTTCGCGCAGTCCGATGCGCTGTCGCTCCATGTGCCGCTGAACGATGAGACCCGCAACATCGTCAACGCGTCGATGCTGTCGCTGATGAAGCCGGGAAGCGTGCTGGTCAACACCGCGCGCGGCGGGCTGGTGCGGCTCGACGACCTGCTGGCCGCGCTCGACGCCGGCCGGCTCGACGGCGCTGCGCTGGACGTGCTGCCCATGGAGCCGCCGGAGATGGACGCGGCCATCCTGCGGCATCCGCGGATCGTGCTGACGCCGCATGCGGCCTTCTACTCGACGCTGGCGGAAAAGGAGCTGCGCCGCAAGGCTGCGCAGAACCTGGTGGACTGGATGCGGCATGGCCGGCCCTCGTACGTGGTGGTGGAAGGACAGAACGGCGCGTCCTGACCGGGACGCGACCCTCGCGCAGCATCAACCAAGACCAACCCAGGAGCAGGCATGGCATCGGTTCAGATACGGGGAATACAGAAGGCGTTCGGAAGCACCCAGGTGATACGCGGCGTCGACATCGACATACCGGACGGCCAGTTCGCGGTGCTCGTCGGCCCCAGCGGCTGCGGCAAGTCGACGCTGCTGCGCATGCTGGCGGGGCTGGAGGAGATCACCGACGGCGAGATCGCCATCGACGGCCGGGTCGTCAACAATGTGCAGCCCAAGGAGCGCGACATTGCGATGGTGTTCCAGAACTATGCGCTGTATCCGCACATGACGGTCAGGGACAACATGGCGTTCTCGCTGATGCTGGCCAAGGTCGACAAGTCGGCCATCGCCGAGCGGGTCAAGCGCGCGGCCGACATCCTGGGCCTGGGCGAGCTGCTCGAACGTTATCCGCGCCAGCTGTCGGGCGGGCAGCGCCAGCGGGTGGCGATGGGCCGCGCGATCGTGCGCAATCCGCAGGTCTTCCTGTTCGACGAGCCGCTGTCCAATCTCGACGCCAAGCTGCGGGTGCAGATGCGCGCTGAGATCAAGGAGCTGCACCAGCGCCTGAAGACGACGTCGGTGTACGTGACCCATGACCAGATCGAGGCAATGACGATGGCCGACCAGATCGTCGTCATGCGCGACGGCCGGGTCGAACAGCGCGGCCGCCCGCTGGACCTGTACGACAATCCGGCCAACCTGTTCGTCGCCGGCTTCATCGGCTCGCCGGCGATGAACTTCATTCCCGGCACGCTTCGCCGCAGCGGCGACGACCTGCTGGTGGAATTCTCCGATGGCTCGCGGCTGCCGGCGCCTGCCCGCGCGGACGGCGCGGACGGCCAGCCGGTGATCTACGGCGTGCGTCCCGAGCACCTCGCGCTGGACGGCCCCGGTGGCATCGCCTCGGAAGTCGCCGTGGTGGAGCCGACCGGCGCCAACACCGAAGTCTATTCGCGCTTCTGCAATACCGACATCAACGCGATCTTCCGCGAGCGCCACGACTTCAGGCCGGGCGAAGTCATACGGCTGTCGCCCGACCATGCGCATACCCATCTGTTCGATGCGGCGTCGGGCGAGGCGATGCGCCGCGTGCACTGATCCGGGCGACCCGTCCCGGACGACCAAGACACAGACAACGAGACCGCGGCCCACCGCGGCGGAACCAGCATCGGAGCAACCCGCTAACCACAAGGAGCAGGAGACATGACACGATTTACAAGACGGGAATTTCTGGCATCCGGCGCAACGCTCGCCGCCGCATCCGCAATCGGCCCTGCCGCCTTCGCGCAGACGCCGGGCGGCCTGCTCTACAAGCCGGAAGCGGGCGCCAAGCTGCGCGTGCTGCGCTGGAAGCGCTTCGTCCAGGGCGACGAGGACATGTGGATGGCCAACACCAAGAAATTCACCCAGCTGACCGGCGTGGAAGTGCGGGTCGACAACGAGGGCTGGGAAGACGTGCGGCCCAAGGCGGCGGTCGCGGCCAATGTCGGCAGCGGGCCGGACATCATCATCGGCTGGTTCGACGACCCGCAGCAGTATCCGGACAAGCTCAACGACCTGACCGACATCGCCGAGCTGCTGGGCAAGAAGCATGGCGGCTGGTACGACGTCTGCAAGCGCTACGGCATGCGCGACGGCAAGTGGATAGGCATGCCGCTTGGCATCGTCGGCAATGCGCTGGTGTATCGCGAAAGCCAGGTGAAGGCGGCCGGCTTCGATGCGATACCGAAAGACACCGCGGGCTTCCTGAAACTCTGCCAGGCGCTGAAGGCCAAGAACACGCCCTGCGGCTTCGCGCTCGGCAAGGCGGTCGGCGACGGCAACAACTGGGCGCACTGGCTGATGTGGTCGCACGGCGGCAAGATGGTCGACGACAAGGGCAATGTCGTCATCAATTCGCCCGAGACCGTGGCGTCGCTCGAATATGCGAAGCAGCTGTACGAGACCTTCGTGCCGGGCACGCTGTCCTGGCAGGACCCGTCCAACAACAAGGCTTTCCTCGACGGCCAGGTCAGCATGACCGCGAACGGCATCTCGGTGTATTACTCGGCCAAGAATTCGCCGGATCCAAAGCTGCAGGAAATGGCCAAGGACATCCAGCATGCGCGCTTCCCGATCGGCCCGGTGGGCAAGCCGACCGAGCTGATGCAGATCACGCAGATGATGCAGTTCAAGCACAGCAAGTTCCCGAACGCGGCCAAGGCCTACCTGCAGTTCATGATGGAGCCGGAGCAGTACAACCCGTGGATGAAGGCCGCGATCGGCTATGTCAGCCAGCCGCTGCGCGAATACGAAGCCAACCCGATCTGGACCGAGGACCCGAAGCACACGGTCTACCGCGACGGCGGCAGCATCATGCTCGACAACGGCTACTCGGGGCCGCTGGGGCTGGCGTCGGCGGCGGCGATGGCCGACTACATCGTGCTGGACATGGTGGCGGAGGCCGCGAGCGGCGCGCGTAGCCCGAAGGAGGCGGCGGCGCGCGCGGCGACCCGGGCCGAACGCTACTACAAGGTCTAGCGCCTTGGGTCGACCGCCCCGGCGCGAGCCGGGGCGTTAACGGTGCGCGCGGCCGCGATGGCGCGCGCCCATCCGCCGTGCGCAATCGGCCGGGCTACGGGAGGACGTGATGCTTTCTCGATTTTTCAATAACCGCAATTCGCTCGGGCTGCTGTTCATGCTGCCCACCGCGGTGCTGCTGCTGGTGTTCCTGACTTATCCGCTGGGCCTGGGCGTGTGGCTGGGCTTTACCGACACCAAGATAGGCGGCAGCGGCAAGTTCATCGGCCTGGGCAATTACAGCTACCTGGTCGGCGACTCGCTGACCCAGCTGTCGCTGTTCAACACGGTGTTCTACACCACGGTGGCAAGCGTTCTCAAGTTCGTGCTGGGCCTGTGGCTGGCGCTGCTGCTGAACAAGAACCTGCCGTTCAAGTCCTTTTTCCGCGCGGTGGTGCTGCTGCCCTGGATCGTGCCGACCGCGCTGTCGGCGCTCGCCTTCTGGTGGCTGTACGACGCGCAGTTCTCGGTGATCAGCTGGGTGCTGGTCAAGCTGGGCCTGATCGACCGCTACATCGACTTCCTCGGCAACCCGTGGAATGCGCGCCTGTCGACCATCGCCGCCAATGTCTGGCGCGGCGTGCCCTTCGTCGCCATCTCGCTGCTGGCCGGGCTGCAGACCATCTCGCCGTCGCTGTACGAGGCCGCCGCCATCGACGGCGCCACGCCGTGGCAGCAGTTCCGCTTCATCACGCTGCCGCTGCTCACGCCCATCATCGCGGTCGTGATGACCTTCTCGGTGCTGTTCACCTTCACCGACTTCCAGCTGATCTACGTGCTCACCCGCGGCGGCCCGCTCAATGCGACGCACCTGATGGCCACGCTGTCGTTCCAGCGCGCGATACCGGGCGGCTCGCTCGGCGAAGGCGCGGCGCTGGCCACCATGATGATCCCCTTCCTGCTGGCGGCGATCATGTTCTCGTATTTCGGCCTGCAGCGGCGCGGCTGGCAACAGGGAGGCGACAAATGAGCAAGGCTGACACCGCAACCACGCTGACGCCGGCGAAGGGCAAGCCCGCGAAAGCCGTCCGGGCCGACAAGCCCGACAGCCAGGGCATGGACTACCTGCAGTCGCTGCCGCGGCGCTGGGTCACCGTCTATATCCCCCTGCTGCTGTTCGTGTTCGTGCTGCTGTTCCCGTTCTACTGGATGGCCATCACCGCCTTCAAGCCGGACGCCGAGCTGCTGTCGCAGTCCGGCAACCCGTTCTGGGTGGTGGCGCCGACGCTGGCGCATTTCAAGAAGCTGGTGTTCGATACGCCTTATCCGGAATGGATGTGGAATACCGTGGTCGTGTCCACCGTCGCCACCTTCACGTCGCTGGCCGCGAGCGTATTCGCCGCCTACGCGATCGAACGGCTTCGCTTCCAGGGCGCGAAGCAGGTCGGACTCGGCATCTTCCTGGCCTACCTGATCCCGCCGTCCATCCTCTTCATCCCGCTGGCCGCGATCGTCTTCAAGCTGGGCCTGTTCGACACCCGCTGGGCGCTGATCCTGACCTATCCGACCTTCCTGATTCCGTTCTGCACCTGGCTGCTGATGGGCTACTTCCGCTCCATCCCGTACGAGCTCGAGGAATGCGCACTGATCGATGGCGCGACGCGCTGGCAGATCCTGGTCAAGATCATCCTGCCGCTGGCGGTGCCGGGCCTGATCTCGGCCGGCATCTTCGCCTTCACGCTGTCGTGGAACGAATTCATCTATGCGCTGACCTTCGTGTCCTCGTCGGAGGTCAAGACCGTGCCGGTCGGCGTCGTCACCGAGCTGGTCGAGGGCGACGTCTACCACTGGGGCGCGCTGATGGCCGGCGCGCTGCTCGGCTCGCTGCCGGTGGCGGTGGTGTACTCGTTCTTCGTTGAATACTATGTGTCGGGCATGACGGGCGCGGTGAAGGAGTAATACCGGCCCCGATGCAGCCCAGGGTGCGATCCGTCGCGCATTGCACCCTGGGGATGGTGTTCCCCAGTTCATGGCTTCCCTGCCGCTTTATCCCGCCCCACTCCCCGACTCCGCCGAATCCCCCAGCCTGCACCACCAGATGACAGCAGGCGCATGGCCTGCCTCGATGAAGTGCAAAAAGTCCCATTGCCCTTTGTTAAATCTGGCACGGAACCTGCATTGCCCCTGCTTTGAACCGGGGCCGAACGGCCTCCATGGAATTACTGCTGCCGGCCCGAGCACGGCATGCATACCCTTGCGCTCACCTTCATTACAGAGACCCATGACCACAACATCACGCAGCAACGGTATTTCCTCCCCTCGCCCGATCAAGCGCGTGGCCGCCGCGATGGCCGCCGCAGGCGCGCTGACCTTCGCCTGGTATGCCAGCAGCGTCGGCGCGCAGACCACCGCGCCGCGCCCGGTGAAGGTGCTGATCATCAGCATGTTCGTCGCCGAAGCGCAGCCGTGGATAGACAAGCTGGCGCTTGGACAGGCCATCACGGTGCCGGGCCTGTCGCCGGCTTATCCGCAGGTCCACTGCAATGCCGACGACGTCTGCCAGGTCACCACCGACATGGGCAAGGCCAATGCGGCCGCATCCATTTCCGCGCTGGTCTACAGCGGCCAGTTCGACCTCAGCCAGACCTACTTCCTGGTGGCCGGCATTGCCGGCGTCGACCCCGAGCAGGGCACCACCGGCACCGCCGCCTGGTCGCGCTACCTGGTGGACTGGGACCTGTCGTGGGAGATCGATGCGCGCGAGCGGCCGGCGGGATGGAACACCGGCTTCCTCGGCATCAATACCAAGACCCCGGGCGAGAAGCCGCCGCTGGATTACGGCTCGGAGGTATTCCAGCTCAACGAGGCGCTGCTGCAGAAGGCGCTGGCGCTGTCGACCAATGCGACCCTGACCGACTCGCCGACCGCGCAGGCCTACCGTGCGCAGTATGCGGTCGCGCCGGGCAATCAGCCGCCCAGGGTCACGCAGTGCGACGCGATGACCGGCAATACCTGGTTCCACGGCGACCTGCTGGGCCAGCGCGCCCGCGCATGGCACAAGCTGATGACGGACAACAAGGGCACCTACTGCATGACGGCGCAGGAAGACAACGCGACCTACAAGGCGCTGCAGCGCGGCGCGGAAGCCGGCCTGCTCGACCTGCAGCGCGTGGCCGTGCTGCGCACCGCGTCCAACTTCGACCGGCCGCATCCGGGCCAGACGGCGGCCGAGTCGCTGAAGGCCAATTCGGGCGGCTTCGGCCCGTCGACCGCGAACCTGGTCGTGGCCGGCCAGCCGCTGGTGACCGACATCGTGACCAAGTGGGCCAGCTGGAAGAACGGCGTGCCGGCGACGCCGTGACGCAGGCGCGCCGGCTGCAATGCCGCGCCGCCACGCCATCGCATGTCATCGCATGCAGGCACGCTTCCATGCCGCTTCACACCAATCGAATAACCAGCCGGAAAAACATACAATGAATCTCGATAACAATCAGACCGCCGCCTCTCCCGCCATGGGCGCCTGGCGCCAGCGCGCCCTGCTCGCGAGCCTGTCGCTGGTCCTCGCCGCCTGCGGCAGCAGCAACGACGACAACAGCGCATCCGCGCCCGCCTCAACCCCTGCGCGCCTTGCGCCCAAGGTCGTCGTGGTCAACATGTTCGGCGGCGAGGCCGCGCCGTTCAAGGAGCCGCTGAGCCTGACCCGCAAGGTCACCGTCAAGGGCCTGTCCAGCCGCTATCCCGACGTGCTGTGCAATACCGACGATGTCTGCCAGGTCACCACCGACATGGGCTATGCGAATGCCGCTGCCACGATCTCCGCGCTGCTGTACAACAGCCAGCTCGACCTGCGCCAGACCTACTTCATCATCGCCGGCATTGCCGGCATCAACCCCAAGCTGGGCACGGTAGGCTCGGCGGCATGGGCGAAGTACGCGGTCGACTACTCGATCGCCCATGAGATCGACGCCCGCGAAATCCCGGCCGGCTGGGCCTATGGCTACTTCGGCGTCGGCACCGCCTCGCCGACAGAGAAGCCCAAGTTCGACTACCACACCGAGGTGTTCAAGCTCAATGCGGCGCTGGCCGACCGGGCCTATGCATTGTCGAAAGGCGTGCAGCTGAGCGACTCGGCCGAGGCACAGGCCTTCCGCGCCCGCTATCCGCAGGCCCCGGCCAACCAGCCGCCGGCCGTGATCCAGTGCGACACGGTGTCCGGCGACACCTGGTTTGCCGGCACCACGCTGTCGACCCGCGCCGAGGACTGGAGCAAGCTGCTCACCGACGGCGCCGCCGCCTACTGCACCACCCAGCAGGAAGACAACTCCACGCTGGAAGCGCTGCGCCGCGGCGCTGCCGCCGGCCGGGTCGACTTCGAGCGCGTGATGATCCTGCGTTCCGGCTCTGACATGGACCGGCCCTACCCCGGCCAGAGCAACAGCGACGTGGTGGTGAACTACGCGGAACAGGGCGGCTTCGTGCCAGCCACGAAGAACCTGCAGCTGGCCACTGCGCCGGTGATCCGCGAGATCGTCGGCAACTGGGGCAACTGGAGCAAGGGCCTGCCCGCGCAATAGCGGCAATGCAGCGCACCGGGCCGGCATGGCGGTGCGCTGCGCTGCGGTGGCGTTATGATGGCGCACCGCCACGACGGGCGCGCGATCATGACGCCAGCGCCCAGGCATTCCGTTCCCCTTGTCCATGCGCCTGTCACTGCCCATCCTGTCCGGCTTCCTGATTGTCAGCCTATCCTCGGCGGCCTTTGCCGCCGCGCCCGATTGCCCGCGCGCGGCGACGCCGGGACCGCTGGCGCGGGCCATCGCCCAAATCGCGCTGGATGAGTATGCGCAGTTCAGCGGCCACCGCATCAATGCCGGCGGCGCCTTGTGGAAAGCCGGCGCAACCGAATCCGAAACCGAACTGCTGCGCGACCCGGACACCGGCGCTGCCGACGCCGCGCAGTCCGGGCGTTATGCATGGCGGCGGGTCTGGGAGTACTGGCTGGCGCTGGAAAGGCATGTGCCGGGCGAAGCCTGGGGCCGCAAGGTGATCGCGGTGCCGGGACTGCTGGACGACCCGCTCGCCGCCGGCCGGGCCAGCGAGACGCGCCTGCGCGACCTGATCCCGCGCGCCGGCGACGACGGCAATGACACGCTGCGCCAGGCCGCGGTGCGTGCGGCGATGAACGACTCGCCATGGTCGGCCGCCTTCATCTCCTACCTGATGGACAAGGCCGGCCTGACGCCGCAGCAGTTCCGCTTCGCCTCCGCGCACTGGCAATACGTGCAGCGCGCCTTGCAGCAGCCGGACGGCTATGCGTACCGCGCCTGCGACCCGCGCACGACCGTGCCCGCGGTCGGCGACCTGCTGTGCTACTCGCGCGGCACGCCGCTGCTCAGGGACTTTGCGGCATGGCAGTCCGCTGCGCTGCGGCCCGGCTTTGCGGCGCCCGCGCACTGCGAGGTAGTGGTCGAGGTCGATGCCGGCGCAAAGAAGATCGAGACCGTGGGCGGCAATGTCGTGCAGTCGATTGCACGCCGCAGGCTGCGGCTGAACGAGGAAAACCGGCTGTCGCTCAGCCACGACCCGGCCCGGCATCCGGTGACTGCCGGCAGCGCCTGCGGCCGCGACAGCACCTGCGAGGACGGCAACCTCAACCTGCAGTACTGGGGCGTGCTGCTTCAGCTGACCGCGCAATAGCAGCCCCGGGCCGGGCCCGGCATTGCGCAGGATCGACTGCGTTATCTTTCATCAACCGATCTGCATAAGACCGGCATCCATCGTCGCCCAGCAAGAACTTTGTTGTCAAAACGGCTCTAAACGGCATGCGCACCCGCGGCCCGCCCGCGGTTGCGCCGTTCATCCATCGCTACACTAAACAGAAGAAGCCAACAATGAAGAAGACCCCGCTTATCCTTTCCGCAGTCGCCCTGACCTTCGCCGCCGGCCTTACCCATGCGCAGTCCGCGCAGCAGCCTCCCAAGGCTGACCCCGCCATGCAGAAAGTGCTCGACGCCCTCGCCTCGCTGGGCGGCAAGCCGATCGAGACGCTGACGCCGGAAGAGGCGCGCAAGCAGCCAACGCCGGCCGACGCGGTCAAGAAGGTGCTGCAGGACATGGGCAAGAGTACGGAACCGGAAGCCGGGGTCACCGTCAGGGACATGACAGTCCCCGGCCCCATCGGCGACATCCCGGTGCATGTCTATACGCCAGAAGGCAAGGGCCCATTCCCGGTCATGGTCTATTACCACGGCGGCGGCTTCGTCATTGCCGACACCCAGACCTATGACGCGTCGCCCCGCGCATTGGCCAAGATGGCGAAGGCGATCATGGTGGCTGTCGATTATCACCAGGCGCCGGAAAACAAGTTCCCCGCCGCAGCCAATGACGCATATGCCGCCTACACCTGGGTCGTCCATCATGCGAAGGAAATCAACGGCGATCCGAAGCGGATCGCGGTCGGCGGCGAAAGCGCCGGCGGCAATCTCGCCACTGTCGTCTCGATGATGGCGCGCGACAAGAAGGAGCCGCTGCCGGTGCACCAGCTCCTCGTCTACCCGGTCGTGAACAATGACATGAACACGCCTTCGTACCAGCGCAACGAACAGGCCAAGCCGCTGAACAAGCCGATGATGCAGTGGTTCTTCAAGCACTACTCCGCGAAGGAAGAGGACGGCAGCAATCCCTACGCGGTGCCGATGAAGGCCGCGACGCTGAAAGGCCTGCCGTCAGCCACCATCATCGCCGCGGAGATCGATCCGCTGCTGTCCGAGGGCAAGGCCTACGCAGACCGCCTGAAGAAGGATGGCGTCAAGGTGACCTACAAGGAGTACAAGGGCGTCGCGCACGAGTTCTTCGGCATGGGCGCGGTCGTGCCCAAGGCAAAGGAAGCGGAGAAGCTGGCGGCCGACCAGCTGAAGGCGGCATTCTCGGCAAAGGGCATGTAAGCCTGCGTCGTACCCGGATCGCCGCAACGCCTGCGATCCGGGCTTTCAACACGTCATCCCTTCCGCCGGGGGCGGAGACGCGAGCGCCGGCCAGCAGCCGGCGTTGGCGTCAGGGGAAGACCAGCACCGGCACCTGCGCGTGCTGGATCACCCAGTCCATTTCGCTTTCCTCCAGGAGCTTGACGAAGAATCCCTGTCGCTTCTGCGCCGCGATGAAGATCACGTCGCAGCCTTCGCTGCGCGCCACGTTCAGGATCTCGACCGAAGGCGTCTGCGACTGCACGATGAAAGCCTTGCATGCCAGCTGCGCCTGCCGGGCAGTGGTGACATGGTCGTCAAGGACATGATGCGCAACGAGGCGGCGCTCCCGCTCCACCAGCGCGCCGTCATGCCTGGCCTGCTCGTCGCTGCCGTTGTAGAGCCGGGGCTCGACGATCGACAGATCGACGATGCTGCTGCGATGCAGCCTTGAGAATTCGACGGCCGCGAGAAAGGGTTTGTCCGACCTTTGCAGGGAATGCTCGACCACCAGTATGTTCCGGAACATGGGTACTCCATCGGCACGGTTTCCCGTGCCCGGGTTGATTGGCTGCTGCGCTCCGACACGGATCGTCGAAGCCCAGGAAAGCCTAGCACCGGGCCAGTAAATTCTGGATAAAGAAAACGGCATCCGCCGTAACGATTCTGTAAATGTGCAAGTCTTTACGAGCCCTTTACGCTGCGCGCCTGTCTTTTTAGCTAATTTTTATCCGCCATCGGCTAACCTGCATCGCATCGACATAACGAGTAGGTTCTCCATGAATCGCCTGACCTTGATGCGAACGCAGTCGCCTTTCTTCCTGCACGTTGCAGACTCCGTAAAAAAGCCGGCGAGGGTCCTGCCGGTGTCGCTGGTCCGTCCTTCCCCAAGCTCTTCCGGCATCGCGCCGAACGCCCTTTCCCCGCATCCCAGGCTGCGCAGCACCGACCCGTCCGGATGGACAGGCAGCCAGGCCGCTGCCCCTGCATCCGCTGCGGCCAGCGAAGCCGCGCAATCCTTCATGATGCAGATCACGGTCGACGCGCGCGGCGTCACCGAACTGAGGCACCTGGTCATGGGGAACTGCGGCGAACTCGTGTCCTTCATGTGCATACAGCCGGTCGCCCATGCGACGAAGATGAAGGTATGGCTGTGCCTGAGCAGGCCGGCCGCCGACCGCATCATGGACATCGTCATGCGCACGCTGCCCAGCGCCGAATTCGGCGCCATCGTTCGCGTCTAGAGCGCATCCGCCCTCCCCCCTTCCACACACTCAGGAAAGCACGCGCCATGTCAGCCCCCGACGGCATCTGGATACCCATCGTCACGCCATTCCGCAACGGCGCGGTCGATTTCGACGCCGCGCAATGCCTTGCAGACGAGCTTGCCGGCAGCGGCATCGACGGCATCGTGGTCTGCGGCACCACAGGCGAAGCGGCGACCCTGGAGGAAAGCGAGCAGGCGGCGATGCTGTCCGCGGTCTGCGAAGCCGCCGGCTCGCACTGCCGCATCGCGATGGGCCTTGCCGGCAGCGACACCCGCGCGGTCGCCGGGAGAGCGGCCCGCTGCAGCGAGACCGGCGCACAGGCCCTGCTGGTCTCGCCGCCATCCTATGTCTGCCCGTCGCAGCAGGGAATACTCGCGCATTTCCGGGAAATCGCGTCGGCAACGGACCTTCCGGTCATTCTCTATAACATCCCGGCACGCACCGGCGTCGCCATCGAGCTGCCCACGTTCATTGCGCTCGCGGAGGACCGGCGCTTCGTCGCGGTCAAGCAGTGCGGCGGCAACCAGTCCCAGCTGATGGACCTGATCGGCCAGACCGGACTGAACGTGCTGTGCGGCGACGACCCGTCCATCCTCGCCACGCTGTGCCTGGGCGGCCATGGCGCAATCTCTGCGGCCGCGCATATCCGGCCGGACCTGTATGTCCGCCTGCGCGACCTGGTGCGCGCAGGCGACATCGCCGCCGCCCGCACGCTGTTCCATGCGCTGCTGCCGCTGATGCGGCTGCTGTTTTCCGAGCCCAATCCCGGCCCGGTCAAGGCGGCGCTGGCGCTGCAGGGCCGCATCCGCGATGAACTGCGCCTGCCGATGACGCCGATGTCCGCCGCAGGCCGCGACAGGCTCGCCGCCGCGCTGGAACGGCTGGCCGCGCTGCCGGTCCACGCTACAGCCAGCCCGATTTCCTGAAGCGGTAATGCAGGTAGCCGCATACCGCGGCGATGATGCCCAGCGCAAACGGATAGCCGTAAGTCCATTGCAGCTCGGGCATGGACTTGAAGTTCATGCCCCATATGCCGACCAGCGCGGTGGCGACCGCGAATATCGCAGCCCATGCCGCCAGCCGCTTGTTGACTTCGCTCTGGCCGATGTTGACCATGGACAGGTTGACCTGGATGGCCGTGCTGATCGTGTCGCGGATCGAATCGATCGAGGCGTTGATGCGGTAGAGGTGGTCATAGACATCGCGGAAGTATTCCTGCGTCTGGCCGCACAGCGCCGGCGCCCGGCTGCCGTAAAGCCTGGAGACGGCTTCCAGCAGCGGCGCGACCGCGTGCTTGAGCACGGTGGCCTGGCGCTTGAGCTGATAGAGCCGCTCGACGTTGGCCCGCTCCGCGCCGTCGACGAATATCTGCTCCTCGATTTTTTCCAGCTCCGACTCGAGCGCATCGATGACCGGGAAGTAGCGGTCCACCACTGCGTCGAGCAATGCATAGAAGACAAAGACCGAACCTTCCCTGAGCAGGTGCGGCTCCCTCTCGCACCTGCTTCGAACGCCCAGGAAACCCCGCTGGCTGCGGTTGCGCACCGAGAGCACGAAATTCTTTTCGACGAAGATGTCCACTTCGCCGATCAGCAGCTCCGTGCCTGACAGCTCGGCGGAATGGACCACCGCAAACAGCGAATCGCCGTATTCCTCGATCTTCGGGCGCTGGTGCCCGTGCCGGGCATCCTCGACGGCGAGTTCATGCAGCCCGAACTCGGCCTTCATCACGTCCAGCTCCGCCGCGTCCGCATCCTTCAACGCCACCCAGACGAAATGGCCGGGGCGCGCGAGATAGTCGCTGATCTCGTCGATGGAGATATCCCGGACTTTCTTTCCGTCGTGATAGGCGATGCAGTTGATCAGCAAGACGAGCTCCTTCAAAGAATAATGTGGCGGATGCGTGCGGCAAGAGCGGCGCCGGTCAGAACACCTTGCTGATCGTCAGCAGCAAGGCGGTCCTGCCGAGGTTCCTGGCGTCGGACGCCGGCCCGACGTAATTGTCGGTGCTGGCGCCGATCACGGCCAGCGCCCCGGTGAACGAGCCGAAATTCCTGGTCAACCCTATCCTCCAGTCCGAATACGAGGACGCGGAATGATGCCTTACCGTCTGGCGACCCGCATGGAGATTGAGCTGCAGCTTCTCGGCCACGTCGATGTTCGCGCCGATATCGAGATAGCCGCTGTTCCTGCTGTCGTCGAAGCCGAACAGGTTGGTCACCGCATGCGAGTACTTCACATAGGCGGGACCGTAGCCAACCTGTCCATAGATCTCCGCGGTATTCGCGTTCGGCCGCAAGCCGTTGGACGGGTAGTAGTAGCCGAGCAGGCCGACGTCGTAGGAAATGTCGGCCGTGATCTGGCCGCGCCTGCCGCCGTAGATATCCCATTCGATGCTGCCATCGCCGCCAGCGTCTTTCGTCCACTTGATGGTCGACAGCCAGGTGCCGGCATAGAAGCCGGACGGATTATGCGTGTAATCCGCGCCGCCCTGCAGCGCCGGCTTCAGCCGGGTCTGCGAAATGCCGCGGTAGCGGTAGTCGGAAACGATCGCCGCATTGAAGCTGACTTCATGGTCTGGCTTGCTTTCCTGGGCCAGCGCCGCGCCGCTGGCGGCGCAGCAGACCGACAGCGCAAGTAACATTTTTTGCATCGTGCGTTTTCTCTTTTCATGTGATGGTCAGGCCACCCGCGTTGCCTGCGGCATGACCGGGTTGATTGCCGCATCGGGAACGACGGCGCGCGCTGCCTGCTCATTGGCGAGGCGGCCGGCCTTTCCGTGCGGCGGGCTTACGAAGGCAGCAGCAGGCGGTATCCCACTGCGGTCTCGGTAATCAGGTAGCGCGGCCGTGCCGGGTCTTCCTCGAGCTTCTGCCGCAGGTGCCCCATGTAGATGCGCAGGTAGTGGCTGTTGTCCACGTTCGCCGGCCCCCAGACCTCGGCCAGCAGCTGGCGGTTGGTGACGACGCGGCCCGCGTTCACCGCCAGCACAGTGAGCAGCCGGTACTCGGTCGGCGTCAGGTGCACCCTCAGGCCGTCCCTGGTGACGATGCGGGCCTGCATGTCGATGCGGACGGCGCCGAAGCCTATCGCCCCGCGGGCGTCGGCGGCATTCGGGCGCAGCCGGCGCAGGGTCGAGCGGATGCGTGCGAGCAGCTCGTTGACGCCGAACGGCTTGGTCAGGTAGTCGTCCGCGCCGGCGTCCAGCGCCCTGATCTTGTCCGCCTCGTTGGTGCGGGCCGACAGCACGATGATGGGCACCGCCGACCATTTCCGCACGTCCTCGATGAAGTCGACGCCGTCGCCGTCGGGCAGCCCGAGGTCGAGCACGACCATGTCGGGGGTGCGCGTCCCGGCCTCGATCAGGCCGCGGCGCAGCGTGTCGACCTCGAACACCTGCCAGCCTTCGGCCTTCAGGGCCAGGCCGGTGAAGCGGCGGATCTGCGGTTCGTCTTCGACCAGCAGCACGACGGGCATCGCATCGTTCATGTCGGGCCGCCTGACGAGTCCTGGCTGTCCTGGCCCGCTTCGTCAGGCCCGGGCAGCGGCGGCGGCGACACCAGCGGCAGCGTGAAGACGAAGGACGCGCCGCCTTCGGCCGACCGGCCGGCGCGGATCGTTCCGCCGTGCGCCTCGACGATCGCGCGGCAGATGGCCAGCCCCAGGCCGACGCCGGGCGTGGCCGACTCGCGCTGCCCGCGCGTGAATTTCTCGAAAAGCGCTTCTTCGCGCCCGGCAGGAAGACCCGGCCCGTTGTCCCGGACCGCCACGTCCAGCCTGTCGCCGCTGGCCTCGGCGGCAATGACGATGAGGGAGCCCGGCGGCGTGTACTTGCATGCGTTTTCGAGCAGGTT
Source organism: Noviherbaspirillum suwonense (assembly GCF_900182955.1). Lineage (GTDB taxonomy): Bacteria > Pseudomonadota > Gammaproteobacteria > Burkholderiales > Burkholderiaceae_D > Noviherbaspirillum_A > Noviherbaspirillum_A suwonense. Next base: position 96,197 of record NZ_FXUL01000006.1, on the reverse strand, counting down.
GCACAGCACGCGCTCGATCAGCACGGCGTCGAAGCGCACCAGCGGCAGGCCGGGCGCAAGCCGTGTCTGCACGTCATGGCCGGCAATGACGGCATGGCATGCGCGCAGCGCGCTGCCGACCACCTCCTCGAAAGGCTGCCATTGCAGGTTGAGCTTCACTTCCCCGCTTTCTATGCGCGCCATGTCCAGCAAATTCGCGACCAGGCTGCTCATGCGCAGGCTCTCGTCGTGCAGCGCTTCGGCCAGTTCCGCCTGGGCGACGGGCAGCGGCGGCCTGGCCATCAGCAGCGACTCGGACAGGCCGACCAGCACGGTCAGCGGCGTGCGCAGGTCGTGCGACAGCGTGGACAGCAGCGAGTTGCGCAGCCTCTCCGATTCCATCTGCACCAGCGCATCCTGCGCCACCTCGATGTAATGCACCCGTTCGAGCGCGATCGCGGCCAGGGTCGCGAACGTGTCGAGCTGCTGGCGCTGTTCCGGCACCAGCATCCAGCGCCGGTTCTCCGGCTCGATCGCCAGCACGCCGCGCGTGCGCATCGGCGCGACCACCGGCAGGTAGAACAGCGGGCTGCCCGGCAGCGTGTCGGTGCCGATGCCGGCCGCTGCCGCATGGTCGAACGCCCATTGCGCAATGCCGATGTCCAGCATCGCGCTGGCCGGCGTCAACGTCGGCGCGGCCTGGTCCTGCGCCGGTTCCGCCAGCTGCAGGCGGCCGTCGCTGTCGGGCAGCAGCAGCGTCGCCCTTGCATGGAAGGCGCGGCTGATGGAAGCGCAGGTGATCTCGAAGATCTGCCCGGTCTGCAGGGTCCCGGACAGTTCGCGGGCGAACTGGTACAGCGCGCGCGAACGCGATTCGCGGTAGGACGCAACCCGCGCCTGGTAGCGCAGGCCCGCGGTCAGGTGCGACGTGATCAGCCCGACCGCCAGCATCACGACGAAGGTGACCGTGTACTGCAGGTCGCTGACCGCGAACGAAAACCGCGGCGGCACGAAAAAGAAGTCGAAGGCCGCGACGCTGACGAAGGTCGCCAGCACCGCCGGTCCGCGGCCGAGCTGGACCGCGACCAGCACGACGGTGAGCAGGAACAGCATGACGATATTGGCCAGGTCGAAGTAAGGCAGCAGCGGCGTCGCGACCAGGGCCGTGGCCATGCTCGCCGCCATTGCCCACAGGTAGCGCGACGGCTGCAGCGTGCGCTGGACCGATGCCGCAAGCGCCGCGCCGGCCAGGCCCCTTGCGCCCGCCCTGGCGTCCTTGCCCGCGACGCCGGTTTCGATCAGGTCCAGCGCCGGCGCCAGCATGGCGACCCGCTGGTGATGCGAAATGCGCCACGGCCATGTCGGATGGGCGCGGCCCAGGACGATCTTGGAAAAATTGTTGGCAATCGCATAGTCCGCGATGGCCTTCGCAATGTCGCTGCCCGACAGCACGGCCGTCGTCGCGCCCAGGTCCTGCGCGAGCTTCAGCGTCTTCAGGATCTGCTCGCGCTGCGCCGGCGGCAGGCGCTGCAGCGGCGGCGTCTCGATATAGATCGCATGCCAGCCGGCATTCAGCTGGGCCGCCAGCTGCGCGGCGCTGCGTATCACGTGCTCGCCCCCTGCCCGCGGGCCGACGCAGGCCAGCAGGCTCGACCCGGTTTTCCACACCGCGTCGATCGACTTCTCGACGCGGTAGGCCTGCACGTCGTCGCCGATCCGGTCCGCGGTGCGGCGCAGTGCCAGCTCGCGCAGCGCGATCAGGTTGCCCTTGCGGAAAAAATTGCGCGACGCCCGTTCAGCCTGCTGCATCTGGTAGACCTTGCCCACCTTCAGGCGCGCCAGCAGCTCGTCCGCCGGTATGTCGACCAGGACGACTTCGTCGGCGCCGTCGAACACGGTGTCGGGCAGGGTCTCGGCAACCCGGATGCCGGTGATGCCGCCGACCACGTCGTTCAGGCTTTCCAGGTGCTGCACATTGACCGTGGTGAACACGTCGATGCCGGCGTCGAGCAGTTCGTCGACATCCTGCCAGCGCTTAGGATGGCGCGAGCCGGCCGCATTCGAATGCGCCAGCTCGTCGACCAGGATCAGCGACGGATGCCGCGCAAGCGCCGCGTCGATGTCGAATTCCGTGATCGTCCTGCCCCGGTATTCGATGGTCTTGTGCGGCAGCAGCGGCAGGCCCTCCAGCAGTGCCGCCGTCTCGCTGCGGCCATGGGTCTCGACCACGCCGACCAGCACGTCCTGCCCCTCCGCCTGCAGCTTGCGCCCGGCCGACAGCATCGCATAGGTCTTGCCCACGCCTGCCGACGCGCCGAAGTAGATCCGCAGCCTGCCGCGCGCGGCGCGGCGTTCCTGCCGCTGCACCTGCGCCAGCAGCGCGTCCGGGTCGGGACGCTGGTATTGGTTCGAGGACATGGCCGGTCAGCAGTCGTAAGGTGGATGCGGCATCAGCGGCGCTGGTCCAGCGCCAGGTTCAGCGCCAGCACGTTGACGCGCGGCTCGCCCAGGAAGCCGAGGAAGGCCGACTGCCTGCGCTCGTCGATCAGCTTGCGCACCGCGTCCACGCCGAGCCTGCGTTCGCGGGCGATGCGGCCGGCCTGGTAGTAGGCGGCCGCAATGCTGATATCCGGGTCCAGCCCGCTGCCGGACGCGGTGACGAGGTCGACCGGAACCGGCGCGGCATTGTCCGGGTCGGCCGCCTTCAATGCGGCGATGCGCGCCTTGACCGCGTCGGCCAGCGCCGGATTCAGCGGCCCCTGGTTGGAGCCGCCCGAGGCGGCCGCGTTGTTGGGCATCGGGCTGGTGGCCGACGGCCGGCCCCAGAAGTACTGCGGCGACGAGAACGCTTGCCCAATGAGGGACGAGCCAGCCGGCTGGCCGTCGCGCAGCACCAGGCTGCCTTCGGCCTGTCCGGCAAAGGCCAGCCGGCCGATGCCGGCGACCGCATACGGATACAGCAGGCCGCACAGCAGGGTCAGGAGCGCGAACAGCACGAGCGCGGGACGAAGCAGGGTTTTCATGTCAGTGCCTTTCAGATCAGGTGCATGACCGCGAGGATCATGTCGATGAGCTTGATGCCGGCGAACGGCACCAGGATGCCGCCCAGCCCGTAGACCAGCAGGTTGCGCCGCAGCAGCGACGCCGCGCCCACCGCCCGGTAGCGCACGCCCTTCAGCGCCAGCGGTATCAACACCACGATCACCAGCGCATTGAAGATCACCGCCGACATGATGGCCGACGACGGACTGCTCAGCTGCATCACGTCCAGCGCCTTGAGCTGCGGATAGGTGGTCACGAAGGCCGCCGGGATGATGGCGAAATACTTGGCGATGTCGTTGGCGATCGAAAACGTCGTCAGCGACCCGCGCGTCATCAGCATCTGCTTGCCGATCTCGACGATCTCCAGCAGCTTGGTCGGGTTCGAGTCCAGGTCCACCATATTGCCCGCCTCCTTCGCCGCCTGCGTGCCCGAGTTCATCGCGACGGCGACGTCGGCCTGCGCCAGCGCGGGCGCATCGTTGGTGCCGTCGCCGGTCATGGCGACCAGCCTGCCCTGCGACTGGTAGCTGCGGATCAGCCTGAGCTTTTCCTCCGGGGTGGCCTCGGCCAGGAAGTCGTCCACGCCCGCCTCGGCCGCGATGGCCGCCGCCGTCAGCTTGTTGTCGCCGGTGATCATCACGGTCCTGATGCCCATGCGGCGCAGTTCGGCGAATCGCTCCCGGATGCCACCCTTGACGATGTCCTTCAGTTCCACCGTGCCCATCACGCGGCCGTCGTCCACCACCACCAGCGGCGTGCTGCCGCGCCGGGATATGTCGTCGACCGAGCGCAGCACCTCGGCCGGGAACGGGCGTCCCGCCGCCTCGACGAACTGGCGCATCGCATCGGCCGCGCCCTTGCGCACGGCGCGCCCGCCGATGTCGATGCCGCTCATCCGGGTCTGCGCCGAGAACGGCACGAAGGTGGCATGCAGCGACTCCATTGCCCGCTCGCGGATGTTGAAGCGCTGCTTGGCCAGGATGACGATGCTCCTGCCCTCCGGCGTCTCGTCGGCCAGCGACGCAAGCTGCGCGACGTCGGCAAGCTGCTCGGCAGTCACGCCCGGCGCGGGAACGAAGTCCGACGCCTGGCGGTTGCCCAGCGTGATGGTGCCGGTCTTGTCGAGCAGCAGCACGTCGACGTCGCCCGCCGCTTCCACCGCGCGGCCCGAGGTGGCGATGACATTGGCCTGCATCATCCGGCTCATGCCGGCCACGCCGATGGCCGACAGCAGCCCGCCTATGGTGGTCGGGATCAGGCAGACCAGCAGCGCGATGAGGACCGTGATGGTGACCGGCGCGCCGGCCCTGGCGGCCTCGACCGAGAACAGCGACATCGGGAGCAGGGTCACGGTGACGACCAGGAAGATGATGGTCAGCGCCACCAGCAGGATCGTCAGCGCGATCTCGTTCGGCGTCTTCTGCCGCTTCGCGCCTTCCACCATCGCGATCATGCGGTCGATGAAGGCTTCGCCCGGATTGACCGAGATGCGCACCACCAGCCAGTCGGACAGCACCCGCGTGCCGCCGGTGACGGCGCTGAAGTCGCCGCCCGATTCGCGGATGACGGGCGCGGACTCGCCCGTGATCGCGCTCTCGTCGACCGACGCCACGCCTTCGATGACTTCGCCGTCGGCCGGGATCACGTCGCCCGCCTCCACCTGCACCACGTTGCCCTTGCGCAGGTCGCTCGCATTGCAGGGCAGCCAGCCGCTGCCATGCCTGGGCTCGTTGAGCTTCTTCGCCATGACTGCCTGCTTCAGCGCGCGCAGCGACGCCGCCTGCGCCTTGCTGCGCCCTTCCGCCAGCGACTCGGCAAAATTGGCGAACAGCACGGTGAACCAGAGCCAGACCGCGATGGCCAGGATGAATCCCGGGCTGGCTTCGCCCTGGCCCACCAGCGATTGCGCGAACAGCAGCGTGGTGATGATGCTGCCCACATACACCACGAACATGACCGGGCTGCGCCATTGCGTGCGCGGGTCCAGTTTCCTGAACGCGTCGACGATGGCTGGGCCGACCAGCGCGGCTTCTAAAAGCGTAAAGCTTTTGCGTGACATGAAAAGCTCCCTGTCCAATGTCTAATATTGAATGTTTGACGGTTGATGCGGCGCGACGAGCTGCAGGTGCTCGACGATCGGGCCGAGGGCCAGCGCCGGCACATAGTTCAGCACGCCGACCAGCACCACCACGCCCACCAGCAGCGCGATGAACATCGGCCCGTGCGTGGGCATCGTCCCGGCGTTGGCTTCCAGCCGGTTCTTGCCCGCCAGCGAGCCGGCAATGGCGAGGATGGGCACGATCATCGCGAAGCGGCCGAACCACATCGCAATGGCCAGCATGACGTTGTAGAACGGCGTGTTGGCGGACAGGCCCGCGAATGCGCTGCCGTTGTTGTTGGCGGCCGAGGTGAAGGCGTACAGCACCTCCGAGTAGCCATGCGCGCCCGGGTTGGCGATGCCGGCCCGGCCGGGCTCGGCCATGACCGCGATCGCGGTGCCGGCCAGCACCAGCACCGGCGTGACCAGGATCGTGATCGACGCCATCTTCATGTCGAAGGACTGGATCTTCTTGCCCAGGTATTCCGGGGTGCGGCCTATCATCAGCCCGGCGATGAAGACCGCCAGGATGGCGAACACCAGCATGCCGTACAGGCCGGAGCCGACGCCGCCGAAGACGACCTCGCCGAACTGCATCAGCACCATGGGCGCCATCCCGCCCAGCGGCATGAAGGAGTCGTGCATCGCATTGACCGCGCCGCAGGAAGCGGCGGTGGTGACCGCGGCGAACAGCGCCGACGCGCTGATGCCGAAGCGGGTTTCCTTGCCTTCCATGTTGCCGCCCGACTGCAGCGCGCTCATGCCCTGGTCGACGCCCAGCGCCTGCAACGCCGGATGGGCCTGCTGCTCGGCCGTCATGACCACCACCGTCATCACCGCGAAGATGATGGTCATCGCGCCCAGCACCGCCCATCCCTGCCGGATATCGCCGACCATGCGGCCGAAGGCGAAACACAGGCCGGCCGGGATCAGGAAGATCGCCAGCATCTGCGCAAAGTTCGACAGCGGCGTCGGGTTCTCGTAAGGGTGTGCCGAGTTGGCGTTGAAGAAGCCGCCGCCATTGGTGCCCAGCATCTTGATCGCCTCCTGCGACGCCACCGGCCCCATCGCCAGCGTCTGCGTCTTCGCGGTCAGGGTTTCCATTACCGGGGTGCCGGATGCGTCCTTCTGCGGCTGGCCGTCCGGCCCGTTTTTGGGCTGGCTGTACGTGACCGGGTCGAGCAGCGTCACGTCCTCGTAGGCCGAGAAGTTCTGGATCACGCCCTGCCCCATCAGGAAGACCGCGAAAATGACGGACAGCGGCAGCAGCACGTACAGCGTCGAGCGGGTGACGTCGACCCAGAAGTTGCCGATCGACTTGCCCGAGCGGGAACTGAACCCGCGGATCAGCGCATAGACGACCGCCATGCCGGTCGCCGCCGACAGGAAGTTCTGCACCGTCAGCGCCAGCATCTGGGTCAGGTAGCTCATGGTGGACTCGCCGCCATAACCCTGCCAGTTGGTGTTGGCCACGAAGCTGACCGCCGTATTGAACGACGAGTCCGGGCCGACATTGGGCAAGCCCTGGGGATTGAGCGGCAGCCAGGCCTGCAGGCGCTGGACCGCGTAGACGAACAGCGCGCCCACGGTATTGAATACCAGCAGCGCGACCGCATAGCGCTTCCAGCCCATCGCGGCATCCGCGGACGTGCCGGCTATCCGGTAGAAAAGCTGCTCGATCCTGTGCAGCCAGCCCAGCCCGCGCATCGCGCCGCCCTCGCCGACCAGGGCCAGGTACCGGCCAAGGGGATAGGCGAGCACGAGCAGCACGACAAGGAAGGCGACGAGCAGCGCAATCGCTTGCGTGGTCATCACAGGTCCTCCGCCTTGAGCAGCGCGACCAGCAGATACACCAGCAGGCCCGCAGCCACGAACGCGCCGATCACATAGAACGGTGTCATTGTTTTTCTCCCAGTTTTTCGCAGCCGGCGGCAAATGCCCAGCAGGCAAGCAGGCCTGCGAGAATCGCGCCGATATAGACGATATCCATTACATTTCCCCTGAAATCCGCACGTGTTCGTTACGGTTTAACCGCACTAATCGCCGAACCGTGCAGCGGTGTTTGATGCATTAAAGGTTAGCGGAACGCACCTAAAGATTTCGTAAAGACTTGGGGATGGGGCGTAAAGAAAATATAAAAATTGGGGTGGTGGGACGTGGGGGAGACGTTGCGAAGTGCGTGGCAAGGCGGCGGGTTTCAAGGCATCGCCGGGGGCGGTTGTGTGCGAAGCAAAGGCCACCGAACGCATTTTGAAGCTGTCGATACCGGTCCGGAATCCCTGGCGGCATTACTGGGACGCCGCCGCGTGGCGCGGGTTCGATGGAGATTCTCCGCATGGAATGCCATGGCCGGATTGATAGGCGATATCAGCGTTCGGGTGTGATACGAGGCGATGCGCTGATCGCCTCCGCTGGAAAAGTCCCCGTAATTCGACAGGAAGAATCGCTTGCAAGTGACATCTTTTGCAATATATTGTAACTATTGGTCGATATTCGAACTACCAAAAAGCGAGGCGGCACCTGAGCGCCTTTCCCCATCTTCCCGGAGAACCCAGATGAAACGCGCCTTCCTGTCCTCATTCCTCGCCGTCCTGCTTGCCGCACTTGCGATAGCGCCCTCCATGGCGACGGCCGCTCCCCTTGCCGTGACGCTCTATGCCACCACCGAAGAAAACGTGTCCTCCGGCTTCAGCCCTGGCTATTACCTTGCCCTCGCGGCAGCCAACCGCCACCTTGGCCTCAGTCCGGCCGGCTCGGTCTATTACCAGGAAGCGGAACTGCATCTCTACCATGCCAGCGGCCCCGTGGTAGGCACGCTGACCTCGTCCTGCACCCTGATGCCCAGCTTCAGCACAGTGCAATGCGCCAGCACGGTCCGTTTCAGGGACGGCGCTGTCCGGACGAGTAATGGTGGGGTCGTGCACAACAGTGCGTTCAACATGAACGGCGCGTACGCGGAAATCCTGGGTCCGGTGAATGGGCAATGTCCGCAATCGACCAACACCAATGGCGTGTCCGGCGGAACCGGGGACGCTTTCATCGGCGTGCAGGGCCAGGCGACCATCATCCATAGCCCGGGCAATGCCGATCCCGGCACCTGCGAGCATACGACGCATCCTTACCGGTTCGATTTCATGCTGCTGCCGCCGAACGGGGCGCCGCAGGTGACGATTTCGCCGGCGTGAAACGCGGTTTTCGGGATTGCTGAGCAGGCGCGGTATCGAACGCGGCGTGGATCGGACTACGCCTGCAGCGCGTGTCGGCGGCGGCTGTCGGCGCCATGCGGGCCTTCGCCGGTTTCGTCCGCGGCAATGCCGTGCGGCCGGCCGGCATGCCCCTATGACGGGCGGATAAAGGCCGCTAGTTCGTCCGGTGTGCCATTAGGAAATGCACGTTTCAAATAGTCGAGGAAGGCAGAAACGCGTGCGCTCAACAAGCGTCGCGATGGATACAGCGCCCACAAGGCGATCTCGGGTCCATCGATCTCGCCCCAGCTCGCAAGCCGGCCCGCCTTCAAGTCGTGGCTGACCAGCGATATGGGAAGGCACGCCGCACCGACACCTTCCAGGACGGCATCACGGACCATGATGAGCGACGCCAGGTGCAGCACCGGATTGGCTGTAATGCTTACGCTCCCGTTCGATCCCCGCACCGCCCAGGACAAGGCAGGCGGACTCTGGCCGCGCACCACCGCGGGTACAGCCGTGGAGCCCAGCGGTCGTTGCAGCTTCGGATCTGCCACGACGACCATCCGGTCGCGCAGGAAGATGCGACCTACCAGGTTCTCGTCCTTGTCGGGGTTCACCCTGATCACCAGGTCGTAACCTTCCTCGACCATGTCGACGGGCCGGTCTTCGTTCGTGATCTCGAGCCGGACTTCCGGGTAGGCCAGCGCAAATCCGGCGGCCAGCTTCCCCATCGCGGTTTGCGAAAACAGCAGCGGCGCGCTGATGCGCAGTCCGCCCCTGGGGCTGGCCCCGCCCGAAGCGAGCGCTGCGGTCGCTTCATCGATTTCGGTCAGCAGCCCGCCCGTGGTCGCGTGCAGCATCTGCCCCTCCTGCGTGAGCCTGAGTGCGCGTCCCCCTCGCTCCAGCAGCCGCACGCCAAGGCTGCTCTCCAGTTCCATCACGCGGCGCGACAGCGTTGCCTTCGGACGACCGGTGGCGCGTGCGGCAAGTCCGAATCCGCCATGGCGGGCGACCAGGTTGAAATCGGCAAGGGCAAGAAGATCCATGTGTTCCACCAGTGAGACAGCGCGTCCAAGTATAGCGGCTATCGGTTCTTCCGCGGGACACCTAATATTCAAAGCGTCGATCCGACACTTCTCAACCAACCTGGAGCAAATGCCATGACCATTCTTGTAACCGGCGCTACCGGCAACGTCGGCCGCCAAGTTGTCGAACAACTCGTCAAGCGCGGCGCCAACGTGCGCGTTCTCGTCCGCAACCCCGGAAACGCCAGCTTCGCAGCAGGTGTCGACCTCATGCAGGGCGACCTGCTCGATGTCGATTCGCTGCACAAGGCCTTCGCCGGCGTCTCGACGCTGTTCCTGCTCAATGGCGTCGTGCCGGATGAATTCACCCAGGCGCTCATCGCGCTCAATGTCGCCCGGCAGGCTGGTGTACGCCGGGTCGTGTACCTGTCGGTGATCCACAGCGACATCTTCGTCAATGTGCCTCACTTCGCCGGCAAGTTCGGCGTCGAAAGGATGATCGAGCAGATGGGTTTCTCCGGCACGATCTTGCGCCCTGCCTATTACATGGACAACGACCGCACGATCAAGGACATCGTGTTCGGATACGGCACGTACCCGATGCCGATCGGCGACAAGGGACTGGCGATGATCGATACACGCGACATCGGCGAGATCGCAGCGATCGAACTGATCCGGCACGACGCCGCGACCCGGCCACTTCCACTCGAGCGAATGAATCTCGTCGGCCCGGATACCTTGACCGGCGCTGCCGTTGCCGCCATCTGGTCGGACGTATTGGAACGCCCGGTCGTCTACGGCGGCGACGACACCGCCGGGTTCGAACAGACCCTGCGCCAGTTCATGCCAAGCTGGATGGCATACGACATGCGCCTGATGAGCGAGCGTTTTCTCAGCGACGGCATGGTCCCCGAGACAGGCGACGTTGCCCGACTGACCGCGCTGCTGGGAAGGCCGCTGCGCTCGTACCGGGACTTCGCTGCGGAAACTGCTGCGACTGCCTGACAACCCGGGGGCGATGGCAAGGTTTTGTTAGCGGGTCTCGGACGTGCGGGCGGCGATGCTTTCTAGTGTTTAATCACCGTGGACTATCGACGGGAACGCTAGGCGGCCTGGGCACAAGTGGTCTGCGCTTTCGGACCTGCCAGGCAGTCGGCATGGCAGGATGCACACACGATTTAATCACCCAAAAGAAAAGGGCCCGGATTTTCATCCGGGCCCTTTTAATTCTGGTGGGCCTCCCGTGAGTCGAACACGGCACCAACGGATTATGAGTCCGGACAATAACCATTTCCCAACCTTTCCGATGATTTGCCACAAAGGCGGTTTTCATAGTGAAGAATTAAAATTTTTGACTAGGATTGCCTGTCAACAATTACTATTGTTTCCCTTAATTTGCTAAGATTTGCCTACATGGTGCCTACACAGAAAAGGGAGCAATGGCTAAAGTTAATTTCACAGCGGATAGGGTGACTGGTTTTCAGTGCGAGCCAGGAAAACAGCAGTTCATTTTTTGGGATGCCAAGACACCGGGCCTGGGACTCCGCGTGACTGCCGCTGGTGCCAAGTCATACATCTTCGAAGCTCGTCTTTACAGCAAGACAATCCGCGTTACGATTGGGGATGCGCGCACTTGGACCGTTAGTAAGGCTCAAACCGAAGCGACGAAATACAAAGTGCTCGTCGATCAAGGCATTGACCCAAGAAGTGAACGAGCGTCACTGCGCGCAAAGGCAGAGGCCGAAGAATCACGTATCTGTTCTCAAGCGCTGACAGTCGGAGACGCATGGGCTGCCTACCTTAAGGCCAGAAAAAGCAAATGGGGCGAACGCCATTACCTAGACCATATTGCCAAAGCCAAGGCTGGCGGCGTACTCTGTAAGCGTGGCACCCGTGGGCGCGGCGTGACGATAGCAGGACCGCTATACTCCCTGATGAGCATAAAGCTTTGCGATCTGAATGCGGACACAGTGGAAGAATGGGCGGCGAAGGAGGCCGAGACCCGCCCAACTGCTGCACGTCTGGCTTGGCGGCTACTGAAGGTATTTTTAGCCTGGTGCGCTGAGCAGAAAGAATATGCCTCGATCCTCCCGGCGGCGAATCCAGCCAAGACGAAAAAGAGTCGTGAAGCACTTGGGAAGGCGCGAACGAAAACCGATGTTTTGCAGCGTACGCAGCTGGCCGCATGGTTTGATGCGGTAAATAAGCTAAACAATCCTGTAGTAGCCGCATGTCTGCAAACTATCTTGTTGACTGGCGCGAGACCAGGCGAGGTGCTTGAAATTCGGTGGGAGGACGTGAACACCAAATGGAAAGGACTGACCATCCGCGACAAAGTGGAGGGCACAAGAGAGATTCCACTTACGCCATACATGGCAAGCGTGATAGCTGCCCTGCCCCGCCGTAATGAATGGGTGTTCTCCAGTGCGAAAGGCAGCCACCTAACCAGTCCGAATTATCAGCTAACCGGAGTCTGCAAGGTTGCCGGCATTGAGGGCCTGACGCTACATGGATTGCGTCGTTCATTCAAATCGCTAACTGAATGGCTGGACATACCTGCAGGCGTGGTGGCGCAAATCATGGGGCATAAGCCGAGCGCGACGGCCGAGAAGCATTACACGATCCGACCGCTCGACCTGCTGCGCTTACACCATGAAAAGATTGAAGCATGGATTTTAGAGCAAGCTAAGGTCAATTTCCTTAAAGCACCAGATGGATTGCGGCTGTTAGCGGCTGTTTAAATGCATTAGGAATAGTTTTAAGAGTCCTAGGGCAGGCCAACGAACCCATGATACGCGAAAACTTTTTCCCGGCGGCTTCAAATACGAAGCGCCACACCTTTTCGGCCATTCTCATGCGCCGATCTATCAAGGAATACAAATGAAAGAAGAGTCATCCAAGTCACTAACTGCCGCAACAGAGCCAAAGGTCGATACGTCAATGGCGGACATTCCAATTTCTCTTAGAAAGATTTTTCATGAAAGCCCACTTTTAAAAAGCCTTTTAGATAGGCACGGGCTGGAAGCAAGGGAGATGCTTATCAATACTGTTGATTTACAAAACAATCCACTGAGAAAAGATGAGTTGGAAAAATTTCTTGAAAGAATTAATAAGGAAGACTACTTAATAGAAGTAGAACAAGCTGGAATAGAGCAAGCAATCAAAGAGTGGGAGTCCAAGGCCACTCCGACAGCGATTGATTACAAGATTCAGCAGGACAACATCACCGCATTACAAGATCAACTTAAAGCCATTGATGAAAAAACAAGTCAACTGTTGAATATAGCCAGTATGACTCTTTATCGTAAGCAAAGTGTGCCAAAGGTAAAAGAAAAGCCAAAAAGGGTATGGGATGAGTCCGCGTTGCGCCGCCTACTAGAAGAATACAACCAGCCTAATGCAACCCATGACACGTTGGCGCAAAAATACGGTGTAACGCGCCAGTTCATCGCCCGGCTCATAAAAAAAGCTAAAGAGGAGTTCGCCCCATACAAAGCGAAAGCGATGACCATGCCCTGGAGTAGTTCAAAGAAATAGGTTGCGTTGCGTAGTTGCCTAAAATGCCTGGCCTCCCCGTGGTTACTAGGTTGCCTGGTTGCGGCAACCAGCCACATCGGTTGCACTGCGTAGATTTCGGCGTCATCAAGTCCATCAAAGGAAAGATGATGCAAACCATTCAAAACCATCAGGTGCCGGCAATTCCGCCTGCCCTCGCTGCTGTTGCTCAAGGCCGGGACTATATTAAGACCGCTGAGTTTGCCCACGCGATGAGCTGTGCAAATCAGACAATCCTCAAAAACCATTGCCTTACCGGCGAGTGCTTCGGCATCCGTCCAATTAAACACGGCAAATTTCTTCTCTGGTCCGTGACCGCAATCGCAAAATTATTGAATGGTGAGAAGTAATGCTATTCACCATAAAAACCTATTCTTCCAGCAAGGACGATTCAAATTTCACGATGCGTTCGAGATATTTTGCGCTACTGCAACTTGAGGTGTGTAATGCGTAATTATGGCAAGGTTTACACTGGCTTCTGGACTAGCGAGGACATCCTTAACATGTCTGAAGATTCGCGCACTCTGGCATTGTACTTATTGACTTGCCCGCATGGCAACATGCTTGGCTGCTTCCGCCTTACCAATGCTTATGCCTCCGATGACCTTCATTGGGATGTCGAAAGGGTATCGAAAGCCTTCCAAGAGTTATGCACAAAGGGTTTCATATACCGTTGTGAAAGGTCTTTTTGGGTAATGATTAGGCGCTATCTAGCGTGGAACCAGTTTGAGAATCCTAATGTCGGCAAGGCCGCGAGCAAACTATTCAATACAATCACCCCACCAGAAGCTGTGAAAGCTTTGCTGGCTACCGCATTGCGACAGTTTTCTCCACTCTTCCCTGCTTCAGTTTTGGACGAATTTGGCTCCTCTTTGAAACCCTTTGAGAATCCTTTAAAGCTCGATATGGAAACAAGAACAGGAACAGGAACAGGAACAGGAACAGGAACAGGAACAGTAGCCAAATCCGCTGTCGAGCATGCCTCGCACGACAGCGTGAAACAAATTTTCGCGTACTGGCAAGAAGTTATGGACTCGCCCAAGTCTGTGTTAGACGCTAATCGAACAGGGTTGATCAAGAAAGCGCTGCAAAGCTATTCATCTGCCGACATTTGTAAAGCGATCCGTGGCTGTTCCAAGTCTCCGCACAACATGGGGATAAACGAGCAAAGAACAAAGTACAACGGTCTTGATCTGATTCTACGCAACGCTGACAAGATAGATCGATTCATCGCATTGGACGCTGGGAATGCGCGTCCGACCGCCCAATCTGAGACGATTGAGGAAACAAATGGCCGAATTATGGCTGAGATTTTGGGCAGTACGACGGTAGACCGCAACACCTTCGACATGGAGGTATCATGATCGATTCGCAAAAGCCGCAATTCCTGCAATTGCTGGCCAGTGCGCTAGCTATGTATGCCAAGCCAATGCCAGAACCAGCGATTACAAAGGCGTGGATCGCCGCACTCGCGCCGTACCCGCTGCACATAATCGAGGCAGCAATGCGCTCCTACTGCGAAGAGAACGGCGAGTTTGCTCCCGTGCCGGCCAGCATCGCGACTCGTTGCAAACTGATGGACGGCCGGCCTGGCGCTGAAGAAGCTTGGGCCATTGCTCTGACTTCCCGCGACCAAAACGATACGGTTGTCTGGACTACTGAAATTGCCGAGGCTTTCTCGCTTTGCGAGCCGGTTTTAGAGCTGGGTGATGAAGTAGGTGCGCGTATGGCGTTCAAGGAAGCGTACCAGCGGCTAACGACTGCAGCGAGAGCAGCCGCGGTAAGCACCATATGGATTGCGTCGCTCGGATGGGACTCGACGCGCCGTCCAGCGGTTTTATCGAAAGCCTCGAATGCGGGACTGCTGCCGGTTCCCACCGTGACTGCACTGCTGCCTTTACCAACTAGCGCAGTACCACCGGACACCAAGGCTCATGAACAACTAGAAAAAATAAAGCAAATGTTAGCCAGCGGAGCTGAAAACAGGCTACGGAAGATCGAAGCGCGTGCTAATGCACAGCGCCAGACGGATAGCGACGCTAAGTACCGTCTGGCCGCACAGACGCAGAATTATTTGGCTATAAATTCGCGATGACTTAGTCGACTATGCCACCTGTATGTAGGATGGTGACCAATACTACGCAAGTCTCCTGCACCGAACTTCGTGCCGTTAACCGTCGCGCCCGGATGTGACCAGCACGAGTAAATTCGTGTCGAGTTGCACCGTGGCGCAACCACCATGACAATGGTATTGCCGAAAATTGCCGCAACCGATTGCGCGGCATCCTGCTCAAACATTCTCTTCATCTCTCTGCAGATTCGTCAAGACGGTATGGCTAGGCGCTGACACACTGGCGTTCCATTGAGGATTACATACCACCCGAGCATTTCTGTGCTTGACACCCACACTAACGACATCGAATCCTGGGGTTTGCACGCATGATTCACCTTGAACATGCCCCTCACAATGCAGAGTGGAGGAAGGCGCCGAAATCACATCGATCATAGGCTCCGACCTTGTCATCACATGCGCCGCGAACCGCGTATGATGGTGGCCATGAAGAATGACCGTGTCTGCTCCTAGGCTCTCAATCGTTCGCAACAGTGACGAAGCGTTCTGCATAGTCATGCTCGCGAACTGCACCCTGTGCTCCCACTTCGTCAGGGTGCCGAAGTGATACTCTAACTCAACAGGCATGCCGACCTTATGGTGTAGCACGTGGATGAGCGCTAGCGGCTCAGCAGTCTCCTTTTGCAACAATTCTGCAATGCCCGATAGGCGTTCCATCTGTCCGGAGTCAATCTTACCGAGCGAATTTAACGTTGGAAGCGAAGATGTACGTGTCGTATTCCAAACGATGGCGTACAGGACAGCGTGTGGCGATGGAACCCTGACGACCAACGGAAACAGAGCATTCAGTTCCTCAAACTGCCGGGAGCCTCTCTCATCCTTGATGTCGTCCAGCGCCACTTGGAGTGAACAAAGCGCCTTAGGCCTCCCTTTGACATCACTTCGCAGGGTACGTACACGGTTCCCCATAATGTCGTTGGCTGCGCATAAATAAGCGCGAAGTCTGTTTATCCTGCCTTCATAATAAAGCAGGTCGGTGACTGTCAAGAGACTACCTTTGCCGTATCCAACAATGTTCAAATCGTGATTGCCTGGGGCAACGACCATCCTGTCTTTGAAGGGACCGAAATAGCGCTTGAACCTTTCCCATTCCGTGGCGTCACCCGTATCAGTCGCGTCACCGCTGACAATAACCGGCATTGCGTTCAGGGCACTAATGGACTCAGCCAGCGCGCTGAGCGTCGCATCCGGCACCCCGATCCGGGGATTTTCCGCGAGAGGCGCCGTGTTACTACACGTTACATGAAGATCGGACAGATGAATCAGAGGTATCTTAGTGAAGCCGTCAAGTTCGATTTTTTCTTGACTGAACAATCGTAATTGCACACGCTCGGCCAAGGACTTCCAATCATCGGATCTTCCCGCGACAAGCCTTGTTAGTGAAAATGTTAAATATATTGTTAACGTGATGAAGAAAGACGATGCCCATTGCAATGAGTCTTTATTCATTTCCTGCTTGAGGCTGAAATATGCCAACTTACCCGCCCAAATAATAAGGGCGAAAGAAACAGCGCGGACAATCCAGTACACAACATTTCCCTCAAAGCGCGCATTTCGTTCGAAAAACCCGATGAAGAACGCCGCCAGACCCAGCGCTACAGTTTCCAAATACCTTATTACGAATGACAACAGTGTTTTGATCTTGGAGCCGTACCATATAATTACTGGAGACAACAGTCCTAGGACAAGGATATAAATCGGTGGGCCGCCATTGTTGATTTCTCCGCTTATCGCATGAATGAATATGGAAACCAAATTCCGAATTCCATGCACAATCATCACGGCCGCAACGATAGACGCAATTGTGCCCAGTAGTAAATGTGACCACAACTTTAGCGGACCGCCTGTATGGTGAGGTTTAAGCATATTAATTTTCTTGCTTTTAAATGGAATAATACCAGTGTGATATGTGATGAAATCGCATAACTCTTTTAACTACAGGTCATCATTATGGCATCGCGGGAAATTTTCTCTGGAAAAATGAACCAATTCCTACGGCATGGACACTGCTTGCCAGCTGCAATCGCGAACTGCTGCCAATTTGTTGTGACCTACCTTGCTCTTCAGTTCAGCAAAATTTCGCCATGGTGCCAGTGCCAACTGCTTACGTAGCCGAAGAGTTCCCGTTTGTCTGAAAAGAAATTGGAGTTAGTTAAGTGAGCCTTGCGGATGAATGGTCATGCACGACGGCGCTCGCCGCCCCATCCGTAGTGCAAGAGCGTGCGGCGCGGTGGGTAACCCGGCTCACCGCCTGCGGTGCCTATATCAAGGCATGCAAGTTGGCAAAGTAAGCGCATTCGGAGTGTTCGCGTCAAGCGCACTAGCCGGCGTGTGCTGTTGTAGAACAACTGTAGTGCCCAATGCCGCTCCTGGCCGCACTTACAGTCTCGTAAGCACGCAAGTACACCTCCTGGCACTTGACAGATTTTCATAGCCGCTCGACAAACACGTTGTCACGCCAACAGCCGTGGCCATCTACGCTGATGGGAACCGCATGGTTTTCAGAATCTGTGTAACTTTGCCGCTGGCAAAGTGGCTGCCCTAGGTCCGCGCTGAAGATTTCTGGAGCGCCTAGCAGGCAATCGCTCCCTATGCTGCCTCAACGCAGAAGTCGGCCCTCAGCGTATTCGACAGACGCCATACCAGCATCCAACGGCTGGCCCAGTGCATCCTTTGTGGTGTTAGTTTTAGCTGGCTGGATCTCATACTCCGCCAACTTCCCGCCTGGCCACTGGCGCTGAATAACTCGTTCTGCTTCTTTCGGGCCCCTGCAGAAATCCAATTCTATTATCAGAGCGTCTCCATTTAAATCGACTAGACATACCGCTCGATGCAGCCGTGTCGCAGCTATTCGCGGCACTCCACCGCGAGCGTTAACCCCAATCTGCAGTTCTCGTTGTCGGTTGTAGCAAGATACGCAAATTGTCCCGCCAAGAAGGCGAAAAGTAGCCGTGTCGCATCGCACGCATCGTCTTGCGGGTTCGACTCCTCTGTAACCGCGTCCCTTCCGATCGTGTTCTTCCTGAAGCTGCGGCATATTCATTGCAACATGATGTTTTCCAACCAAGCAGCGCGCACACTGAATTACTGCCTTAGTGCTGACGTTTCTGGAGCAGGCTTCTGGCGTTAAGACAGCCCAAAGAGGCTTGCATCTAAAAAATTTTACACCAGGATATTCTACGTATTCTTGATATAAAACCTGCATGACAGCAACTCCTCTCCACATCTATGATGGAAAAGGTTGAAGTCACGACTGAATATAAGAGGCATTGCAAAAACCGGAGTTGCAGGTTGTCGTTACGCTCTGGTTGTCGTTACGCTCTGGTTGTCGTTACGCTCTGGTTGTCGTTACGCTCTGGTTGTCGTTACGCTCTGGTTGTCGTTACGTAGAGTGATGAAAGATGCTGTGGATGAGAGAACACACAATGGACCGGATAAATGCACTGGATGGTATAGCCTTAAAAGAGGCGTGCAAACGTTACGGTATTTATCGGGAGTTCAAAGCAAACTGCTTCGAAATACTCCCAGCACTTTGTTTGCGCCAGACGTTAGACAAGGCGACCTCGTTGCTATTTACCCTTTGATAGCCGCCGAGCCAATCGTAGCTGCAATAGGGAAAGATGCGTGTCTATGGATGCCATATGGAGACGTAGTCAGTTGTCATTTCAAGGCCAAATTCTCGCGTGGCGGTCGTTCGCCGAATTTTTGCTCTGTGATCACCGAAATTAGCGCTTCATGCGCAACCTCGCTCACGGCTTGATCAAGAATTGTTCTGCGTGAGCAAGGTATTGTCAACGTTGATGTTGTAGCTAGTTAGCAGCCGAATGGGCGCCTGATTTCGCTTAGCACGTTGGGCGCCTTTGACGGCTCGTACGACAGCCAAGTAAGGATATCAATTTGGGAGCTATCTGATGCGCCATTTGCAGAAAAGCCCCGATTGGCAAAGCGCCGGTACACCAATTTGCGCTTGGTGATTGACAAATAGGTGTTAAGAGCGTCGCGACGAATGAACAGAGCACTCCGTCGATTCGCATACGAATGAAAGGCCAAGAGTTCACCGCTAGTGTCGATCCACCCTCGCTGTCTATCCCATGAAAGCTTTAGTACCTTCACCAAATCTTGGCAAGGGACGTGAAGATGCTCCTGCCGCTCAGGCTTAGTATAGGAAAAGTCATACTCCCACTCTCCGCCGCGCAAAAGGGCGACTTCCGAGTAGTCCATCCCTTTGGGCCCTCTGGAGAACTCACCCTCCTCTGCTAGCTGGTTAAACACGAGGCCGTCTGGATATTCGGCTAGAAAACCTTGATAGCAACGTGCCCCTTGGTTTTCGAATACGTCTCTTGCTTTGCTACGAGCACCAAATGCCGGCACATTACCTTCGACAAAAACACTTGTATAGAACAGGTCTACGCTGCAATAAGGCTTGGTCCATGAATCATCCCCTGGAGAACTATTGCTATCCTTGGCGCTCAGAGAAAGCGCTATCCACTGCACTCCACTACTTGAAGTTCGAACGATGCATTCTTCGTGAGGGGTAAAATCATCCGTCCTTACCCACTGCTTAATGTCCCCTGATTGGTCGGGGAAGGGGTACCGAGGCCCTTGGACAAGTTCATCTGGATATTCCCGTGGTGGAGTGATATCCCTAACATCGGTGACGTCGGACTTACGCACACTGAGTGACCAGAGATGTGCAGAGCCGGCCTTCCCGCCCGAGTAGGACCTCCTCGGTGGTACGGTGTCCGCAAGTAGACCAAGAAGGCGATGGAGAAGTATCCAGTAGTACTTCTTTCCTAGACGGTCCGCGAATCCTTTGCGACCGCGTCCATTCCCAAATTCTCTTACAATGCCACGGTCAGTCTTGAGGGCGCATTGCTCGTATCCTGGGTAGCCAAGCCGCAAAACCTCTACCATCAACCAGCAGGCTACGTTAGCTTGACCAATACCTGCACTATCTAGGTCAAAGTCTCTAATCTTCGGTTCGACCTGGTATCGCCAGAAGTCGGGCAACATGTGTGAACCCCATAGTTTCATGTTCGACGGCACGCCTTCCAAATCTAGTAGCGGCTTCGCGTCGGGCAGCGTCGGCCATGATTTGCATGTAGCGACCTTCGAAGGATAGGCATCCAGCTTCTTCTGCAACGAAGGACGAGGTTTGTTGCGCTGCACAAGTTGCCCCAGCAGACGAACAGAGTCCCGTATGAGGACATTCGGGGAATCAAACGTAGCACTCAACAACCCTTCAAGTGCGGGAACGAACTCGTCCACCACGCTACGCTCTAGGAGGCACGCGCTGTAGATTGCAAGGGCGATGCTTTCAAGCACATAGTCGTCATCGCATCCTTGAAACTCGTCGGTCAGTTTCCTTCCAAGGCTTGGCTGGTAAGCCACTAACCGCGCGAGCCCTTTTGTGGACAAATCTCGAACTCGTCGGTCGGAACACGTTGTTAGCCAAGCCAGTGCTACAACTGCCAATTCCCTGCTTTCTACCGGCCAGCGCCGAATCTCCGCGAGTAAAGCTGCATTGATAAGAGACCAAACCGCTCCCTTGGCATCAAACGATTTGAATGCAGCTACCGAGAGATACGCGTCGCGGTTAACCATCGACGAACGCCGCAAGAACGGGCTCAGCCAGTTTGAGGCATTTAATCGGTGATATGGAACTAGGCTGAGGCGGAAAAATGCGTCGTAGACCTCTTGCCACAGCCCTGGCGTGTGCAATGCACTGAGCACATGGTCGTCAATGTCGTAGTTGATGCTGTCCCGTGAGCGCCAGGCAAGAGCTTGAATAAAGAGCCGATGTGCAAGCGTCGCATCAATTCCGAGCGCTTTGTCGGTAATTTCTAAACATGCCTTTTCAGGCAGAACAGCTGCCAATGCTTCCAACAGGCTCTCATCATCAGGCGTCAGCCCTGTGAGCTTCGATGCAAGCGCAGGAACATCTACCCCTCTCGGCCCCATCAGTCCCTCGACGACACTGGTGGCCCGAAGGATGTCGCCATAACGCTGATACCCCAATCGAATGAACCATGTATCGCGTTCATCCGTAGACAGAATTACAAGTCCTTCATGTTCGAGTTCTTGAAGCAGGGCTTCAGCGGTAACTTCCTTACCGACAATCCTCTGCAGCTCTACCGTGCAGACCTCCCAAGTGCGGTCCTGCGGAACGTTGTCCGTCAGGACCTCAGAAAGCCGTAGCATTGCAGCTCGCACAATGTTTCGAGGGTTCGAGTAGACCAGTCTTTGTCTGATGAGGTCATCACAATGTTTAAGATGCCCCTCCAAAAGCGCAACAAATCCCGGAAGTGAGACATCCAGCGAAGTTCGCCCTTCGTCCCGCAACGTCTTACAGGCCAAGTGTAGGAACAGTGGGTTGCCAAGTTCAGGCGAAAATAGTGGCGTGATTTCAGTGTCCAAGCCGTAGTACGTTGCAAACGCTTGAATTGCTTCAAATTCTTGACCTTGAAAGCCAGCATGTTCGAAGGCATAGCCCGGAAACCGCGCGTCGACGACCAAGTTTCGGTACGTATCGCGGGTAGAAACGCAGATTTTGATGCCCTGGTATGGTGCACACTGTGCCAGCAACTCCGGCAACTTGCTTTTCCATCGAGCATCGCGGGGACTCTCATTGAGCGCATCAATGTAGATGACGAATGGCAAGCCCGTATTCTCAGCGGACGCTTGCAGGCACTCAAAGAGGGTCGCACGCGAGACATCGGCGCCAAATCCGAGTTTGCTGCGTACTACCTCCCAAGGTTCTTCTCTGCCGAAGTCGTCTCCGAAGACGACTAGTGAGTTCCCGCCCTGGTCGAGTCGGCGGAGCGCGGCACTTACGATCGAATGGGTCTTCCCGATACCGGCGGGTCCAACCAGTAGCAAAGAGCGCATTGTAGCCGCACCTATTTCTGGTGATGAAAGCGCATCCTGAAGTAATTGAGCCTGCTCCACCCACGTACGCGCTGCATCCATCTCCGCTGCAGGAAATGCGCACATGTACTCGGCTTGGAATTGGCGAAATCCCGGCGTGTCTTGTTCTAGGCCATGCTTGTCGTAGAAGGCCTGCTCTTGAGCGTCGCGAGCTTTGTGTAGCAGGGGTAAAGCGCTTGTCAACATCTGCCTCACTTCGATAGAACCGGATGCGACGAAAGACAGGTCTGTCATCCCTTTACATGCTGCAATGACTTGTTGCATCAAATTACGAGCAGTGGTGGCATCAAGATCGCCAAGGATGTCGAGCGCCTTGTTACCCCATCCCATAAGCGAACGAAGCTCAGCTATGACTGAAGAAAGCGACTCGTCTCGCCAAGCTTGGAAGTCGCCAACTCCGCCGAAGAAGTCCAGCACTATATGAGCGCTAGTGACAACGTCGAGCGCCGCCGTGTACCTAGGGCCCGCAAAGGCTACTGCCTCGTCTAAACAGCGTTGAATCTGTGTGTTCGTTAGCACTGAGTCATCAAACCAGTACCTACGCATTCCTCCGTTCGGATCGCAGGCGAGCACCTGCCTGCGAATAACCGTTGCAGTACAGAGCGTCACGGTAAGCTTAGAGTTTCTGCCAGCTGCGAAACTCTCAACCTGTTGCTTCCACTCTTCATAGCGTTCTGCTTGACTCAGGCCCCTCGTTCCCGCAGCAACTCGTCCGGTCAGGTCAAAGGGAATGTACACCCAATACTCCAATAGCCTCGGATGGTTTGTTAGAGCTGTTTCAAGCGAATCGGCAATTTGGCGGAGCTCAGAAATCCCTAGTTGGAAGAAATACTTTGCCTGGACTCCTACTATAGCCCCGTCCGGCAAGCGAAAGTAGGCCTCGACTCCCCCGTCACCTCCATCGCCACGTAGACTAACAAAGGTTGAATTGGCGGGCGGGCAGTAAGTGTTATGAAACAGGTGAACTGCCAGCATTTCGAAGCAGTCGTTTCGGCTCTTTGGAGTACTGCGAATCCTCGTAAAATCAATTGTTGTCAATTCACTTTTCCCTGCTCAAATTAGGGTTATGCGGAATTAAACTGCTAGCATAAGTATGCTATTGCAGCCTAGCGGCAGTAGCTATTCAGTCGGGACACTATTCCGTTCTATTCTTCCTCAAAACACAGAACAAAGGCAGCCCTACGTCTTTCACCGGACCTAATTATCCTCGAAAGGCCGGACACAATGACCAGAAGTGGCCCAGAGATTCGAACAGTTAGATAAATAGAATCCTTGCTTTATAAGCGCGGTCTGTGGTCCGGGTAGCGGCGCAAGCGTATGACAAAGAGAAGCAAATGGAATCACTCAAGCAGCTTCAAGGCCAACGTGGCCGTAGTAGCATTACGTGGCGATAAGACGCTCACCGAACTGGCTGAGCAATACCAAGTCCATTCAATCCGAGTGACAGAATGGAAACGTCAGCTGCTGGAGCGGGCCGCTGACGTATTCGACGGTGCTGTCAGCAAAATGGAGAACGAGCCGGACCAAAAAAATTTGTACGCGAAGATTGAGCAGCACGCGCTGGAAATCGATTTTTAGGGAGCGCGTCACCAAGCCGGTAATCGCTGAGCGCAAAGAAATGATCGACCGTAGCCATACTTCGCCGGTAACATGGTAATACCAGATCCTTTCTTTGGTACGGTCCACTGCCTACTATCGCCGTCAGAAGGTCCGCAAGGGATCTGCCGCTCATTCGCATAATCGACGAACTACTCTGGGATACCCGTTTGCTGAAGTCGATGCTGAGAGACTTGCTTCGTCAGAATGGCTGTCCAATCGGCCGCAGAAACGCGAGTAAACTGATGAAGCGTATGGGCATTGAAGCTATGTACAAGAAGCCCGATACCGGACGGCGCCATCCTGCCCATGCGGTCTATCTGTACCTGCTGCGTCACATGGAACATCAGCCTGCTACACTACGTCTTGGCAGTAGATATCATGGCTTCACCGGAACACACGGGCTGGAAAACGCAAGCAGTAACGCTGGTGACAGGCGCCTGAGCCGTGGCCCGTCTGAACCGAGAGGTCGATCTCACAGTCGTTAGCAAACCTTGGCTTACCGCGCGCCTAGTCAGTGGATTTTGTGTGGGGGAGAATAAGCAGCTAGTGCTGTTTTATAGGCGTCCTCTTTTTTCTTCGCCTCTTCGGCAAGAAGCCACCATCCATTCGAAAGCGTTTCTAGGTGATCTGTCGATGCTGCAAGGCGTGCCCTGATAGCATCGGCTTGGACAAGCTCGGGATGATCGTTTAGGACATGCGCATCGCACACTACAAACTGAATGTCTTTTTCACAGAGCCACTGTAGTTCGGCACCCAGCCGGCTGAATTCTTGCACGCATGCTTCGAGCAGACAACATAGTTGCTGTGTACGCTCAAAGGATTCAGTGCCGGCATCCATTATTACGGAAAAATGAGAGAATTTAATATCAGCTACACCTCCATTTTCTTCGGCAGCGTTGCAGGCTGCTCCTCCAATCTTGCCCATGGTGGACATTGCGCCTGCGAGCCTACCGATCTGCGAGCAAAATCCAGCGAAAGCAGTTCCAAATTCCTCGATTAGGGAGCTTCTCCGGATCTCACTGATTTCGTTGACCAGATTCCATAGTTCAATGCAACCGTCATCGACCAACGACTTACCGATTCTAAGTAATTCGCCGCGAGCTTGCTCGACTAGCACTTGAAGTTGCTTCTGATTGTTAAACATAGTGGGCCTCCTAGCAGCCTGTGGCATGGTCCTGCCCTAGACCGTTTAACTCTGTGATAATGAGCACATCATCTTGCTCCAATTTGTTCTGCAGCCTAGTAAAACTGAGACGCTTAACAGTAGCGATGTGTCCAAATATGCTTTCAATAATGATACGGTACAGCTTGTCCGCGAAGCGCTGGGTGAATTTCGCCCAGCTAGTTGTCTGTCGTCTGGACTGAGGAAGAAACTCGTGCATAGGCAAAGGTTCTAGGCCTAAATGCTTTCTTGGTGAATCCTTTTTTGGGTACGGAGTATGCAGATTGTTCGAAACAAGTAAAGACTAATTTATGTACACATATCCAGCCGAGGTACATAAACGGTCGTATTCGGACGGCTTGCGTTGAAAAATTACAGGGGCCATGCATACAGCTTTTACGGGCATGCCCGATACCGGGCAACTAGGGTCTGTCCGCAACACATCTTCTCACTGATCCACATAAACTGGCCACTGTGCGGGCCGCCTGTAGAGGCGGCTCCAATTGTTGCCCCTGCCGTTTAGATAAATCGGTTTGACTTGTCGGCAATCGACACATACCACAGCGTTAGTTCAGTCAGACGGTCAGCGCCATTCGCAGACTTTACGTTTATTTTCAAAATTGGGTGGCGGCAGACGTCGACATTTCGACGCCGTATAAACCAGCGGAGAGGCAGAGCAGGAACTGCGCTTGCGGGTCTACGGAAGTGAGAAAATGCTGCCGGGTCTTGTTGCCCGTAGAGAAACGGAATACTCCCTCCTAACCGAGAGGCTGCGCATATATGCCGTCTAACTGTTCCCTGATGGAGGATAGGCGTGTAAACTGACCCTTACACTCGGAATGACAAACATCACAAGAAACAAGAACGTGGCGCTCGCATACAGCAAAGAAAACGCACTGAACGCAATTTGTCCCTATTTCACAATGTTTCCACTTGAGTACCCATCTAAGGTCCTTCGGAAACATAAAAAGGACAACCCTGTTGTTCTTGATCCATTCTGCGGTCGAGGCACTACTCTATTTGCCGCCCGCAATTTTGGATTGAGTGCCTGGGGAATAGACTCCTCCCCTGTTGCTGTCGCCATTGCAAAGGCCAAGCTGGCTGCGTGCGACTTTGAAGCACCTATCAGCTTGGCGTCACGCTTGATCGTTGATACTAAGCCAAACGACATACCGGACACGCCATTCTTTCGAGCGGCCTATCATCCGAGAACACTGCGAGATATTTGCGCTCTACGTGAATCTCTTTTGCTGCTAAATCAAGATACCGACGCATCCGTCATTCTCCGTGCGGCTATTCTTGGATGTCTTCACGGACCACTTCCGAAAAATATAGTAAACGCGGGGTACTTTTCAAACCAGATGCCGCGAACCTATGCATCAAAGCCAGATTATGCCGTTCGCTTTTGGAAAGAAAGAGGGCTCAAGCCGCTGAAAATCGACGTTTTGCGCGTCCTTCGCCGCAAGATTGAACGTTTAACTGGCTTGCCTCAGAAATCACCTAGTTCGACAGCCCAAGTGTTGCATGGTGATGCCCAATTGCCAAAATCGTTTGAGGCCATCACTTCAGCCCCATCGATCATAATTACGTCGCCGCCTTACTACGGGATGCGTACATATGTTCAAGACCAGTGGCTGAGAAGCTGGTTTCTTGGTGGCCCTAGTCAAGTAGATTATTCGGCTGGTCCACAACTTGACCATGGCAGCCGAAACACCTTTGCCAAATCTCTAGGTGCTGTATGGAGAAACGTCGGGCAGAGCCTTTCTGATACGCTGCACATGTATGTCCGCTTCGGCATTATTCCTTCGGCCTCCGTAAATGCGAAGGATATTTTCAGAAATTCGCTGGAGGAGTCCGGAATCAACTGGCGCTTGGTTTCAGTTCGAGCCGCCGATTCAGCCGATGCTGGAAAGCGGCAGGCGAATCAAATGAAAACTGATTCTGCCGCCGCCGTCGAGTTTGATTTTCACGTTGAGCGCATTTAACTCGACACAAGTACTACTGATGATAACGAAGCTTCGCTTGCTTTGACGTTGTGCTAGACATGATTCGATCCGCAATTTCCTGATTGCAGAATTCATCTACATAGTCTTTGATTGCGTGCGCTGTCTCTAACGCCTTCTTGTCATGAGGAACGTGTCCAGCAAGCGTCATCGGCATGATCACTAGGCATTTGGCCATTGCGCGTGAAATCGCCACGTTGGTGCGCTCGAGCTGCATGAGGAATGCTTCCTCACCCATTATCACGTCCGCGTCACCAACACCGAAAGTGACGATGATGGTGTGCCGCTGACCACCTTGGAATTTTTCCACAGTATCAACCGCAGAGTCGATTAGATCGGGTGGGTCGGCAGGGAAAAGCGCCCTTAGCTCACGTACCACCAGCGCGCGCTGTGCTCTGTGTGGAGTGACAATACCGATGCACTGTCCCCAGAACTGATCAGGTGTAGGTGATATGTGAGTGGCAGTGCCTCGTCCATCGAGTTCTGCACTCACGGTATTCCTCAGGCACCAAGTCAGTGCCGCGACCATCTTTGCTTCAAACGAATTGCTCTGCGACGAAAGATCGTCGTCATGTAGTAACGCCAATATCTTCTTGTCTGCATCCAAAGCTTGCGGCCACAGAGGAGACCAAGGTAGCGAACTCGGAAAGCCCGTTGTCGGTGTTGGTGCCGAGGCTAGGAAACGGAGTGCCGTCGCCGGGTTTGAAGCTTTCAGTGTTGCCCGATACCCAATCGTTCGCGCATAGGCTACGATGTCTTCCGCCGAGCGGTAGTTTTCTTCGAGTGGGCATGTATTGACTTTGCCAGCGAATGGCCGGGACAGTAGGTATTTTTGGATGCTGCTCACTAAGTATTCGGCTCCGACAGGTGGTTCAAGCGCCATTATAGGCGGCATCTGGAGATGGTCTCCGGCGATGATCAAGCGAGAGTCCTCCTTCAGCGTGGCTAATGGAGAAATGGCCGTTGTCACCTGAACTTGAGAACTTTCGTCAACGATGACGACATCGAAGATCGGCCCAACACAACATCCGTATGTCCACGCCGCGAGCTTATGGGACTGCATCGTTGATGTGGCGACAATTGTGACGACGTTGGTATTCGCTAAGCTGGCAAGGCAATCTTGAGTCTCTTGGTTACCCTGGTGCAGATTGAACGACTCAACACGCAGGTGGGAGTTGGTTGCCGTGAATGACATCGGGGTCTGTGAAGACGAGTACCCTACGAAGATTTCGGCCGCACAGGTCACGTCATTGTCCAACGAGGTCACTACGCGACCAATGATCTCTTCCACTGCTTTGTAGGTCGGGCCGGCCACCAAGAACTTTAGTGGCTGGCTTCGGCGCACAGCATCATGAACCAGGCCGTGAATACAGCCTGCGAGTGTCTGGGTTTTCCCTGTGCCAGGTGGGCCCCAAATGATCGTCAGCCCTTTTTCCGCCGCATGCAAGACGGCACCTGTTTGGCTGTTGTTTAAGTTGTGCTTTGCCCTAGCGTAAGCAGCAACTGATGCGGCTTGGGTTGGGGCAATTACGGAAGTGGCGTGGACCGTGTCAGCCTCCCACAGGACTCGTGCGAGCGGAGTCACGGGGTCCAAACCAGGCCGTGGCGGTCTAGCCCCCATTGCAACTGCCGCATTGCTATCGGCGACCGCAATTGAAGGGCTGCCAACGGCACTCAAAATCTCCTTCACCGTTTCGTACCATTTGAATGAACCTTGCCCTTTGGTAATGAAGATGTCGTTCATCAAATCGATAGTCGAATTTGCAAGGAGGTACGGGAAGAAAGCAGACTCGCGCCAATTGGACAGCTTCAGCACAGCTTTGCGCCTGCCACGGTCGAACGATACGAGCGTTACCGAAAGTGCCGACCACATTGGCGTGGCCAGCGTCTGATCTGATCCAGAATATGCGGGCGCGCTGGTAGCGATTATGTCTCGTGCGCGTTGCAGCGGAAGGCCAGGGTGCCCCTCCTTGCCAAGGGCAAGATAGCCTTCGTTATCATCAAGCTTTGCCTCGGTTGATCCAGCCAACACGTCAAAAACGTACTCATTCGGCAATCCGGTCGGTTGGCCGTTGGTGAGTCGAATTGCCTCGTAGTTCGCCTCCAGTGCATCGGCGTCGAGCGCCAGTCGCTGGTGGGATTCTAGCTTTCTGGTGTGATACTGCAGCTCCTCCCACCAAACCCAGAGCTTGCTATCGAACGCGACATCCCGAGCGCCCTGTGGAATCGAAAGAGTCAGTTTCGGTGCGTTAGCCTTGAGTTGGCCCCTGAAATCCGCGCGCAGCCTTTCGACGATACTGTTCAATGCTCGGCACTGCTTTTCAAGTGCATTACCAAATTCCTGAATAACAGTATTTCGTGGGACAGTAACAGAGCCGCGCTTGATTGTGGTCACATTGCTCCAGATCTCATAGATTCGCTCCCGCGGAATCCCATTAGTCAAGAATTCACGGTAGAAAGCATCTCCCTGGCGGACCGGCCCCGATCCAGAATAGTAAGTCTCAGCAGTATCGAGCAGCGTGATGACATGCGGTGTCGGTGCGAAAACGACTCGGCGCACAATTTCATCGATGAAAACGACGCACGGACTGACCGCACCATCAGGTTTTTCGATGAGTTCGTCAGCCGGGAAGAGCCATGCCAGTGCCTTAGTCTTGCGGTTGGTGAGGCTCAAAACCTTAGGCAAATGCCGCCCCATCGCCGCGCAAAGCTCTTCAAATTGGCGTTTTTCCCAGAAGGCGATTTGCGCAGTTAAAGGTGTTTTCCCGGCTGAACGAATGAATGCTTCGGACTGGTCAACCATGTCGGACAGAGTTGACAGCAGCCCCTCAAGGGCGATCCACTCATCTGCGAGACTCTTCTGATCCACGACAAAACACTTAGTAGGGAATTGTCGCGGAGTTTGTCCACTTACATAAGCCGTTGCCCTGCCAAATGTGGACAAGCCTGTCATTAGTCCTGCACTGGGGTCGAAGTTAACCGTAATAGCGACATGCAACTGTGGCCAAGGAGACAAGCTTGCCAACACAGCCGAATTGTCTACTGTGGTCGTTGACGAAATCAGTGCAGTAGCCCGCGCGGGGATGCGGCTTCGTTCTTTCTTAAGATGACTGTGTTGTTGGAACGCAGGATGTGCAGAGAGAGCTGCGGCTGCGCTCGCTGTGTTCTGAATAGCATGAATCTGCAGCGTTTTTCTTGCACCACGAGTCATGCCCGCAATCTGACTTAGGTGCCCGGTCAGCTTCGCGGCAGAGTAACAGTAGTGGGTCGGCTGTGCCGAAATTCGCACCTTGTCCTTCGAATTCGCCCACTTTTCATGACCGAGCCAGTCGCAGGCGCTACAGCGACCATCGACGTGCCATTCGAGATTTTCCCAACCATTGGCTGAAGCATCGCCAATGGTAATGGTACGGGGTAGATCTTCCCGGAAGAAATGCAACACAGTGGGCAGATAGAAACGAAGATTGGCGTCCTCACTATCGGAAATCAGTGCGTCCAAATACTGGTCCGGTGTTGCCGAAGTAGTACTGGACATTAAAGCATCGAGCGCAGCTTGACCCTGCTTGAATCGGGTCCACAAGTAGCTGCGGATAGTAACAAAATAGTCGTTCTGCAGCCCCTGATCGGCGATCCAATTAGCTAGAAAAATTGCGTAAAGCGCAACCTCGGCAGAGTAGCTGGGATTTGCTTCGCTGGTGTGCTTCACGTCTATGATGCTCAACGCACGACGCGTTTCAGTTGCCAAGTCAATTGGTTTCCGGCATCCGTTCTGGCCTACCTCTTCGTCGTCCGCTGTGGCCTGACGTACTACTATGATGTCAGGAATTAGGCCTGCAACTGGAGGCACTAGAGTAGCTTGCCCTGGCTGAAGCCCGATATTCGCCATTGCGGCATTCTGAAAAGCTGAAGGCTCGAACTTCCCTTGCAAAATTATTGATGGCAGGGATGTGACCCTGCTAAGCAAGGAAGCGAGTGGAGCTTTGACTGGCTTGTTCACTCCTCCTTTACCAAGCTGATAAATGACCAGACTGCCGAAGGACCGAATCAACTGATCATTTCGCTCATCCTCAAAATCTCTACCTGCGGTTTGCAGCACTCCAATACCAGGCCGAGCTTGTAGTGGAACTGGCATTCCATGCGTCTGAAGCTCCGAATCTTCGTGCAGGGACAAATAGAGCTCCCGGTCGCACTTCGTGCGGAGGAACATTGAAAGCGTGCTTTTCGAAATTCTTTTTTTGGTCATTATATTTGTCGTGTGCCTAACATTACGAAATCAACAGTAACCGAGAGTCCTTACAGCAGTCGCTTGTCCGCATCTGATGACTTGGGAATGTGGTATTCCATTCCCCTGGCCACTGCGATCTGTTGGGCGAAGCCCTTCTTGGCCTGCCTCACGGCATCCTCGATCTGGTTGTTGGCCTTCACTTCGACGATCAACGTACTTTACGCTGCCGTCCTGCTCCCCCCGTTGGAAGACGAAGTCCGGATAGTAGCTGTGCACAGCGTGCGTCAGCACCGCCGGGCGCTTTTCCGGCAGTTGCAAGGCTTCGTATTGGATGCCGGAGGAGTCCAGCGAGTTGTGCTCGTGCAGCAGTTCCTGGTGCTTGGCAAAGCAGACGGCCAGGGCGCGGATTTCTAGTTCGGAGGCCGCTGCGAGCTTAGTTGCATCGAGCGCCTCGCCGACCTTGTTGAGCCACTTGAGCAGGTTCTCCGACTTCGTCCAGCGGCCCATATGGTCGTCGCCTATGACGCGCTGGGCGTTGGGCAATTCGCGAAAGTTCGTGATGTGCTGGTACAGGAAGTACTGCTGGTCGAACTGATCGAAATGATCGAACTGATCGAACAGCGTGAAGCTGCGCTTGAGCCGAGTGAACTCGGGGTAGTCCTCCAGCAGCCGTAGGCAGATGGAGTAGAACGTGCCAAGGTACATCTCGTTCAGATTGAACTGGATGCCTAGCTCGGCCAGTAGATTGGAGATTCGCGTGGTCAGCCCACGCGCGGCTTTGTCGGTGAATGTGATGACTAGAAGCGACTCCGGGGCGCCCCCCTTCTGAGTGATTAGATGGACGATGCGCTCGACCAGCGTGAAGGTCTTACCCGACCCCGGCCCGGCAATGACAAGCAGCGGGCCGTCCGTGGCAAGGATGGCTTCGAGTTGCTGGCAATTGGCCTTGGACTGGAGAGCAGGAGTGCTGGCTGTCATTCCGCGCCCTCTTTGTCATCCACTGTCGCCTTGCCTATGCGATCGCCAATCCACTGATCCAAATCGCCGCGACGGAAGCGCCATGTGCCTCCGAGCCTGAACGCTGGGAGCTTTCCGCTCGCTGCAAGGCGATAAACCGTGCGCTTGCCTGCCTTTAGGTAAGCGGCGACCTCGTCAATTGTGAGGATTTCGTCCGGCTGGTCGCTCATCCGCTTTCCTATGTCATCGTTGTTGCGCTTGGTTAAGTGTTACATCTTGTCATAACATTGCAGACTTGTGCAAACTTGGCATTGGAAGAGATGCCTGACTTACAGGGAGCGGTGGTGGCATCCAACTACGAGGCAATTTTCGAGGAAAACCATAAGAGCTACGGCACTAAGGGCGCTCAAAAGTCTGGGCGGCTGGCCGCTGGGCTATACGACGACCGCACGCACTTTATCTTTGAATTGTTGCAAAACGCTGAGGACGCCCTTGGTAAGCGCGGCGACTGGCACGGATCGCGCAAGGTCGCGTTCAACCTAAGCCCGGCCCGCCTGACGCTCTCTCACTTCGGCAAGCCATTCGACGAGGCCGACGTCCGAAGCGTCTGTGACATCGCCGAGAGCACCAAGAACGAATCCTCCATTGGCCGCTTCGGCCTCGGCTTCAAGTCCGTTTATACCATCACCGATCTTCCGGAAATTCACTCTGGCGACGAGGACTTCGCCATTGAGAATTACGTCTTTCCTAAACGGTTGGAACGCTCGGCGCGCGCGGCGGGAGAGACGCAGATCATCCTCCCCCTGAAACCGGAGGACAATACCGCAGCGCGGGACATCACGGCAGGGTTCCGACACTTGGGC
Organism: Noviherbaspirillum suwonense; assembly: GCF_900182955.1. Classification (GTDB taxonomy): domain Bacteria; phylum Pseudomonadota; class Gammaproteobacteria; order Burkholderiales; family Burkholderiaceae_D; genus Noviherbaspirillum_A; species Noviherbaspirillum_A suwonense. Next base: position 63,443 of record NZ_FXUL01000006.1, on the reverse strand, counting down.
CCCAGCGCGCTGCTGTTCCTGCGGCACATTGACGAAATCAATTGGAGCGTCGAGGGCGGCGCGTCTGGGTTTTACCTGCGCAATACTCCCGAATCGCTCGGACCTAATGTCCAGCGCATCACGGTAATCGGCAAAGAGGATGATCGGCCGGAAGTCGATCAGAACTGGCTGGTTTTCCACCGCGACGTGTTTTCTGCTGAGCAGCAGAAGGTCGGGCGGGTGGAAATTGCCTTCTCGCTGGTCGTGGCGGCAAAGGACGTGCCCGGTCGCTGGTCTGTGCAGCCGCTGGCTAAGTCGCCGCTGGTGGTGTTCTTTCCGACCGTGGTTGAGAGCCACCTTGGCTTTCTCGTGCAAGGACCGTACCGCACCACGCCCAGTCGCGACAACATCCCGCCCGGCGAGCCGTGGAACCAGCATCTGGTCAAGGAAACGTCTAGCTTACTAGTTGAAGCGATGCGCTGGATGCGGGACAAGGCCATGCTGGATGTCTCGGCGCTGCGCTGCTTACCGCTTGACCGTGAGAAGTTCCAACAACATTCTCGGTTCGCACCGATGTTCGATGCCGTCCGGCAGGCATTTCAAGAGGAGATGCTACTTCCGACCTTTGACGGCAGGCACGTCACCGCTTATCAAGCGAAGCTAGCACGCACACAAGACTTGCGCGAGCTGTTCAGTCCGGAGCAGGTTGGGACGCTGTTTGGTTCGAAGGTCGCCGCTTGGCTGTCTGGCGATATTACTCAGGACAAGGTGCCCGAGATTCGCCAGTACCTGATGCGCGAACTTAACATCGACGAGATCACACCAACGAAGCTAGTGCCGAGCCTGACTAAGTCATTCCTTGAGGCGCAATCCGATGAATGGGTGTTGCGGTTGTACGAATTCCTAAGTGGCCAGGAGAAGGCTCTGCGTCGCCATCTCGACACTGTTCCACTCATCCGCCTTGAAGATGGTACCCACGTCGTCGCCCGCGATAACGGAAAAGCCAAAGCTTTCCTGCCCGGCGCCATTGCCACTAGTTTCCGAACAATGCGCCGCGCGGTGTGCGCAACACCCGAGGTGCGCTTGTTCCTGGGTTCGCTGGGCATCACCGAACCCGATCCGGTGGATGACGTGATCTGGAACATCCTGCCAAAGTACCAACAGGAAGAAGTGGATGTGAGCGAAGATGCCTACGCGGCAGACATCGAGCGTATCCGTGCTGCCTTCAGCACCGACTCAACAGCGCAGAAGGAAAAGCTCCGTTCCGCCCTGCGCGATACCACCTTTGTGATGGTGGTGGATACCGGCGACGGCAAGTCCTATATCGCCAAGCCCGGCGAAATGTATATCGCCACCGATCGCTTGCAGCAGCTCTTTGCGGGCGTGCCCGACATCCTGATCGTCGACAACGAATACGACTGCCTGCACGGTGAAGACATTCGCGACCTGCTGGTATCATGTGGAGCAAGCCGCTATCTAATTCCAGAAGCAACACCGTCGAGTCTGGGCTACTCGGAGAAGGAGCGAATCCGCAGAGAAGCTGGTCTCGAGCGCGCAAGTTGGGAAAACCCGCCAGAAGACTTCACTCTTCGCGGACTGACGCAGTTCCTGGACTTCTTGCCCACGCTGAAATCTGAGGAGGCAGTAGCCAGAGTGAAAGTTCTGTGGGAGGCGCTGGCCGATCTCGAGGCTCGCAACACCGCTGCCTTCTACGGCTCCTACAAATGGGGCTATTTTCACGAGACAAAGACGGCCCGATTCGACGCAGCTTTCGTCCGGACGCTCAATCAGGTGGCTTGGGTGCCGAACGCCGAAGGCGAACTGGTACCTCCAGGCCTCGTAGTGTTCGACACCCTTGGCTGGAAGCCCAGCCCCTTTCTCCTGACCAAGCTCGCTTTCAAGCCGCCGATCATCGACCAATTGGCCAAGGAGGTGGGCATCGACCCGGCGATTCTCGATCTGCTACGCAGAGACCCCGCTATCCTTGCCGAGCTGGCATCCCGATTGAGCAGTGCCAGCGCAGCACCCGAACCATCGATAGATGCCGAGCCGGAGGCCGATGCGCCATCCAACGACAGTGACGTGTACGACGATGCGCCAAGGCTGTACGGGAACGACATGCCAGAGACCCCGCGCGGCAGCCCAAATCCAGACGGAGGAGACGGTGCGGGCAATGGTCCTGGGCGTGGTCAAGGCCACTCTTGGACCGGAACGTCGCGCGACGGCAGTCAGGGTAACAGAGGTGCGCACGGAGGCCCAGGTGACTACGGCGCCTTTGGTGGCAAAGGCAGTGGGAACAGTGGAGGTCAGGGAAAGAGAACGCCCGGTCATGCAGGAGGGCGTCCATTCATTTCCTACGTCGGCGTACATCCGGATGATGATGGCCCAGACCGCGATGGTCTCGATCAAGCTACGCGAATGCAGATTGAAGGGCACGCCATCGACCTGATCATTGGCCTTGAGCCGATGTTGCGCCGCACGCCAGAAGGTAATCCCGGTTTTGATCTCTACGAGGCCGATGGCAGTGGCAATCAGATTCGGTGGGTCGAAGTGAAGTCGATGACCGGGAGCCTGCAAGATCGGCCCGTGGGGTTGTCACACACGCAATTCGACTGCGCTTGTAAAAAAGGCGATGCGTACTGGTTGTATGTCGTCGAGCACGCGACTGACCCAACGCAAGCTTGTGTACTCAGAATTCAGAATCCCGCTGGTCTCGCGCGAACCTTTACGTTCGACCATGGGTGGAGCCAAATCGCCGTTACCGAGCGGCTCCTTTTACGGGGCTACACCAAATGATTCAACTTATAACCTCAATGTCGGACATTGCTACCCTAAATAAGACCTAGGGTAGGATATGTGAGATTCATGCAGCACTACACTATCGGTGCCCCATAAGGGCTGGCATCGCGTGTGCGAACAGAAGAAAGGCAGGGAGAGAATGATTGACCCAGCAAGCCAGACCCAATTGAAGGAGGCAATAGCAGACTGCATCGGCACAGATCAAGGGGTGCTAGATGCTCTGCGAGAAGAGATCCGTTCCCTGAAGAGTGCCACGCGCCGAATCCAACCGCGCGCCACGACGTCAATCTCACTGGTCGGAACCGATGGGGGAAATAATCAGCTTCAGTTCGACCCTTTCTTGATCCAGCTGGTCCGGGTGGTAGATAGCAGCAACAACGAGTACTGCCTGGAGGCGGTTTCGCCCACGACTCCCGTGCAGAAGCTCAACGACCGCCAGTTCGCTGCGAACGGTGACCCCAAAACGGCAATGGGTGAAATGATGGCTTTCCTGGGGGTGGATAGCCTGCAGGCGCTCTCCCACATGATCCGGCCGACGGATAAAGGGAAACCAGTTTCGCCCAGCTGGGTGCAGGTCTACAGAGAGCTAGTCGAATGGGCCATCTTATTCACCATCCTGAAGAAGGACTTTGGCACGGATACCTTGATCGTCTGTGATGGACTTTTGCGAAGCAAGGTATTCGCCAAAGACCTGTTCCAGCGACTACTTCAAGGGATGAAAAGCCGTATTGATGAACAGTGGAGTAAGAGCCGGCGCAGAGTATATCTCGCTGGTGTGGCCAAGCACAGCAAGGTGCTTTCTCGGTATCGCTTGGCAATGGCTCTGGAAGGTGTTCTTCAGACCGACTACCCGGCCTACGTAGAGGTACCTCGTGAAGTAGAGGAAAAGGCTTACGTTTGGTCGGAGTTTGCACGAGGCGATGACCGAACCGGCGAGGGCGGCGAGATCAACAAGTTCGTCGGTGGCAAGATGTTTTTGGTAAAATTTGGCTCACACCGCCGTGATCCTGTGTGGCCAATCGACATCTTTGTTCCGCAAGTTGGGGAATCTCAGGCAATTCTCGGGTCAATGCTCGCCGACGCGATTAACGGCTTTCCAGTGCCCCATTATCCGCGTTGCCTGCAGAAAGCGCATGAAAATGCGGCACTAGTCGATTTCGACTTCGATATTTTGCAGGACTTCATCTACGAAGGTGTACGTTCCAGCCTAGGCGACGATGCGGGCACATTGGATGCGTTTCAGCTGCAGGACACCGATCCCGCACAGCGTCGGTACGGATAAGAAAATATAACATGCCAGAAATCCAACTCTTTCCGAGAGAACAGGTCGTCGGAATCTTTCGTGGCTTCCAGCAGGGAGGTATGGAATTCCACGCCGACCTTGTTTTGCCGTACCGAAACGAGTTCCAGAACATCCCGATGCACGGGCAATTCCTCCTCGTCCAACTAGAGACACCGGATGAGGCGGTGTTGGGTCGCATTGCGTCCTTTTCCTCCGAGGGGAAGTTATCTTTTGGCTCTGGCGAGGAGTTCAACATCCGTGCAGTCCGCGAAGAAAGACCTATCCCAGAAGATCTGCGTGAGCAATATCTTAAGTACCGGATCAACATTCGCGTGCTGGGTGTTCTACGCAAGAACGGCAACGGGCTGACATTCGTTCCCTCCCATCGTCGACTTCCCCATGTTGGTAGCAAGGTAGCCTTTCCAAGCGACGAGGTGTTGCGTGAGATCGCTGGGCATAATATTGATGGCGCACCCATAGGCCATCTGGCACTCGGGGAGTACATCTACGCGGCAGGCAACAAGTCATTCCAATCGCAGGAATGGATGCAGGTGGTCACACCGGAGGTGCTGGTCCGCTTCCCGATAGAGTCCCTGGTGTCCAGACGTAGCTTCATTTTTGCCAGAGCGGGCTTCGGTAAATCCAACCTCAACAAACTACTGTTCTCGAAGCTCTACGAGACAACACCAGTTGTCACCAAACGCGCCGGCAAGCAAGTCCCTGTGGGCACGATCATATTCGACCCGGATGGGGAGTATTTCTGGCCAGATGATAAAGGCCGTCCCGGTCTGTGCGACGTCCCAGCGTTGGAAGACAAGGTCGTCGTTTTCACCGACCGAAAAAATCCAAGTCCCTTCTACCAATCATTCGTTGCTGGCGGCATCAAGCTTGATATCCGCCGCTTACGCCCGGGGGATGTGATTTCGATTGCGCTCGGACCAGAGCGTCAGGAACAGCAGAACGTTCGGAAGCTGCGAGGGCTGCCACAAGATCGTTGGGAGTCGCTGGTCAATCTGATAGACACCAACGGCAATACCACGCCGCTCGACGACGTCTGCGGACTGCTTGATCTCGACCCTCAGCGACAGGAGGCCGAGGCACTGGCAGCCCGGGGGAACATGACAGCGATCGTAAAGATGCTGCATGACAAGAGCAGTCAGCTAATGGACATGCTGGTTCATGCGCTTTCCGAAGGAAAGTTATGTGTTATTGACGTCTCCCAAATGCGCGGAGGCCAGTCCTTAGTGCTCTCAGGCCTGATCTTGCGCCGGATCTTCGACCGGAACCAGCAAGAGTTTACAGCTGCCGACCCTAAGACCATCCCGACGATCGCCGTCGTCGAAGAAGCGCAGTCAGTGTTGAACGAGAACGCACCTGCTGCCGAGCCTTACATTGCGTGGGTAAAGGAGGGCCGTAAGTACGACCTGGGAGCGCTTCTGATCACGCAGCAACCTGGCAGCATTCCAGTCGAGATCCTCAGCCAGGGGGACAACTGGTTCATCTTCCACCTGTTGTCCGCAGCTGATCTCTCATCCCTGAAACGAGCCAACGCCCATTTCAGTGACGACCTATTGAGTTCGCTACTTAACGAGCCGATCCCGGGCCAGGGCGTGTTCTGGAGTTCAGTAGGAGACAAACCTTATCCAGTTAGCCTCCGGGCACTGTTGTTCGAAAAAATATATTCAATGCGGGACTCTGACTACAACCAGCCTGCAGGGAATACATATGCTCTTACGCTGCGCAACACTTTCTCAGGAATGAGGCAGAACGCTACGGCTGCCCAGCTCTCAGAAGAAAATGCTTCAGGCACACTCTTTCCCGCTGATATTACTTTCGGAGATTCCGACCCTGTAGACGTAATGGCAATTTTAGAGCAGAGAGCAATCGATGCCTTGCGAGGAGATGTTGACATCCGCCAGAAACTTGAATCTCCGAATGGTATGCCTTGGTTTGGAGTTCAACAGTTCCTGATGGGCCACCTGCCGGAACACTTGGAAGACCGCCGTCAGTTTGCTTACAACCTTGTTTCAAAAGCGATGAATGCAGTTTTTGGTTCACAACCCGCAGCATGGGAGACGTTCAAAAATCCGGCCACGGGAAAAACGTGGATAAAAGGTCACAAGTGACCGCTGACGCCAGCGCTTCTTGTTCGAGGAAAGGCAGTAGCGCGCAATTACTCAAAAGGCGATCGCGCTGGCGGTGATGGTAGCTTCTTATCGCCTCTGAGGAAGAGATGTCGTCCGAAAACCTACATGGCGCCTACACAGGAGAAAAAACGAAAGGGGTTACAAGCAAAATGGCCGTAACCCCTTGATTTAATGGTGGGCCTCCCGTGAGTCGAACACGGCACCAACGGATTATGAGTCCGCTGCTCTAACCAAGCATGAGCTAGAGGCCCTATCTGCTGCGTTGCGGGCATGCTGCCCCGCTTAAACTAACCGGCCCTGAACTTCAGGGCCGGGCAGCATTGTACAACGAAAACTACGGCTGATTAAATGCTTAGCCGCTGCCTTCGAGGAAACTTTTCAGCTTGTCCGAGCGGGACGGATGGCGCAGCTTGCGCAGCGCTTTCGCCTCTATTTGCCGGATGCGCTCGCGGGTGACGTCGAACTGCTTGCCGACTTCTTCCAGCGTGTGGTCGGTCGACATTTCGATGCCGAAGCGCATGCGCAGCACCTTGGCTTCGCGCGGCGTCAGCGAGTCGAGCACGTCCTTGACCACGCCGCGCATCGACGCATGCAGCGCGGCGTCGGCCGGCGCCAGCGTGTTGTTGTCCTCGATGAAGTCGCCCAGATGGGAATCGTCGTCGTCGCCGATCGGCGTTTCCATCGAGATCGGCTCCTTGGCGATCTTCATGATCTTGCGGATCTTGTCTTCCGGCATTTCCATCTTGAGCGCCAGCGTTGCCGGGTCCGGCTCGGCGCCGGTTTCCTGCAATATCTGGCGCGAGATGCGGTTCATCTTGTTGATGGTCTCGATCATGTGCACCGGGATGCGGATGGTGCGCGCCTGGTCGGCGATCGAGCGGGTGATGGCTTGCCGGATCCACCAGGTTGCATAGGTCGAAAACTTGTAGCCGCGACGGTATTCGAACTTGTCGACGGCCTTCATCAGGCCGATATTGCCTTCCTGGATCAGGTCCAGGAACTGCAAACCGCGGTTCGTGTACTTCTTCGCGATCGAGATCACCAGCCGCAGGTTGGCTTCGGTCATTTCCCGCTTGGCCTTGCGCGCCTTCATTTCGCCGGCGGCCATCTTCTTGTTGATGTTGCGCAGGTCGGGCAAGGGCAGCACCACGCGTGCCTGCAGGTCGATCAGCTTCTGCTGCAGTTCCTTGATGGTCGGGACGTTGCGGCCCAGGATCACGCTGTACGCATGGCTGCCGCTGACTTCGCCGTCGATCCAGTCGAGGTTGGTCTCGTTGCCCGGGAACACCTTGATGAAGTGGTTGCGCGGCATGCCGCACTTGTTGACCGCGACATCGAGGATCTGCTTCTCGATATGGCGCACTTCGTCGACCTGGCCGCGCAGCGTGTCGCAGAGCTTTTCCACCACCTTGGCGGTGAAGCGGATGCCGAGCAGCTCGTTCGAGATGGTTTCCTGCGCCTTCACGTAGGGCCTGGAGTTGTAGCCTTCCTTCTCGAAGGCCTTGCGCATGTTGTCGAACTGCTCGGCGATGACGGCGAACTTGCCCAGCGCGTCGCGCTTGAGCTGTTCCAGCTGTTCGGCCGAGAAGCCGGCGGCGGCGCCTGCCGAACTGCTGGCTTCTTCCTCTTCCTCACCCTCTTCTTCCTCGTCCGCCTCCTCGTCGTCCTCATCGGCTTCCGCCGCGGGCGCCGGGGCGGGAATGATGTCGGACTGGTTCTGGTCGACCAGGCCGTCGACCATTTCATCGATCTTGGTCTCGTCCTTGGCGATGCGGTCGGCCGCGGCCAGGATCTCGGCGATCGTGGTCGGACAGGCCGAAATTGCCTGGATCATGTCCTTCAGGCCGTCTTCGATGCGCTTGGCGATCTCGATCTCGCCTTCCCGCGTCAGCAGCTCGACCGAGCCCATTTCGCGCATGTACATGCGCACCGGGTCGGTGGTGCGGCCGAAGTCGGAGTCGACGGTCGACAGCGCGGCCTCGGCGGCGGCTTCCGCGTCGTCGTCGCTGGCGGCGGAGGCCACGCTGTCCGACAGCAGCAGCTGCTCGGCGTCGGGCGCATGCTCGTACACCGCGATGCCCATGTCGTTGAAGGTGCCGATGATGCCTTCGATGGCTTCCGGATCGACGATGTTCTCGGGCAGGTGGTCGTTGATTTCCGAATACGTCAGGAAACCGCGCTCCTTGCCCAGCTTAATCAGGGTTTTCAGCTTTTGCCGGCGGCGTTCGAGTTCTTCCTCGCTGGCCTCGGTGTCGGACGAAAACGCGTCTTTCAGCAGCGCCTTTTCCTTGGCCTTGCGGTCCTTCGCCTTAGCCTTGTCCACGGCCTTCATTTCGGCGCGTTCGACCGCGTTCAGCGCGGCGACCTCGTCGTTCTCGGGCTGGAATTCCTTGGGCTTGCGGCCGCGCCGGCCGGGCACCTTGACCGACGGCAGCACATAGCCCGAGGTGTCGATGGCGGCCAGCGTGGCGGCGTCGGTCGTCTGGCTGACGCTGCCCATGGCGGGCGTGTCCGGCTTGGTCTCCGCCTGTTGCGGCGCCTGCTTTGCCGCCTGGCCGGCAATTCTGGATTCAGTTTTCTTGGTCGTCACGGGAGCTTTCAATTGCGCAGAAGCCGGCTCTACGGCCGCTTTGGGTGAGGATTTGTCCACCGTCTTGCCCGCCTTGACAGGTTTGGGCGCGCTTACCGCAGCCGTCGCGGGCGCCGAAGTGGATGCTCGTTTCGTTGAAGATGTCTTGCCGCCCGATGGGGCCGCTGGCGCACGGGAAACCGCTCCGGACGCCGAAGCGCCTGCCTTGCCTGCCGGCGCCGCCGGCGCTGTCTGGCCCTCGTGCGCCGGGGCCGCCTGGTGCTTTACGGGTTTCTTCATCGCGTTCGCCATGGAATCAACTACCAAAGTTCGCGGGCTCGTCCCGCCATCGGATTGATTGCGTAGCTCGGTGCTGCCAGGGCCACGCTCTCCTGAACTGTTAAAACCGTTACTTGGATACCCCTTAAGATACTGATTAAAGTGTTATGCAAATGTCATAGCATACTATCACTCAAGCAACATTAGCTAGTCATCGCGAACCGGCTTCCGTGACTGCCTGCTGCTTCAGACGCTCGCGTTCAGCCATTAATTCCCGGTAACGAATGTGCGACTCCGGCGTCATTGCTCCCGACGCCAGCCTTTCCATTTCCGTACTGAGCAGCTTGAGCCTGGTCTGGCGCACCGCACCCGCCAGTTCCACGCCCGCGCTCTCCACATCATATTCAGCGTCGGCGGCAATTGCGCCGATCAATGCATCAAATTCCGGGCCGGCGGCGCGCAGGCGCTCGGCCAGCATCGCAAAGTTCGCGTGCTCGCCCATTGCGCGCGCTTCTTCGACCAGCTGCGACAACAGCGCGCCGCCGTCCGGCGACACCTGGGCCAACGCCTCAAGCGACGCATCGTCCATCTGGGCCGCCAGCACGGGCTGCGCAATCAGCAGCCGGATCACTTTTTTCTCCAGGCCTTCCGGCGCGGAGCGGCTGCCGGCCCGCGGCGGCGCGGCCCGCTGCGGCGCCACGGCAACCGGTTTGCTCAGTTCGAACAAGGCTTCGATCTCGGCCGGCGTCGTCTGCGTCGCGTTGGCCAGGCTGCGCACCAGTTGCAGCCGCAGCGACGACGGCGCCATGGCCTGCAGCATCGGTTTCGCATTGAACTGCGCCCGAGCCCTGCCTTCCGCGGTCTGCAGCTCGCCTTCGGCCATCACTTCATTGAGCAGGAACTGGGAAAGCGGCATTGCCTCGCGCACCAGCGTCTCGAATGCTTCGGCGCCGTGCTCGCGCACGTAGCTGTCCGGGTCATGCTTGTCCGGGAGAAACAGAAACTTCATGGTCTTGCTGTCGCCCGCATGCGTGAGGCAGGCATCCAGCGCCCGCCTGGCGGCCCGGCGGCCTGCCGCGTCGCCGTCGAAGCTGAACACGACATGGTCGGTCTGGCGCATCAGTTTCTGGACGTGAATCGGGGTGCAGGCCGTGCCCAGCGTTGCCACCGCCTGCGGAAAACCGAGCTGCGCCAGCGCCACCACATCCATATATCCCTCGGTAACCAGCACGTATCCTGCTTCCCTGATCGCCTGCCGCGCCTCGAACAAACCGTATAACTCGCTGCCTTTCTGAAATAGGGGCGTCTCCGGCGAATTCAAGTATTTCGGCTCGCCGCTGTCCATCACGCGGCCGCCGAAAGCGATCACCTGGCCCTTGGTATTTCGTATCGGGAACATGATGCGGTCGCGGAAGCGGTCGTAGCGCTTGTGCGGGCTGCCGCCCTCTTCCGCCGCCTTGTCGATGACCAGGCCGGACTCGACCAGCGCCTGGTCGGCATAGTCGGGAAAGGCGGCGCGCAGACTGTCCCAGCCGGGCGGCGCATAGCCCATCGCGAAGCGGGCGGCGATCTCGCCGGTCAGGCCGCGCTTTTGCAGATAGGCAATCGCCTGGGGCGCGGCTTTCAGTTGCTGGCGGTAGAAGTCGGCGGCCCGGGTCATCGCATCGGACAGGGCCATGCTCTTGGCCTGCGCCTCGGCGCGCTTGGCGGGCGGAAGGCGGTCGTCGTTCTCCGGGACAACCATGCCGACGTTCTGCGCCAGTTCCTTGATCGCGTCGACATAGCCGAGGCCGGAATATTCCATCAGGAAACCGATCGACGTGCCATGCGCGCCGCAGCCGAAGCAGTGATAGAACTGCTTGGTCGGGCTGACCGTGAAGCTGGGCGACTTTTCGTTATGGAACGGGCACAGGCCCATGTAGTTGACGCCGCCCTTCTTCAGCTGGACGTAGCGGCCCACCACGTCGACGATGTCGACGCGGGCGAGCAGGTCCTGGATGAAGGATTGCGGTATCACGGCGGCGCACTAGCGAAACGGCGGCCTGTCTCAGCCCTTGGCAAGGGCGGACTTGACCAGGCCGGACACGCTGGTCATGTCGGCGCGGCCGGCCAGCTTGGGCTTCAGCACGGCCATCACGCGACCCATGTCCTGGGGGCCGGCGGCGCCGGTCGAGGCCACGGCGGCGGCGACTTCGGCGCGCACTTCGTCGTCGGACAGCGCGGCCGGCATGTATTCGGCCAGCACCGCCAGCTCGCTTTTCTCGGCGTCGGCCAGGTCCTGGCGTCCGCCGGTCTCGAACTGGCTGATCGAGTCGCGGCGCTGCTTGATCATCTTGTCGATGATGGCCTGCACCTGCGCGTCGTCGAGGTCGATGCGCTCATCGACCTCTTTTTGCTTGATGGCGGCGGTCAGCAGGCGGATGGCGCCGAGACGCTGGGCGTCCCGTGCGCGCATTGCCGCCTTCATGTCCTCGGTGATCTTTTCCTTCAGGCTCATGAATCATCCTCTCAGCGATCCGCAAGGCGGACCAAAACGGATCAATAAATGCCAAAACCCGCTGCGGAGCTTCCGGAGCGGGTTGCCACCTCGACCGCAACAAGTGCGGTGGGTAATCAGTACAGTTTTTTCGGCAACTGCTGGCTGCGTATGCGCTTGTAATGGCGCTTGACTGCGGCGGCAAGCTTGCGCTTGCGCTCTGCGGTCGGCTTCTCGTAAAACTCGCGCGCCCGCAATTCGGTCAACAAGCCGGTTTTTTCAATAGTGCGCTTGAAGCGACGCATCGCGACTTCGAACGGCTCGTTTTCTTTAAGGCGAATAGTGGTCATGTACAAAAACCAGAGGTTTGAATTGGAAGACGGCGAGTATAACAGTCCTTTTTTTCAAAAGGAAGGCACTTTGGTGATTTAAATTGCGTGTTTTTAAACGGCCTTTCCCGTCGCCACGCCGGACGCCCAGGCCCACTGGAAATTGTAGCCGCCCAGCCAGCCGGTGACATCGACCGCCTCGCCGATGAAATACAGCCCCGGAACCTTGCCGACCATCATGCTCTGCTGCGACAGCGCCCGGGTGTCGACGCCGCCGCGAGTGACTTCGGCCTTGCGGTAGCCCTCCGAGCCGTCGGGAACGATGGTCCAGCGGTTCAGCACGTCGCCCAGGCGGCGCAGCTGCTTGTCCTGCATGTCGGCCGGGCGGGCCGACGCATCGAAACCGTTGGCGCTCAGCAACCCCTCGGCCAGGCGCGCGGGCAGCCACTGGGAAAGGTGGTTGCCCAGGTTCTTGCGGATCGCGCCCTTGTCCTTCAGCAATTCCTCGGCGACATCGATGTCCGGCAGCAGGTTGACCGTCAGCGCCGCGCCGGGCTGCCAGAAACTGGAGATCTGCAGCACCGCCGGGCCGGACAGGCCGCGGTGGGTGAACAGCAGGTCTTCGCGGAAATGCATCCGGGTCTTCTTCGCGCCAGTCTCGATATCCACCGGCAGCGCAATGCCGGCCAGCGGCACGAACGGCTGCCAGCCGGCCGCGTCGAAAGTCAGCGGCACCAGCGCCGGCTGCGGCTCGATGACCGGGATGTCGAACTGGCGCGCGATGCGGAATGCCAGGTCGGTCGCGCCGATCTTCGGGATCGACAGGCCGCCGCTGGCGATGACGACGCTGTCCGTGCTCAGCGCGCCGCCGTCGGTGCCGATGGCGAAGCGCCCGCCTTCCTTGTGCAGCGACTCGACCTTCGCCGGCATGCGCCAGGCGACGCCGCCGGCATCGCATTCGGCGCGCAGCATGGCGATGATGTCTTCGGCCGAGCGGTCGCAGAACAGCTGGCCCTTGTGCTTTTCATGCCACGGGATGCCGTGGCGCTTCATCAGCGCGAGGAAGTCCTGCGGCGTATAGCGCGACAGCGCGCTGCGGCAGAAATGCGGATTGCTGGACAGGAAGTTCTGCGGGCCGGCGTCGACATTGGTGAAATTGCAGCGGCCGCCGCCGGAGATGCGGATCTTCTCGGCCAGCTTGCTGGCATGGTCGATCAGCACCACGCGCTTGCCGCGCTGGCCGGCGACGGCGGCGCACATCATGCCGGCGGCGCCGGCGCCGATCACCGCGACATCGAAATGGTTGGACATGACAGGGTTTCAGAAAACGAAGCCGCGATTGTAGCGGCTCCCGGCCCCGTCCGGCCGATGCTTTATGCGGCGGCGGCGATGGCGGCCGGTAGCGCCCCGGCGCAGCGCACCACGTCGCCGATGACGATGATGCTGGGGCTGCCCAGTCCTGACGCGGCCAGCGCCCCCGGCAGTTGTCCCAGCGTGGTGATCAGCTGCGCCTGCGCGGCGCCGGAGGCCGACTGCACCACCGCCACCGGCGTGTCGGCGCGCTTGCCGCCGGCCAGCAGCGCCGCCTGGATCTCGGCGCAGCGCGCGACGCCCATGTAGATCACCAGCGTCAGGTCCAGCTTCGCCAGCGTCGCCCAGTCGGGGTTGTGCTCGGCGGTCTTGCCGTGGCCGGTGATGAATACCGCGCCCTGGCTGTACTGCCGGTGCGTCAGCGGCACGCCGATCGAGGACGGCGCCGCCAGTCCGCTGCTGATGCCGTTGACCACCTCGACGGCGATGCCTTCGGCGCGCAAGGTCGCGCATTCCTCGCCGCCACGGCCGAACACGAACGGGTCGCCGCCCTTGAGCCGCACCACGCAATGGCCGGCGCGGGCTTCGGCCACCATCATCCGCTCGATGAAGTCCTGCGGCGTCGACTGGCAGCCGCCGCGCTTGCCCACTTCGATCACGCGCACGCCGGGCCGCGCATGCTGCAGCACCTCACGGTTGACGAGGTCGTCGAGCAGCAGCACGTCGGCTGCGGCGATGGCCCTGACGGCCTTGATGGTCAGAAGCTCCGGGTCGCCGGGACCGGCGCCCACCAGGTAAACCTTAGCTGCCCTGCTCATGATGTGCATCCTGCCGTTGCCTTAACGACTTCGCTATATGCAAGCACTGTTCCACCTGCTCGGCGATGGGCGCCGGCACCGGCTCGTCGCCCCGCAATGCGGCATTGATCCAGGCGGCGGTGGTTTCCGCATCGCTCTGCGCAGGCAGCGGCGGCATTTCATCGACCGGCTCCTGCCGCTGCACCAGCGTAGTGCGTTCATGCTGGTGCAGCCATTCGATCTGCTGCGCACGCTTCGCGTTGGCCACCGTTTCGCCCTCGGTGCCGCGCATCAGGAAGGCGTCGCCGCGGCCGACCGGCGCCTCGGTCGTGAAATAGTCGGACAGCATCGCCAGGTATTCCGGGTGGGTATAGGAAACCAGGCGCAGCGCCGGTCCGTAGAAGGGCTGCATGATCTTGACCAGCGTATGGGTCGAGTTGCGCACGCCGAGGATGCGGCGCAGCGACAGCAGGTGCGCCATCCTCGGCGCCAGGTCGGCCACCGGCATGAAGACCGGCAGCCCGGTCTTGAACAGCGCTGCCGCCTCGTCCAGGCTCCGGGCAGGCGGCACGTCGATGTAATGCAGGATCTCGGCGGTGGTCACGCGGCCGGGGTCGGTCTCGACGCCATGGATCAGCACCGGCGCGCCGGCGCGGGCCAGCAGCAGCGCCAGCAGCGGCGTCAGGTTGGGCATCTGGCGCGAACCGTTGTAGCTCGGGATGACGATGGGCGCGTAGTCGGCGGCCGGCACAGGTATCGGGTCGAAGGAGGCTTCGGCGGCGTCAAGGAAGCCGGCGATCTCGGCCACCGACTCGCCCTTGATGCGCATGGCCAGCATCAGGCCGCCCATTTCCAGGTCGGATACGCGGCCTTCCAGCATGGCTGCGTACAGGTCGCGGGCATCGTCGCGCGACAGGCTGCGGGCGCCCTTCTTGCCGCGGCCTATTTCCTTGATGAAGCGTGCCGCGGGGAATGGGGTATGGTCGTGAATAGTCATCGGCGCAGATTACCGCAAATCGGTTTGCAGGGGAAAACGGGCCCGCGGCGCCCGGCCGCGGACCGGGCTCAGGCCGGCACGGCCATGCTGCGCACCATCTTCTTCAGCTCCGGCACGCATGAACCGCAGTTGGTGCCGCACTTGAGCTTGTCCTGCAGCGAGCACAGCGCTTCGTCCGGCGAACCCGCCGCCTGCAGTCCCAGCGTTTCCATGATCTCGGTCTCGGCGACGTTGAAGCAGTTGCAGACGATGCGGCCGCGCGCCTTGAAGCCTTGCGGCGCCGTCGACGAGGGCGACAGCAGCAGGCGGCCCAGCGCCGCGACCGGCTGTTCGCCTTCCAGGTATTCGCGCAGCCAGGATTCGGCGGCCGTGTCGCCAGCCAGGGACATCGCCTCGAGCTTGCCGTCGACGATGCGGATATGCCGGGCATTCCCGCGCCGGGTGTCGTCGTAGCGCAGCACCTGCGCGCCCTCGATGCCGAAGCGCGCCTCGATTTCCTTCACCAGCGCCGGCTCGGCCGGATAGTCGTCCGCCGCGCGAAACAGCACGCCGGCGCGGTCGCGCCCGAACAGCGTGCAGGACGCATAGGCGAAGCGCTTCATGTAGGGACGCATCGCGGCCTGCAGCGCCAGCACGTCGGACGCGTCGGCCCAGCCGACCACCAGCAGGCGCCACGGCAGTTCGGCCTTCAGTATCTTGACCGCCGCATGCTTGAGTTCGGGCTGGAAGGAATGCGGGTCGACCGCGGACAGGGTCAGCGCATTGACGCCATGGCTGCCGCCGCCGTCCGTTCCGCGGCCCGACACGTATTCCTCGCCCCAGTGCATCGCGACGAAGGCCTGGCCGCTGCGCATGTCGTCGCCGGCCAGCGCCGGCAACAGCTGCGAGCCGCGGCGGCTGGTCACGTGCACCAGGTCGCCGTCTTTCAGGAAGCGCCGCTCCATGTCGTTTTGCGCCAGCACGACCGCCGGCTCGGACGCATGCGAAAACAGCTGTGCCACCGTGCCGGTGCGGCTCATGCCATGCCACTGGTCGCGCAGGCGGCCGGTGGTCATGCGAAACGGATAGCGGGCGTCGACCGGCTCGGCCACCGGCTTGTAGGGGGCGACGACGAACGCGGCCCGCCCGCTCGCGGTGGGAAATACGCCGTCTTCGTACAGCCGCTTTTTGCCGGCCAGCGCGCCTTCCGGGTAAGGCCATTGCTGCGGCCCCTGCTCTTCCAGGAGCCGGTAGGACAGGCCGGTGATGTCCAGGTCGCGGCCGCGGGTGCTCTCGCGGTGCTCGTTCCAGATCTGCTCGGGCGTTTCATAGGGGAACAGCGTCTTGTCGAGGCCCATGACGGCCTCGAGCCGCCGGGCCAGGTCGACCACGATGCGCCAGTCATGCCGCGCTTCGCCCGGCGCCGGCAGCGCCGGCTTGAAGCGGGTGATGCGGCGCTCGGAATTGGTGACCGTGCCTTCCTTCTCGCTCCAGGTCGTCGCCGGCAGCAGCACGTCGGCATAGGCCACCGTGGCGGTGCCGCGATAGGCTTCCTGCACGATGACCAGTTCGGCATTCTTCAGCGCCTCATGCACCAGGTTCTGGTCCGGCATCGACTGGGCGGGGTTGGTGCAGGCGATCCAGAGTATCTTGATCTCGCCCTTGCGCACCGCCTCGAACATCGGGATGGCGGTCTTGCCCGGCGTCGACGGCACATCGTCCACGCCCCACAGCCGCGCGACCTCGGCGCGATGTTCCGGGTTTGCCATGTCGCGGTGGCCGGACAGCAGGTTGGCCATGCCCCCGACTTCGCGGCCGCCCATCGCATTCGGCTGGCCGGTAAGCGAGAACGGCCCGGCGCCGGGCTTGCCGATCTGGCCGGTCGCCAGGTGCAGGTTGATCAGCGACGCATTCTTCGCGGTGCCCGACGACGACTGGTTCAGTCCCTGGCAATACATCGACAAGGCCGCCTTCGCCTCGCCGAACCAGCGGGCCGCCTTGAACAGGTCATCCTCGGCGATGCCGCAGATGGCCGCCACGTGCTTGGGCGTGTACTCGCGCACCGAGCGCTTGAGCTCCGGAAAGCGCTCGGTATGGGCGGCGATGAATTCCAGGTCGACCAGGTCTTCCCACAGGCAGATATGCAGCATGCCGTTGTACAGCGCGGCGTCGGTGCCCGGCAGGATCTGCAGGAACAGGTCGGCGTCGCGCGCGGTGTCGGTGCGGCGCGGGTCGGCGACGATCATGCGCATGGCCGGGTTGGCCCGGCGCGCATCCTCGATCCGGCGATACAGGATCGGATGCGCATACGCGGTGTTGGAGCCGCTGATGAACAGCAGGTCCGCATGGTCGATGTCTTCGTAGCAGGCCGGCGGCGCATCCGCGCCCAGCGTCTGCTTGTAGCCGGCCACCGCGCTCGACATGCACAGGCGCGAGTTGGTGTCGACATTGTTGGTGCCGATCAGGCCCTTGGCGAGCTTGTTGAACACGTAATAATCCTCGGTCAGCAGCTGGCCCGAGATATAGAACGCGACGCTGTCGGGACCGTGTGCCGCCACGGTCTCGGCAATGCGCTTAGCGAGGAAATCCTGCGTCTCGTCCCACGACGCCGGCAGCCGCTCGCCGTCGCGGGCGGTGCGCAGTTCCGGGTGGAGCGCCCTCGCCTGCCGCTGCAGCGCCGGGCTGGCGGTCAGGTGCAGCGTGCTGCCCTTGGTGCAGAGCCTGCCGAAGTTGGCCGGGTGGTCGGGGTCGCCGCGCACGCCGGTCACCTGCGTGCCGTCGCTTTGCACGATGACGCCGCAGCCTACGCCGCAATAGCAGCAGGTGGTCTTCGTTTCGCTGATGGGTGCGGGGGCTGTGCCGGACGCGGGAGGAGCGGGCGCCGGCGCATTCATGCAGCCTCGACCGTCGCCGCGCTCAGTTCGGCGGCATCGAGATATACCTGGCCTTCCTCCACCTTGACGCTGAACTTCTGCGTGCAGCCTTCGTCCGGCGCGACCGCGCAGCCCGACTGCAGCTCGATGTTCCAGTTATGCAGCGGGCAGGCGACCCGCTCGCCAAAGACGATGCCCTGCGACAGCGGGCCGCCCTTGTGCGGGCAGCGGTCCAGCAGCGCGAACACGTGGTCCTGGCTGTTGCGGAAAATCGCCACGTCGGGCAGCGCTGCCCGCTTGACGACCCGTGCGCCGAGCACGGGAATATCTGCGACGTTGCAGATGGCTTTCCATTGATTCGACATGCTTGATCCTTTTACGTGATACGGAATGCGATGGGCAGGTCACGCCGTCAGTGGCGTGAACTGGCGCGGGTCGACCATGGCCTTGTCGAACTCGTGCCACGGGTCGGGCAGGCCGTCGAGCGAGAACATCAGCCGCTCGTACAGCGCCTTGCGGTTGGCATGGTCTTCCAGCACCATCTTCTTCACATGGTCGAGCCCGACGCGCGCCAGGTAATGCACGGTGCGTTCGAGGTACCAGCCTTCCTCGCGGTAGATCTGCAGGAACGCGCCGGCATACTCCATCACTTCCTCGTGGGTCTTCAGCTTGGTAAAGAAATGCGCGACCTCGGTCTTGATGCCGCCATTGCCGCCGACATAGATTTCCCAGCCCGAGTCGACCCCGATCACGCCGACGTCCTTGATGCCGGACTCGGCGCAGTTGCGCGGGCAGCCCGACACCGCGATCTTCACCTTGTGCGGCGCATACATCCGGGCCAGCGCCTTCTCCAGCTGCTGCCCGAGCAGCGTCGAGTTCTGGGTGCCGAAGCGGCACCATTCGGAGCCGACGCAGGTTTTCACCGTGCGGAGTCCCTTCGCATAGGCCAGGCCGGACGGCATGCCGAGGTCCTTCCAGACGGCCGGCAGGTCCTCCTTCTTCACGCCCAGCAGGTCGATGCGCTGGCCGCCGGTCACCTTGACGGTGGGAATCGCATACTTGTCGACCACGTCGGCGATGCGGCGCAGGTCGGCCGAATTGGTTTCGCCGCCCCACATCCGCGGGATCACCGAGTAGGTGCCGTCCTTCTGGATGTTGGCGTGGGCGCGTTCGTTGATGAAGCGGGACTGCGGATCGTCCACCGCCTCGTGCGGCCAGGTCGAGAGCAGGTAGTAGTTGAGCGCCGGGCGGCAGGTGGCGCAGCCATTCGGCGTGCGCCAGCCCATGAAACCCATGACGTCGGCGACGGTGAGCAGCTTGTTATGGCGGATCGCGTCCCGCGCTTCCTGGTGGGTATGGTCGGTGCAGCCGCACAGCGGCTTGGCCTTGGCCGCCGAGGAATAGTCGCCGCCGGCGGTAAACATGATGATCTGCTCGACCAGGCCGGTGCAGGAACCGCAGGAGGCCGAGGCCTTGGTGTGCTTGCGCACGTCTTCCAGCGTGAACAGCCCCTTTTCCTTGATCGCCTTGACGATGGCGCCCTTGCAGACGCCGTTGCAGCCGCAGACCTCGGCCGCATCCGGCATCGCCGCGGCCATGGTGAAGCCTTCATGCCCGGTGTCGCCGGGGCGGCCGGTGTTGGCTTCGCCGAACATCAGCGTGTCGCGGATCTCGGCAATGTCGCGACCCTCGCGCAGCAGCTTGAAGTACCAGCTGCCGTCGACCGTGTCGCCGTACAGGCAGGCGCCGACCAGCTTGTCGCCCTTCAGCACCAGCTTCTTGTAGACGCCCCCTATCGGGTCGGAAAGCACGATTTCCTCGGTCCCTTCGCCGCCCATGAATTCACCGGCCGAGAACAGGTCGATGCCGGTGACCTTCAGCTTGGTCGACGTGACCGATCCCTGGTACCGGCCGATGCCGAAGCTCGCGAGATGATTGGCCGCCACCTTGGCCATCTCGAACAGCGGCGCGACCAGGCCGTAGGCGGTGCCGCGGTGGTTCACGCATTCGCCGACCGCGTAGATGCGCGGGTCGTAGGTCTGCATCGTGTCGTTGACCACGATGCCGCGGTTGCAGTGGATGCCGCTGGCTTCGGCCAGCGCGGTGTTGGGCCGTATGCCGACCGCCATCACCACCAGCTGCGCGGGCACTTCGAGGCCGTCGTTGAAACGGATCGCCTGCACATGGCCGTTCCCGTCGCCGACCAGCTCCTGCGTGTTCTTCGCCAGCAGGAACTTGAGGCCGCGGTCTTCCAGCGATTTCTGCAGCATCTTGCCGGCGACCGGGTCGAGCTGGCGCTCCATCAGCCAGCCGGGCAGGTGCACGACGGTGACGTCCATGCCGCGCAGCTTCAGGCCGTTGGCCGCTTCGAGTCCGAGCAGGCCGCCGCCGATCACCACCGCATGCGTGTGCGTTTCGGCCGCGGCGATCATCGCATTGGTGTCATGGATGTCGCGGTAGGAAATGACGCCCGCGAGGTCCTTGCCCGGCACCGGCAGCATGAAAGGCGTCGAGCCGGTCGCCAGCAGCAGCCGGTCGTACTGGGCCTCGGTGCCGTCCTCCGCCACCACGATGCGGCGCGCGCGGTCGATCCGGTTGATGGTCTTCCCGAGATGCAGCGTGATGCCGTTTTCGGCGTACCAGTCGACATCGTTGAGCATGATGTCCTGGATGGTCTGCTCGCCGGCCAGCACCGGCGACAGCAGGATGCGGTTGTAGTTTGCGTAAGGCTCGGACCCGAACACCGTGATGTCGTATATGTCGGGAGCGATCTTGATCAGTTCTTCCAGCGTACGCACGCCTGCCATGCCGTTGCCGACCATGACCAGTTTCAGCTTCTTCATTAAAGCCCTTCCTTTTCCGGCTTCGCCATTAAAGCCATTTGGTTTCCGATAAAGATTTAATGCAAGAGCAGTGCCAGCCTTGAAGCGCACGCCATCGAACAGGAAGTCGCGGATCGTGCACCGCGCATGTGCGAAAAGCCCGTCTTTATGGTGCGGCGCACACCGGGGGCGCATCGACGCGCGGGCGTCGCCACGGCTGTGCACGCAAATCGACTGGCATAGCGATTGCATGGTGCGTGGCGCTCCCCAATGTCGATCGGACCCATCATGCAGAAAACCTCTTTCTGGAAAGCCGGCCATACGCCCACGCTCCTGGCTTCCTTCTTTTACTTCGACCTGAGCTTCATGGTGTGGGTCATCCTCGGCCCGCTGGCCGTGCAGATATCGAAGGACATCGGCCTGACCCCGGCGCAGAAAGGCCTGATGGTGGCGACGCCGCTGCTGGCGGGCGCGCTGCTGCGCATCGTCATGGGCGTGCTGGTCGATCATTTGAAGCCGAAGAAAGCCGGACTGATCGGGCAGCTGGTGGTCATCGCCGGCCTGGTATGGGCCTGGCTCGGCGACCTGCATACCTACCAGAGCCTGCTGGCGCTGGGCATGCTGCTCGGCGTGGCCGGGGCCGCGTTCGCGGTGGCGCTGCCGCTGGCCTCGCGCTGGTATCCGCCGGAACACCAGGGCACCGCGCTCGGCATCGCCGGCGCCGGCAATTCGGGCACCGCGTTCGCCGCGCTGTTCGCGCCCGCGCTGGCGATCGCGTATGGATGGCAGAGCGTGTTCGGCCTCTGCCTGATCCCGCTGGGGGTCGCGCTGGCGGTCTACCTGATCTTCGCCAAGGATGCGCCGTCGGCGCCGCCGCCGAAGTCGATGGTCGAATACCTGCAGGTGCTGAAGGACAAGGACGCCTGGTGGTTCATGTTCTTTTACAGCGTGACCTTCGGCGGTTTCTCGGGCCTGGCTTCGTCGCTCACCATCTATTTCAACGGCCAGTACGGCCTGTCCCCGGTGACCGCCGGCTATTTCACCGCGGCCTGCGTGTTTGCCGGCTCGCTGGTGCGGCCGCTGGGCGGGCGCATGGCCGACCGGATCGGCGGCATCAGGACGCTGTCCATCATGTACCTGCTGGCGGCGACCTTCCTGTTCATCGCCAGCATCGGCCTGCCGTCGGCGGCCATGGCGGTGGTGGTGTTCGTGCTGGCGATGCTGGCGCTGGGCACCGGCAACGGCGCGGTGTTCCAGCTGGTGCCGCAGCGCTTTCGCAAGGAGATCGGCGTGATGACCGGCCTGGTCGGCATGGCCGGCGGCATCGGCGGCTTCTATCTTGCGTCCAGCCTGGGCTTCTCCAAGCAGGCGACCGGCAGCTATCAGCTCGGGCTGTGCATCTTCGCGTCTCTGGCGCTGCTGGCGCTGGTCGGCCTGACCGTGGTAAAGGGCCGCTGGCGCACCACCTGGGGCAGCGCGGCAATGACGACTGCGAAGATCTGAGGCATGCGACCCCGGCGTGCCACGCCGCGCCGGGGCGCTGCATTAGAATGAATCACTTCCTGACTCCCGGTCCAGGCGCGCAGGGCGGCCCTCCCTTTCCCCGATGCCACTGATCATTTCCCCCGGATACGCAAGCCTCGCCGGGCTGCGCGAACGCAATGAAGACTTCGTCGGCATGGTGACGCCGGCCGAACCCGAGCTGTCCAGCAAGGGGCTGATTGCCGCCGTCGCCGATGGCGTGTCCGGCAACGACGGCGGCCGCGAGGCCGCCGAGTACGCGGTGCGCGGCCTGCTGGCCGACTACTACGCGACGCCGGACACCTGGCCTGTCACGCAGTCGCTCGACCGGGTGCTCAAGGCAATGAATGGCTGGGTCCAGCAGCAGGGAACGACCCGCCCCGAGCTGTCCGGCATGGCGACCACGCTGACGGCGCTGGTGCTGCGCGGCTGCTTCTATCATTTCTCCCATGTCGGCGATACCCGGCTCTACCTGCTGCGCAACGGCGTGCTGCAGCGGCTGACGACCGACCATGTCTGGGACCGCCCCGAGATGCAGCATGTGCTGACCCGCGCGATCGGCCTCGACACCCGGCTGGCGATCGACCACGGCATGGGCGAGCTGAAGCAGGGCGACGTTTTCCTGCTGGCCAGCGACGGCGTCTGGGCCGCGCTGACCGAATACGAACTGACCCGCCAGCTGTCGGAACTGGCGCTCGGCGCATCCGACGCGAACCGGACCGCGCAGTCCGTGGTCCAGGCCGCGCTCGACGCCGGCTCCAGCGACAATGCCAGCGCGCTGGCGCTGAAGGTCGAAGCGCTGCCCGACGCCAGCCTGCGCGACGCGGTCTCGGGCTCGCGCCAGCTGCCCTTGCCGCCGCGTTTGAAGCCGGGCCAGAGCATCGACGGCTACCGGGTCGAGGCGCTGGTCCATGCATCGCAGACCACGGTGCTGTACAGGGTCGTGGACCCGAAGAGCGGCAAGCCGCTGGTGCTGAAGACCCTGCAGCCGGAACGCGACGGCGACATGCAGGAGCGTTCCGCCTTTGCGCACGAGGAATGGCTGGCGCGGCGCGCCGTGGCCCGCTTCTTCCCGCAGGTGGTGACGCCGGAGCAGCGCAATTACCTGTACTACCTCTGCACCTGGCACGACGGCCACACGCTGCAGCAGCACCTGGACGCCGGCCGCCATTTCACGGTGCCCGAGGCGGTCGCGGAAGGCACGCGGCTGGTGCGCGCGCTGGGGGCGCTGCACCGCCGCAGCATCATCCACCGCGACATCAAGCCGGCCAATGTGCACCTGGGCGACGACGGCGAACTGCGGGTGCTGGACCTGGGCGTCGCCCAGTCCGGCCTGGAAGCCGGCGACGGCAATCCCGCGCCGCAGGCTGGCACGCCCTCCTTCCTGGCGCCGGAACAGTACGGGAATGCGGTGCCGTCGCGCCAGACCGACGTCTATGCCGCCGGCGTCACGCTCTACCTGATGCTGACCCGGCATTATCCGTACGGCGAGATCGAGCCTTTCCAGCGGCCGCGTTTCGGCGACCCGGCGCCGCCCAGCCGTTATCGGCCGGACCTGCCGCTCTGGCTGGAAAATGTCCTGCTGAAGGCGGTCGCGCGCGATCCCGCGGACCGCTTCGAGACCGCCGAGGAATTCCTGCTGGCGCTGGAACGCGGCGCAAGCCGGCCGCTGCAGCCGCCGGCGCCGACGCCGCTGGCCAGGCGCGACCCGGCGCTGCTGTGGCGCGCGGTGGCCGCGGTGTCCATCGTGCTCAACCTGCTGCTGCTCTACCTGGTGGCCGCGCGCTGACGCGGGGAAGCCGCGCGGCGCCCGAGCGCAAGCCGGGCGGCAGCGCCTGCCGGACGCCCCGTCACCGCGTGAAGTAAGCCTCCGACCCCCATGTCACCAGCACGATGATCGCGACCACGGCCGCCAGCACGATCAGCAGCCTGCCGAACTTCGGCTGCCCGTCGCTCCCTGCAGGCTGCTCTTCCGGGTGGTTCATCGGGTTGCCGCCCGGCTCGGGTTCTGGCGTCGTCATCTGGCGCCTCAGGGCAGCAGGATGCTGGAGCCGGTGGTCTTGCGCGACTCCAGGTCGATATGCGCCTGCGCGGCATCCTTCAATGCATAGCGCTGGTTGATCTCGATCTTCACCTTGCCGCTGCCGACCATGTCGAACAGTTCAGCGGCCATCGCATCCAGGTCCTCGCGCTGCGCGGTGTAGCTGAACAGCGTCGGCCGCGTGATGAACAGCGAGCCGCGCGACGCCAGTTCGTTCAGGTTGAACGGCGGCACCGGGCCGGATGCGCTGCCGAAGCTGACCATGGTGCCCAGCGGCGACAGGCAGTCGAGCGAGCCGATGAAGGTGTCCTTGCCGATCGAGTCGTAGACCACCGGCACGCCCTTGCCGCCGGTGATTTCCTTGACCCGCTCGACAAAGTTCTCGGTGTTGTAGTTGATGACGTGGGCGGCGCCATGCTGCTTCGCCAGTTCGCCCTTGGCGTCCGAACCGACGGTGCCGATCAGCGTCACGCCCAGCGCCCTCGCCCACTGGCAGGCAATCAGGCCGACGCCGCCGGCGGCCGCGTGGAACAGCACGGTCTCGCCGCCCTTGAGCGGGAAGGTGCGGCGGAACAGGTATTGCACCGTCAGGCCCTGCAGCATCATCGCCGCGCCGGTCTCGAAGTCGATGTTGTCGGGCAGCTTCACCAGCGCCGCCGCCGGCATCACGCGGGCTTCCGCATAGGCGCCCGGCGGACGCCCGGCATAGGCGACCCGGTCGCCCGCCTTGACGTGCGTGACGCCGCTGCCGACCGCTTCCACCACGCCGGCGCCTTCCATTCCCAGGCCGGCGGGCAGCGGCTGCGGATACAGGCCGGTGCGGAAATAGACATCGATGTAATTCAGGCCGCATGCATGGTGCCGCACCCGGGCTTCGCCCGGCCCCGGTTCGCCAACCTCGACATCGACGTATTCCATTACTTCCGGTCCGCCGGTCTTGAAGATCCTGATTGCTTTGGTCATGGTGTCGTCTCGCTGGTTTGTTTGCTGGTCAGAACGTGCCGGGATAGGCGCCGCCGTCGAGCAGGACGTTCTGTCCCGTCATGTAGCCGGCATGGGCGCTGCAGAGGAATGCGCATACCGCGCCGAATTCGGCCGCGGTGCCGAAGCGCTGCGCCGGGTTCTGCTTGCGGCGCGCTTCCTTGACTTCGTCGATGGACTTGCCGGCCGCCTTGGCCGCGCCGCTCATGGTGGCGGCCAGGCGGTCGGTGTCGAACGGTCCCGGCAGCAGGTTGTTGATCGTGACATTCTTCGCCACGGTCTTGCGGGCGATGCCGGCGACGAAGCCGGTCAGGCCGGAGCGGGCGCCGTTGGACAGGCCCAGGATGTCGATCGGCGCCTTGACCGCGCTCGACGTGATATTGACGATGCGCCCGAATCCGCGGTCCATCATGCCGTCCACGGTGGCCTTGATCAGCTCGATCGGCGTCAGCATGTTGGCGTCCAGCGCGGCGATCCACTGGTCGCGGCCCCAGTCGCGGAAGTCGCCGGTCGGCGGGCCGCCGGCATTGGTGACCAGGATGTCCGGCGACGGGCAGGCGGCGAGCGCCTGCGCCCGGCCTTCCGGCGTGGTGATGTCGGCGGCGACGGCGATGACGTTGACGCCATGCGCGCTGCGGATTTCCTCGGCGGTGCGCTCCAGCGCCTCGGCGCTGCGCGCCACCAGCACCAGATTGACGCCGTCGGCGGCCAGCGCTTCCGCGCAGCCGCGGCCCAGTCCCTTCGATGCGCCGCAAACCAGCGCGGTCTTGCCCTTGATTCCCAGATCCATGTCTCGTGCCTACGCTTTCTTTTTAGAGAGTAAATAAATGCCGGCCAGCACCAGCCCGGTGCCGGCCAGCTGGATTGCCGTGATCGGCTCGCCCAGCACCAGCGCGCCGAGAAACAGCGTCGATACCGGCCCGACCATGCCCGACAGCGACGCCATCGGCGCGCCGATGCGGGCCACCGCCACCATGGTCAGGAACACCGGCAGCACGGTGCAGAACACCGCGTTGATCAGCGACAGGCCATAGACCGGCGCCGGCTGCGCCAGCGTGTCCAGCGGCCGCAGCAGCAGAAACTGCAGTATGCATGCAAAGCTCGATACGCACATCGCATAGGCGACCAGGCGCATCGGCCCGACCCGGCGCACCAGCTCGCCCGACATCAGCAGGTAGACCGCGTACGACACTGCGCTGGCCAGCACCAGCGCGCTGCCCAGCGGCACGTCGGGGCCGCCGGTGCGCGCGTCATGCAGGAACACCAGCACCGTGCCGAGATAGGAAACGCACAGCGCCAGCCATTCGTAGCGGCCGATTTTCTTGTCCAGGAAAAAAACCGAGATCAGCAGCACGAAGGACGGCGTGAGGAACAGGATCAGGCGCTCGAGCCCGGCGCTGATGTACTGCAGGCCGAGGAAATCGAGGAAGCTCGACAGGTAATAGCCGAGCAGGCCGAGCACCGAGATGCGGATGCGGTCGCCCCACGACAGGGCCGGCGAGCGCCGCGCATGCCATAGCGCGACCGCGGCAAAGAATGGCAGCGAGAACAGCATGCGAAAACCGATCAGCGTGACCGCGTCCACCTGGTAACGGTAAATCAGCTTGGCCACGATGGCCTTGGTGGAAAACAGCACGGCGCCGATCACCGCGATCGCCAGGCCGGCCAGGAAAGCCTGGCGCTGCGCCGGCTGCGGTAAGGAAGAAGTCATTGGCGAATTGTAAAAGAAAACGGCAATGGAGTTTGCCGCTGGGAATTGTCAGCCCGCTTCCGGCCGTGCAATGTCCGCGGCCCTGGCCTGCCTGCAGCGTCGAGTCCCGTAATTGCGCGGCGATACGGCGGCGCTGCAACCGCGCGCCGGCGCGTCGCCGTTCCCAGCCGCCTTCCAGGCTTACTTCCGCTTCATCAGCGAGCCCAGCACGCCGCGTATCAGTTCGCGCCCGACGCTCGACCCGATCGAACGCGCGGCTGACTTGACGATGGCTTCCACCACGGTGTCCTTGCGCCGGCTGTTGCCGCCGCCGAGCAGGCCGCCCAGCGCGTCCTGCACCCGGTCGCTGATCGACGGCCCGGCGGCAGGCGGCGGCGCGGCGGGCGTCGGGCCGGGCACCGCCTGTTCGTTGCGCACCGGGGTGCGGGTGGCGGTGCGGCCCTTGAGCGTTTCATAGGCCGACTCGCGGTCCACCGTCTTCTCGTACACGTTGGCCACCAGCGACGCCGCGATGACTGCCCGCCTTTCGTCGGCCGTGATCGGGCCGATCTGGGACGCCGGCGGCAGCACGAAGGCGCGCTGCACCGGCTCCGGCCGGCCTTTTTCATCCATGAAGGACACCAGCGCCTCGCCCACGCCCATTTCGCTGATCACTTTCACGACGTCGATATCCGGGTTCGCGCGGAAGGTCTGGGCGGCTGCCTGCACCGCTTTCTGGTCGCGCGGCGTATAGGCGCGCAGCGCATGCTGGACCCGGTTGCCCAGCTGTCCCAGCACGGTGTCGGGAATGTCGATCGGGTTCTGCGTGACGAAGTACACGCCGACGCCCTTGGAGCGGATCAGCCGCACCACCTGCTCGATCTTCTGCAGCAGCTGCCGCGGCGCATCGTCGAACAACAGGTGCGCCTCGTCGAAGAAGAACACCAGCCGCGGCTTGTCGACGTCGCCGACTTCCGGCAGGCGCTCGAACAGTTCCGACAGCATCCACAGCAGGAAGGTGGAATACAGCCGCGGCGCATTGAGCAGCTTGTCGGCGGCGAGGATGTTGATCACGCCATGACCGTTGCCGTCGGTTTGCATCATGTCCTCGATGTTGAGCATCGGCTCCCCGAAGAACTGGTCGCCGCCCTGCTCCTCGATGGCGACCAGGCCGCGCTGGATCGCCCCGACGCTGGCCGCCGACACGTTGCCATACTCGGACTGGAAGGACGCGGCATTCTCGCCGACATGCTGCAGCATGGCCCGCAGGTCCTTCAGGTCCAGCAGCAGCAGGCCGTTGTCGTCGGCGATCTTGAAGACCAGCTGCAGCACGCCTTCCTGCACGTCGTTCAGGTTCAGCATCCGCGACAGCAGCAGCGGCCCGAGATCGGACACCGTGGCCCGCACCGGGTGGCCCTGCTCGCCGTAGACATCCCAGAACGTGGTCGGGCAGGCGGCCCACTGCGGCGCTTCCAGTTCCAGCGACGCCAGCCGCTCGGTGATCTTCGGCGTCGGCGCGCCGGCCTTGGCCAGGCCCGACAGGTCGCCCTTGACGTCCGCCATGAACACCGGCACGCCGATTTTCGACAGCGACTCGGCGATGACCTGCAGCGTCACCGTCTTGCCCGTTCCCGTGGCGCCGGTGATGCTGCCGTGCCGGTTGACCAGCTGCGGCAGGAGCAGCAGATCGTGGGTCTTGTTTTTTGCGATCAGGAGCGGATTGGGCATGATTTGGGGCCTGTAATCGGGAATTTGCGGGAATTTGATGGAGGTGCCATATGTTAAAATCGCCGAAATTTTCAAGCACGGCTGGAAGCGATTGTAAACCGGACATCAGTTTTAATCGCGCGATCTTCCAGGTCCGTGCGCTGGCAAAAACCCTTACGGAAAGCAGCCTCATGGCAGGACACAGCAAATGGGCCAATATCAAGCACAAGAAGGCGGCCACGGACGCCAAGCGCGGCAAGATATGGACCCGCCTGATCAAGGAAATCACCGTCGCGGCCCGCATGGGCGGCGGCGACATCGGCGCCAACCCGCGGCTGCGGCTGGCGGTTGAAAAGGCGGCCGATGCCAACATGCCCAAAGATAACGTCACCCGCGCGATCCAGCGCGGCAGCGGCGACCTGGAAGGCGTGAATTACGAGGAAATCCGCTACGAGGGCTACGGCCTGAACGGCGCGGCGATCATCGTCGATTGCCTGACCGACAACCGGGTCCGCACCGTGGCCGAAGTCCGGCATGCGTTTTCCAAGTTCGGCGGCAACATGGGCACCGAAGGCTCGGTGGCCTTCCTGTTCAAGCACTGCGGCCAGTTGCTGTTCGCGCCGGGCACCGATGAAGACGCGCTGATGGAAGCCGCGCTCGACGCCGGCGCCGACGACGTGATGCAGGACGAGGAAGGCGGCTTCGAAGTGCTGTGCGACCCGTACGAATTCGCCGCCATCAAGGCCAAGCTCGAAGCGGCCGGTTTCAAGCCGGAGCTCGCCGAAATCACGATGAAGCCGTCGAACGAGATCGAATTCGCCGGCGACGATGCGGCAAGGATGCAGAAGCTGCTGGACGCACTGGAAAACCTGGACGACGTGCAGGAGGTCTATACCAACGCCGTCATCGACGAATAATCCGCTTGCACGCACGCCCGGCTGCCGTTGCCGGGCGCGAAAGGATGGCATGCCGCCATCGGCTTCGACAAAGTCAAACGCATCACATCTCTCATGAAAATTCTCGTTGTAGGCTCAGGTGGCCGCGAACATGCCCTCGCATGGAAACTGGCGCAATCCGAACGCATCCAGATTGTCTACGTGGCACCCGGCAATGGCGGCACCGCACTCGACCCGCGGCTGCGCAATGTCGCGCTGACCGACCCGAAGGAGCTGGCCGAATTCGTCCGCCGCGAGCATGTCGCGCTGACCGTGGTCGGCCCGGAGGCGCCTCTGGCGGCCGGCATCGTCAACGTGTTTCGCGAGCAGGGCCTGAAGGTGTTCGGCCCGACCGCCGAGGCGGCGCAGCTGGAAAGCTCCAAGGATTACGCCAAGGCCTTCATGCAGCGCCACGGCATTCCGACCGCCGCCTACCAGACCTTTTCCGACGCGGCGGCGGCCCATGCGTACATCGATGTGCAGGGCGCGCCCATCGTCATCAAGGCCGACGGCCTGGCCGCCGGCAAGGGCGTGGTGGTCGCGATGGACCTGGCGGAAGCGCATGCGGCCATCGACATGATGCTGTCGGATAACCGGCTCGGCGACGCCGGCGCCCGCGTCGTCGTCGAACAGTTCCTGGACGGCGAGGAAGCCAGCTTCATCGTGATGGTCGATGGCAAGAACATCCTGCCGCTGGCCACCAGCCAGGACCACAAGCGGCTGCAGGACCATGACGCCGGCCCCAACACCGGCGGCATGGGCGCCTATTCGCCGGCGCCCATCATCACGCCCGAACTGCATGCGCGGGTGATGCGGGAAATCATCATCCCGACCGTGCAGGGCATGGCGCGCGACGGCATCCCGTACACCGGCTTCCTCTATGCCGGCCTGATGATCGACGCCGCCGGCACGCCGCGCACGCTCGAATTCAACTGCCGCATGGGCGACCCGGAAACCCAGCCCATCATGGCGCGCCTGAAGACCGACCTGGTCACCGTGATGGAACACGCGGTCAACGGCACGCTGGACGCGGTCAAGCTGGAATGGGACCGGCGCACGGCGCTGGGCGTGGTGATGGCGGCAGCCGGCTACCCGGATGCGCCGCGCAAGGGCGATGTCATCACCGGCATCCCCGAGGAAACCCCGGAAGCGGTGACTTTCCATGCCGGCACCACGCTGACCGGGAACATCCTGACCGCCAATGGCGGCCGCGTGCTGTGCGTGGTCGGACTGGGCGACAGCGTGAAGATGGCGCAGAAGCAGGCATATGCAGTGGTGGACCGGATTCATTTCGACGGCGCGCAGTTCCGGCGCGATATCGGCTGGCGGGCGATCAGGCGGCATGGCTGAGGTTTTTTAGCGTATCGGAAGCCGGCCTTGCGCCGGCTTTTTTGTTATATGGCCGGTAGTCGAGCAAATTGTTTAGAAAAAGTGCATCCTTAGTCGAAAAGTGCGATACCCAGGCAGTTCATTCATTAACGAAAAATGAATTGACTCATGGCAATGAATTTTTGCTATGTGCGACATCAACTGCCCCAGGAATCAACCATGCAAAACTTCTACGCCACGCTGACGACTTCGCTTCACCCTCCTTCTGTACGCCCAGAAATCGAGATTCATTCTCTCGACTACGACTTTCCGGAACACACCGCGCGACCGCTGGTCCGAGCCGGTCACGACACAGGCTGCCAGCCGTCCCGGCCAGGCGAACCGGCATGCGTACAACATGCGGCCACTACGCCGAACGCCACGAGTTTGCCGTCGTATAAAAGTCCACCGCCGCTTTCTGTCCGGCCAGGGCAGCAGAACATTGTGATCAACAAGACGGCAATGCCTTTAACGGCCAAGCCGGACGCCTCGACCTTTATCAGGGCCGTGCGGAACGGCAGCCATGCATCGGTGATGCAGCACATCGCCGCCCGGCTGCCGATCAATGAGGGGCCGGCAAAAGATGCGCCAAATCCGCTCATGCAGGCTGCGTCGGAAGGCCACGAGGACATCGTGCGGCTGTTGCTGAAGTCCGGCGCGGACGTGGGCCGGTCCTTGCCGAATGGCATGACCGCCCTGTTATTCGCAGCACGGGAAGGTCATACGGCGATCGTTCGCCTGCTCCTATCCAGGGGCGCCAAGGTCGATACCGCCCAAAAGGACGGCGTAACCGCCCTGATGTTCGCCGCACAAAACGGCCACGTCGCGATCGTGGAGTTACTTCTTTCAAAGGGGGCCGCCGTCAACGCGGTCCAGAAGAACGACATGACCGCCCTGCTGTTTGCCACACAGTACGGCTTTGCAACCGTCAGGGAAGTGCTGCTCAGGTGGGGCGCACTCGACCTGAATAGCTGAGTCAAGGCCGAGCAGTACGTTGCCAACTTAAAACCCATGCGGTTTTTCGTTTGGCAACGACGTTACCGTGCTCCGGGTGGCGCTCCGCCTGCCGCGCTTTCACCGCACCGACAGCGGACCTGTGATGGCGATTGCGACCCTGCCGGGCGAAGAAAGGCGAAGCAACGGCGCAGCCTGCCCTGGCACCGGCATCCGGCCCGTTTCGCGGCGCACTGGAGCACCACCATTTTTCCCCCGCCTTACCCGGCAAGGTACAATCCGGTCTCGACTCCTTTCGCCGTCCCGCCTTGAACCCGAACTCCCCTTCCCCCGCCCTCGTCAAAACCTATCTGCTCGGCCTGCAGGCGCGCATCGTCGCCGCGCTGGAGGCGGTCGACGGTCAATCCTTCATCGTCGACAGCTGGCAGCGTCCCGAAGGCGGCGGCGGCATTTCGCGGCTGATCGAGGAAGGCAACGTGTTCGAGCGCGGCGGCGTCGGCTTTTCGCATGTGACCGGGCGCAACCTGCCGCCGTCGGCGGCGGCCAACCGGCCGGAGCTGGCGGGCCGCCACTGGGAAGCGATGGGCGTGTCGCTGGTGCTGCATCCGCGCAACCCTTATGCGCCCACCGTGCACATGAATGTGCGTTTCTTTACCGCGATGGCCGAGGGCCAGGAGCCGGTCTGGTGGTTCGGCGGCGGCATGGACCTGACGCCCTACTACGCCGCGGTCGAGGATGCGCAGCATTTCCACCGCACCTGCCGCGACGCGCTGGCGCCCTTCGGCGACGACCTGCATCCGCGCTTCAAGAAATGGTGCGACGACTATTTTTACCTGAAGCACCGGCAGGAACCGCGCGGCGTCGGCGGCATCTTCTTCGACGACTATAACGAACAGGATTTCGCGCACAGCTTTGCGATGATGCAGAGCGTCGGCGACCATTTCCTGCCGGCCTACCTGCCGCTGCTGGAGCGCCGCAAGGACATGCCCTACGGCGAGCGCGAGCGGGACTTCCAGGCGTACCGGCGCGGCCGCTATGTCGAGTTCAACCTGGTGTTCGACCGCGGCACGCTGTTCGGCCTGCAGTCGGGCGGGCGCACCGAATCCATCCTGATGTCGCTGCCGCCGGTGGTGAAATGGCGCTACAACTGGCATCCGGCCGACGGCACCCCGGAGGCGGCGCTGTACACCGATTTCCTGGTGCACCGGGACTGGACCGCGTGAGCCGGCGTTGCCTGGTGCTCCTGGGCGGGAGCTTCGACCCGGTCCACAACGCCCACGTCGCGCTGGGCAGCTACTTCGCCAGGCTGCTGGTGCCGGACGAACTGCGCATCATCCCGGCCGGCAACCCGTGGCAGAAAGACCCGCTGAATGCGTCCGCCGCCGACCGCGTCGCCATGCTGCGGCTGGCCTTCGACCGGCAGCCGGTGCCGGTGGTGGTCGACGAGCAGGAAATCCGGCGCCGGGACGGCAGCTACACCATCGACACGCTGCGCGCGGTGCGGGCCGAGGCCGGGCCAGACGCGTCGATCGCATTCGTGATGGGCGCCGACCAGCTGCTGCACCTGAATACCTGGCATGAATGGCGGACATTGTTCGACCTTGCCCATATCTGTGCGGCTTCGCGGCCCGGTTTCAGCATGGACTCGCTGCCGGCCGACGTGGCGCGCGAATTCACGCGGCGCACCGCCCCGTCCTCGCAATTGCGCGAGACGCCGCATGGGCTGACCTTCCTGGCGCTGAACCTGGCTGTCGATGTATCGGCAACTGAAATCCGCTCCCTGCTGGCGCAGGGCGAGCGGCCTCAACGGTTGTTGCCAGCCTCGGTGCTAGACTATATCGAACAACATAACTTATATAAATCATAATGGATATCAAGAAACTCCAATCACTGGTCGTCGATGCGCTGGAAGACGTGAAGGCGCAGGACATCGTGGTGTACGACACCACCCACCTGACCAGCCTGTTCGACCGCATTGCCATCGCATCGGGCACCTCCAACCGGCAGACCAAGGCGCTGGCCGCCTCGGTGCGCGACAAGGTCAAGGAAAGCGGCGGCAAGATCGTCAGCATGGAAGGCGAGGACACCGGTGAATGGGTGCTGGTCGACCTGGGCGACATGATCGTCCACATCATGCAGCCGGCAATCCGGGCGTATTACCGCCTCGAGGAAATCTGGGGCGACAAGGAAGTGAAGATGGGCGCCGCCAAGCGCGCGAAGAAGAGCACGGATGCGGACGACGCGGTGGTGAAGAAGCCGGCGCGCCACCTGACCGTGACGCAGCAGGCGGCCGTCGACGGCGAAGCACCAGCCAAGCCGGCGCGCAAGACCGCAGCGAAGTCGGCGACCGGCGCGGTCAAGACCGCCGCCAAGAAAACCGCGCGCAAGACCGCGGCCAAGACGCCTGCCGGCAAGACCGTCAAGGTGGCCGCGCCGCGCAGCGCCGCCCGCAAGGCGCCCGCCAAGCGCGCCAAGGCGGAATAAGCCGGCGGCACGATGCAGCTTGTCATCGCCGCCGTCGGCCACAAGATGCCGACCTGGATCGAGACCGGCTTCACCGAATACGCCAAGCGCATGCCGCCGGACTGCCGGCTGGTGCTGAAGGAGATCAAGCCGGTGGACCGCTCCGGCAGCCGCAGCGCCGACACCGTAATGGCGATGGAGAAGGTCCGCATCGAAGCGGCCATCCCCAAGGGCTCGAAAGTGATCGCGCTGGACGAACATGGCCGCGACGTCACCACCATGCAGCTGGCTAAAAACCTGACGCAGTGGCAACAGGGCGGCACTGATGTTACATTCGTCATCGGCGGCGCTGACGGACTGGACGTGCAGTTCAAGCAGCAGGCCGACATGCTGATCCGGATTTCCAGCCTGACGCTGCCGCACGGCATGGTGCGGGTTTTACTGGCAGAACAGCTTTACCGGGCCTGGTCCATCACCCAGAACCATCCTTATCACCGAGTCTGACCGTATGCGGCAGCCGCCTCCGGAACACAAGCCCTCATGAGACCCATAGACCAGAAAATCTATCTGGCTTCGAAAAGCCCGCGCCGCCGCGAACTGCTGCGCCAGATCGGCGTCGAGTTCGAATTGCTGCTGCTGCGCGAGAACGCCGCCCGCGGGCCGGACGTGCCCGAACTGGTGGAGCCCGGCGAGACGCCGCTGGCCTATGTCGAACGCGTCACCCGGGAAAAGGCCGAGACTGCCAGCGCCACCATGCTGTCGCGCCGGCTGCGTGTGCGGCCGGTGCTGACCGCGGACACCACGGTCACGCTGAACGGTCATATCCTGAACAAGCCGGCCAACGAAACCGAGGCGCTTTCCATGCTGCGCATGCTGTCCGGCAGCACCCACCAGGTGCTGACCAGCATCGCGCTCAGGCACCTCGACGAATTCTGGCAGGCCACGCACACTTCCGAAGTGACCTTCGCGACGCTGAGCGAGGAAACCATGCGCGCCTACTGCGCCCTGCCCGAGCCGTACGACAAGGCGGGCGGCTATGCGATACAGGGCCGGGCCGCGCAGTTCATCAGCCATATCTCGGGCAGCCATTCCGGCATCATGGGGCTGCCGCTCCACGAAACCGCGCAGCTGCTGCAGCAGGCCGGCATACGCATCCTATGAGCACCGACATTCTCATCAATGTCACGCCGCAGGAAACGCGGGTCGCGCTGATCGAGCAGGGCGCGGTGCAGGAGCTGCACATCGAGCGCAGCAACCTGCGCGGCCGCGCCGGCAACGTCTACCTGGGCAAGGTGGTGCGGGTGCTGCCCGGCATGCAGTCCGCCTTCATCGACATCGGCCTGGAACGCGCAGCCTTCCTGCATGTGGCCGACATCTGGGAAGCGCGGCCGCATGACGGCAGCAACAGCGCGCCGCAGCCGATCGAGCGGCTGCTGTTCGACGGCCAGTCGGTGATGGTGCAGGTGGTGAAGGACCCGATCGGCACCAAGGGCGCGCGGCTGTCGACGCAAATCTCGATCGCCGGCCGCATGCTGGTCTACCTGCCGCAGGATCCGCATATCGGCATCTCGCAGCGCATCGAGAACGAGGCCGAGCGCGACGCGCTGCGGCAGAAGGTGCAGGCGCTGCTGCCGCCGGACGAACGCGGCGGCTTCATCATCCGCACCATGGCCGAGGACGCGTCGGACGCCGACCTCGGCATGGACGTGGACTACCTTTGCAAGACCTGGGCCGGCGTCACCCGGCAGGCCAAGAGCCGCCCGGCGCCGGCGCTGCTGTACCAGGACCTGAGCCTGGCGCAGCGCGTGCTGCGCGACTTCGTCGGCGACGACACCACCAGCATCCAGGTCGACTCGCGCGAGAACTTCCAGAAGCTGCAGGAGTTCGCGCAGGTCTATACGCCGTCGGTGATGAGCCGGCTGCTGCACTACACCGGCGAGCGGCCCCTGTTCGACCTGTATGGCGTCGAGGAGGAAATCCAGCGCGCGCTCGGACGCCGGGTGGACCTCAAATCCGGCGGCTACCTGATCATCGACCAGACCGAGGCGATGACCACCATCGACGTCAATACCGGCAGCTACGTGCACGGCCGCAATTTCGACGACACCATCTTCAAGACCAACCTCGAGGCAGCGCAGGCCATCGTGCGCCAGCTGCGGCTGCGCAACCTCGGCGGCATCATCATCCTCGACTTCATCGACATGGAGAACGCCGAGCACAAGTCGTCGGTGCTGGCCGAGCTGCACAAGGCGCTGTCGCGTGACCGGACCAAGGTGTCGGTGTCGGGATTCTCGTCGCTGGGCCTGGTGGAGATGACCCGCAAGCGCACCCGCGAGTCGCTTGCGCACATCCTGTGCGAGCCCTGCCCCGCCTGCGACGGCAAGGGCCAGGTCAAGACCGCGCGCACCGTGTGCTACGAGATCCTGCGCGAGCTGCTGCGCGAAGCCAAGCAGTTCAACCCGCGCGAGTTCCGCATCCTGGCGTCGCAGATGGTGATCGACATGTTCCTGGAAGAGGAATCGCAGAACCTGGCGCAGCTCGGCGACTTCATCCGCAAGCCGATCGCGCTGCAGGTGCAGAACGGCTACCAGCAGGAACAGTACGACATCGTGCTGATGTAAAGCGCCCGGCCGCAGCCGTAGCCGTAGCCGTAGGGTGCAATGCGCTTCGCTTGTTACACCCTACGAAGCTGGTGGATTCCGGAGCATCGCCTGCAGCGGCTGCCACACCATGTCGGCGCTCATTTGCCGCATGCAGTTGTGATGCCCGAGCGGGCATTCCCGCTTCCTGCAGGGTGAACATTCCAGGTGCAGCCACAGCGATTGCGCGACATCCGAAAACGGCGGCGCATGGGCCGGGTCGGTCGGGCCGTACAGCGCCACGATGGCGCGGTTGAGCGCCGACGCGATATGCAGCAGGCCGGAGTCGTTGCTGACGACCGCGCGCGACGCGGCAATCAGTGCGATCGCCTGGTCCAGCGAGGTCGAGCCGGCCAGGTTGTGCACGGCTGGCGCCAGCGCCACGATCTCGTCGCAGACCGGCCTGTCCTTGCCCGAACCCAGCAGGGCAATCTGCATGTCGGGCAGCTTCTCCAGCACGGTATTGGCCAGCTCGGCGAAATGCACGGCAGGCCAGCGCTTGGCCGAGCCGAATTCGGCGCCCGGCGCAAACACCAGCAGCGGCCGCGACGCATCCAGCCCGGCCTGTTCCAGCGCATAGGCCTGCTGCGCCGCCGACGCGGAAAGCGCCGGCCGCGGCAATGCGCCCGGCGGCGGCGCAACCGCGACCGGCGCCGACGCCAGCGCCGCGTAAAAGGACACCATCGGCCGCTTCGGCTTGCGTTCGTCGCGGTGCACCACGTTCAGCAGGCCATAGCGCATTTCGCCGCGGTAGCCGACCCGCTTCGGTATGCCGGCCAGCCACGGGATCAGCGCAAACTTCAGCGTGTTGGGCAGCACGTAGGCCGCGCCGTAAGCACGCTTGCGCAGCTGCCGCGCAAAAGCCCAGCGCTCGCGCAGCTGCAGCGCGCCATGCCGGAACGGCGCCTCGATGACGGTGTCGACTTCCTGCATCGCGCGCCATACCGGCGCGACCCAGCCCGGCGCCAGCACGTCGATCGGGCTGTCCGGGTGCTGGCGCCGGAGCAGCTGAAGCAGCGGCTGCGCCATCACCGCATCGCCTATCCAGTTGGGCGAAATCACCAGCAGGCGCGGCGCGCCGGCGCTCATGCGGCGATGTCCTTGGCGAATTGCAGGTGATAGAGGCTGGCATAGGTGCCGTCGCGTTCCAGCAGCTGCTCATGCGAGCCGACTTCCACCACCTGCCCGCCGACCAGCACCACGATGCGGTCCGCGCGCTCGATGGTGGACAGCCGATGCGCAATGACGAGCGTGGTGCGGCCCTGCATCAGGGTCTCCAGCGCCGCCTGCACCGCCCGCTCCGACTCGGTATCCAGCGCGGACGTGGCTTCGTCGAGGATCAGGATGGGCGCATCCTTGTAGATGGCCCGCGCAATCGCCATCCGCTGCCGCTGGCCGCCGGAAAGCCGGTTGCCGTTGTCGCCGATGACCGTGTCCAGTCCGGCAGGAAGCTGCGCCACGACATCGCTCAGGTAGGCCG
The DNA here is from genome assembly GCF_900182955.1 of Noviherbaspirillum suwonense. Classification (GTDB taxonomy): domain Bacteria; phylum Pseudomonadota; class Gammaproteobacteria; order Burkholderiales; family Burkholderiaceae_D; genus Noviherbaspirillum_A; species Noviherbaspirillum_A suwonense. The sequence goes on along the minus strand of NZ_FXUL01000006.1, from coordinate 25,025 downwards.
CGCGCACCGCCGCCTGCACCCGCGCGATGTCGGGCGACGGGTCGCCGTAGGCGATATTGGCGGCCACGGTGTCGTCGAACAGCACCACGCTCTGGCTGACCATCGCGATCTGCGCGCGCAGGCTGGGCAGCGCGATCTCCTCGATGTTGCGGCCGTCGAGCCGGATCTCGCCGCTGCTGGCGCTGAAGAAATTGGGCACCAGGCTGACCAGCGTCGTCTTGCCGCCGCCCGACATGCCGACGAAGGCCACGGTCTCGCCCGGCATGATGCTCAGGTTGATGCCGGACAGCGCCCGCTGGGCCTGCCCCGGATAGGTGAAGCTGACGTCGGCGAACTCCAGCCTGCCCTGGGCGCGCTGCGGCAGCGTCTCGCCGGTGGTGCGCTCGGGCTTGGCGTCGATCAGCCCGAACACGGCTTCCGACGCCGCCAGGCCGCGCTGCAGCGGGCCGCTGACTTCGGCCAGGCGCTTCAGCGGCGTCAGCAGCATCAGCATCGCGGTGATGAAGGAAACGAAGTCGCCCACCGTGGACTGGCCGCGCGAGGACTGGATCAGCGCGATGACGATCACGGTCGCGACCGCGCAGGCCGCCATGATCTGGGTGATGGGCACGGTCGCGGCCAGCGTGCTGGCCATGCGCATCGAGTAGCGGCGCAGCTTGGCCGCGCGCGCCTCGAAGCGGTCGTTTTCATATTTCTGGCCGCCGAAGATCTTGATCACCTGGTTGGCGCGGGTGGTCTCCTCGATCACCTGGGTCAGTTCGGCATTGATCTCCAGGTACTCGCGCGTGAGCTTGCGCACCCGCTTGCCGGTCAGGCGCACCACCACCGCCGTCAGCGGCAGCAGCACCAGCGCCACGATGGTCAGGCGCCAGTTGAGCCAGATCAGGAAGGCCAGCAGCACGATGACGGTCAGGCTGTCGCGGATCAGCGAGGTCAGCACGTTGCGCACCATGTCGATCACCTGCTGCGCCTCGAACATCATGCCGTTGATGACCTTGCCGACCGAGCTGCTGGCGTAAAAGGAAGCCGGCACGTCGAGCACGCGGGCGAACATCTGCGCCCGTATCGCGTTGAGCAGCATCGTCGTCACCCAGGTCATCATGTAGCTGGTGAGGAAGGTCGAGATGCCGCGCAGGACGAAGATGCCGACCACGGCCACCGGCACCATCCATAGCTGCAGCGTGGGCTTGCCGACGAAGCCGCGGTCCAGCAGAACCCGCATCACGGCGGGGAACATCGGTTCGGTGGAAGCCGTCAGGATCATGCCGAGGAAAGCCAGCGCCAGCCTGGTCTTGTAGGGCCGGAACATGGCAAGCGCCCGCCTGAAATGCGGCGGGATCTTCATGGTTGAACTCGGTGGATCATGGGAAAGGGAAATCCGGTCATGGTGCGCAGCGGCGGGAAGCGATGGTAAAACCGATTACAATCCATGCCGCGCGGCGGCCGCCGCGGTTATGCAACATCGCCTCCATTGCACTCCCATGAAACTGTCGGTCATCATCATTACGAAAAACGAAGCTGACAACATCCAGGCTTGCCTGGACAGTGTCAGCTTCGCGGATCAGCGGATTATAGTGGATTCGGGCAGCACCGACGGCACCGTCGCCATTGCCCGCGCCGCCGGCGCAACAGTGATCGAGGCCGACTGGCCCGGCTTCGGGCCGCAGAAAAACCGGGCGCTCGACGCCGCGCTCGGCGAATGGGTGCTGTCGCTCGATGCCGACGAACGCATTACCGAGGCGCTGCGCGGCGAGATCCTGGCCGCCATCGCGCAGCCCGCGCACCAGGCCTACCTGCTGCCGCGGCTGTCGAGCTTCTGCGGCCATTTCATCCGCCATGCGGGCTGGTACCCGGACCATATCGTCAGGCTGTTCCGGCGCGGCAGCGCCCGGTTTTCCGACGACCTGGTGCATGAACGCATCGTCGTCGACGAGCGCGGCGCGGGGCGGCTGAAGAATCCCATCATCCACTACAGCTATCGCGACGACAGCGCCTACCTGCGCAAGCTGGAGCAGTATTCGTCGCTGGGCGCGCGCCAGGCCTTCGAAGCCGGCAAGCGCGGCGGGCTGGGCAAGGCCATCCTGCATGGATGCACCGCCTTCCTGCGTTCCTATGTCGCCAAGCGCGGCTTTCTCGACGGCCGGGCCGGCCTGATGGTGGCCATCTCCACCGCCGAAAGCACCTACCACAAGTATTTCAAGCTGATGCTGCTGACCGAAGCGGAAGGCCGCAATGAAGCCTGAACTCGCGCACGTGCTGATCTGCCGCACCGACAACATCGGCGACGTGGTGCTGACGCTGCCGCTGGCAGGCTACCTGAAGCAGCGCTATCCCGGTATCCGCATCGGCTTCCTGTGCCGCAGCTATGCGGCGCCGCTGGTGCGCTGCTGCGACGCGGTCGATTACGTGGTGGAGTCCGACCAGCTTGACGATGCCGCCGCCTGGCTGGCGGCATCCGGCGTCGACACCATCATCCATGCGAAGCCGGACCGGCGCATCGCCTGGGCCGCGAAACGCGCCGGCATTGCGCGCCGGGTCGGCACCAGCCACCGCTGGTTTCACTGGCTGACCTGCAACCGCCTTGCGCACTTCAGCCGGGTCAAGTCGCGCCTGCACGAGGCGCAGCTGAACTTCGCGCTGCTGCAGCCGCTGGGCATGGATGTCACGCCGGCGCTGGCGGACATACCGCCGCTCTACCGGCTGACCGCCCCGCCCTACCGGGCCGAGCCGGCGCTGCCTGCCGGCAGCTTCAACCTGGTCCTGCATCCGAAGTCCAACGGCAATGGCCGCGAATGGCCGATCGCGCATTACACCGCGCTGGCGCGGCTGCTGCAGGCGCATGACGATATCGCCATCTTCATTACCGGCAGCGCAAAGGAAGGCGCGTGGATTGCCGCGCAGGCGCCGGACCTGCTGGCGCAGCCCAATGTAAGCAATGTCTGCGGCGCCTGGGACCTGGGCGTGCTGACCGCCTTCATCGGCGCGGCCGACGGCCTGGTGGCAAGCGGCACCGGCCCGCTGCACATGTCGGCGGCGCTGGGCCGGCCGACGCTGGGCCTGTTTCCGCCGATCAGGCCGATCGACCCGGAGCGTTGGGGCGCGCTCGGCACGCAGGCCGAAGTGCTGTGCCAGCCGCAGGGCTGCGGCCATTGCGCCAATGCGGACGAATGCGACTGCATGCGGCGCATCACGCCGGAGCAGGTCGCCGAGGTCGTGCTGCGCTGGCGTGAACGCAAGTACTCGCTGGAAAGCCGGGGCGGGTTGGATTAATACCAATCCGAAGTCATGGCATACCGGATGAGATTGAGGGTTCCGATTTGCCCGCGTGGCTTGCAGGGTGTAAGAAGCAAAGCGCATTACACCAATGGCCAATCAATTACCGTCGCCTGTTCGTAGCGAATGATGTAGTGCACTCCGCTTGTTACACCCTGCAGATTTCCATCGCACCTTATGAACCAGGATTGGCATAAACCCTTCCCTTACCTGCTTCCGGGCTGCGAATAATCCCGCACGACTGGGAAGGCCGCATGCATCCCGTGTGCCGCAGGTCGCTTGCAGCGGCGCCGGACGGTCCGCTCAATCCCGGGCCGCAGCGACCTGCGGCCTGCCGCCCAGGCTGGCAATGACCGCGGCCACCAGCAGCGCCGACGCGCCAATCGCAAACAGCAGATCGAACGAATGCAGCGCTCCGTACAGCGCCGCCATCGCATAGCCGCCCAGCGCCTGCATCAGCGCATACAGGAAGGTCATCATTGCCCAGTTGCGCTGGTGCGCGCCGGGGCCGACGATTTCCAGCGCGCGGCCGGACGCCACCGCCACCAGGCCGGGCGTCAGCGCGCCGACCATGAACGATGAGACGAACAGCGCGGCGGTGGAGGTCGACATGAGCGGCAGCGCCACCGCGAACGCCTTGCATGCCATGCAGCCGATGACGGTCAGGCGGAAGCCCAGGCGGTCGGCGATCATGCCGGTCAGCAGCGGCCCGATGGCCGCGCCTGCGCCGAACACGGCCCAGAATGCGCCGCCGACCGACATCGGCATCGACAGGCCGTGCACCAGGTACTCGACCCAGAACACCGTATGCGGCAGGTAGCCGATCGCGTCGAGCGGATACGCGCACAGCAGCGCCAGCATTGCGCCGCGCGGCAGCAGCGGGCCGGGCGGCGCAGCCAGGCGCGGCCGGGCGTCGCTGGCGAACTTGGGCCACGCATAGACGATCGCAATGGCGGCGCAGGCCGCCAGCGCCAGCCACGCCGCCTGCAGATGACGGGCGCCGAATGCCGGCACCGCAAAGCCGGAGAACACCACGCCCAGGCCGATGCCCGAGAACACCAGCCCCACCGCCCTGCCGCGCACCTTTGCATCGACCTGGCTCAGCACATGCGGCGCCGCGAGAATGATGACCAGGCCGCCAGTGGCGCCGGCCAGGCAGCGCCAGATCCATAGCCATGCAAGCGCCGGCTGGAAGGCGCAAGCCACCAGGCTGAAAAGCAGGGCCAGCATCGCGCCGCGGATCACGGCCGGCGCGCCCAGCCGCACCGCCAGCGGATGCGCTGCCAGCGCGCCGATCAGGTAGCCGATCAGGTTGGCGGCGGCCAGTTGGGCCGCGCCGGACGGCGTGGCCCAGCCGCCATCGATGATCAGCGGCAGCAGCGGCACATAGGAAAAGCGGCCGATGCCGATGCCTATCATGTTTGCGCACAAGCCGGCCAGCGCCAGCGACCACCAGGTGAATGGAAGACGATTGAGCATGAAGCGGTGTCCCGTTATTGTTATTGGAAGCAGGCGCATGATCGCATGGCAAACAGCGAGCGCGAACCGGGTGCAGGGTGCAATAAGCGCCAGCGCATTACACCAGCCGTTGCGAACAGGCGCCGGTAGTCATTGAACCAGTGGTGTAATGCGCTTCGCTTATTAGACCCCACGCATTCTGTTTGCCAGTTTAGCGGCTACGCCATTCATCCGCCATCCTGCGCCGCATTGCTGCGTCCGGCACGATGCCCATCCCGGCCGCCACGTTGTCCCGCATGTGCTGCGGCCTGCTGGTGCCGGGGATCGCGCAGGTGACCGCCGGATGGCTGACCACGTATTTCAGCAGCACCTGCGCCCAGCTGGCGCAGCCGATGTCGTTGGCCCATGCAGGCAGCGGCTTGTCCGCAAGGCTGCGCAAAAGGCCGCCGCCGCCGAACGGCTGGTTCACCAGCACCGCGATGCCGCGCTCGGCCGCGAGCGGCAGCAGGCGTGCTTCGGCGGCGCGGTCGCCCAGCGAGTAATTCAGCTGCACGAAGTCCAGCTTTTCCGCCTTCATGATGGCTTCGAGTTCGCCGAACGCGCTTTCGGTGTAATGCGTGATGCCAAGGTACTTGATGCGCCCTTCCGCCTTCCACGCGCGCAGCGTTTTCAGGTGCGTCCGCCAGTCGACCAGGTTATGGATCTGCATCAGCTCGATGCGCTTGTGCTGCAGCAGGCGCATCGATTCCTCCATCTGGCGCACGCCCTCAGCCGCGCCGCGGGTCCAGACCTTGGTGGCGACGAAGGCGCGGTCATGCTTGCCCATCTGCGTCAGCAGGTCGCCGGTGACGGCTTCCGAGCGGCCATACATCGGCGAGCTGTCGACCACCGAGCCGCCGGCATCGAACATGATCTGCAGAACGTCGGCCAGGCGCTTGCGGTCTTCCGCGGCAGCGCCGACATCGAAGGTCTGCCAGGTGCCGCAGCCTATGATGCCCAGCTGTTCGCCGCTGGAGGGGATGGCGCGCTGGTGCATGCGCGTCGCTGCGGCGGGAGCCGCGGCCACGCCCTGCGCATGCAGCGGCGCGATGGCAAGCTGCGCCGCCACGGCCGCGCCGAGGCGCAGGAAACGCGCGCGGGGCATGCTTGCCGGGTCGCCATGGTCATTGGGGAAGGTTTTCATCTGCGCTCCTGGATAAGGGTTGGGGACTGCCAGTTCGGGCAGGCGCCGGACTGCCAGCCGACGCCATCGATTCCTGCCGCCGCGCCAGCCACGCCGACAAGGCCACCCAGCCTGCCACCGGCGCCAGCCACAGCATCGCCATGCCGCCGAAGCCGATGCCGGCGGATGCCGCCAGCGCCGCGAGCCATCCGCTGGCCGCGTCGCCGCCGCGGTAGACCACGGTCTCGATCACGCTCTTGGCCTTGTACTTGGCTTCCCTGCTGACGACCGTGAACAGCACTTCGCGCGCCGGCCGCGACAATGCATAGTCGACCGCGCGGCGTATGCCCTGCGCCGCGACCAGCACGACGAGCGTTGGCCAGAGCGCAATGGCGACGAAAGCCGCCATGCCTGCCAGCGGCAGCAGGACCAGCCCGGCCACCACGCCGAAACGGCGCAGCACCTGCCCTGTCACCGCGACCTGCAGCAGCAGGGAAAGACAGGAGACCGCGAGGTCGGCCGTCGCAAACAGCTGCGTGCGGGCCGCGGTGCCCGCCAGGCTGGCAGCCACGATGCGGCCCTGCTCCATGTAGAGGAAGGTCGATGCGAAGCTGTGCAGCAGCAGGTAGCCGACGATGCCCAGCAGGTAGCGGTCGCGCATGATGAGCCTGACCCCGGCGAGCACGCTGCCGCCCAGCGCCTGGTCGCGCTTGAGCGCGGACGTCTGGCCCGGCGCTTCCCGCTGCAGCCGGCGGCAGCATTGCAGCGCCAGTTCGAGCAGCAGCGCCGCCAGCACGGCCAGCCACGCCACGCCTGCGCTCTGCGCCAGCAATGCGGCCAGCGCCGGCCCCGCCAGTGCGCCCGCGGTGCCGCCGGCGGCTATGAAGCCGAACAGCCTGCGTCCCTGCGCGCTGCTGAAGCGGTCGGCCAGCACGCTCCAGAAAATGCTGACCACGAACAGGTTGTAGACGCTGATCCAGACAAAGAAGATGCGCGACACCGCCAGTTCCTGCACGCCGGCCGCGAACAGCGCGCCGAAGCAAAGGATGTTGATCGCGAAGAAGCGGTAGATGATGGCGACGAAGTGGCTGGGCGGCCAGCGCCTGGCCAGTAGCCCGAACACGGGCACCAGCAGCAGCATGACGACAAAGGTCGCGGTAAATAGCCATTGCAGCTGGCCCGCGCCGCCGACCAGGCCCATTGCATCGCGCAGCGGCCGCAGCAGGTAGTAGCCCGACAGCAGGCAGAAGAAGTACGCGAAGCCGGCCAGCAGCGCGGCCGTCTCCCCCGGGCGCACATCCACCAGCCGGCGCAGCAGGCGCTGCGCGGCATCGGTCAGCGTGGCATGGCGAGGCCGGTTCGATCGCATGGGATGCATGATACCGGCGGCCGCGGGCGGCTGCAGGCGGCCGCCGCTTCCCCTACAATCGGCTCACCCTCCACTGACCGGAACCGCGATGCGCCCGTTACCGATAGCCGCATGCCTGCTTTACTGCGCCGCCGCGACGGCGCTGGCCGCAGCACAGGAACAAACCCAGGCCGAGGCCAGCAACATGGCGCTGGCCGGCTACAGCGACCTGCAGGGACGCAGCGCCTACCAGCCGGTGATACAGCAGCAGGACGGCCGCTGGATCGCCTACATAGGCCACCATGGCGGCGCCGCGCTCAACCCGCTGACCGGGCGCCGCGAAGCGAATGGCACATCGGTGGTCGACGTCACGGACCCGGCGTCGCCGCGCATGCTGCATCACATTCCCGGCGCATCCGGGCAAGGCGAAAGCGGCGGCGCGCAGATGGCGCGGATCTGCGCCGGCGGCAGCCTGCCGCATGGCCTTCCCGGCCATTACTACCTGCTGCGCACTTATGGCAATGAAGCGCATGAAGTATGGGACGTGACCGCACCGGCCGCGCCGCGCCGCATCGCGCAGCTGGGCGGCATCAGCGGCACGCACAAGAATTTCTGGGAATGCGACAGCGGCGTGGCCTACCTGGTGTCGGGCGTGCCCGGCTGGCGCACGCGGCGCATGACGCAGGTGGTCGACCTGGCCGACCCGGCGAGGCCGCGGCTGCTGCGCCAGTTCGGCCTGCCTGGCCAGCAGCCAGGCGCATCCGGCCCCCAGCCGGTCGGGCTGCATGGCCCCATCTCGCTAGGCAAGGCGGGCAACCGCGTCTACTTCGGCTACGGCGTCAACAGCGACGGCGTGCTGCAGATCGTCGACCGCCGGAAGCTGCTGGAAGGTCCGGCCGAACCGACCGCGGACAATCTCCTGGCGCCGCAGGTCGGCCGACTCGACCTCGGCCCGGAAATCGGCGCGCATACCGCGCTGCCGCTGCCCGCCATGCCGATGCGCGACGGCAGCAGGCGCGATTTCGTGCTGGTCGTCGGCGAGGCGGTCGCCGACCATTGCCGCGAAACCCGGCAGATGGCCTGGATGGTCGATGTCGGCGAGGAAGCCCGGCCCAGGGTGGTGTCGCATTTCACGGTCCCTGAAGCAAGCGGCGATTTCTGCCGGCGCGCGGGACGCTTCGGCACCCACTCGTCGAATGAAAGCGCAGCCGCGGTGTATTACCGGAAAGTGGTGTTCCTTGCGCACTTCAATGCAGGCGTGCGCGCGGTCGATATCCGCGACCCGTATTCCATGAAGGAAATCGGTTATTACATCCCGGCGGTCAATGCGCGCACCGCGAGCCAGTGCGCAGGCGGCGACCCGGACTGCCGTCCCGCGACCCAGACCAACAATGTCGAGATCGATGAACGCGGCCTGATCTACAGCGTCGACCGCGCCGGCAGCGGCATGCACATCCTGCGCCTGAGCGAGGACGGAAAAAAGGCCGCAGGACTGCCGCCCTGATCGGACGACAATGCTGCGGCCTGCTGTCAAACGGCCCGCATGACCCGGCTCATGCCGGGCCTGCGAAGCGGCTTACTTCACTGCGGCTGCGGGAGCCAGCGCTTCGTTGCGCTCTGCGGTCGATTCGCGCTTTTCCATCTTCAGGTCCGACTTGGCAGCCTGCTTTTCCATCTTGGCCTGGCGCTTGGCTTCCTTCTTGCGAGCCTTGTACTCGGCCTTGGCGTCGGCATCCTTCTGGCGCTTCTGCACATACGGATCGTTCGACTGGCCCGAGCTGTTCACGGCCGTCGCATTGACTGCGTTCGGATCGGACAGCGCGGTGCCGGTGCCGCGGGTTGGCGTGGTGGTTGCGCCCGTGCCTGCGGTCGGCGGGCCGGCCGGGTTAGGAGTCTGGTTGGCTTGCGCCATCACGCCGGCGGAGGCGGCCATCATGGTTGCGGCGAGGATCAGGTTGCGTATGTTTTTCATCAGGTATTTCCTTATGTGGGTTACGGAGTGCCGCAGAGCTTGCCGCGGCGACCTGTTCCGAAAATGCAAACGCTGATTAAGCGTTCAACTTGATGCCAACGATACGCTGGCCCGCCGATAGTGTCTGTGCGTTATCTAACACTGCCATTTTCGCTTAACAGGCCCATGCGGCGGCGGCTTATAATCGGGCCATGCAAACCATAGCCTTCACTCTCAGCGGCGACTACGTCGAACTCAACCAGCTCCTCAAACTGGCCGGCATCTGCGACAGCGGCGGCGCCGGCAAGATGATCGTCGCCAGCGGCGATGTCAAGGTCGACGGCAAGACCGAACTGCGCAAGACCTGCAAGGTCCGCGCAGGCCAGGTGGTCAGCGTCGGCGATGTCACGATCCGGGTCGCTTCCGGCAACTGAAGGCGGACTGCCGATGTCCGTCACCCCCGACCTGTTCGAGGCGCCGCGCCAGCTTGAACCGCTCGCGGTTCCCGACGCCGACCTGCGCTTCATGCATGCGTTCTATCCGCCCGACGAGTGCGCGGCGCTGTTCGCGACGCTGATGGCCGAAACGCCGTGGCGCCAGGAACGCATCGAGGTATGGGGCAAGGTGCATGACCAGCCGCGCCTGACATCGTGGCATGGCGACGCCGGCACCCGCTATACCTATTCCGGCATCACGCTCGACACCTGTCCATGGACGCCGACCCTGACGCGGCTGCGGCAGGACGTGGAAGCCGCCACCGGCCAGCGCTACAACAGCGTGCTGCTCAACCTCTACCGCGACCGGCATGACAGCGTGGGCTGGCACAGCGACAATGAGCGCGAGCTGGGCGGCGAGCCGGTGATTGCGTCGCTCAGCTTCGGCGCCACGCGCAGCTTCCGGCTGCGGCATCGCGAACGGCTGCATGCCCCGGTGAATATCAGCCTGACCGACGGCAGCCTGCTGCTGATGGCCGGCGCAATGCAACGCCACTGGCAGCATGCGGTGCCCAAGGAGTCCCGCGAGAAAGGCCCGCGCATCAACCTCACGTTTCGCCGCATCCAACCCCGTCCTGGCTGAAGCCCCGGCCAGGCCCATCTATCCCCTGTCATCCGAAAGGCCAAGATCCCATGCACCTGTCCCGATTCCCACGCGTCACGCTGTCGCACGCGCCCACGCCGCTCGAACCGCTGACCCGCCTGTCCCGGCAACTGGGCGGCCCGACCATCTATATCAAGCGGGACGACTGCACCGGCCTCGCCAGCGGCGGCAACAAGACCCGCAAGCTCGAGTTCCTGCTGGGCGATGCGCTGGCGCAGGGTGCGACGCACCTGGTGACCCAGGGCGCGACACAATCCAACCACGTGCGCCAGACCGCCGCAGCAGCGGCGAAATTCGGGCTGGGCTGCACTGCCCTCCTTGAAGTCCGGGTCGCCGACGGCGCGCCCGAGTACTACAACAGCGGCAACGTGCTGCTCGACAAAATCTTCAATTGCACGCTGGAAAGCCGGCCCGCTGGCCTCGACATGAACCAGGAACTGGTCGCGGTCGGCGAGCGCCTGCGCGAACAGGGGGAGAAACCCTACCTGATTCCCGGCGGCGGCTCCAATGCCATCGGCGCGCTCGGCTACGTGGTCTGCGCGCAGGAAATGCTGATGCAGGCGAACGAGCGCCAGCTTCGCATCGACCATGTCGTGCATGCGACCGGCAGCTGCGGCACCCAGGCCGGCCTCGTGGTGGGCCTGCAGGGCATGAACACCGGCATCCCGGTGCTGGGCATCGGCGTGCGCGCGCCCCGCGAGCGCCAGGAAGCCAATGTGCATGCGCTGGCCCAGGCCACCTGGGACCACCTCGGCCTGCCAGGCACGCTGGCCCGCGAGACCGTGCAGGCCAACTGCGACTACGTCGGCGGCGGTTATGGCGTGCCGACGCCCGGCATGATCGAAGCGGTGCAGATGCTGGCGCAGACGGAAGGCATATTGCTGGACCCGGTCTACTCCGGCAAGGGCATGGCAGGCCTGATCGACCTGATCCGGCGCGGGCAGTTCGGCAAGGACGAGAACGTGGTGTTCGTGCATACCGGCGGCTCGGTCGGCCTCTTCGGCTATCGCGAGGTATTTGCGCCGTGAGCCGGCTGGTCGGCATCCTCGGCGGCATGGGGCCGCTGGCCACCGTGGACCTGATGGCCAAGATCATCGCCCATACCCCGGCTGCCCGCGACCAGGACCATGTGCCGGTCGTCGCATGGAATGTGCCGCAGGTGCCGGACCGCCAGCGCGCGCTGGCCGGCGACGGGCCGTCGCCGCTGCCGGCGATGCAGGAAGGCGTGGCCCGCCTCAACGCGGCCGGGGCCACCTGCATCGCGATCGCCTGCAACACCGCCCATCACTGGCATGACGCGCTGCAGGCGGAAAGCAGCGCGCCGGTACTGCATATCGCCCGCATCACGCTGGCGGCCCTGCAGCGCGAGCAGGTCGCCGGCCCGGTCGGGATCATCGCCACCCATGGCACGCTGGCCACCCGGCTGTACCAGGACCTGCTGGAGGCCGCGGGCATCGAATGCCTGCTGCCCGACGCGCAGCAGATGGACACGCTGTTCGTGCCCGGCTGTTATGCGATCAAGCGCGGCGCGGTCAGCGAAGGCGGACATCTGCTCGACGCGCTGGCCGCCGCGCTGGCGGTGCGCGGCGCCACGCGCCTGCTGCTGGCCTGCACCGAAGTCCCGGTCGGGCTGGAGCGGATCGGCTCGCCGCTGCTGCCGGTCTGCATCGACCCGACGCTGGCGCTGGCGCAGGCCTGCATCGCGCACTGCCGCGACTGAATCCGGCATGCCGGACAGCCGGACTGTGTGGCGTGCCGCACTGTCCGGCGACGCCGGCGCCGGTACACTGCCGCGTATACCGAGAGTCATCAATCACCTGCACCGGAGAGTCATCATGAAATGGGAAGGCAATCGCGAGAGCGACAACGTGGAAGACCGTCGCGGCAGTGGCGGGGGCGGCGGGCTGGGCGGCATCGGCGGGCGTTCGGTCGGCATCGGCACCGTGGTCATCGCGCTGGTTGCATCCTATTTCTTCGGGGTCAGCCCTGGCACCGTGATCAATGTGATCAATGGCGGCGGCGCGCCAGCGCCGGAAGCGACGCAGGGACCGGCCAAGGCGCCGCCCGCGGACGACCGCGAAGCCCGGTTCGTCTCGACCGTGCTCGCCGACACCGAGGACACCTGGACCGCCATCTTCCAGAAGGCCGGCCAGACCTACAGCAAGCCGCGGCTGGTGCTGTTCTCGGGACGCACCCAGACCGCCTGCGGCACCGGCCAGACCGCGTCCGGCCCCTTCTATTGCCCGGGCGACCGCAAGATCTACATCGACCTCAGCTTCTACCGGCTGATGCAGGAGCGCTTCAAGGTCAGCGGCGAGTTCGCGCAGGCCTACGTGATTGCACACGAGGTCGGCCACCATGTGCAGAACCTGATGGGCATCATGGACAAGGTCGACCAGATGCGGAGCAACAGCACGCAGACGCAGGGCAACGCCTTGTCGGTGCGGGTCGAACTGCAGGCCGACTGCTTCGCCGGCGTCTGGGCAAAGAACGCGGACAAGGCGCGCAGCATCCTTGAAAGCGGCGACGTGGAAACCGCGCTCAATGCGGCCACCGCCATTGGTGACGATGCGCTGCAGAAGCAGGCGCAGGGCTATGTCGTCCCCGACTCCTTCACGCACGGCACGTCGGCCCAGCGTGTGCGCTGGTTCAAGCGCGGACTGGAAAGCGGCCAGGTCAGCGCCTGCAATACCTTCGACGCCCGCAGCCTGTAATTCGTTGGCCGATACGCGGCATGCCCCTGCGGCATATGACTGCGCATCGGCCGGACACCGATAACGCCTTTATTTACGTCAACTATTTGTCGAAAAAATCTGCACACTGCCTGTAGTACTACGGATATCATATTTGCAACCGTCTTGCGATGCACTTCGGTTTCTTCCGTCGCACCTCATGGAGACAGAAATGGACGATGTCGTAATTGTTGCAGCATTGAGAACAGCGGTCGGCAAATTCGGTGGATCGCTTTCCAAGGTCGCTGCCGCTGATCTGGGCGCCAGCGTGATCAAGGCCCTGCTCGAAAAAACCGGAGTCGACCCGGCAACCATCAGCGAAGTCATCATGGGGCAGGTGCTCACAGCCGGCGTCGGCCAGAACGCCGCCCGCCAGGCGCTGATCAAGTCCGGCCTGCCCGACACGATTCCCGCCTTCACCATCAACAAGGTCTGCGGCAGCGGCCTGAAGGCAACCCACCTCGCAACCCAGGCAATACGCTGCGGCGATGCCGACATCATCATTGCCGGCGGCCAGGAAAACATGAGCGCGTCGCCGCATGTGCTCAATAATTCCCGCGACGGTTTCCGCATGGGCGACGCCAAGCTGGTCGACACGATGATCGTCGACGGCCTGTGGGACGTCTATAACCAGTACCACATGGGCGTGACCGCCGAGAACGTCGCGAAGAAGTATGAAGTCTCGCGCCAGGACCAGGACGAGTTTGCCCTTGCCTCGCAAAGCAAGGCGGAAGCGGCGCAGAAAGCCGGCCGCTTCAAGGAAGAGATCGTGCCGCTCGAGATCCCGCAGAAAAAGGGCACGGTCACATTCGACAATGACGAATACCCGAAGCATGGCACCACGCTCGAGTCGCTGGCGGCGCTGCGTCCGGCCTTTTCCAAGGAAGGCACCGTGACCGCGGGCAATGCGTCCGGCCTCAACGACGGCGCCGCCGCGGTGATGATGATGTCGGCCAGCCGCGCCGAGCAGCTGGGCCTGACCCCGCTGGCGCGCATCAAGGCGTATTCATCGGCCGGCCTGGACCCCAGCATCATGGGCATGGGCCCGGTGTCGGCGACCAAGCTGTGCCTGCAGAAAGCCGGCTGGACCCATGAAGACCTCGACCTGATGGAAATCAACGAGGCTTTCGCGGCGCAGGCGATCGCGGTCAACCGCCAGATGGGCTGGGACACCAGCAAGATCAACGTTAATGGCGGCGCCATTGCGCTCGGCCACCCGATCGGCGCATCGGGCTGCCGCATCCTGGTGTCGCTGCTGCATGAAATGGTGCGCCGCGACGCCAAGCGCGGACTGGCGAGCCTTTGCATCGGCGGCGGCATGGGCGTGGCGCTGGCAGTGGAACGTTGAAGGCAACGCTGGAGGCAGAAGAAATACGGTTCACGCACTTCCCTTGGAAAAAATGAAGGAGACGACAGATGGCTAGAATTGCATTGGTAACAGGCGGCATGGGTGGACTCGGCGAAGCGGTATGCATGAAAATGGCGGCACTGGGCTACCAGGTCGTGACGACTTATTCGCCGGGCAACACCAAGTCGACCGAGTGGCTCTCCAGCATGGAGCAGCAGGGGTACAAGTTCTATGCCTACCCCTGCGACGTGTCGGACTACGATTCGGCGCAGCAGTGCATTGCGCAGATCACCAAGGACCTCGGTCCGGTAGACGTGCTGGTCAACAATGCCGGCATCACGCGCGACATGACCTTCAAGAAGATGGACAAGACCGCATGGGATGCGGTGATCCGCACCAATCTCGATTCCGTGTTCAACATGACCAAGCCGGTATGCGATGGCATGAGCGAACGCGGCTGGGGACGCATCATCAATATCTCGTCGGTCAATGGGCAGAAAGGCGCGTTCGGCCAGACCAACTACTCGGCGGCCAAGGCCGGCATGCATGGCTTCACCAAGGCGCTCGCGCTTGAAGTGGCGCGCCGGGGCGTGACCGTAAACACGATCTCGCCTGGCTACATCGGCACCAAGATGGTCATGGCGATCCCGCAGGAAGTGCTCGATTCCAAGATCATTCCGCAGATCCCGATGGCCCGCCTCGGAAAGCCGGAGGAAGTGGCCGGTCTGGTTGCGTACCTGGCGTCGGATGAAGCGGCCTTCCTGACCGGCGCCAACATCGCTATTAATGGCGGCCAGCACATGTACTGATTGTTTTCGTGTCGGTAAAAAGCGAAGGCCGCGCCGCATTCCGGGTGCGGCCTTTCATGTTGAAAGGACTCGCCGATGACAATATGAATGCATCCAACGCTCGACAGGCACGGCGCCGGCATGCCCCATGGACGAATGCCGCCAACTACGGCATCCTATGTCCTTTCTTCAAGGCATGACCGGCAAGCCCTGCATGCGCATCGGCTGCGCGGGCCGGCACGATGCGCAACACCATCCCTGACCCAGAAGAGAGGCAATATCTTGGAAAAGCAGGTTAAGGACGTCTACAACAACAGTGCGCGCCTGAAGGAACTGATGACGGCAAGCCCCATGACTGCGGCACAGCATGCAGCCATCAACCGCAAGCGCATCCATGACCGGCGCATGCTCGAAGATGCCCGCGAACGACGAAGCAACGCCAACGAACTCTTCTGACCTTGCCTTCACCGCCACCAGCCTGCATGTCCGAATACACAGCCATCTTGCTCGCGGCCGGCAGCGGGTCGCGCTTCGACCCGCTCGGCATACGCAACAAGCTGCTGCAGCCGCTGCATGACGGCACCGCGGTGGCGGTGACTGCCGCGGCCAACCTGCTCGCCATCATGCCGCGGGTCCTCGCAGTGGTCCGGCCAGATGCCAGCCAGCTGCGCGCAGAACTGCGGGCCATCGGCTGCGAAGTGACCACCTGCGCCGAGGCCGTCGAAGGCATGGGCGCATCGCTCTCGCATGCGGTGCAGCATAGCGGCGACGCGGCTGGCTGGATCGTGGCGCTGGCCGACATGCCCTACATCAAGCCAGCCACCATACGCGCGCTGCTGGACGCATTGCGGGAGGGAGCGGAAATCGCCGCGCCGGTTTACAAGGGCCGGCGTGGCAATCCGGTTGCTTTCGGGAAGGTACACCTTCCTGCGCTTCTGCAGCTGTCGGGCGACATCGGCGCACGCCGCCTGTTCGAGTCATTTCCCGTGCGCCTGGTCGAGGTGGACGATCCGGGCATCCATCTCGATATCGACAGGCCGCAGGACCTGCAGTTTCATTAAGCCTTCGCCGAGGCGCGTCGCGTCCGCGACGCGTTTTCAGCAGCCCGGCCGGACCGCACGTCAGTCCGTATGCATCGGCGTCGGCGCCACCGTGGCGCCGGGTTTTTCCAGCCGCTCGTATTCCGCGATCACCTGTCCGCCCAGCAGCAGCAGCGTCGCTCCCAGCTCCAGGCTCAGCAGCACCACGATGGCAGTCGTCAGCGACCCATAGACCACGGCGACCTGCGACAGCGTGGACAGGTACCATAACAGCGCATGGCGGGTTATTTCCCACAGGAGCGCAGCTGTCACGCCGCCCATCAGCGCATGGGCCAGCGACAGGCGGCCAACCGGCATGACGAAATAGATCGATGTCAGGATAAAGATCTCGCCGAGCACGCCCAGCAGATAAAGCAACACGCCGGAAAAACCATGCAGCGACCAGCTGTGGCCAAGGAATTCAACGCTCTCCTCGCCAACCACCTGCAGCACGCCCGACACCATGGTCACGAGCAGCAGGCCCAGGCCGAGAAGAATGATATAGCAGTAAGGCATCATGGCCGACACCATGAAATGCCGGCGTCGGATTGCCACGCGATGCGTGAATATCACCGACATTGCATTTTCCAGCACGGTGAATGCGAGCGAGCTGAAGAACAGCATGGTAATCAGCAGCAGCCAGCCGATCACGTCGCGGTGCTGGGTAAAGTTCGAGAGTTCGCCGACGATGGCTCTTGACTGGCTGGGCAGCAGCCATTCGAGATAATGGGACAGTGTTTGGAGCAGCTCGCGTTCGTCGACCACGTGGGACAGTGCGATCACGATCAGGATGAGCAAGGGCACAATGGACAGCAGCGCGTAGTAAGCGACTGCGCCGGCCAGCAGCAAGCCCTGGTTCGCCTTGAATGCTTTCAAGGTCTGCAGCGCGAATGCGCCGGGGTGGGTGAGGACGTATTGCGCCTGGGGGGAAACGACATTCATGCCAGCACGCGCACCGGTTCAATAGGAATGCGCCGGCGCAGGGTGGCAAGGCCGCCACGCCTGGGCAGCGGCGGCCTTATGAGCATTACTCGCCCTTGACGATTTCCTTGGCATCACCAAGTGTTTTCTGGCCCTTGCCTTCGACTTGCTTCTCGAGGCCCTTGGCTTGCTGTTCCTTGCTGTCGATGGCCTTGCCAACGCCTTCTTGCACTTTGCCTGCGATGTCTTTTGCAGTGCCTTTGACTTGATCGGTATTCATATGATTCTCCTTTACTATTTTCGAGAAAGGTACCGGCGCCATGGCTGGAGCCGTTGATCCTTCCTTCGTATGCAGCAGGGTAATCCTGCCGCAACGGAGGTAAGAGCGTGTACCGCCTGACTCGACAATAGGCCATAAGTCGCCAGAAGTTCTGTTCGCTATCGCACCCACGCATGTCAGTTGTTTAAGGGCTTGTGCATGATTAACAAGCCCGCATATCGTTGGCAAGGGGTCAAGCCATTTTCAGTAAGATCGGGATCCTGGCACCCTGTGTCCAGTCAAGGAGAACACGCATGCCGAACAGAAAGAAAACGCCGGACGATACCCATCCGGCAAACAATCGTAAAAATGCCGACGAAGGCAAGACGCCCGCCAGCGAGTCGCATGATGAAAAGATGCTGGACCATGCGTTGAAAGGCACTTTCCCGGCCAGCGACCCGGTGGCGGAGCTGCCTGTCAACGAGAAGCCGAGCGAAAAGCAGAATGCGCAGGAGCGCCTGCTCGACAATGCGGTCGAGATGACTTTCCCGGCCAGCGACCCGGTATCCGTCGATCCGAACAGCATCACCCGCATCGAGAAGGCGCCGGAAAAGGTCGATGCAAGCGAAGATCACCAGAATCGTTCGCTCGACACCAAGTCCAAGAGCGCCGCGCTCGACAAGGAAAACAAGCAGACGAAAGCCAGGAAGGACGCCAAGTCCAAGTAGGCATCGACTGGGTTGCTGCCGTTTGGCGGCGATCACGCAATAACAGGCCGGCGCGATGCCGGCCTTTCGCCGTTTCTTGCAGCCTTGCACGCGCCGAGCGTGTTCCGTCATAATGTTCGACTACATCCCTCATCGAACCAGTCTGGAAACCCATGCGAACATTTAACTTCAGCGCCGGCCCTGCGGTGCTGCCGGAACCGGTGCTGCGACGCGCAGCCGACGAAATGCTGGACTGGCATGGCAGCGGTATGTCAGTGATGGAAATGAGCCACCGCGGCAAGGAATTCATCGGCATCGCGAGCAAGGCGGAGTCCGATTTCCGCAAGCTGCTGGCCGTGCCGGACAACTACCGCGTGCTCTTCCTGCAGGGTGGCGCGATGGCGGAAAACGCATTGATCCCGATGAACCTGCTGGGCGAAAAAACGTCGGCCGACTATGTCAATACCGGCGAATGGTCGAAGAAGTCGATCAAGGAAGCAGGCAAATATTGCAAGGTGAACGTGGCGGCCACCGCGGCCGACCGCGATTTCACCTACGTGCCGGCGCAGGACACCTGGCAGCTGGATCCCAATGCCGCCTATGTCCACATCTGCACCAATGAGACCATCGGCGGGGTCGAGTACAACTGGGTGCCGGACACGCACGGCGTGCCGCTGGTCGCCGACATGTCTTCCCACCTGCTGTCGCGGGCGGTCGACGTAGCGAAGTACGGCGTCATCTACGGCGGCGCGCAAAAGAACATCGGCCCGGCCGGCCTGACGCTGGTCGTGGTGCGCGATGACCTGCTCGGCCATGCATTGCCGATCACGCCGTCGGCGTTCAACTGGAAGGAGCAGGCGGACAACGATTCCATGCTCAATACCCCGCCGACCTACAGCATCTACATCGCCGGCCTGGTATTCGAATGGCTGCTGGAACAGGGCGGCATCGAGGCGATCGAGAAGCGGAATATCGCCAAGGCTGCGCTGCTCTACGATTACCTGGACCAGTCCCGGTTCTACAGCAACCCGGTCGCCCGCGGCGACCGGTCGCGGATGAACATTCCTTTCCGCCTGGCCGACGCCGCGCTGGACGACGCTTTCCTCAAGGGCGCCCAGCAAAACAACATGGTGCAGCTGAAAGGCCACCGGGTCGTCGGCGGCATGCGCGCATCGATCTATAACGCCATGCCGGTCGAAGGCGTGCAGGCGCTGGTCGCCTACATGAAGGAATTCGAACGCACGCATGGCTAGCGGCGCATGATCCTCCCGCTCATCGACGTCGTCGCCGTGGCCTGGTTCCTGCTAATGTGGATAGGCTATGACCGTTTCGCCGACTACTGGTCGATGTCGCATCGCAGCCTGCTGCGTCATGTCAATGAATCCCGGCGCGACTGGATGCTGCGGCTGACTTACCGCGAAAACCGTATCTCGGATGTCGCGCTGATGGCCAACCTGTCGTCGTCGCCGACCTTCTTCGCATCGACGACGATCATCATCATCGGCGGCCTGTTCGCGCTGCTGGGCAGCACCAGCAAGGTGGCGAACGTCGTCGAGGAAATCCCCTTCTCGGCGCACGTGCCGGTGCAGGTATGGAACCTGAAGATCATTGTGCTGATCTGCGTGTTCGTATTCGCTTTCTTCCGCTTCACCTGGGCATTAAGGCAGTTCAATTTCTGTTCGATCCTGATCGGGGCCGCGCCCAATGTCTCCGACTACAAGGATGGGACCGACGCCGCGAGGGCCGATTTCGCCGACCGCAGCGGCAAGCTGGTGGCGCTGGCCGGCGAAAGCTTCAACGACGGCCTGCGCGGCTACTACTTCGCGATTGCCGCGATGACCTGGTTCCTCCAGCCCACCGTTTTCATGGTGGCCACCACCGTGGTGGTAGCCGTGCTGTATTTCCGCGAGTTTCATTCGAGCGCCCTGCAGGCCATCGTCGGTCGCTAGCGTGACCGCAAGATGGACGCACCGACTTCTGGCATGATTGCCGGCAATCCCCCACATCCAGGCCCATGAACGCTTCCACTCCCCTGTCCGGCGACGACGCTGCGCTGAACCAACTGCTTGCCCATCTTCGCGCGCAGGATTATCGATTCAGGACCATCACGCCGCTTAGCCATGCGCATGTGCTCGCGCGTCGCGATAGCGAAACCGGATCGACCCTGCGCGATCTGTTCGGCTGGAACCTGCCCGTCGGGAAGCAGCTGCTTCCGGCGGCGTTAGCCAGCATGCTGGTCGATTCGGCCGTGCTTGAATCCGATGGCCGGCAATGGCGCAGCAAACTAAGGGTGTCGAGCATCGACGATGCGCTGTTCCTGCATTCCGCGTATCCGACCGAGCAGGAGGACGCCGTCTTCTTCGGTCCCGACACTTACCGTTTCGTACGATTCATGCGGCAGGCGCTTGCCAACAGGCCATTGGCAAGCGGCGCACGCATACTCGATATCGGCTGCGGGTCCGGGGCTGGCGGGCTGATGCTGGCCAGGCAATGCGAGGAAGCCGATCTTGTGCTGAACGATATCAATCCGCTGGCGCTACGCTATTCGCGGCTCAATGCCAAGGGATTGGGGCTGCGCGCCACGCTCGCCATGGGCGGCAGCCTGGCAGTCGTGGACGGACAGTTCGACCTGATCATTGCGAATCCGCCTTACCTGGTCGACAAGGAAGCACGCACTTATCGCCACGGCGGCGATGACCTTGGCCGCTCGCTGGGCCTGCGCATGGTGACCCAGGCAGTGACGCGACTCGCACCAGGCGGCCGGTTGCTGTTTTATACCGGTGTTGCAATCGTCGACGGAAGGGACCCGCTGCTTGCGGAGCTGGCGCCCATCCTGGACGGAGCTGGCCTGGACTGGCGCTACGACGAGATCGACCCGGATGTCTTTGGCGAGGAGCTGCTGGAGCCCGCCTATCACGAAGTGGACCGGATTGCCGCCATCGGCCTGGAGGCATGGCGCAAACCGGACTGACACGGCAAACCTGACCAGATCGCGTCAATGCCTGTCGCGTCCGCCGCCAGGCCCCCGGCCGCGGTAGCCGCCCGGCCCGCGATTCTGCCCCCAGTTGGGGCGATCGTGGAAACGACGCTCGCCGCCATGCCATCCATGTCCCCGCCCGTCATGGCGCCGATAACCGCCGCCCGACCGGTAATTAAATTGCAGCACCGGCGCTGGCACATAGGTCGGTCCCGAGTAAAGCGGCGCGGGGCCGTAACCATAGACAGGCGCCACCGGGTAGGCCGGGGCGTCGTAATAAGTGTAGCCGCCCGCATAACCGCCGTAGCCGCCATAGCCAGGGTCATAGACTGCGCAACCGCCGAGCGCGGCGAGAACCGACAGCGAAAATAGCAGGCGTTTCGCAGCGCCTTTAACGGAATTGTCCATGTCCCTTAGAACTGGCAATTCGATAAAAGTGTCCTTGTCTTACGCTTGCTTACATTTTTGCCATGATTCAGTGATGATGCGACCAGTTGCCATCGCCAGCCGCCAGGTAGGATTCGACGGCATTCTTTTCGCCGGTCGCATGCCGCCGGACTTCGCCGCATTTGCAGATGCCCTGGTAAGGCTGGATATGAGAACAGGCGGACACTTTTTGCAGAAAAACCTGGACTGGCTTTTCGCATGACCGGCATTTGAAGGTAAGGAAACGGGCGGGCTTGGCTGGCATGAGATCGAGTGAAAATGGAAAAATGAAGATGATACGGCAGGACGCACCGGCCTTGCAGGCTTGAAGGCAGCCGCAGTCAGCCGGATTATTTCGCCGCCAACTGCCAGAGCGAGGTGACTTCCTGCCGCCTGGCCGCGTGCAGCGGGTCCGACGCGTCAGTCGACTTCGGATGGCGTGGACGTATATCGGTGCGTCCGAGAACGACAAGACCGGCACGATCGATCATCGCAAGCAGGTCGTCGCGCGAGCGCAGGCCGAGGAGCTCGGCGAAGTCGGACAGGATCAGCCAGCCTTCGCCACCAGGAAGGAGATGGTCGCGCAGTCCATCCAGGAAACCCTTCAACATGCGGCTGTCAGGATCATAGACTGCCTGTTCCAGGATGGAACTGGGCCGCCCGGGTAGCCAGGGCGGATTGCAGACCACGAGACCGGCGCGGCCCGGCGGATACAGGTCTGCCTGCACCAGCGTCACCTGCTGCGTCAGGTTCAGGCGTTCCAGGTTGTCCTGCGCGCAGGCCAGCGCCCTTTCCTGCATATCGGTCGCGACGATCTTCTTCACGCCGCGACGCGCCAGGATGGCGGCGAGCACGCCGGTGCCGGTGCCGATATCGAAGGCCAGTTCGGCAGACGGAAGCGGCGCCTGCTCGACCAGTTCAAGGTATTCGCCGCGTACCGGGGAAAACACGCCATAGTGCGGATGGATGCGATCGCCGCCCAGCGCGGCGATCGGCACCCCGTTACGCCGCCATTCATGTGCGCCGATTACGCCAAGCAACTCGCGCAGGGACAGTACATAGCCCTCGTCGGCGGGGCCATACGCCTCGATGCACGCGCTCCTGACGTCGGGCGCCCGACGCAATGGAATCACATGGCCGGCATCGACGGGAATCAGCAGCATGCCCAGGATGCGCGCCTTCTGCGATTGCGCCTGCCGGTGCAGGTTGAATGCCTCGCGCAACGTCGCTGCGGGCTTGCGCGGCTTCCGGTCGAAACGACGCGCCATCGCTTGCAAAAGCTGTCGCGCATTGTGATAGTCGCCTCGCCAAAGTATCGACGACCCTTCCGATGCGAGCCGTACCGCGGTATCTGCAGTCAGGCGGTCGTCGCCGACGATGATTTTCTTCGGCGGCTGAAATCCGCTTTCGGAACGCCAGCGCATGCTGAATTCGGAGCCGGGCTCGCTCCAGCTGATAGTGGGAAAAGGTGTTTGCATGGTGGTCTGGTCTAACGCGAATTTCGCGTGCGGCAATGGTACCGGCTTGCCAGGCCATTGCGGGATCGATTTGCGCCCGTTTCCGCGCATGACACGCATATTGCGCCGAAATACATCCGTCAATGGATGCCTGCGGACGCTACGCTGGCGCAAGGAAAGCGAAAAACCGTTTAAGGTAAAATGCCTGCCCTGACTGCACGGGATGACACTTATCCTGAGTCAATTTCTTCCCTGGCTTTTCCAGCAACGTAAGGCGCCCCAGGCCATGCTTACTCGCCGTTCTTCAAGACATCCTCGCCAAACCGGCCTGACGTTGATCGAGTTGCTCATCGCGATCACCGTTCTCGCTGTGGTTGCCGTACTCGGCTGGCGTGGATTGGACAGCATCGTTCGCAGCCGGGTAGCGCTGACGGCGGAAATGGAGCGCACCCGTGGCGTGCAGCTGGCATTCGCACAATTGGAACGCGACTGCGCCAATATCATCAGCCCGGAAATGTTTCCGAACAGGCCCCCGCTGGTTGCCGAACAACAGCGCCTCGTGTTGATCCGCAAGGTATTTACGGAAAACCAGCCGGTGCGCCTCCAGGTTGTCGCTTACCGGGTCCGCAACGGCGTGCTGTCGCGCAGGGAATCCAGGCCGACGCGTGATCTGACCGAACTGGATGCGGCATGGCTCATCAATGACGATAGCCTGATAAAGGAAGAAGTGGCGCTTGAAGCGGGCGTCAGCGCGATGACGATCAGGGTCTGGGCGAGCAATGCCACCACCTGGCGTCCGGTCGACATCAACGCGCCGCAAATGGCCGCCGTCGCCACGACAAGGGTGCCTGGCACCGCTACGAGCACTGCGGTGCCATTGACCGGACTGGAAGTGTCGCTGCAACTCGAAAGTGCGGCCAGCCCATTGATTAAAGTCTTTCTGCTTGGCGCAGTGTGAACCTTAAATAAACGCTTCAGCGCCCCAGACGATCAGTCCAACGCTGATGGCCACTGAAGCTGCCAGGCACAGCGACGCCTGCAATTTATTCAAATGCAGTCCCAGAGATTTTTTTTGAAGGCGAAATTTGGTTCCGGAATGCTCATGCATATTCATGATTTTTTATTACCTTTAAGAATTATTTGCCTACAAACATTATAAGAATTTCTTTATTCGGGTCAACAACTTATCAAAAATTCTAAAAGTAAAGTCTCTGCGGCGCGATCTTGTTTTCTTTTCGATACACTTTAAATACGCGGACATCGAATTTATTAGAACGGTCCTTAGGCAGGTACTTCGACAAGGTATTCAAAAAGGGCCGTGCGTATTGCGCTGGAATTCTGCAAGAGTGAATTTCAGCATTCGAAAGACCTTGCGCAGCAGGATTCTTTCGCAGCAGGAATCAGTACTGATTAAGTCACTATCCCAACTGCAAAGTTAACCGTACCCGGCTATGGATAATAGCTTTGGGTACCAGGGATGATTGTCTCCAAGAGAAAACATTGCCAATTACACAATCTCAATGTTCGCTCAAAGTTTTATTTTTGTCTACTATCTGGAAGCGGCATCAGTTCTGAAGCTGGACCAGTGTTGCGGGTTTTAGCGTTATAAACGTCGTCAACGACACCCCGTTCAACGGCAGCTGGCTAACATGAGCTACGCAAGGTGGTCCACTCGAGCAATTATTCAACGATCGCCGTCTGACACCAACGATCTGACATGGGATAGACGAGGCAAAAAATCCAACGTTGATAATATTGAATGAGCGCTAGGCGATCAGCGATCAGTGACTAGCGAATAGCGAATAGCGAATAGCGAATAGCGATCAGTAACTAGCGACTACCGACTACCGACTACCGACGAAACGTAGATCGTGGACCGACAATCAGGAAACAAGATTTATTTCCTGCTTTCCATCGCCCCAAAGCGAAGACCCCCGGCGCCTGATGGCGACGGGGGTCTTCTGGTGTAACAGCCTGACGATGACCTACTTTCACACTGGTTGCAGCACTATCATCGGCGCTAAGTCGTTTCACGGTCCTG
>NZ_FXUL01000005.1 GCF_900182955.1 Noviherbaspirillum suwonense | reverse complement strand
AAGTGGGGCAAAAAAGGCGACCCCTACGATGGCGGTCCGCTGCGCGGACTGCACGCGCCGCCAGCACCTGAAACGGGAAGCGTCCGAAACTCGCTTCGCTCAGACAGCGGACGCTTCTTTATCCGTTTCAGGCACTGGCGACGCGTCGCCATCTAACGGGGATTCACTGCAACGGCAACGGCCACTGCAACGGCAATAGCAACGGCGACGGCAACGGCGACGGCAACGGCAACGGCAACGGCAACGGCAACGGCCACTTCGACGGCAACGGCCACTTCAACGGCAACTGCGCAACTGCAACGGCACCAGTCGCTGCGCGGCGCTAACAGCAACAGCAACAGCAACAGCAACAGCAACAGCAACAGCAACTGTCGCTGCGCGGCGCTAACAGCAACAGCAACAGCAACAGCAACAGCAACAGCAACAGCAACTGTCGCTACGCGGAACGGCAATGGCTATGGCACGGCCCCCCTTGTCCATTCGGCTACATTCCAAAACACCTGTGATACACTGCCGGGGTTTTTGCAGCGCCGCATGAGCGGCTGCCGCCGTAGAAACTGCGGCGGCGACACGCAAATGCGGCACATTTTGTTGTTGCCGCTTCAATCGGCACTGGTCTTTATGCCCCTGTCACAGCCCACATCCCGCCGCGTGCTCAGGCACACCCGCGCTATCAAGATCGACGCCTATTCACGCGAAGACGGCTTCTGGGATCTCGATGCCCATATCACCGACGTCAAGACACGCGACATTCCCGCCGCGGCCGGAATTCGTCCGGCCGGCGTGCCGGTGCATGACCTGTGGCTGCGCGTGACGATAGACCGGGCGCTCAATATCGTCGATGCCGAGGCGGTGTCGGACAACGTGCCGTATCCCGGCTACTGCGATACGGTCGGCCCTGCTTACCGTTCGTTGATCGGCCTGAACCTGTTGAAGGGCTTGCGGCATGAGCTCAGGCAGCGGCTGGGCGGCATCCTTGGCTGCACCCACCTGACCGAACTGGCGCAGGTGCTCCCCACGGCCGCGGTGCAGGCGTATGCGGGGGAAGTCATTCCGGTATCGGGCGACAGCGATACCAAGCCGTTCCAGCTAGACCGCTGCCATGCATTGCGCACCGACGGCGGGGCGGTCGCCAAGTATTATCCGCGCTGGGCAGTCGCCCGGGCGGACGATTCCACTCCTTAATCCAGTAATTATTCAATCAGCGTCTGAAGGGAAGCTCGCATGAAAATCCATGAGTATCAGGGTAAAGAAATCCTCCGCAAGTTTGGAGTGACTGTTCCACGCGGCATCCCGTGCATGAGCGTGGACGAGGCGGTCAAGGCCGCTGAAACCCTGGGCGGCCCGGTATGGGTCGTCAAGGCACAGATCCACGCCGGCGGCCGCGGCAAGGGCGGCGGCGTCAAGGTCGCCAAGTCGATCGACCAGGTCCGCGAATACGCGAATGCCATCATGGGCATGCAGCTGGTGACGCACCAGACCGGCCCGGAAGGCCAGAAAGTGCGCCGCCTGATGGTCGAAGAGGGCGCCGACATCAAGAAGGAACTGTATGTGTCGATGGTCACCGACCGCGTCAGCCAGCGCGTCGTGCTGATGGCGTCCAGCGAAGGCGGCATGGACATCGAGGAAGTGGCCGAGAGCCACCCGGAACTGATCCACAAGGTCGCGATCGACCCGGCCCTGGGCCTGACCGACGCCGATGCCGACAGCATCGCCGCCAAGATCGGCATCCCGCAGGAATCCATCGCCGACGCCCGCGCGCAGCTGCAGGGCCTGTATCGCGCGTACTGGGAAACCGACGCATCGCTGGCCGAGATCAACCCGCTGATCCTGACCGGTTCGGGCAAGGTGATCGCGCTCGACGCGAAGTTCAACTTCGACTCCAACGCGCTGTTCCGCCATCCTGAAATCGTCGCCTACCGCGACCTGGACGAAGAAGATCCGGCTGAAATCGAAGCGTCGAAGTTCGACCTCGCCTACATTTCGCTCGACGGCAATATCGGCTGCCTGGTCAACGGCGCCGGCCTGGCCATGGCGACCATGGACACCATCAAGCTGTTCGGCGGCGAGCCGGCCAACTTCCTCGACGTCGGCGGCGGCGCCACGGCCGAGAAGGTCACCGAAGCATTCAAGATCATGCTGAAGAACCCCGGCCTGAAAGCCATCCTGGTCAACATCTTCGGCGGCATCATGCGTTGCGACGTGATCGCCGAAGGCGTGATCGTGGCGTCCAAGGCCGTGTCGCTGAAAGTGCCCCTCGTGGTGCGCATGAAGGGCACGAACGAAGAGATCGGCAAGAAGATGCTGGCCGAGTCCGGCCTGCCCATCATTTCCGCAGACACCATGGAAGAAGCCGCGCAGAAGGTAGTCGCCGCGGCCAACGGTCAATAACGCATCGCGCAGAAGGAAACACAATGTCCATTCTCATCAATAAAGATACCAAGGTCATCACCCAGGGCATCACCGGCAAGACCGGCCAGTTCCACACCCGCATGTGCCGCGAGTATGCCAACGGCCGCGAGGCGTTCGTCGCCGGCGTGAACCCGAAAAAGGCAGGCGAGGACTTCGAAGGCATCCCCATCTTCGCAAGCGTCAAGGAAGCCAAGGACCAGACCGGCGCGAACGTGTCGGTCATCTACGTGCCGCCGGCAGGCGCCGCCGCGGCGATCTGGGAAGCGGTCGAAGCCGAGCTCGACCTGGCGATCTGCATCACCGAAGGCATCCCCGTGCGCGACATGATGGAAGTCAAGGACCGCATGGCCAAGTCCGGCAGCAAGACCCTGCTGCTGGGACCGAACTGCCCGGGCCTGATCACGCCGGACGAAATCAAGATCGGCATCATGCCGGGCCATATCCACAAGAAGGGCCGCATCGGCGTCGTGTCCCGTTCGGGCACGCTGACCTATGAAGCGGTCGGCCAGCTGACCGCGCTGGGCATGGGCCAGTCGTCGGCTGTCGGCATCGGCGGCGACCCGATCAACGGCCTGAAGCACATCGACATCATGAAGATGTTCAATGACGATCCGGACACCGACGCGGTCATCATGATCGGCGAGATCGGCGGCCCGGACGAGGCGAATGCGGCCGAGTGGGTGCGCGACAACATGAAGAAGCCGGTGGTCGGCTTTATCGCCGGCGTGACCGCGCCGGCAGGCAAGCGCATGGGCCATGCCGGTGCGTTGATCTCCGGCGGCGCGGACACCGCGGAAGCCAAGCTGGCCATCATGGAAGCCTGCGGCATCAAGGTGACGCGCAACCCGTCGGAAATGGCGCGCCTGCTGAAGTCGATCCTGTAAGCGCATCTGGCTTGCAGCACAGCCCCCCGGCAACGGGGGGCTTTTTTTTGCGCGGCATGAACGCGCGACGGCATTGCGGGAGGGGATGGCCGCACCGGCATTGCACTTCCGGGCGCTTTCCCGGCTGCGGCTGCTCCTGCCTGCCCGACGGTCGGCGTAGCGCGTATTGCCGCTGCGACGCTGCCGTGCGGCGAATTCTTCCACGCGGCAAGCCCCGATTGCGGCATCGCCTCGCGCTGCGCTATATTGTTTAAACCCTGACAACCATTCCCGCCATGCCCGATCCCGCCGTATTCGACTACGCCGCCGTCACCGACACCGGGCGGGTGCGCGCGCACAACGAGGACGCGCTGGCCGTTGCGCCCGCGATCGGCCTCGTGGTGCTGGCCGACGGCATGGGCGGCTATGCGGCCGGGGAGGTGGCGAGCGATATCGCGGTGTCGGTGATACGGGACGTGGTCGAGCAGCATTTCCTGCACCAGCCCATCGTCGCCGACGCGCTGTGGCAGGTGCTGGTCGACGCGGTGCTGGAGGCGAACACCGCGATCATCGCGGCGGCGGTGGACGAGCCGTCGTACCGGGGCATGGGCGCAACGCTGGTGACCGGGATCTTCCATGGCAGCCTGCTGGTGCTGGCCCATGTCGGCGACTCGCGGGCCTACCGGCTGCGCGACGGGCTGCTGACCCTGCTGACGCGCGACCATTCGGTGCTGCAGGAGCGCATAGACGCCGGGCTGGTGACGCCGGAGCAGGCGCGCCTGTCGAACATACGCAACCTGGTGACACGGGCGCTGGGCGCGGAAGCGCTGCTGTCGGTGGAGGTGCACGAGCATGCGGCGGAGCGGGGCGATGTCTACCTGTTCTGTTCGGACGGCCTGAATGACATGCTGACCGATGAGGAAATCACCGGGATATTGCTGGGCGGGACAGGCGGCCTGCAGCAGGCCTGCGAGGAACTGGTCGGCGCCGCCAATGAGGCCGGCGGCGCTGACAACGTGTCTGTGGTGCTCGTGTACGTGGATAGTGCGGCTGGCTAGGTCAGGTATCCGTTGCCCGGGCAGGTCTCTCCATTTTTAAAGCCTGCCGGGCATCGACTCACGGTGTTTCTGGCGCCGCCTAAATATTGTTCTTGGTCAGCGCAGTCCTGGCCTGATCGTTTGTGACCGTGGTTGCGGTCACCGTCCATGTAATGGATGTCTGGTCTGCCACGGTGCTGGGCGTGATCGTGATCGCCGCGTTATCCACGCCAGTGCCCACGCCGGTGGCGAACGTCATCGTGATGATGCCGGCAGCCACAGCGGCTGAAGCGACTTCCTTGGTCGGCGTGAAGGTCGGGATCTGACTGGCTGCGCCGGTCGTGCAGCTTGCCATGGCGCCACCGGCTTCCTGGTAACACACTGCGACCGCGGTTTTAAGCGTATCGATTGCACTGATCGCATTCGCCACCTTGCTGCGCACGATGTAGTTCTGATAGGCCGGTATCGCCACCGCCGCCAGGATGCCGATAATCGCAACCACGATCATCAGTTCGATCAGCGTAAAGCCCTTCTGCACATCCTGTTTTGCAACGTTCCATTTCTTCATTTGCCACTCCCTCCGGGTTGTTGAACAACAAAACTGCGAAAGCGGCTATCGCGATTCCCGTGCCATGCAAAAAAGCTGCAATCAACGGACGTTCGTTGTACGGGGGGACGAGATCGGACGACTCTTGTCCGGCGGCTGACAATCCACGGCCAGTGGGCAAGGAATTGTCATAAAGAGATGATTGTTGATCGGCCGTCATTTGGACTGCGCAGCAGGCAGGCGAAAAAAAACGGCGCCGTCGCCGGCGCCGCCCTGTGAGGACAAGACGCGTTTTACTTTGCGCCAGCCTCAAACCACTTACCGATCACCGCCCGCTCATCGTCGGTGATGTTGGTCATATTCCCCAGCGGCATCGCCTTGGTCACCACCACCTGCTGGTAGACCGCCTGCGCATGGCCGCGGATCTGGTCCGGGCTTTCCAGCAGGATGCCCTTGGCCGGCGTCGGCATCAGGCTGGGCTTGGCCGCATGGCATTGCACGCAGCGCGCCTCGACGATCTTCTGCACCTGGCCGATATCCACCGCCGCGGCTGCCTTGTCGGCGGCGCCGGCGACCGGCGCCGCGGGCGCGAGCCAGAACACCACGCCGGCCAGGATCGCGATGGCCGCGGCCGGGTAGGCCGGGTTGCCGCGCTGCTTGTGGCGCTGGATGTAGAAGTGGCGGATCAGCGCGCCGGCGGCCATGATGGCGATCAGCACCACCCAGTTGTG
The DNA here is from genome assembly GCF_900182955.1 of Noviherbaspirillum suwonense. Lineage (GTDB taxonomy): Bacteria > Pseudomonadota > Gammaproteobacteria > Burkholderiales > Burkholderiaceae_D > Noviherbaspirillum_A > Noviherbaspirillum_A suwonense. The sequence goes on along the minus strand of NZ_FXUL01000005.1, from coordinate 282,611 downwards.
CGGGGCGCTGTAGGTCAGGCTGTAGTGGTTGGAGATCATCCCGAAGATGACCGGCAGCGTGACATAGCTGTTGTGCATGCTGCGGTGCTTGCTGCGCTGCGACAGCAGCGGATTGACCGGCTCCTTGGCCTTCATCGACGCCACCATCTTGCGCTGGTTCGGGATGATGACGAAGAACACGTTGGCCGCGATGATGGTGGCCAGCGTCGCGCCGGTGATCAGGAAGGCCGCGCGGCCCGAGAACACGTGGCAGGCGCCCCAGGCGATCACGCCGACATACACGGCCACCAGGAAGGCCAGCAGCTTCTCCTGCTTTTCCAGCGCCTTGCACAGCAGGTGGTAGATCACCCAGCCGCCGACCAGGAAGCCGAGCGCGGCCAGCACCGCCACCGTGGGCGTGATGTCGGCGACATTTTTGTCGATCAGGAAGACCTTGGGATTGAACAGGTAGAGCACCGAGAACAGGCCGAAGCCCGACAGCCAGGTGCTGTACGCTTCCCAGTAGAACCAGTGCAGGTCCTTGGGCAGGTGCGGCGGCGCCAGCACGTATTTCTGCGGATTGTAGAAGGCGCCGGCATGCACTGCCCATAGTTCGCCGCCGACGCCCTTGGCCTTGAGCGCCTCGTCGACCGGCGGGCGCAGGCTGTTGTCGAGCCAGACGAAATAGAACGACGATCCGATATAGGCGATGGCGACGATCACGTGCAGCCAGCGCAGCAGCAGGTTGGCCCATTCGAGCAGATAAGCTTCCATCCTTGTGTCCCCTTGCTTGTTCTTGCGGCCTTAGCTGCCGCGGTAGGTTGAGTAGCTCCATGGGCTGGCGACCAGCGGCACATGGTAATGCTTGCCGGCATCGGCCACGCCGAAGCGCAGCGTCACCACGTCGAGGAAGTTCGGCTGCGGCAGCGCCAGACCGAGTCCGGCGAAATAGGCGCCGAGGCTGAAGTCGAGTTCGTAGACGCCGGGCTGGAAGGCATCGCCCTCCAGCAGGGGCGCATCGCAGCGTCCATCGTTATTAGTCTTCGTTGACAACAAATGCTGGCGATTATTGTCAACAATTTTGTAGAGAGAAATCTGGATATTCTGTCCCGGCCTGCCGTGGGCAGTGTCGAGGACGTGTGTCGTCAAGCGGCTCATTGATACTCCACTGAAAAAGGGATGTTGCGACGAGGGGAGATGCTTCCGGAACCTGAACGGCATTCAGCAGTGCATGGTGCCAGGCATCGCTGGGTGGACGTATCTCGGCTGAGACTGCATGCCACCGGCGGGGGGTTGGACAAAATACGAAATAAATTGTTGACAATCCTAGCCTCGGTTGGCATCCTCGTCAACATCGTTTCATCATCCTCACTCAATTCAACAGGGCAGCATGAGTACACGTCCCCGGCTGGTCACTGCTTCCGCCCCGTCGAATCCGCCACAGGCCGAGCCGGCAAACGACGAGCGCATGTACCTGGAGGTCTACGACGCCATCATGGAGCACCGGCTGCCGGCCGGCACCAAGATGGCGGAGCAGACGCTGGGCGAGATCTACGGGCTGGCGCGCCACCATGTGCGCAAAGTGCTGGCGCGGCTGGCCGCCGACGGCCTGGTCGACATCGAGCCGAACCGCGGCGCCTATATCGCCAGCCCCGGCGCCGAGGAAGCGCAGGACATGTTCGACCTGCGCCAGACGCTGGAGCAGAGCGTGGTGCAGAAGCTCGCGCGGCAGGCCGGCCCGGAAGACTTTGCCACGCTGCGCGACATGATAGGGCGCGAGCGCGACGCCTACATGCAGGGCAACCGGCCCTTGTGGATACGGCTGTCGGCCGACTTCCACATCGCGCTGGCCCGCCTCGGCGGCAATGCGCTGGTGGTCGACATCCTGCGCCGCCTGGTCTCGCGCACGACCCTGCTGATCTCGGATGCCGACAAGGCCGGCGGCCAGCAGCCCTGTTCGTTCGACGAGCACCTGGCCGTGGTCGACGCGCTGGAACGCAAGGACGACGCGCAGGCGCAGAAGGCGATGGCGCGCCACCTCGAACAATGCGCATGCCGGATGCTCAGCGGCGGCGAACGCCGCTTCGACCTGCGGGCGGCGCTCGGCAAGGCCGGGCAGACCTGAGCCGGCGCAGCACCCATCACCAACCCCGTCGCACAACAAAATAACAAGACATAACCCGTCCTTACAGGAAACCGGAGACAAGCATGTCCATATCACAAGCCACTTCCGCAATACCCGAAAGCCCGCGCGCCGGGCAGCCCGGCGCGATGCCGCCGGCGGCCGCGCCCGCCGTCGACATCGACGCTTCCCCGTCGGCCGTCGACGAACGCCTGCCCGCCGGCAAGCTGGTCACGCTGGGCCTGCAGCATGTGCTGGTCATGTATGCAGGCGCGATCGCCGTGCCGCTGATCGTCGGCCGCGCGCTCAAGCTGCCGCCCGAGCAGGTGGCGGCGCTGATCAGCGCCGACCTGTTCTGCTGCGGCCTGGTCACCATCATCCAGTCGCTGGGCCTGGGCCGCCTCTTCGGCATCCGGCTGCCAGTGATGATGGGCGTGACCTTCGCATCGGTCAGCCCGATGCTGGCCATGGCGAACGACCCGACGCTGGGCGTAACAGGCATCTTCGGCGCCGTCATCGGCGCCGGCGTGATCTCGCTGCTGCTCGCGCCCTTCGTCAGCCGCATCCTGCGGCTGTTCCCGCCGGTGGTCACCGGCAGCGTGATCGCGGTGATCGGCATCTCGCTGATGCGGGTCGGCGTCAACTGGGCGGTCGGCGGCCCGCCCAACATGGCGAAGATACCCGACCCGGCCTTTGCCGCCACGGTCGAGGCGGCAAAGGCCGCCGGCGCGGCGCTGCCCGCCGGCCCGGCCCCGATGATCGCCAACCCGGCCTATGCGGCGCTGGACAACCTCGGCATCGCGCTGTTCGTGCTGGTCGTGATCCTGCTGATGGCCAAGTACGGCCGCGGTTTCCTCGCCAACATCGCGGTGCTGTCCGGCATCGTCGCCGGCACCGTGCTTGCCTATGCGCTGGGCAAGGTCAGCTTCGCCAAGGTGGCCGCGGCCAAGACCTTCGCGCTGGTCACGCCCTTCCAGTTCGGCCTGCCGACCTTCGACGTCGTCGCCATCCTGACCATGACCATGGTGATGCTGGTGGTGATGATCGAGTCGACCGGCATGTTCCTCGCGCTGGGCGAAATGGTTGGCAAGCCGATCCGCCAGGACGACATCAGCCGCGGCTTGCGGGTCGACGGCCTGGGCACCATCATCGGCGGCATCTTCAACACCTTTCCGTACACCTCGTTTTCCCAGAACGTCGGCCTGGTCGGCGTCACAGGCGTCAAGAGCCGCTGGGTGTGCGTGGCCGCCGGGGTGATCCTGGTGGTGATGGGCGTGCTGCCCAAGATCGCGCAGGCCGCCGAAGCGGTGCCGCAGTTCGTGCTCGGCGGCGCCGGCCTCGTGATGTTCGGCATGGTCGCGGCCACCGGCATCCGCATCCTGTCCGGCGTCGACTACAAGCACAACCGCTATAACCAGTTCATCGTCGCGCTGTCGATCGGCTTCGGCATGCTGCCGCTGGTGGCCGAGCAGTATGCGCAGCACATGCCCAAGTCGCTGTCCTCGCTGCTGCACAGCGGCATCCTGCTGGCCGCCATCTCGGCGGTGCTGCTGAACCTGTTCTTCAACGGACTGGCGTCCAGCGAGGAAGCGCATGCCGCCGCGCGCGACAATACCCACGGGTCCGAATGACCAACCTGAGCCTGAGAACCTATGCCTAGACATGAAGCCTACCCACGCGACCTGATCGGATACGGGCGCGACCTTCCCCATGCCCGCTGGCCCGGCGGCGCCCGCATCGCCGTCCAGTTCGTGCTGAACTACGAGGAGGGCGGCGAGAACAACGTGCTGCATGGCGACGCGGGGTCGGAGCAGTTCCTGTCCGAGATCGTCGGCGCGGCGTCCTACCCGGCGCGCCACATGTCGATGGAGTCCATCTACGAGTACGGCTCGCGCGCCGGGGTCTGGCGCATCCTGCGCGAGTTCGAGTCGCGCGGCCTGCCGCTGACCGTGTTCGGGGTCGCCATGGCGCTGAAGCGCCATCCCGAACTGACCAGCGCGTTCGAGGAGCTCGGCCACGAGATCGCCTGCCACGGCCTGCGCTGGATACACTACCAGCACATCGACGAGGAAACCGAGCGGCGGCACATGCGGGAGGCGGTGGCCATCCTGCGCGAGCTGACCGGCAGCGCGCCGCTGGGCTGGTACACCGGCCGCGATTCGCCCAACACGCGCCGCCTCGTGGTCGAGCACGGCGGCTTCGTCTACGACGCCGACTACTACGGCGACGACCTGCCGTTCTGGACCGAGGTCAAGGTCGGCGGCGGCGCCGAACGGCCGCACCTGGTGGTGCCCTACACGCTGGACGCCAACGACATGCGCTTCGCCACGCCGCAGGGCTTCAACACCGGCGAGCAGTTCTACCAGTACCTGAAGGACAGCTTCGACGTGCTGTACGCGGAGGGCGACCCGGAAGGCCAGGACAGGCCGAAGATGCTGTCGGTCGGCATGCATTGCCGGCTGCTGGGCCGTCCCGGCCGCTTCCGCGCGCTGCAGCGTTTTCTCGATTACGTGCAGTCGCACGAACAGGTCTGGATCTGCCGCCGCATCGACGTGGCCGAGCACTGGATCGCAACCCATCCCTATGAGGCACAGGCATGAGCGCCACCATCACACTGGCCGAGCTGAACGCGATGCCGGCCGCCGACTTCACCGCCCGGCTGGGCGCCATCTTCGAGCATTCGCCGTGGGTCGCCGAGCGCGCCGCTGCGCGCCGGCCGTTCGGCAGCGTCGGGGAACTGCATGCCGCGATGGCGGACGCGGTGCGTTCGGCCAGCGAGGACGAGCGGCTGCAGCTGATCCGCGTTCACCCGGAGCTGGCCGGCAAGGCGGCGGTGCGCGGCGAGCTGACCGACGAGTCGACCCGCGAGCAGAAGGGCGCGGGGCTGGACCAGTGCAGCGTCGAGGAATTCGAGCGGATGCAGGACCTGAACCGGCGCTACAACGAGAAGTTCGGCTTCCCCTTCGTCATCGCGGTCAAGGGCCACGACCGCCACAGCATCCTGCGGGCATTCGCCGATCGCCTTGAAAACGACCGCGACGTGGAAGCGGCGACGTGCATCGAGCAGATCATCCGCATCGGCGGCTTCCGGCTGGCGGATGCGGTGACGGCCTGAGCAGGGGCGCCCCGGCGCCTGCCTACGCGCGGCGGCGGCGGACGGCCGCCATCCCCAGCAGGCCCACGCCCAGCAGGGCGCCCGTCAGCGGTTCCGGCACCTGGTTCGCCGGCAGGTTGAAGTCGCTTTCGATGGTGCCGAACTGGAAGCTGACATGGGCGATGTCGGCGATCGTCAGGCCGTTCACGCCCCTGAGCGTGAAGACCGCCGCGTCCTGCACCAGCGGCACGTCGCCCAATGCCTCGTTGGGGTTGAAGCCGGCGGCGTTGCTGATGATGCCGAAGTTGATCCCGTTGATGTTCCGCGGGTCGTCTAGGTTGGGTCCCGCGCCATTGTTGTTGAAATTGCCGATGTTGCCCTGCAGCCCGGTCTGCAGGTAATTCGCGCTGGCGATACCGCGGTCGGCTTCGCCGGCGAAGTCCCGCTCCTGGTAGCCGAATTCGCCGCTCAGGTCCGTCGCGCCGTCGCAGGTACTGCTGCATACCCCGGGATTGTAGATGCTCGATCCGCTTGCCAGTTGCGCGGATACCGTGGTCAGCCTGGGGTCGCCCGACAAGTCCCAGAACACGCCGGTCAGCGTGTTTTTTGCGGTATCCGTCTTGTTGTTCGGGCCGGACGTGTTGCGCAGCGTGACGGTCAGCAGGTCGCCGCTGATGTCGAAGATCGCCTCGGCGCTGACGTCGACCCGTTGGGCCGGCGCGCCGTTGCCTATGGTCGTGCCGGCGCCGGCAAAGGTGATGGTGTCGGCCGCCGCCGGCGCCGAGAAGGCTGCAAGCGCAGCGGTGCACAGCATGGATTTCAGGTATCGGTTCATCGTTCCGCCGTTAAAAAGGTTAATCAGCACGCATTCCCTTGATACCGCTTCCCTGGACGGCCATTGAAACCGGACGCCAGGGAAGCGATCATTTTTTCTCGCTTGTTTTCCTTGCTGCAATTAGTTCTAGCAGAAAACATGCCAGTAAAAAATGTTTCAAAAAAACAAGTACTTGTGCCTTTTCCATGCGGAATTAATTGTATGAATGTCAATATTTCCGACACCGGGCGCGACAGGCTGACACACCGGCGCCCGCACCGGCATCGCGCTACGGTCCTTCAGGCCGCACCGAGGATGCTGGTGACGATCTGGCTGGTTGAACTCTGGGCCGGCACCATGCACCAGCGCTCGGCCGGCAGGTTGCCGATGCGGACCACGCCGGTATGGTTGGAAATGTCGGCGTCCGCCACCGGGTCGCTGTCGTAGAAACCCAGCTTGCGCCGCAGCACCTCCATGTCCTGCGGCGCGCCGGTCAGGAAGGTCCAGCCGGGCCCGATGTCGTACTGCCGCACATAGTCGCGCAGCGCCTCGGGCGAGTCGAACTCGGGCCGCAGCGACAGCGAATACATGAAGATGTCGCGCCCGACACGCGGCCCGAGCGCCTGCTGCACCGCCTTCAGGCTGGCCGTGTTGGCCGGGCAGACGCCGGTGCAGACCGTATACATCATGTTGATGACGACCAGTTTTCCCTTCAGCAGGTCGTCATAGAAGCGCACCTTGCGGCCGTCGTGCGTCTGCAGCACCGTGTTGGGAAAATAGACCGCGGCGCCGGCGGGCGCGGGTTTGAGCGCCGCCGTCAGGGCCAGCGCGGGCGCCGCCACCAGGCCGCCCTTGAGGAACAATCGCTTGCTGTTCATCCGTGTTCTCCTGTGTGCCCGCGGGTTCAGTCTTCGATGTCGAAGCGGATCATCATCGCGTGGTCTTCGTGGATCAGGTTATGGCAATGCATCATGTACTTGCCGACGTAGTCGCGGAAACGCAGGAAGACGCGCAGTTCCTCGTTATTCCCCAGCACGTAGACGTCCTTGCGCCCCTGTTCATGCGGCGGCGGCGCCACGCCATTGCGCTTGAGGATGCGGCCTTCCTCGAAGTGGATATGCACCGGGTGGCTCCAGTCGCCGTTCACCTTGAGGATCCAGATCTCGGCCGTGCCGCGCTTGGGCTTGACCGTCGCCTTGCTGACGTCGAACAGCTTGCCGTTGACCGTCCAGCCGCCATTGCTGCGGTCGAAGATGAAGGTGCGGGTGGCGACGACTTCGGACAGGTCGACCGGCGGCAGTTCGCGCAGCTTGCTGGGAATGCGGCTGTTGTCCGGGCCGGTCCTGGTCGTGGCGACATCGAAGCGCAGCAACTGCGTGCCCGGCTTCAGGATGTTGCCGGTCGGTCCCCTGCCATTGACCTGTTCCAGCCGGTTTTCGAGATACAGCGTGCCGCCGGCGTACTTGGAAAAGTCGATGATGATGTCGGCCCGTTCGGCCACGCCCAGCCGGATCTTGGACATCATCAGCGGCTTGGGCAGCAGGTTGCCGTCGTTGGCGATGTAGGTGAACATCTGGTCCGCGCCGCGGAAGGTCAGGTAGAACTCGTAGAACCGCGACGGCCCGCCATCGAGCAGGCGGAAACGGTACTTGCGCGGCTCGACCTTGAAGTAGGGCTGTATCTTGCCGTTGACGCAGAACTTGTCGCCGAGGATGCCGTCGGTCTCGAACTGGTCGAACGCCAGGTAGCCGCCGGAGTCGAACTGCTTGTCCTGGAACACCAGCGGGATGTCGTATTTCCCGACGCCGGAAGGCAGCCGCAGCGCGGCCGGGTTGGGATCGTTCTCGTCGCCCGAATCGAGCTCGTCGAACAGCAGGTAGAAGCCGCTCAGTCCGCGGTAGACATTCTGCGCGGTGTAGTCGAGCCGGTGGTCGTGGTACCACAGTGTGCCCAGCGCCTCGCGGGAATCGCCGTCGGTGCTGCTGCTGCTGTCGTAGCCGGCATAGCAGTTGGAATAGAGATGGTCCTTGTACGCGCCGGGACCGGTCATCGTCGGCCCGTACTTGGTGGCGCTGTAGTAGTCGCCGGTGAACCCATCGCTTTCGGAGCCGCAGTGCAGGTTGTGCAGGTGCGTCGAGATTTCCGGCGAACCGTAGCCGACATGGTTGGCCGGCAGCTCATTGTGGATGCGCACCAGCACCGGCTCGCCGTAGCGGGCGACGAAAGTAGGGCCAGGCATCATCCCGTCGTAGCCCCAGACATCCTGCTCGGGCAGCTCGGGATGGAAGGAATGCCGCGCGGGCTTGACCCGCAGCTCATAAAACTTCGCCGGCGCGAAATTGGCCCAGCGCTGGTGGTCGGGCCGGCCGCATTCGCCTGCGCCTGGCGTGTTGGCCGGCGCCGGGTAAAGGCTGCCGGAGACCGGCTGCTTGGGCAGGTAGACCGGCAGCGGCTCGACGAACGGCGTGGTGGCGGGACTCGACGGCTTGACGGGGGTGGGGGTCACGGCGGTCACGGCGGCCCGGGCGGCAGGCGCGACCGCGGCCGCCGCCGCGCCTGCCGTCAGGGTCGCGCCCTGCGCGAGCAGCTGCCGCCGGGTCAGCCGGCGGCCAGAGAACATCGGGTTTTCCATTGCTTGTCCTTCACAGAGTCTGGGTTTGCCTGGGCGCACGCGTCCGTTCGCTGCCTGGCGAACCGGAACGTCCGGCTGCCGGAAAACGGTCGGCACGGAATGATCTTAGGCGCTGGGAAACCGGTGCGGGACCAGCAAAACGTTGTAAATTGGATAAGTAGGAACAACCCTACGCGGGAAGTAGGGAGACACCGCCCGGCCGCTTTTCCCAGAAGAAATGGGAGCGTGAAAAAGGCGGCGCGCTCAGGCCGGGTCCAGCGGCACGCTCACGGTCAGCGCGGTGCCGCGGCCGGGCGCGCTGGCGAGATTGAAGTCGCCGCCGACGCCCAGCGCCCGTTCCCGCATGCCCGACAGCCCGAGGCCGCTTTCGCCGGTTTCGGCGCAGGGCGTAAAGCCGCGGCCGTTGTCGGCGATGCGCAGGATGAGCGCGTTCGGCGCCCTGGAGATGGTGACGCTGACTTCCGTCGCCCCGGCATGGCGCATTGCATTGGTCAGGGCTTCCTGCAGTATCCGGAACAGCGCCATGGCGGTGTCTTCGGGCAGCGCACAGTGCGTCGCGGCGCAGGTGAAGTTGCAGCGGATGCCCGAGCGCTTCTCGAATTCGCGGACCTGCCAGCGCGCCGCCGGTATCAGCCCGAGGTCCAGCACTTCGGGACGCAGGTGATAGATCACCGCGCGCACGCTGGCGATCAGCCCGTCCATCTGCGCCAGCGCCTGCGCAATGCCCTGCTGCAGCGGCGCGTTGCGCTTGCCGGCATGCCGGTCGAGCTGTGCGATGGCGATCTTCAATGCATACAGGTCCTGCCCGAGGCCGTCGTGCACCTCTCTCGCCATGTGCTTGCGCTCCTGCTCGCGCACGGATTCCTGCCGGGCATACAGCTTGCGCAATGCCTCGCGCGACGCGGCCAGCGCCTCCTGGGCGCGCAGGCGCTCGTCGTTCTCGGCCGTCAGCAGCCGGTTGGCGCTCTCCAGTTCCGCCGCGCGTTCGCGCTCCTGCAAGTGCGGCAGTGCGCGCGCCTGGCGCCACGAGCCCGCCATGAACAGCAGGCTGGTGGCGAGGATGGCGACAGCGGCGCCCAGGCCCAGGTAGGCCCTGCGCTCCCATGCCGCGTGTTTCCTGCGCAGCTCGGCCAGGCCGGCGAGCTCGCTGGCGACCATGTCGGCAGCCATCTGGCGCAGGCCCGACGGAAGCGTCGCCGCGCCCTGCATGCCGCCGGGACGGGCGCGCGCCAGCGCCAGGTAGCCGGCGATGATGTCGCCCATGTCGCCCACGGCGTCCAGGTGCTGCTGGTGCGGGTCGTCATGGAGCGCGCCGGCGCCGGCGGCGTCCAGCGTCGACTGCATCGCCGCCAGGGCGCTGCGCGCCTCGGCCAGGTATTCCGTGCGCCCGTCGGCCAGGTAATGCAGCCCGGCCACTTCGGCGCGGATCGCGTCCATCGCCAGCCGCTGGAATGCCGTCAGCGAGGCCATGCTGCGTTCCATCTGGCGCGTGGTTTCGAAGGACATCGCGCTGCTATGGAGGAAAATGCCCAATGCGGAAAGCAGCGCGATGGCCGCGCAGGCGAAGGCGGCTTTTCCTGCCGCCGCTGCGCCCGTGCTGCGCCTGGGTTCTATCGCCGACATGGCCGGTGGGATGTCGCAGCGCCACCCGCGGCGCTGCTGCCTGCGTCAGCCGGCCTGGCAGGCGGCGTCGGCATGCAGGCCGGCCATGCCCGGGAGATCCTGAAAGTCCGCCATGACCGAAAGGTCCATGGCCGGCAGCGTGTACGACGCGTCCCTGGCCACGGCGGGCGGTGGCGGCGCGCGCCGCGCCGGCCGCTCGACCAGGCCCATTTCCATGGCCTTGACGACGAGTTCGGCTGCGTTGCGCAGGCCGAGCTTGCGCATCAGGCTGGCGCGGTGCTTTTCAACGGTCTTGGAACTGATGCAGAGGAATTCGCCGGCCGCGCGGTTCGTATAGCCTTCGCCGATCAGCTTCATGATGTTGCGTTCGCGTTCCGTCAGCATGTCCCATTCGCTTTTCTGGGCGGGCGCCGCATCTCCCTGCAGGTAATTGTCCAGCATCTGCATCGACACCTGGTTGCAGATGAATTTCTTGCCGCGCACCACCAGCTGCAGCGCGAAGGCAAACTCCTCGAACGACGCGCCCTTGAGCACATAGCCGTCGGCGCCGACGCGCAGCGCTTCGCGGATGAACTCCTCGTTGTCATAGCCGGTGAGAATAACGCTGCGCACCTCGGGAGACCGCCTCTTGATCTGGACCAGCGCCTCGAATCCGGTAATGCCCGGCATGGACAGATCCATCAGGACCAGATCGGGATGCAATATCGCCGCTTCTCTTATCGCTTCTCTCCCATCGCCTGCTTCTCCAACGACTTCGTAATTGGGCATTGCGGAAATCATCGAATGCAGGCCCTTGCGCAGCAGTTGGTGGTCCTCGGCGATCAGTACGCGAATTGTCATTATTTTTCTCCGGAAATTCCATGTTTTCAACAGGTTGGAACGTGCTGGGCAAATCAGGAGGTCGTATCTCGTCGCCGCATGTCGATCAGCAGACCGAATGCGCCCGTATTGCATTGGATGCAGGAGAAGCAGTTTTCCGGCGGAAGGCGATAAAGGACGGGTGAATCCAAAACGGTTTGCATTAATGATCCTAAAAAATGCCGGTTTATGGAACCAATATTTTTATGGTTATTTTGTTATTAGTATTACGGTTTTTTGGGGTGAAAAGCAATATTGTCGCCAATTATTTTTAATACTTAAAATTAACGATACTTACTTAAAGTAAACATTCGCAAAGATAATTTTTCGGGCTTTTGAGGAAAGTCCTACTTTTGAGGTAGGAGTTCTACTACGCAAGCTTCCAGCCCCGTGCAGGCGCCTCCGTTCCGCAAGTAAACCCAATATGCTGATGTCACGGTATTGCGAAATAAGCAATGTTTTTGGCCACGGCCGGCCATCATTCTTGAACTGCATGGGAGAGCTGCAATGGCAACATTCATCAGGTCGGACCTCGATTTCATCCTGACCCAGATCAGGATGGCCGAGGCCGGCCAACCCCCGGTCAACACCCATCTTTCCTTCGGCCTGCGCCAGGTCAACGGCGAGAACAACAGCATCGTGCCGGGGCAGGTCGACTATGGCGCGGCCGACGGCCTGTTTCCACGGGTGGGCGAGCCGGTGTTCAACCAGGCCGAGGCCGGCACGTCGTATGCGTCGTCGACCGGCCTGGTGATCGACTCGGCGCCGCGCACCATCAGCAACCTGATCGCCGACCAGAGCAGCGGCAATGCGGCGGCGGTGCAGGCGGCCGCCACGGCCAGCGATGCGCTGGGCACCGGCTACCAGCACAGCCTGCCGGGCGCGGACGGCGTGCTCGGCACCGCCGACGACCTGCTGGTCAACGCGAACACGCCGGCCGGCAGCGACGCCAGCCTGTTCATCAACAATGTCACCCCGGACAACGGCCTGTCGGCGCCGTTCAACACCTGGATGGCCTACTTCGGCCAGTTCTTCGACCACGGGGTGGACCTGGTCAACAAGGGCGGCAGCGGCACGGTCTTCATCCCGCTCATGCCGGACGACCCGCTCTATGTCGCCGGCAGCCCGACCAATTTCATGGTGCTCACGCGCGCCACCAACCAGCCCGGCGCCGACGGCATACTGGGCACCAGCGACGACCTGCACGAGGGCACGAACTCGGTCACGCCCTTCGTCGACCAGAACCAGACCTACTCGTCGCACCCGTCGCACCAGGTGTTCCTGCGCGAATATGCGACCGGCGCGGACGGCCGCATCCACGCGACGGGCCGGCTGCTCGACCATGTCGCCCCGGACGGCAGCCATCACATGGCGACCTGGGCCGACGTCAAGTCCAATGCGCTCAAGCTGGGCATCCGCCTTTCCGACGAGGACGTGCACAATGTGCCGCTGCTGGCGACCGACGCCTACGGCAACTTCATCCCGCACCCGGTGACCGGCATGGCGCAGGTCGTGATGCGCGGCGCGGACCAGCGCGCCGGCACCGCCGACGACGTGCTGGTGTCCGGCACCCCCGCCAGTCCGGTGTCCCTGGCCGACGCGGTGCGCACCGGCCATGCGTTCCTGAATGACATCGCGCACGGCGCCGCGCCCACCGAACCGGGCGCGGTCGGCACGCACCTGGTGGCCGACGCCGACCTGGCGGCGGGCGGCCCGGTGGCCGCCGGCGCATACGACAACGAGCTGCTGGATGCGCATTACATCGCCGGCGACGGCCGCGCCAACGAGAACATGGGACTGACCGCGGTCCACGAAGTCTTCCACTCCGAGCACAACCGCCTGATCGAGCAGACCAAGGCGCTGATCCGCGCCGAGCTGGCCAACGGCGACACGGCCTTCGCCAGCAACTGGGTGGTGGCCGGCGCCAACCTGGCCGACGGCATCGCCGAGAACGAGTGGAACGGCGAGCGGCTGTTCCAGGTCGCCAAGTTCGGCACCGAGACCCAGTACCAGCACCTGGTGTTCGAGGAATTCGCAAGGAAGGTCGCGCCGACCATCCACGCGTTCGGCAACAGCGACATCCACCTCGACCCGGCGGTGACGGCCGAGTTCGCCCACGCGGTCTACCGCTTCGGGCATTCGATGCTCAATGAAACCTTCACCCGCTATGAACTGGCCGCCGACGGCACGCCGGTGCTGGATGCGCATGGCCGGCCGGTGCTCAGCGAAATGGGCCTGATCGACGCCTTCACCAATCCGCTCGCGTATGCCGCGGCCGGCGCCGACGCCGCCGGCGAGATCGTGCTGGGCTCGGTCAACCAGGTCGGCAACGAGATCGACGAATTCGTCACGGGCACGCTGCGCAACAACCTGCTGGGCCTGCCGCTGGACCTGGCCGCGCTCAACATCGCGCGCGGCCGCGAAACCGGCGTGCCGTCGCTGAACCTGCTGCGCAACCAGCTCTACAGCCAGACCCAGGACACCGCGCTCAAGCCCTACGACAACTGGGAAGAGTTCGGGCAGTTCCTGAAGCACCCGGCGTCGCTGGTGAACTTCATCGCCGCCTATGGCGCCCATGCCAGCATCGCCGGCGCGGCCACGCTCGCCGACAAGCGCAGCGCGGCGCTCGACCTGGTCACGCACGGCAGCGCCACGCCCGGCAGCGCCGGCTTCAGCCAGGATGCGTACGACTTCATCCACAGCGCCGGCGCCTATGCCAACCAGCCGGACAGCCCGCATCCGCAATGGGGCACCGGCTCGGTCACCGGGGTGGACGCGGTCGACCTCTGGATAGGCGGCCTGGCCGAGAAGCAGAGCCTGTTCGGCGGCCTGCTCGGCTCCACGTTCAATTTCATCTTCGAGACCCAGCTCGAGAGCCTGCAGGACGGCGACCGGCTGTACTACCTGCCGCGGCTGGAAGGCACGCACTGGGGCACCGAAGTGGAAGGCAATTCCTTCGCCGACCTGATCATGCGCAACACCGGCACGCATCACCTGAGCGCCAGCATTTTCCTGACGCCCGAATACGTGGTGGAAGCCGGCCGCATCAATCCGAACGACCCGTCGACCTGGCTGCGCAACCCCGAGACCGGCAAGCTGCTGGTCGATGTGATGGCCGACGGCACGGTGCGCTTCATCGGCGACGACAACTTCCTCGGCAACACCATCGTGCTCGGCGGCACGGCCGGCAACGACCGGCTGCTGGCGGGGCAGGCGGACGACGACACGGTGTATGGCGACGGCGGCGACGACATCATCGACGGCGGCAACGGCAACGACTTCCTGTACGGCGGCACCGGCAACGACTTCATTTCGGACTCCGCCGGCAACGACACCATCCACGGCGACGAAGGCAATGACACGATCCGCGCCGGCATCGGCGACGACATCGTCTTCGGCGGCGACGGCAACGACCTGATCGACGGCGGAAAGGGCATCGACGTCGTCGCCGGCGGCCTGGGCAACGACATCATCCTGGCCGGCGAGGGCGACGACGAAGTGCAGGGCAACGAAGGCGACGACTGGATCGAGGGCGGGGCCGGCGGCGACCTGCTGGTCGGCGACAGCGCCGCGCCGACCGGCCAGGTGCCGTTGTTCGGCGGCAACGACGTGTTGATCGGCGGCACCGAAGGCGACCGCATGCAGGGCTTCAGCGGCGACGACATCATGACCGGCCTGGGCGGCTTCGACCGCTTCGAGGGCAAGCTGGGATACGACTGGGCGGTCTACCAGGACGAGACGCAGGGCGTCAGCGTCGACATGAACCGCAAGGAGTTCATCACCGCGCCCAACATCCCGGCCGGCGACGCGATCCGGGACGTGTTCATCGAGACCGAGGGCGTCAGCGGCTCGTCCCACGACGACGTGCTGCAGGGGACGGACAACCGGCTGGCCGACACCTTCAACGAGCTCAACAACCTGAGCCTGATCAACGGGCTGCGCAGCTTCTTCCCCGGCGCGCGGGTCAACTACTCGAACGGCAACATCATGCTGGGCGGCGGCGGCAGCGACATCATCGAGGGCCGCGGCGGCAATGACATCATCGACGGCGACGCCGCGCTGCACGTGCGGCTGGCCGGCAGCGGCGCGGGCGCGTCGATTGTCCGGGAAATCACCAGCGACGGCCGCGCCGGCGACATCGACGTCGCGCGCTACCGCGACGTGATGGGCAACTACATCGTCGAATTCCCCGACGCGCAGGGTTTCTACACCGTCAGCCACATCCTGCCGACCGGGGCCGTCGGCATCGACGGCGTGGACCGCGTGCGCAATATCGAGCGGCTGCAGTTTTCCGACGGCATGATCAGCCTGCAGGGGCCGAACGGCGTGCCGTTCGGCGTGCCGCTGATCCTCGGCGACAGCAACCCGGCGACCGCCATCGTCGACCCGGTGGTCGGCCAGGCGCTGACGGTCAACACCGCCGACCTGTTCGACGGCGACGGCATCGTCGGCCCGTTCACCTACCAGTGGCAGACGCAGGACGCCGCCCGGCTGCGCTGGGTGCCGATCACCGGCGCCACCGGCGCCAGCTATACCCCCAGCGACTTCCAGCAGGGTTCGGCGCTGCGGGTGCAGGTGCGCTATGTCGACGGGCTGGGCATCACCGAGACCGTGGTGTCCGCGCAGACCGCGAACGTGGCGTTCCCGCCGCAGGTCAACACCGCGCCCTTCGTGGTGCAGCAGCAGGCCGTGACCGGCCTGCCCGACACCACCATGAAGGAGCACACGCAGATCAACCTGTTCCTGCCGCTGCTGACCGTGTTCGCCGATGCGCAGACGCCGTCGAACCAGCTGGTCTACGCGGCGACGCTGGCCAACGGCCAGCCGCTGGCCAGCATGGGACTGTCCTTCGCCATGACGACCAATGCCGCCGGACAGGTCACCGGCGCGCGCGTGACCGGCTCGCCGCCGGACAACTTCATCGGCGCCATCGAGATCCGCGTCAGCGCCACCGACGCCGGGCCGGGCACGCCGCTGACCGTCACCGACAATTTCATCATCAACGTGCAGCCCAACCTGATCGTCGGCACCGCCGGCGCGGACGTCCTGGCCGGCACCGGCGGCGTCGACCAGATCATGGGCCTGGACGGCAACGACACGCTGTCCGGCCTCGGCGGCGACGACATCCTGGACGGCGGCAACGGCAATGACATCCTCAACGGCAACGCGGGCAATGACAAGCTCTTCGGCGGCGCGGGCGACGACACGCTGAACGGCAATGCCGGCGACGACACGATGGCCGGCGGCATGGGCGGCGACACCTACGTCGTCGACAGCGCCGCCGACGTGGTGACCGAACTGGCCGGCCAGGGCATCGACACCGTGCAGACCACGCTGGCGGCCTATGCGCTGGGCGCCAACGCCGAGAACCTGGAAAGGCTGGGCAATGCCGACTTCACCGGCGCCGGCAATGCGCTGAACAACGTCATCACCGGCGGCGCCGGCATCGACGCGCTGGACGGCGGCGCGGGCGACGACATCCTGAACGGCGGCAACGGCGCCGACATCCTCGCGGGCGGCGAGGGCAACGACACCCTGAACGGCAACGGCGGCGCCGACAGAATGGCAGGCGGCGTCGGCAACGACACCTATATCGTCGACAGCGCCGGCGACACGGTGACCGAAGCCGCCGGCGAGGGCGCGGACCTGGTGCAGACCACGCTGCAGGCCTATGCGCTGGGGAACAACGTGGAGAACCTGGCCTACATCGGCAGCGGCAACTTCAGCGGCACCGGCAATGCGCTGAACAATGAGCTGTCGGGCGGCGGCGGACGGGACACGCTGGACGGCGGCGCCGGCGCCGACACGATGACCGGCGGCGCGGGCGACGACACTTACGTCGTCGACAATGCGCTGGACGTCGCCGTCGAGCTGGCCGGCGGCGGCATCGACACCGTGCAAACCTCCCTGGGCAGCTACACGCTGGGCAGCGAGCTGGAGAACCTGCGGTACACCGGCGCCGCGGCCTTCGCCGGCACCGGCAACGCGCTGGCCAACACCATCACCGGCGGCAGCGGCAACGACAGCCTGGCGGGCGGCGGCGGCGATGACACGCTGGTCGGCGGCGCCGGCCAGGACACGCTTGCCGGCGGCGCCGGCAACGACACCTACGTCGTCGACAATAACGGCGACACCGTGACCGAGCTGGCCGGCGAGGGCAGCGACACCGTCCAGACCGCGCTGGGCAGCTATATCCTCGGGGCGAATGTCGAGAACCTGTCCTACACCGGCGTCGCCGGCTTCACCGGCGCCGGCAACGCGCTCGGCAACGTCATCACCGGCGGCGCCGGCAATGACCTGCTGGACGGGCTGGCCGGCATCGACACGCTGACCGGCGGCGCCGGCAACGATATCTACGTCGTCGACAATGCCGCCGACGTGGTGATCGAGGCGCCCAACAGCGGCACCGACCTGGTCCGCGCCAGCGCGTCGTCGTACCAGCTCTCCGCCGACGTCGAGAACCTGAGCTACGTCGGCACGACCAGCTTCGCCGGTACCGGCAACGCGCTGGACAACGAGATCGCCAGCGGCGCCGGCAACGACACGCTGGACGGCGGCGGCGGCGCGGACCGGCTCTCGGGCGGCGGCGGCGACGACATCTACCTGGTCGACAACACGCTGGACCTGGTGGTGGAACTGAACAATGCCGGCATCGACCTGGTCCGCTCCACCGCGAACGCGTACGCGCTGGGCGTGAATGTGGAAAACCTCACCTTCACCGGCGCCGGCAGCTTCGCCGGCACCGGCAACAATCTGGCCAACCTCCTGGTCGGCGGCGCCGGCAACGACCTGCTGGACGGGCTGGGCGGCGCCGACACCATGACCGGCGGCCTGGGCAATGACACCTATGTCGTCAACATCAACGGCGACGTGGTCAATGAGGACGCCGGCGGCGGCATCGACACGGTAATCTCGACCGGCAACGGCTATACGCTGGGCGCCAACGTCGAGAACCTGACGCAGCGCGGCGGCGCCGGGACGTTGAACGGCAATGCGCTGAACAATGTGCTGACCGGCGACACCGGCGCCGACACGCTGCGCGGGCTGGACGGCGACGACGTGCTGATCGGCGGCGGCGGGGACGACACGCTGATCGGCGGCGCCGGCAACGACGTGTTCATGTTCGGGCCAGGCTTCGGCCACGACACGCTGACCGGCTTCGACGCCAACCCGGTCGGCGGCCAGGACCTGCTCAACCTGACCGGGCTGGGCATCACGGCGGCGACCTTCAGCCAGGTGCACATCACCGACGCCGGGGCCGACACGCTGGTGACGATAGGGGCGGATTCCATCCTGCTCTCCGGCGTCGGGAATCACCTGCTGGTGACGATCGACGACTTCATCCTGTCCTGACCGGAGCGCCAGATGAACCTGCTGTGGACCGACCTGCGCCCCCTGCTGGGCTACCTGGGGCTGTTTTCCTTCTGCATCAACCTGCTGTACCTGGCGCCGGCGCTGTTCATGCTGCAGGTGTTCGACCGGGTGCTGCCGACCAACAGCCAGGAAACCCTGCTGGTGCTGCTGGCCGGCACCGCTGGCGCGCTCGTCGTCATGCTGCTGCTGGACTTCGTGCGGCACAGCCTGCAGGCGGTGCTCGGCAACCTGGTCGAGCAGCGGCTTGCGCCGACCGTGGTCTGCACCGTGGTCGAGCGCACGGCGCGCGCGCCGCATGCCGGCGGGCAGGAAGGCATACGCGACGTCGCCGCGCTGAAGAACCTCTTCACCTCGCCCGGCCTGACCGCGCTGTTCGACGCGCCGTGGGCGCCGATCTACCTGCTTGCCATCTATGCCTGCCATCCGATGCTGGGCATGGGCGCCGTGCTCGCGGTGGCGCTGATGCTGGCGCTGGCGTGGCTCAACGACAGGCTCAGCCGGCGCGCGCTCGAGGGCCTGCAGAAGGACGGCCGGCGCGCGTCGCAGTATGTCGAGAGCTCGCTGCGCAACGCCGAGGTGCTGCAGGCGCTGGGCATGACGCACAAGCTGCTGGCGCGCTGGCGCGCGCTGCAGGACGAGGTGACGGCGATGCAGGCCAGCGCCAGCCGCGGCAGCGTGCTGTTCGCCGCGCTGACCCGTTTCGTGCGCCAGGCGATCCAGATGCTGATGGTCGCGCTCGGCGCCTACCTGGTGCTGAGCCAGCAGGCGTCGGCCGGCGTGATGATCGCCACCACGGTGCTGCTGGGGCGCGCGATCCAGCCGGTCGAACAGGTCGTCGGCAGCTGGCGGATGCTGGTCGACGCCCGCGCCGCCTATCGCCGGCTGCGCGGGCTGATGGCCGAGGCCGGGCAGCGCGGCGAGCAGATGGCGCTGCCCGGTCCCGCCGGCCGCATCGATGTCGACAACCTGTCGTATCGCGCCGCCGGCTCCGACAAGCCCATCCTGTACAGCATCGCGCTGAGCCTGGCGCCCGGCGAGTCGCTTGCCGTGATCGGCCCGAGCGCCGCCGGCAAGTCGACGCTGGCGCGGCTGATGACCGGCGTCTGGGCCGCCAGCACCGGCGCGGTGCGGCTCGACGGCGTCGATGTCGCCTGCTGGCCGCGCAGGGACCTGGGGCCGTGGATAGGCTACGTGCCGCAGGACATCGAGCTGTTCGACGGCACCGTGGCGGAAAACATCGCCCGGCTCGGACAGGTCGACGCCGAGGCGGTGGTGGCGGCTGCGGTGCGGGCCAATGCGCACGAGATGATCGTCGGCCTGGCCGCGGGCTACGACACCCAGGTGGGCGAGCACGGGCTGCGGCTGTCGCCCGGGCAGCGGCAGCGCATCGCGCTGGCCCGCGCACTGTATGGCGACCCGCGCCTGGTGGTGCTGGACGAGCCGAACTCCAACCTCGACGGCGCCGGCGAGGTGGCGCTGGCGCGCGCCGTCAGCGGCCTGCGCAGCCAGGGCGTGACGACCATCATCGTCACCCACCGGCCGTCGCTGATCGCGCATGTCGACAAGATCCTGGTGATGGACGGTGGCCGCGTCAAGCGCTTCGGCCCGGCGGCCGAGGTCATGAAGGAAATGCAGCGGCAGTCGCAGGCCGCGGTGGACAGGGCAGCATGAAAGGAGCGGACATGAGCAATGCAGTCAACGCGCGCGGCGCGGCGGCAATCCACGTGGCGCAGGGCCGGCGGCTGGGGCGGGCCGGCATCGCCATCGTGCTGGGAGCGCTGGTGCCGGTGGGCCTCTGGATGAGCCTGGCCGAATTGTCGATGGCCGTGGTGGCGCCGGCCTTTGTCAAGGTCGACCTGAACCGTCGCCCGGTGCAGCACCTGGAAGGCGGCATCGTGCGCGCGGTGCTGGTGCGGGATGGCCAGCGGGTCAAGGCCGGCGAACCGGTGCTGATGCTGGGCGACGTCGGCGTCGACGCCGACCGCAACCGGCTGGCCTACCGCGCCATGGTGGAACGGGCCGGCATCGCGCGGCTGGACAGCGAGCAGGTGCGCGGACGGCGCGTGCTGTTTCCCGCCGACGTGACGGAGGCGGCGCAGCGGGACGAACGCATACGGGATGCGCTGAAGAAGGAGGAAGCGCTGTTCGACGCCCGCCGCGACTCGCTGGAAAGCGAGGTCGCGCTGATGAAGAGCCAGCGCCAGCGCATCGACGACGAGACGGTGGCGCTGCGCGCGCAGATCGAGCAGGTCGCCAATTCCCTGGACCTGCAGCGGCGCGACCTGGAGGTCAACCGCGGCCTGCTGCGCGAGAACTTCATCTCGGCGGCAAAGATCTCGCAGCTGGAGGCCACGGTCGCCGACTATGCGTCCAAGCTGGAGGAGCGGCGCTCCGAGCTGGCGCGGGTGGGGCAGCGGCGCGGCGACATCGACCTGCGCATCAAGTCGCTGCAGAATGCCTACGTGCAGAACGCCAGCGACCAGATGAAGGTCAGCGCGGCGCGTTTGACCGAGATCGAGCAGGAGGCGCGCAAGACCGACGACGCCGCCGCGCGCCAGGTCGTGACGGCGCCGGCCAGCGGCGAGATCATGGACCTGAAGTTCACCTCGCCGGGCGCGGTGCTGCGGCCCGGCGACTCGATCGCCGAAATCGTGCCGGACGACGCGAAGCTGACGCTGGAGGCGCGCGTGCGGCCCGAGGAGATCAACCACATCCATCTCGGCCAGCTGGCCCGCATCAAGTTCACCGCCTTCCGCTACCGCAGCACGATGATGGTCGAGGGCCGGGTCAGCTACGTGTCGGCGGACCGCTTCGTCGACCGCGCCAGCAACCAGCCGTATTTCAGCGTGACCATCGTCACCGATGCCGCATCGCTGCTGGGCGCCGGCGACATGAAGCTGCAGGCCGGCATGCCGGCGGAGGTCTATATCGAAGGCTCCAGGCAGACGCCGCTGCAGTACATGGCCGAGCCGGTGATGGCGACGCTGCGCCGGGCTGGGCGCGAGCTGTAGCGCCTCGCCCGGCAAGAAAACCGGTCAGGCGAACCTGCCGACCTTCTGTTCCACCGCCTTGCGCACCGAGCCGCTCGTGACGAATGAATGCGCGACCTCGATGTCATTGTGGAACCAGCGGTCGCCGTCCAGGCACGCCGGTATCTGCCGGCGCACTTCGTCGTAGGCGGCCTGGGTGCCGGCGCCCAGCGCGACGCCGGGCAGCAGCGACTCGGTCATGGTCAGCGCCTGCGCGGCCAGCAGCATCTCGACGCCGACGATGTAGCGCGTGTTGGCCACCACCGTGGCCGCCTTGCGGGCGCACCAGGTCGAGTTGGAGATGTGGTCCTCGCTGTTGCCCTTGGACGGGATGCTGTCGACGCTGCCCGGCGTGCACAGCGTGCGGTTCTCCATCACCAAGGCGCTCATCGAGCATTGCACGACCGGGTAGCCGGTGTTGACGCCGCGGATGCCGGTCATCAGGTTGCGCGGCAGGCCCCATGACAGCGTCGGGTCGATCAGGCGCGCGATGCGGCGCTCGCAGATGCTGCCGAGGTCGGTCACCACCATGGCCAGCAGGTCCATCGCCTGCGCCAGGTACTGGCCGTGGAAATTGCCGCCCGAGATGATCTCGAAGCCGCCGCCGTCCTTGGGGAAGATCAGCGGATTGTCGGTGGCCGCGTTGATCTCGTTGCCGACGATGGTGTCGATATAGTCGAGCGCATCGAACACCGGGCCGTAGACCTGCGGCGCGCAGCGCAGCGAGTAGACGTCCTGTATCCGCGGCGTATAGGCGATGTCGGTGCGCCGCAGCTCGTCCGGGAACTGCACCGCGCGCGCCTCGTGCGTGGCGCGGGTGGAGCCGGCCAGCAGCTTCCTGACGATGGCCGCGGTCTTGATCTGGCCCGGATGCGGGCGCGCCTTGTGGATGCGCTCGTCGAAGCCGGCCATCTCGGCGCGCATCGCTTCGAGCGTCAGCCCCAGCGACACGCAGGCGTCGGCCAGCAGGTCGCGCGCGTCGGCCGCGGCCAGCACGGCCACCGCCAGCGAGACCGTGCAGCCATTGATCAGCGCCGACGCGTCCTTGGCCTGCAGGTCGAACTTCACCGGCCCGATGCCGGCCTCGGCGATGGCCTGCGCCGCCGGCATGCGGCGGCCGCGGTACATCACTTCGGCCTCGTCGAATCCGGCAATCGCGGCGGCCAGGTAGGCCAGCGGCGCGAGGTCGCCGGACGCGCCGACCGAACCCTTCTGCGGCATCACCGGGTGGATGCCGGCATTGACGAAGGCCAGCAGGCGGTCCACCACCTCGACGCGCGGCGCCGAATAATTGCTGGCGAAGGCATTGGCCCGCAGCAGCATGGTGGCGCGGCTGATTTCCTCGGAAAACGGCTCGCCCATGCCGGCGGCATGCGCGCGGATCATCTGGGTCTGGAACAGCGCGATATGGTCGACGCTGATGCGGGTGTCCTTCAGCAGGCCGACGCCGGTGTTGAAGCTGTACATCATCGGCGCTTCGTCATGCATCCAGTTGGCCTCGATATAGGCGCGGCTTTCCGCCAGCGCGTCGCGCGAGGATTGCGCCAGGCCGACCTTGATGGAAGGGTCGCGCGCCACGGCCAGCACCTGGTCCGCGGTAAGGGTGAAGCCGTCGATTAGGGTCTCGCTCATGCTGGTCCTTCTATGAAGTGGGTTGGGGTCGGGCGCCGGCAGCTCACTGCGGCTGGAAATGTTCGACGAAACGGCTGAAGACATCGGCCGCCGCCTGCGCGTCGCCGGCGGTCATGGTCTCGTCCGGATGGTGGCTGATGCCGCCGTTGCCGCAGCGGACGAACAGCATCGCGACGTCGGTCAGCGCGGCGATGGCCATCGCATCGTGGCCGGCTCCGGAAGGCAGGTGGCGCAGCGGCATGCCCAGCCCGGCGACGGCCTGGGCAAACTGCGCCTGCAGCCAGGGCGCGCAGGGCACGCTGGCGGCGTCATGGGTCTGGTTGATGTCGAGATGGACCTGGCGGCGCGCCGCGATCGCCTGCATCTCGCGCTGCACGTCGGCCACCGCGGCCTGCCGCACCGCGTCCTGCTCGGCGCGGATGTCGATGGTGAACACCGCATTGCCCGGCACCACGTTGGCCGCGCCGTTGGGCACCTCGAGCACGCCGACGGTGCCGACCAGTCCCGGCGTGCCGGAACAGCGGCGTTCTATGTACAGGCCGATCTCGGCCGCGGTCATCGCGGCGTCGCGGCGCAGGCCCATGGGCACCGTGCCGGCATGGCCGGCCAGGCCGGTAGCGCGCACCATGAAGCGGGTCGCGCCGGAGATGGCGGTGACCACGCCCACCGGCAGGCCTTCGTCCAGCAGCACCGGTCCCTGCTCGATATGCACCTCGACGAAGGCCAGCACCGCGTCGCGCGCATGGGCGGCGGCGGGCAGCGCGGCCGCATCGAAGCCGGCCGCGGCAATCGCCTCGCGCATGCTGATGCCGGCGTCGTCGCGCCGTTCCAGCACGCTGTAGTCGAAGGTGCCGGCGATCGCGCGGCTGCCCAGCAGCGTGGCCTTGAAGCGCACGCCTTCCTCTTCGGCGAAACCGATGACCTCGATCGCGTGCGGGAAGCGCCGGCCCTCGCGGTGCCAGCGCGCGATGCAGGCGATCGGCAGGATGATGCCGAGGTTGCCGTCGTACCAGCCGCCGTTGCGCACGGTGTCGAAATGCGAGCCGGTCAGCAGCGCCGGCGCATTGGGCGTCAGTCCCTCGTAGCGGCCGATGACATTGCCGGCGGCGTCGCGGCGCACGTTCATGCCGGCTTCCGTCATCCACTGCGCGAGCAGGGCGGCGGCGGCGTGGTGCGCGTCGGTCAGGTAGGTGCGGGTCATCATGCCCGGCGCCTCGGTGTGCTGCGCCAGCTGCGCTGCGCTGCGCATGATGGCCGCGCCGGTTTCAGCGGCTGCCGCCGGATTGCCTGCCGCGTTTGCTGTGTCTGTTCCGGAAATCATGGTGTCTCCTGGCTCGAATCTGGATTTGAGTATAGCCTATGCATGCAATTATTGTATACAAAAAGCGTGTACATCATGGATGCGGCGAGTCGGCGCGGCTGGTATAGTGACGGCAGCGCCGCGCGGGGCGCTCGGTCCCCGCCACTTAACCTTAACCGGATTTCGCCCAGCAAGCGCATGCCCAAGACAACCCCGCCCGACGACGATGGCAAGCTGCCGGCCCGCAGTTCGGCCGACATCGCCGAAGACATCGCCGCCGCGATTGCGGCGCGCAAGCTGCCGCCCGGCACCAAGCTGCGGGAAGAGGCGCTGTCGCGGGTGTATTCGGTCAGCCGCACCAAGATCAGGGCCGCGCTGCTGATCCTTTCCAAGGACAAGCTGATCAATATCGTGCCCGACAAGGGGGCATTCGTCAGCCAGCCGAGCGAGGCCGAGGCGCGCGACGTGTTCGCCACGCGCCGCATCATCGAGGCGGCGCTGGCTGCGCAATTCGTCGGCAAGGCGCGCCCGGCCGATTACGCGCGGCTGGAAAAGCACATACGCAGCGAGCGCGCCGCGATGGCGAGCCAGGACCCGAAGCAGCGCTCGCAGCTGCTGGGCGACTTCCACGTGCTGCTGGCGCAGGTCGTCGGCAACCATGTGCTGACCGAGATCCTGCAGGAACTGGTCGCGCGTAGCTCGCTCATCACCATGCTCTACCAGTCGGTGCGGGACGCCGCCTGCTCGTCGGACGAGCATGTCGCCTTCCTGAAGGCGGCCCGCGCCGGCGACAGCGCATCGGCGGTCGCGCTGATGCTGGCCCACCTGGACCACGTGGAAGCCGCGTTGCGCTTCGACGGCGGCGGCGAAACCGGTCCGCTGGACCTGGTCGCCGGCCTGCTGGCATGAACGCCGGCAGGAAGGGCTGGAAAGCTGGCAGGGAATCCATCGCCGGCTATCGTTGCGCGGATGCGACGAAACCGATGTCGTCCTCCCAACTAACCTGAAATCAGGCACCGGAAATGACTGAGTGTATTTCTAAAAGGAAATAGACTCGGCCTCCTCGACCCTCCATCAATTCATTTTTCCGGGCACGAAGACAGGGCCATCGACTTGACTATCTCTCCACTCGCTTCGAACAAGGCGCCGGCCCGTCCCCAGACATGGCGATGCTAGCGCGTCGCCTCGATTACCTGCGGGGCAACCTGAAGCTGCTGTTCCTGTGTCCTTGCCTTGTGCTGCTGACAGGCGCGGTCGCGTGGGCAATCATGGCGTCGATGCTGGCCGAAGAAAACGCCGCGCTGCGCGCCGCCACCGAGCGCGACGCGGTCATCCTTTCACGCCAGTACGCGCGCGAACTCGAACGCACGGTGTCGCACCTGGACCAGATCGCGCTGGGCTTCAAGTACCAGTGGGAACGGGCCTGCGACGCCGCCGCGCTGGCGCCGCAGGTCAGCACCGGCGTCTATCCGCCGGACGAGCGGCTCTACATCCTGCTGGTCGACCGCGATGGGCGGGTGCTGCATGCGACGCTGGACAAGGCCGACGCCGTCGACCTCTCCGGTCGCGATTATTTCAAGGCGCACAAGGCCGGCGGCACGCAGGGCCTGCTGATCAGCGGCCCGCTGCGGGGCCGCGTCACCGGCCGCGACGCCATGGTCTTCTCGCGCCGCGTCAATGCCGCGGACGGCGGCTTCGCCGGGCTGGTTCTGGTGTCGGTCGAGTCCGGCTACCTGGCGCCGCTGCTGGACGGTCGCGCCCTGCGGCCCGGCGATTTCCTGCTCGCCTGCAGCGCTGCCGGCGTCATCCACGCGCAGCAGGCGGACGGACAGGCCGCGGGCGCCGGTCGCGCATCGTCGCCGCCCGCCGGCGGCTGCGCGCCCGACGCCGCCGGCGCGGCCGGCGAACCGCCGCACTTCCTGGCCCGGTCGTCTGCCGGCGGCTATCCGCTGACCGCCGTCGCCGGACTGTCCGCCGCGTCGGCCATGGCGCCGTGGATGGCAATGCAGGCGCGATTCGCGCAGGTGAAACTGGGCGTTGCCGCGCTGCTGGCCCTGCTGGGCGTGGCCGGCATGGCGATCACGGCGCGCCTGCTGTGGCGCAGGCTGCAGGCGGAAGAAGTGAAGAACACCTACCGGATGGCGGTGGACGCCGCGCGCGAGGGCTTCTACATGGTGCGCCCGGTCCACGACGCCGCCGGCGCCATCGTCGACTTCGAGGTGGCCGACTGCAACCAGCGCGGCGCCAGCTACTACGGCCTGGACCGCGGCCAGCTGCTTGGCCGGCGCTTCGGCAGCTTCGCCTACCCCGGCGCCTACGTGCAGGAAGTCATACGGCTGTTCGCCGGGGCGATGGAGACCGGCTATCACGAGGATGAATTCCAGGCGCCCGACAGCAGCCCGCTGCAGCCGCGCTGGCTGCACCGCCGCCTGATGCGCTCGCAGGACGGGCTGGCCGTCACGCTGCGCGACATATCGGACCTGAAGGCGCAGGAGCAGATGCTGTCGCGGCTGGCGAACGAAGACCAGCTGACCGGGCTGCCGAACCGCAACTGGCTGGCCGGCTACCTGCCCGACGCGCTGGCGGCGGCGCGCGCCGGCGGCGAGCGGCTGGGCCTGCTCCTTGTCGACCTCGACAATTTCAAGGACATCAACGATGCGCTGGGCCTGGCCGTCGGCGACGCGCTGCTGCAGTCCGTCGCGCAGCGGCTGCGGGAACGGCTGCCGGCCGGGCATTGCCTGGCGCGCCTGGGCGGCGACGAATTCGCCGTCGTCATGCCTGCCGCCGGATGCCGGGAGCAGGCGGCGCAGGCCACCGCCGCGATGCTGGAAGCGCTGGACGCGCCGATCGAGCTGGCCGACGGAAGCCGCCACGCGGTGCGGGCCTCGATCGGCGGCAGCATGTTCCCCGAGGACGGCGGCAGCGCCGACACGCTTCAGCGGCATGCCGACATCGCGCTCTACGAGGCCAAGGCGCGCGCCAGGGGCAGCTTCCTGTTCTTCCATGCCGAGTTTTCGGAACGGCTGCTGCTGCGCCTGGAGCGCGAGCAGGCGCTGCGGGCGGCGATTGCGCGGGATGAGTTCGTGCTTCATTACCAGCCCCGCGTCGACGCGATGACCGGCGAACTGCGGAGCATGGAGGCGCTGGTGCGCTGGCAGCATCCGCAGCGGGGCGTGGTGCCGCCGCTGGAGTTCATCGAGACCGCCGAGCGCACCGGCATGATCGTCGCGCTCGGCGAACTGGTCATCATGAAGGCCTGCGCCCAGATCGCCGCCTGGCAGGCGCAGGACCTGCGGCTGGTGCCGGTGTCCATCAACGTGTCGCCGCGCCAGTTCAGCGAAAAATCGCTCGGCCCGATGTTCGCCGAACAGATCGCGCTGCACCGGATCGACGCCAGCCTGGTGGAAGTGGAAGTCACGGAGTCCGGCATCATGGCCGACACCGACGAGATTGCCGCCAACCTGGCGCTGCTGGAGCAGCTGGGCATACGGCTGCTGGTCGACGATTTCGGCACCGGCTATGCGTCGCTGTCGCAATTGCAGCGGCTGCGCCTGGACGGGCTTAAAGTGGACCGTTCCTTCACGACCGCGCTGGCGCGTGGCCGGGAAGGCGAGGTGTTCTACCGGGCCATCGTCTCGATGGCCCATGCGCTGGGGATGAGCGTGGTTGCCGAAGGCGTCGAGACCGCCGCCGAGCTGCAGGTGCTGCAGAAGCTGGGCTGCGACGAGATCCAGGGCTACCTGGTGTCGCGCCCGGTGCCGGCGGACGAGGTCGCCGCGCTGATGGAGCGGCGCTACCTGTTTCCGCACAAGGCCGCGGCCTGATGCCTGATGCCTGATGCCGATAATTGCGCGTGACCGGGGCCGCCCGCAAGCCTGATGGGGAACCGCCGGCGCCCTAGCGGCGCGGACTCGCATGCGACCGCTGGACGGAAGCCTGCGGCGCCGCCGCTGCGTGCCCGCGCGCCGACGCGCCCGCCGTCGGCGTGAACTGCGGCATCTGCCAGCCCAGCACGGCCACCATCAGCAGCAGGACGAACAGCACCGTGGAACTGCTGGCGACGCGGCTTGCCATTCCCACGGTGCTGCGCCGGCGGCGGCTGCGGCGTTTCTGCATCCAGGCCGCCACCTGCATCGGGCGGCGCTCGCGGTAGACGCGTGCTGCGGCCGGCTCGGCAGGCGCAGCGGGCGCAGGTTCGGCGGCTTCAGGCGGCATGGCGGGCAGCGCGAGCGCAGACAGCGTGGGCTCGGCCCTGCCGTCGGGCATCACCGGGTCGGGCGGCGCGAAGGCTGGCGGCACTGCCGCCGGATAGATCTGCGGCGCGGTCATGTCCGGCGCCGGGGCGGTGGGCAGAGGAGGGATGGACGCCGGGGCGATGGACGCCGTCATGAAGGCCAGGTCGTCGGGCGGCGACTGGGCCGGCGGTGCGGACGCGGCCTCGGCCGGCGCATCGAAGGTGTCGGTGGCGATGCGCGCCTGCTCCAGCAGCGACGAGAAGCGCCGGCTGCGGCGCGGCTCTTCCGCCTTTTCCTGCTGCGGCGCGGCCGCCGCCGGCTGAGGCGCTGCCGCCGGCGGCGCTTCGTGCCGGGCCTCGTGGACCGGGGGCGCCTGCGCGGCGAGTTCGTCCGTCTCGTCCGCCGGGTCGTCGAAGAGGAAGGGCGCAGGCCCGAAGCGCGGCGGCGCGGGCGGCAATGTCGCCGTCGTGTCCGGCGGCGCGTCCGGCGCGAAAGCGGACGCCTCCGGCACAGCCGCATCGGGCAGCGCCGGCGCTGCCGCCGGCGTCGCGCCCGCAGGCTCGGGCAGGCGCAGGAAGGTTTCGCCCAGTTCCGGCAGCGCTTCCTTCAGGCGCTGCAGCAAGGGCGCGGCGGCTTCGTCCATCACCAGCAGCAGGCTGACGTCCAGCGGGTCATGGACCAGCTTCAGCAATATCTCGTCGAATTCGGGGTCCGGCCTGGACAGCGCAATGTCGAAGCGGTGGACGATCAGCAGGAACTGCCTGTCCAGCGCCTGCTGCCAGAACGCGAGCGCTTCCACCGGGCCGGCCATCGGCGGCGCCAGCGGCGCCTGCGGGGCCGCCTCCAGCACCGCGGCCTCGATGCCCGCCAGCAGGTCCGGCACCGGGAACTCGCTGCCGGCGTCGAAGACCACGACGACATCGCCGTCCACCGCGGCTGCGCTGGCCGCGTCGGCCAGCGCAGCCGCCTGCAGCCGGCCGGCCTCGCCGGCACTCTGATACAGCAGGGTAAGACGCGACAGGCGGGCCAGTTCGATGATGTTGGCCAGGGCGCCGGACCCGGCTTGCGGGCTTTCCGTGCTTTCCTGGCTCGCAGGGGAGGGGATCATTGCCGTTTCATGCAATCGCTGTGCTGCTCCGTGTAAGGGTAATGGAATGGGAAGGAGCGTCGTCGGGAGGCGAGGCGCGCGGACGCGCCAATGATGTTGACCGCATAACACACGCCGGGTTCAATTCGCCGGGACGCCTGCCCGGCCGGGCGTCGCCGGTCTCCGTGCCGTCTCTAGAAGATCCGCCGATGTTCTGCGGGTGGAAAACAGCGCGATCCTTATCGCGCAAAGTGATTCCGGCAATCAATTCTATTTTTGACAAAACCATGAAAAACCCGAAATACTCGGCTAGAATTCGGTTTGCTGCATAGCAGCATTCGTAAAGACCTAATGTTCTTTCCAAGAGGAATCCATGTATTCGATACAAGAACAGTTCAAGACCGATGCGCTTGCACAGATGAATTACCGAGTCAGCGACGCACAACGCATTGCAGGAACTATCCTGGATCTGGGCCGCGAGATCGGCATGCTGAATATACGCACGACCAGCGCATCCGCCCAACAACTGGGCGGCGCGATGCAGAAGCTGCTTGGCGCCGGCAACCCCGGCGAATTCCTGCAGCTGGCCGCATCCGTGATGCGGCCGGACATGCAGATCTGGACCGATTATGTCGCGCAGCTGCAGGGCATCGCCGGCAAGATGAGCCGCCCGGCGGGCGTGCCCATGCCCTCCCCGATGGCGATGCTTGCGCCGATGGCCGCCGCCGCGGCGACCTGGCCCAAGACCGTCGCGGACGCGGTGGAGGCTGGCGTGAAAGCCACGCAGGCCGGGGCGGAGGCCGTGCTGCCGGACGAGGCGCCGCTCGAAGCGGCGCTGGCGCCGGCCCCTGACGTTCCGACGCCGGCAAGCATCCCGTCGGCTGCGGCGCCCGCGGAAGACAGCGCGCCAGTGTTGCCGGCTGTCGTCAGCACGCCGGCCGAAGCGGTCGAAGCGATCAAGGAAGTGGCTGAAGCGATGACCGGCGCGATCAAGACGCCGCCGGTCGTGATGGCGGCATCGACGCTGCCGCCGGACTCGCCCGCGGTATCGGAAGTCAAGGCCGTCGCGAAGTCCGCGGCCGCCCGTTCCGGCCGCAAGCCGGCGCCCGTGCCGAAAAAGGCGTCCGGCCCGGCCCGTTCCGCTGCAGGGCGCGCCCGCAAGGGATAGGAATTGAATCAGGGAATTGAATACGGGAATTGAATCGGCATTGCTGCAACAAGGGCGTTTCGCATTTAAATGCAGCGATTGTCCATTCAGCGCCGAATAGGTTAAACTTCGTTATGTTGCGCTGCAATATAAATTGCGCACCGCGAATATAAAGTTATTTTAAATGGAGAATGCAATGGTCCCGAACGTTGAGCAATACATGAATTCCAGCAAGGCATTTCTTGAATCGCAAACTACCGCATTCAAGACCCTCGCAAGCACCGCACTGGAAAGCACCGAGAAAGTCACCACGCTGAACCTGGCGGCATTGAAGGCTTCGGCCGCCGACGCCGGCAACGTGATGACCCAGGCAACCTCGGCGCGCGATCCGCAGGCGCTGTTTGCGCTGATGACTGCCCAGTTCCAGCCGAACGCCGAAAAAGCGGCATCGTATGCACGTTACCTCGGCGAGATCTTCGCTGAAACCCAGTCGGTATTTTCCAAGGCTGCGGAAGCGCAGATCGCCGAAGTCAGCCGCGCCGCCGCCGCGATGGTCGACCAGGTGGCTGCCGCCTCGCCAGCCGGCTCGTCCGACGCGATGGCGCTGGTCAAGTCGATGATGGGCACCGCGAACGCGGTCTACGAGCAGGTCAACAAGGTTGCCAAGCAGACCGGCGAAGCCATCCAGGCCCAGACCGCCAGCCTGGCAGGCCAGTACACGCAGCCGCTGCAGACCATGCAGAAGGCCGCCGCGACCGCCGCCAACAGCAGCACCGAAGCCGCCTGATTTTCACAGGCTGCGTCGTACCCGGAAGGCCGCGCGAGCGGCCTTTTTTTCGTCCGGCAGATCGATCGCGCCGGGCGGCAAGCCCCCGCGCGGCGCGCAGGCCGGCTAGCTCTCGAATGCGTCCAGCATCTTCGCGGTCAGCTTCTGCCGGCTGCTGAAATACCTGGCCCACGGATCCTGCTTCAGCCCTTCCAGCCGCTGCCGCAGGTTGAGCACGGTGTAGCTGTCCGAACGCAGCTTGCCGTCCTCCAGTTCATCCCAGTCCAGCGGCGTCGATACCGGCGCTTCCGGCTTTGCCCGGGTCGAGTAGGCGGCTACCGCGGTCGACTCGGACGCGTTGCGCAGGTAATCGACGAAAATGCGGCCGCCGCGCTTGGCCTTGCTCATCGTGGCGATGAAGCGGTCGGGCAGGACCCGTTCGAGCTGCTGCGCCACTGCCCTGGAAAACGCCTTCACCTCGTCCCATGACCGGTCCGGCGCCAGCGGCACGACGACATGCAGGCCCTTGCCGCCCGTGGTCTTGACGAAGCTGTCCAGGCCGATGTCGGCCAGCAGCGAGCGCACCAGCAGCGCGCCGTCGACCACGTCCTTCCATGCCAGCGCGGTGTCCGGATCGAGGTCGAAGATCATGCGGTCAGGCCGGTCCAGGTGGCCGGCGCAGGCGCCCCAGGTATGCAGCTCCAGCACGCCCATCTGCACCAGCCGCACCAGTTCGGGCAGCGTGCCGGCGGTCATGTAGGTCGCGGTCGTGCCGCCGGTCGGCACCTCGATCCGGCCGACGCCTTCCACCGTCGTGTCATTCGCATGCTTCTGGAAGAAGCAGTGGTGGCCCTGCGGGCAGCGCACCAGCGTGAGCGGGCGCTGCGCCAGGTGCGGCAAAATCCACGGCGCAATGTCTTCGTAGTAGCGGGCCAGGTCGAGCTTGGTGACGCCGGCCTTCGCGAACAGCACCCGCGACGGATGCGACAGGCGCACGCCGGCGACCGTGGCTTCCCCGTCCTTCTCCCGGCTGCTGCGCGCGGTCCTGGCCGCAGGCGCCTTGGCCGCAGCCGTCGTTTCCGCCCCTTCCACCCCTTCCGCTTCCTCCCGCGCATGCTCCCCGGCCTGCTCCACCGGCACCGGCGCTTCCTTGACGACCTCGCGCGCCGGCTTGTCGCTGCGCATGCCCATGAACGCGCCTTGCCGTATCAGGCCGTCGTTGGTCCACTGCGCGAATTTCACCTCGGCGATCAGTTTCGGCTCAAGCCAGTGCAGGCCGGGTGCGCCGCGTTTCCTCGGCGGGTCGCGGAACGGCGGCGTGTCGGTCGCCAGCGCCGCGAAGTCTTTGGACAGGCTGTGCAGCATCGCGGCGTCGAAGCCGGTGCCGACCCGGCCGGCGTAGCGCAGGCTGCCGTCGTCCTCGTAGACGCCCAGCAGCAGCGCGCCGAACTTCTCCCGTTTCCCGGCCGGGTCGGTATAGCCGCCGAGCACGAACTCCTGGCGCTGCTGGCACTTGACCTTCAGCCAGGCCTGGCTGCGGGTGGCCGCATACGGCGCGCTGGCCAGCTTGACCATGATGCCTTCGAGGCCGTGCATGCAGGCATGCGAGAACGCGTCTTCCGCGTTGCCGGCAAGGTGGTCGCTGTAGCGCACCGGCCCGGACGGGTCGGTTTTTTCCAGCAGCGAGCGCAGCAGTTCCTTGCGCTGCGCCAGCGGCATGCCGCGCAGGTCGTAGCCGTTCAGGTAGGGCAGGTCGAATGCGTAGTAGGCAAGCCGGCTGCCGGCCTGCGACATGTTCTGCAGCATCTGGAAGCTGACATTGCCCTGTTCGTCCAGCGCGACCACTTCGCCGTCCAGCCATGCTTCCTCGGCCGGCAGCGCGGCGGCGGCCTCGGCGATGCCCTTCCACTTGGCGGTCCAGTCATTGCCGGCGCGGGTGTACAGCGTTGCCTTGCCATCCTGCAGCCGGCACAGCGCCCGGTAGCCGTCGAACTTGATCTCGGACAGCCATTCGTCGCCTTCCGGCGCGCGGTCGGTCAGCGTGGCCAGCATAGGCTCGATCATCGCCGGCAGCGCCGCCTTGACGCCGGCGGCCGCTGGCGTGGGCGCGGCTGTCGCTGCGGATGCGGCCGCAGGTATAGCGGAAGCCGCTTCGGGCTTTGCTTTGGGCTTTTTTGCGGCAACCTTTTTCGCGGCGGTCTTCCTGGCGGCGGCCTTCGCGGGCCGGGCGGCCTTGCCGGACAATACGCTGTCGGGCAGCAGTTCGGTGACCTCGGCTTCCCGGCCTTCGCGGGCAGCATCGTCGCGTTCCTTGACCAGCAGCCAGTTGTCCTTGCCTTCCTGCTGCCGGCCCATGCGCACCAGCGCCCAGCCGCCGGACAGCTTCTCGCCGTCCAGCGTGAATTTCATGTGGCCCTTGCTATACCCGGCGGCGGCGTCGCCCACCGGCGTCCACACCCCGCGATCCCAGACGATCACATTGCCGGCGCCATACTCGTGTTCGGGTATGTCGCCCTCGAAGCTGCCGTATTCGAGCGGATGGTCCTCGACATGCACGGCCAGCCGCTTTTCCTTCGGGTCCAGGCTCGGGCCCTTGGGCACGGCCCAGCTTTTCAGCGTGCCGTCCAGCTCCAGCCGGAAATCGTAATGCAGCTTGCGGGCCGCATGTTTCTGGATCACGAACGACAGCCGGCCGGCCGGGGAAGCGGCG
This sequence comes from Noviherbaspirillum suwonense, assembly GCF_900182955.1. Taxonomy (GTDB): domain Bacteria; phylum Pseudomonadota; class Gammaproteobacteria; order Burkholderiales; family Burkholderiaceae_D; genus Noviherbaspirillum_A; species Noviherbaspirillum_A suwonense. Next base: position 248,209 of record NZ_FXUL01000005.1, on the reverse strand, counting down.
GGCGCGTCGGCGCCGCGCGGTTCCGCGGTCTTGTCGAAATGGCGTTTCGCCTGGTACTTTTCCAGCGTCATGCGCGTGCCCTGGTTTTCTTCGCCGGTTCATGCGCGGTTTTGCGCGCGGGCGTCTTGGCGGCCGGCGCCTTCGTGGCAGGCGCCTTTGCGCCGCGCTGCTTCATGCTTTCGCGCAGCAGGGCCATCAGGTCCACGATATTGCTTTCCTTGGCCTGCGCTTCCTCTTCCGGCTCCGGCTCCGTGATCAGCGTGGTCTGCTTGGCCTTGATCTTGCGCTGCACCACGGTCATCACGTCCTCGCGGTAGGTGTCGTGGAACTGGTCCGGCTCGAACTCGCCGGCCATGCCCTTGACCAGCGCCAGCGCCATCTCCACTTCCTTGTCCTGCAGCGCCAGCTTCCGGCTGTTGCTGCGCGGGAGTTCAAAGTCGTCGACGGCCTTCAGCTCGTCGTGATAGCGCAGCGTGTTCATCACCACCATGTCGCCCATCGGCAGCAGCGCTACCAGGTGCTGCCGCGCCCGCATCACGACCTGCGCGATGCCGACCATGCCGGAGCGGTTCAGCGCCTCGCGCAGCAGCGCGTAGACCTTTTCCCCGCCCTTGTCCGGCGTCAGGTAATACGGCTGCTCGAAGTAGACCGCAGGCACCTCGTCGCGGTTGACGAAGGTCACGATGTCGATGGTCTGGCTGGCTTCCACGTTGGCCCGCCGCAGGTCTTCCGGCGACAGCACGACGAAATGGTCCTTCTCGTATTCGTAGCCCTTGACGATGTCGTCCCAGTCGACCTCGCGGCCGGTGTCCTTGTTGACCCGCTTGTAGCCGATGGGCGCGAAGTCGCGCTTGTCCAGCATCGTCAGGTCGAGTTCATGCCTGCGGTCCTCGGCGGAAAACATTTGCACCGGGATGTGCACGAGGCCGAAGCTGATCGCCCCTTTCCACAGGCTTCTCTGCATGGTGTCCTCCTATTTCGGCCAACGTTAGCGCCGCCGGTCAAGCGCTGCCAATAGGACAAGTTCTCAAACACTTGTAGGAAAGCCAAACGGATGGCCGCGACCATCCTTGCGCATTGCCGTGCCGCCTGCCTCGCGGACCCTGCACAAGGCGGCGTCCATGATATAAAACGGGCGTGCCGACCAACAACACGAAAGGTGAAGCGATGGCCAAGAAAGAGGAACTAGACGAGGAAACGCTGGCGCTGATCCACTGGTGCATCGAAGTGGAAGGCTTCCTGGTCGCGGGCGGCGCCACGGTGGACGAGGCGCAGGACCATATCGAGGAACAGATCGAATGGTTTACCGACCAGTTCTACGACGGCCTGACGCCCGAGGAAGCGGCGAAGGAAGCGCTGGCCTGACAGCCGGCGATGACGGACAGCGTCCTTTCGGGGGCGCTGTTTTTTTGCAGACAGCCGGCGCCTGCAGGCACGGCATCCAACAAGGAAAAAAATGAGACAGACCACGCTGTTCGCCACTGCCGCGCTTGCAGGACTGACAGGACTGACGGCCTGCGCGCCGATGCCGACCGCCGCTCCGATGGACGCAGGCGCGACGGCAAAGACCGGGGGCAAGACCGAAATACAGTGGCTGGGCCAGGCCACCACCCGCATCACCACGCCGGGCGGCAAGGTGATCGTGATCGACCCCTGGATCACCAGCAACCCGAAGACCCCGGCGCAGTTCAAGACCCTGGAGTCGCTCGGCAAGGTCGACCTGGTTCTCGTCACGCACGGGCACTTCGACCATTTCGCCGACGCGCCGGCGCTGGCCAAGCTCAACAACGCGCCGGTCTATGGCCCGGCCGGGCTGATGCAGTCGGTCGCCGCGCTGGGCATCCTGCCGGCCGAGCAGGCGGTGCGCTTCGGCAAGAGCGGGACAGTCACGCCGCTGGGCGCCAACATCAAGATCACCCAGGTGCATGCCGAACACAGCTCCGAGCTGGCGCACAAGAATGCCGCCGGCAAGGACGAGGTCCATGTCGGCGGCGAGCCGGCCGGCTTCATCATCGAGATGGAAAACAGGTATTTTGCATAATTGGAATTGTCCATAAGGGGTGGGTGAGTGAGCTAACGTGTCCTATTTCACGCTTCTTTCACAAAAATCTAGGAATATGAAGTCGGTGGATCGTCCATAAAAAGTGTCCATAAGAGGAGGCTGAGAAGGTGAGAAATTTCCTGCCAAGTCCGGAAGCAATAAGAAGCAGATCGGCAAAGCGATCTACTCAAACACGGTTTATTTCAAAGTTCCGACCACAACAGGTTATAAGCTGGCTAACTTCTAACGAGCCGTGCAAGCACGGTTTATAAGAGCAATCAAAGATTTTTCCACTAAAACTCTACTAATTAGTGCGTCGTCTAGTATGTCGTAAGCAGCGCGTAGCGGTGTTTACAACCATTTACCATTTTCCGCTTATCTAAAATCAATTAGATCGCTCCTGCTGAGAGTAACCCTCTTATCAGCCAACGGTGTGTTGTTGGAATTAATAAAACCAGGCTGATTCAAAAGCTGATATTTGGCCAGCTCAGTATTAATAAGCACAGGGCTAGATATGCCGTCAGTCGCAACCACTACGGTAAACCCTTTTGTGTTTGCATGAAACGCTGAGTACATTACTGCACCGTTTGCTGCGCTTCCGACAATGACTAGCGTACTGACATTTCGTTGCTTCAGAAGATTCTCAAGGTCTGTGTCGGTAAATTTGTTCGCGCGTGCTACTACCGTTGGCTCCCCTGACTGTGGCGCAACCGGTGCTAACATCGGCGGAGGACCTGCAGGATTAACGGTACTAGCATAAAGTACAGGAACCTTTGAACTTCGCGCTTTGCTCAGCAACCGTGAAATAGCAGGCACAGTTTTAACGCATTCTGGATTCGGTTGACATATAACCACGTTAATGTCTAATATTAATAATGCAGTAGTCTTAGCATCAAGCGTCACTGAAACAGCAGGTGGAACATTAGGAATGGCGACATTACTAGAATGAAGGGAAGAAGAATCCGGCGAAAGATTCGAGGTTGGAATTGTGCTACACGCTCCTACTAAAGAGAAAGACAGACACAAGAGAGTTGTTTTAGCCTTATTAGTTTTAATCATCGTATAGCTCCACGTTAGGATATGTCGATTGCAATACTGTATTAATAATGACAGGTCATAGAGTATCATGCTTGATTCGAATCTACCATACCAAGAGCGAACGCCCATCACAAACACGATATTTTTTCTAAAACTCGACTGAAGCATTATTTTCCCGCAATACCGGCCCGCGTATCAGTTTCCAATTTTTTTCATATCAAAAGCGATAAAAGGTAGTGCAGTCGTTAGCCCTACTAAAGATTGCTTTCCTACGGCAGTCTGTATAACTTTTCATAAGGTTAAGGTCGCTGAGGGCAACATTAAACTCTTAGTTTTATCTAATGACCGAGGTCGCAAGAAATACATTCGTGTGCGACGAGCTTCAATCACTTGAGCCAATGCAAAAAAACAGGCCACTCTTCTTAAAAAATTAGGCTTACTCATAATTTTTTATACAGTTAATATTAATAAATAAGAGAAAAAAATGAACGGCAAACAGCGACAAAATCTTAGAAACGCATTTGATTCAATATTGCGAGCAGATTATATTACCTTAGATAACGTCGAAGAACTTGGTGACCTTGAAGATTACTTCATTGATTTCTTTGGAATACTTCAAAATTTATTGCAGAGGCAGGATAACTTTATATCCGGCAGACGCGGTACAGGTAAAACGACGAACTTATTAAGGGGCTACTATGAATGCCTAAAAACCATATCGCCCAAACTGAAAAATAAGGGCAGTTTGATAGAAGGTAACAAAATTCTGCCGATCTATATAGATCTAACTACTTGCAATGACTTATTTGATTATGAAAACGATTTCAATTTAATAGAAATACATTTCGTTCGTCAAATTATCCAGTCACTTAAAGCACAGTTGGCATTGATGTTTGATGATAAATTTCTTGCAGTATTTACGAGAGAAAACCCGGCATTAGATGATTTAGATTATATCGAAAAAGTCCTTGTTGAAGGTATTACCATAAGTGCTGGTAGGCAAATAAATATCACTTCTTCAAAAAAACAAACAAACTCATCAGAAATATCACTGGAATTATCAGCTGCAAGTGCAAAATTAGCTGCGAAAGAAAATGGTTCCCAAAGCGTAGAGCAGAGCCAGACCGTTTCACAACTCAAAGGCCTTAATGTTCAAGAGTTCTTAAATAAAATAAGCGATATTAAGAAAAAAGCAGGAATTGACTCTATATATGTTTTCATTGATGAGTATTCAGATCTAAATTCATCGTCGCAGTTGAAATTTAGCTCACTTTTGAAATCCTTCCTTGGATCTCGTATCGGAATGTTTTTCAAAGTTGGGGTAATAACTGATAGATATGACTTTGGACAAAAAATTATTGTTGGTCGAGACATATTTCCAATTCCATTAGATTTTAATGAATATGTGGAGAGGTACAATGGTGCAATTGCCGCTATCAATAAAATGCAAGAGTTTGTTGAGTTGTTAATAAAAAAAAGGATAGAAATATTTTGCCCGGATCTAGGTCTATCTGATGTTTTTAAGTCTGGTACGCAGGAAATGTTCTATCGAATTACGAGAGAGACTATTGGCGTTTCAAGAACAATAGGAATGATTCTGCAGAATGCTTTTGTGCAATCTCAGTCTTCGCAAGACGGTAAGATCGGTCTGTCTGAAATAAATTACGGCATTAGTAGCTCCAGAAAAACATATCAGAAGCAATTTATCGGAAGTGTGAAAAAGAAGTTAGTGCCAGGCTTTCAGATGGATATGTGGAATTCCATCCTAGAAAGGTCTTTAATAGAAAAAAATAAGTTTCCTGATCGGCCAGCTAGCCATTTCATGGTTGACACATTGCGAAAAGATTATTTAAATGTACTATGCGAAAATTTCCTGATTCATTTTATGTCAGAGAATGTATCCTCCAAGCATGGTGGGAACTATAATTTATACTCAATCGATTATGATGTGTGCAGCGAATACAATATTAAATATGCTGATAAAAAGGATGAGTACACGCCAATTCGGTTTATTTATGACTCAGTATTATCACAGTATGATGCTTATTTTTTTGGTGCAAAGCAGAAGAGCTATAAGTGCGATGTTTGCGAAAAAATATACGGTGAAGAGGAAGTTAAGCAGTTTAAAGTTAAACGGTGCTTTGACGATGATGCTGTGCTCAGAGAGATTATTCATCAAGAGGCTCCTGTTTCGCAGGGAAACTTTGCAGAAGTCGAGATAAAAATTTTGGGGCTAATATCCCAACTACCTATAGCTGAAGCTATGACTGCAAGAGAAGTAGCGGACTCAGTGGGATGTACGGTGCAGAAAGTTTCTGCATGGGGCGGAAGGGTGCTGGAAAGATCAGGCGATATAAGTATTGATAAAACTAATAAGCCTAACAAATATTATTCAAATGACCGCCTTGAATAAAAAGTTTTGTAGTCGTATCGAAAGGAGCTTTGACTAAAAAGCTTCACTTTAACAAAGTTGAGAGAAGAGTGTTAAGTAATCTTAAGCGAGAATCCAATTTGGATTTTTACTAAGCAGTCGTTGGTTCGATCTGCGTTGACCGCAATTGGAAAAATTCGGCCGGCAGCAAGTATAGATTTTTGTCACATTGACTACTTCATGCCAGACAAATGCTGCAGCCCTTTAAATTATTACTCAGGTTTAAGAAGTTCAACGATGTCCACCTGAAGTGCTATGGCCAGCTTTTCTAAATGGTCTAAAGAGACTGTTTCTACTCCATTCTCGACCCGAGATAGAAACGTCCGTGACAGACCGGCATCTTTTGACAAGGACAACTGTGAAACTCCACGTTCCTTGCGCCATCGTGTAACGTTACGAGCGACTCTCTCCCTCGCAGATTGATACTTCGTGGGTTGACTCATGGCTGCCCTTCTTCCGGCGCGCCACTACTTCTTTTATGTGCTGTATACGGTACACTGAAGTGTGTTCTAAAAGGCAGCTTACATAACTTGCCAAAATACAATGCATTAAAGAAAAAATCCATCAGTCGAGATTCTAATGCATTTGATGCTGCCTTTCGTCTATGTAACGAAAATGTTGAAGGTGCGAGATTTCCTGCACGAAGAAATAATTTGGATAGCGCTATGATTTCGTCTCAGTTCCTCACGTCTTATTCTTTTTTTACAGCTGCAGTTGCTGCGTATCAAAGCATGCCCGCAGATGCTCGAAGGTCCCCTGAGGTAAAAACTGTCGCGGGTGCGTTCGACAAAGCAACGGCAGGACTATCAAAGCACGAAAAGACTGCGCTGCTGCTGTTCATGCTGCGGCTCATCCAGCAGCCCGAGGAATTTAAGCAGAATAGGATTCACCAATACAGGATAGAGTCCAGCCGCGACAAAGATATTGCAAAGCAGTTTCCTCAAATCGTTAACGAAAAGCACATTATTATTGAGTCCGAGTTTCTGGCCCGCGCTGGCATAACAAAAGAAGATCTCTCTCAAAAGCTTCGCGAGCGTCGAATCTTCAGTATTCCTGAGTGGATTCACAAAGATCCAGGCGAGAACTACTACGCGGTTTTTTTCGTCGATCCTCGGTACGACCGATCTTCGCTTGAAGCAGTATCAATGGCTCTGCGTGCATCTCCTGACGAAAGAAAATACCGCTTTTTCACGACTTCTACTCCAACGTTAGGCAACAAAACGCCTTTAGAGGTAATAGCGGGTGGGGAACTTGAACGCGTGGTCAATGCGGCGAAAGCGTTTCGAAGGCAGACAATGACAAGGTTAGACAACCTTTAGGAAAAAGACTGTAGCTGTGAGTTCTATAAAGCTACATAAAACTTGATGACGCCAATGGATACCGACGGTTTGACTACAGTATAAACGAATAAGACGGACAATTTATGACCCAGAATGTGCAGGACTATCCGCCAAACGCCCGTCGCATATTAAACGAAATTATGATGCTTCTTTTCACTCCCGAAGCGGTCATAGGTGGGAGCATTTCAACTGACCAGGTTGGTACATTGATAGCTCAGTTTCTGAACGCAGCTAAGTCTGATGTCACAACGGTAAAATGTTTGCTAAGCAAATTGCTTGTACAGTTGGAAACGTTAGAGAGCCAGATAGAGTTGCGTGAAACTGAAGAGGCAAATCGAGCGTTTCAGGTTGCGCTGAAGGCGCAGGAGGAACGTCTGCACAGCATGCGGCCGATACAGGCCGAGCGGCTACGAGATGAAGCTCAAAAGAGTTTGCACAAGTGGCGTGTCACAGACCAAAATGTGATTTCGCAGAAAATAAAATCCAAAGAATTGCTGACACTGCCTGAGTTTCTAGATACTAGGGGAGTGAGCAAACGGGCGGTTGGCAGCGCACTGGCGTGGGGTCGGATGTTTTGCATCACTGGCCCGGATGGGCAGGACTACTATCCCACTTTCTTCGCTGATTCCAGTGACTACGTCAGGCAATGTCTAGGGAAAGTTTGCCAAGCTCTTGGCGACATTCCCGCATATGCAAAATACCAATTTTTAACGACCGATTCTCATTGGTTAATAAATGGTGGAACTCCCATACAAGCCATACGTATGGGACGAGTCTATGACGTACTTCAGACGACCAAATGGTTGTTACAGCCTTAATGTTTTTTTGGGGAAAACTTTTGTTGCCCCGGTATAGTGCAGTCGGCACGCGTCAATCTGGAAGGCGTACCCGAGGAAATCGACGTTGGCCACGTTGGCGACGCAATAGCGGCCGTGCCAGGCGTGCAGAGCTACCACGACCTCCATGTCTGGGCTATCACCAGTGGCAAAGTCAGCCTGACGGTTCATGTCGTCCATGCCCCGGAAGTGTCAGCGTCTTCGGTGTTGGACGCGATATGGGAACGTCTGGCACACGACTTTCGCCTTACTCACGTAACCATCCAGTGCGAATTAGTGGAGTGCGAGCAAATCGATGAGGACTATCATTTTAACTCACTAGCCAAGGCACATGGTTCGCATGTAGGGCACAGTCACTAACTTGGCTGGCTATGCTTCACACACTGAGAGCGAGGCGAGTATAAATCAGCTTTTAGAATTGCTGCCACATTCGAAGCTGCTGCCACAAGGTAGACGTTTTATTTTGAAATTGAAATTACTGGCCCGGATTTTTGATCAGCGTAAACGCTCATTTGAAACAATTGATACAACAGACTGAACGCTTTTTTATTCCATTGGTAGCCATTTTGTTCCCGCACTGCATAGTAGAACCCATGGGACGCAACGGAAAGATCAGCGCCAAGAGGTATTCGATTCGCTTCTACAATTTCAAGGGTGTTTACCGGGTTTTCGGTTACAAAAGGCGTGGATGGATTCGGGACAACATCAAACTCTGGCTCTTCGTTTATGCCCCGCCCTATAAACGTTAAAATTTCGTGAAAACTACGGAGCCGTAGTCGTCCGTGCAATGGATATTCGCCTCCAATGTATCCTTTGCGAATATCCAAGAAAATGTCATTAACCGGGGCTTCTTCGGCTTCTGCATGAAGCTTCAGCCTTTCTTCGTTCGATAAAATACTTGGATGATAGTTGGTAATCATCACGCGACCATTAACCCGCTTTGATACAAGGTAAGCCTGCTGATGCCCAAGGTAGTTTAAGGAATAATCTTTGTAGATTGTCGTGAAAGTTTCTGGTGTCACAGCCGCCGCTGGCACAGTCCATGTGCGCTGGAAGTGCAGTGGCTCAACATACAAAGCATGGCGATCCTGGATCGAAGAGAGGTGCGAAACCACCTGCCTAAAAACCACATAACGAGGATGCGCCCGCAATGCAATGCAACCATGTGCCGCTCAAACTCGGTGGCCTGAAACAAGCCTTGGCCAATCAGGTGGCCGCCGTGAACGACTGGACTCTGCAGCAGTTATGCGACTGGGTGCAGACTGAACATGGTATCCGGGTCGGGGTGAGCACAATGTGGAAGACCTTGGCGCGGCTTGGCCTGAGCCTGAAAAAAAGTCACTCCATGCCAGCGAGCAAACGCGTCCAGATGTAGCACAGGCAAGAGCGGCATGGCAGGCCAGCCAGCCTGACACGCCGGTGAGCCGCCTGGTCTTTCTTGACGAGACTTGGGCCAGCACGAATATGACGCCGACCCGTGGTCGTTCGGCAATTGGCGAGCGCTGTTTGGGGCGGGCACCTTACGGGCACTGGAAAACCACAACGTTTGTTTGCGCCTTGCGCACTACAGGATTAGTCGCACCGCTGGTACTGGATGGCCCGATCAATGGCCCGGCTTTCCGGGCGTGGGTAGAACAGATGCTGGCTCCCCAACTGCGTCCCGGCGATATTGTGGTGCTGGACAATCTTGGCTCGCACAAGGTCACAGGTATAGCCGAAGCAGTGCAAGCCGTCGGCGCCCAATTGCGTTACTTGCCGCCTTACAGCCCTGATTACAATCCAATCGAACAGGTCTTTGCCAAGCTCAAAACATTGCTCAGGAAGGCAGCCAGGCGCACTGTCGACACACTGTGGGCCACTATCGGCGACTTACTTGATCGATTCCCTCGCGACGAATGCGAGCGCTATATCCGCCATGCGGGTTATGGCCAGTCAGGATGAAAACGCTCTAGCGCATCCCTAACTGCGTTCACCAGGCCATCGAGGATGATGATCGTCAATCATGTAAGGATGGCTATGGGTTGTCGCCGCTGTCAGTTCACCTTGAGCCAAATGCGCACCCAGATCCTCGGCGTCGGCATGTGTGTGCACAATCACGTCCGGGTCATTTGCAGGCCAGACTTTCCAGGCGATAGCAAGACCTGCCGCAGTAATGGTTGCCAGCGCGGCGAAGGCTGCGGTCATGCCGAATCTTGCACCAAGCTGGCCTGCAAGCGGGTAGGTAATCAGCCAGCAGCAGTGCGACAAGGAGAACTGCGCGGCAAACACAGCAGGGCGATCCTGAGGATTTGCGGAGCGCTTGAGCAGCCGGCCGCTCGGCGTCAGCGTCATGGAATAGCCTAGTCCCATCGCAAACCATAAGGCGAGTAACGCGGGCCATTCATAGGGCGAGCCCAGTTGCGTCACGCCGACGCCCGCCGCAAGGCTCACTGCCATGATTGCCGCACCGGTCATCATGGCGGGCCGGTCCGCACGGGTTTCCAGCAACTTTGGCAGCAACAGCGCCATGACCATGGAACCGGCGCCAAAAGCAGCCAGCCCGAGCGGCACATCCGTGCTCGGCCGTCCCAGCTTGCTCTGGATATAGACCACGGTGTTGACAATCACCATCGCGCTGGCGGCTGCCGCGGCAAGGTTCAGCGCCAGCAGACCTTTCAGGCGAGGCGTGCGCAAGTAAATCGACATGCCGCGAAAGGTTTTTGCGTAAATGCTGCCAGTGCGCTTTGCTACGGTTCGCACCTGCGGCAAGCGCACTGACACCACCAATGCAGCCGACGCCAGGAAGCCGATGACGGTACCGCCGAACAGCCAGTGAAAGCTGATGACTGTCAGCAAGGCCGCGGCCAGAATAGGGCTGATCAGGTTTTCCATATCGTACGCCAGCCGGGAAAGCGAAAGCGCCCTGGTGTAGTCCTTCTCTTCCGGCAGCACATCCGGAATCGTCGCCTGAAAGGTTGGCGTGAATGCCGCTGACGCTGACTGCAGCAGAAAAATCAAAATGTAGATTTGCCATATCTGGTTGACGAAGGGCAGCGACAGCGCGACCGCTGCTCGCACCAGGTCCATTGTCACGAGAAACGCGCGGCGCGGCAGGCGATCGGCAAACGCGCCGACGATCGGAGCCACACCCACATAGGCGACCATTTTGATGGCGAGCGCGGTTCCCAGCACGCTGCCGGCTTGCGCCCCCGCCAGATTGTAGGCTAGCAAGCCCAGGGCGACCGTTGCCAACCCGGTGCCGATCAGCGCAATCACCTGCGCCAGAAAAAGATGCCGGTACGTCCGGTTTGCAAGCACGTCTAACAATTTGACCTCCTCAAAAATGCCTGGTGCTATCGTCTAGTTATTCAACCGCATCTCAGATGCGGTGTAAAAACCGATCGTCGAAGCACACGGCTTGTCGTTTTACGCGATGCCGTCGCGGGATAACGGCGAGTGAGGCGGGCCATCGCCGCTAGCCTTGGCCTTCATTTCATTGAAAATCGGACGTTCACGGCCTTGTTGTCCGCGAATGTCAGCGCCGCAATCGCTTTGGCGCCTTTGGCCAGCTTTCCCTCACCCTTTGTGGCCAACGTATTGTCGCCAGCCGGCTCAAGGTCTTGGTGATCCCAAATTCATTTAAAGGATGCCTTTTCCATCGCGCAGAGCCTGCGCCTTTTCAGCCATAAACTCCTGACCAGCGATATGCATGAGCTCGACAAAGCGTGCCTGCTCCGAAATGTTGGCACCCAATTGCGCAAAATAGACCCGCCCGGGTGCATCTGATTCAGAAGCTCTCCTGGCAAGCCATTCGACCAAAATTGCACGCTGTTCGTAGGTCAGTATATGTTCCACCAAGTAGGTTGTTACCTGAGTGACTCCCGCCACCATGTCGTACAAACCGGCAATGTTGACCTCTAAGTGGTTGAGTCTTTTTTCAGTTTCCATAGCGTTGTCCTCATTACAGGCTAGCGGTACGGCATCTCCTGCCATACCGCTAGCCATGCTTTACTTCACTGAAAATCGCACGTTCACGGCCTTTTTGTCTGCGAATGTCAGCGCCGCAATCGCTTTGGCGCCTTTGGCCAGCTTTGCCTCGCCTTTTGTGGCCAACGTATTGTCGCCAGCCGGCTCAAGGGGCAGCTCGGACTTCTCAGCACCGTTCAATACGGTCAGCTTGCCAGTGACACCGGCAGTGGACACTGGTTTGCCATGGTCTTCCACGTAAATCGTGGCTTTGCCGTCCTTGTTGACCAGCTCGAAGCTCAGGTCGCTGGCCGACTGCACCACGCCGCCATGTTTTGGCTTGTCGCCGTGGGCCAAGACGTTGCCGGATGCTGCTACGGCCATGACCATTGCTGCGAGGGTTATCAACTTCTTCATTGCGTTCTCCATAGGAGCAGCGGCTCTGAGATGGGCGCCGCTGCAATAGCCCATTTTTAATATGCTTCTGTCGCTTCACCCGCCACCAAAGCCTCCAGCGGCTTGCGGCCAACCAGCCAGAAAATCAGCGGTGTGAGGAGCGAATCGAGAATCGTCGAGCTGATGAGGCCGCCAAAGATGACAACCGCGACGGGGTGAAGGATTTCCTTGCCAGGGGCGTCCGCGGCCAGAAGGAGCGGCACCAGCGCACATGCCGCCACCAGCGCGGTCATCAGCACAGGTGTCAGGCGTTCGAGCGAGCCGCGCACGATCATCGGCAGGCCAAACGTTTCGCCTTCAAACTTGCACAGGTTGATGTAGTGGCTGACCTTGAGAATGCCATTGCGAGTCGCGATACCGGCCAGCGTAATGAAGCCCACCATAGATGCCACAGATAATGAGACGCCGGCAATCCACATCGCAATAACGCTGCCGATCAGGGCAAAGGGAATATTGCCCATGATGACCAGAGCTAGCACACTGGATCGGTAACGTGAATACAGAACCATGAAAATCATCGCCAGCGACACCAGAGACAGGCCGGCAATAAGCCTGGTCGACTGTTCCTGCGCCTGGAACTGGCCTTCGATGCTAACAAAGTAGCTACCCGGGAGCGGGGTTGCCGCGATCGCCTTGCGGACATCGCCAATCACCCGCGACATGTCGGATCCGTCAGTGTTGGCGTACACCACAATGCGGCGCCGGCCATTCTCCCGTCCAATCTGGTTCGGCCCATCGCCTTCCTCGACCGTGGCCACTGCGGAAAGGGGAATGCGGCCTGCGGGGCTGTCCAGCATGACACGCGCCAGGTCCTGCGGAGAACGTCCTTCGTCTGGCAAACGCACCACGAGGTCAAAGCGACGCGGGCCGTCGACCACCTGCGTGATGCGCTCACCCTCAGACAGCGTTTGCAAGGTCTTCAGTATCTCGCCGGGCGCCAAGCCGTACTGCGCCGCTTTCCGATAATCGATGCGCACCTTGATCTGCGGGATAAGCACCTGACGCTCCACCGACAAATCGACCAGTCCAGGAACTGCGGCCAACCTGCCGCGCAAGCCCTCGGCCAGGCCCCGCAGCGTATCGATGTCGTCGCCATAAATTTTCAAGGCAATCTGTGCGCGAACACCTGACAACAGATGGTCAAGCCGATGGGATATTGGCTGGCCGATCGCGATCGAGGCTGGAATCACTGCCAGCCGGGCACGAATATCCGCCATGACGGCTTCCCGGTCGCGGCCGGACCGCTTCAGGTCGACGTCGATTTCCGACGAGTGCACGCCTTCCGCATGCTCATCCAGCTCGGCGCGACCAGTACGCCGGCCGACTTTCGTCACTTCAGGCACGCCCTGAACCAGCGTTTCCGCCAGGCTACCCATGCGGTTGGCCTCGGCCAGCGACGTACCCGGCGTGAAGGTCATCCCCATCACCAACGAACCCTCGTTGAACGCGGGCAGAAAGGCGCGCGGGAAAAACGGGACGGTGGCCAGTGCCAGAATGACTGCCAGCACTGCGGTAGCCAGGATCGGTTTCGCGCGCGGAAAAGACCATTCCAGAATGCGCGTATCCCAAGCCTTCAGACGGCGCACGACCGGGCTGTCGCCATGGCCTAGCTGCTTCATGCGTGGCAGCAGGTAGTAAGCCAATACCGGCGTGACTGTCATCGAGACCAGCATCGACGCCAGGATAGAGACGATGTAGGCGATGCCCAGAGGGGCGAACAGGCGGCCTTCGATGCCAGGCAAGACGAACAGCGGCACAAACACCAGGACAACGATGACCGTGGCATAGACGATGCCCGAGCGCACTTCTACCGAGGCGTGCCAGATTGTTTCCAGCACGGACACGGAATTATCTTCCTCCTTGCGTTGCTTCAGCCGTCGCAGGATGTTCTCGACATCGACCACCGCGTCGTCCACCAGTTCGCCAATGGCGATCGCCAGGCCGCCGAGCGTCATCACATTGATGGACTGGCCGAGCAGGTGAAACGCGGCCGCGGTCACTGCCAGAGACAGCGGTATGGCAATGAGCGAAATGACGGTGGTGCGGACATTCAGCAGGAACAGGAAGAGGATGACCGCCACCAGGATGGCGCCGTCGCGCAGCGCCTCCACCACGTTGTTGATGGACGACTCGATGAAGTCCGCCTGGCGGAACAGCACTTCCGGCGCGGACAAGCCTGCAGGCAGCCCTTGCTTGAGTTCCGACAACGCGTTTTCAATCTGGCGAGTCAGCTTCACTGTATCGGCGGCTGGCTGTTTCTGCACGCTGACAATCACGGCGGGCTTGCCATTCATACCGGCGTCGCCGCGCTTGAATGCTGGCGCATAACGAACCGTCGCCACCTGCTCCAGCAATACCGGCGCGCCATCGCGATATGCAACCGCCAAGCCCTTGATGTCTTCAAGGCGATTGGTACGGCCAAGGTTGCGAATCAGGTATTCCCGGCTGTTCAGGTCAATGAAGCCGCCACTGGTATTGGCCGCAAAGCCACGCAATGACGCCTCCACCTGATCGAGCTTCACGTTGAACTGGGCCATGCGCGCCGTATCGGGTTCAACCCGCAGTTGCCGCACTTCGCCGCCTATGGGGATGACTTGGGATACGCCGGGAATCGACAACAACCTGGGCCGCAGGACGAAGTCGGCATATTCCCGCGCTTGCATCGGGGTCGCCTTCGCAATGTCGATGGGCAGCGCGATCAGCATGATCTCGCCCATGATGGACGACACCGGGCCCATGATCGGCGTGATGCTGCCGGGCAGCTGTTCCTTGACCAAGCCGAGACGCTCGGAGACAAGCTGCCGATTGCGATAGACGTCGGTGCCCCAGTCGAACTCGGCATAGACGATAGACAGGCCGACGCCGGAGACGGAACGCACCCTTGTCACGCCTGGCATCCCGTTCAACGTCGTCTCGATGGGGAAGGACACCAGTTGCTCCACCTCTTCCGGCGCCATCCCGCCTGCTTCCGTGAGTACAGTGACAAGCGGCTTGTCCAGCGCCGGAAACACATCGACCGGCGTACGGGAAGCCATGAACGTGCCATACACCACCAACAGCAATGCCGCGACCAGGACAAAGAGCCGGTTGCCAAGGCTGAAACGAACGATCCAATTAAACATGTGGTCGTTCCTATCGAATCTGGTTGATGAGCGAGCTGCCGGACACGACAACGCGGTTATCTGCAGCCAGACCCTTGACCACCACAATCGTCTTGCCATCGAGAGGCTTGACCTCGACCGGTTGAGCAATGAAGCGCTCGGCGCCCGATTTGATCCAGACGACCGATTCGTTGGCCTGGTTGCGCACCAGCGCCTCCGCCGGCAGTGCTATTCCCTTGACCTTGTCCGTCAGCCCGACCACTACGGTGACTGGCTGCCCGACCGCAAGAGCGACGTCCTTGGCGCTTGCCCGGAACGTCAGGGGCAAGGCACCTTCACGAAGAACGCGGCCACCACCCAGGAAGCTCAATTGCACACCGGGGTAGCCGGCAAGGGTAGCGTCGCCAATCCGGCCGGCAAGCGCTGCATCCGTAGTCACTGCCTCCACGACCATGCGGTTCGGGTCAACGATGTCGAACAACACATCACGCGCCTCGACAATTTGACCATTCAGGATGTTTGCCGTGGCGATGACACCTGATGCGGGAGCAACAAGCGCTTCACTCCCGCCCACGCTGCCCGATACTGCGCGTTCCCGGCCGCCCAGGCTGGTCAGTTCGGCGCGGGCCGCCTCGATTTCCTTTTGTGGAACGGTGCCTTCCAAGGACTCCAGCCGCTTGACCCGCTGCTCGGCCAAGCGGCGGTTGGCCCGGATATCGGCCAACGTTGCTTGCTGGTTGCCACGGTCGATGGCGCTGGCGACTGGACGCACATGCGCCAGGACCTGCCCTTTCTCAACCCGCTGGCCAGCGACTGGCAGTCCCTTCGGGCCGGGCTCGATACGACCGGCAAAAGGTGCTTGCACCCGGCCACCGGCGTTCGGGTCAATGCCAATGCGCCCGTTCAGTTCCACTGTCAACGGGTGTTCAGTCTCTTTCGCCATGACGGTCTGGATAGCCATGCGGCGCTGGGCGAGTTTCGGCACGTTGACGCTGCCATCAGGCAGCCGCGCGAGGCCGCTTCCGCCACCTGCAGCAGGGGCGTCCAGGTGCTCGCCATTCGGGCCGTGGGCGCCGGGGGCGGCTATGGTGGCCGGCGAGAAGGCGCTGGCGGCGACTAACATAACAATGAGGGTAGAAATTTTGTTTAACATGGTCATTTCCGAGTCTGGGATTTACGGCGGAGCAGGGCGACAACCAACGCTGTGAGCGCAGCTGCAACAAGCCCCCCTGCAACGGCCCAGCGGGTTAGGGAATGCGAATGATCGTCCGCACGATCGGCGGCCTTCACTTCCAAGGTGCCCTCCAGTAGGTCGCTTTCGCCACCTGCAGTGAGCGTGAAGATCACTGCGTGTTTGCCGGGCACGGCGAGTGCCTCAAGAAACTTCGCATCGTCGACGGCATAGTCGCCAAGGTCGGCATGAAATTTGGCAGGTGCTTTCAAACCATTGGCTTCTACTTCCAACGTGGCGTTAAGCACTGGCTCATTGGTTTCATAGCGGTCAATCAAAATCGAGAACTCGCCGCCTTGCACCTTCCCAACAAGCTCAAATGACTCGGTGAACGTTTCCACGCGTGGGCCGGAGGTGCCTTGAGCCTGCCCACCGGGAGCGTCCAGGTGTTCGCCGTTCGGCCCGTGCGCGCCTGGCGCGGCAAAAGCGGCGGACATGCTGAGAAAAGAAATAGAGAGGAATTTTGCTAAATTTTTCATGGAAGGACTCCGAATGCTTGGTTCAGGCGGGCCCGTGCGAGGCCCACTGCAATTTGCTGTTGGTGCACGGCGACATCTGCTTCATGCGACAAGGCTTCCGAGCGCAGCAGTTCAGCCAGCCCGCGTTCTCCTAAGCGAAAGGCCTTTTCAATAAGCTGCGTGTGCTCATGCATCAGGGCCGCACGCGTAGTCGCCGTACCTAGCGCCTGCTCAGCCGTTGCAAACTGCTTGCGCGCCAGCTCGACGTCACCCTGCAGGACCGCTTCGGCCTGCGCCGCTTCCGCCGCGGCCGACTGGATTTGAGTTAGCGCCGCAGTTTCCAGTGGACGGTTCCTGGCATTGGTCCCAAGGGGAATTTGGACGGCGATACCGACACTGCGGCTATTACCACCAGCGAAACTGTCCTGTTCGCGGCGCATGGAAACGCCGACCGTTGGCGGGTCGCTACGGGTTGCCGTGACAACTTTATGGGCCGCCTGCGCACGGTCCAGAGAGCTGCGGGCAGCCAGCAGACGTGGATGCAGGCCATTCTGTGTGACGACCGGTTCCAGTTCAGGCTTCGCAATCTCCTGTTGCCCAGTAAGTGCCGTGTAGCGGGCTTGGGCTTCTTGCAGCTTCGCCTGTGCCGCAGTCACGGAACCTTGAGCAGCCAGAACCTCCTGTCGGGAAAGCAACTCGTCAGTTCGTGCCAAATCGCCAGCCTTGACTCGGCTACTCACTTCCTCGGCCAAGCCTTCAAGGTGGTGCAGGTGGTCTTGTACTTCAGTCAATGCTTCACGGGCAGCTGCGACGGCCCAAAGACGTTCCCGGACTTCGCCTGCGATGGCTAGTCGCGCACTGGCAATCTGGGCTTCCAAGTCGTCAGCGCTCGTCTGTGCCAACGCCTGGCGAGCCGACTTCTGCCCCGGCAGCCAGACCGGCGCAGACAAGGAGAGATCGGTTTCCCGCATGCCGTTCCGGTCAGTCCAACGGTCGCTACGCTGAGATAGCCCCACTGAGGGCGAACCGGCTATCCAAGACTGCGCCGCCTCCCGGCCAGCGAGTGTCTCGTCGCGCCGCGCTTCCAATGTGCGCCCTTGGGGAGAGCGTTGCCAGGCCGCGTCCACGGCTGCTTTCAACCCGGGCAACCCGGCTTGGGATAGCGCCAATGGCGACGCGAGCACCATGGCAGACAAAATACAAATACGGGAAATCAGATAACAAGCACGCATGCCTTCTCCATTCGGTTTTCAATGAAAAACAGAGTGGCCGAGGGCAGTGGCAGCACAAACGGCAAAGCGCCGCGCAGACAGACTTAAGGGTTATCAAAAGTGCAATAACACCCTCGGCAGATTAACCGAGGGATGAGGGAGGACGCTGAGGGTCTTCGAGGAAGGGGTCGGGAAAGTAATACGCAGGCTCATGGAGCTTGATTGTGTACGGTTCTATCATCAGGGACGGCATTGCCCCGGACGGCAAGGAAGCTGACTGCTGGGAAGCTGAATGGTCCGCGAAATGGGCTGCGGATTCGCCAGAGTCGTCATAGTGGACCGAACCGTCATCGTCGTGATGATGGCTTGTGGCTTCCAAGTGCTCAACCTCGTGCGCGATGTCGAACATCTTTCCTGCGAACAGCCCCCCGCCTTGCATAGCAAAGCTATGTAAGGGGAGAAGCATCAGCAAGAAAATGCACAGTAGGCGACGCACGAGACACCAATCTGAGAATGAGGGCTGAGATTATAACAGCCGGTCTTTAACCTACTTTGGGGGCCGCTCCGCCTACAACGGCGCAAAAGCGTACCGAGTACAAAGTCTTTTTTCTTCAAATACGAGAGTCAGTGGGAAACCAAGGGGTTCTTTCGCAGTGGATATATTGATTATCTTGGGTTTGATTTTTCTGAACGGCGTGTTTGCAATGTCTGAACTTGCCGTGGTGTCATCCAAACGAATATGGCTGGAGAAGCTTTCAGAGAACGGTAGCCGAGGCGCACGCGCCGCGCTTCATCTTGAAAATGCGGTACCAGCTCACATAGAACTTATGGTGTTATTTTCATTGCAAAGATTTTAAGAAACCCTAATTCACCTCTTTAAAAATTCAAAATTATCTTGTATTGATCGATACAGTTAAGTAGAGTTCGCTACATGAATATGTGGCTTATCCTTATTATTAGCTTGCCAACTGAAAACGCAACGGCCCGCATGCGTGCCTGGCGCTCTCTGAAAGCATCAGGCGCAGCCGTCTTGCGGGATGGCGTTTATCTTTTGCCTGATCAGCACAACTGCCGCTCTACTTTTGATGCGGTCGCTGCGGATGTGGTTGCAAATAGCGGTAGTGCTTATGTGCTACGAGCTGAAGAGCCATCTGATCTTTATTTTCAAGAACAATTCGACCGCGGTGACGACTATGCTAATTTGCTTGTAGACATTCAAACAGTGCGCAGTGAGCTCACTGCTGATATGGCTTTGAGTGTCGCGAAACACATCCGCAAGCTACGCAAGACCTTTGCTACCATTTCCGAAGTCGATTTCTTCCCCGGCGAAGCGCAAAAACAGGCCGATGCTGCCCTTCAGGAATTGGAAGTCGCGGTCAATCGCGTATTGTCACCCAATGAACCGCAACCCGGCATAGGGCAAATTCAGTGCTTAAAGATTGCTGAGTATCAAGGTCAAACATGGGCGACCCGCCACCGACCTTGGGTAGATCGGTTAGCTAGCGCCTGGCTAATTCGCCGGTTTATTGACCAGGCTGCAACTATTCTCTGGCTCGCCCATCCCTCCGACTGTCCCAGCGATGCATTGGGCTTTGATTTTGATGGAGCTACCTTCAGCCATGTCGGCGCCAAAGTGACGTTTGAAGTCTTAGTCACCAGCTTTGGTTTGGATCGTCCTGGCTTGCAGCGCATCGGCGCACTCGTGCATTACCTCGATGTCGGCGGTGTGCAGCCTGTTGAATCGGTCGGGATTGAAACCGTATTGGCCGGGCTGCGAGAAACAATTACAGACGACGATCAACTTTTAGCCATGGCCAGCAGCGTGTTCGATGGCTTACTGGTTTCTTTTGAAAAGGTGCAAACTAAATGAGTAATACCAAGGGCGTGGCCGACAATGTGCCACTGACCAGGCCAGCCGATGTCGGCTTCTGGGAAGCATTCAGATTATGGCTAAAACTTGGTTGCACGGGTTTTGGCGGACCGGCTGCACAAATCGCGCTCATGCATCGAGAACTGGTTGAGCAAAGACACTGGATTAGCGAGGGCCGATTTTTGCATGCCCTGAACTATTGCATGTTGCTCCCTGGCCCGGAGGCGCAGCAGCTCGCTACTTACATGGGGTGGCTCATGCACCGCACCTGGGGCGGTATCGTTGCTGGCACCCTGTTTGTCTTGCCAGGTCTATGTTTCCTGATTGGGTTGTCGTGGCTTTATATCGCTTATGGGGACGTTCCTTTGGTGGCAGGACTGTTTTATGGCATCAAACCTGCAGTAACCGCTGTTGTGGTGCACGCGGTGCATCGCATTGGTTCGCGCGCCTTGAAAAATAATGTGTTGTGGGCAATTGCAGCAACGGCATTTGTAGCAGTCTTCGCGTTCAATATGCCGTTTCCAGCCATTGTTGTAGCAGCAATAGTGATCGGCTATATCGGCGGACGCATGGCACCCGACAAGTTCGCATTAGGAGGCGGCCATGGAAGTGCCAAGCAGTCGTACGGTCCGGCGGTTATTGACGATGACATGCCCACTCCGGCACATGCATTGTTCCACTGGTCAGGTTTGGCACGCGTATTAATCATCGGTGCAATACTTTGGGCGGTCCCAATGGTGTTGTTAAACATGATTTACGGCTGGGATCATACGTTTACGCAGATGAGTTGGTTTTTCACCAAGGCGGCACTCCTGACCTTTGGAGGCGCGTACGCCGTTCTGCCCTACATTTACCAGGGGGCGATTGGCAATTATGGCTGGCTCACACCGACACAGATGATCGACGGCCTAGCACTGGGCGAATCTAATCCTGGTCCGCTGATTATGGTGGTGGCCTTTGTTGGCTTCGTGGGCGCGTACGTTAAAGCGGTATTTGGCCCTGATATGCTGTTTGCAGCTGGTGCTTTTGCCGCCGTGCTGGTGACTTGGTTTACCTTCCTGCCTTCGTTTATCTTCATTTTAGCCGGCGGCCCCTTTGTCGAGACCACCCATGGCAATATTAAATTCACTGCGCCGCTGACGGCCATTACGGCAGCAGTGGTCGGGGTGATCCTGAATTTGGCCGTGTTCTTCGCTTATCACGTACTGTGGCCTAGTGGATTCTCCGGCCCGTTTGATTGGGTAGCTGCTCTGCTTGTATTGGCCGCTGCCGTGGCCCTGGTGCGATACAAGCGCAATGTCATGCAAGTCATTGCCGTCAGTGCTGTGATTGGGCTGCTTTTAAAAACTGTTGTCAACGTTTGAGTTAGGAAAACTGAGATGCCGTATGAATTATTGCCTTTGCTAATCGACGTCAAAGCCTTACATGGCTTCTCCGGAACCCGAACTGAATTGAACTGAATTTAGGGAGACCTTTAAGATGGACCTTTTGCTACAAGATTTGCCTTTTGATGCTACGACGGTCGCCGGGTTCTCGGAAAAACTGCTGACGAGCCACCATGCCAACAACTATGGCGGTGCCGTCAAGCGGCTCAACGCCATCCGCGCTGCACTGGCCGAACTGCCGATGGCCAGTGTGCGCAACTTCCACCTTAATGGATTGAAGCGCGAAGAACTGATTGCAACCAACTCGATGCTGCTGCACGAGTTGTACTTCGACTGCCTTCATGGCAATGGTGAAGTGCCCATTGCCATGAAGCTGGGCTTGGCCGCCAACTTTGGCTCCTTTGAACGCTGGCAGGATGAATTCGTGGCTATGGGTAAGGCGCTGGGCGGCGGCTCGGGCTGGGTGCTGCTAACTTTCCAGCCGCGCGAAGGCACGCTGGTCAACCAGTGGGCAGCCGACCACACCCATGCCGTGGCGGGCGGCATTCCGATTCTGGCGCTGGACATGTACGAGCATGCCTACCACATGGACTTTGGTGCCAATGCCGGCGCTTATGTGCAAGCCTTCATGAAAGTAATCGACTGGAACAAGGTGTACGACCGTTTCCAGCGCGCGGCCGAGGCGGCCAGTGGTCACCTTGCAGCTCAGCCGGAGACCGTGAATGGCGAGCCGCTGGTGTTGGACGTACGCCGCAATCGCGTATATGAAAAGGCTACTGCCGTTTTACCCGGCGCCCAGTGGCGCGATCCGGACCGCGTGGCCGACTGGTGCGACGCCGTGCCTCGCGACCGGCCGGTGGTCGTGTATTGCATCTATGGTCACGAAGTGGGCCGTTCCACTGCGCTGGCGCTGCGCGCGCGCGGCGTGGATGCACGCTTCCTCGAAGGCGGCATGGACGCCTGGCAGCAGGCCGGTCGGCCTACTGATGCCAAGGAACCCGCGGCTTAAAGGGAGTGCTGCGAACTTCGACATTCACGCCTGGACAGCAAGCCGGCAATTGGTGCCCTGACTGGCGCGGTGATCGTCATTGTGAAGCGCTTGATCGTGGACCTGCCAACTGCCCTGGTGCGGTCATGACGATTGTATTGCTCTTTCGCTTCAAGAAGCTGCACTAGCCAGTCATCATCGTCGCAACTGCCATACGTGGTCTCATCATTTATCCACTGATGAGGTCATAGGCAGAACCGTAAGGACATCGACCGGTTCTGCTGTTCCATTCATTTTTTTCCTTAAATGGAGGTGCATCATGCATGACTCTACAATTCTTCATCGGTTTGTCCTGGCAAGCGCATTATTGGCAGGTTGCGCGACGACTTATGCCAATACGCTAAGCGAAGACGCGACAACTCGGATTGAGCAGGCAACGGGCATGAAAGGCAAGCTCAACAAAGAGGAAAGCGTATTTAAGGTGTCCAGGCCACGCACGGACATCAAGGTAACAGTTGATAAGTTGCCCATGGCTCCCTTCATGGGCCTGACCTCATGGGCCAGCTTCACTGCAGAATACGAACCGAAGATGGCCATGGTAATGGGTGACATGGTGGTGTTCGAGGATGAAGTCAATCCCGCCATGAGCGCGGCATTCGATGCCGGCCTGGAAGTCACCGCCCTGCACAATCATTTTTTCTTTGACCAGCCAAAGGTATATTTCATGCATATCGGCGGGATGGGAAGCCTAGACAACTTGGCAAAGGGTGTCAAACAAGTACAGGACAAAATAGCGGAAGTGCGCAAGGCGCAACCGACGCCGGTATCGCAATTCCCCGGAGCGATTGCCCAGGAAAGCAAAATCACCTCCGCGCCGCTAGAAGGCATTCTGGGCACCAAAGGCGAGACTGAGAGCGGCATGTTTAAGGTCACGATAGGGCGGGAAGCGAAAATGCATGACGTCAAGGTCGGTAAGGACATGGGCGTGAATACCTGGGTCGCTTTTGCCGGGACAGACGAACAGGCAGTCGTTGCCGGGGATTTTGCCGCCCAGGAGAAAGAATTGCAGCCTGTGTTGAAAGCCTTGCGCTCAGGGGGCATCAATATTGTGGCCATTCACCAGCACATGACGCAGGAGCAGCCGCGTTACATTTTTCTGCACTACTGGGGAAAAGGCCGCGCGCAGGAGCTTGCCAAGGTGGTGAAGAAAGCTTTGGATGACCAGGCTGCCGTTCGCTGAATACGTACCGGAACATGATGGGATTCAAGGCAGACAGCGGCAACAAGCAGCTGCCTGCCAACTCAAAGGAACAAGTCATGAAGCCATATCTCATCGGAGCACTCCTGTTGCCGCTCGCCTGTACCGCATACGGGGAAACCATCAATTTTGATTCGGATATCGTCGGGGAGCCGCCCCGAGGCTGGCATTGCGGCAGCACTGGGAAGGGAGTGCCACACTGGACGGTCGAGCAGGACAAGTCAGCACCCAGCACCCCAAATGTTCTCAAGCAGTCCGGCCAAGCAGCATTTTCATGGTGTGTCGTCGAGAAAAACTTGATTGGAGACGGCACCCTAGAGGTGAAATTCAAGGCTCTCTCCGGCAAGGAGGACCAGGCCGCTGGTTTGGTCTGGCGGTGGAAGGATGGCGGCAACTACTACGTTGCCCGCGCCAACGCGCTGGAGAACAACGTATCGCTGTATTACACGGTGGACGGCAAGCGCAACACGATCAAGTATGTGGATGCGCCAGTCGCGCTTGGTGAGTGGCATACCTTCCGGGTGGATTTCCAGGACGAGACGATCCGTGTATCACTGAATGGCAAAACGTATATCGACTTGAAGAGCGACAAGATCGCCGGCGCTGGCAAAGCTGGTGTCTGGACAAAAGCCGACAGCGTGACGCTGTTCGATGATTTTGTTGTCGAAGGCAAAGTCAGCAGGTGAATCAGGAAGTTCTCCACCGAATCCTGTGGGCGCGAGCACTGCGTGCGTTCGGGGACGGGTATGTAAGCCTGCTTCTACCTGTCTACCTCACCACGCTCGGCATGGACCCGTTCCAGATCGGTGTGATTGCAACCGGCACACTGTTGGGATCCGGGGTGCTGACCTTGCTGGTAGGCCTGCATGCATGGCGTTTTCGATATCGCACCCTCTTGCTGCTCGCTGCAGCACTGATGGCGGGAACCGGGGTTGGCTTTGCATCGATCACTCAATTCTGGCCGCTCCTGCTCATTGCCGTGGTCGGCACTATTAATCCATCCAGTGGAGATGCCAGTATCTTCCATCCGCTGGAGCACGCCATTCTCTCCAAATCGGTGGAGGACAAAAGGCGTACCGCCGCCTTTGCGCGCTATAGCCTGATTGGCGCACTGGTAGCGGCTTTGGGATCATTGGCGGCGGGGATCCCGAATGTTCTTGTTGGTTCATTTGCGCTCGACCAGCACAGCGCTCTGCAAGGGATGTTTCTGCTTTATGCCTTGCTTGGTGCGGCATCGGCGTCGCTCTATCGGAAGATACCGGTAGACCGTGCAGAGACGATGCCAGTGGCCCATGCACCGCTCAAGCGCTCGAAGAGAATTGTTTACACCCTTGCGGCACTATTTAGCCTCGATTCCTTTGGAAGCGGCTTTATCGTACAGTCGATGCTTGTCTTATGGCTGTTCGAGAAGTATCAACTGTCGATGGCATTGGCTGGCACGATTTTCTTCTGGACCGGCGTGCTGACTGCCTTCTCGTACCTTGTGGCCGTTCGCATCGCCGATCGGATTGGGCTGGTCAAGACAATGGTATTCACCCATTTGCCGTCTAGCATCCTGCTGATTATGGTTCCCTTCGCGCCGAGCCTGACGTGGGCAATCGCGTTATTGCTCACCCGCGCTGCGCTATCCCAGATGGATGTACCGACCCGTAGCTCTTACGTGATGGCGATTGTTCCGCCGGAGGAGCGGGCAGCGGCAGCCAGCATAACAGCCGTCTCAAAGACCTTTGCTTCAGCAATCGGACCGTTATTGGCGGGCTACTTGTTCAGCATTTCCTCGTTCGGTTGGCCACTGGTGGTGGGTGGCATTCTGAAAATCATTTATGACTTACTGCTATTGAAAATGTTTGGCACAATTCGCCCCCCAGAAGAGCAAGTATAGATAAGCCAGTAGATGTGCAATACAGACGCGACTGTCAGTACGCCCTTAGACCCCTGTTGTACCCTGACTGAACTTTTTTCGGAATTGACCTTGAAGGTTGGACTGTCATCCGCGTGGTCGCGATATTGATGGGTCCCAGCCATTCCTGAATCTTGGCAATATTGGCTTCATGATCCATTAGTGCGACTGTTGCGCTTAGCACATGTGATCCAACGGCACTTAATAAATTGATAATAGACGTATTGATCTAATGTCCAGAAAACGGTCAATTGTTAGACATTTTTGAAACCTGGAAATTTTCGCTCGAAAGGGGCTTTTATTTGCGGTAATATATCTAAGAACTTATCTATAAATCTAAGTAAATAAAACCCATCAGGAATTTGAATAATGAACGCTGCGAAGATCGGATATGCCCGTGTCAGCACCGAAGATCAGAATCTTGATCTTCAGAATGATGCGCTGACGAAAGCAGGGTGCGGCGAGATATATAAAGAGTACGCATCTGGAAAGTCGAGGCTGGCCAGGCCGG
This sequence comes from Noviherbaspirillum suwonense, assembly GCF_900182955.1. Lineage (GTDB taxonomy): Bacteria > Pseudomonadota > Gammaproteobacteria > Burkholderiales > Burkholderiaceae_D > Noviherbaspirillum_A > Noviherbaspirillum_A suwonense. The sequence continues at coordinate 222,209 of NZ_FXUL01000005.1, read as the reverse complement.
AGCTGGCGAACTGCCTGCGGGTGCTGCGGGCCGGCGACACTTTGACTGTTTGGCGACTGGACCGGCTGGGTCGCTCGCTGTCCGACCTGGTGGCGATCGTCAATGACCTGGAAAAGCGCGATATTGCTTTCGAGTCGCTGTCGGAGCGGATCGACACACGTTCAGCCAGCGGCAAGCTGATCTTTCATGTGTTCGCCTCGATGGCCGAGTTCGAGCGCAATCTGATCCGCGAGAGAACACAGGCCGGGCTTGCCGCGGCGCGCGCACGGGGCCGCAAGGGTGGCCGGAAGCCATCGCTTAGCGACGATCAGATCAAACAGATCAAGGCGATGTTGAAAGACCCGGACATCAAGGTTATAGATATCGCAAAGCAGTACGGTGTTTGCCGGGCGACGATTTTTAATGCGGTTGGGCCGGTGAAGCCGGAGCGAGTATGAACCAGACTAGTGGCCCTCTCTATCACGGCTCAGCTTTAGGCTGGCTTGAACACTCAGGCTTTGAATTATCAACGAAAGCTTATGGCGAAAATTTTAAGCCGTCCGCTTACATTTTTATTGCAGCAAATAAGCAAACAGCTGAGTTTGCTGCGTTGAATGCAAAAAATAAATGCCTAAAGAGAAAAGCTGATGGCATCCTTACCGACACCGATTTTATTTATAAAAATGTTGGCTATATTGTGCAGCGTTATCTTTATGAAGTCAGACTTCTTTCAACAGCAGAAATCATTGATTTAACATCTAAAAAATTACCTAAAAAACAAAAAAAAAGGGTTTACCATGCGCTAAGAAGTTATCACAAAAAAAATAAAAATACTGCAAACCAAACAAGTAATAAACTTCGATACAGATATTGGTATTTTGATTATATCTTGCAATTGTTAAGAGTGTATTTAAAAAATCAAACTTGGAAACAATGGTTCGATTATGTTCTTAAAAATTACGATGACCTTTATCTTCACAATGGCGAGCTGCGTCACTACGAACGCGATGGACAGCTTGCTAGATTTTGTGAGAAAGCCAATTTTCATGGTGTGAAAAATATTGAAAGGGAAAATAGCACTACTCAACCACTAGATGAAGCAGATACAGTTTATGGACTAGTGTTTTTTAATGAATTTGCAAATAAACAAAAATGGATCTACGAAATCAAGTTGATAAAAACTATTCCATAAGTCGCAACATTTTCTTGATCTAAGTAAAACATTGGAAAGTCACTATTAGTTCTTAGTGGCATTAATTTCATTTTATAGCTTAAAAGCATCCGTACCCAAGTTACGCAGTAACTATTTGGAGGCCTAATGGCTAAGACAGCCGCAGAGAGGCAAAAGAATTATTGGGTAAGTCGGCAGTTTGCAGGTGACAACGGCGAGCGGCGGATAAGTGCCTATGTCAGCATTTGAGCGGCATTAGCTCTTGAACGATTGGCTAAAAGTTACGGCGTAACGAAACCTAGATACGGAATCCCACATCACGGGTCGCAACACTTGGTAGCGCAATGATTGCAGCGTCCAGTAATGCGCGGTTGCCGATAAAGACCACTTGTCGCTTCGCGCGCGTTAAGGCAGTGTAAATCATTGTGCGGTCTAGTATTCGACTGCGGAGTATCGGTATAATTACGCAGGCAAACTGAGATCCCTGTGCTTTATGAGTGGTAACTGCATACGCGAGAGACAGTTTGTACAGGTCACTAGCCTCGATAATGTCGGGCTCGCACTTTCCTTGAAACTGGCAAATCAAAGAAGGTGTGCTTCCACAGCGGCGGATTGCGACAACTTTGCCGAAGGTGCCGTTGTACAAATCGAGATGTACGTCGTTTTCCAGATAAATGATAGGGTCTCCCACAGCAAACTGTTCCATCACCAAACCAATTGACTCGCGGCCCTCCACCGAAGTTAACTTTTTTTGGAACCAGGAATTTGTGACGAGTGTGCCCGCTTTTCCGCCTTTGACAGTACCTATAATTTGCGCCTGCTCAGAGCCGCCAAGCTCCGTGTAGATATTGAACATAGCATCCACCATGATTTCTGGGTCGCAGTCAACGAAGCTCACGCCTTCTTTCATCCCTTCATATTTCGGAAGAACGGGAATTTTGCCATCGCGGATATCGTTCGCGATTTGTGGAATGCCAGTCTGGAAAGACTGACGATGTACCTGAGTTAACTCGACTTTGTGGACTTTGCTAATTTTATCGGCGAGGACATGGAAGGTGAGTCCAAACTCAATAGGAGGAAGCTGACCGGGATCTCCTACTAAGAGCAGGCGAGCACCTTTAGGAATCACTTTGAATAGTCGATACAAAGTGGAAAGGCCAGTCATGCTTGCCTCATCTACAATAATTAAATCGTCGCTCTGTATACTGATTTTTCCGTTATGAGCATCGCGCAAGAATTTAGCAATGGTAACTGCCTCCCGCCCGGTAGCTTCTCGCATCCTTTCCTTGGCTCGGCCGGATAGCGCCATTTGGTAGACTGTGCCGCCTTTGCCTTCAATCATGTCATGTATGACGCACATCACTGAAGTTTTTCCAGTTCCAGCTCCACCCTTTAAAACCATAATCTCGTGCTCAATGACAGAAATGATCGCCTCTCTCTGTTCCTCGGTCAGGCGGTGCTTAAAAACCTCGTAATTTTTAAATACTTGAGTTAGATATTCGCCATCAAATAAAGAATCTAGCAGTTGGTCCCAAGTGTTTGCACGGGCTTGCCCATTCGCATCGAATAGACGTGACTGTGCCGGTTTCTCCCCGTTTATCATTTCGTTAATTCGATCGACAAGGTATTTTTCCATCATTGAGACTGTCCTTGTCTGATATCCCTTAGCTCGATCACCTACCGCTGCCCCTCCATCTAGAGCCGATGCAATTGAATGCTCGCCAATCTGCACGCCGGCACGACTCCATTGTGGAAAAATGTGCAGCGACCGGTTGAGTAGGTTAATGACGCGAGTACGAAGTGCAACATGACCAGTAATAGTACTTTTATTGTCAAGGCGATCGTACAAAGCAGCTTCCACGGCGCCGACCAGCCGGCGTACATCGCGGCTGCCTAAGCCAAGGCTAGATGCAATCTTTTCTACCTTGTCCCAACTTACAAAGGTCAGAAGAAAGTACGGGTTGGTTTGGATGACTTCTAGTGCATCTTCTCCCCAAATGCGCAGCAATCTACTGGAGAGCGACATCGGAACACCAAGAGCCTCTAGACCGATGACGACTCGTGTTTCGGCCATCTTCTCATGCCACTGTCTTACCAGCACCTCGGCAGATTCTAGGGTCGGGAGAACATCAAGCAGACTTCCCACATCCTTGCTATCTAGAATGCAAGATAAATTCTTGCCCTGCTCATTAAAAAAGCTAAGTAACGTTTGAGCACGCCTCTCACCGATTCCCGTGAAGTTATCTTTTAGATAGCGCACGAGCAGTTTTCCGTTCGTTGGCTTGGTTAAGGTACACCGAATGGCCAGGATTTGCTCATTACCCCGGTAGGACTCCCAAAAGCCGTCAATACGCCAGATCTCGCCCTTTCCGACACGTCTAGCCATCGTAGCGGTTCTGAGCGGACTCGCTCGAACAGTATGATGCACGCCGTTCTCATCATGCCCGGTGAAAATGGCTCCCCGTAAGGGGTGATACCATATGACATTATGAATGCTTAAGGTACATTCAACCTTTGATCCAATGGCATGGACTGGCTTAGCAGTGGCCAAATTCATTCGTTGTCCTCTTTCGGCTTGGATGTTAGCAATCGAACTCCGATGAGGTTGCGTCCAGTCTCGATTTCGATCTGCTGGATCTCGCTAAATTGCGCCAATTTCCGATTTTGGGATGCGACCTCGCTTTGCGCGGCTTTGAGTTCTGCCCTCGCCAGCAGCAATTTGTTAGCCAATTTGTCTTTCTCAGCCTTTAGGGCCTCTATCTCTGCTCTAGACGCGGATTGCAGTGGATCTTTCTTCTTAATAGGCCCTGATATGCCCAACGCCTCTTCTAGCGCCTTGACGGCGGAATGAGATCTAGAAGAATTGAATGCGCTGCGATCATATATGCCGAGCGTTTTGGCAAGCCAAGTCCGATTGATGGTGCCATTATTGTTGTTCAGTGTGATGGCACTTAAATCCGGCCTGCCGGCAGCGTTACTCTTTATATTGCCGTGCTCGTCCTTTAAAGAAGCTATCCATGACACCAGTTTCTGATAGTTATTGTCGGCTTTGGATTTCACTGATCATTCCTCTCTCTGGGAGCGATGCGTTCAATGAGCTTCAATTTCAACCTTTTATTTTTCGGTCAAAGGCGTGAAGTCTGGAATCAATACTTCGGTCACTTTTGGCAAGGCATTAGGAGCATATTGCTGTACAGCCGTGAGCATCCATCGCATGCGCAACGTGACCTCATCCAGACGCCTTGTAAGGTCTTGAATTTCTTTATCTTTGCGTTTTAGTGCGTCATTTTCTTGCCTTATACGGGCTGCCGCCTGAGATAGTGATTCATGAGACTGCACCCATTCCTTCTCCGCCGCTTCGACCAAATCTAGCGTATGGTGATAAAGAGTTTGCTGGCTGATGCCAGCAAGTACTGCAATTTCTCTACGAGAGAACTGTCGGTCAGAATTCAGCATGTCAGCGAGGACCGCTTGAACCATTGGCCGTATCATTTCGGTGGGAGTCCGCTTTCGGATTGCCGTCATTAATCCCTGGTTCTTCAATTTGGTAATCAAAGTGCTCTCCTATCGTTCGCGCTCGCTCATATTAACTGTTTGTAGTGCGATTTTCCGTTATCGAAGGCTTGAACCCGAATTGGTACAGTTTTCAAACTTCCTATACCGCTTTCCATTTCCGCACGGCGGTGTGCGACTTGAAGCCATTTCGACAAGACTTCTTCGATACTGGCAATTTCTTCATCTAGATTCCTTAGGGCTGTATCCGCACGGAATTCGCCCTCGTCAGCTAGCTCTTTGACCTTAGCGCGGTGAAGACGCTGGATCGAAAGCTCTTTCTCTAACTCGACCCGCTCTGACTCCGAACCCGTAAGATGCAGGTGGCTACATCGCTTAAAGCATTTATTGTGTTTTGGACATGATTGACCAGACCATTCATTGGTACATGCACCATATCGAGTAACGAGCACTTGACCTACTTGGTCATCTAGGAATTCTTCTGCCTTAACTACACTCATCTCCCGCAAACTATGATAAGCATTGCTGATGGATCCCGTTATGAGATTTTCGCGTACGGCCGCTTTGACTGTTTCAGTCCGCTTTTCAGCATCGAGTTTTTGAAGCCGCGTGAGATTAGACGCCTGAATGATGCTTATATCGCTACCACCTTGATAGGCTTCGTTCTGTGTGATAGTGCGCCCCATTGCAAGTGCCTGTTGTACTTGAGGGACGCGCGCTTCGTCTAGGAAAGTGTTACGTACATGACGTGGAGCGTGGGTGTTTATCCGAATTGGACTGCCATCTAGGCCGCTTAAACCACGACGTTCGAACATTGATGGCGCAGATTCCTGACCATTCGATACGAGATTGGTGTAAATTCTGCCATAAGAGACGATCTGAGGAAACAGCGTACGAATCTGCCTAGCCTTCTTTTCTCCAACTAAAAACTGATTTTCAAAAATGATGCACAAGGCTTCATGCAACCATAGGGCGGGGCTTCCATTGTCATATTTTAAAATCATCAGATTAACCTCTTTTAGGCAAGCTTTTTCCACGTCGCCTACTCGGTAGTAATAGGTATTACCAACTCTAGTTACTGCTTTAATTCCCTGTTTATGAATCCATATGCGAGCCATCTCGGGGTTGAACGCCAGAAATGCGGTAATTTGCAGCCGGTTAATATGGTCTTCTTGGTCGTAATAACCATGGCCATTTTCTTTGGGCAGGGGAAAGCGACCTGGCATAGAGGCCAAAAGCTTTGCGCGTGTTCTAGCGGCACTACTCAATCGTTCTAATTCATCAATTGCAAACTGCGCAATATCAGCTGCCCCACCATCCAATGGTTTAGTGAAAAGCCCCTTAGCAGTTTTTTCGCGAAAATACCGCAGGCCATAGTTGCACTTGCTTTTGTTGGTTTCTCTAGGAGTTGCAATAATTGCGCTTGTTCCATCCTTAAAGTAACACGCAGCAGGCGTAGTAAGCGTCTCTCCTATGCGTCCGCCATGCGCAAGGTGGAGCCGACATATCTCCATCAGAATCCTCTCATTATCATCAACCGGATTGTTGATGCAATGATGGAGAGCATCCATCTCAAGTTCTGTTGGGCGTCGATCTGCAGCTTTTTCTATTTTCCAACTAATAGGGTTTTTAAACGAGATTCTTCCTGAAGTGAGATGAAAGCTGTTAAGTAATTTAACAACTGTTATTAAATCCCTGCAAATCCCGTACGACGTCCGTTGTGACAAACCTGATTTTTTAAGTAGCTCCCCGACCATTGTGAAATGAATGGGCAACAATTCTGCTACGGATGTAAGCGGTGTTTCTAGCACAGATTCATTTAGCCGTCGTAGGGCATGCAGCAAGCGAGTCAAGGTCTTAAAAGAACTGCTTTTCTCGACCAAAAAGTGCGCAATCGCTCCCTTGGAGAATTCTTCTAAAAATGGTTTAAGACAGTCAGTGGTAACGTGATCCTGCTGCTTTTCAAACCCAATACGTAAGAAGTTTAGATTCATAGCCATATTGTTCGGATTGCGGTCCGTAACCAAAGCTTTAATGTTCCAAATCGTGTCGGCCCATTTAAATGCGATGTGGATGCCTTTCCTTCTCAGTTCATCTGTTCTTGATTCGAATTGTTCACGAGCTTCAGCAATGAAATGAGAAACGTTCTCGTTAGCGGTAGTCATGATTGTCCCAAGTTCGAATTAACTATTTCGATGACCGCCTTTACGTTGAGAATAGTCTCGCGATGAGTTAATGCCAGTTTTGTAGGTTCTTGTGAATCGTCAGCAATCTCTGCATATACAAGTACTTCTCCTTCCAGCGCTTCAAGGACCATATTATGAGTCAATACGTCATCAAATGGGTGAAAGTCAGCACAACCATAGCAAGAATATACTGGCTCAAGTTCACATGGGGTAAGGCCGGTATTATTTTTATTGCATACGCCGATTTTGCTAATCATGCTGCGATTAACGGTGCCGCTAATCACGTCTGCGTCCTTAGAAATGTCTTTGAGATTGATTATCTTTCGGCCTTTCAATTTCGCAATGAATTCTGAATAATTGTCATGTGTTGCAAGTGCCTGCTCCAAGATTTCAGAAAGTCCCATTGCCGCCTGAACATATGCATTCACTGTTTCAGGTCTGGAATGGTCTAAGACTTCTGCGATTACCGTCGCTGAATAACCTGCATCGGCTAGACGCTGGCCTGCATTTGAGCGCAAATCCCTAGCGGATCTGGAAATATCAGCATTCAGCTTCATAAAATTGATTATCATCATTCCTACTGCTTGGTCTAGTACTCTAGTTACCCGAACAGGCTCCACGAATTCTTTCACGGTATAAAAGCCATTTCGGACCAACTGACTGTCTGTCTGCTGTGAGGTGCCAACAAATAAAGGGGTGACCGTGCTTTCTTCGAAAAAAAATGCACCAAGTGCTTCGGCCTGGCGTTTAAGTTCAATGAAGCGCTCTATTTTTTGTCCCAAGCCAATCTCTGCTGGAAATTTTCTGCGTTTGGTGGTTTTCGTAGCAAACCTTTTCTTACGTCGAGGCAGTTCAATTGTATAAAATACCTCTCCGTTGATTTCTGTCTTTCTGAATCCCTCCTCATCAATCCCGCTGATTTGGGCAGGTCGCGGTCCCAAAGCATAAGCCAAGTGTGTCATGATATTTTGGCGTAGGAAGTTGATTTGCTCGCCAAGGAGATAGCGACGGGCTGGCTGAATTACATCATTAGCCTTATAAATGGTGATGGTTGCACCAGTTTCTGACTCATAACTTCCACAAGGTGTAGCCCCTAGTGCGTCCTGTATAACGCGATTGAGATTTTTTCTCACCAAGCGACGTTTGGCATCAACACCCCATCCTAGCCAACTCCCTATTTCAAATAGATTAAAAGTTTGATCAGGTCCAGCATTCATTGGGATAGGAACACGATCAAATGGCTCTGTTTTGCTTAGTGCATTTCTTAATTTTATTTCTTCGCAAAGGCTGAGCACATGTTTCCTGACTTTTACGCCTTGCTGCTCGTTATGCCGACCTCTACGTGGCTGCATTTGATAGATGCGTCTCGCGGTATCTTCATGGAAGCCCGGAATTCCCATTCCTTCAGCCCAGACATAAAAATCTCGCACAACTGGGAAGGATCTTTTGTCATCAACTAAACCGGCAAGAATGCGAAGCATCGTTTTAGTTGTCCATGGCCATTCGGAAGGGTCTTTCATGAGATCCTGCGCCTTTTTGAAACCAGCGTAAGCTGCGCAAGCCGTGGTCCAAGTACGTTTGCCGATCAACCCGAAGCAGTATTCTTTCATTGCCTCTTTGAGTGGGCTTATTAAAATAATGTCGTTCCAATACATCACCCGGCTCATTTTTCTCCACCTCCAAGTTTCGGTGCTAGTATCAATCCGAAGAGGGTCAGTGTCAGGATTTGGCCGTTGAGAGATCAAGGCGCGTCCTGGGTTGTTAAATGTATAACGTAAGAGCACTGGTGGTGTATACTGTTTAATAATGTTATTAAAAGTGTCTGATGCAAAATCCGTTAGCACTACACCATTCCCACCGATGGTAGTCTGGTGGTCGAATTGATTTGTAGTTTCTTGAGTTGTTGTGCGCATGGTCAGTCCAACCTATTGTTTAAGTCTTGCTCTTCCCGCTTAAGAAGCAAACTTGTATTTGCCGCGTCAGCAACCTCTTGGCGCCACTTCGCCGCGTACAGTTCCGGCATAATTGATTTAATGCTCCATCCGCAGATGCGTCGCAGGCTATCTTTCGCTTGTATAATGTCCTCCCCACGGTAATTCACAGCCTCCTCCATATATTCATTGCAGAAGGTGTTTCTCAGTAGATGGGGATGCAATTTAACAGAGCCATCGGGAAAGGCGGCTTTGCCTATCTCGTCCAGCATTTTGTTTATGGAGTCAAGAGATAATGGAGAGCCGTCAAGAGACGAAACGAATAAGAAGTCGTGTTGCGGACGCCGCTTCTTATTGCGGCCGAGTTCGTCAATTCTATACACCCAACGGTATTTATCGACGTACTGCTTCATCATTTGGGAGTGCTTTGGAAGAAGCTGTATGTCGCGCTCGCTTGTTTTGACTGATGGCCGAGGGTTTCTCAGATCTTTAGGATCAGCTTGCCGCTTCCTTATCAACCATTTGTTGTTGTTATGGCTTGTTGGTTTATCTTCTGATAGAGCGCTAAGCAGGTCACCGCGCCTCATTCCGGTCGAATACAAGATTTGAAGAACAATCCAATTACGAAATTGCACTGACTCCTCTTTAAAAGGATTTAATGAGGATCCTGGCCGAGCAACTTTCAAAAGTTGGCGCATCTGAACTTTAGAAAGCCCTTTGGTCGCTACAGAGGTTTTTACCTTTGAGGAAAGGTGTTCAAACAGTCGTGTCAAACGATCTTTCACATCAGCAAACCTTGCTCTTACTTCTGCGGCATTGATATCCCGAATAAATGTATCAGCTGCCCAGAGCAGAAACGCTTTTGTCCAGTGGAGATATCCGTTCCATGTAATAGCATTCATGGCTTCATCTTCTTGGTTAACGCCGAATATCGCTACCACATTATCTGGTAGCAGCCGTCCATTTCGAAGCCATCTTGCATAACCCGTAATCTGATCCACAGTAAGCATTTCCCCTTTAATAAGGGTGTCTTCTAGATCGATGTCGGTAATATCGTAACAATATGTGTACAAATCCTTAACAGAGCGAATCATGATTCCAAGGCTGCTTTCCGCATAGCTTGGCTCGGCATGGAGAACGATGTACTGAAAAGGCAAACGAACTGGCGTCCAAGGGCGGGCATGAAAAAGTAGGGGTAAATTCCCGCCTGATGGCTTTCTCGTCCATTGAATAATAAATCCCATAAATACCCCCCTTGCATCGCCCACATTGCTTACAACTGAAGATGCTACAGATTTTTCGCGTCGCCAGCGGAAGAAGAATTTCTATTTGACAACAATATCCCGGCAGGGCGTAGCATCCGGGGTGCTTATGGACGCTTAAAAGGATTCGACGTAACGGCTTCAAGATCTACCACATGGGCGACACCGGGCTGTTCGGCGACATGAACCTGATCGGCTCCTACTACAAGCCGGACCTGGTGCTGATCCCAATCGGCGGCCATTTCGTGATGTCGCCTGGCGATGCGGCCTATGCGACCCGCGAGATGATCAAGCCGAAGTTCGCGATCCCCGTGCATTACGGCACCACGCCGCAGCTGAAGGGAACCACCGCCGAGTACATCGGCGCGCTGGGGCAGGGCGCGACGAAAGTGTTCCCGATCAATCCGGGCGAAAAGCTGTCGTTCTGACCGACATCCGCAGGCCCGGGCCGGTCCCGGGCGTGTCGCACGCTACTCCGTCACCTTCCCGCGCAGCTGCTTGACCTGGCCGCGGCTGGTCTTCACTTCCAGCCGCTTCCTCTGCGAGCTGCGCGTCGGCCGGGTCGGCCGCCGCACCCGCTGCGGCGTGGCCACCGCTTCCACCATCTCCTGCAGCCGCCGCATCGCATCCTCGCGGTTCTGTTCCTGGCTGCGGTGGGCCTGCGCCTTGATGATCAGCACGCCGTCGCGCGTGATCCGGCTGTCGTTCTGCGCCAGCAGCCTTTCCTTGATCCCGTCGGGCAGCGACGACGCGCGGATGTCGAAGCGCAGGTGGATCGCGCTCGACACCTTGTTGACGTTCTGGCCGCCGGCGCCCTGCGCGCGCACCGCGGTGATGTCCACTTCGCTCTCGGGAATGATGGGCGCATGCAGCATGGTCAGGCCTTTTCTTCCGGCCGGGCGCTGCAGATCACGTCGACCAGCGCCCGCGCATAATGCGGCAGCCCCTCCAGGCTCTGCACGACCACGCTGCGCTCGCGCACCGCCCACGGCTCGGTCAGTTCCACCAGCGCCAGCTTCATCGTGCGACTGTGACGCAATGCGGCAGACTGCGGCAGGATGCCGATGCCGACCTTTGCCTCCACCATCCGGCACATCGCCTCGAAGCCGCGCACCTGTATCCGCAGCTGCAGCCGCTGTCCGCTGCCCGACACGATGCCGTTCAGGAAGTGCCACAGCGTGCTGCCTTCATGCAGGCCGATATGCGGGTAAGCCAGCGTCTCGTCGAAGGAGATGCTGCCGGCCGTCGCCAGCGGATGGTCGGGCGCGGTGGCCAGCACCAGCCGGTCGGTCGAGAAATTGATGATCTCCAGCCCCTGTCCCTGCACCGGCCCGGCGGCGATGCCGATATCGGCGGTGCCTTCCTGGATGCCGCGCACGATCTCCTGGTTCAGCCTTTCCTCCAGCGCGACATTGACCTGCGGGTGGCGGGCCAGGAAGTCGCCCAGCACCTCCGGCATGAATTCGGTCACCGCCGTGGTGTTGGCGAAGATGCGGATGTGGCCCTTGATGCCGTTGTTGTACTGCTGCATGTCGCTGCGGAGCCGTTCGAGCTGCTGCATGAACTGCTGCGCATGCGCCAGCAGCGTCTCGCCCGCCGGGGAGAGCTGGACGCCCTTGTTTTCACGGTAGAGCAGCCGCATGCCGAAACGCGACTCCAGTTCCTTGATGCGGTTGCTGGCGGCGGCCAGCGACATGTGCATGCGCTCGGCCGCCCGCGTCAGGCTCTTGAGCTCGGCGATATGGATGAACAAACGCAGGTCGGTGAAGTCGAACAGCATGGCAACAGTCGTGGCGGAACGGGCGACCATTTTACGCGCCGCGGGCTTCCTTCATCAAAACCATAGCCCCCCTTCGAAAATGGGAGATTGTGCGGACCGGCCCGGCGCATCACACTGTGCCCCATTCCGAAATGACAAGGACGCGTTGATGACAGAGGAAGCATTCGACCTCGCACTGCTGCAGCAATGGGTGGGCAGGACCGAGGTGAAGAAGGATGTGATCCAGCCCGGCATGGCCGACGCGCTGGCCGCCACGCTGGACCGCGCCGCGCCGGCGGACGGCCTGCCGCCGCTCTGGCACTGGATCTATTTCTGGACGGCCGTGCCGGCCTCCGAGATCGGCGCCGACGGCCACCCGCAGCGCGGCGGTTTCCTGCCGCCGGTGCCGCTGCCGCGCCGCATGTGGGCCGGCGGCCGCCTGACCTTCACCGCGCCGCTGGCGCTCGGCAAGCCGGCCACGCGCACCTCTCGCATCCTCGACGTCAGCGCCAAGAACGGCGCCAGCGGCCAGCTGGCCTTCGTCACCGTGCGCCACGAGATCGCGCAGGACGGCCGCATCGCAGTGACCGAGGAACATGACATCGTCTACCGCGCGCTGCCGCAGCCTGGCGCCGCCGCCCCGGCCGGCAAGCCGGCGCCGGCCGACGCCGCCTGGTCGCGCGAGATCACGCCGGACCCGGTGCTGCTGTTCCGCTACTCGGCGCTGACCTTCAATGGCCACCGCATCCATTACGACCGCAGTTACGTGACCGGGGTCGAAGGCTATCCGGGACTGATCGTGCACGGACCGCTGATCGCGACGCTGCTGCTGGACCTGCTGCACCGCAATATGCCGGAGGCGACGGTGCAACAGTTCAACTTCCGCGCGGTCGGCCCGATTTTCGACATCGAACCGTTTACCGTTTGCGGCCAGCCCGCCGAAGACGGCCGCAGCGTGAAGCTGTGGGCAAGGAACAGCCGCGGCGAGCTTGCGATGCAGGCAGAAGCGGCAGTCGGCTAAAAGCAGCCTCCAAAAAACTCAAAAAATCGTAGGGTGTAATAAGCGCCAGCGCATTACACCGCGCGTCGATCACGGAAAGCCGATGGCCTATCGACCATGGTGTAATGCCCTCCGGTAATTACACCCTGCGAATCCCGCCGCACCCGCCAAAATCACGAGGGACACACCATGCACAAACATAACGACCCGTACCAGGACATCCGCGACGCGGTGCGCGCGCTGTGCGCCGAATTCCCGGCCGAGTACTTCCGCAAGATCGACGAGCAGCGCGGCTACCCGGAAGAGTTCGTCAATGCGCTGACCCGCGCCGGCTGGCTGGCCGCGCTGATCCCGCAGGAGTACGGCGGCTCGGGCCTGGGCCTGACCGAAGCGTCGGTCATCATGGAAGAGATCAACCGCTCGGGCGGCAACTCCGGCGCCTGCCACGGCCAGATGTACAACATGGGCACGCTGCTGCGCCACGGCTCCGACCAGCAGAAGCAGTATTACCTGCCCAAGATCGCCAGCGGCGAACTGCGGCTGCAGTCGATGGCCGTGACCGAGCCGTCGACCGGCACCGACACCACCAAGCTGAAGACCACCGCGGTGAAGAAGGGCGACAAGTACGTGGTCAACGGCCAGAAGGTCTGGATCTCGCGGGTCCAGCATTCCGACCTGATGATCCTGCTGGCGCGCACCACGCCGCTGGCCGAGGTCAAGAAGAAGTCCGAAGGCATGTCCATCTTCGTGGTCGACCTGCGCGATGCAATCGGCAAGGGCCTGACCGTGCGGCCGATACTGAACATGGTCAACCACGAGACCAACGAGCTGTTCTTCGAGAACCTGGAAATCCCGGTCGAGAACCTGATTGGCGAGGAAGGCAAGGGCTTCAAGTACATCCTCGACGGCCTCAATGCGGAGCGCACGCTGATCGCGGCCGAGTGCATCGGCGACGGCTACTGGTTCATCGACAAGGTCACCAAGTATGTCAACGAGCGCGTGGTGTTCGGGCGGCCCATCGGCCAGAACCAGGGCGTGCAGTTCCCGATCGCCAAGGCATTCGTCAACATCGAGGCGGCCAACCTGATGCGCTACAAGGCCTGCGAACTGTTCGACGCGCACCAGCCCTGCGGCGCCGAGGCCAACATGGCGAAGATGCTGGCCGCGGACGCGTCCTGGGAAGCGGCCAATGCCTGCCTGCAGTTCCACGGCGGCTTCGGCTTCGCCGCCGAATACGATGTCGAGCGCAAGTTCCGCGAGACCCGCCTGTACCAGGTCGCGCCGATCTCGACCAACCTGATCCTGTCCTATGTCGCCGAGCACATGCTCGGCCTGCCGCGTTCGTTTTAAGGAGCAGCCATGCGTCCCCTCGATGGCATCACCGTCATTACCCTGGAACACGCGATCGCCGCGCCGTTTTGCACCCGCCAGCTGGCGGACCTCGGCGCCCGCGTGATCAAGGTCGAGCGCCCCGGCGTCGGCGACTTCGCCCGCGCCTACGACGGGCGGGTGCGCGGCCTGGCCTCGCATTTCGTCTGGACCAACCGCTCCAAGGAAAGCCTGACGCTGGACGTCAAGCATGCGGAAGCCGTGCCCATCCTGCATGAGCTGCTGAAGGATGCCGACGTGCTGGTGCAGAACCTCGCGCCCGGCGCGTCGGCCCGGCTGGGCCTGTCCTACGACGCATTGAAGGAGCAGTACCCGCGGCTGATCGTCTGCGACATCTCGGGCTACGGCGCCGACGGCCCCTACCGCGACAAGAAAGCCTACGACCTGCTGATCCAGAGCGAGTCCGGCTTCCTGTCCATCACCGGCTCGCCGGACGAGCCGGCCAAGGCCGGATGCTCGGTGGCCGACATCGCCGCCGGCATGTACGCGTACACCAACATCCTTGCCGCGCTGATCCAGCGCGGCAAGACCGGACAGGGCTGCAATATCGACGTGTCCATGCTGGAGAGCATGGCCGAATGGATGAGCTACCCGCTGTACTACGCGATGGACGGCGCTGCGCCGCCACCGCGCGCGGCCGCCTCGCATGCGACCATCTACCCGTATGGCCCGTTCCCGGCCGGCGACGGCAAGGTCATCATGCTGGGCCTTCAGAACGAGCGCGAATGGGCGGTCTTCTGCAGCAAGGTGCTCCGGCAGCCCGAACTGGCGACCGATGCACGCTTCAACACCAATGCGCTGCGCAGCGCCTCGCGCAAGGAACTGTACGAACTGATCGTCGGCGTCTTCGCCGGCATGACGGCCGAGCAGGTCGTCGAGCGTCTGGAAGACGCGCAGATCGCCAATGCGCACATGAACGACATGCATGACCTGTGGGAGCATGCGCAGCTGAAGGCGCGCCACCGCTGGACCGAGGTGGCGACGCCGGCCGGCCCGGTGCCGGCGCTGCTGCCGCCCGGCATGCCGAACGGGGCCAACGGCTATGCGCCGCGGATGGACCCGGTGCCGGCGCTGGGCCAGCATACCGACGCCATCCTGGCCGGGCTGGGATTCGACGCCGAGCGCATCGCGCGCCTGCATGCCGAAAAAGCCGTTTAGATAAAGCCGCATGGACACGAAGGACTATTCGATGGAAGAGACGACGATGGACAATCACCCGAGCAAGACCCTGGCCACGTTCGCGGCCACGCTGCAATTCGACAGCATTCCCGACGCCGTGGTGCGCCGCGCCGAAGACCTGCTGCTGGACTGGTTCGGCTCGGCGCTGGCCGGCAAGAGCGGCCGCCCGGTGCAGACCATTGCCAGCTTCGCGCGGCAGATGGGACCGGCCGATGGCCAGTCCGAGATACTGATCTCGCGCGGCAGCAGTACGCCGCTGTTCGCCGCGATGGTGAATGCCGCATCCTCGCATTTCGCCGAGCAGGACGACGTGCACAACGGCTCGGTGTTCCACCCGGCGGCAGTGGTGTTCCCGGCCGCGCTGGCGGTCGCACAGTCGCTCGGCAGTTCGGGACGCGAGCTGCTGGAAGCGTCGGTGGTCGGCTATGAAGTCGGCATCCGCGTCGGCGAATTCCTGGGCCGCTCGCATTACCGCATCTTCCATACCACCGGCACCGCCGGCACCGTTGCCGCCGCGGCGGCCGTGGGCCGCCTGCTCAAGCTCACGCCCGCGCAGATGCTGCATGCGTTCGGCTCGGCCGGCACGCAGGCTGCAGGCCTCTGGGAATTCCTGCGCGACGCCGCCGACTCCAAGCAGCTGCATACCGCCAAGGCGGCCGCGGACGGCCTGATGGCGGCCTACCTGGCGCAGGAAGGCTATACCGGCGCGCAGCGCATCCTGGAAGGCGCGCAGGGCATGGGCGCGGGCATGTCGACCGACGCCGACCCGGCGCGCCTGACCGACAGGCTGGGCGAGCGCTGGGCGCTGGCCGAGACCTCGTTCAAGTTCCATGCGTCATGCCGGCACACGCATCCGGCCGCCGACGCGCTGCTGCAGGTGGTGACCGAGCACCAGTTGCGGCCCGAGCAGATCGCCCGCGTCACTGCCCATGTGCACCAGGGCGCGATCGACGTGCTGGGCCCGGTGACGGACCCGCAGACCGTGCACCAGGCGAAATTCTCGATGGGCACCGTGCTGGGCCTGATCGCGCAGTTCCAGAATGCCGGCATGAAGGAGTTCGACGAAGCGTTCAATGACGTCGGCATCCGCGCATTCCGCGACAAGGTCGGCATGGAGCTCGACCAGGAGATCGACACCGCCTACCCGGCGCGCTGGATAGGCCGCGTCACGGTCGAGACCGTGGACGGCCAGCGCTACGAAGGCCGGGTCGACGAACCCAAGGGCGACCCCGGCAACACGCTGTCGCGCGAGGAACTGGAGCAGAAGGCGCTGCGCCTGGCGGACTTCAGCAAGGCCGCCACCGCGGAAGAGATGCGCTCCGCCTTCGAGCGGCTGTGGAACATCGCTGAAGTCGCGCAGGTAGGCGCGCTGCTGCGATGAACCGCACCTACCTGTTCGTGCCGGGCAACCGGCCGGAACGCTATGCGAAGGCGCTGGCCGCCGGCGCGGATGCGGTCATCATCGACCTCGAGGATGCGGTGGCGCCCGCTGAAAAGACGGCGGCGCGCGATGCGTTGCGAGCCTGGCTGTCGCCGGCGCATCCGGTGCTGGTGCGCATCAACAGCGCCGACACCGCCTGGTTCGAGGACGACCTTGCGCTGGCCGGGCTGCCCGGCGTGGCCGGCGTCGTCCTGCCCAAGGCAGAGCAGGCGGGCGACGTTGCGCGGCTCGTCGCGCAGGGCGCGCCCGCGGTGCTGCCGCTGATCGAAAGCGCGCTGGGCTTCCACAATGCGCTGGACCTGGCGCGCCAGCCGGGCGTCGAACGGCTGCTGTTCGGCAGCATCGACTTCAGCGTGGACCTGGGCCTGACCGAAGGCGTCGAGGAACTGCAGTACTTCCGCTCGCAGCTGGTGCTGGTGTCGCGGCTGGCCGGCATACAGCCGCCGGTCGATGGCGTCACGACCACGCTGGACGACGCCGGCCGCCTCGCCGACGACACGCGGCGCGCGCGGCGCTACGGCTTCGGCGGCAAGCTGTGCATCCATCCGCGCCAGGTCGCGCCGGTCAACGCCGCCTTTGCGCCCAGCGAGGCGGAAGCGGCATGGGCGCTGCGCGTGCTGCAGGCTGTGGAAAATACGGATGGCGCCGCAGTCGCTGTAGACGGCAAGATGGTGGACCGTCCGGTCGTGCTCCAGGCGCAGGCGATCATCGAGGAAGTCCGACGCCGTACTGCAAGCTGACCCACCGTGCCGGCGCATGCAAGATCCGCGTGAACCGGCCCGGCCCAGGCAATCCGATCGTAGCAATCCGATCCAAGCAATCCCATCCTTCAAATCAAATAAACGGAGACCTGCAATGACATTCAAACCAACCACCCTCGCGCTGGCCGCAGCTGCCCTGCTGTTTTCCGCCGGCGCTTATGCGCAGGCCCCGATCGTCATCAAGTTCAGCCACGTGGTGGCGAACGACACGCCGAAAGGCAAGGGCGCCGAGCGCTTCAAGGAACTGGCCGAGAAAGCCACCAACGGCCGCGTCAAGGTCGAGGTCTACCCAAACAGCACGCTGTACAAGGACAAGGAAGAAATGGAAGCGCTGCAGCTGGGCGCGGTGCAGATGCTGGCGCCTTCGCTGGCCAAGTTCGGCCCGCTGGGCGTGAAGGAATTCGAGGCATTCGACATTCCCTACATCTTCCCGACCAAGGACGTGCTGTACCGCGTCACCGAGGGCCAGGTGGGCCGCGATCTGTTCAAGAAGCTGGAGCCGAAGGGCATCACCGGCCTGGCCTACTGGGATAACGGCTTCAAGCAGATGACCGCCAACAAGCCGCTCAGGAAGCCGTCCGACTTCAAGGGCATGAAGATGCGCATCCAGTCGTCCAAGGTGCTCGACGCGCAGTTCCGCGCGCTCGGCGCGAACCCGCAGGTGATGGCCTTCTCCGAGGTCTACCAGGCGCTGCAGACCGGCGTGGTCGACGGCACCGAGAACACGCCGTCCAACATCTACACGCAGAAGATGCACGAGGTGCAGACTCACCTGACCGTGTCCGACCACGGTTATATCGGCTATGCGGTCATCGTCAACAAGAAGTTCTGGGACGGCTTGCCGGCCGACGTCCGCACCCAGCTGGAAACCGCGATGAAGGACGCGACCAAGTACACCAATGCGATCGCCGAGCAGGAAAACAAGCAGGCGCTGGACGCAATCAAGAAACACGGCAAGACCGAGGTCTATACGCTGACCGCGGCCGAGAAAGCTGAATGGCGCAAGGCGCTGCTGCCGGTGCGCAAGGACGTCGAAGGCCGGGTCGGCAAGGAAGTGCTGAACGCGGTCGACAAGGAGTCGGCGGCGCTGGGCATCAAGTAATCGTTGTCACCCAGCAGGGTCACGGCTGCGAAGACGGCCCGGACCCTGCGCACAGCGGTCCGCACCTGGTTTGGCCAACCGTCGTTTGGTCAAACCACGAACGCAGGCGCCATGGGTGCTGACCGTATCGAAAGGTCATCGTATCCCGTCGAAACAACTTGATCCACGAACTATTTCCAATCATCCGGTTACCACTGGTGTAATGAAACTACATCACAGGTCACGATGGCTACCCCAGCAATTGGTCATGATGCCAATCGCATCGAATATCAGGTTTCGCCCGTCTCCGAATTACCCAGCGAATCGAAAGCTACCGCAAGGCTGATAGGCAAGCAGCCGGAAGCGCCGCTGGTACGGAGCACCTCCCGCGGGATCTCCCTGATCCCTTCCGACGCCAGCCAGGAAACGCATGCGCCACGCAGGCAAGAGGCGCCCAGGTGGCAGCCGCCTTCACTGCCCGGGCCGAGCCAAGGCAAAACGGTGGCGGCCTCTCCGTCCTGCACCCTGCCGTCAAGGACGCAAGGTCCTGAAACAGTCATCGCAGCCGACGGAACGCAGGCGTCACAGGTCATCCATGAAACCGTGGTTCTCCTGAAAATGGTATTGAACAGCGGGGATTCAGATACATTCGACTATCTTGTTGAACGCGTCGATCTTGAAAGTCTGGAACCTGCGCTGAAATATCTGGATGGATCGATACTGAAGGATTTGATCCGTGACGGACGCATTGAAATAATCCGGAAATTTCTCCGTTTTTTCGGCGATGGCGCGCTGAGATTCATCAATGGCCCGGAACGGGGCGGTCAGTTCGACGCACTCGGCGCGGCAGCATCAAGGAACCAGGTGTCCATCGGCCTGATGTTGATAGAAGAAGGTGCCCGTCCGGAAAAAAGTTGCCCGAAAAAATTTCTGGACAATATGCTCAGGAAGGCAATCGCTGAATACAGATGGGACCTGGTCAGTTTTCTCACCTGTCATGCCGACCCTGGCCTGCTGCGCAATTTGCCCAAGCGGCCTTCCCGCGATGAGCCAGGTAATCAGCAGGACATGCTGGACCTGAGTGGCCCTATGCTCTTTCATTTGGCGAATAAGAATGCAGCGGCACTTACCAGTATTTATTCCGCCATGTTCAATCATGCGGGGGCACGCGGTAGCGATAAACTATTCTTCACCGTTTTGAATAGAGCAATTTATTGCAACGATATCGACGCGTTGAGACTGGTGTTTTCGGCCAGGCCCGAATCGATGAAATCCGCTAAACCGTTCAAGGGCTACGACGCTTACATGATCAGAGCGGCGAGGCAAGGAAATACGGCCGTCCTGGAGGTCCTGCTGGATTTCCATCCATTGATTCGTCCGGCGCGTAATGACGGCGGTGTGATCTCCCGTTTTCTCAATTTCCTCGACGACAATATCTTTTTCTCCGGCAGGGCGATTGATAAGGAAGACGGTGCGGGCAACACGCTGCTTTACCAGGCTGCTCGCTCGCATAACGTGGCAACCATGGCGTTGTTGCTGGAACGCGGGGCCAGTGGGCGCAAGCTTCTCGAGAAAGAAGCGCAAGGACTGATTGCGCCCACGCTGCCCAATCGCAAGGCCGATGAAGCTTTGCCTGCGTGGACGATCGATTATCTGGCGATGAAGTCTTCGACGGGTAGCATCAGCAGCAATGACCAACCCCGGGTCATCAGGCATTCGCTGCCTCGCATCGTCAACGACGCTGCGGTAGTGGGGACTGCGTTGAGTGGCCGTGCTGGCGGACCGACTGCTGCACAGTCGATCATGATCAGGGCTGGCATGCTTGCCCAGTCAACTGTGCCTGACTTTCTGGCGGACGAAAACCCGTATGCAGAGTCCGGCCTGGATACCGCTACCATCGGTGCATTGAATGTTCGCCTGCAGAAATGGCGTGAAAAGCCTGTCGAAGAGGGTGAGGCGCTCGAGGAGCCTTTTCGCGAACTCGTAGGCGACCTATGGGCCTTTATCAATAGCCACGACGTGGACGACGCCAGAATGGGCAGGGTGCTCAAGGCCGACCTGATGGAGCATGGCATGTATGGCTTGCTGGCAGACTGCGTTGTTGCGGCATGGACTGCCGTATCGAGCGACCATGCTTTGCATTCTCGTCAAAACGCAGATGAAGAAGCGTTTGCGCTTGCGCTGCGGCAGGAGATATGGTTTAGCCCGCATCGGAAGGAGAAGCGATACCAGGCGGCCGAAGCCTGCGTCGAGCCTGTGCTATTCGACGTGCTGATGCGCCGTCAGTTGTATGTCATCGAGCAGTATTGCGATGCATTTCGAGCGCCGCCTCATGCCGCGCCTCACGGACAAACTGGCTTGACCTCGCCAAGTCAGGTGTGAATGCAAGCAGGCCCCGTCCAGGGGCAGGTCTGAACAGAGGCGAGGAAGGAACGATGGCAGGATGGGACCGTACCCATCGCCATCGTTTATCCTTTCCAGGCGTGAGCATGCAAATCCAGTCCGACCAGTCAATCGCTGCCCATGGCAGGGCAATCCACCATGCTTCCTCATCCACCACGTCCCGCGCCGGTTCGACATCGGCGCTGGCGTCCAGGGCGCCGGCAGCCAGCCTGATTCCGCCCCATCCAGGCGGACATTCCCTTTCCCCATCCAATGCAAGCAGGCCGGCGTTTCAGGAAGGACGTGCATGCCAGCCTATGCTTCCCCAGGCCCTGCAAGAGGCGCTGAGGAATGATCACTGGGACGCATGCACTGCAGCGCTGACTGCCTTGCCCGGCGCCGCCATCGAGGAGCATGTCCTGATGCAGCATGCAGCGCGACTCGGCGCGGAAAAGGTCGTGTTCCGTCTCCAAGGCAAAAATGTCAGTCCCTTTGTTCCAGACATGCAGTCGGGCGCTTTTTACCTGGCGCTGACGCTCGGTAACGAGCGCCTTGCAGGGCAGATGCTGGACACCTGCCGCGTCAGCGAGCGCGTGCTTCCGGATCTGAAACCCTGCCTGGAAGCCGCGGTCGACCATCGCGACCACGGCGCCATTGCCTGGCTTGTCAAATTTTCCGTCAAGAACAGGTCGGACATGCCCTTCGCACTGCTCAGCGACGCTATTGGCGAATCGAACGCCAGACGTGTCGAGATAATGATCAGCCACCCGGCATTTGCGGCAGCCATGAACGACCCCAAGGCAGAGTGCCTGTTCCTGGCCCACGCAATCAGAAAGGGAACAGCGGAGGTGCTGAGCCTCCTGTTGTCGAGAAAGCGCAGCGCCGCGAACGCCGCTGGTCTTTGGGAAAAGATCGGCCGCAAGGGCAATACCTTGCTGCACCTGGCTGCAGCCAGCGGCGACCTGGCGAAGCTTAAATGTATTCTGGACATGCACCCGGACATAAGGCGCGAGGGCGCCAGTGATTCCTTCTTCGCCAGGCTGCTGCGGGGCGACGCGATCGACGCTAAAAATAACGATGGCAAGACCGCCTGGACGCTTGCCGTGGAAGCCGGACACGAAGAACTGGCAACCATGCTGATCGAAAGGGACGCACGTTCCTGAAGGGGTTGGAAATCATGCGCGCTGAAAACATTGTTTGGGTAATGAACAATTGTTAATCAGATTGTCACTCAGCACGTTCTCGTTCACAATTTCCGGGCTTGGTCATGGATATAAATAATCCCGTCCGCCAGCGCGTTGATGGCGTTCACCTGAGGAGCGACTCTGCCGATCCGCCATCGTCGCTGGACGGCCGCGCAGCCGCGCAACTGGCGCAACCAAGGCTCTATTCGGTTGACCACCGTCCTACCCGGTTGCCGTCAGGCCCGGGCCGGGAACTGGATGCTGCGCAGAATGCAGGTACGCCGCATTGGCGGGGTGATTCAGTCGATAGCAGTGCTGCGGCGGTCGTAGCCGGCACATCGCCATCCTCGTCGACCGATAGGCCGATTTCCGCCGAGCAGCAGCGGCGAAATCAGATGAAAGCAAAATTGGGTCTGTCAAGCGAAGAGGTCGTCTGCCTGGAAAACCTTGAAGCTGCGATCAAAAACGGAGATGCCCGGCTTGCAAAAGATCTGGCTCATTGCAGCCGCGTAAATCTCGGCCATGCAAACGTGCTGGAACACTTGCTTGAGTACACCAATCATGCTGTCGTGGCTGACGCGGTGAACTCTGAAAATATCGACTGCTTCCTGTTCCTGACGGCGGACCACAACTATGTGGAAAATTTTTCAGACCGCATGTTCAACGATCCAGACAAAAGCGGACGCGCCTATCTGCTCGACATTGCGGCTTCCACCGACAACCTGGAACTGGGGATGATGCTCGTGGAAAGGAGTGCGAAGCCCGGGCCGGATTGTCCCCGGCGCTTTCTCGACCGGATGCTTGTACAAGCAATGGACGTGGGCGCATCCGGCGCCGCAAGCAAGCTGCTAGGGTACGGCGCTGATTGGGACCTGTTTTTCTACCATCAGAAAAAACTTGAAATGGATTTGTCCGGTCAGACTAATTTCCTGAAACCCGCGGTCAATTTTTACCTTCGGTCAGCCAATGAAAATGAAAAAGTGCTGACAGATATTTTGTGCGCGTGGACAGGTACTGGCACAGGCACTATCGAAATGTTCGATAAAAATCTGAAAGACGTCATATTAGACAAAGGGACCAGACGCCTGGCGCTGCTGTTGAAGGTCAGGCCTGATGTCGTGGAAGCCGATCAGCACAACCCAAGCAAGGGGATGATGCAGGCGGCTGCCAAGGCAGTCTCGGTTGGAAACGTGGAGGCGCTGAAAATGCTGTTGAACTACCAGCCGTTCGTGCGCGCGGCCTCCACGGAAGAAAGCGGAACGACAAAGGTGCGCCCAAATGCGGAAAACAGCGTCCTTTTTTCCAGCCAGATGCTCGACCTGGTGGACGAAGCGGGTCGCACGCTGCTGCATCTCGCCGCCCAGTCGGGCAATGCCGAGACTGTTGCGTTTATGTTGGGCCAGGGCGCGAATCTGATGGCGCTGGACAGCGAGGGAGAATCGGCGCTGATCCATGCCGTGAAGCACGGTCGCACCGATGCGGCCGTTCGGATTCTACAGGCAGCATTGGAAGGCACTGGCAGCGGGCCTGACATGGCGGCAATGATCTCGGCTGCGATGCAGCATGCGGATCCATCCATGCGGGCGGCACTGCACAACGCCAACCGGGATGCCTTGCCTGCGCCGAGGGCTGCTGCGCCGCCGTCGTACGCGCGCCATGACGATCTTTGAGAAAATCGGCAACGCAAGCGGCGACTTGATTGGGAAGGCAGGCCAACCGGGCGACGCAAAATTGCGCCCATTTGCGCGAACGGCAGACGACCGCTTGACCATGCACGCGCTGTCGCCGCATTGTGCATCGCTCCGGCTCCATGTCGTCCCCTAGGCCCGCCGCAGCCTCCCGCCACTCCCCGCCGCCGCATGCGCCGCCATCCACGCCTGCGCTTCCGCTGCCGGCAATGCCCGGCTGTAGTAAAACCCCTGCAGCTCGTCGCAGCCCGCGGCGCGCAGCAGGTCGACGTCTTCCAGCCGCTCCACGCCTTCGGCCACCACCTGCAGCCCCAGCGTATGCCCGAGTCCGATGATGGCGTTGGTCACCGCCAGGTTCTGTGGCGCGCTGTGCATGTTCTGGATGAAGGCGCGATCTATCTTCAGCTTGTCGATCGGGAAGCGGTACAGGTAGCTGAGGCTGGAATAGCCGGAACCGAAGTCGTCGATGGAGATGGTGCAGCCAAGCGCCTTGATGTCGCGCAGCACCGCGATCGTGTCGTCGACCTTGTCCATCAATATGGACTCGGTCAGCTCCAGCTCGATCTGCGCCGGCTCCACCGCGTGCTGGCGCAGCGCGGCGTCAAGCGTCGCGCACAATCCCGGCTCGCGCAGCTGCACCGCCGACAGGTTGATCGACACCGGCACCGCGCCGATGCCGGCGCGCCGCCAGTGGCGGTGCTGGCTGCAGGCCTCGGCGATGATCCATGCGCCGATGCCGACGATCAGGCCGGACTCCTCGGCAATCGGGATGAAGTCCGCCGGCGGGATCAGCCCGCGCTGCGGATGCATCCAGCGCACCAGGCTTTCCACGCCCGCCAGGGCGCCGGTCCTGGCGTCGATGCGCGGCTGGTAGTACAGCACCAGCTCGTCCCGCTCGACCGCATGCCGCAGGTCGTTTTCCAGCTGCAGCCGGCGCAGAACCCGTTCATTCAGCTCCGGCGTGAAGAACTGCAGGTTGTCGCGGCCGCTGTTCTTGGCCTGGTACATCGCGACGTCGGCATGCCGCATCAGGCGGTCGATGTCGCTGCCGTCGTCCGGGTAGACCGCGACCCCGACGCTGCAGGAAATATGCAGTTCGGCGCCGTCGACATGATGCGGCCGGCGGATCTGCGAGATCAGCCGCTGGTCGACGATCTTGCCGATCTCTTCCACGGCCGTGATGCCGTTGAGGATCACCACGAATTCATCGCCGCCCAGCCGCGCCACCGTGTCGCCGTTGCGCACCACGTTGAGCAGCCGGCTCGAGATCGAGCGCAGCAGGCCGTCGCCCACGTGGTGGCCGAGCGAGTCGTTGATGTTCTTGAAGCGGTCGAGGTCGACGAACAGCACCGCCACCCGCTGGCCGCTGCGCTTGGCCTGGTCGATGGAGAGCTGTAGTCGTTCCTGGCACAGGCTGCGGTTGGGCAGGCCGGTCAGCGCATCGTGCTGGGCCATGTAGGCGATGCGTTGCTCGTTCTTCTTGCGTTCGCTGATGTCGAGCGTGATGGCGATGTAGTGGCTGACCTGGCCCTGCGCGTCGCGCACCGCATTGAGCACCAGCCAGGCAGGGTAGGGCTCGCGGCCCTTGCGCTTGAGCCAGGCTTCGCCCTGCCAGCTGCCCAGGTTCAGCGCGGCATCGGTGATGTCGGCGAAGAAGCCGTCCGGGTTGCCGCTGCCGAGCAGGAAGCGCGGGTTCATGCCCAGCAGGTCGTCGAGGTCGAGGTTGGCGCCGCGGCAGACCGCGCGGTTGACGTCGACGATGCGGCCCTGCGGGTCGATGATCATGATGCCTTCGGACGACGCTTCGAACACCCGGGCCCACAGTTCGAGCCGCTGCTCCATCAGCTTCATCTGGTTGATCGGCGTAAACGTGGTCAGCACCGCGCGCTGGCCCTGGTAGACGATGCAGCGCGCTGACACCAGCGCCCACGAAGGCGTCCTGCCGCCGCGCCAGCAGACCTCGAACTGGTCCACCGCCTCGGTGTCGGTCAGGCCCTGGAAGAAGCGGGCGCGGGTCTCGGCCTGCATGCCGACGCTCCACGGGTCGGTCTTGCGGCCGTTGAGCCAGGACTCTGCCGCCTGGTTCGCATGCAGCACGTCATGCAGCGGGATCGAGGTCACCATCATCGGGATGGGAATCGCTTCCACCAGTTCGCGCTGCGCATCGGCGGCCCGGTGGCGCGCCACCAGTTCCTGCTGGCTGATGCGCTGCCGATCCAGCTGTTCGAGCATGCCGTTGAAGCCGCGCACCAGGCGGCCGATCTCGTCGGTGCTGTTCCACTCGGCGCGCAGCGAATAGTCGCCCGAGTCGCTGACCTTGGCCGCGACCCGGGCCAGCCGGCTAATCGGCTTCGAGATCTGGCGGGCGACGAAGAAGACCACGCTCAGGATCACCATCAGCAGCAGCGCGGCGGTGCCGAGGTGCATCCACATGCGGGCATAGGCTTCGGCCTTGCGCAGCGCCAGCAGCCGCTGCAGGTCGTCCTGCGCCGCGGTCCAGGCGCGGGCCAGCGCATCGACCGCGGCGACGCGCTGGCGCTCCAGCGCGGCGACCTCGCCGTCCGTGCCGGCGCCGAGGCTGCGGCTGGCTTCGCGGAAGCGGGTCAGTGCGTCCCGCAGCGCGGCGCGGCTGGGAGAAAGGCGCTGCCGCAGTTCCGGCTTGCTGGCGGAGAAGGCTTCCTCGTAGTCGCTGTCTATGCCCTGCACGCTGGCGTCCAGCCTGCCTTCGAGCAGCAGCGCGCGGCTGCTGGCGTCCGGCTCCGGGTGCCGCTGCAGGTGTTCGGCAAGCTGCGCGGTTTCCCGCAGCAGGCCCAGCAGCTCGGGAAAGCGCAGCAGCACCAGCGACATCGTGTAATAGCTGTCGAGGTCGGGGTCGAGGATCAGGTTGGACTGGTTGCCGACCCGCGTCAGCAGCGCGCGTCCGGCGTCGAAGGCCGCGTCGCCGCCGGCAGGCCCGGCAAGCGCGGCGGTGAAGGCCCGGTTCAGCGCGGCGGTGTCGAGCGCGCCGCCGAAGCTGGCTTCAGCAACGCGCAGGCCATCGACGTCAAGCGTCGTGCGGGCCGGCGGCTGCCGCTGCAGGTGCGACAGGTCCTGGGCGAGCGGCACCAGGTTCCGGCTGATGGCGGCGATGTAATGGCCGCCATTGATTTCCTTCTGGGTGAAATCGATCGCGATGTACTTCTCGTTGATCAGGATGCCCGACACGAAGATGACGGCGGTGAGGTCCAGCAGGTAGATCAGGGAGAGCTTGCGCCCCACGCTCAGGCCGCCGATCAGGCGCGCGAAATAGTGTTGCATCCAGTGGCCTTGCAGTGAAAGTGAACCGTTTCACAAGCAATGCCCATGCCAGGCGTTTCCTGAATGCAATAATGTTATGCCTGCCCGCCGGTCGTTCTTCGCAGCCGCGGCGGCCGCCGCACAGCCATGGCGCGCCGGGTTCAAGCCGGTGCGCGGCCGCTTCGCCGCGGTGCATCTCAGGTGAAGCAGGCGGTATTGAGGACCAGCGGTGCGCCCCTGGGGGCGCCTGCGGCAAGGCGCCGCGCAACGCTGTGGATGCGGGCTTCGCATGCCCGGTAGGTGTTCATGAAGTCCATCGTGAAACCCTGCAGCTTGCACAGGTAAGTCAGCGCGCTCTTGAGTATCAGGAATTCGCGTTCCACTGAATCGACTTCCACCGAAAACACGATGCCTTCGGTGGTCAGTCCGGGTTCCTT
The DNA here is from genome assembly GCF_900182955.1 of Noviherbaspirillum suwonense. Classification (GTDB taxonomy): domain Bacteria; phylum Pseudomonadota; class Gammaproteobacteria; order Burkholderiales; family Burkholderiaceae_D; genus Noviherbaspirillum_A; species Noviherbaspirillum_A suwonense. Next base: position 194,590 of record NZ_FXUL01000005.1, on the reverse strand, counting down.
GAAGATTTTTTCCATTGTTGTTCCTATGCGGGTCGGTGCGTTGTCTCGCCTCCGTCTATGCAAGAAAAAGGCCAGGCAATGCATGAAACCGCCTTGTTGTCAAATAGCGCAGGAGGTTCCGCCTTCGCAGCAGGTTTCGGCGCTGCACCTGCCAGGCCCGGCCGCCTCCGGCAAGCCATTCGTCAATCTGCGATACTTCCCACCCTGCCAGTGAATCCGCCTCACCATGACCGACTTGTCCCAGCCCGCCGTCGCAGAACGCCCCGTCTTCACCCATGTCCAGGTCCGTTCCATCATCTTCGGCGTGCTGCTCGCCATCCTGATGGGAGCGCTGGACCAGACCATCATTTCCGTCGCGCTGCCGGTGCTGTCGGCGGAACTGGGCGGCTTCGACTGGCTGGCCTGGGTGGTGTCGGGCTACCTGGTCGCGGTGGCGGTGGCGACGCCGATCTACGGCAAGCTGGGCGACGTCTATGGCCGGCCGCGCGTGCTGTCGGCGTCGATCGGCATCTTCCTCGCGGCATCGGTGCTGTGCGCGCTGTCGACATCGATGACGATGCTGGTCGTGGCGCGGGTGCTGCAGGGCATAGGCGGCGGCGGACTGATCTCTATATCGCAGGGCATCATCGCCGACGTGGTGTCGCCGCGCGAACGCGGCCGCTACCAGGGCTACGTCAGCGGCACCTATGCGGTCGCCAGCGTGGCCGGCCCGCTGCTGGGCGGCGTGCTGACCAATTACCTGTCCTGGCGCTGGGTGTTCTGGATCAATATCCCGCTGGGCGTGCTGGCCTTCCTGGTGTCGCGCCGCGCGCTGGCCAGGCTGGCCCCGCCGAAGGTCGAGCGTCGCATCGACTACACCGGCGCCGTGCTGCTGTCGATCGGCCTTACCGCGCTGCTGGTCGGCATCACGCGCATCGGCCAGGGCCACGCGGTGGCCGACGCCACCAACCTGTCGCTGTTCGGCGCCTCGCTGCTGGTGCTGGCCATGTTCCTGTGGCAGCAGTCGCGCGCGCCCGAGCCCATCCTGCCGCTCTACCTGTTCCGGATACCGACGGTCGTCCTCTGCTGCGGCATCCTGTTCATCGCGTTTGCGCAGGTGGTGTCGCTGTCGGTGCTGATCCCGCTGCGGCTGCAGATGCTGACCGGCAGCGGCGCCAGCGGCGCGGCGCTGCAGCTAGTGCCGCTGACCCTGTCGATCCCGCTGGGCGCCTTCATCGGCGGCCGCACCATGGCGCGCGTCGGGCGCTTCAGGCCGCTGCAGCTGATGGGCGCGTCGGTGGTGCCGGTCGGCATCGCCGGGCTGGCCCTGATAGACCCGCAGCATGCATGGTTCAGCGCCGCGATGATGGTCATCATCGGCACCGGCATCGGCCTGCAGTTCCCGACCGCGCTGGTGGCGGTGCAGAGCGCGGTGCCGCGGCGCGACGTCGGCGTGGCGACCGCCACCGCCGCGTTCTCCCGCTCGCTGGGCGCGGCCATCAGCGTGGCGGTGCTGACCGCGATGCTGCTGTCGTCGCTGCAGTCGGCCGCGCCGCAGGTGGCGGGCGCGCTGTCCGGCGGCGAACTGATGAAGGACCTGGTCGGCGGCGCGCTGGCGCAGATCGGCGGCGAGGACCGGGTGCGCCTGGTGGCCGCGGCGGCGCAGTCCTTCAGCCACCTGTTCAAGATCGCCGCGGCGATCTCGCTGCTGTCGCTGTTCATGGCCTGGCGCCTGCCGGACACCACGCTGGCCGGCCCGGCTGCGCAAAAATAAGGCAGCATGATCGCTGGCGGTGCATGCCGCGCCGGCGATGCGCCATTACTGTGCCGCCGCTGTGCGGCGCCCCGGCCGCCCCGCGTCCTTCCCCGTTGAAGGCGCCTGGCACAAGCCTTGCAACTGCTGGGGCAGGGTAGAAGCGGCCAGCGTTCCAGCCCTGGAATGCGGGGCATTGCTCTTGCGGAGAGATCCGCGCGTCCGTTACGGGTAGCGGACGCTTGATATCGGGCCATCCTGAATTCAAGAGAGACGAGCAATGAACGCCATTCGCATCCTGCACGCAGCATTCTCCAGGCCGGCCTTCCGGCCGCGTCCCGCAACTTCCCGTTTCATCCCGTCCCTTTCCGTCCCTCAAAAAGAAAGCATCCCCATGACTACCACGCCCTTATTGCGCCGGCTGCGCCTGGCCGCCTGCGGTTTGATGATGTCCTTCTCCGCCGCCGGCATGGCCGCGGACAAGGTGACCTTCCTGACATCCTGGTACGCCCAGGCAGAGCATGGCGGCTTCTACCAGGCGCTCGCCAAGGGCATCTACCAGAAGGCCGGCCTGGACGTGACCATCAAGATGGGCGGCCCGCAGGTCAACGGCATGCAGCTGCTCACCAGCGGCCAGGCCGACTTCCTGATGGGCTACGACCTGCAGGTGCTCAAAAGCCTGGAGCAGAGCCTGCCTGTCACGACCGTGGCGGCTTCCTTCCAGACCGACCTGCAGGGCATGCTGACCCACGAGGACATCAACGGCCTGGCCGACCTGAAGAATGGCAAGACCGTGCTGGTGTCCACCTCCGGCCGCACCACCTGGTGGCCCTGGCTCAAGAGCCGCTACAGCCTGACCGATGCGCAGTCGCGCCCCTACACCTTCAACCTGCAGCCCTTCATGGCCGACGCCAACCTGGCGCAGCAGGCCTACCCGTCGTCCGAGCCGTTCCAGGCAATGAAGGCCGGCGTCAAGTCGAAGTTCTTCCTGTTCGCCAATGACGGCTATCCGCCGTACGGCACCACCATCGTCACCGTCAACAAGATGGTGCAGGACAAGCCGGACGTGGTGGCACGGTTCGTGAAAGCCAGCATGGAAGGCTGGAAGAGCTATATGGCGGACCCGTCCGCCGGCAACGCGATCATCAAGCAGGAAAACCCGAACATGAAGGACGACCAGCTGGCCTATGCGCTGGAGAAAATGAAGGAATACAACTTCGTCGGCGGCGGCGACGCCGCGAAGATGGGCATCGGCACCATGAGCGACGCACGCTGGAAGAAGACCTATGACTTCATGGTCGAGGCCGGGCTGCTGAAGGCCGATGTCGACTGGAAGAAGGCCTATACCACGCAGTTCGTCAAGGACATGAAAGTGATGCCGTAACGGCGCCTGCAATGCAGATCACCCGGCGAAGGCGACCACCGACGGCGCGCCGGCCGGGGGCTTCATCGATCGAAGCCAGCACCATGGAGTAAAAAGATGTTGACCACCAAGCAAAAAACCCTGCGCAAGTTCTGGTACGCGACCATGCCGGTGTCGCACCTGGCGGACGGACCCAGGCCGTTCCGGCTGATGGGCGAGGACATCGTGCTGTTCCTCGACGGCGAGGGAAAGCCGGCCGCGCTGAAGGACCGCTGCTGCCACCGCACCGCGAAGCTGTCCAAGGGCTTCGTCGAGAACGGCAACATCGTTTGCGGCTATCACGGCTGGACCTACAACACCGCCGGCGCCTGCGTGCGCATCCCGCAGAACCCGGGCGGCAACATACCGGCCGGCGCCTGCGTGCCGTCCTACCGCTGCGAAGAGAAATACGGCTACGCATGGGTCGCGCTGGAAGAGCCGCTGCAGCCGATACCGGACTTTCCGGAAGAAGGCGACCCGGCCTATCGCCGCATCCACCAGTTCTACCAGAAGTGGAACACCAGTTCCTTCCGCATGATGGAGAACTCGTTCGACAATTCCCATTTCAGCTTCGTGCACAAGGCCAATTTCGGGATGATAGACAATCCGCTGCCGGCCAAGTACGAGTTCCGTCCGAATGAATGGGGCTTCGAGGCCGAGACCCATGTGCCGATCCGCAATCCCGAACAGAGCCACCGCATCACCGGCACCACCGAGCCTGTCACCGAGCGGCACCTGGTGAACCGCTGGTACATGCCGTTCTCGCGCCGCTTCGGCTGCGTGTACCCGGCGTCCGGCACGCATCACATCATCTACAACTGCGCCACGCCGATCGACGACGACACGATGATGCTGGCGCAATGGCTGTATCGCAACGACAGCGAGGAAGACTGCTCGACCGAGGAACTGATCGCCTGGGACCGGCCGATCACGGACGAGGACCGCGACATCCTGGAAGCCACGGACGCCGACGCCTGCATGGACACGCGGCGCCGCCAGGAATTCCACATGGAGTCGGACAAGCCTGGCCTGCTGATGCGCAGGATGCTGCTGGAGCTGCTGCAGCGCGAGGGCGAGCAGGAAGTGTTCCGCGCGTCCACCCAGGTCATACCGATGCGGCAGGCCTGACCAAGGCGTCTTTCAGGGGAACATGATGAAACGCGAAGACCTATCCACCGTGACGCCACCTGCGGCCGCCGGCATCGACGAGGACGTGCTGCTGCTGGCCAACCAGGTCGAGAAGACTTATCCGAACGGCACGCATGCGCTGGACCGGGTGCGTCTGAAGATACGGCGCGGCGAATTCATTTCGCTGCTGGGACCGTCGGGCTGCGGCAAGAGCACGCTGCTGAAAATGTATGCGGGACTGGAGTCGCCGTCGGCAGGGCAGATCCGCTGGTGGGGCGGCAGCATCGCCACCGTCAACACGCCGGGACGCACGCTGGCCATGGTGTTCCAGGACGCGACGCTGATGCCCTGGGCGCGGGTGGAAGACAACGTGCGGCTGCCGCTGGACCTGTCCGGCGTGCCGCGCGCCGACAGCGACGTGCGCGTCGGCGAGGCGCTGGCGCTGGTGGGGCTGGACAAGTTCGGCAAGTCGTATCCGCGCGAGCTGTCGGGCGGCATGCAGATGCGCGCATCGATTGCGCGGGCGCTGGCGACCCGGCCCAACCTGCTGCTGATGGACGAGCCCTTCGGCGCGCTCGACGAATTCACCCGCAACAAGCTCGACGCCGACCTGCGGCGGCTGTGGGCCGAGCGCGACATCACCGTGGTCTTCGTCACGCACAGCATCTACGAGGCGGTCTACCTGTCTACCAAGGTGGTGGTGATGGCAGCGCGCCCGGGACGCGTGATCGCCGAGGTGCCCATAGACGGACCGACGGAGCGCGACGAGGCGTTCCGCGTGTCGCCGCAATTCATCGGCTATTGCCAGCAGCTCTCCGAGCTGCTGGTCGCCGCCAACCAGTGCTGAACATGGAGACGACATGACTACCGCCACCCGCCGGCCGCTGCTGGCCAACCCGCATGCGCAGCGCATCGTCGCCCCGCTGATCGTCGGCGCGCTGCTGCTGCTCCTGTGGCAGGGCCTGTGCACCGGCCTCGACGTGCCGGTCTACCTGGTGCCGACGCCGTCCGCGATCTTCCGCACCCTGGTCGCCGACTGGTCGCTGCTGTTCGGCGCGCTGCTGGTGACGCTGCGCATCACCTTCCTGGCCTTCGCGCTGGCCGTGGTGCTGGGCGTGGCGGTGGCTTTCCTGTTCGTGCAGAACCGCATGCTCGAAGCCAGCCTCTTTCCGTATGCGATCCTGCTGCAGGTCACGCCCATCGTCGCCATTGCGCCGCTGATCATCATCTGGGTCAAGTCGCCGCTGCCGGCGCTGACCATCTGCGCGACCATGATGGCGCTGTTCCCCATCATCTCCAACACGGTGCTGGGCCTGCGCAGCGTGAACCCCGGCCTGCTCAACCTGTTCAAGCTCAACCGCGCGACACGCTGGCAGACGCTGGTGCGGCTGCGCATCCCGAGCGCGCTGCCCAGCTTCTTCGGCGGCCTGCGCATCTCGTCCGGCCTGGCGCTGATCGGCGCGGTGGTGGCCGAGTTCGTCGCCGGCACCGGCGGCAGCGGCACAGGTCTCGCCTACCAGATCCTGCAGGCCGGCTTCGAGCTCAACATACCGCGCCTCTTCGCCGCGCTGCTGATGATCACGGTCACCGGCGTGCTGCTGTTCGGGCTGATGGTGACGCTGTCGCGGATGGCGCTGTCGCGCTGGCACGAGAGCGAGATGGAGTGACCATGCTGCATCCGCCGCGCCTCTATGTCTATCTCGACGCGGTGGCGCGCGCCGGCTCCATCCGCAAGGCCGCCGAGGTCCTCCATGTCGCGTCGACCGCGCTGAACCGCAAGATACTGGAAGCCGAGGAAGACCTGGGCACGCCGCTGTTCGAGCGCCTGCCGCGCGGCGTGCGGCTCACCGCCGCCGGCGAGGTGATGCTGTCCTTCGTGCGCCGCAGCCTGTCCGAGCTGGAGGCGGCGACCAGCACCATCGAACAGCTGCAGGGCCTGATGCGCGGCGTGGTCAGGCTGGGCTGCGCCGAATCGGTCGGCACCGACATCGTGCCGCGCATCGTCGCCGGCTGGCAGGCGCGGCATCCGGGCGTGCAGTTCCATATCCAGGTGGGCGGCACGCAGAGCCTGATGGCGTCGCTGCTGGAAGACGAGGTCGAACTCGTCATCGCGCATGACCCGCCGCCCGGCCAGCAGGTCAAGGTGCTGGCCGACATGCCGCAGCCCTTGCACGTGATGATGCGGCCCGGCCATCCGCTGGCCTCGCGCAAGACGCTGCGCCTGGCCGACTGCGAAGCGTACCCGGTGGCGCTGGGCGATGCGTCCTTCGGCAGCCGGCGGCTGCTGGACGCGCACGTCGCCCGTTCGCGTATCCGCCTGCGCACGGTGGCCGAGTCCGGCTCGGTCGAGACCATCAAGGCCTTTGCCCGGCACGGCGACGCGCTGTGCTTCCAGTTCGAGGCCGGCACCCGGCGCGACACCGCGCTGGGCGAGCTGGTGAGCCTGCCGCTGACCGACGCCGGGCTGGCCGGCAGCCGGCTGCAGCTGGTGGCGCGGTCAGGGCGCAGCCTGCCGATTGCGGCGCTGACGTTTGCGGAGACATTGAAGGGGGCGCTGTTCGGGGCATAGGCCGTTGGCAATGCCCGGCAGGCTGCGTTGCCTGCTGTCGCGCCTGGCCCGACGGCCAGTGCCGGCCGCCGCATTGGAACGACGATCCGTCAAGCGCCGACCGCACACAATTTGCGCTCACCCCTGGCTGATTTAAGTGCTATGCGAGCGCACTCCGGCTGCCGCACCATGCAGTCATGAAAACACTTCCTACCCTGCTCACCATGGCGCATCCGGGTGACCTGTCCGAACTTGACGTGCGCATCAGAAACGGCGCGATCCGCGCCGACCGGATCGTCGCCGTCATCGGCAAGACCGAGGGCAACGGCGGCGTCAACGACTTCACCCGCGGCTACTTCACGCAGTCGCTGATGCACCTGCTGTCCACGCACCTCGACGCCAGCCCGGCCGAGCTGGCCGCGCGCATCCCGTGCATCCTGTCCGGCGGCACCGAGGGCGTGCTCAGTCCGCATTACGTGGTGTTCTGCCGCTGCGAGGACGATGACAACGACGCGGAGGACGGCGGCGCGCTCGCCATCGGCATTGCATTCAGCAGCCCGACGGCGACCGGCGAGATCGGCCGCGCGGTCCATGCGCGCCAGGTGGCCGATGCGGTGCGGGCAGCGATGCGCGACGCCGGCATCGCCCATGTCGACGACGTGCATTTCGTGCAGATCAAGACGCCCTGCATCACGGTGGCGCGGGCCGAGGCTGCCCGTGCGCAGGGCGTCGAGCCTGTCAGCGGCGACCCGAACCGCGCGATGGCTTATGCCCGTGCCGCCGGCGCGCTGGGCGTTGCGCTTGCGCTGGGCGAAGTGGAGGAGGGCGCGGTGACCGACGCGGCCATGCTGGCCGACATGGCGCTGTACTCCGAGCGCGCCAGCGTCTCGTCCGGCGTGGAGATCAGCTGCAATGAAGTCATCGTGCTGGGCAACAGCCCGCACTGGACCGGCCCCTACCGCATCGCCCACCGCGCGATGAAGGATGCGCTCGACATCGGCGCGGTGGTCGGCGCGCTGGCCGACCTTGGGCTGGACGCCGCGCCGCAGCTCGATGAAACGGCGCTGGCCCGCATAGCCGGCGTCTTCGTCAAGTGCGAGCCGCAGCGCCAGGGCCGGGTGCGCGCATCGCGCCACACCATGCTCGACGACACCGACATCAACGCCCAGCGCCATGTGCGCGGCGCGGTAGGCGGGCTGGTGGCCGGCGTGATCGGCGACGGCCGCATCTTCGTCTCCGGCGGCGCCGAACACCAGGGCCCGGACGGCGGCGGCCTGATCGCCGTCATTGCCGGCAGGCCGCAGCCATGAAGCAGGCCGAGCCCTGGATGCTGTCGGCGCGCGCGCTGGTGCAGGCCTACCGCTCGCGCACGCTGTCGCCGTCGGAGGCGCTGCAGTCGGTGCTGGCCCGGATGGACAGCCAGAATCCGCGCATCAATGCGGTCGTCACGCATGACCGCGACGCCGCAGAGGCGGCAGCCGATGCGAGCACGCGGCGCTGGGCGGAGGGCCGCGCGCTGTCGGCGCTGGACGGCGTGCCGTTTACCGTGAAGGACAACATCGCGACCGCCGGCCTGCGCGCCACCTGCGGCAGCCGGCTGTATGCCGACCATGTCCCCGAGCGCGACGAGCTGCCGGTGGCGCGGCTGCGGCAGGCTGGCGCCGTCCTGGTCGGCAAGACCAACGTGCCCGAACTGGCGCTGCATGGCTCGACGGACAATGCGCTGTTCGGCGTCACCCGCAACCCTTGGAACACGGCGCTGACGCCCGGCGGCTCCAGCGGCGGCGCGGTGGCCGCGGTCGCCGCCGGCATCGCGCCGCTCGCGCTGGCGACCGATGGCGGCGGCTCCATCCGCAGGCCCTGCGCGCATGCAGGATGCGTGGGCCTGAAACCCTCGACCGGCCGCGTGCCGCGCAGCGACGGCTTTCCTGTCTTCCTGCATGACTTCGAGGTGGCCGGCCCGATAGCGCGCAATGTCGACGACCTGGTGCTGGCCATGCACGAGATCGCACCCTGGTCGGCGCTGGACAGCCGCGCGGCCGGCTTCGGGCAGATGCCTTTCACGGTCCCGCCGCATATCGCCCCGGCGCGCATTGCGCTGCTCGATGCGCTGGGCAGCGCGCCGGTCGACGCCGACAGCGCCGAAGCTGCGCAGGACGCATGGATCGCGCTGGAAGAGCTGGGCCACCGTCGCGTGGCGCTGGCCCCGGCGCAGCGCGCCATGCTGGTGCAGGCGATCGCCGCGATCAACGACAAGGCCTGGCCGGTGCTGAGCCAGAGCGGCCTTGCATGGCTGATGGCGACCCGTTTCGAAGGCAGGGAAGGCGAGCTGTCCGGCGCGCTTGCCGAGCTGCTGGCGCAAGGCCGCGGCCGCACCGGCGCCGACATGATGGATGCGCTCGACGCGGTGCGCCGGCTGCGCGACATGCTGGCGCTGCTGATGCAGGACTTCGACTGCCTGCTGCTGCCTTCCGCGGCAAGCCAGCCGTGGCCGGCGCGGCAGACGCATCCGGCGCTGATCGACGGCCAGGCTGCCGGGCCGCGCGGGCATGCGATCTTCACGTCCTTCGTCAATGCCGCCGGCCTGCCGGCGCTGGCCCTGCCGGCCGGCCTCGGCGCCACCGGCATGCCTCTGGGCATACAGCTGGTGGGGCGCCACGGCGCCGACGGCTGGCTGTGCGCGCTCGGCCGGCAGTTCGAACGCGCCCGTCCCTTTGCCCCGTTGTGGGAACGCACCGCCATGCACGAATCCGGTGCATCCGGCACTGGCATGCAATCCGCTAGAGAGAACACATGACCATGCATCCATCTTCAACTGACAACAAGCCGCTGCGCATCGTGATCGTCGGCGCCGGCGTGGCCGGCTGCATCGTGGCGCGCACGCTGGCGCAATGCGCGGGCGTCGAGGTGACCTGCCTCGAGCGCGTCTCCCGCGACGACCATAGCGAGGCCGGCACCGGGCTTAACATCGGCCCCAACGCGATCAAGCTGCTGCGCGCGCACGACCCGGCGCTGGCCGGCGCGGTGGCCTCGGCCAGCCTGCCATGGAAAAGCTGGCGCACCTCGCTGACCGACGGCACCGAACTGTTCACGCTGCCGCTGTCCGACGTGGCCGACAACGACGGCGTGCGCATCCGCTGGTCCGAGCTGTACCGGGTGCTGCGCGAGGGCGCCGGCGACGCGGTGCGCTACGGCGTGACGGTCTCGGACATTGGCCGCGAGGCCGACGGCCGCTGCATGCTCAGCTACACCGCCGGCGGTGAGACAGTGACGCTGCGCGGCATCGACCTGCTGATCGGCGCCGACGGCCGCTACTCCGACACCCGCCGCGCGCTGTCGGGCGCGCCGGCAATGCGCCAGGTCGGCGTCGCGATCTTCCGGCTGCTGGTGCCGGATACCTCGGGCGGCCTGATCGACGACTATGAGCAGTGGTTCAACGGCCCGAACCGGCTGCTGGCCTTTCGCGTGCCGCCCGGCCACATCTACATGGCCGGCACGTTTCCGCTCAGGGCCGGCGATGAAATCGGCGACGCCGACAAGTCTGCCGACGCGCTGCGCCGCTATTACCTTCCGGCCGACGGCGCCGCCGGCGACCAGTGCGCATGGCTGGTCGATACGCTCTGCGCCAACGTCGGCGCGATCCACTGGGCGCGGCTGCAGGAAACCGAGGCCGGCTACCGCGACGGCGACGCGCCGCTGCTGTACCTGGGCGACGCCGCGCACGGCATGGTGCCGACGCTGGGACAGGGCGCGACCCAGGCGATCGAGGACGGCTGCGTGGCCGCCGCGCTGATCGCCGGCCGGCTCGCGGCTGGCAGCCGCGATGTTGGCGCATGGCTGCAGGCATTCGACGCCGCGCGCAGCGAGCGCATCCGCTTCGTGATGGACGTTTCGCTGGAGGCCAGCGACACGCTGTTCGCCGGCGCCGACCCGGTCGCCGGCTCGCTGAAGAAAGTGCAGCCGCCGTTCCGCGCCAAGCTGAGCCGGCTGTATCGCGATGTCGGCCACGCCAGCGCAGCGGAGGCCGGGCAATGAGCGCCGTCATCCACGGCCTGTTCCATGTCGCCATCAAGACCGCCGACCTGGAAGCCACCCGCCGTTTCTATATCGACGTGCTGGGCCTGGTCGATGCGGACCGGCCCGACTTCGGCTATCCCGGCGCATGGCTGGCCTGCCGCCATCCGGACGGCGGCGCCATCATCCATGTCTATGCGGGCGGCCCGGCGCTCGGCCCGGAAGGCCGCGCACCGCATGGCAGCGCGGCGATCGATCACCTGTCGCTGTCCTGCAGCGGCTACGCCGCCTATCGGGAGCGCTTCATCGCGCACGGGCTGCCCTGGCGCGAGTTCCTGGTGCCCGGCACCACGCTGTGGCAGCTGTTCGTCTACGACCCCAGCGGCATCCAGCTCGAACTGACCTTCGAGGGCAGCAACGAGGCCGGACCGCCGCCGGACATGTCGGATGCGCGCCGCTACATTGCAGGCGCCAGCTTTTTCGAACCCGCGGCCGCCGCGACCACTTCCCTGATCCAACCCTGAAGGAATGCATATGAAATTGTTTACCCTGACCCAGATTGCCTTCACCGTTGCCGCCGGGCTTGCCGCGGTGTCGCCTGCGCATGCGGACGACAAGGTGCGTGTCGGCGTGTTCGGCTCCAGCTCCGCTCTGCCGTATTTCGTCGGCGTCGAGCGCGGCTTCTTCAAGGAAGCCGGCATCACCGTCGAAACCGTGATGCTGGCGTCGGCCCCGCTGATCGTGCAGTCCATGGTCACAGGCGACATCGACGCCGCGTCCAACCTGGTGACGCTGGAAGGCGCCAACATCAGCCAGCGCCGGCCCAATACGCTGACCTATATCTCGCTCAACGGCCAGAACGCGCAGTACATCACCGAACAGTTCGTGGTCAAGGCAGGCTCGCAGGCCAAGTCGCTGAAGGACCTGAAGGGCGCCAAGCTGTTTTCCGCGCCGGGGCCGGCGAACGTGGGCACCGCCAAGGCCGTGCTGAAATCGATCGGGCTGGAAGAGAACAAGGATTACACGATCCAGGAACAGCAGCTGTCGGTCCACCTCGGCGCGCTGCAGGCCGGCACCTTCGACGCCGGCTATACGCTCGAACCGGTGGCCAGCACCATGATCAAGCAGGGCGTCGCGCGCAGGCTGGAAGCAGGCGTGATCTCCACGCACCTGCTGGGCAATGCGTCGTCGCAGGCATTTGCCGCCGGCGGCGCGCTGTCCAACAAGCTCATCGCCGAGCGGCCCGACGTCGCGGCCCGCTTCGCGAAGGCGTGGGCCAAGTCCGTGGCCGCGGCCAACACCGACGCCAGCGCGCGCTCGCTGCTGGCCAAGGACATGAACGTGCCGGCCGACATGACCGCCACCGTGCCGCTGACGAACTTCGTCATGGTGAAGGACCTGACGCCGGTGCAGAAGACCGACTTCCAGAAATTCGTCGATATCGGCGTTGCGCTCGGCGTGGTCAAGGGTGCGGTCGACACCGGCACCATCATCAAGGGGATGTGATGCAGGCGCTCAATACACTGCTGCAAAGGCAGCCGCAGGCCGCGACCGACGCGGTCAGGCCGCCGCGCGGCCAGGTCGCCGGCATGGACCTTGGCCACCGCTGGTATGCGCCGGGCACGCACATCACGATACGCGGGCTCGACAAGCGCTTCGGCGCGCACACGCTGTACGACAACTTCGACCTCGACATCCCGAAGGGCAAGCTCATCTCCATCTTTGGCCCCAATGGCTGCGGCAAGAGCACGCTGATCAACATGATCGCGGGCATTCTGCCGTATGACCGCGGGCAGATCCTGTTCGACGGCAAGGACGTGCATGACACCCGCATCGGCTACGTGTTCCAGAACTACCGCGAGGCGGTGTTCCCGTGGATGCGGGCGATCGACAACATCCGCTATCCGCTGAAATACCTGAAGCTGTCGAAGGGCGAGAAGGACGCGCGCATCGACAAGCTGGTGGAAAGCTTCGACGTGAAGATCGACCTCAACAAGTACCCGTACGAGATGTCCGGCGGCCAGCAGCAGATGGTGTCCATCATGCGTTCGCTGGTGGTGGACCCGGAAGTGCTGTTCCTGGACGAACCGTTCTCCGCGCTCGACTATGAAATGACCCAGTTCCTGCGCGACCGGCTGCAGAAGGTCTTCATGGAAAAGCCGGTGACGACCATCCTGGTGTCGCACGACCTGGACGAGGCAGTTTATTTGGCCGACTATGTGCTGCTGCTGTCGCGCAATCCGACCCGGGTCGCGGACTTCGTTCCCTTCGACGCGCCGCGGCCGCGCACCGCGGAAACGACCCTGACGCCGGACTTCCTGCGGGTCAAGGGCCACAGCCTTGAAATCTTCCAGCGCGAGGTGCGGAAATGAAAAACAGCGAACAGATGATAGGCCGCCTGCAGCCGCTGGTTGGCGTCTTCCTGCTGATCGTGTTCTGGGAACTGGCCTTCGAGATGCGCCTGATCGACCCGGTGCTGCTGCCGTCGCCGGCGCAGTCCTTCCATGCGTTCTGGCAGGGACTGCAGGAAGGCTCGCTGTGGGGCGACCTGCAGCGCACCGTGGTGCGCACCGCGATCTCCTTCGCCATTGCGCTGGTGATCGCGGTGCCGCTGGGCATCCTGCTCGGCTCCAGCGACAAGGTCTACCGCACGCTGGAATTTCCGATCGACTTCTTCCGCTCGACGCCGGCGTCCGCCATGTTTCCGCTGTTCCTGATCCTGTTCGGCAGCGGCGAGGGCACCAAGATCGCGGTGGCCGCATTCGGCGCGGCGCTGTCCATCCTGTTTTCCACCGCCTACGGCGTGATGAACGCCCGCAAGCAGCGCCAGCTTGCGGCCCGCGTGATGGGCGCGTCGCGGCTGCAGGTGCTGACCGACGTCACCTTGTGGGAAAGCCTGCCGCAGACCTTCGTCGGCATGCGCTCCGGCGTGTCGCTGGCGCTGGTGATCGTCATCGTCGCAGAGATGTTCATCGGCTCCACCGACGGCCTCGGCCAGCGCATCCTGAAGTCGCAGATGGTGTTCGACATGCCGGACATGTATGCATCGATCTTTGCCGCCGGCGCGCTGGGCTATATGCTGAACCTGCTCTTCATCGTGGCGGAACGGCGTTTCGTGCACTGGGGCGGCAAGTAAATCTTAATGGAGAACGAGACAATGCAGATCAACGACCCGGCAACGCTGGCCGAACTGACCCAGGCCTTCGCCGAATACGAGCAGGCGCTGGTGACCAACGACATTGCCACGCTCGACCGCCTGTTCTGGAATTCGCCGCATACGCTGCGCTACGGCGTCGGCGAGAACCTGTACGGCTTCGAGGCAATCCAGGAATTCCGCAATGGCCGGCCGTCGCAGGGGCTGGCGCGCACGGTTACCCGCACCGCGCTGACCACGTTCGGCTCGGATCATGGCGTCGCCAATATCGAGTTCGTGCGTGCTGGAAGCGAGCGGATTGGACGGCAATCGCAAACATGGGTGCGCTTCGATGAAGGCTGGCGCGTGGTGGCCGCGCATGTGAGCCTGATGGCAGGCTAAAAAAACGATGAACAGCTAGCGAGTCCCTGTTACCTAGAACCCCGCACACTTTTACAACCAGACGGCTTACGCGCGCGTGTAAGCCGTCGTTTTTTTAGCGGGTATTACATGGCAAACAAGGTCAGAGAAAAATCCGGTGGCAATCCATCGCATCAAGGGAATTCCTCGGAAGAGTCGGGCGGTGTTACCTCATTGGAGGGCAATGACGCCAGTCGTGCAGCGACACCGACGAGCGGCTCTTCGACCAGTCCCCTGAACGCGACAGGCACGGACAAGGCCGCGCAGCAAAAGACGCCAACAGGCGATAGCGGCCGGACGAAACCTCTGCTTCGCTCGTCGCCGGATCCGCAGGTATATGCGCTGCCGGCTTTACATATTGCATTCCCCGAATTTAGCGACGTGGTGCCGGCGCATTTCAGAAAACTGCCGGACTTGCCGGCAAAGCCGCAGACGGATGATGCGGGCACTCCGCGGCGTGGGCCGGTCACGACGACGCGTTCGTCGGTTCGCGCGCTCGGGGATATTGTGAAGCAGGGGCCGCCGCCACCGCAGGACGCGCCGCCGACGACGCCGCGTTCGCCGGACCGCGCGCTCGGGGACATCGTGAGGCAGGGGCCGCCGCCGCCGCAGGACGCGCCGCCGACGACGCCGCGTTCGCCGGACCGCGCGCTCGGGGACATTGCGAGGCAGCGGCCGCCGCCACCGCAGGACGCGCCGCCGGCGACGCCGCGTTCGCCGGACCGCGCGATCGGAGACATTGTGAAGCGGGGGCCGCCGCCGCCGCAGGACGCACCGCCGACGACGCCGCGTTCGCCGGATCGCGCGATCGGGGATGTTGCGAAGGATGGACCGCCGCCGCCGCAGGATGTGCCTGCAAAAATGCCTGCGCCGCCTGCCGCCCCGCGCTCATCCACGCGGCCGGTGCTGTTGGGCACGTCGTCGCCCGGTTCGAGCAAATCGGCGTCTTCCACGACCGCTGACGATGGCCTGACGTTCGAGCAGATGCTGGCGACCGGCCCGCTGCCGGTCGAAACGCCATCAGGTCCGGGCAGCAGCATATCGCATGCCGCCATCAGGACGATCGCGAAACGGATTGTCGCTGCCGAGTTGAAGGACGGACTGAAGTCGAAGACGCTGGGCCGCCTTAATCCGAAACTCGACGGCGTCAGTGTGTATAACGAATTCGGCAGCTTCGCCAACGACGAGCTGGCGAAAAGCGATCTGGCAGCCATCGTCTCGAAGTGCCGGCAGCGGGTCTTGCAAAAATATGGCGATAGCCCTGAAAAACTCATCAGCGTTATCGGTAGCGAGGCCGATGCGACTGGCCAGCAGATGACTGTCAACACCAAGGTTCTGGCACGCTTTCTCGCCCCGGTCTTCAAATTCACCTGCGGGACCATGCAGCAATTCGGCGACAGCAGGCTGCCGGGTCCGCTGCTGGAGCTGCTCAAGGCGATCGATCAGGAACTGGTGACAGTCCTTCTGGCAAGGCGTCGGGACCAGCTTGCTGCGGAAAAATTGCTGCCCCTGCAAAAGCGGGCGGACAATGCGGACCATGTGCTGGACGCCACCCAGGCGTCGGAAGCCAGGCAGTTGCTCGACACGGAACTGAAAAAACTGGGGTGGCCCGGCGCGTACTTCGACACGTTGGTGAAAGAGACGCCCTTCAGCGCGAAAGTCATCCGCAACGCCCGTTCCAATATGTTCTCGGTCTTGTTGTATACCCGCTGCGTCAGTCCATTCCTTCTTTATGACAGCGAACAAGTACTGCTGGAAGCATCAAGGCGTACTGTGGCGCCGCACGACGTTTTCAAGCATCTGGCTACATGCGCGAACAATATGTTCAAGGCGGATTACTGTGAGTTTGTCAACGACTTCATACGTGTGTCGCACGATGCGTTGCCGGAGGAATCGGCGGGTACGCTGGCACAGATTTCGGTCGGCGAAGAGCGTCTGGAGCAAGCCAAAAACAGTAAGAGGCGCGCTCCGGGCAGTGCCGGGAAATCCGAGAAATTCCTCTACCGCACCAGGGATCTGAAACGGAGCAGCGCGCCGCAGATGGCGCAAGGCAAGGATTTCCAGAATCAGATGCTGCTGGAAAAAACATCCCATGAAGCGGAAACATCGACTCAGCAAAATACCGCATCGCCACCAATCAGGAAATTGCGGATTCAGGCCGCCGTCGACCGATTCAAATCCGCTTATCCAAATGCCTTCGGCGACGAAGACTTTTCTATTGCATTCAATAAAAAATACCGGCAATGGCTGAAAAATAACCCGCTGGTGCAATTGAGCGATGTTCCTCACGCATTGGAAAAAATTTTTCAGGAAGTGAAAAATGGTCTGGAGGAGAAGGCAAGCCGGGAAGTCGCGTTGAAACAGGAACGTCGCGCCGAGCAAGCGCGTTCGCAGGAGCAGGGCCATTCCGCTTCGTCCAGCCGCGCAAGCTCTTCAGGCAGCACGACAGTTTCACCCGTAAAAAATTCTCCAGCCGGGTTGAGCACGGATCAGGAAGGGTTGCTGCAGAAGTTTTTTGCCCGAGAGGAGCGCAGGGCGATGCTGGAACGCTATCCGCATTTGCGTAAGGAAGTCGAGGCAAAAGTGATAGCGGGGCTCAAAGATAATGCGGACAAAAACTTTGTGTTCGCGACACGGGAAATCTTTGAAGCAACCCTGATTGAAAACCTGTACCGAAGTTACTTGCGATTTGAACCTGCTCCGGCCACGACCCTGGAAAGCTTCAAGGAGGCAGCGGCGAAGTGGAAAAGCGACAATCGCGGCGCCAGCCTGACATTGGAAAACGTCGGGACGATCTTGCCGGGCGCCGTGCTCGTCGACCATGTCAAGGGCACAAGAAATTGGGCAGTACGGCTGGGCGAACTGCAAACGGAAACACTGTTGCAGGCGCCCGAAGTCATCACCAAGTTCAATGGCAAAGCCGCGTTGAAAAAGGAATTCCTGCACATGATCAGGGAATGGCTACTGAAGGGCGCATATGGCCAGCCCGATGAAAACCATGTCCAGCGGATTTACCATGAAGTCGTGGTCGACTATTACGTCCGTGTGGCCGTGAAGATAGGAACAGATTCATCCGACCTCGTGGACCTCAAGGATGCCGCTATGGAATGGTGCGCCAGAAACGACCAGGCGTTTCTGACCACTGCGGTGCTTGACAAGCTCCTTGGTGACATCCTGGACAGGCGCCGGGCAGATCAGGCCGACTCCTGACGCGCTTCAGTCGAACAGGCTGGCCTGGCCCGCGTCCGCTCCCGGCTTCCGGTCGCGGGTCGGGCGCGGATAGCCGGCTTCCCGCATCGCGCGGACCAGGTCGGCCATCGCGTCCCATATCTCGTCGCTCTGCTGCGGTGTCAGCGCGGCATTGTTGTCCAGGCTGTCGCAGGCGCCGCGCATGTTGGCGGCCAGCGCATTGATGTAATGCTGCCGGTTCAGCGCCAGGGCCGCCTGCCGGCGGCGCTGGCATTCGGCGTCGAGTTCGTCGCGCTGCTCGACGTTGAGCTTGTCGAGCAGGCCAGGCGAAAACTTGTAGGTGTACTTGTCGAACGAGCCGACGATGCGCACGACGGGCGCATTCTTCGCCTCATCGAAGCCGGCATACAGCAGCACCTGCACCTTGCTGCCCTGTTCCTTGAATTGCACGGGGTAGTCCTTCGCTGGTTATGCGGCTACCACGGTGCAGCCCTGCTTCTGGTGCCGCTGCGCGATGGCCTTGAGCGCCGCGAGGCCGTCTTCCAGGCTGTCCAATGGGCGTGACTTGCCGCCGCTGCGGCCGCTGGACGCCGCCCGCCCGGCCCACCCCTGTATCAGCACCCATTGTTCGAACAGGTCCTGCATCAGCACCACCGTGTGCAGCCGGTCCGGCGCGGCGAACTGCATGCGTATCGGGCATGGGCTGGCGACGGGCAGGGGGCGGGTGAGGTCGTCTGCGGGATCAATCATGGGCCAGCATGATACCAGCAGCGGCGGCGGTTTTGGAGAGGGCGCCGCGCCAGGCGTTTCCGCATAGTCCACGCGTCCGGCCACCCTGATTTCGTAGGGTGCAATAACCGAAGGGCAGTGCACCATCGGGCGCTTGGGCACCGGCGGGCGTGTGCGATGGCGACGGGTGGTGCAATGCGCTTGCGCTTATTGCACCCTACGATTTCAACGGTTGCCTGCTTTCGACGGGCCACCGTGCACATGTGCGGCCATCCCGATTTCGTAGGTGTAATGACCGAAGGGAATTACACCGTCTTTCAACGGTTGCCTGCCTTTGCCATCAATTCCGCTGCCAGGCGGTTGTGCTGTTCGACCAGCGGCGCGAGCTCAACCGTCGTCAACTGGCCGTCGCGCACCACCACCCGGCCGTGGATGATGCTGCAGTCCACGGTCGACGGCGTGCAGAACACCAGCGCCGCCAGCGGGTCGTGCAGCGCGCCTGCGTAGGCGAGCTGGTCGAGCCGGAACATGACCAGGTCGGCCGACATGCCCGGCGCCAGCGCGCCGATGTCGTCGCGGCCCAGCACTTTCGCGCCGCCCAGCGTGGCCAGTTCCAGCGCCTGCCGCGCGCTCATCGCGTCCGGGCCGAAGCCGACCCGCTGCAGCAGCATGGCCTGGCGCGCCTCGCCCAGCATGTGCGCGCCGTCGTTGGACGCGCTGCCGTCCACGCCCAGGCCCACCGGCACGCCGGCATCAAGCATGCGCCGCACCGGCGCGATGCCGGACGCCAGCCGCATGTTGGAGCATGGGCAATGCGCCACGCCGGTGCCGGTGCGGGCGAACAGCGCGATGCCGGGCTCGTCGAGCTGCACGCAGTGCGCATGCCAGACGTCATGCCCGACCCAGCCGCAGTCCTCCGCGTACTCGGCCGGCGTCATGCCGAATTTTTCCAGGCTATAGGCGACATCCTTGACGTTCTCGGCCAGGTGCGTATGCATCGAGACGCCATGGCGGCGCGCAAGCTGCGCCGACGCCTTCATCAGGTCGCGCGACACCGAAAATGGCGAGCAGGGCGCGACCACGATGCGCAGCATCGAATGCCGGCTGGCGTCATGCCAGGTCCCGATCAGGCGCTCGGTATCCTTCAGGATGGCGTCTTCCTTTTCCACCACCGAGTCCGGCGGCAGGCCGCCGGCGCTCTGGCCCACGCTCATCGAGCCGCGCGCCGCATGGAAGCGCATGCCGATCCGCTGCGCCGCCTCGATGCTGTCGTCCAGCCGGCAGTCGTTCGGATAGATGTACAGGTGGTCGCTGCTGGTCGTGCAGCCCGACAGCATCAGCTCGGCCATCGCGGTCAGCGTCGACACGTGGATCATCTCGGCGGTGAGGCCGGCCCAGATCGGGTACAGCGTCTGCAGCCAGTTGAACAGTTCGCCATCCTGCGCGGCCGGCACCGCCCGCGTCAGGCTCTGGTACATGTGATGATGGGTGTTGACGAGGCCCGGCATGACCAGGCAGCCGCTGGCGTCGATGATTTCATCGGCCTTCTGCGGCAGGTCGCTGCTGGCGCCGACCTGTTCGATCGCATGGCCGCGGATGAAGACCGCGCCGTCGGCGATTTCGCGGCGACCGGCGTCCATGGTGACCAGCAGGCGGGCATTGCGCACCAGCAGGGTCTTGCCGGCGGGAGGCTGAAGGGATGCGGACATGTTCTGGCTCGTAAGGAAAATGGTGTGCAAGGGGGCTACGGCTTCTCAGCGCGGCCCCAGCTCGCGGGCGACCGCGCCGGTCAGGTCGCGCAGCCACTTGTGCTCGCTGGCCTGGTGGACGCGTTCGTGCCAGAGCTGGTAGAAGCGCATCGGCGGAAACTTGATCGGCACGGTGAAGGTTTTCAGCGGCAGGTTCTGTTCGTAGAAGCGCAGGAACTGGCGCCCGGTGGTCAGCACCAGGTCGCTTTGCAGCAGCATGTAGGGCATCTGGCCGAAGTAGGCCGATTCGACCACGACATTGCGGCGCATCTGGTGGCGCTCGAGGAAGGACTCGATCACGCCGTGATAGCCCGGCATCATCTGCGACGGCGCCACGTGCGGCAGCGACAGGTAATCCTCGACCGTCATCGCATCCTCCGCGGTGCGCCGCGCATAGGCGCAGTCGGCCCGCATGCTGCAGGCGATCGGGTCCTGGAACAGCTTGGCCAGGTGCAGGTGCGGCGGCGGCTCGTCCCAGTTGGCGATGACCAGGTCGAGGTCGCCATCGGACAGCAGCCGGATATGGTCGATGTCGCGGCTGATGTTCATGATGACGACCCGGCTCTTCGGCGACTCGCGCCGCACCCGCGCCACCACGTTGGGCAGGAACTGGGTGTCGAGATAATCGGGCGCGGCGATGCGGAAGGTGCGGGCTTCCTCGCGCGCCTCGAACGGCACCTTGTGCACGAACAGCCGCTCGGTCTCGTCGAGGATGCGCTTGGCCGGCTTCAGCAGGCTTTCGCCGTGCTGGGTCGGCACCATGCCGCGCGAGCCGCGCACCAGCAGCGGGTCGCCGGTCAGCTCCCGCAGCTTGCGCAGCGAGGCCGAGATCGACGGCTGCGGCTGGTTAAGCTTCAGCGCCACCCGCGACACGTTCTTTTCCGACAGCAGGAGGTAGAGGATGCGGATCAGGTGGATGTCGACGTGGGCGGGCAGGCGGGACATGGGACGGTATATTCAGGAGGTGATCTGGAATATACCGGAAAGGGCATGCGGGGCGCAAAGGGCGGGATGCCGGTGCATCCGCCATTCCCGCCCGCCGCCGGCATGCCTTTCCTAATTGTCGCGGGGCAGCGGCGCGCCCTTCGCGAGCAGGCCGACGATTTCGTCATGGTTGTTCCGGCCTGCATAGTGGAACGCGGCATGGCCCCGGGCGTCGACCTGGCAAAGGTTTGCCCCCAGCGCGATCAGGCGTTTGATCGCATCGACCTTGCCGCGTTTTGCGGCGCCGATCAGCGCGGTCGTGCCTTGCGAGTCGGCATGGTCGAGATGCGCGCCGCGATCCGCCAGAAGCTGGATAACGTCGGCGTGGCCGCTTTCCGCCGCCAGGATCAGCGCGCTGAGTGCGCCGGGCGGCACGTTCGGCGCCGCGCCGTTGTTGAGCAATTC
Organism: Noviherbaspirillum suwonense; assembly: GCF_900182955.1. GTDB lineage: Bacteria > Pseudomonadota > Gammaproteobacteria > Burkholderiales > Burkholderiaceae_D > Noviherbaspirillum_A > Noviherbaspirillum_A suwonense. The sequence goes on along the minus strand of NZ_FXUL01000005.1, from coordinate 173,158 downwards.
CTCCACGACGGCCCGGTGACCGTGCCAGGCCGCATGCATCAACGGCGTCGCGCCATGCAGGTCGGGCATGTCCGCCAGCGCGCCGCGCTCGATGAGCAGCGTGACCACGTCGTGCCGCCCGGCGCTTGCCGCGGCGATCAGGGGCGTCTGGCGCTGCTGTCCGCAAGGCGTGTTAATGTCGGATCCTGCGCCGCTGTCCAGCAGGAGGCGAACGACCGTTTCCGGCGTATGGATCACCTGCAGCATGGGGCCGCCCGTGCCATTGCCTGCCGGGCAACGCACCAGCCTGGCAGCCAGCCACAGCGGCGTCACGTGGGTCTCTTCGCTGCCGACGCTGGTCGGAAATGTGCCGTCGACCCTCGCGCCCTGGTCGATCAGGAACCTGAGCGCCGCATACTGGCCATTAAGCGCCGCCTGGCATAGCGCGGTCAGGCCATTGAGGTTTTTTTGCTCGATATTGATCTTGGACGGACTGGCGGGCACGTCGGCACGGCTGCTGGAAGCGAGCGCAAGCGCATCGCCGCCAACAGCGGCAGCCAGCCCCAGCCTGTCCGCATTGCGCGCGTCGGCATCGGGCTGGACCTCGAACAGCTTGCGAAGCAGAATCTCCTGTCCATTCGCGGCTGCCACCATCATCAGCGAATTGCCATCCACGTCGAACTCCCGCGCTTGCACCTTCACCCGGGCGGGCAACAGGTTGGACACGAATGGAATGCTCCTCAACAGGCTGAACGTGCCATTCGCAAATGGAAATACTTCCGGCAATGCGGCGACTTCCTTCCGCAGGTAATCGACTACCGGGGTATGACCGGACGCAGCCGCCTCGTGTAGCGCGGTGCGGCCGTCGTTGTTGACGTGCAGCAGGTTGGCCCCTTCATAATTGAGCGTTCTGACGATCTCCAGAAAACCGCCGCGCGCAGCCTTGATCAGCGGGGTGTCCCCATCCTTGTTCGGGGTGTCGATGCCGAACTTCTTGTCCGGATACGGATGGTCGCAGATTGCGGCCATCACGCTTTGGTTATTGTGCTCGGCTGCAATGATAAAGATCGTATCGCCGCGGTCATCGGTGCAGGTATCCTTCGCGCCGCCGTTTCTCAGCAGGTCCATCATGATGGGTGAGGCATGGGCAGCCGCCCAGAGCAGCGCGGTACGTCCGCCAATGTCCCGTTGGTGCGGATCCGCATGGTTCCTGAGCAGGTACTTGACGGTCAGTTCCTTCCCGTTCAACGCCGCCAGCATCAGTGCCGTGCGTCCCTGCGTGTCGCACTGGCGCTGGAGGATGCTTTTCCATTCGACCGATGGTTGCATTCCCATAAACATGGCCAGCACCTCGTCATGGCCATTGGCAGCCGCCAGGGTGAACGCCGTATGGCCATCGGCCGCCCGGTGATGCGGATCGGCGCCCGCAGCCAGCAATGTCGACACGGCGGATTTGCAGTTTTCGCGGGCGGATCTGGCAAGCTCCCTGCTGCCATTGGCCACGGGAAGGTCAGCGCCGGCTTCCAGGAGCATCCGCACGATCTCCGTTTTCCTGTTCGACGCCGCATAGTGGATGAGCGGTTCATTCCAGGCAGCGGCATTCCAGATGTCCGCCTTGCCATTCATGAGGGCCTTCAGCACGGCAGGCGCATTGGCGTCGATTGCAAGGCTCAGGACCGAATGCCCGAACTTGTCTTTCATGTCCATTGCGGCGCCCGTCTTCAATAACGCGGTCACCATCGCCGGCTGCTTGCTCCTTGCGGCATGCATCAGGGGCGTGCGACCCAGCGAGTCGACGCTGTCGACCGAAGCGCCCGCACATATCAGCGCAAGGGCGATCTGAACCTGGCCCTTGCCGCAGGCATTCGCCAGCAAACCATTCATCGTGCCGGCTTGTTCCCTGGCGCCGGCGCTAAAAATGAAGCTGTCGACTGCGCGTGCATTCGCCAGTGCGGCAAGCAGGCGCACCACGCCTTCCAGGTTGCCATTTTCAGCCGCCCTGACGAGATCCCGGATGTCTACTTCAAGTTCCTGAAACCTGTAGACAGCGGCCATGGCGTCAAAAATGTCGAGGCCCTGGCCCGCTGCGAATGCGTATTCGCCCGGCGCCGCAATTGCCCTTCTTGCCGAAGGCCGGTCGCTTGACTGCCGTTCCTGATCCGGCCGGACGCCGCTGTGCTGAAAGTGGATGAGGCATTCGACAACGGCGCGGCGGCCCCGGCTTGCGGCCAGCAACAATGGCGTGAAACCGGAATGCGTGGCCGCCTGTATCGACGCGCCATGCCCGACCAGCAGCGCTACCACGCGGATGTGGCCGTTTGCCGCGGCGTGGTGGAGCGCGGTGAGGCCATCGGCGTCGGGCGCGTCGAGGTCGATGTCCGCCAAGGGCAGTGCCTGCAGCGCGTCGGCATTGCCTTCCCGTGCCGCATTCATCACTGAATGGAAATTCTGGATCCTGGCGCGACGCTGGTCTGCCGACATCTGGTATGCAGGCGGCCGCGAAGTGGAAGCGGCCGGTCGCTGTCCCGGATCATATCTGACCATGCTCGTGGTGCTTGACGGGCTGGCCCGTCCGGCTGAACTGTTGTCCCGGCTGAAGACGACGGGGCTGGCGAGGCCCGGATGTTTCCTGGAGGACGGCGAATAAGCCGAACCGCTTTCGTCCGGATCCGCTACTTCCTGACCCGGACCGGTGTGGCTGTCCAATTCCTCGAGGTCGACGTCCGTGAAGACATCAGCATGTGCATCGCGTAATTTTTTTGCGCCCATGGGGCTGGACGCGCGCTGGCCGGAAGCGCCCGAAGAATTGTGCATTCTGATTTTCCTTCATTCGTGGTCTGCGGCGCGCCGTTGGTACGGCGCGGGCTAAAAAAGCCGGCGCTTCGTGGCTTTTCCCGGCGTGCAGGTTCCAAGCAGAAAGAATTCGGTCGGTAGGCGTACGAATGACAAACCAGTGCATAAAAAAAGCCCCGCGAGTCCTTCGACTTGCGGGGCTTTTACGATCACGCTGTTCCGTGAACGCACATGTGCGTTCAGCGGCCATCACGCTTGAATCAACGAATCATCAGAAACGGTGGCGGACGCCCAGTGCCAGGCTCTGCTCGTTTTCGAAGCTGGTGACCTTGTCGTTGAGCAGGAACGCATACAGCTCGGTGCGCTTGGACAGGCTGTAGTCGTAGCCCACCGAGTAGGTGGTGCGGCGACGCTCGTCGAAGGAGCCGCTGGTGCGGCGGGTCTGGGCAACCGCGCCCAGGATCTTGCCGGCGCCGCCGGTCGGGATGGACAGGCCCAGGGTGCCGGTCTTGTCGCGCAGGTCGGTGTCATGGCGGGCCTGGTCGTAGGTCGCGAACACCTTGACGACGTTGAAGTCGTAGGCGGCGCCGACCAGCCACAGTTTCTGCTCGGTCGCGGTCAGGTTGGTGGTTGCCGTCACCGGGATCGACTTGACGATGCTTGGGCCGGCTGCGGTGGTGTCGGTCGGGTTGTTGACTTCGACATCATGGTAGGCAACGGTCAGGGACAGCGGGCCGTTGAAGTACAGCACATTGCCGCCGATGTTGTTCTTGCCGCCGCCGCCGACCTGCTCGCCGAGCTGGTAGTAGACGTTGCCGGTCAGGCCGCCGAAGGAAGGCGTGGTGTAGCGGATCGCATTGCTCCAGCCGGTGTCGCCGGCGAAGGTGTTGGTCCAGGCGTTGGTGCTGACCGCATTGTGCAGGACCAGCGGCGAGAAGCTGAACGAGTCGCCGACCGGGTTGAACAGGAACACCGGCAGGGTGACGGGAGAGATGCTGCGGCCCAGGGTCACGGCGCCGAAGTTGCCGGTCAGGCCGACGTTGGCGTCGCGTGCAAAGAAGGTGTCGCCGTTGAAGCGGCCCGACTGGCCGGCATCGCCGCGGAAAAATGCGCCCAGGGTGAAGGTGGCCTTCATGCCGCCGCCCAGATCTTCCGCGCCCTTGAAGCCGAGGTAGGAAGTCGACATGCCGCCGCTGTCCAGCTTGGTGGCGCGGCCGGTGTCGCCGCTGTTCTTCATCGAACCGACGTACACGTCGTAAATGCCTTCGACATTGACGCTGGTCTGCGCGAACGCGGGGCTGGCGAATGCCGCTGCGATTGCCGTGGACATCAGCAGCTTGACGAGGGTGGATTTGGATTGCATGACTTCTCCGGGTGTCTTACAGCAGTTAAAAAATGTGACTTGAAGGTCGCTCGACATGGAATCGAACAGATGCTGTTTAAGCAAATGTGATGCCACATGTTGATGATTGGTATTTTTTCATAGTGGCCGATAATCGTCACATTTTTTCTGTCTCATTTTTGCACCGACAACAGGCACGGTGCGCTGCCTTGTGGTGCAACGCACACAAAGCCAGGATATTTTCCCTGGTGAATCAGTTCATTCGCAGCATGCTGAAACGCAAGAACGCCGGACGCTAGTCAGGCCCTTGATTCAGAGCGGGAATGCAGCAATTTGCCCGCCGAATAGGTCGCAAAAACTGTGCGGTCGTCGCCCAAAAGTGCGAGGGCGAAAAGCAGCTCTTCGAGCGCCTCGAAATGGTTCGTACGCCGCGCGAGCAATGGCGTGCACTGTGGGTCCAATACAACAAAGTCCGCTTCATTGCCCGGCATGAAGCTGCCGACCGTGCCTTCGAGGCCCATGCTGCGGGCGCCGCCCAGCGTGGCGAGGTAAAACATGCGCAGCGCCGGCAGGTAGGTGCCGCCCATGCGGGCAACCTTGTAGATCTCGTTCATCACGCGCAGCATCGAGAACGAGGTGCCGCCGCCGACGTCGGTCGCCAGCGACAGCGACATGCGGGCCCCGTCGGCGGCGGCGAAGTCGAACAGGCCGCTGCCGAGGAACAGGTTGGAGGTCGGGCACAGCGCAGCGGCGGCGCCCGTCCCGACCATGCGGGCGCGGTCGGCGTCGTCGAGGTAGATGCAGTGGCCATACATGGCTCGCTTGCGCAGCAGGCCGTAGCGGTCGTAGACGTCGAGGTAGCTGCGCGCCTCCGGGTACAGCGTCTTGACCCAGGCGATCTCGTCGGTGTTCTCGGCCACATGGCTCTGGATATAGGTGTCCGGGTAGGCCCGCGCCAGCTCGCCGGTCAGGGCCAGCTGCGCCTCGGTCGAGGTCGGCGCGAAGCGCGGCGTCAGCGCGTAGGCCTGCCGGCCCTTGTTGTGCCAGCGCTGTATCAGCGCCTCGCTGTCGCGCGCGCCGCTCTCGGCGGTGTCGGCCAGGTAGGCCGGGCAATTGCGGTCCATCATGACCTTGCCGGCCACCATGCGCACGTTGCGCGCGCTGCTTTCGGTGAAGAAGGCGTCGACCGACTCCGGGTGCACGGTGCAGTAGACCATGGCCGTGGTGGTGCCGTTGCGCGCCAGCTCGTCGAGAAAGAAGCGGGCGACATCGCCGGCATGCTCCGGGTCCTGGAACTTGCGCTCGGTCGGGAAGGTATAGGTTTCCAGCCACGGCAGCAGGCCTGGCGCTGGCGACGCGATCATGTCGCTCTGCGGGTAGTGGATATGGGTGTCGATGAAGCCCGGCATGATCAGCTTGCCGCGCAGGTCGTGCACCGTTGCGCCTTCGGGCAGGCTGGCCGCCAGCTGCGCATGGTCGCCGGCGGCGATGACGCGGCCGTCGTCGACGACCAGCAGGCCATCCTCGTGCCAGTGATAGGCGTCGCCTGCGAAGGCGGGATCGTCATTGAAATGCAGCACGCCGCCGCGGTATGCCTGGACTGAACTGTTCATGCCTGTTGCTTCTTTCTGTGCGTGGCCGTGGCGCCGTTGGTCTGGCCGCCTGTCTGCCGGCTTGCCTGCATGGCCTGCCAGACCTGCAACAGCTGCGCCGCGACCGCGATTGCGATGACCGCCGGCTCCTTGCCGGCGATGTGTTGTATGCCGATCGGGCAGACCATGTCGGCCAGCCGCGAGTCGGGGATGCCGCGCTGCCGCAGCCTGCGTTCGAACTGCACCCGCTTGGTGGCCGAGCCGATCAGGCCGAACCAGCCGACCCGTTCGCGCCGCAGGATGGCTTCGGACAGGGCCTGGTCCAGCGGATGGCTGTGCGTCATGACCAGGTAGCTTGCGTCGTCGGGCGCGGCCGCCACCACCGCTTCCGGCGTGTCGGTGGCCTCGACCCTGACATTGGCCGGCAGGGACGCCGGGAACATGTCCTCGCGCTCGTCTATCCAGGTGATATGGCAGGGCAGCGCCGACATTGCATGGACGATGGCGGCGCCGACATGGCCGGCGCCGAACAGGTAGAGCCGGGCTGCGGGCGGGCGGCAGGCGTCGGCCAGCCAGCGCGCGCCGTGCGCGTCCTGCCACAGGCGGGTGTCGCGCTCATCGTGCTCATCGTGCTCGTCATGCGTAGCGTCCGCGCCGCCTGCCAGCGACGGCGGCGCAGCGCTGTCCAGCGGCAGCTGGCGCAGGACGTCTTCATTGCGCGCCAGGCTGTCCCTGATCGCGGCAAAGTGCGCGTGGCCGTCGGCCTCGACGCGTTCGAATGCGAGGAAGGCGACGCCGCCGCAGCACTGGCCCAGCGTCGGCCCGAGCGGCAGCCTTTGCAGCCTCCGCTGGGCGAGCAGTTCCTGCGCCGGCTGCGCCAGCATCTCGCGGGCGACCGCGGTGGCGACGAATTCGAGATGGCCGCCGCCGATGGTGTCGGCAAGGCGGTCCGCCGTCACCAGCATCTTTGCGCCGGCCTCGCGCGGCACCGAGCCTTCGGCGCGCGCAACCGTCACCAGGATCGCGGGCGAGCGCTGTTCCAGCAGGGCGTTGAGCCAGGCGTGCATGGCTTTAGCCCCCGAACGCGGCGCGCACCGCATCGACCGCATCGAGGATGGCTTCGCCGGTGGCCGGCGCGCGCAGCGCCGGGTTGACCCGGTAGTCCGCCACGCTGGCGACGGCGTCGCGGATCGCGAAGAACACCGAGAACGGCAGCAGCAGCGGCGGCTCGCCGGTGGCCTTGGAGCGGTGGATGCTGTCGGTGACATTGCTGTTCTTGAACAGCTTCATCGAGAACGCTTCCGGGCAGTCGGACACGGCCGGGATCTTGTAGGTCGACGGCGCATGCGTCATCAGCTTGCCGGCGCTGTTCCACCAGAGTTCCTCGGTGGTCAGCCAGCCCATGCCCTGGATGAACGCGCCCTCGACCTGGCCGATGTCGATCGCCGGGTTCAGCGAATTGCCGGCGTCGTACAGGCCGTCGGCCTGCAGCAGCTTCCATTCGCCGGTCAGCGTGTCGACCAGCACCTCGGCCACGGCCGCGCCATACGCATAGTAGGAGAACGGGTGGCCGGTCATGGTCTTGCTGTCCCAGTGCAGGTCGGGCGTCGCATAGAAGCCGTCCGACCACAGCTGCACCCGCGCCAGGTAGGCCTGCGCGACGATCTCGACGAAGGGATGGACCTCGCCGTTCACATGCACGCGGTCGCCGGCGAAGCGCACGTCTTCCGGCGCGCCGCCGTAGCGGGTGCTGGCATACAGCGCCAGCCGCTCGCGCACCTGGCGCGCCGCGTTCTGCGCGGCCTTGCCGTTGAGGTCGGCGCCGGTCGACGCCGCCGTGGCCGAGGTGTTGGCGATCTTGCTGGTGTCGGTGGCGGTGGCGCGCACGCGGTCGAGCGAAACCCCGAGTTCATGCGCGACCACCTGCATCACCTTGGTGTTCAAGCCCTGGCCCATCTCGGTGCCGCCGTGGTTGACCAGCACCGAGCCGTCGACATAGACATGGACCAGCGCGCCGGCCTGGTTCAGGTGGCTGACGTTGAAGGCAATGCCGAACTTGACCGGCGTGATGGCGATGCCTTTCTTCAGCACCGGGCTGGCGGCGTTGAACGCGCGGGTCGCCTGGCGCCGTTCGCGGTAGGCGCTGCTGCTCTCCAGCTCGGCCACCAGTTCGTGGATCACGTTGTCCTCGACCTTCTGGCCGTAGGGTGTGACGTTGCGGCCCTCGGCGTCGTTGCGGCCATAGAAGTTGGCCTTGCGGATGTCGAGCGGGTCGCGCCCGAGTTCGCGGGCGATGTCGTCGATCAGGTACTCGATGGCGATCGCGCCCTGCGGGCCGCCGAAGCCGCGGAAGGCGGTATTGGACTGGGTGTTGGTCTTGCCGCACAGCGCGCGGATATCGACGTCGGACAGGTAATAGGCATTGTCGAAATGGCAGACCGCGCGGGTCGCGACCGGGCCGGACAGGTCGGCCGAATAGCCGGCGCGGCTGACCATCTCGATCTTCGCGCCGAGGATGCGGCCGTCGTCGTCGTAGCCGAGTTCGTATTCGTAGAAGAAGCAGTGGCGCTTGCCGGTGACGATCATGTCGTCGTCGCGGTCGGCGCGCAGCTTGACCGGGCGCTTCAGCCGCGCCGCGGCGATGGCCGCCGCCGCCGCCCACAGCGCCGACTGCGACTCCTTGCCGCCGAAGCCGCCGCCCATGCGCCGGCATTCGACCCGCACCTGGTGCGACGACCAGCCCAGCGCATGCGCGACGACATGCAGCATCTCGGACGGATGCTGGGTCGAGCACTGCACCAGCATGCCGCGGTCTTCCTGCGGGATCGCGTACGCGACCTGGCCTTCGAGGTAGAACTGTTCCTGGCCGCCGACGTTCAGCGTGCCACGCAGCACATGCGGCGCCGCGGCCAGCGCAGCCTGCGCGTCGCCGCGCCTGAGCTGCATCGGCGGCAGCACGAAGGACTGGGCGTCGCGCGCGGCTTCCGGCGTCAGGATGGCCGGCAGTTCTTCGTAGTCGACCTGCGCGGCGCGCACCGCGCGGCGGGCATTGTCATGGCTGTCGGCCACCACCATGAACAGCGGCTGGCCGACGTACTGGACCAGGCCGTCGGCGAGGATCGGGTCGTCGTGAATGATGGGGCCGCAGTCGTTGAGGCCGGGAATGTCCTTTGCGGTCAGCACCGCGACCACGCCCGGCGCGCTGCGCACGCGGTCGAGGTCCATGGCGCGCACGTTGGCATGCGCCTTCTGCGACAAACCCAGCGCCGCGTGCAGCGTGCCCTGCAGTTCGGGCAGGTCGTCGGTGTAGTTGGCCTCGCCGCTGACATGCAGCACGGCCGACTCATGCGGGCTCGGCTTGCCGACCGCGGCCCAGTCTGGCGATGCGTTCAGGTCCACGCTTTTGTCCGGGTCGGCGAGAAAGGATTCGGTCTGAATATTCATGCTTGTGTCTCCGTTTGCAGGGCGGCGTAGGCATTGACGTCGGCATTGGCCAGCGGCGCCTGGGTCCGCGTTTCGAGCCAGAAGCGGCGCAGCAGGTTTTTCGCGGTGCGCATCCGGTAGCTGGCCGAGGCCCGCATGTCCGACAGCGGCGCGTAATCCTGTTCCATCGCGGTAATGGCCGCCTCCAACGTGGCTTCATCCCAGACCTGGCCGCGCAGCGTCCCTTCGGCCGACAGCGCACGCGCCGGCGTCGCCGCCATGCCGCCGAAGGCGATGCGCACGTCTGCCACGCGTTCGCCGTCCAGCGTCAGCGCAAAGGCTGCACAGACCGCGGAGATATCCTGGTCGAAGCGCTTGGAAAGCTTGTAGGTACGGAACTGCACTTCCGGGCGGGGCAGCGGAACGCGTACCGCGGCCACCACTTCACCCGGCTGCAGGTCCTTCTTCTGGTAACCGAGATAGAACTGGTCCAGCGGCAGCGTGCGCTGGCCGGTGATGGACTGCAGCACGACTTCGGCGCCGAGCGCGATCAGCCATGGCATCGAGTCGCCGATCGGCGAGCCGTTGGCAACATTGCCGCCCAGCGTGCCGGCATTGCGGATCGGCAGCGAGGCGAAGCGCTGGCGCATTTCATTCAGTTGCGGGTAATGGCCGCAGATCGCCGCATAGGCGGTTTCCAGCGTGACGCCGGCGCCGATCTCCAGCATGCCATCCTTTTCCGCCACCTGCTGCAGATCGGCGACCTGGCCGAGGTAGATGATGTGCTTCAGCTCGCGCAGCTGCTTGGTGACCCACAGGCCGACGTCGGTGGAGCCGGCCAGCAACGTTGCGTCGGGAAATTCCGCGCGCAGTTCGGCCAGCTGCGCCAGCGTGCTCGGCGCGTCGAAGCGGCGGCCGTCGAATTCATAATGAAGCGGCGCATCCCGGCGCAACGTACGCAACGCATCCGTCACCGGTTCACGCGCCATCGTCACCGGCGGCAGCTCGGTCATCCGCTGCGCGGCCTCGATGATGGGACGGTAGCCGGTGCAGCGGCACAGGTTGCCCGACAGCGTGTCGTCGATCTCCTTGCGGCACGGCGCGCCCTGCTGGCCGCTGTCCTCGCGCTTCAGGTACAGGCCCCACAGCGACATCACGAAGCCGGGCGTGCAGAAACCGCATTGCGAGCCGTGGCATTCGACCATTGCCTGCTGCACCGGGTGCAACGCATCGTCCGGCTGCTTCAGGTCTTCCACCGTGAACAGCGCGCGGCCGTCGAGCGTGGGCAGGAACTGGATGCAGGAATTCACGGCCTTCAGCGACAGCGTGTCGTCCTGCAGTTCGCCGATGACGACGGTGCAGGCGCCGCAGTCGCCCTCGGCGCAGCCTTCCTTGGTGCCCGTGCAGTGCAGGTCTTCACGCAGGTGCTGCAGCACGGTGCGGGTAGGGGAGGCGTCGGTGACGGAATGGACCGCGCCGCGGTAGTGGAATCGGATGGGTTGTGACATGGTCGCCGGAAGTAATTTTTATGTGGACAGGGTAGCACTGGCTTGGAGCACGGATATATCCCTGGATGAATGTGCGATATACGGCCTGACTTATCCAGAAATAGAGAGAGAGTGCGGTGAACAGGAAGCGTAAGCAATTTGCGGGCCGGTATGGCTGGATTTCCTGCACGCCGGCATCCGTCCTGGCAGCGCCATAATCCGTTGCTGCTGGGCCATCGACCGGCTGTGCCCCGACGCGGATGTTGCCGCGCGATTGCCGGAGTCACCAATGCCTGTCATGCGTCCTTCTTTAACGGCTGGTTCTTTTGGCGAACAAAAGGGGAGTTGTCAGCACTAAAAATCCCCACACCATACGACTCCATCGTCCACCGGACACAATCATGACTGACATAAATAGGGTTTCATCCCGGCCTGGTACGCCTGCACCGGGCGGCAGTGCGTCGAGTTCCACGCCTGCGCAGCAGCCGCCAGCCTGCGCCGGGCAGGCGCTGGATCTCCAGCGATTGCGCAATCTGCGTATTCCTCCGGCAAACCATCCTGACTTCGAGATCCCGGCCCTTCGCGCAGAGGAAAAGAATGCGCGCATTGCCGAGCTCGACATGCGACTTGAATTCCTGCGCACTTACCGCGGCCCCGGCGCCGATGACGACGAGGCGGAGGCGTGGCACGAACATCATGTCGCATCGCTGAAGACAACGCGAGAAGCGGTGCTGGCCTTCATGAACGATGGCCAGTGCCCGCACGGGGATGCCGGGTTCCAGGCGCTCGCCCTGTTTTTGTTGAACAACAGACTTCCAGATGCGCTGTCGTGGCTCGTGCTTCAGTCCGGCGCCGGAAGACTCAATTTGAATCGCTGCGGCCTCGGTGCGGCGCAATTGGCAATGGTCGCTGATTGGGCAAGGAACGTCCCGTTTCCAGTCCGGCTCGACCTGTCCGGCAACCACATCGACGGAAATGGCGCGGCGCTGCTTGCCGGCGCGCTGTCTGCAGACACCATCGCCCACCTCGACCTCGGCAACAACCCGCTGGACGACAAGGGCGCGCAGGCGCTCGGGGCGGCATTGCACGGCAATACCAGCCTGCAGTCGCTGGCGCTTTGCCACACTAGCATCAACAATTCCGGCGTCGAGGCAATCGCCGGCGCTCTCGACACTCATCCGGCGCTAGCGGTCCTGGTCCTGGACGGCAACCGGTTCGACGATCAGGGTGCGGCGACGCTGGCAAGCGCGCTCGGCAGGAACCGGACGCTGCTCCGGCTTTCGGTCCGATTCTCCCAGCTTTCCGACGTGGGCCTAAGCTATCTCGCCGACGCGCTGGCCATCAATACCTGTCTGAGATCGCTCAAGCTTTTCGGGAAGGATGACGAGGAATGCGTGCACCTGCCTTACGCGCTGGCCGGCGCGCTGCTTGTCAACCGGTCGCTGACAACCCTGCTGCTCTTCGTCGCTTCGATGCCGGAGGCCGGGGCAAGGCGACTGGCTGCTGCGGTGGCGGTCAATACGACCCTCAGGGAGTTCGAACTGGGGCTGGGGGCTTATACCAATCCCAACCCATAAACGCGCCATGAAATCGCGTCTTTTTCCGCCTGGCCGCGTTGCACTCGTCGTGAATAGCCTGCTATTCACTCCTCCTGCGCCTTGCCAGACGAAAAAATCCATCGATTTCATCCGGCACGTTATGGATTGGGATTGGTATTACAGGCACAGCGAAGCGAATGCAGTCATTGCCAGCCAGATCAGTGAAAAGGTACAGGCCAATGCGCTGATCGAAGGCGCTGGCCTGGCGCTATCCGAACTGTCGCAGTTACCGGAAGCGCAAGTGCCGATCCCACCCGAAGTCGGCTATCGGATTGCCGCTTTCGCAGCGCAGGCGGCTGCCGATAATCGCCGGCGGGAGGCAATGCATTTCTTGGTTGCGGCCGGGCCGCTGGGCGCAGCGGGGACGGATGGCGCGGACGAATCGAATACGGGCGGCGATTGAGGCCGGTTCCGCAATCATGACGCGCCGGTCCTAGTTTTCCGCCAGCGGCAAATTCAGCAGCAGGTTCTGCGGCTTGATGCGCAGAACCTGGTCTTCGTCCATCGCGGCCGCCAGGTAGACGGGCCGCCCGGCCAGGTGCGCCTGCAGCAGGGTGCTGTCGGCGAAATCCATGCGGAACAGCGACAGTATCCTGTGCTGCCGGGCCGCATCCAGCGGGCGGCCCTGGTACAGGTCGTTGAGCATGGCCGTCGCCTGCGCATCCAGCCCGATGTGCCATGCCCAGTCCGCGTCCTCGATGGCCCGCACCGGGGTGAGCGTCGCCTGCAGCCGGTAGAAATGGTGCAGCCACTGTTCCACCAGCCGGCAGAACGCGTCCAGCCCGTCGCCGCCGAAGCGGAAGTCCAGCACGGTGTCGAAACGTTCGCTGCGCGGCCAGTAACGCTGCGCGTTGCCGCGGTCGAGCACGTCGAGGTCGAGCTGGCGCGGCCGGATCCTGGCCTGCGCCATCAGGCGGCCGAGGTCGCCGAAATTGCCGCCGGTCTCATGCAGCGCGACGGTCGCGGCGTCGGCCAGCAGGATGCCGCCATTGTGCAGGGACACTTTCTGCGGCCGGAAGAACAGCTCGGCGGCGCGGGCGCGCAGCGGGTCGCCGGCGCCGTCCAGCATGCCGCGCAGGATGGTCTGCACCAGCTGGTTGATGAAGAGCGGGGGCAGGGTCACCGTGCTGCGGAACAGCGCCAGGTAGGCTGCTTCCAGCGTCGGCGCGGCCAGCAGGCGGGTGCGCCAGTCGAGCACGACGCGGTAGTTGTCGACCGCGTCCGGGTCCTGCAGCGCCGCCAGTTCGGCCTCGGTCACCGGCCGCAGCGGGTCATCCAGCAGCGCCGCATGCAGCGCGCGCTCGGCCGGCAGCGACTCGGGCACCGGCGCGACTTCGGGGCGCTGCCACCAGGCGCGCAGAAAGTCGGCGCTGGCCAGCAAGCGGCCCTCGGCGTCGCGCCCGGCCAGGTGGAAGCCGCAGTCGGGCCAGAAATCGGGGGTGGTCAATTGTCGCGCTCCAGCGTGCCGCGTCATCGGTGGCATTGAAAGGGAGCGCCATAGTATCGCAGCAGCCGATAGCCGCGCTACAATCTGCCGCCCACCATGAATGTCCCGGTCATTTCGTGCGCCTGGTGCGCATCTTGCTTCTAGGCAGCGAGGCAAATTTACTGTAATTTTCAGCAACACCACGACAGAAGCAAATGATGAATGCGCGTCTAACGCTCACCGGCATTACCAAGAAATATCCCTCCGTGGTGGCCAACGACGGCGTCAGCCTGACCGTGCAGCCGGGCGAAATCCATGCCGTGCTGGGCGAGAACGGCGCCGGCAAGTCCACCCTGATGAAGATCATCTATGGCGCGGTCAAGCCCGACGCCGGGCAGGTGCTGTGGAACGGCAGCGAAGTGCGCATCGCCAACCCGGCCGCCGCCCGCCAGCTGGGCATCGCGATGGTGTTCCAGCACTTTTCGCTGTTCGACACGCTGACCGTCACCGAGAACATCGCGCTGGGCCTGCCGCCGGACACCCGGCTCGACACGCTGGCCGCGCGCATCACCGAGACCGCCGGCCAGTACGGCCTGGCGCTGGAGCCGCAGCGGCACGTGCATACGCTGTCGGTCGGCGAACGGCAGCGGGTCGAGATCGTGCGGGCGCTGCTGACCAAGCCGCAGCTGCTGATCCTCGACGAGCCGACCTCGGTGCTGACGCCGCAGGCGGTGGAAAAGCTCTTCGGCACGCTGCGCCAGCTGGCCTCGGAAGGCTGCAGCATCCTCTATATCAGCCACAAGCTCGACGAGATCCGGGCGCTGTGCCACACCTGCACCGTCATGCGCGGTGGCCGCGTCACCGGCGTCTGCGACCCGCGCCAGGAAACCGCGGCCAGCCTGTCGCGGATGATGATCGGCGCGGACCTGCCGCATATCGAGACCCGCAGCCACACGCCGGGCCCGGCGCGGCTGGTGGTCGAGGGCCTGTCGCTGGCGAAAAGCCATCCGTTCGCCACGGAGCTGCATGACATCGGCTTCGAGCTGCATGCCGGCGAAGTGCTGGGCGTGGCCGGCGTGTCCGGCAACGGCCAGCAGGAACTGCTGGCGGCCCTGTCCGGCGAGGACCCGCGCGCCGCGCACGATGCGATCAGGCTCGACGGCCGGCCGGTCGGGCGCTTCAATGCGGCCCGCCGGCGCGACCTCGGCCTGGGCTTCGTGCCGGAGGAAAGGCTGGGGCGCGGCGCGGTGCCGGAGATGTCGCTGGCCAACAATGTGCTGCTGTCGCACCAGGGACCGGCCACGGTGGGCATGGGCATGGTGCGCTTCGGCGCGATCAATGCGATGGCGGCGTCCATCATCAGCCGCTTCGGCGTCAAGGCCGGCGGTCCGCAGGCGGCGGCCCGCAGCCTGTCGGGCGGCAACCTGCAGAAATTTATCGTTGGCCGTGAAATGCTGCGCCAGCCCAAGGTGCTGGTGATTGCCCAGCCGACCTGGGGCGTGGACGTCGGCGCGGCCGCCCAGATCCGCGGTGAACTGGTCGCCCTGCGCGACGCAGGATGCGCGGTGCTGGTGATTTCGGAAGAACTGGATGAACTGTTTGAAATATCGGACCGGATCATGGTGATCGCCAAGGGCCGGCTACGCGCGCCTGTGCCGGCGCGCAGCGTGAGCCGCGAGCAGATCGGCTTGTGGATGAGCGGCATCGACCATGCCGGCGCAGCAGGGGAGGCGCAGCATGCTGAAGCTTGAACCGCGCGCCGCGCCGTCGCAGCTGATGTCCTACCTGTCGCCGGTGCTGGCGGTGCTGCTGACCACGCTGTGCGGCGCGCTGCTGTTCGCGCTGCTGGGCAAGAACCCGCTGGCCGGGCTGTCGGTGTTTTTCTGGGAACCCATCCGCAACGTGCGCGGCTGGACCGAGATCGGCGTCAAGTGCACGCCGCTGATCCTGTGCGCGATCGGCTACGCGATCTGCTACCGCTCGTCGATCATGTCGATCGGCGCCGAAGGCATGCTGGTGGCCGGCGCGATCGGCGGCGGCGGCATGGCGCTGGCGCTGGACCATGGCAACAATGGCGGCGCCGGCGCGATCGCGCTGGTGATCGTGGCCGGCATGCTGGCCGGCATGGCCTGGGCCAGCATCACCGCGCTGCTCAAGGACCGCTTCAACACCAATGAAATCCTGGTGTCGCTGATGCTGGTCTATGTCGCGCAGCTCTTGCTGGGCTACCTGATCACAGGTCCCTGGCGCGACCCGATGGGCTTCAACTTCCCGCAGTCCAAGATGTTTTCCAGCGGCTTCCTGCTGCCCACGCTGGTGCCGACCACGCGGCTGAACCTGGGTTTCGTGTTCGCCGTGCTCGCCGCGCTGCTGGGCTGGGTGTTCCTGTCGCGCAGCTTCGCCGGCTTCCGGCTGCAGGTCGGCGGCATGGCGCCGCTGGCGGCGCGCTACGCCGGCTTCTCGCAGCGCAAGGCGCTGTGGACCACGCTGCTGATCAGCGGCGCCGCCGCCGGCCTGGCCGGCGTCATCGAGACCATCGGCCCGGTCGGGCAGTTGGTGCTGTCGATGTCGCCCGGCTACGGCTTCGCCGCCATCATCGTCGCCTATGTCGGCCGGCTGCACCCGATCGGCATCCTGTTCTCCAGCTTCATCATGGCGCTGTTCTACATCGGCGGCGAGCTGGCGCAGTCGCGGCTGGGCCTGCCGAACGCGATTACCGGCGTGTTCCAGGGCATGCTGCTGTTCTTCCTGCTGGGCGCAGACGTGCTGATCGCCTACCGCATACGCTGGAGTAAATAGGATGGATACCTTTCTGCTGTTGCTGGCCCCCGCGCTGGCCGCCACCATCAATGCCGGCACGCCGCTGATGCTGGCCGCGTTCGGCCTGCTGGTCAATGAAAAGGCCGGCGTGCTGAACCTCGGCGCCGAAGGCATGATGCTGCTGGCCGCCATTTCCGGTTTCGCCGTCACGGTGGGCACCGGCAGCGCGACGCTGGGCTTCATCGCCGGCGCGCTGGGCGGCATGGCCGCCGCCGCCTTCTTCGCGGTCATGGTGCTGTGGCTCAACACCAACCAGTATGCGACCGGCCTGGCGCTGTCGATCTTCGGCGCCGGCCTGTCGGCCTTCGTCGGCATCCCGTACACCGGCATCAGCCTGAAGTCGACCAGCATGGCGATCCCGGTGCTGTCCAAGATCCCCTTCGTCGGGCCGGTGCTGTTCAACCATCATCCTATGGTCTATATCGCGCTCGTTCTTTGTGCGACGCTTGCATGGTTCCTGAACCACAGCCGCACTGGATTGGTGCTCAGGGCTGCCGGCGAGTCGCCGGAGT
This sequence comes from Noviherbaspirillum suwonense, assembly GCF_900182955.1. Taxonomy (GTDB): domain Bacteria; phylum Pseudomonadota; class Gammaproteobacteria; order Burkholderiales; family Burkholderiaceae_D; genus Noviherbaspirillum_A; species Noviherbaspirillum_A suwonense. The sequence continues at coordinate 156,186 of NZ_FXUL01000005.1, read as the reverse complement.
CGGCCCATGCGCTGGGGTATAACGTGCGGATGATACGGCTGGCCGCCATCCTGTTCGGCGGCGCCTGCTGCGGCCTGGCCGGCGCCTACCTGGCGCTGGTCTACACGCCGCTGTGGCAGGAGGGCATGACCGCCGGCAAGGGCTGGATCGCGCTGGCGCTGACCACCTTCGCCTGCTGGAAGCCGTGGCGCGTGGTGGCCGGCGCGCTGCTGTTCGGCGGCGTCACCATCCTGCAGCTGAACCTGCAGGGGCTGGGCGTGGCGGTGCCGTCGCAGATCATGGCGATGCTGCCCTATGTCGCCACCATCGTGGTGCTGGCGCTGATCTCGCGCAACCCGGACTGGATCAGGCTGAACATCCCGGCGTCGCTGGGGAAGAACTTCAACCCGAATTCCGCGTGATTTCCCGGTAGCATCTGGCGTAAAATTTGCTACCGGAAAGTGTTTTGAATTTATTTGACCACCGATCTACACCTTGAGGAATTTATGCCTGACCTGAAAAAACGCAGCACGCTCAAAGCCGGCTTGCTGGTCGTCGCGTCGTCCATGATGCTGACCGCCTGCGGCGACAAGACCGAAACCAAGACGGCCGTCACGCCGGCAGCCACGCCAGCGGCAGCCCCCGCCGCGGCCGCGCCTGCCAGCGGTCCGCTGAAGGTGGCCTTCGTCTACGTCGGCCCGGTCGGCGACGGCGGCTGGACGTTTGCGCACGACCAGGGCCGCAAGGCGGTCGAAGCGGCATTCGGCGACAAGGTGCAGACCACCTTCGTCGAAAAGGTGCCTGAAAGCTCGGACGCAGAACGTGTCTTCCGCGACCTCGCCAGCCAGGGCAACAAGCTGATCTTCGGCACCACCTTCGGCTACATGGAGCCGATGCTGAAAGTCGCGAAAGACTTTCCGGACGTGAAGTTCGAGCATGCGACCGGCTACAAGACCGCGCCCAACATGGCGGTCTATGAGACCAAGACCTTCGAAGGCGCCTACCTGGCCGGCGTGCTGGCCGGCAAGACCACCAAGACCAACAAGCTGGGCGTGGTGGCTTCCTTCCCGATTCCCGAGGTGATCCGCAACATCAACGCGTTCACGCTGGGCGCGCAGTCGGTCAACCCGGCCGTGACCACCCGCGCGGTCTGGGTCTCGTCATGGTTCGATCCCGCGAAGGAACGCGACGCGGCGATGACCATGATCGGCCAGGGCGTCGACGTGCTGATCCAGAACACCGACTCGCCGGCGACGCTGCAGGCTGCCGAAGAGAAGGGCGTCAACGCGTTCGGATGGGATTCCGACATGTCCGCCTACGGTCCGAAAGCGCACGTCGGCTCGGCGGTCATCAACTGGGCGCCGTACTACAAGCAGGCCGTGCAATCGGCGCTGGACGGCACCTGGAAGAATGGCGAGACCTGGTGGGGCGTGAAGGAAAAGTCGATCGACCTGGCCAACGTGAATGCGTCGGTGCCTGAAGAGGCGAAGAAGGCGATGGAAGAGAAGAAGGCGCAGCTTGCCGAAGGCAAGGCCATCGTGTTCACCGGTCCTATCGTCGACCAGTCGGGCAAGGAAGTGGTCGCGGCCGGCAAGGAAGCCGAAATCGGCATGCTCAAGGGCATGAACTTCTACGTCAAGGGCGTCGAGGGTTCGATTCCGAAGTAAGCGTTCCGGGCGTCGGATGAAAGGGGCTGCCCGTCGGGGCGGCCCTTTTTTTTGGGCCGGCAGACGTCGCAATGACTGCGGCCGGCACCTGCCGCGGTGAAACCGGGCAGGGCATGCAAAAACGGCTGGTCAATCGCGCTTTCATGTTGTACGATGACCGACATCAAGCAGTCAATCAGGGGATCGAACGCGGCCTGTGAGGCAGGCCGGCGTCCATTCCTGTTCCAGTCATCTCTTCGTGGATACCGAAAGGCCGTCATGCCCGCTAGTCCAACCCTGTCTTCGCCGTCCGCCGCACCCGTCGTCACCGCGATGCGCGTGATCCCCGTCGCCGGCCGCGACAGCATGCTGCTCAACCTGAGCGGCGCGCACGGGCCGTACTTCACGCGCAATATCGTGATCCTGACCGACAGCGCCGGCAATACCGGGGCAGGCGAGGTGCCCGGCGGCGAGGCGATACGCAAGACGCTGGAAGACGCCGCCCAGCTCGTCGTCGGCCAGTCCGTCGGCAATCACCTGGCGGTGCTGAAGAAGGTCCGGGAAACCTTCGGCGACCGCGATGCGGGCGGGCGCGGCCAGCAGACCTTCGACCTGCGCATCGCCGTCCACGCGGTCACCGCGCTGGAAGCGGCGCTGCTCGACCTGCTCGGCCAGTTCCTCGGCGTGCCGGTCTGCGCGCTGCTTGGCGAAGGCCAGCAGCGCGCCAGCGTCGACGTGCTGGGCTACCTGTTCTATATCGGCGACCGCGGGGCGACCGACCTGCCGTACGCTGCCGACCCCGGCGCGGAGGATGACTGGTTCCGCCTGCGCCACGAAAAGGCGATGACGGCCGAGTCCGTGGTGCGCCTGGCCGAGGCGGCCTATGCTCGCTACGGCTTCCGCGACTTCAAGCTCAAGGGCGGCGTGCTGGCCGGCGAGGAGGAAATCGCCGCGGTCACCGCGCTGGCCGGGCGTTTCCCCGACGCCCGCATCACGCTGGACCCGAACGGCGCGTGGCTGCTGAAGGACGCGGTGCGGCTGTGCCGCGACCAGCATGACGTGCTGGCCTACGCCGAGGACCCGTGCGGCGCCGAGAACGGTTATTCCGGCCGCGAGGTGATGGCCGAGTTCCGCCGCGCCACCGGGCTGCCGACCGCGACCAACATGGTCGCCACCGACTGGCGCGAGATGGGCCATGCGATCCAGCTGCAATCGGTCGACATCCCGCTGGCCGACCCGCATTTCTGGACCATGGCGGGATCGGTGCGGGTCGCGCAGATGTGCAACGACTGGGGCCTGACCTGGGGTTCGCACTCGAACAACCATTTCGATATTTCGCTGGCCATGTTCACGCAGGTCGCCGCCGCGGCGCCGGGGCGCATCACCGCCATCGACACCCACTGGATCTGGCAGGACGGCCAGCGGCTGACGAAAGCGCCGCTGCAGATCGTCGGCGGCGCGATTGCCGTGCCGACCGCGCCCGGCCTCGGCGTTGAGCTTGACATGGACGCCATCGACGCCGCCCACCGGCTCTACCTCGGCATGGGGCTGGGCGCGCGCGACGACGCGGTGGCGATGCAGTTTTTCTTCCCGGGCTGGAAGTTCGACAACAAGAAGCCCAGCTTTGTGCGTTAGTTTCAAGCATCAACCTTCAGGTCCTGCCGGGGCGGCATCGCACCCGGCGCGGCCTTTTCGTATGCGCTGTCCAACCTGAAAAGGGGCATCATGGAAATACCTGTCAATAAATTCAAGCGCGCCATCAAGGCCGACCGCCTGCAGCTCGGCCTCTGGACCGGCCTGGCCAACCATGTCAGCGTGGAACTGCTGGCCAATTCCGGCTTCGACTGGCTGGTGCTCGACACCGAGCATTCGCCCAATGAACTGCCGATGGTGCTGTCGCAGCTCCAGGCCATGGCCAACGGCCGTGCGCATCCGATCGTGCGCCCGCCCTGGAACGACCCGGTGACCATCAAGCGCTATCTCGACATCGGCGCGCAGACGCTGCTGATTCCCTTCGTGCAGAACGCGGAGGAAGCCCGCAGCGCGGTGGCCTCGACCCGTTATGCGCCGCGCGGCATACGCGGCTACGCTGCCGCGGCGCGGGCGTCGGACTACGGCCGGGTGAAGGATTACCCGCTGCGCTGCGAGGAGGAACTGTGCGTGCTGGTGCAGATCGAAACCCCGCTCGCGCTGAGCAATATCGAGGCGATCGCGGCGGTGGAAGGCGTGGACGGCATCTTCATCGGCCCCGGCGACCTGTCGGCGTCGATGGGCCATGTGGGCAACCCCAAGCATCCCGACGTGCTGGCCGCGATCGAGGACGCGATCCTGCGCATACGCGCGTGCGGCGTCGCCGCGGGCATCCTGACCGGCGACGAGGCGCTGGCGCGCCGCTATATCGAACTCGGCTGCATGTTCACCGCGGTCGGCAGCGACGTCGGCATACTGGGACGCGGCGCGGAAAGCCTCGCCGCCCGATACGAGTCGGCCCGCCAGGCCGGCCGCTAACCAGCATCAAGGAGCATCAGATGAGCAACGTGGGATTCATAGGACTGGGCATCATGGGCGCGCCGATGGCGGCCAACCTGCTCAAGGGCGGGCACGCGCTGTTCGTGCACAGCTCCAGGCCGCTGCCGGCGGACCTGGCCGGCGCGACCAGCTGCGCGTCGTTCGCGGAAGTCGCGCAGAAGGCGGACGTCATCATCACCATGGTTCCCGACACGCCGCAGGTGGCGTCGGTGCTGTTCGGCGAGGGCGGCGTGGCCGAGGGGCTGGCGGCCGGCAAGATCGTGGTCGACATGAGCTCGATCTCGCCGCTGGAGACCAAGCAGTTCGCCGGGCGCATCAACCAGCTGGGCTGCGAATACCTCGATGCGCCGGTGTCCGGCGGCGAGGTCGGCGCCAAGGCGGCCAGCCTGACCATCATGGTGGGCGGGACCGAGGCGGCCTTCGAGAAGGTCAAGCCGCTGTTCGAGCTGATGGGCAAGAACATCACGCTGGTCGGCGGCAACGGCGACGGCCAGACCACCAAGGTCGCCAACCAGATCATCGTCGCGCTCAACATCGAGGCGGTCGGCGAGGCGCTGCTGTTTGCGTCGCGGATGGGCGCCGACCCGGCCAAGGTCAGGCAGGCGCTGATGGGCGGCTTCGCCGCGTCGCGCATCCTCGAAGTCCACGGCGAGCGGATGATCAAGCGCACGTTCGATCCGGGCTTCCGCATCGAACTGCACCAGAAGGACCTGAACCTGGCGCTGAGCAGCGCCCGCCAGATCGGCGTCTCGCTGCCCAACACCGCGACCGCGCAGGAGCTTTTCAACAGCTGCGCCGCGCATGGCGGCAAGGCCTGGGACCATTCGGCGCTGGTGAAGGCGCTGGAAATGATGGCCAACTTCGAGATCGGCGCGACGCCGCCCGAAAAGTCGGACGGGATGGGGCTGGCGGACTAGGGTCCAGCCAGTGTCCGGGCCGGGTCGTACGACTGGCCCGTCCCGCCGTGCCGCTTCATTCCGCTAGGCCTGGCCGGCCTCGATCAGTTCCTGCGCCCGGCGCAGCCGCTCGCGGCTGTTGCCGAGATGGGTGCGCATCGCGGCGCGGGCCGAGTCGGCATCCTGGCGCGAGATCGCATTGAAGATGTCCTCGTGCTCGCGGCCCACCCGTTCCATGTAGTTCGCCGGATCGTCCTGCGCCAGGCGCGCCGAGTTGATCCGGGAGCGGGGAATGATGTTGGTGCCGAGATGGCTCAGGATGTCGTGGAAGTAGCGGTTGGCCGACGCCTGCGCGATCGTCAGGTGGAACTGCATGTCCCATGCGACGGTTTCCTCGCCGTTCCGGGCGGCATTCTGGAAGCCGTCGAGCGCGGCGCGCAATTGCTGCAGCTGGCTTTCGGTGCGGCGGGCCGCCGCCAGGCCGGCCGCCTCGGTTTCCAGGCTGATGCGCAGCTCCAGTATGGCCAGCACGTCCCGCATCGTGACCACGGTGGCCGGGTCGAGCCCCAGCGCAGGGCGGGCCGCGGGCTCGAGCACGAAGGTGCCGATGCCGTGCCGGGTCTCCACCATGCCGGCCGCCTGCATGTGTGAAATGGCTTCACGCACCACGGTGCGGCTCACGCCCTGGATGCGCATGATCTCCGACTCGGTAGGCAGCTTGTCGCCGGGGCTGATGCTGCCGTCCCGGATCGCATCGGAAATAAAGGCCACCACGCCCTGGGCCAGGTTTCGGTGCTTCCTCGGTGGCGCGGATGGCGCGGAAAGTATGTTCATGGGCGGTGGCTCCTGGCGACGAAATTCAGTACGGCGCGCTGGTTGCTATTTGAGAATGTCGTGATTATACTCCATCGTACGTTGTCTGATGACTGATAACCGGATGCCGGGAGACGGCTGCATGACCGGCAAACAGGCCGGGCAGCGAGGCGGGAGACCGAAGGACACGGGCCGCCTGGCGTCCGGGCAATCCCGGCGACCGGATTGCACCAAACCGGCAAGACGCGAAGGCCGCACACGCGGATTCCGCACATGAACGAGGAGACCAGTATGGGCGAGGCCACCGCACCGATCCGCGCAGCAGGCAAGCCGCTGTATATCCGCATGCATGACAACGACAACGTCGCCATTGTCGTCAACGAGGGCGGCCTGCCGGCCGGGGCCGAGTTTCCCGGGGAATTCGTGCTGCGGGACCGGGTGCCGCAGGGCCACAAGATCGCGCTGGCCGACCTCGCCGAGGGCGATGCGATCCGCCGCTACGACGTCGTGATCGGCCACGCGGCGCGCGACATTCCCAGGGGTAGCTGGATCGACGAGTCGCTGGTGCGCATGCCGCCGGCGCGCGACCTGGCGAACCTGCCGCTGGCGACCCGCAGGGCGCCGCCGGCCGAGCCGCTGGAAGGCTATACCTTCGAGGGCTACCGCAATGCCGACGGCAGCGTCGCCACGCGCAACATCCTGGCCATCACCACCACCGTGCAGTGCGTGGCCGGCGTGGTCGAGCACGCGGTCCAGCGCATCCGGGCCGAGCTGCTGCCCGACTACCCGAATGTCGACGACGTGATCGGCCTCGAGCACACCTATGGCTGCGGCGTGGCGATCGATGCGCCCAACGCGGACATCCCGATACGCACGCTGCGCAACATCAGCCTGAACCCGAACTTCGGCGGCCAGGCCATGGTGGTCAGCCTGGGCTGCGAAAAGCTGCAGCCCGCGCGGCTGCTGCCGGAAGGATCGATCCCGATCCAGAACGGCCCGTACATCGTGACGCTGCAGGACGACAGGCATGTCGGCTTCGAATCGATGATCGCGTCCATCATGGACATGGCCAGGCTGCGGCTGGCCGCGCTGAACCTGCGCCAGCGCGAGACCTGCAGCGCGGCCGACCTGGTCGTCGGCGTCCAGTGCGGCGGCAGCGACGCCTTTTCCGGCGTGACCGCCAACCCGGCGGTCGGCTATGCGGCCGACCTGCTGGTGCGCGCCGGCGCGACCGTGATGTTTTCCGAGACCACCGAGGTGCGCGACGGCATCGACCAGCTCACCGCGCGCGCCGCCAACGAGGAAGTGGCGCAGGCGATGATCCGCGAGATGGCCTGGTACGACGATTACCTGAAAAAGGGCGGCGTCGACCGCAGCGCCAACACCACGCCCGGCAACAAGAAGGGCGGGCTGGCGAATATCACCGAGAAGGCGATGGGCTCCATCGTCAAGTCGGGCAGCAGCGTCATTTCGGGCGTGGTGTCGCCGGGCGACAAGGTGAGGCAGAAGGGGCTGATCTATGCCGCCACGCCGGCCAGCGACTTCATCTGCGGCACGCTGCAGCTGGCCGCCGGCATGAACCTGCACATCTTCACGACCGGCCGCGGCACGCCCTACGGCCTGGCCGCGGTGCCGGTGATCAAGGTGGCGACGCGGGACGACCTGGCGCGGCGCTGGCATGACCTGATGGACGTCAACGCCGGCGCCATCGCCACCGGCGAAGCCAGCATCGCCGACGTCGGCTGGGAATTGTTCCGCCTGATGCTGGACGTCGCCAGCGGCAGGAAAACCTGGGCCGAACACTGGAAGCTGCACAACGCGCTGACGCTGTTCAACCCGGCCCCGGTCACCTGAGACCTGAGTCCTGACCAGCAGCGCTTTCATTCTTTAGATATTTCTCAAAACAAGCCCTGAAACGGCGTTATCCACTTCCACTCCTGGAGACAGCATGAACGCAAGACGTATCCTTTCCGCCCTGTTGCTCGGCAGCGCGCTGTGCGCATCGGCCCAGGCCGCGGGCTATCCCGAAAAGCCGGTCACCGCGGTGGTGACCTTCCCGGCAGGCGGCTCCACCGACATGATCGCGCGGGCGATCGGGCCGAAGGTCGGCCAGCTGCTGGGCCAGCCGTTCGTGGTGGAAAACAAGGCCGGCGCCACCGGCGCCATCGGCTCGGCCTTTGTGAAAAACGCGCCGCCGGACGGCTATACGCTGATCGTGGCGTCCATCGGCGTCTGGGTGGTCAATCCGCACCTGCAGAAGAAGCTGCCGTACGACCCGTCCAAGGATTTCGACTTCCTGACCGTCGCGGTGCAGGCGCCGAATGTGCTGGTGGTCAATCCCAACCTGCCGGTCAAGTCGGTCGCCGAACTGATCGCCTACCTGAAGAAGAACCCGGACAAGACCAGCTTCGGCACGTCCGGCGCCGGCAGCTCGGACCACCTGACCACCGCGCTGTTCTGGCAAAAGACCGGCACGACCGGCCTGCACGTGCCGTACAAGGGCGGCGCGCCGGTGCTGACCGACCTGATGGGCGGCCATGCCGACGCATCTTTCCAGAACCTCAACCTCGTGGTCCCCTATATCAAGGCTGGCAAGCTGAAGGCGCTCGCCATTACCGGCGCCAAGCGCTCCACGCTGCTGCCCGACCTGCCGACGCTCGATGAAGCGGGCGTGAAGGAAGTCGACGTCTATTCCTGGCAGGGCATAGGCGCGCCCAAGGGCCTGCCGGCCGACGTGAAATCCAAGCTGCACGGCGCCATCGTCGGCGCGTTGAACGACCCCGAAATCAAGGCCCGGCTGACCGAGCAGGGCTTCGAAGTGGTCGGCAACACGCCCGAGGAATTCGCGAAATTCCAGGCGCAGGAACTGGCGCGCTGGAAGAAGGTGATCGAAGTGGGAAAAATCACGGTCGACTGAACCGGATCCACCTCTAAGCCCGAGGAATGATCGTGAACATGCCTGCCCATCCCGCTGCCGCTGCTGTCCCGGCATCCGCGGACCGGATCGCCTCGGTCCGCATCTCGTCGGTCTACCTGCCGCTGAAGACGCCGATCAGCGACGCCAAGGTGCTGACCGGCCGCCAAAAGCCGATGACGGAGATCGCCATCCTTTTCGCCGAGATCGAGACGGCGGACGGCCACGCCGGCCTTGGCCTTGGCATCAGCCTGAGCGAACAGGCCGGCGCCTGGACCAGGGAGGAATTCACGGCGGGCCGGAAACCGTAGGTTTTTCGCCGGAGCATAAAAAAATCCCCGCGGCGCCAGCGCCGCGGGGATTTTCATTTCAGGTCCGGCTGAAGTTCAGCTGAAGTTCAGCTGGTTACCACTTACGCCAGGTTCTTGTTCGCGAATTCCCAGTTGACCAGGTTCCAGTAGTTTTCCAGGAACTTGGGACGGGCATTGCGGTAGTCGATGTAGTACGCATGCTCCCAGACGTCGCAGGTCAGCACAGGCTTGTCCGCGGTGGTCAGCGGCGTTGCGGCATTGGACGTGTTGACGATGTCGACCGAGCCGTCGCCCTTGGACACCAGCCAGGTCCAGCCGGAACCGAAGTTGCCGACCGCGGACTTGGTGAATTCTTCCTTGAACTTGTCGAACGAGCCCCACTTGGCATTGATCGCGTCGGCGACCTTGCCGGTCGGCGCATTGCCGCCCTGCGGGGACAGGCAATTCCAGAAGAAGGTGTGGTTCCAGACCTGGGCCGAGTTGTTGAAGACGCCGCCGGAAGACTTCTTGATGATGTCTTCCAGGGACATGTTTTCAAACTCGGTGCCCTTGATCAGGTTGTTGAGGTTGGTCACATAGGCCTGGTGATGCTTGCCGTAGTGGTATTCCAGGGTTTCCTTGGACATGTGCGGCTGCAGCGCGTCCATCGGGTAGGGCAGGGGTGGCAGAGTATGTTCCATGTTGTGTCCTTGTGGTTTTTGGGTTGAACGTGAATTTGCCAAATAAGCATTGTAAAACGGATGGGCGATCGCCGCATCCTGTCCGGTCAAGTCGTGCCGTCCAGCGTCGGCTGCACGCTGGCCAGCGTGACGTCGGCGCCGCCGTCGGCCAGCCGCAGCGACAGCACCTGCTTCGGCCGCAGCTGGCTCGGCGAGCGCACCACCGCGCCGGCGCCGTCGGTGATGATCGCGTAGCCGCGCTCCAGCGTGCGCTGCGGATTGAGCAGTTCCAGCTGCGACGCCAGCGCCATCAGCGCCTGCCGGCGCTGGCGCTGCTGGGCCACCGCCTGCGTCTGCAGCCGCCGGCCCTGCTCGGCCAGCCGGCGGCGCTCGGCGGCGATATCGGGCAGCTGCGCCCGCAGCCGCGTGTCGAGCTGGTTGACCGCGTAACGCGCCAGGCCGAGCGGCGTGCGGGTCGCATGCGCCAGCCGCAGCTGCATTGCCTGCAGCTTCAGCCGCTGGTGCGCGGCATAGGCGCTCGGGCTGACCAGGCGGCGCGACAGCCAGTCCAGGTTTTGCGCGGACTCGGATAGCCGCCGCCGCATCGCCCGCGTCAGGTCGTCGGCCATGCTTTCCAGCGTATCGAGCCAGTGCGCGCGCGGCGCCGACGCCATCTCGGCGGCGGCCGTCGGCGTCGGCGCCCGCAGGTCGGCGGCGAAATCGGCGATGGTGAAGTCGGTTTCATGCCCGACGCCGGAAATGACCGGCATCGTGCAGCCGGCTATGGCCCGCGCCACCGCTTCATGATTGAACGACCACAGGTCCTCGATGCTGCCGCCGCCGCGGCACACCAGCAGCACGTCGCATTCCGCCCGCAGCGACGCGGTGGCGATGGCCTGCGCAATCTTCTGCGCCGAGCCTTCGCCCTGCACCGGCGTCGGATACAGGATCACGGCCAGGTGCGGCGAGCGCCGGCGCAGCGTGGTCAGCACGTCGCGCAGCGCAGCCGCCTGCAGGCTGGTGACGATGCCCACGGTGCGGGCGAACAGCGGCAGCGGCCGCTTGCGGGATGCATCGAACAAGCCTTCCTCGGTCAGCCTGGCCTTCAGCTGCAGGAACGCTTCATACAGGTTGCCGACGCCGGCGCGGCGTATCGCTTCCACGCTCAGCTGGTATTCGCCGCGGGGCGCATACAGCGTGACCAGCGCCCGCACCTCGACCTTGTCGCCCTCGCGCGGCATGAAGTCGGCATATTGGGCGCGGCCGCGGAACATCACCGACCTGACCTGCGCAGCGCTGTCCTTCAGCGTGAAGTACCAGTGGCCGGACACGGCCTTGGTGAAGTTGGAAATCTCGCCGGAGATCCAGGCCAGCGGAAAATTGCGTTCCAGCATGCGCGCCACCGCCTGGTTCAGCGCGGATACGGTCAATACCGGCGGCGTCGCGGCAACCGGCTCGCTTCCGAAAACCTGACTCATGCGCCCAGCTTTCCACAGTGAAGGAAATAATTCATCGCCCGGTCATAAATCATGCAAAAGCTCCAAAGTATTATGCAAGTAGTTGATTTTAAAGGAATTATAGGTGTGAGTGTTTCCTGAGCACACAGGGAAATGTCTTATAAATCAAGTACTTTGCTGTTCAATCCTACGGTTGTTCACAATGTTATCCACAGAGCCTGTGCAAAACTTTTTGGCTGGTGGCCGGACTTATGATCGTATTGACATCAGTCTTCCGGGAAACTTGCCCATGCCCGGCCAACAGGTTACATTCCCGCATCCAGTAATTTGCCCCATACAACAAGGAGTGTTTTTTGTTCGCCATTATTCAAGCTGCCGGCTGGCCGATCTGGTTTCTGCTTATCGCCTCGTTGCTGGCGCTGACCCTGATCGTCGAGAGAACATTGTACCTGCGGCGCAACAGGATACTGCCCCCGACGCTGCTGCAGGAAGTCATCAAGGTCTACCAGAGCGGCAAGATCAACCGTGACGTCATCGACAACCTTTCCGCCAATTCCCCGCTGGGCCGGGTGCTCGCCGCCGGCCTGCGCAACGTCAATGCGCCGCGCGAGGTGATGAAGGAGTCGATCGAGGAAGCCGGCCGCGGGGCCGCGCATGAACTGGAGCGCTTCCTGACCACGCTGGGCACCATCGCCAGCCTGGCGCCGCTGATGGGCCTGTTCGGCACGGTGGTCGGCATGATCGAGATTTTCGGCGCGCAGGATGCGGCCGGGACCAACCCGGCGCAGCTGGCGCACGGCATCTCGGTGGCGCTCTACAACACCGGCTTCGGCCTGGCGATCGCGATGCCTGCCGTCGTGTTCTACCGCCATTTCCGCGCGCTGGTCGACAGCTTCATCGTCGACATGGAGCAGCAGGCGGTCAAGTTCGTCGACATCGTGCATGACGCACGCAATTAAGCCGCACGAGGACACACGATGAACTTCCGCCGAGGCATGGCCCGCGAAGAGCCGGAAATCAACCTGATTCCGTTTATCGACGTGCTGCTGGTGATCCTGATCTTCCTGATGGTCACCACGACCTACAGCCGCTTCACCGCCCTGCAGGTCACGCTGCCGACGGCCGAGGCCGAGAAGGCGCAGCAGCGTCCGCCCGAGATCCACGTGCTGGTCGATGCGCAGGGCCGCTATGCGATCAACAATGTGCAGGTCGCCTACCGCGACGTCGCCGGCCTGGCCGAGGACCTGCGCCGCGCCGCGTCGGCCGCCGGCGCCCAGAACAAGCAGGACCCGGTGCTGATCATCAATGCCGATGCGCTGGCGACCCACCAGACCGTGATCAACATCATGGAAGCGGCCCGCATCGCCGGACTGCCGCAACTGACCTTCGCCGCGCAGTCGGGCGGCGCGAAGTAAGCGCTCCGGGCCTGCCCCGTGGCATCGTCTCCCTCCGGCCTGCACGCGGCCTTCCACCGCATCTGGCGCCGGCGCGGTCCCGCCGCCTGGCTGCTGCTGCCGGTCTCGCTGCTGTTCGGCCTGCTGACAGGGCTGCGCCGCCGGCTGTACCGCGCCGGCCTGCTGCGCGCGGAACGGCTCCCGGTGCCAGTGCTGGTCGTCGGCAACATCTTCGTCGGCGGCACAGGCAAGACCCCTCTGACCATCTGGCTGGCCCAGCGCCTGCGCGCGGCGGGCTTCCATCCGGGCGTGGTTTCGCGCGGCTACGGCGCCAGCCTGGACGGGCCGCGCCTGGTCAGCGCCGACGCCAGCCCGGACGAGGTCGGCGACGAGCCGCTGCTGATCGCGCGCCATGCCGGCTGTCCGATGGCGGTCGGGCCCGCGCGCGCCGCCGCCGGCCGCGCGCTGCTGGCCGCGCATCCCGACGTCGACCTGCTGCTGCTGGACGACGGCCTGCAGCACTATGCGCTCGCGCGTGACCTGGAAATCATCCTGTTCGACGGCCGCGGCGCCGGCAATGGCTGGCTGCTGCCGGCCGGCCCGCTGCGCGAACCGCTGTCGCGGCGGCGCGATGTCACCGTGGTCAACGGCGGCGCCGCGCCCGGCATGCCGGCGGATGCGTTCGGCATGGAGCTGCGCGGCGAATGGGCGGTGCAGCTCGCGCCGCCGCACGGGCGCATGCGCCTGTCCGCACTTGCCGCACGCGCGCCGGCCCTGAAAATTGCCGCCGCCGCCGGCATCGGCAACCCGGAGCGCTACTTCGCGATGCTGGAAGGACAGGGCCTGCGATTCGAGCGCATGCCGCTGCCGGACCACTATGCGTTCGACGACAACCCGTTCGGCGGCAGCAGCGCCGATGTCATCCTGATCACGGAGAAGGATGCAGTAAAATGTCGCCACTCTGACGCCCTCAGGAACGATGCAAGGCTCTGGTTTGTGCCGGTCGAGGCTGTCATCGACGCCGCCCTGGCCGATTACATTGTGGAGAAATTACGTGGATTCCCGACTGATAGACATCCTGGTTTGCCCGATTTGCAAACGCCCGCTGGACTATGACCGGAAGGCGCAGGAACTGATCTGCCAGCCCGACAAGCTCGCCTATCCGATCCGCGACGGCATACCCATCATGTGGCCGGACGAAGCCCGCGACCTGAATGCGGCGACGCTGGTGCCGCCGGCTCCCGGCAACCTGGCAGGCTGAGCGGCCGATGTCGTTTACCGTCATCATCCCGGCGCGGCTGGCGTCGACCCGGCTGCCCGGCAAGCCGCTGGCCGACCTCGGCGGCAAGCCCATGGTGGTGCGGGTGGCCGAGCGGGCAGCGCTGTCGGGCGCCGCGCGCGTCATCGTCGCTACCGACCATGCGGACATCCTGGCCGCGTGCCGCGAACATGGCGTCGCGGCGCACCTGACCCGCGCCGACCATCCGTCCGGCACCGACCGCATCGCCGAAGTGGCTGCCGCCATCGGGCTGCTGCCCGATGCGGTCGTGGTCAACGTGCAGGGCGACGAACCGCTGATCGACCCGGCGCTGGTCGCCGCGACCGCTGCGCTGATCAGCGCCGACGTGCCGATGGCAACCGCGGCGCACCCGATCGCCGACGCCGCCGACCTGTTCAACCCGAACGTGGTCAAGGTCGTGCTCGACGCCAGGGGCCGCGCGCTGTATTTCTCCCGCGCCGCCGTGCCCTGGCATCGGGACGGTTTCGCGCAGTCCACCGCCGTGCTGCCCGCCGGCCTGCAGCCGCTGCGCCATATCGGCCTGTACGCCTATTCGCAGTCCTTCCTGCAGGCCTATCCCGGCCTGCCGGTCTCGCCGCTGGAACAGATCGAGGCGCTGGAACAGCTGCGGGTCCTGTGGAATGGCTACGCCATCGCGGTCCACCTTGCCGGCGAAGCGCCGGCCGCCGGCGTCGACACGCCGGAAGACCTGGAGCGGGTGCGCCGCCACTATGACGGCGCCTGCGCTGCGTCATAGCGCAGGCGCGGCGAATACTGCCGGATAAGCAAGGTTTTGTGGTAAGTTTCGTGCAAAGTTCAAATGGTAAAAGAGACTACCATGGCGGCTCGCGTCGACCGCCGCAACAGATTTCAAAACTCGTCTAGGATCGATTTCATGCGCCTCATCTTGCTGGGAGCGCCTGGTGCCGGAAAGGGCACGCAGGCCACCTTTATCAAAGAAAAATTCAATATTCCGCAGATTTCCACCGGCGACATGCTGCGTGCCGCGGTCAAGGCCGGCACACCCATGGGCCTGGCGGCCAAGAAGGTCATGGACGCAGGCGGGCTGGTGTCGGACGACATCATCATCGGGCTGGTGAAAGACCGGCTGAAAGAGCAGGACTGCCAGAACGGCTACCTGTTCGACGGCTTCCCGCGCACGATCCCGCAGGCCGACGCGATGAAGGACGCCGGCGTGGCGATCGACTACGTGCTGGAAATCGACGTGCCGGACGCCGCGATCATCGAGCGGATGAGCGGGCGCCGCGTGCATCCGGCGTCGGGCCGCACCTATCACCTGAAATTCAACCCGCCCAAGGTCGAGGGCCGGGACGATGTCACCGGCGAGGAACTGATCCTGCGCGACGACGACCACGAGGACACCGTGCGCAAGCGGCTTGCGGTGTACCACGAGCAGACCGAAGTGTTGGTCGGCTACTACAACCAGTGGGCAGCCTCCGGCGAGCCGGGCGCGCCGAAATACCGCCGCATCGAAGGCGTCGGCCCGGTGGAGGAAATCCGGGACAGGGCATTCGCCGCGCTGGAGCAATAGGGAAAACAGGCATGATCGGAGCGGACCACCGGTCCGCTTTTTTTATGATGCTGGCGTCCCGGAGGGGCGGGTCATCAGGCCGCGCGATTAATTATTCACTGGCCTGATATCTTGTATCAAACATCGGAATTGGAATTGATTGCTGTCTGGCCCTATCTTTGAGTCATTGGATAACCAACCTTCAGGAGCCAGACCATGACCACCGCAGCTCATTCCTACGCCCCATTGCCGAATACCGAAAAAAAGACGTCCATCCTTTCCGCGATCGTTGCAGCCGTGTTCATGGTCGACCTGCGTGAAGCGCTTGCGTCGAAGAGCAGCGCCGAAACCCAGGCAGCCGGCGAATTCGTCTACGGCCTGTAACAACGACCGGCAGCTTCATCGAAGCTGCGCAGCCGGGCCGGACGGGAAGCACCGCATCCGGCCAGATAATGAAAACGCCCCGCATGCCGGGGCGTTTTGCTGTGCGGCGGTACGGCAGGGCAGCCGCGCAGTGCCCCGATGCCGCCGGGCCGCCATGCATGCGGTTCCGGGATGAAAGCGGCGTTGAGCGCTCATCGAACCACGGGAAACCGACAATATTCACAAACCATATATCCGATATCGTTAATCGAAATTTACTTTATTTCCCCGTAACTACTATAGTTACTCCGTCTCCTCCACCCTCCCAAAGGATGGATTTAAGCCTGCTCTTCGTGAGCGGGCTTTTTTTTGCCCATTCGCGGCGTCGATAAAAAAACCCGCCATCGACATCGAGGCGGGTTTCAGGGAATCAGCGGCGCATCGGCGCAATGAGCCGATGCCGGAACGCCTGTTACGCCTATTACGCCTGGCGCCGCCGCTTGCGGCTGCTGGCGATCAGGCCCAGGCCGGCGATGCCCAGCAGTGCCAGCGAACCTGGCTCGGGCACGCTGCCGAGCTGGTCGGGCGTCGACTGGCCGAAGGTGTGGTTGTCGGTCTCGAACGCATTGGCGCCGCTGGAATAGACGATCCGGTCGAAAAAGACCTGGTTCCCGTTCGCGGTCGGGAAGTAGTTCACATAGGTCGACCGGGTCCGGTCGCCATTGGTCGCGGCGCCCGGGAAGGCGACTTCGTTGATCTGCGTGCCGGTGAACGCATCGACCATGATGTTGTTCAGGTAAAACTGCACCAGGTTATAGCTGTCCAGCGAGCCGGTGAAGAAACCGAAGTAATTGGCCTGCTGGCCGAGCGAGATCGTGACTGGCCCGCCATCCGAAGGGCCGACGGTGAAATAGGGCGTGAAGTCGTCCGCCGGCGACGCATGGGTCGTGCTGGTGCCGGTCGGGAAGTTGCTCGGCGCGCTGCCGGTATAGGTCGCACCGCAGGAATTAAGCGCGTTTCCGCCGTTGAAATTGACGGTGCAGGCGCCGTTCAATGTGGAAAGCTGGCCATCGTCTCCGCCATCGATGCCGCCGGTCGTGATAAAGCCGGCGTTTGCCGCGCCACAGCAGAGGCTGAGGACTGATACAAGGAATTTCGATTTGCCATTCATGAACGACTCCGGGTGGACGATTGATCCGCTTGGAAAGATTGAACTGATGAAAGTTCATCATTTAACAAATTACTGGTCGGCATCTTGATCCAACATCCAGCCAGCGCTTCCGGCGTTCAGCTGCCAGCCCCGCACGCGCCATCGTGCGCATAGTGGCAAAATCACTACAAACTGCCTGCACAGCAAACCGGAATCGGTCCGGTTATGACTTATAGTGTGCTTCAGGGTCGGGATGCGTCGGGCGTCGACATACAGGCAGCTTATTTAAAATGCATGATGTGCCCGGTCTTATGCCAAAATAATTTCGAGCGAACAAACGTGCCGAATTGGGAGGACCACACAGTGGATTTCATCATGGCCCTGAATAGCAATTAGTCGGAAAGATCAGCAGCGGACACGGGTGTCCGCTTTTTTTTTGTGCGGCGTCTGCCGCACCGGTTTTGAAAAGACTCGGCCAGCCCAGGCACTCAAGAATAAAAGGGCAGCGCAAAAGTTTCGGTAACAGGTGTCCGCCCATGGCGGCGCTGTAGTCCTTGCAACTTTGTCGTGACATAAAAAGGAGGAGTCAACATGGCAGCAGCTCTGGGATTTGCCGTTCTGTGCGGCCTGATCGCGGTAATTTACGGAATGATGTCGCGCAGCTGGATATTGCGGCAGGATGCCGGCAACGCCCGGATGCAGGAAATAGCGGCGGCGATCCAGCAGGGCGCCGCCGCCTACCTGGCGCGCCAGTACCGCACCATTGCCATCGTCGGCGTGATCCTTTTTCTGCTGATCGCCTTCATCCCCGGGCTGGGCCTGACCACGGCCATCGGCTTTCTGATCGGCGCGGTGCTGTCGGGAGCCTGCGGCTTCATCGGCATGAATGTGTCGGTCCGCGCCAACGTGCGCACCGCCCAGGCCGCCACGGTCGGCATCCAGCAGGCGCTCAATGTCGCCTTCAAGGGCGGCGCCATCACCGGCATGCTGGTGGTCGGACTCGGCCTGCTGGGCGTGACCCTGTTCTACTGGGTGCTGGTGATGACGGCGCCACACGGCGCGGGCTTCACGCTGTCGCAGCATGACGTGATCAAGCCCCTGATCGGCCTGGCGTTCGGCGCATCGCTGATTTCCATCTTCGCCCGGCTCGGCGGCGGCATCTTCACCAAGGGCGCCGACGTCGGCGCCGACCTCGTCGGCAAGGTCGAGGCCGGCATACCGGAGGACGACCCGCGCAACCCGGCCGTGATCGCCGATAACGTCGGCGACAATGTCGGCGACTGCGCCGGCATGGCCGCCGACCTGTTCGAAACCTATGTCGTCACGCTGATCGCCACCATGCTGCTCGGCACCCTGATGATGACCGGCATGGAAACCGAGGCGGCCGTGTATCCGCTGCTGCTGGGCGCGGTGTCCATCCTGGCGTCCATTATCGGCTGTGCCCGCGTCAAGTATCTGCCAGGCAAGAAGATCATGTCGGCGCTGTATGTCGGCCTGTGGATCGCCGCGGTGCTGTCGCTGGTCGGCTTCGCCATCGTCACCTGGCTGATCATGCCGCCGGAAATGCGCATCCCGATGATGGGCTCCGCGGTGGTCGGCATCGTGCTCACCGGCCTGATGGTCTATATCACCGAGTACTACACCGGCACCGAGTACAAGCCGGTGCAGCATATCGCCCAGGCATCCACTACCGGCCACGGCACCAACATCATCGCCGGCCTGGGCGTGTCGATGAAGTCCACCGCCTACCCGGTGCTGGCGGTCTGCCTGGCCATCATCGTGTCCTATAGCCTGGGCGGCCTGTACGGCATCGCGATCGCCGCCACGTCCATGCTGTCGATGGCCGGCATCATCGTCGCGCTCGACGCCTACGGCCCGGTCACCGACAACGCCGGCGGCATCGCGGAAATGGCCGGCATGCCGGAGGAGGTGCGCGCAATCACCGACCCGCTGGACGCGGTCGGCAATACCACCAAGGCCGTGACCAAGGGCTACGCAATCGGTTCGGCCGGGCTGGCGGCGCTGGTGCTGTTCGCCGACTACACGCATGCGCTCGACAGCGCCGGCATCTCGGTCGCATTCGACCTGTCCGACCCGGCGGTGATCGTCGGCCTGTTCATCGGCGGCCTGGTGCCCTACCTGTTCGGCGCGATGGCGATGGAGGCGGTGGGCCGGGCGGCAGGCGCGGTGGTGGTGGAAGTACGGCGGCAGTTCCGCGACATCAAGGGCATCATGGACGGTAGCGGCAAGCCGGAATACGACCGCGCGGTCGACATGCTGACCTCGGCCGCGATCAAGGAAATGGTGCTGCCGTCGCTGCTGCCGGTGGCCGTGCCCATCCTGGTCGGCATGCTGCTCGGGCCGGCCGCGCTGGGCGGCGTGCTGATGGGCGCGATCGTCACCGGCATCTTCGTCGCGATCTCGATGACCACCGGCGGCGGCGCCTGGGACAATGCGAAGAAGTACATCGAGGAGGGCAATCACGGCGGCAAGGGCTCCGAGGCGCACAAGGCCGCGGTGACCGGCGACACGGTGGGCGACCCGTACAAGGACACGGCCGGCCCGGCGATCAACCCGCTGATCAAGATCATCAACATCGTCGCGCTGCTGATCGTGCCGCTGCTGCCGGTGACGCTGGTGGTCGAGGGCAGCGCCGCCCCGCACAAGGCGCCGCGGGCGCAGGCGACGGCGATCGCACCGGCGCTGGCCGACGCGACGCCGGTACTGAAGCCGGCCCTGGCGCCGCGCTAGGGACGCCCGCTAGGCGGGCAGCTTCAGGTTGAAGCGCACCGCGAGCAGGCGCATCACGCAGGTCACGCCGATGCCGGCGCCCAGCGTGATGCCTTCGGGCGCGTCGGCCTTGTCGAGCAGCAGCGAGACCCAGCAGCCGAAGAATGCGCAGGTCGCGTACAGCTGGCCGCGCCGCAGCACCAGCGGGATTTCATTGCACAGCACGTCGCGCAGCACGCCCCCGAAAATGCCGGTGATGACGCCCATCATCACGCAGACGAAAAGCGGCATCTTCGCGTCTTCCGCGATCGACGTGCCCAGCACGCTGAACAGGCCCAGGCCCAGCGCGTCGGCCAGCAGGATCACCTTTTCCGCGCGGCCCGAGCTGATGTGACGGGTGAAGGGCGTGATGACCAGCGCCAGCACGAAGATCAGCAGCACATACTCCTGGCGCTCGACCCAGAACAGCGGGCGCTGGTCCAGCAGCAGGTCGCGCAGCGTGCCGCCGCCGAAAGCGGTGATGAAGCCGACCGTGAATATGCCCACCATGTCCATGTCCCGGCGGCGCGCCTCGATGAAGCCGGAACAGGCGAAGGCCACGATGCCCAGCACTTCGATCACCTTCAGCAGCGTCGTCAGGTTGACTTGTATCGCGATTGCCATGCGTTTTCCTGCCGCGCCATCAGCCCTGGCGCCCCGAGCCGGACGGCAGGCTTGCCATCCCGGAAGCGCAGCATTATAGAGTCGAGTCGGCAGCCGCGCCCCGGTGGCTTGGTGCCCAATCCCGCCGCAGGTTCCAGGGCGGGCAGGTTTTCCCGTCGCCGTTGAAAAAATCGCTACAATCGCTGCTGGTCGACGCAAGCGGCGCGGCATGCGCGGCATCGCGGAACCGGTCAATTTTCCCATCCCCAGAGAGGACAAGATGCAGATTCAGGAGAACGTATTCATCATCACCGGCGGCGCGTCGGGACTTGGCGCGGCAACCGCGCGCATGATCGTCGAGAACGGCGGCAAGGTCGTGCTGGCGGACGTGCAGGTCGAGGCCGGCGAGAAGCTGGCAGGTGAATTGGGCGGCAAGTTCGTTCGCTGCGACGTCACTTCCGAGGCTGACGGCCGCGCGGTGGTGGAAGCGGCGCTGGCCATGGGCAAGCTGAGCGGCCTGGTCAATTGCGCCGGCGTCGCGCCTGCGGTCAAGACGGTGGGCAAGGACGGCCCGCATCCGCTCGAAATATTCCAGCGCACCGTCAACATCAACCTGGTCGGCACCTTCAACATGTCGCGCCTCGCGGCCGATGCGATGTCCAGGCTCGACGCCACAGCCGACGGCGAACGCGGCGTCATCATCAACACCGCGTCGGTCGCGGCATTCGACGGCCAGATCGGCCAGGCTGCCTACGCATCGTCCAAGGCAGCGGTCGCCGGGCTCACGCTGCCGATGGCGCGCGACCTGTCCCGCAACGGCATACGCGTGATGACCATCGCGCCCGGCATCTTCGAGACGCCGATGCTGCTGGGCATGCCGCAGGAAGTGCAGGACGCGCTGGGCCGCATGGTGCCGTTCCCGCCGCGCCTGGGCAAGCCGAATGAATACGCGCACCTGGCCAAGACCATCATCGAAAACGTGATGCTCAACGGCGAAACCATCCGGCTGGACGGCGCGATCCGGATGCAGCCGAAATAAAGATGCATCCCCTGCGCCGCGCCGCGGCGTCCAGCCTGTTCCTGCTGACGACGCTGCTGGGCGGCTGCGTCGTCCTCACCGGGCCGCAGCCCGACGTCAATCCCGCGCTGCTCGCGCCGGAAGCCGCGTCCGGCTATACCGAGAAGCCCGGCTGGTATGCGCAGAGCTTCATGGTGTCGGCCGCCAACCCGCTGGCGGTGGATGCCGGCTACGACATGCTGAAGCAGGGCGGCTCGGCGGTCGATGCGGCGATCGCGACCCAGATGGTGCTGGGGCTGGTCGAGCCGCAGTCGTCCGGCCTCGGCGGCGGCGCGCTGATCCTGCATTTCGACGGCGCGCGGCTGACCACCTTCGACGGTCGCGAGACCGCGCCGGCGTCCGCCACCGAAACCCTGTTCCAGGATGCGACCGGCAAGCCGGTGCCTTACTTCGATGGCCTGGTCGGCGGACGCGCGGTCGGCGTCCCGGGCGTGCTGCGCACGCTGGAGCGGGCCCATGCGCAGCACGGCAGGCTGCCGTGGCGCACCCTGTTCGAGCCCGCCATCCGGCTGGCGGAAAACGGCTACCTGGTCAGTCCGCGGCTCGCCAGGCTGCTGCGGGAAGACCGGTTCCTGAAGAAGGACCCGGTCGCGGCGGCTTATTTCTACGACGCTGCCGGCCAGGCCTGGCCGGTCGGCCACCTGCTGAAGAACCCGGCGCTGGCCGATGCGATGCGGCAGATCGCCGAACGCGGCGCCGACGCGTTCTACCGCGGCCCGATCGCACAGGAAATCGTCGACAAGGTCAGGCAGCATCCGACCAATCCCGGCCTGCTGAGCACCGCAGACCTTGCCGATTACCGGCCAAAACAGCGGGATGCGCTTTGTACCAGCTACCGCGTCTGGCGCATCTGCGGCATGCCGCCGCCGTCTTCCGGCGGGCTGGCGGTCGCGCAGATGCTGGGCATACTGGAAAATACCGATATCGCGGCGCGGCCTCCGGGCCGGGATGGGCTGGACCCGGAGGCGGTGCATCTTTTCGTGGAAGCGGGCAAGCTGGCCTACGCCGACCGCGGCCGCTATGTCGCCGACCCCGACTTCGTGCCCATCCCGGGCGGCGGACTGGCCGCGCTGCTCGACAAGACCTATCTCGCCCAGCGCGCCGCACTGATCGGGTCGCGGGCGATGGCCCGCGCGACGGCGGGACGGCCGGCCGGCCTGCAAGTCGCCTGGGGCGGCGACGCGTCGCCGGAACTGCCTTCGACTTCCCACATATCGATCGTCGACCGTTTCGGCGGCGCCGTCGCCATGACGACCACCGTGGAAAGCGCATTCGGCTCGCGCCAGATGGTCCACGGCTTCCTGCTCAACAACCAGCTGACCGATTTTTCATATGCGTCCAGGGATGAAGACGGTCCCATCGCCAACCGGGTCGAGGGCGGAAAGCGGCCGCGCAGCACGATGGCGCCGACCATGGTTTTCGAGGGGGAAAGCGCCCGGCTGGTGCTGCTGGCGGGGTCGCCCGGCGGTGGCTTCATCATCAATTATGTCGCCAAGCTGCTGGTGGGCGTGCTGGACTGGAACATGGACCTGCAGCAGGCGATCAGCCTTCCGAATTTCGGCAGCCGCAACGGCCCGACGGAACTCGAACGCGGCCGTGTTTCCGAACAGGTCGCCGCCCGGTTGACCGAAAAAGGCCACCAGGTGCGTATGGACGAGCAGACCTCGGGCCTGCAGGCCATCATGCGTATACGCAGGAATGGCCAGGACTGGTGGTTCGGCGGCGCCGATCCGCGCCGGGAAGGCGTGGCGCGGGGCGACTGAAACTGCGGTAGGCGCACCGCTGGCCACCATCGATGGCTGCTGTCGATGAAGCGGCGTCATGTCGCCGGCGGCTGCATGACCTTCCCCTTCATGCCCGCGGCCAGCTTGCCGGACGATAGCGGCATCCCCGTGGCGCTCCAGGCAGCGCGAAAAGATCAAGAACAGCGGAAGAAGCGCAGTTGCCTGGCAATCATACAAGCGTTACGCTACGGTACCCTGACCAACCCTCGCTCCCCATGCAACATAGCCTTCCTGGAAAATCCTTCCTTCGTGCGCTGTTTTTCGTGCTCGCGCTCGTATTTTCGGCAAGCGGGATGGCGCGCTCCGCGCCGGACGGCAATGTGGTGCTGGTCAGCGAATTGCCGCGGGAAGCCAGGCACACACTGCAGCTGATCAAGCAGGGTGGCCCGTTTCCATATAGCAAGGATGGCGCCGTTTTTGGTAACTATGAAAGACTTTTGCCAAAGCAAAAGCGCGGGTATTATCGTGAGTTCACTGTCAAAACGCCCGGCGCGCGTAACCGGGGAGCCAGAAGGATCGTCGCTGGCGGAGAAGAAGGCGCGTCCAGGGAATACTTCTATACAGACGATCATTACGCGTCATTCCGACGCATCCAAGAGTGATAAGTGAACATCTATACCCTCATAGTCCAGGAGAAAGGTCCGCAGTTGATGCCAGAAGCGCCAGCAGAAGCGAACTTGTTCCAGACCGTGCCACCGAACGTGGTCCAGTCCATCCGTGCTTTCCGGGTCACCGAACTGCAGGCCGAAGCGGCGAAACTGGGGCAACATTTCCTTTATGCCTATTGCGGAGAAGCGTCGACCAAGCAGCAGGTGCTGGCGACGATCGCCGAGGCTTTTCACTTTCCACGCCATTTTGGCAAGAATTTCGACGCGCTGTCCGACTGCCTGACCAGCCTGGTCTATAAATCCGGCCAGCAGTTCGGCTTCCTCGTCGTGCTGGAGCAACTTCCGCATACCCAGAAATTCGACCGCGAGGCGCGCGAGACATTGCTCGACGTATTCCGCGATGCAGCCGATTTCTGGGCCGAAAAGAAGGTGCCGTTCCGGGTTTTCTACTCGTTCCAGTAATCCGCGCAGTCGGCAGGACCGTCCGCGGGGAGGCGGCCGGGCAAGGGCGGTAATGTACAATGCGCGCCATGAAAAGTATCGTCATCCTCATTTCCGGACGGGGCAGCAACATGGAGGCCGTCGTCCGGGCCGCTCGCCGGGAGGGTTGGCAAACGCGGATCGCAGCAGTCATCAGCAACCGGGCCGATGCGCCCGGCCTCGAATTTGCAAGGCAGCAACAGATCCCGGCAGTCGTCGTGCCGAGCGGCGGCCATACCGACAGGGCGGCTTTCGATCGTTTGCTGCAGCAGGAAATCGACCGTTATTCGCCTGACCTGCTCGTACTGGCAGGTTTCATGCGCATCCTCACCCCCGGTTTCGTCGAACACTATGCCGGGCGCATGATGAATATCCATCCATCCCTGCTGCCCAGCTTTCCCGGCATGCATACGCACCGGCAGGCGCTGGCGGCGGGGGTCAAGGTCCATGGCGCCACCGTCCATTTCGTGACGGCAACGCTGGATCACGGTCCCATCATTGCGCAGCAGGCGATAGCCGTGCGGCCGGACGATACCGAGGCCAGCCTGGCCGAACGCGTGCTGGAAATCGAACATCCGCTGTATGTTGACGCGGTGCGCAGCTTCATCGACGGCAGGCTGTCGATCGAAAACGGCTGCGTGCGCATCAAAGACAAGGTTTTACTCACAATGAACATGAAAGAATCCGCATGAGGCTTCCTCCCGCAATCATCAGCCACACCGAGGAAGTCCTGCGCGAAATCCTGCGCTTTACCGCTCCGGCCGACAACACCCTGTCACGCTATTTCCACGAGCATACCCGGCTGGGCGGACGCGAGCGCGGCGTGGTCGCGGAGGCCGTCTACGGGCTGCTGCGCAACAAGCTGGTCTACACCAGTTTTGCGGAATCCGGCAGCGGCGCCAGCATGCGCCGGCTGACATTGCTGGGACTGGCCGACGCGGTCGGCGTCGATGCGCTGGGCGGCTTGTCCGAGGACGAGACCCGGTGGCTCACGCATGTGATGCAGATCGACAGGAACATGCTGCCGGCCGAACTGCGCTCGAACCTGCCGCACTGGTTGTATACCCGGCTGGCCGAGCGCTTCGGCGAGGAAGAGACGCTGCTGCTGGCGCAGACGCTGAACACCCCGGCGCCGCTGGATCTGCGTGTCAACACCATCAAGTCGAACCGCGAGCAGGTGATTGCCGAACTGCTGGCCGCGCCGATCGCGGCCGAACCAACGCCGTATGCGCCGCTGGCCCTGCGCATCCTGAAGAAACCGGCGCTGCAGAACCTGCCGGTGTTCAAGACCGGCGCGGTCGAGGTGCAGGACGAAGGCAGCCAGATCCTTGCGCAGATCGTCGGCGCGCGTCGCGGCGAGATGGTGGTCGACTTCTGCGCCGGCGCGGGCGGCAAGACGCTGGCGCTGGGCGCCATCATGCGCAATACCGGGCGGCTGTATGCGTTCGACATCGCGGAAAAACGCCTGGCCAAGCTCAAGCCCAGGCTGGCGCGCAGCGGACTGTCCAATGTCCACCCGGTCCTGATCGCCCATGAGAACGACGCCAAGATCAAGCGCCTGGCCGGGAAGATAGACCGTGTGCTGGTCGATGCGCCCTGCAGCGGCCTGGGTACGCTGCGTCGCAACCCGGACGTCAAATGGCGGGTCAGGCCGGAATCGATCACCGAACTCAATGTAAAGCAGCTGTCCATATTGAACGGCGCTGCCCGCCTGGTGAAAGCCGGCGGCCGGCTGGTCTATGCGACCTGCAGCATCCTCGACGAGGAGAATGAAGCCATCGTGGCGCAGTTCCTGGCAGCAAATGACGCATTCTCGCTGGTGCCGATGAAAACGGTGCTGGAAGAGCAGCGCATTCCGCTGGAGATGGACGATTACCTGAAGCTCGTTCCACACAGGCACCAGACCGATGGATTCTTCGCGGCCGTGCTGGAGCGGAAAAAGTAGCCAGGAAGGGACGGAATTTGCAGGGCTTCGTCCGCTGCACCTTGGGTTTGCCCGATATGGCCCGATATACAGGGTTGGGCCCGGAGAGTCGTAGTTGTAAATTAGACGCGTTTTAAGCGAAGAAGACTTATATTTTTGGCACCAGGATCCGGTGCCAGATCAAAAAGATGCTTGAAAGAAGCCGCTTTGGACCGACAAGGTGCGACGATCGGTCAATAAAGCGCGTAAAATCTCGGGCAAATTGCAACAAATGCGGCTAATCCTGATTTCGGATCGTGCCCGCAAAGGGGAAGAATGTCCGTCCCGCCCGTCAACTTTGGAGCCTGAATGATTCTGAATGCAGTATTAGATTTTCTGTCGAATGGCCTGACCCGCGCGAGCGGCTGGGAAATCGTGATCTTCACGCTGGTCGTGACGCATATCACGATCGCCGGGGTCACGATCTACCTGCACCGCTGCCAGGCGCACCGCGCGCTGGACCTGCACGCGATCCCGAGCCATTTCTTCCGTTTCTGGCTGTGGCTGACCACTGGTATGGTCACCCGTGAATGGGCCGCCATTCACCGCAAGCATCATGCGAAATGCGAAACCGAGGAAGATCCGCACAGCCCGGTGACCCGCGGCATCAAGAAAGTGCTGCTGGAAGGCGCCGAACTGTACCGCGCCGAGTCCAAGAATCAGCAAACCATCGAAAAATACGGCCACGGCGCGCCTGACGACTGGCTCGAACGCAACCTGTACACCAAGCACAGCGCGATGGGCATCGTCATCATGCTGTTCATCGACCTCGCCCTTTTCGGCGTGATCGGCCTGTCCGTCTGGGCGGTGCAGATGCTGTGGATTCCGATTACCGCAGCCGGCATCATCAATGGCATCGGCCACTACTGGGGCTATCGCAATTACGATTGCAACGACGCGGCGACCAACATCATCCCGTTCGGCATCCTGATCGGCGGTGAGGAACTGCACAACAATCATCACACCTTCGGCACCTCGGCCAAGCTGTCGTCCAAGTGGTACGAGTTCGACATCGGCTGGATGTACATCCGCATCCTGGAAATGATGGGCCTGGCGACCGTGAAGAAGATCGCGCCGGCGCCGAAGTTCGACAGCGGCAAGCGTATCGCCGACCTGGCGACGCTGCATTCGATCGTGTCCAACCGCTATGACGTGATGGCCAAGTACACCAAGTCGATCAAGCACACCTGGCGCGAAGAGGTGGGCCACATCCGTACGAAGTCCCAGCTGGGCGCGCACACCCTGCGCTCGTCCCGCAAGCTGATGCAGAAGGAGCCGGCGAAGCTGGCCGCGCCGCAGCGCCAGCAATTGAGCGAAGTGCTCGCCCATAGCAAGGCGCTGCAGACCATGCATGACATGCGCGTCGAACTGAGCGTGCTGTGGGAGCGGTCGCACTCGACCAGCGACCAGTTGCTGAACCAGTTGCAGGACTGGTGCCGCCGCGCGGAGTCGTCCGGCATCCGCTCGCTGCAGGAATTTTCCTTCCGCCTGCGCAGCTATGCCTGATTGCTGATCCCGCTGCCTGCATGGCAGTCCGAAAAGGCCCGGTTATCCGGGCCTTTTTTTATGGCCGCGGCTGCCGGTTCAGGCCATCCCCGGTTCACGAGGCGCGATGAAACGCCGTAGGGTGTAATAAGCGCAAGCGCATTACACCATTGGTTGGGAACAGAGGGTGGTGGTTGATTGGCCGGTGGTGTAATGCGCTGCGCTTATTACACCCTACGAATCGGAAGCATCGGTTTCAGCCGGTACGCCATGTCTTGGAGGCGGTACAAGACCCGGAATCGCGGCCAAAAAAAAGCCCCGCAATGGTTGCGGGGCTTTTGCTTGCAAGACCTGGATTACTTGATCTTGGTTTCTTTGTAAGCGACATGCTTGCGGGCCTTGGGATCGAACTTCATGATCTCCATTTTTCCCGGCATCGTGCGCTTGTTTTTGGTCGTGGTGTAGAAGTGACCCGTGCCTGCAGTCGACTCCAGCTTGATTTTGTCGCGGCCCTTGGTAGCCATGATTATTCCTTTACTGTGCTAGTTAGACTTTTTCGCCGCGGGCGCGCATGTCGGCCAGGACGGCGTCGATGCCGATCTTGTCGATGGTGCGCAGGCCGGCGTTGGACAGGCGCAGGGAAACCCAGCGATTTTCCGACTCGACAAAGATACGACGCCGCTGCAGGTTAGGCAGGAAGCGACGCTTGGTCTTGTTGTTCGCATGGGAAACGTTGTTGCCGACCATCGGCTTTTTCCCGGTGACTTGGCAAATACGTGCCATGTTTCACTCCTTCAAAGATTTCCGAAATTGGAAAAAACGAGAGTATATCGAAAAAATCTCAATTATTCAACGACTTGCGCAAAACAATTGTTTCTCGTTTTATTCTCGATATTTAACATTTAAACGGAGTTAGGCGTCACAGTTCGCCATGCTCGGCAAAGGAATAAAACCGGCGGCCGGCGACGATCATGTGGTCGAGCACCTTGACCTCCATCAGCCCCAGCGCGCTGCACAGCAGCTGAGTCAGTTCATGATCCTGCGAACTGGGCGCCGGTTCGCCGGACGGGTGGTTATGCGCAAGGATCACCGCAGCCGCATTGTGCCGAAGCGCTGATCGCACCACTTCACGCGGATAGACATAGGCACGGGTCAGCGTGCCGCGAAACAGTTCCTCGCAACTGATCAGGTGATGGCGCGCATCCAGGAACAGCACCGTGAAGCTTTCGTACGGCAGGTTCGCAAGCCGCAGGTGCAGGTAATTCCGGACAGCGGCCGAACTGCGCAGGGCTACGCCATTGGCCAGTTCTTCCTCGGTCGACCGGCGCGCCAGTTCGAGCACCGCCTGCAACTGCGCGAACTTGGCCGGACCCAGGCCGGGAAAGGCGCAGAAGTCCTGTATCGCGGCGCTGCACAGCTTGCCCAGTGAGCCGAAATGCAGCAGCAGCCGTTGCGCAAGTTCGACGGCGGAGCAGCCCGGCAGGCCGGTGCGCAGGAAGATGGCGAGCAGTTCGGCGTCCGACAGGCTTTGCGCACCCTGACTGATCAGTCTTTCGCGTGGCCGCAGGGTGACTGGCCAGTCGGAGATTCCCATGTCCGTGCTTTCGTCGGGTAATGCGGAAAATCAGGAGGCCGGGTGTTATTAGCACGGACCAGCGCGTCGTCGCTTAAAATGGCGGATTATTTTGTCCCGCAGAATCCCATGGAAAATTTACCACAGCCGCTGGTAGCGCCGGGCGCCTACCTGACCTTGCACTACCGGCTGGCGTCGCTGGATGGCAACGATATCGTGACCACCTTCAACGGCAATCCGGCAACGCTGCAGATCGGCAGTGGTCAACTGGCGCCGTTTCTCGAACAATGCCTGCTCGGCTTGCCCGAAGGCGCCGAACACAGCTACACATTGACGCCGGAACAATCGTTCGGCGAACGCAATCCGGACCTGGTGCAACGCGTGTCGCGCGACACGCTGTCGGAAAATTCACAGCTTGGCGAGGAGTACAAGGTAGGCGACGTGGTGGAGTTTGCCGCGCCGAAGGGAGGGCGTTTTGCCGGTGTGCTGCTGGAGATGAACGATGAGGATGCGCTGTTCGACTTCAATCATCCGTTGTCCGGGCAGACCCTGAAGTTCGACGTGCGCATCATTGGCATACTCTGAGGCGGCAGCCGTTAAAAGCATCTAGGAAAAGTATGAAACAGGAAATCCTGCTGGCCCAGCCGCGCGGTTTTTGCGCCGGCGTCGACCGGGCGATCGAGATCGTCGAAAGGGCGCTTGCCCAGTTCGGCGCGCCCATCTATGTCAGGCACGAGATCGTGCATAACGCCTATGTCGTCGAGGACCTGCGCCGCAAGGGCGCCATCTTCATCGAGGACCTGGCCGATGTCCCAGCCGGAAACACGCTGGTGTTCTCCGCCCACGGCGTGCCCCGCTCGGTCGTCGAGGAGGCTTCCCAGCGCGGCCTCAAGGTGTTCGATGCGACTTGCCCGCTGGTCACCAAGGTGCATATGGAAGTGGCCAAGATGCGGCGCGAGGGCCGCGAGATCATCATGATCGGCCACGCCGGCCATCCGGAAGTCGAGGGCACGATGGGCCAGGCCGACGAGGGCATGTACCTGGTCGAGACCGTCGACGACGTCCAGCGGCTGGAGGTCAAGCGCCCCGACAGGCTGGCCTATGTGTCGCAGACCACGCTGTCGGTCGATGACACGGCAGACGTCATCAACGCGCTCAAGCAGCGCTTCCCGCAGATTGCCGAACCCAAGAAGGGCGACATCTGCTACGCCACCACCAACCGCCAGGAAGCCGTCAAGTTCATGGCGCCCCAGGTCGACCTGGTGATCGTGGTCGGCAGTCCGAACAGTTCCAATTCCAACCGCCTGCGCGAAGTCGCGCAAAAGATGGGCACGCTGGCTTTTATGGTGGACAATGCGGCGCAGATCGATCCGGCATGGCTGAATGGCGTGCGGCGCATCGGCGTGACCGCCGGCGCATCGGCGCCGCAGGTGCTGGTGGACGCCGTGATCGACCAGCTCAAGATGCATGGCGCAGAGAGCGTCCGGGTACTCGAAGGCGTGGAAGAGAATGTGACCTTCCCGCTGCCGAAAGGCCTGGGCGGCGGCACGGCTGCCGCCAGCTGAAAACGTTGTTTCCCACGAAGCCGCGCGCAGGGGCTGCCTGAAGCCGCTGCGCGCCCGATTTTTATCTTCCATCCTGGCGGACCATGGAAATTTTCCTGCAGCAAATCATCAACGGCCTGGTTCTCGGCAGCATGTATGCGCTGATCGCACTGGGCTATACCATGGTGTACGGTGTCCTGAACCTGATCAATTTCGCCCATGGCGAAGTGCTGATGATCGGGGCGATGGCCGGACTAACCATTCTCAAGATGGTCAACAACGTGGCGCCCGACCTGCCTGGCATCGTCAAGCTGCTGATCGCCATCGTCGGCGCGATACCCGTCTGCGTGCTGGTCAACGTCCTGATCGAGCGCATTGCCTACCGCAGGCTGCGCAACGCGCCGCGCCTGGCGCCGCTGATCACCGCGATTGGCATCTCCATCCTGCTGCAGACCATCGCGATGATGATCTGGGGCCGCAACCCGCTGCCCTTTCCGCAGGTGATGCCGTCCGAGTCGCTGAACCTGATGGGCGCGCTGATCACGCCGACCCAGGTGATGCTGCTGGTGCTGGCCGCGGTCTGCATGATCGCGCTCGTGCTGCTGGTCGAAAAAACCAAGATGGGCCGGGCGATGCGGGCGACCGCGGAGAACCCGCGCATCGCCGGCCTGATGGGCGTCGACGCCAACCGGGTGATCGTATTCACCTTCGCCATCGGCGCGACGCTGGCGGCAGTGGCGGGCGTGATGTGGGGCGCGAACTATTCGTCGGCCCAGTTCGCGATGGGCTTCGTGCCCGGGCTGAAGGCATTTTCGGCCGCGGTCCTGGGCGGCATCGGCAATATCTACGGCGCCATGCTGGGCGGCATACTGCTGGGGCTGATCGAGAGCCTGGGCGCGGGTTACATCGGCGACCTGACGGGCGGCTTCCTGGGCAGTAATTACCAGGATATTTTTGCGTTCATCGTGTTGATCATCGTGCTCACGCTGCGGCCTTCGGGCCTGATGGGCGAGCGCGTTGCCGACCGCGCCTGACTTCAAGGGACATCCTCATGGCTTACAAACTGACAACGGCCACCGGGGCCGGCCGCGCCGGACTGATACTGCTCGCCGTGGCCGTCATCGCCTTTCCCTTCATCGCGTCGAACTACGGTAATTCGTGGGTCCGCATCATGGACCTGGCGCTGCTCTACATCATGCTGGCGCTGGGCCTGAACATCGTGGTCGGCTTCGCCGGCCTGCTGGACCTGGGTTACATCGCGTTCTACGCGCTGGGCGCCTACCTGACCGGCCTGCTGGCGTCGCCGCAATTCGCCACGGTGCTGGAGTCGCTGGTCAACCAGTACCAGCCGCTGGGGGAGGCGGTGATCGCCTTTTTCGGCCCCGAGGTTGCGCAGCAGGGCATCCACCTGTCGCTCTGGGTGATCCTGCCGCTGGCCGCGCTGCTGGCCGGCGTGTTCGGCGCGCTGCTGGGCGCGCCGACCCTGAAGCTGCGCGGCGACTACCTTGCGATCGTGACGCTGGGCTTCGGCGAAATCATCCGCATCTTCATGAACAACCTGAACGGTCCGGTCAACATCACCAACGGCCCGCAAGGCATCAACCTGATCGACCCGGTGCGTATCTTCGGCGTGTCGCTGGGCGGCGAGGCCGGTTCCGGCGCGATGGTGCGCATAGGCAGCTGGTCCATGCCCTCGGTGAACGCCTATTATTTCCTGTTCCTGGCGCTGTGCCTGATCATCGTGTTCATTTCCTACCGGCTGCAGGATTCCCGGCTGGGCCGGGC
This sequence comes from Noviherbaspirillum suwonense, assembly GCF_900182955.1. Classification (GTDB taxonomy): domain Bacteria; phylum Pseudomonadota; class Gammaproteobacteria; order Burkholderiales; family Burkholderiaceae_D; genus Noviherbaspirillum_A; species Noviherbaspirillum_A suwonense. Next base: position 123,593 of record NZ_FXUL01000005.1, on the reverse strand, counting down.
CTGGGTCGCGATCCGGGAAGACGAGATCGCCGCCAAGGCGATGGGCATCAACACCCGCAACATCAAGCTGCTCGCCTTCGCGATGGGCGCCTCGTTCGGCGGCGTCGCGGGCGGCCTGTTCGCCTCGTTCCAGGGTTTCGTGTCGCCCGAGTCGTTCTCGCTGACCGAGTCGATCGCCGTGCTGGCGATGGTGGTGCTGGGCGGCATGGGCCACATACCCGGCGTCATCGTCGGCGGCGTCATCCTGGCCGCATTGCCGGAAGTGCTGCGCCACACGGTGGAGCCGGTGCAGCAGGCGCTGTTCGGCAAGGTGCTGATCGATGCCGAGATCCTGCGCCAGCTGCTGTACGGCCTGGCCATGGTGGTCATCATGCTGATCCGTCCCGCCGGCCTGTGGCCGGCTCCGCGCCACGAGGACCGTCCGGACGCGGACGTCGACAAGCCTGCTCCCGCCACCGGCGTGGCGCCCGTCTAGGAACATAGGAGAACCGCTGCATGCAGGCCAATCTGCTCAATATCACCGGCGCCAGCAAGCGCTTCGGCGGGCTGCAAGCCCTGTCCGGCGTCGACATGCGCATTGCCAGGGGCCAGATCTATGGCCTGATCGGGCCGAACGGCGCCGGCAAGACCACGTTCTTCAATGTGCTGACCGGGCTGTACCAGCCGGACGGCGGCAGCTTCGAACTCGACGGCAAGCCGTATTCGCCGTCGGCGCCGCATGAAGTGGCGAAGGCGGGCATTGCCCGCACCTTCCAGAACATCCGGCTGTTCGGCGAGATGAGCGCGCTGGAAAACGTGATGGTGGGCCGCCACGTGCGCACCAGGCAGGGCGTGCTCGGCGCGGTGCTGCGCTACCGCGCGGCCCGCGAGGAGGAGGCGGCGATCCGCGCCCGTGCGCTGGAGCTGCTCGACTTCGTCGGCATCGCCGGGTTTGCGCGGCGCACCGCCCGCCACCTGTCGTACGGCGACCAGCGCCGGCTCGAGATTGCCCGCGCGCTCGCGACCGACCCCTTGCTGCTGGCCCTGGACGAGCCGGCGGCCGGCATGAATGCGACCGAGAAGCTGGGCCTGCGCGAACTGCTGCTGAAGATCAAGGCCAGCGGCAGCACCATCCTGCTCATCGAGCATGACGTCAAGCTGGTGATGGGACTGTGCGACCGGATCACCGTGCTCGATTACGGCAAGCCGATCGCCGAGGGCACGCCGGCCGAGGTGCAAAGGAACCCGGCCGTGATCGAGGCTTACCTGGGAGGGTCGCACTGATGGCCGCGCTACCTGTGACGGACGTGATGCTGAAGGTCGAGGGGCTGAAGGTGGCCTATGGCGGCATCCAGGCGGTCAAGGGCATCGACCTGGAAGTGCGCAAGGGCGAGCTGATCACGCTGATCGGCGCCAACGGCGCGGGCAAGACCACGACGCTCAAGGCCATTACCGGCACGCTGCCGGAGTGCAAGGTCGAGGGCCATGTCGAATACGCGGGCCAGCCGATAAGGGGCAAGACCTCGTTCGACCTGGTGCGCCAGCAGCTGGCGATGGTGCCGGAAGGGCGCGGCGTGTTCACCCGCATGACCATCCACGAAAACCTGCTGATGGGCGCATACACCCGTGACGACAAGGCAGGCATCGCGGACGACGTCGACAAGTGGTACGGCATCTTCCCGCGCCTGAAGGAACGGTCGGCCCAGCTTGCCGGCACGCTGTCTGGCGGCGAACAGCAGATGCTGGCCATGGCGCGTGCGCTGATGAGCCATCCGCAACTGCTGCTGCTCGACGAGCCGTCGATGGGGCTGTCGCCCATCATGGTGGAGCGGATCTTCGAAGTGGTGCGCACGGTCGCGGCGCAGGGCGTGACGATATTGCTGGTCGAGCAGAATGCGCGGCTGGCCTTGCAGGCCGCGCATCGCGGCTACGTGATGGAGTCGGGCCTGATCACGATGACCGGCCCGGCGCAGGCGATGCTGGACGATCCCAAGGTGCGCCAGGCTTACCTGGGCGAAGAGTAGCGCGGCCGCAGCCGGCGCTGCGCCCATCCCTGTCGCCGCACTGCGCGGCGGGAACGGCGCGCGCCCGGCCGGGCTGCCGCGCCCGGTGCGTCAGGCCCGCCGCCAGAACGCCCAGCGGGACAGGAACCGTTCGCTGGCGCCGCGCGCGTCGGCCAGCGCATGCGCCGGCATCAGCTTCAGCAATGCCGGGATGCCGAACGCCAGCAGCGTGGCGTCATCCAGCCATCCCAGCACCGGCAATGCGTCGGGCACCAGGTCGATAGGACTGAGCAGGTAGACCGCGAGCAGCCCGGCGCCCAGCTTCACCGCCAGCGGCGTGGCCGGATTACGGCAGGCAAACCAGAGGATGGTGACTTCGCGGCCAGCGATCCTGGCAAGGCGGCGCAGACGACTGAACATGGTGGAAACTCCCGTTGGCATTACCCGCGGCCGGTCGGCAGCGTGCACCCTATCTGGGGTCGACCGGCCAGTTTAAAGAGACCATGGGGCTAATTTAATCCGATTAGCGAACATCAGGGCGAATAAAATTTTCCAATGGCATAATTCCAGCACCACTAAAGGAGACCAAATGGAGTACGTAATCACCCCGCAGGCGCCCGTCGCCGTGCCGGTTGCCGGCACCGATCAATTTTTCCCTGTACGCCGCGTCTATTGCGTCGGCCGCAACTATGTCGAGCATGCGAAGGAAATGGGCCACAGCGGCCGTGAAGCGCCGTTCTTCTTCATGAAGCCGAACGATGCGCTGCTGGTCGTGCCGGCCGGGGCCACCGGCGAGATGGCTTATCCGGGCATGACGAGCGACCTGCACCATGAAATCGAGCTGGTGGTTGCAATCGGCAAGGGTGGACGGGACATCGCGGCGGCCGATGCCGGCGCGCATATCTGGGGCTATGCGGTCGGCCTGGACATGACCCGGCGCGACCTCCAGGGCGAATCCAAGAAGCTGGGCCGTCCGTGGGACACGGGCAAGGGTTTCGACCAGTCCGCGCCGATCGCGCCGCTGCATCCGGTCAGCGAGACCGGCCTTATCGACAAGGGAAATATCCGCCTGAACGTCAATGGCGCGCCGCGCCAGAACAGCGACATCGGCAAGCTGATCTGGAATGTCGCGGAAACCATCGAGCACCTGTCGCGCTACTTCGAGCTGCAGCCTGGCGACCTGATCTTCACCGGCACCCCGGAGGGCGTCGCAGCGGTGCAGAAGGGCGACCTGCTCGAGGGCGCGGTCGAGGGCCTGACCGAGCTGCGGGTGAAGGTGGTCTGATGAGCCTGAAGCTCTATACCTATTTCCGCAGTTCGGCCGCTTACCGCGTGCGCATTGCGCTCAACCTGAAGGGGCTCGACGTCGAGATGGCGCCGGTCCACCTGCTCAGGCAGGGCGGCGAGCAGTTGCAGGAGGCTTACCGCAGCATCAACCCGGAAGGGCTGGTGCCGGCGCTGGTCGACGAGAATGACGATGAGGGGACGCAGGTCCTGACGCAATCGCTTGCGATCATGGAATACCTGGATGAAATGTACCCGGAGCCGCCATTGCTGCCGTCAGCGCCGCTGGACCGCGCCTACGTGCGCGGCATCGCGCTGTCGATCGCCTGCGACATCCATCCGCTCAACAACCTGCGGGTGCTGCGTTACCTGGTGCGTGAAATGGGAGCGAACGAAGAGGCGAAGAACGACTGGTACCGTCACTGGTGCGGGAACGGCCTGGCGGCCATCGAAAAACGCATCAGCGCAGACGGGCGGGCCGGCAAGTTCTGCCTGGGCGATACGCCGACCATGGCCGACTGCTGCCTGATCCCGCAGCTTGCCAATGCGCGCCGCCTCGATACCGACCTGTCGGCGATGCCGACGCTGTTGCGGATAGAGGAAAACTGCGCCAGGCTCGACGCCTTCATCCAGGCCGAGCCGGGCAGGCAGCCGGACGCCGAATAGGCGCGCCGGCTGTTCCGGCCTGTCAGTAGCGGTAGACGCGGCCGTTGTCGATGCGGACGCGGTTGCCGATGTTCAGGTCGCCGACCGATTCCTGGGTGTAGGTCTGATAGCCGCCGTTATCCAGCCTGACGCCGATCTGGTAGGCGGTGCCGCCCTGGTGGCTGCGCTGCTCGACCTGGTTGCCGACGACCGCGCCGCCCACCACGCCAGCCGCGGTCGCAAGGCCGCGGCCCGTGCCGCCGCCGACCTGGTTGCCCAGCAAGCCGCCAACCAGGCCGCCGACGACCGCGCCCGCGCCGATGCCGCCGGGCGCGCCGGTGTTGACCACCTGGATCGAGTCCACCACGCCGTAGCTCGCGTAGGCGCCTTGCTGGCCCGCGGGGGCAGGATAGGGCGACGAAGCCTGCGGATAGCCGGGCGCCGCGCAGCCGGCGATGAAGGTGGATGCCGCGAGAATGCCGGCGATGACAATGCGATTTGTTTTCATAAAACCTCCTGATATCGTGCTCGCAGCGTAACGGTTCGCCAGCCGGAGGTCTGTACGCCATCGAACAGAGATCCGGGGAGGCAACAGGCCGGAAGCCGGTACGATGTTGACCGGATATTATTTTTGTTACGTTTTGGCCGCTGATCGCCAACGTAAAGGGCGTTTATCGATCAAAGCGCCTCGCTATGCTTCACTGAAGCAACAAAGTTCAGGTAAAGTTAGCCGGCTAGCCCTATCCACGCGTTGCCGCGCGCCGGACCGTTCCCCAGGAAAATCCATGATCACCGACTTCGAATGGCCCATACCGCCGCATTTCTACCTGTCCGCCGGCGCCGCCGGGCCGGAGTCGGCGGTGCTGGCCCGTACGGACGGCAAACGGGAAAACGGCACCCTGGTCCGGCTGGACCCTGAAAACAGCCTGGTCGAATTCATGCCGCAAAAGTCGCCGCTGGCGGGGCAGGTCGGCTTTTCGGACTTCAAGAGCCTGCGCCTGACCCGCCCGATTGCACTGAAGCGGCTGGAGCTGGACCCCGACGGCAAGCTCGATTCGGCCGACGTCAGCCTGCGCCAGCGTTGCGTCGTAACCTTCCGCGACGGCGACAGCCTGATGTCCGAGACCATCGGCTATGTCGAGCACAAGTTCGGCCTCTTCCTGTTCCTGTGCAGTTATGGCGACGACGTGCTGCGCTGGTTCATCCCGGCCAGTTCGATCGCGAGCTACCAGATCGGCGAGCATCTCGGCCAGATGCTGGTCGAGGAAAAACTGGTCACGCAGGACGTGGTCGATCTCGGCCTGAAGAAGCAGGAGGTGCTGCGCTCGCAGAAGCTGGGCGACTACCTGCAGAAGCAGCAGATCCTGACGCAGGCGCAGGTGGAGAAGGCGCTGCAGCATCAGAAGGAAATGCCGCATATACGGCTGGGCGAGGCGCTGCTGCAGGAAAGCCTGATCACGACCGCCCAGCTGGAGGAAGCGCTGGAACTCCAGTCGCGCGACCGCAAGACGCATCTCGGCGAGATCCTGGTCGAGATGGACGTCATCAAGCGCGAGACCATACGCCGCGTGCTGGCCCAGAAGCTGGGCATCCCGCTGGTCAGCCTGCGCAAGTTCGACTTCGATCTGAACCTGATCAAGTCGGTGCCGGCGGACCTGGTCCGCAAGCACCAGATCATGCCGCTGTACCGGACCGACACGCGCATGGTGGTGGCGATGGAAAACCCGCTGGCGCTGGAAGGGCTGCAGGCGCTGGGCTTTTACATCAAGCTGAAAATCGACCCGGTGATGGCCTCGGTCGAGGACCTGGGCATGTCGATCAAGAAGTTTTACGGCAGCCAGGGTTCCCGCGAAAGCATGGAAGACCTGGTGTTCGAGCTGGGCGGCGCGGAGCCGGCGATGCCGGCCAATCCGCTCGGCATCGCCGACGACGTTTCCGAATCCGACAATACCCTGGTTCGCCTGGTCAACAAGATCATCCTGGACGCGTACGAGGAAGGCGCGTCCGACATCCACATCGAATCGATGAAGGGCAACCGCCCGACCCGCGTGCGCTTCCGCAAGGACGGCGTGATGTCGCATTACTCCGACGTGCCGGCCAACTTCCGCAATGCGCTGGTGTCGCGCCTGAAGATCATGAGCCGGCTGGATATTTCCGAGAAGCGCCGCTCGCAGGACGGCAAGATGGATTTCAGCCAGTTCGGTCCGGCGCGCATCGAGCTGCGCGTGCTGACCATGCCCACCACCGAGGGCCTGGAAGACGTGGTCATGCGCATCCTGGCGGCGCCGAAAGCGGTGTCGATGGACACGCTGGGCCTGTCGTCCTATGCCATGGCCGGGCTGAAGAAATTTGCCGCCAGCCCGCACGGGCTGGTGTTCGTCTGCGGCCCGACCGGCTCGGGCAAGACCACCACGCTGCATTCGATCCTGTCCCACATCAACACGCCGGACCGCAAGATCTGGACCGTCGAGGACCCGGTGGAGATCACCCAGGACGGGCTGCGCCAGGTGCAGGTGCAGCCGCGCATCGACTGGACCTTTGCCGCGGTGCTGCGCAGCTTCCTGCGGGCCGACCCTGACGTCATCATGGTCGGCGAAACGCGCGACCAGGAAACGGCGCGCACGGTCATCGAAGCCTCGCTGACCGGCCACCTGGTGTTTTCGACGATGCATACGAACAGCGCCGCCGAAAGCGTCGTCCGCCTGCTCGACCTCGGCCTCGACCCGTTCAACTTCGGCGACGCGCTGCTGGGCGTGGTCGGGCAGCGGCTCGCGCGCCGGCTGTGCGCCGCCTGCCGCCGGCCGCATCAGGCCTCGGAGGAAGAACTGGCGATGCTGGCCTATGAGTACTGCGTCGACACGCCGCTGAAGGCGGAATCCATCCGGGCCGAATGGCGCAGGCTGCATGCCGCCGCCGACGGCAGCATCACGCTGCACCGTGCCGAAGGATGCGAGGAATGCAACGGCAGCGGCTACAAGGGCCGCCTCGGCGTGCATGAACTGCTGATCAACACCCCGTCGATCAAGCGCAAGATCATGGCGCGGGCGAACGTCAGCGAGATCACCGAGCAGGCAATGCTGGAAGGCATGGCGACACTGCGGCAGGACGGCATCGCCAAGATCCTGCAGGGCTATACCGACTGGGAACAGATACGCGCGATTTCGATCTAGGACATCGCGGCTGGGAGGCGCCCTCGCAGGCCGCGTGGCAGGTGAGGGGGCGTGTATGCGACGGCTGCTATCAATCCCCGTTCACAAGGCGCCACGAAACGCCGTAGGGTGTAATAAGCGAAGCGCATTACACCATTCGCTGCAAACAGGCGGCGGTAGCTGATTGGCCAATGGTGCAATGCGCGTTGCTTATTACACCCTACGAATTGGAACCATCTATTTCATCCGCTGCGCGATGACGCGGGATTGGCATGCGTCCGGCGTCACCGCCAACGCGAATTGCCTGTATTTTCCAGCCGCGCCTTCAAGACCCAAGCCGCTGTCAGCTCACCCGTTCTTCGCGGATGCGCCATGCGCCGTCGCGCTTGACCAGCGTCAGCGTCTTCTGGTCGGTGGACTTCAGCTTGTCCGAGGAAAACTCCTGGCGGAACTGCACGATGGCGCGCTCGCCGTCCATCCGGACTTTTGGCGCTTCGATTTTCACGCTGATGCGCTGCTTGCCGGTAATCCGGTCGGTGCGCTCGGCTATCCACTTCTCGCGGCTCATGCCGCGCGGCACGACGAAGTCGGCGCTGTAATAGTCGAGATACGCCTTCACGTCGCGCGCGCTCCAGGCGCCGGCCCAGCCATTGACGGCGGCCAGCACCGCTGCCTGCTCGGCAGCGCTGGCGGCATCGGCCGGTTCCCTGGCGGCGGCGGGCTTGTCGGCATTGGCCTTGGCGGCCGCCGCCGGTGGCGCGGACGATGTGTCCGTCGCGGCCAGCACGGTCTTCCCGCCCTGGGTCGCCGGCTGCCTGGCGACGATGCCGGGCGCCGCGCCCTGGACATTGTTGCGGATGGCTGCGACCTTGGCTTTCGCGCCGGCGCTGCCGTCGATGCGGGCCGCCTTGTCGTAAGCCTGGCTGGCCAGCTCGGCATACACGTCGCCCAGGTTTTCATATGCCATGCCGTAGCCGGGATTGCTGGCGATCGCCTTGTCCAGCGCGATGCGCGCGCTTTCATACTGGCCGTTGGCCGCGTAGAGGACGGCAAGGTTGTTATACGGTTCCGGAAGATCCGGGAAATCCTCGGTGAGCTTCAGCAGCACCGCGATGGCCTCGGTCGGCTTGTTCTGCTGCGCCAGGATGATGCCCTTGCTGAAGCGCAGCCGCGCGTCGCCCGGCTTCTGGGCGAGCCCGGCATCGACCCGTTTCATCGCATCGGCCAGCTGGCCGCCCTGGACCAGGCGGGAAATTTCGGTGATTTCGTCGCTCGCCGCAGCCGCAGCCGGCCCGGCGGACAATGCGCCGCACAGGAGCAGCGCAGCGCAGGACAGAAGGTAAGCATTGCTTGGCCGCTTGAAAACGCGCTTTAAGAACATGGGTTCGATTCCGGTCGACATAAAAAGAAACCGTATATTACATTGGTTGATGCGATAACTACTGAAAGTCAAAGCTCATCGAATTCAGGTCATTTTCCTGCTTCATTTCATTCGCTAGCCCGATCGCGCGCACGATCTCGCGGTAGGTCGAGAAGTCGAACGGCTCGGGCGCAAGCAGCAGGCTGTTGAGGTAAGGCAGCAGCTCGTCGCTATTCGACAGCGAGTCGACCGCCGAGTGCACCAGCGGGAAGTCCGCGATGCTGCGGCGCGGCTGGGCAGCGTTGCCCCAGCCGGCGGCTTCGGCCGGGAACGCGCGCTGCAACTGCGCCAGGACGGCGAGTATCTGCTCCTGGTTTTCCATGGTGCGATAGAGCGACAGCAGGTACAGGCCTGGCGCCGGCGAACGCATGTCCTCGCGGTCGAGATAGTCCCGCAGCACTTCGGCTGCGCGCAGCGGATTGTGTTCGGCCATCCAGCTTTCCGCAGCCAGCAACATGCCGGCCACTTCGGCCGCATGGGCCTGCGCATCGTCGTCGGTCACCGGAAGCATCGGCGGCATCGGCGGCAGCGGCGATGCTCCCGCCTGCGGCGCCTGCTGATGGAGTTCTTCCAGCTGATTTTCGATCGTCAGCCAAGACTCGGGCAACTGGAGCGATTGCGGCGGACTCGTGGACACGGTTTGCATGGCGACTTCCTTGGGCCATTCGTAGGACTGCGGCGGCACGGAAGGCGTTGGCTCCGGCGCGAAGTCGTCCATGGGCATCGCGAAATCCACCGGTTCCGGGTCGGTCCTGGTTTCGATTGTAGGCGTGGCCGGCGCTGCAAACACGGGAGCAACCCCGGCAATCCCGGCAACCGCAGCAACCCCGGCAACCGCGGCTGCCGGCTGCGGCGGGGTTTCATGATGCAGCGGCTGGAGGGGAGACGGCTCCTGCATTTCCGCCATCGCGAAAAACGCCTGCTCCTGGCGGCGGCGGTCGTCGGCGCGCCGCCATAGCAGCCAGCCGATGACTGCGACGCAGGCCAGCAACAGCGCGCCGAGCGCCGCGGCCAGCGTGCCCGGAACCATGTCATCCTGCGCTGCCGTCAGCGCCGCTTTTTCCTGCGCATGCTGGCTCGCCGCGCTGGCCGCCGATTTTTGCACCGCAAGCAGCTTGCCCTGTGCATCACGAAGTTGTGCCTGCGCGCCTGCAAGCGGATCTTCGCCGCGCAGCAGGGCGGCCACCCTGGCCTGGTCGGCGCGTTGCGCCGCCAGCCTGGCCGGATCGGTTTCGACGCGCGGCTCCGACAGCATCGTCGCGGAACGCAGCGCGATGCTGGCCCGCACCTGTTCGATTTCGGCATCGGCGCCGCCGGACAGCATCAGTACGCTCTTGCTTGCGGGCGCCGGCTTGGGCTTGCTTGGCGCCGGCGGCTTGCGCACGACGCTTGCCGGCGCCTTCGCCGCCGCCGGCAGGTCCGCCGCGTCGACGGCAGGCGGCGGCAGCACCGCTTGCGCCGGCGGGACCGCCGCGCCGGCACGGGACGACGTCCTGCGCTCGGCGCGCTCGGCGATTGCCGGGGAGGCGAGCGGCGACGTCGTCGCCACCGGGTCCAGCAGAAGCGCGTATTCCCGCTTGACGGTATTGGTGCAGCCGATTTCCACCGACACATTCACCGCCGGCTCGTTGATGCCCTCGACGGTGCGCAGGCTGAGCACCGCGTTCGCGCCGCTGCCAGCCAGTTCCGCCACGGGGCGCGAAATCGTCGTGCCGTCCAGCGCCAGCAGCCGCGACTTCAGGCAGGCTGCGCCGGCGTCATCCGCCGCCAGGCCGTAGACTGGTATTTTTGCCTGCAGCGGCCGGCCCAGGCCGGATTGCAGCGTGATGGCGCCTAATCCAAGCGCGTGCGCCTGCCCGCCCCAGACAGCCAGGGGAATCAGGATTAGCCCAAGTGCGGGCTGTTGTGATCGGACACGCATCATGGTGATTTTGGCCGCTGTGCGAACTAATGATGGAATAACGAACGTTAAATGATAACTGGAGGCAATATACCACCGAATATACGGGCTTCTACCTGCCAATTCCGGCATATGTCGCGGCAAAAGAACAAGTGAACGAAAGGTAACAACAGGCAATAGAAACTTGGTTATTTCTTTGCCATTAAGAGAAGGGCAAGCAAATCCGGCATGCATTGCCGGATTCGGGCCGGGGCCGGACGCGCTGGAAGGGCTGCGTCGGCGGCGATACTATTGTGCGGTAGTACTAAAGCTGGTGCCGGTCCGACTAGTGAAAGTCGACTACCGGGGAAATCAGGCGGTCACATTATCCTTGCAAGCCGGCGGTGCTTGCAGCATCACCGCCGGACTGGTCGTACGTCAGGTTGAACGCCCGCTTGCCTTACAGCGCGTTGTGGACCCGCTCGCTGTTGACGCTGCTCCGACTTCCCTTCAGGTGCGCCTCTACATCGCTTGCGAGGTCGCCGACGGCCGCAACCGCTTCCTTCAATTGCTCGGCAGTCGCATCGAGCTTCTTTTCCCATTCCTTCATCGACGCTTCATCCTGCAGGTCGATGCGCATCTGGTCCTGCTGGATACTTGGTGCCTTGTTGTCTGACATGCTGTGCTCCTGGTAGTAGTTAGTCGTTCCCTAGACGGGATGATGGACCCGTCCATGACAAACCATGGTCAACGGACGGGCAAGAAGTGGGAAAGATCGTCGCATGCGGTCCAGCCCGAGGTCAAAGAAGATGGCCGGTGGCTTAACTGCAGTCAAAGCGGGTAGGGGATTTGCGGGACTTGTGGGACTTGCTTGAGGGAGTTTGGTCCCGCCGACAGGATAGATTCGGTTAAGAAACAATTTAGATGGACGATAATAGTAAATTATTTCTTTAATAAAATAGTAAGAGCCGATGATTGATTTGCTTCACACCCACGAGTGAAGGCACGCGACCTTCCGAAGTGTTAATCCTCAGAAAATACTACGATTCACATCTTTCGTAGACGCTGAAGAAACGCCGAATGCAAAATGGCAATTGAATCTTTACGATGCCAAGTTAAACGGGTCTCTAGGGAGTCGCTGGCGAGAAGATTAAATGGTTATCTTAGCGGTTCTTAAAGATTCTTTTCGATCCAGTTACAGTAAATCAGGGAGCACTGAAAAATGTTTGATTTGAAAAATTCGAACGTTAACTAAAATAATTGCGTTACTGCTGAATGAAGTTAAATTGGCGCCTTTTTCAAGACGCCAATTTTGGAAAAAAATTTAGCAGCTTCTGTAATAGCCTGAAACATAGGTCCCGTTGCTGCGACGATAACCATTGACGTAGCATCGGCCACCCGAAGTGGAAGAGGTCGATCCACTTGTCGTGGCTGCTGGCGTAGAAGATGACGTAGGCGTCGAAGGTTGCAAAGGTGTAGAGCAACTCCTGTAATAACCCTGAACATAAGTTCCATCGGTTCGATAATAACCGGACACGTAGCACTGGTTATTTGAATTGGCTAAAGAAGATGTTCCTGTAGGCCCGAGTCCATAAGAAACATTCTCAATGTTCACATCGTTCGCTTCACAGGGTTTTCCGTCACGGTCACGGTCTAAGTAAGTGTGCCCTTGCAAATACAGTGAGTAAGCCTCTCCGCTGGATAGCGCCGAGCAACGGTAACGCCCTGTATCAGCAAAGGTCACTGTGCTAGATGCCGGTTGTGGAACTCCCGAAAGTAACGCGTTCGCAGCAGAAAGTGTCTGAATATTATTTGCACCAAACGGCTGACGGACGTAGCTAACAAGTTCGATATTAGCTTTGCTAACTAAAGTTTTAGAAACGGCGGGAGAATCATAATAGCGCTGGCCAACGAATTTCACCATTCGACCTAATACTGGGTCAAACCACAACATAGCTTTCTGTGTATAGCCTTGTCCAAGGTAAGCGGAATTTGTGCTGTTTGTGACGACTATTGTCTGGTCGATTCTCAGGCTGTTAAATGTGCCTGCTGGCGTTGTTACATTTTCAAATCCAATTACCTTGGCAGTCATGCTTTCGGCTTGGCCATCGATCGTGCCGCATGTGCTTAACCACGCTCCATCGAAGCTTTTATTAACAAATAAAGGGAAATCGAGCAGTTTTTCCTCTGGGCTGAACCTCGCTTCCCTATCGCCACTTGCATTGCAAGCTTGAGAATTTATTCCGACAGCAAGCATGCTGGTACGGTTGCCGTTTTTCGAAAGATTTACTGTCGACAGGATTTGATCTAACGGGTTCAGGAATTGTTCCGTCCAACTGCCATCGCTATTTACCGATGCAACTTTACGTTTTGTATTTTCAAATACGATGAAAGTGCCATCCAATTTCTCGTCTTTTTCGGAGTAGACAAATGCTTCTCCAACTTTAGGGAGGACTGGCTGGAATTGTGCTACCTGGATGACGACGGGAACCGTTGCGCCCAGTGCCGCAACGGCAGCGGATTTCACAGTTATGGTTGCATTGGTATTCCTATTGGCAGCCAAAATGGCTTTGTAATTCAATGGCGTAGTTGATTTCAGCGCAGCAACGGCACCATTAAGATCAGAAGAAATGGTTGCATTGGCATCGGAGATGATCTCCAACTCCTGCCCGGATATAAGCGCTACTGGTGGCAGGTTATTGCCAACTGCCGGGTACCCTGGCACGATTAAGCCATCGACTTTGGCAACAACGACGAGTTCAGATGCTGAAAGACTTCCGGAGGGCGCAGGAGCACTCGTTGTGGAGTTGCTGCCATTGTCGCCGCCGCCACCACCACCACCACCACAGGCCACTAATATGGTGGTCAACACGGAGCTAATGATTATTTTTTTCATCTCTTCCTGATTTATCGAATGGATTGCAATAATTGAAATTAAATCTGATTTATTGTTTAATGGCAATCCCTATTTTTGGGGATATTTCCAAATTCATGAAGTGTTGAAGACCTAAGTTCTCGGGACGCTATGCATGTAAATTTTTTGAAACCCAAGTGTCTCTGAAATTAATGGATGGCTTTTGCGAGCACTTCGATAAAAAAAATAAGCGCACGTAGTTCGCGATGTGTCGCCGACATATCTATCGGATAAACACAGGATTTAGTGCCGATTGCATTTATGCTCCGACCGACCCAACTTTGTCAGAAATAAACAAGCTGCTTAAGAGCGATTTAGCTTCAGATCGCTACCATGAAGCACATCGCCGCTTTTGCTCACGTTGGAAATTGGTTGTGCTGATGCAATACAAGTGACGCTACACGGCTCTAGTCCTCAGCTGTGCGCTGGGTGAGTGCCGTGCTTTACGGATTGACAGGTTGCTTTTCGAGGTTGGCGAAGCTACTTGGCGGAAGGTACGGTCCGCGAGAACAGTTGCAAGAAACGTAACGCAGATAGGACAAGTTTCGCGTTTTCGCGTCACTAGGCGTTATCGAGGGGAAAAGGTGGTTTGCAGAGGAGAAACTTGGTCCCGCCGACAGGAATCGAACCTGTATCTAGCGCTTAGGAGGCACTCGTTCTATCCATTGAACTACGGCGAGACGCGCATAAATAAGCGCTGGGCGCCTAATTACGCCGGAGATTATAGCTGAGATCGAGGCAATCTCCAGTCCCATAACGGCAGGCGGTACAATGCCGCCTCTCTTCACCGACAATCAGAACGCCATGGCAGTCATTTCCCTCTCCAACGCCCAACTCGCATTCGGGCACGTCGCCTTGCTCGACCATGCGGAATTTTCCCTGGAGTCTGCCGAACGCGTCGGGCTGATCGGCCGCAATGGCACAGGCAAGTCCTCGCTGCTGAAGATCATCGCCGGCCAGTCGAAACTCGACGACGGCCTGATGGTCATGCAGCAGGGCCTGAAAATCGCCTATGTCGAGCAGGAGCCGCATTTTATGCCGGAGATGTCGGTGTTCGACGCGGTCGCATCCGGCCTCGGCGATTTGCCGGGGCTGCTGGCCGAGTATGACCACCTGACGACCCAGTTCGGCGGCGACAATGACGACGCGCTGATGGAGCGGATGCACGAGATCCAGATGCGGCTGGACGCCGCCGACGCATGGACGCTGAACAACCGGGTCGAAGCCACGCTCGACCGGCTGAACCTGAACAAGTCGTCGCTGATGGGCACCCTGTCCGGCGGCATGCAGAAGCGGGTCGCGCTGGCCTGTGCGCTGGTCAGCGCGCCGGACGTGCTGCTGCTCGACGAGCCGACCAACCATCTCGACTTCACGTCCATCCTGTGGCTCGAAGGACTGCTGCGCGATTATCGCGGCAGCATCCTGTTCATTACCCATGACCGCAGTTTCCTGGACAACGTCGCCACCCGCATCATCGAACTGGACCGGGGCCGGCTGCTGTCCTTCCCGGGCAACTTCACGACCTACCAGGCGCGCAAGGCCGAGCTGCTGGAAAACGAGGAAGTGGAGAACGCCAAGTTCGACAAGTTCCTGGCCCAGGAAGAAGTCTGGATACGCAAGGGCGTCCAGGCCCGGCGCACCCGCGACGAAGGCCGCGTCCGCCGCCTCGAACAACTGAGGCTGCAGCGCAGCGTGCGGCGCGACCAGCAGGGCCAGGTGCGACTCGACGTGTCGACCGGCGACCGTTCGGGCAAGATCGTGGCGGAAC
Organism: Noviherbaspirillum suwonense; assembly: GCF_900182955.1. Lineage (GTDB taxonomy): Bacteria > Pseudomonadota > Gammaproteobacteria > Burkholderiales > Burkholderiaceae_D > Noviherbaspirillum_A > Noviherbaspirillum_A suwonense. The sequence continues at coordinate 108,552 of NZ_FXUL01000005.1, read as the reverse complement.
TGGTGGAAGTCAGCAAGTCGTACGGCGACCGGCCGATCGTCAGCAACTTCAGCGCCACGATACTGCGCGGCGACAAGGTGGGCCTGATCGGGCCGAACGGCGCCGGCAAGACCACGCTGCTGAAGCTGATCCTGGGCGAGGAGCGCCCGGACAGCGGGAGCATCCGCCAGGGCACCAAGCTGCAGGTCGCGTATTTCGACCAGATGCGGGCGCAGCTCAACGAGGAAGCCAGCCTGGCCGACACAATCGCCCCGGGCAGCGACTGGGTGGAAATCAACGGCCAGAAAAAGCACGTGATGACTTACCTGAACGACTTCCTGTTCGCGCCGGAACGCGCGCGCTCGCCGGTCAAGTCCCTGTCGGGCGGCGAACGCAACCGCTTGCTGCTGGCGCGCCTGTTCGCCAAGCCGGCGAATGTGCTGGTGCTGGACGAGCCGACCAACGATCTGGACATCGACACCCTGGAGCTGCTGGAAGAATTGCTCGAAGACTATGCCGGCACGGTATTCCTGGTCAGCCATGACCGGATGTTCCTCGACAACGTGGTGACCCAGGTGATCGTCGCGGAAGGCGCCGGCAACTGGCAGGAATACATCGGCGGCTACACCGACTGGGAACGGGTGCGGGCTGCCGCGGCAAGCCGGCCGGCGGCGCCGAAGGCGGAAGCCAAGCCGCAGGCCAGGGAGGCTGCGCCCGCGGCCAAGCCGAAAAAGCTCAGCTACAAGGAGCAGCGCGAGCTGGAAGAACTGCCGGTGCTGATCGCCGCGCTGGAAGCGGAGCAGAAAGCCATTACCGACAAGCTGGCGGTGGCCGACCTGTACCGCCAGCAGCCGGAAGAAGCAAAAAAGCTGAACCAGCGCTTCGCCGAGATCGACGAAAAGCTGCTGGAAACGCTGGAAAAATGGGAAACCATCGAGGCAAAGAGCAAGGGCTGATCGACTGAGGCCGGCTGTCGCCGGGTGCTAGCCGCTAACTGCTAGCTGCTAGCTGCTAGCCTGGCGGCAGGCAAAGCCAGTCCTGTCAGCGAACGCCAGCCACCGGCCGGGCAGCGCAGCATTGCCCTAGCCGGTAGTTTCAGTGCAATTCAAATCAGCTCAGTTCAATTCAGCCGTCCCGCCGCGTCCCGCAGCGACGGCAGCATCTCCCGCAGCATGCCCGCATCCTGCGCATGCGGCCTGCTTGCCAGGTAATCCTCCAGGTCTTTCAACGCGGCTTGCGGGCATTCGAGGTTCGCATACGCCATTCCCCGGTCGCGCCGTTCGGCCACGTCTTCCGGCAGCAGGATCACCAGCCGCTGCTGCACGCCCAGCGCCAGTTCCCATTCGGCTCGCTCGAAATACAGCGATTTCAGGTTGCGCAGCATGCGCACCAGGATTTCGCGCGGTTCGGCTTCCTGGAGATAGGCGGAAAGCGGCGCATCCCGCTCCGAATTCTGGGAAAGGTAGGGCTCCAGCCGTTCCTCGAGATCCTCGCGCGACAGGCTTGCGCCGCTGACCGGGTCGAGCACGATCTCGCCTGACTGCACCGACAGTTTCATCAGGAAATGGCCGGGAAAGGAAATGCCCTTCACCTCCAGGCCGACCTGGTGCGCCAGCTCCATATAGAGCAGCGCCAGCGAGATCGGGATGCCGCGCCGCGAACTGAGCACGCAGTTCAGGTAGCTGTTGTCAGGGTCGTAATAATTATTCACGTTGCCCGCGAAACCGAGTTCCTGGTAAAAGAAGTGGTTCAGCATGCGCAGCTTCTGCACGTGCGAGGCATCGGACGGCAGCCGCTTGGCCAGCCGCGCCGCCATGGTGTCGACTTCCACCTGCGTGGCGCCAAGGTCCAGCTGCGGATCGATGTCCTGCGCAATCGACAGGGCGGCTTCGAACAGCGGGATGGATTCATCCTGCTGGACCAGTGAACTAAAGTAATCGAGCGATTTAAGCATGGGGATGTGACCGCGGGCAGGCGCGCGCGTTTCAGAAATCTGCGCGCGATACCTTATCGCGCAATACGCTTGAAGTCGGCAAGCCGGAAACCGGTCAGCACCAGCGCGCCGAAATACACTGCTGCGCCCACCGCCATTACCAGCAGCAATGCGCCCATCCGCAGGAAGGGGTGGGCCTGCATCGCGATCCAGTCGAAGTGGCCGGCGACCCACATCGTTACGCCGGACAACAGGAACAGCGCGCCTGCCAGCTGGCCGAAGAACTTCGCCCAGCCCGGCCTTGCCTGGTAGATCCCGCGCTTGCGCAATCCCAGGAACAGGAACAGTGCATTCAGGCAGGCGCCCAGTCCGATCGACAATGCCAGTCCGGCATGGGCGATCCACGGAACGAACACGAGGTTCATCAACTGGGTCGCGATCAGGACGCCGACGGCGATTTTGACCGGCGTGCGGATGTCCTGGCGCGCGTAAAACCCCGGGGCGAGGATCTTCACGACGATCAGCCCGATCAGCCCGACGCCGTAGGCGATCAGGGCCCGGCCGGTCATCACGACGGATTGCGCATCGAACTTGCCGTAATGAAACAAGGTTGTCGTGATCGGTTCAGAGAGCGACGCGAGCGAGACGGCGGCCGGCAGGGCCAGCAGGAAGGTCAGGCGCAGGCCCCAGTCCAGCAGCGATGAATATTCGACGGTGTCGCGGTCGGCATGGGCCTTGGCCAGGCTCGGCAGCAAAATGGTGCCCAGCGCCACGCCCAGCAGGCCGGTCGGCAATTCCATCAGGCGGTCGGCATAGGAGAGCCAGGAGACGCTGCCGTTCTGCAGGTGGGAAGCGATATTCGTGTTGACGATCAGGCTGATCTGCGCGACCGATACCGCGAAGGTCGCCGGCACCATCTGCCGCATGACCCGCCTGACGCCGGCGTCGGACAAGGCGGCGCGCGGGTTCAGCGACAGCCGGGGCAGCATCCCTATCTTGATCAGCGGCGGGATCTGTATCGCCAGCTGCAGGACGCCGCCGACGAAGACCGCAATCGCCAGCGCGTAGACCGGCTGCTTCAGGAAAGGCGCGAGGAAGAGGGAAGCGGCGATGAAGCTCAGGTTCAGCAGGACCGGCGTGAATGCGGCGACCTTGAATTGCCGCCAGGTGTTCAGGATGCCGCCTGCGAGCGCCACCAGCGACATGAAAACGATGTACGGAAACATGATGCGGGTCATCACGACCGACGCGGCGAACGCATCCGGGTCGGACTTCAGGCCGGTCGCCATCAGGTAGACCACCGCGGGCGCCGCGACGATGCCGAGCACGCAGGTCAGCAGCAGCGCCCACAGCAGGATGGTCGCGACATGGTCCACCAGCGTGCGGGTCGCCTCGTCGCCCTTCCGGTTCTTGTACTCCGCGAGAATGGGCACGAAGGCCTGCGAGAACGCGCCTTCGGCAAACAGGCGGCGCAGCAGGTTCGGTATGCGGAAGGCGATGAAGAAAGCGTCGGTATAGGAGGAGGCGCCAAAAGCGCGGGCAATCAGAAACTCGCGGATCAGGCCGGTTACCCGGGACACCATGGTCATGCCCGAGACCGCGGCGAGGGTTCTATGCAAATTCATGCGCGGCATTATAGCGGCTCGGGGGTTGCAACTACGCCAAGGCAACGGTATTGTTCCGGACCGCGTCAGTAAGCTGTTTACCGGCAGTGCCAATCCAGTTTATAATCTGCGGCTGTATTGAATTTGTTTCGCAACTGGTAGGTGTTGCGAACGCAACCGACCACGTTTAGGAAATTTCATGGCAAATACCGCACAAGCACGCAAGCGTGCTCGTCAAGCAGTCAAGCAAAACGCACACAACTCGAGCCAGCGCTCGACGCTGCGTACCGCAGTCAAGGCAGTTCGCAAGGCAATCGAAGCCGGCGACAAGTTAGCAGCGGCCCAGGTGTTCCAGTCCTCGATCTCGATCATCGATCGTATCGCCGACAAGAAAATCATCCACAAGAACAAGGCAGCACGCCACAAGAGCCGCCTGTCGGCTGCGCTGAAGGCGCTGGCTTAAGTTTGCCGGGCTGGCCGACGGTCAGCCTTGTAGCGCAAGCGCCGGAAGCCTTGGCGTTTGTTGCGCTAGCGAGAAATACAGGCGTTTAGCAGCAGCGTCGAATTGAAAAAACCCGCCAGGATTCGTCCTGGCGGGTTTTTTCGCTTGCCTCCGGCATCAGGAAAATGCAGGCACCGAGTTCTAGAAGCCTTATTTCGCTTTCGGCAGCCCGGCGATCGTGGTCCCGGACTTGATGTTCTTCTGGGCAAACCAGCCCTTGTTCATCTCCAGCGCATAAGCGGCACGCCCTGCCGCGCAATGGGAATTCAGCGTTTGCGGCTGCATTTCCTCGATATTCAGGATTTTTCCACTGTCGTCGAGAAATGCCACGGACAACGGGATCAGCGTGTTCTTCATCCACATGCATACCTGGGCCGGTTCGCCGAACAGGAAAACCATGCCGGAATTAGGCGCGAGTTTTTCGCGGAACATCAGCCCTTGCTGGCGCTGCGGCTCGGTGGCGGCGACTTCCGCCTGGATCACATACATGCCGGCCGTAAGCGGGACGACGGGAAATTTGTCTTCCGCATGGGCCTGGATCGTCGACAGGCATAGCAGCGCGAAAGCGGCGTGTGACAGCGGTGGAATTTTCATGGCTGGAAGTGTAAACGAAAAAAGGGCAGATGAAATCTGCCCTTCGGTGTGCTGCAAACCGGAATTACTTGGCGGCGGTCGAGTTCATTGCCTTGGCTTTCTTTGCCTTCTTGGCTTTTTTGGCCTTCTTGGTGGTCGGTGCTGCTGCGGCAGGAGCGGCCGGGGCTGCAGCGGCTGCCGGTGCAGCCGGCGTTGCCGGAGCTGCCGGTGCAGCGGTGTGTGCCGCAGCGAAAGCGGAAAGGGAGAACAGGCCAGCGACGAGGGCAGCGATCAGTTTTTTCATTTTCATTCCTTCAATTCGGCAATGTAGTTGATTTCCAGGCGATTCTTTCGAATCACTGCCAGTAACGAGCAAGCGGCAGGCAGGTTGACAAATAATTAGTGGACGCCAGGAAAATAATTAAAATTTCCAGGGCATTGCGACCCTGGTTGGGCTTGCTATCATGCATGGCTCATAATTTCCCGCCGTTAAACCATGCCGCGCATCCTGCCAACTTTCCTGCACCCCGCTGTATTGCTGTTGGCGGCATCCGGCTTCGCAGCGCAGGCCGCGCCCTACCTGCCGAAATCGGACGACCAGGTTCTGGAGCGCCTGCCGCTGCGCCCGAACGATCCGGTCGCGCGTGAAATGCAGCAGCTGCGCAGTCAGCTGCGCGCCGACCCGAACAATGTCGGGGTCGCGACGGCGCTGGCGCGGCGGTATTACGAAATGGTCGGGGAGGAGGGCGACCCCCGCTACCTCGGCTATGCGCAGGCGGCGCTGGCGCCCTGGTGGAATGCGCCCGAGCCGCCGGTCGAGGTGCAGGTGCTGCGCGCCGGGCTGGCGCAGTTCAGCCACAATTTCTCGGGTGCGTTGAGCGATCTTTCCAGCGTGCTTGCGCGTGACCCGGGCAATGCGCAGGCACGCGCGCTGCGGGCGACGATCCATATCGTGCAGGCGCGCTATGCCGAGGCCAGCGCCGACTGCGTCGCGCTGCGCGAGGTCACCAGCGAACTGATTGCGACCGGGTGCGCAGCGATGGTCGATGGCCTGACCGGCAAGCTCGACGTCGCCCACCAGCGGCTGGCCGATACGCTGGCCCACCATCCCGACGCGTCGGCCGCGGAGAAACTGTGGGTCCTGATCCGCCTTGCCGAAATGGCGCAGCGCCAGGACCGGGCGCTGCAGGCCGAAGCCTATTTCCGCCAGGCCGTGGGCCTGGGCATCACCGACACCTTCCTGCTCGCCGCCTATGCCGATTTCCTGCTGGACCACAAGCGCTATGGCGAAGTGGTCGCCATGCTGAAAGACAAGACGCCGTCGGACGGCCTGCTGCTGCGCCTGGTGCTGGCGGAAACCGAGATGAAACTGCCCACCGCCGAGAGCCGGGCGGCCACGCTGGCGGCGCGCTACCATGCGGCGCAGTTGCGCGGCGACACCGTGCACCAGCAGGAAGAGGCGCGCTTCCGTCTCGAAATCTATAACGATGCGAAAAATGCGCTGCCCCTGGCGCAGGAAAACTGGAAGGTGCAGAAGGAGCCGCGCGACGCCCGGATATTGCTGGAGTCGGCGCTTGCCGCCAGGGCGCCGGCCGCGGCGGCGCCCGCCGTGCAATGGTTGAAAGACAGCCGCATCGAGGACAAGCGCCTGCAGGACCTGGCCGCCAAGCTGCGCGAGGTGCGCAAGTGATGCGCCGCCTGCTGTTTCTGCTCTGCTTGCTGTCTTCCCTCTGTTCCCTGCCGGCGAATGCGCACAAGCCCAGCGACAGCTACCTGACGCTGACCGTCGAGGAAAACCAGGTCGAGGGGCAATGGGACATCGCGCTGCGCGACCTCGATTTCGCGATCGGCCTGGATACCAATGCCGACGGCGCCATCACCTGGGGCGAGGTGCAGGCCCGGCAGAAGGAGATCGACGCCTATGCGCTGTCGCGGCTGCAGGTGTCCGCCGGCGGCCAGGCATGCCCGATGCGGGCGACCGAGCACCTGATCGACGACCATACGGACGGCGCCTACGCGGTGCTGCGCTTCCAGGCAAGCTGTGCGGCGATCGCGGGCAGCGTGCAGGTCAGGTACAAATTGTTTTTCGATATCGATCCGCAGCACAAGGGCTTGCTCCGGCTGCAATACCACGGCGCGTCGATCACCGGGATATTCAGCCCGGAACAGGCCGACCAGACATTTTCCCTGCAGGCGCCGAGCCGGCTTCGCCAGTTTGTCGACTACCTGCGCGAAGGCATCTGGCATATCTGGATAGGCTACGACCATATCCTGTTCCTGCTGGCGCTGCTGCTGCCCGCGGTCGTCGTGCGCGAGGCGGGGCGCTGGCAGGCCGTACCGGCATTCCGGCCCGCCTTCTGGTCCGTGCTCAGGATCGTCACCGCATTCACCGTCGCGCATTCGGTCACGCTCACGCTGGCGACGCTGGGCGTGATCAGCCTGCCGTCGCGATGGGTCGAGTCGACGATCGCCGCCTCGGTCATCATCGCCGCGCTCAACAATGTCTATCCGCTGTTTCGCGAGCGGCGATGGGTGATGGCGTTCCTGTTCGGCCTGATCCACGGCTTCGGCTTCGCCAGCGTGCTGACCGACCTCGGCCTGCCGCAGGATGCGCTGGTGATCGCGCTGGTCGGCTTCAACGTCGGCGTCGAGACCGGTCAGCTGGCCATCGTCGCCGGTTTCCTGCCGCTGATCTACTTCCTGCGCGGCACCTGGTTCTACCGCCGCGTCCTGCTGATGGGCGGGTCCATCCTGATCGCGGTGCTGGCGTCGGTCTGGTTCGTCGAGCGGGCGTTCGACATCAAGCTGGTCACGCCCTGATCAGCGCATTTCCAGCGGCGATACTTCCTGCCATTCGCCGGGCAGCAGCGGATGGCTGGCCAGCGCATACGGTCCGATCGCGATGCGCACCAGCCTGAGCGTCGGCAGCCCGACGGCGGCCGTCATCCGCCGCACCTGCCGGTTCTTTCCTTCGGTCAGCGTCAGCGCCAGCCAGCCGGCCGGGATGTCGGCGCGCTGGCGGATCGGCGGCGTGCGCGGCCACAGCCAGGCCGGCGCCTCGATCCGCACCGCCTGGCAGGGCAGGGTCGTGAAATCGCCCAGGTCCAGCGGCGCCCGCAAGCGGGCCAGCGCCGATTCCGTGACCGTTCCCTCCACCTGCGCCAGGTAGGTCTTCGCCAGCTTTTTCAGAGGATGGCTGATGTCATGCTGCAGCCGGCCGTCGTCGGTGAGCAGCACCAGTCCCTCGCTGTCGGCGTCGAGCCGGCCGGCGGGGTAGACGCCGGGCACGTCGATATGGTCCGCCAGCGTCGGCCGGCTGGGATGCGGCGAGAACTGGCACATCACCTGGAAGGGCTTGTTGAACAGGATGAGCGGCATGGAATGGAAACGTCGGGAGCGGGCGGCTGCCTATTGTACCGACGGCGCCGCCGGTCCCGGCTGTGCGCGCCGGCCGACGCCTGCCGAAAGCGCCGGGCGCGCCGCCGCGCTACTGCGAAACGATGGCATACGGTAAAATTCTAGTGCATAATACGAAACGTCGTCTTATGTCTTATATAAGACATGAATAAGCCATAAGCAAGCCGCAATGGGCCGGTCCGTCATTTTGCTTAACCCGGTTTCGTATTCGATGTACTCTTTCCATCCGCCTTCCTTCCGGAGACAACGATGTTTCAACATATCCAAATACCTGCCGAGGGCAGCAAGATTTCCGTCAATGCCGATTTCTCGCTGACCGTACCAGACAACCCGATCATCCCTTACATCGAGGGCGACGGCACCGGCGTGGACATTTCCCCGGTCATGATCAAGGTTGTCGACGCAGCGGTAGCCAAGGCATACGGCGGCAAGCGCAAGATCAGCTGGATGGAAATCTTCGCCGGGGAAAAGTCGACCAGCGTCTACGGCCCCGACGTCTGGCTGCCTGAAGAAACCCTGAAAGTGCTGAAGGATTACGTGGTGTCCATCAAGGGCCCGCTGACGACCCCGGTTGGCGGCGGCATCCGTTCGCTCAACGTCGCGCTGCGCCAGGAACTCGATCTCTACGTCTGCCTGCGCCCGGTCCGCTACTTCAAGGGCGTGCCTTCGCCGGTCCGCGAGCCTGAAAAGACCGACATGGTGATCTTCCGCGAGAACTCGGAAGACATCTACGCCGGCATCGAATGGGCGGAAGGCTCGGACGGCGCCAAGAAAGTGATCGAATTCCTGATCAAGGAAATGGGCGTCAAGAAGATCCGCTTCCCGGACACGTCGGGCATCGGCATCAAGCCGGTCTCGCGCGAAGGCACCGAGCGCCTGGTGCGCAAGGCGCTGCAGTACACCATCGACAATGACAAGCCTTCGCTGACCATCGTCCACAAGGGCAACATCATGAAGTACACCGAGGGTGGCTTCCGTGACTGGGCCTATGCGCTGGCACAGAAGGAATTCGGCGCCGAACTGATCGATGGCGGGCCATGGTGCAAGTTCAAGAATCCGAAGACCGGCAAGGAAATCATCGTCAAGGATTCGATCGCCGACGCCTTCCTGCAGCAGATCCTGCTGCGCCCGAACGAGTACAGCGTGATCGCCACGCTGAACCTGAACGGCGACTATATTTCGGACGCGCTGGCGGCCCAGGTCGGCGGCATCGGCATCGCGCCGGGCGCAAACCTGTCCGACTCGGTTGCGATGTTCGAAGCGACCCACGGCACCGCGCCCAAGTATGCGGGCAAGGACTACGTCAATCCGGGTTCGCTGATCCTGTCCGCGGAAATGATGCTGCGTCACATGGGCTGGATCGAAGCGGCCGACCTGATCATCTCGTCGATGGAAAAGTCGATCACCTCGAAGAAGGTCACCTATGACTTCGCCCGCCTGATGGAAGGCGCGAGCCAGGTATCGTGCTCGGGCTTCGGCGAAGTGATGATCGAAAACATGTAACTGCCGCTGTCGCAAAACGAAAGCCGGACGCTGTCCGGCTTTTTTTATGCGCCGGGGCGCCGCCATAAAAAAATCCCCGCAGTGCGGGGATTTTTGCAGTGCGCTCCGGTCTCGTCAGGAAGCCGACTGGATATTTGAAGCCTGCTTGCCTTTCGGGCCTTGCGTGACATCGAAATTGACTTTTTGACCCTCTTTGAGCGTCTTGAAGCCACTCATGTTGATGGCGGAAAAGTGCGCGAACAGATCTTCGCCGCCGTCGTCAGGAGTGATGAAGCCAAAACCCTTGGAGTCGTTGAACCATTTAACGGTACCAGTTGCCATGAAAGCGTCTTTCATCTAAGAACCAATCACACGAGCCGTAAAAGCGAGAAGCTTTGCACAGCTTTGCCCCCTCTTATAACTTGCTCTCCTTCCACCATTAATGCATCCCTGCATTAATTGATGATCTGCATTGTTCGACGAAATTTTAAAATTGTCAACTAAATTGTCATTCAGGCAAAATCTTCAAAACTCGCGCAAACTTCCCTTGATTTCAAGCATTCCATCGTCATCTGCGCACTATGCAGAAAGGGCGTAATATCGATGAACACACTTAACGACCGCTGGCTTCGCCGGATGGGAGCCAATATGAAGGCAGTAGAATAAACGCATGGCAACCAAGGACCAAAACGATACTGTTATAGAGCGCAAGGAGCAGCAGGAAAAGCTCCAACCGCCGCCGATGTATCAAGTATTATTGTTGAACGACGATTACACACCCATGGAATTTGTCGTGGCGATCATCCAGGAGTACTTCAACAAGGATCGTGAAACGGCGACGCAAATCATGCTCAAGGTTCATCGGGATGGTAAAGGCATGTGTGGCGTATATCCGAAAGATATCGCCAGCACTAAAGTGGAACTGGTTTTAACGCACGCGCGCAAGGCGGGGCATCCCCTGCAATGCGTGATGGAGGAAGCATGATTGCTCAGGAATTGGAAGTAAGTTTGCACATGGCTTTTGTCGAGGCCCGACAGGCCCGGCACGAATTTATTACGGTAGAGCACCTGCTGCTGGCACTGCTCGATAATCCGTCAGCTGCGGAAGTGATGCGGGCCTGCGCGGTCAACATCGAAGACCTGCGCAAGACGCTGACAAATTTTATTAATGATAATACGCCGACCGTCCCTGGCTCGAGCGAGGTTGATACCCAGCCTACGCTTGGTTTCCAGCGGGTGATCCAGCGCGCAATCATGCACGTGCAGTCCGCATCCAACGGCAAGAAGGAAGTCACCGGCGCGAATGTGCTGGTGGCGATCTTCGGCGAAAAGGACTCGCACGCGGTGTATTACCTGCACCAGCAGGGCGTGACCCGCCTCGATGTGGTGAATTTCATTTCGCATGGCGTTCGCAAGGACAACCAGACCGACCCGCAGAAAGCGCCGGAAGGTTCGGAAGAAACAGCGACCGAAGCCCAGCAGAAGGAAAGCCCCCTGGACCAGTTCACGTCCAACCTCAACAAGCTGGCCGCGGAAGGCAAGATCGATCCTTTGATCGGCCGCGAAGCCGAAGTCGAGCGCGTGATCCAGACCCTGTGCCGTCGCCGCAAGAACAACCCGCTGCTGGTGGGCGAGGCTGGCGTCGGCAAGACCGCGATCGCCGAGGGCCTGGCCTGGCGGGTGGTCCAGGGCGAAGTGCCGGAAATCCTGCAGAATGCCGTGGTCTATTCCCTCGACATGGGCGCGCTGCTGGCCGGCACCAAGTACCGCGGCGACTTCGAGCAGCGGCTGAAATCCGTGCTGAAGCAGTTGAAGGACAACCCGAACGGCATCCTGTTCGTCGACGAGATCCACACCATCATCGGTGCCGGCTCGGCGTCGGGCGGCACGCTGGACGCGTCCAACCTGCTCAAGCCGGCCCTGTCCAGCGGCCAGCTGAAATGCATCGGCGCGACGACCTACACCGAGTTCCGCGGCGTGTTCGAGAAGGACCATGCGCTGTCGCGCCGGTTCCAGAAGATCGACGTCAACGAGCCGACGGTCGAGCAGACCATACAGATCCTGCGCGGGCTGAAGTCGCGTTTCGAGGAGCATCACGGCGTCAAGTACTCGGCGTCCGCGCTGACCTCGGCGGCTGAACTGGCGGCGCGCTTCATCAACGACCGGCATCTGCCGGACAAGGCGATCGACGTGATCGACGAGGCGGGCGCAGCGCAGCGCATCCTGCCAAAGTCGAAGCAGAAGAAGACCATCGGCAAGTCGGACATCGAGGACATCATCTCGAAGATCGCGCGGATTCCACCGCAGTCGGTCAACCAGGACGACCGGACCAAGCTGCAGACCATAGACCGCGACCTGAAAAACGTGGTGTTTGGCCAGGATCCGGCCATCGAGGCGCTCGCGTCGGCCATCAAGATGGCGCGCGCCGGCCTGGGCAAGACCGACAAGCCGATCGGCTCCTTCCTGTTCTCCGGCCCGACCGGTGTCGGCAAGACCGAGGTGGCGAAGCAGCTGGCCTTCATCCTGGGCATCGAGCTGATCCGCTTCGACATGTCCGAGTACATGGAGCGCCATGCGGTGAGCCGGCTGATCGGCGCGCCCCCGGGCTACGTCGGTTTCGACCAGGGCGGCTTGCTGACCGAGGCGATCACCAAGAAGCCGCATGCGGTGCTGCTGCTCGACGAGATCGAGAAGGCGCATCCGGATATCTTCAATATCCTGCTGCAGGTGATGGACCATGGAACGCTGACCGACAACAACGGCCGCAAGGCGGACTTCCGCAACGTCATCATCATCATGACGACCAATGCCGGCGCGGAAAGCCTGCAGAAGCGTTCGATCGGTTTCACCGACAAGAAGGAAGCCGGCGACGAGATGGCGGATATCAAGCGGATGTTCACGCCCGAGTTCCGCAACCGTCTCGATGCAACCATCAGCTTCCGTGCGCTGGACGAGGAAATCATCCTGCGCGTGGTCGACAAGTTCCTGATGCAGCTGGAAGAGCAGCTGCATGAGAAGAAGGTCGAGGCGGTGTTCTCGGAAAACCTGCGCAAGTTCCTGGCGCGCAAGGGATTCGATCCGCTGATGGGCGCGCGACCGATGTCGCGGCTGATCCAGGACATGATCCGCAAGGCGCTGGCCGACGAACTGTTGTTCGGCAAGCTGGTGGAAGGCGGCCGTGTCACCGTGGATCTCGACGAAAACGACCAGATCAAGCTCGAGTTCACCGAGGGCGACGTGCCCCCGGCGGCATCGACGCCGGAAGCGGTCGAAGTCGAATAAGCGGCTGTATCGTCAAAAAGCCCGGACTGGAAACAGTCCGGGCTTTTTTTTGGCCTTCGGCCGGGTCTGGGCAGTTCGATTGGCCGCGCCGCGGGCGCGGCGCGATTGCGGATCAATCGTCGTCTTCATCCCGCCGCAGGCGGCCCCACTGCGCGTCGCCTGTCCCACCAGGCAGGCGACCAGCCGGTTTTCGCCTACGGCAGCAGCGGCTGCCGCCGGTCCCTCTTGCCCTTGACGTCGACGATGATCTTGTCCATCACCGACAGCCGGTAGGAAGTGGCCGGATGCAGCGCCGTATAGCCGTTCAGCGCACTTGGCGGGTACTGGGATGCCAGGCGCTCCCAGAAACGCGGCGCAGCGTCGATGTCGTAGCCGGCGCGGGCCACCATGTACAGCGATAGCGTGTCGGAAGCGGCATCCATTGTCTGCGGCATCGGCTTCATGCCGGACAGGCCGGACATCGCCGACATGTCGGGACGGATGCGGATCAGGTTGTCGATGATCGCTCCGGCAGTCGCGGTGGTGCGCTGCACGCGCGCATGGTTCAGCGAGTTATGGGCCATTTCCTTGGCCAGCACATAGGCCAGTTCATTGTCGTTGGCCGCGAAGTTCATCATGCCGCGCGTGATCAGCACGCGCCGGCCGTCATTGTAGGCAGTCACGTTGTCGGCGTTGCCGAGCTCGATGCTGTATGCGCAGGCGCGGGTGAACGGCACGTTGACCTGCACCGGCATGCCGTTGCGCAGCATGGTCAGCCTGGCCGACGCGCCGCGCGTGATCAATGGCGCCAGCATGGTCGCGGCCTGCCGTTCGGCGTCGACGCCCGGCGGAACCGGCTTGCCTTCGACCATGTCGAGCTTGTCGCCGACACGGATGCCGGCGCGTGCGGCACCGCTGCCGGCCAGCACGCCCATCACCTGCAGCCTGTCGTCCATGCCGTATGCCTGCTGCGCCGCTTCGCTGAGCTCGTCGGAAAACGAGTACTTGTTCTTCGCGGTAAAGCCGAGCAGGTTGCGCGCATTGCCCTTGCACAGATCGGTGTTGTTGACCAGCAGCGGCGCAGCGACGCGGTACAGCCTGTCCTGCTGGGCGACGATATCGCGCAGCATGAGCTGCTGCGGCGTCGGCGCCGCCGGCACGGCGACCGTAGGCGCCGCCGGCGACGCGGGCGCCGACAGCGGCGGGACCGCCGGCGTGTTCAGCGGCACGTTGCTGGCGCAGGCGGCAAGGAAGGCAATCGGCAGCAGCGCCAGCCGCCGGCCGTGACGCAGGTGGGAAATTACGGTGTTGGTCATTCGATGCATGTTGGCTCCCTCAATGTTTTCCGGTGCTGCCAAAGCCGCCGGCGCCGCGGTCGCTGGCGCCGAATTCTTCCACCACGTTCAGTTCGACCTGGAGCACGGGGACGATGACCAGCTGCGCCAGCCTGTCCATCGGCTGCAGCGTGAATTCGGTCTGGCCGCGGTTCCAGGTGGAGATCATCAGTTCGCCCTGGTAGTCCGAGTCGATCAGGCCAATCAGGTTCCCGAGCACGATGCCGTGCTTGTGGCCCATGCCGCTGCGCGGCAGGATCATCGCCGCATAGGCCGGATCGGCGATATGGATGGCGAGGCCGGTCGGCACCAGGTGGGTGCTGCCGGGTGCGATGGTCAGCGGCTCGCGGATGGCGGCGCGCAGGTCCAGGCCGGCACTGCCCGCGGTGGCATAGGCGGGCAGCAGTTCCTTCATGCGGGGATCAAGTACCTTGACGTCGATTTTTTTCATGGCTTTGTCGGTGGTGGTGAAACCGGCAGCCATCGAACGCTGGCGCTGCTTCAGGCGCGCAGCCGGCTGGCGATTTCACGGATCAACTGTCTTGCGAGATCCAGCTTGCCCGCTGCGGGTAATGCGGCATGGCCGTTCTGGTCGAACAGCACCAGTTCGTTGCGGTCGCTGCCGAAGGTGTCCGGGCCGATATTGCCGACCAGGAGCGGGATGCCTTTCTTCTCGCGCTTGGCGCGGCCGAACTCGAGCAGGTTGCCCGATTCGGCGGCGAAGCCGACACAATACGGCTTATTTGCCAAAGCGGCAACCGAGGCCAGGATGTCCGGATTCTGCTCGAAGACCAGCGCCGGCATCGCGCCGCCGGCATCCTTCTTCAGCTTATGGCTGCTAGCGTTGGCCACGCGCCAGTCGGCGACCGCGGCCACCGCGATGAACACGTCCTGGCCGGCGACCTGGGACATCACCGCGTCATACATCTGCTGCGCGGTCTGGACATCGACGCGGCGCACGCCATACGGCGCGGCCAGGGCGGTCGGGCCGGAGACCAGCAGCACGTCGGCGCCGGCTTCGCGCGCGGCGCGGGCCAGCGCATAGCCCATCTTGCCCGACGACAGGTTGGTGATGCCGCGCACCGGGTCGATCGGCTCGAAGGTCGGGCCGGCGGTGATCAGCACCCGCCTGCCGGCCAGCGACTTGCCGATGAAGGACGCGATGATTTCCTCCAGCAGCTGTTCCGGCTCCAGCACCCGGCCCATGCCGACCTCGCCGCAGGCCTGCTCGCCGGCGGCCGGGCCGAGGAGGGCGATGCCGTCGCCGCGCAGGGTGGCGGCATTGCGCCGGGTCGCCGGGTTCTGCCACATCTCGACATTCATCGCCGGCGCCACCATCAGCGGCAGCGTCGCCGGGCGCGCCACGCACAGCGTCGACAGCAGGTCGTCGCAGGCGCCGTGCGCCAGCTTGGCCATGAAATCGGCCGAGCATGGCGCAATGACGATGGCGTCGGCGTCGCGCGTCAGGTCGATATGCGCCATGTTGTTGGGAATGCGCGCATCCCACTGGTCGACATGGACCGGCTTGCCCGATAGCGCCTGCATCGTCACCGGCGTGATGAAATGCGTGGCCGCCTCGGTCATGACCACCTGCACCGAGGCGCCGGCCTTGACCAGCGCGCGGGTGAGTTCGGCCGACTTGTAGCAGGCGACGCCGCCAGTCAGGCCGAGAACGATTTTCCTGCCGTCGAGATCCATGCTCTTGCTCCGTGCTGATGTAGGCGCCGCGCCTAGCGGTTGACCCGGCGCAGTTCGTCGATGATGAACATCGCCGCGCCGATGCAGATGGCGCTGTCGGCGACATTGAAGGCCGGCCAGTGCCAGCCGGCGACGTGGAAATCGAGGAAGTCGATCACGTGGCCGTAGGCGATGCGGTCGATCAGGTTGCCGATCGCGCCGCCCAGCACCAGCGACAGCGCCCAGCAGAACAGGCGCTGGCCGGCGTGGCGCTTGAGCAGGTAGACGATGAAGATGGCGGCAGCCACCGCGATCGCGGAAAACAGGTAGCGCTGCCAGCCGCCCTCGGCCGCTAGGAAGCTGAAAGCCGCGCCCTTGTTATAGGCCAGCACCAGGTTGAAAAACGAGGTCACGGGCTTGCTCTGTCCATAGGTGAACATCTGCATGACCATGATCTTGGTCAGCTGGTCGAGCAGCATCACCAGCGCGGCGATGCAGAGCCACTGGGTGATGCTGGCGGCGGGTTTGGGCGTGAAGGCGGTTTTCTTTGCGGTGGCCATAAAGCTTGTCGGATGCGCTACGGGTTATGGAGGAAGGCGGAGCCGGCCTGCCGGCCCCGCCCATGCTGGCTCAGAGGGTCAGGCATAGCGGCGCGCTTCGCCCTGGCCGTAAAGGTTGCTCACGCAGCGCGCGCAGATGCCGGGATAGCGCGCATCGGCGCCGACATCCTTGCGGTAGTGCCAGCAGCGTTCGCATTTCTCGGCGTCCGACGCGATGACCTTCACGCTGTCGGCGCCGTCCGCCGCCCCGGTGACGCGGGCGGCGGAGGTGATCAGCACGAACTTCAGGTCGTCGCCCAGGCTTTCCAGCAAGGCCCGGCGTTCGCCGCTCGCATGGATCTCGACTTCGGCCTGCAGCGACGAGCCGATCGCGCCGGACACCCGCACTTCCTCCAGTTCCTTGGTGACGTCGGCGCGCACCTCGCGGATGCGGCTGTACTTGTCCAGCAGCGCCGCATGGCCCTCGACCTGCGGCAGCAGATGGAAGGTCTGGGTGAAGATGGTCTCGCCGCTTGCCGCATAGGTTTCCGGGCTGGCGAAACTGGCCCAGGCTTCTTCCGCGGTGAAGGACAGGATGGGCGCCATCAGCCGCAGCAGCGCATGCGTGATGTGCCAGATCGCGGTCTGCGCGGAGCGCCGGATCTGCGAATCGGCGCCGGCGGTGTAGAGCCTGTCCTTCAGGATGTCGAGGTAGAAGCCGCCCAGGTCTTCCGAACAGTACATCTGCAGCTTGCCGGTCACCGGGTGGAATTCGTAGGCCTGCAGGTGCGCCAGGATCTCGTCCTGCAGCTGCTGCATCCGGGCCAGCGCATAGCGGTCGACCTCCAGCAGCTCGGCCACGGGCACCGCATGCAGCGCCGGGTCGAAGTCCGAGGTGTTGGCCAGCAGGAAGCGCAGCGTGTTGCGGATGCGGCGGTAGCTTTCCACCACCCGCTTCAGGATCTCGTCCGAGATCGACAGCTCGCCCGAGTAGTCGGTGGCGGCGACCCACAGCCGCAGGATCTCGGCGCCCAGCGAGTCCGACACCTTTTGCGGCGCGACCACGTTGCCCTTGGACTTGGACATCTTCTTGCCTTCGCCGTCGACAACGAAGCCGTGCGTCAGCAGCGCCTTGTAGGGCGGCCGGCCATTGAGCATCGACGAGGTCAGCAGCGACGAATGGAACCAGCCGCGATGCTGGTCCGAGCCTTCGAGATAGAGGTCGGCCGGGAAATGCGACTGCTGCGCATGCGAGCCGCGCAGCACGGTCTGGTGCGTGGTGCCGGAGTCGAACCAGACGTCCAGCGTGTCGCGGTTCTTCTGGTACTGGTCGGCGTCGCTGCCCAGCAGGTCGCGCGGGTCGAGCGCATGCCAGGCTTCGATGCCGTGCTGCTCGACCAGCTTCGCCACCGCTTCGAGCAGCTCGGGCGTTTTCGGATGCAGCTGGCCGCTCTCCTTGTGGACGAAGAAGGCCATCGGCACGCCCCACTGGCGCTGGCGCGACAGCGTCCAGTCCGGCCGGTTGGCTATCATGCCGTGCAGGCGGGCCTTGCCCCAGCTCGGGTAGAACGCGGTTTCCTCGATGCCGCGCAGCGCGGCGTCGCGCAGGGTTTCGCCGCCGTCTTTCGGCGGCACGTCCATGCCGGCGAACCATTGCGAGGTCGCGCGGTAGATGATGGGCGTCTTGTGGCGCCAGCAGTGCATGTAGCTGTGGTCGAACATCACCAGCTTGAACAGCGATCCGGTCGCTTCCAGCGCGCCGCAGATCGGCTTGGACGCTTCCCAGATCGTCATGCCGCCGAACAGCGGCAGCCAGGAGGCATAGCGGCCGTCGCCCATCACCGGGTTCAGGATGTCGTCGTCCTTCATGCCGTGCGCCTTGCACGAGATAAAGTCGTCGACGCCATAGGCCGGGGACGAGTGGACGATGCCGGTGCCGGTGTCCAGCGTCACGTAGTCGCCCAGGTAGATCGGCGACAGCCGGTCGTAGCCGGCGTCGGCGCTGGCCAGCGGATGGCGGAAGGCGATGCCGGACAGCGCTGCGCCGGCGCAGGTGGCGATGACGCGGCCTTCCAGGCCGTAGCGCTGCAGGCAGGCGGTGACCAGGTCTTCGGCCAGGATCAGCAGCAGCGGCTCGCCGTTGCGCTCGGTCTGCACCAGCGCATAGCTGAATTCCGGGTGCACGTTCAGCGCCTGGTTGGCCGGGATGGTCCACGGCGTGGTAGTCCAGATCACCGCGTAGCCGCGTTCGGTCGGCAGCGCGGCCAGGTTGAAGGCGGTGGCCAGCCGCTCGTGCTGGGCGAAGGCGAAGCCGACGTCGATCGCCGGGTCGCGCTTGTCCTGGTATTCCACCTCGGCCTCGGCCAGCGCCGAGCCGCAGTCGAAGCACCAGTTGACCGGCTTCAGGCCGCGGTAGACGTAGCCCTTCTCCAGGATGGCGCCCAGCGCGCGGATCTCGTCGGCTTCATTGCTGAAGTTCATGGTCTGGTAGGGGTTGTCCCATTCGCCCAGCACGCCCAGCCGGATGAAATCCTTCTTCTGGCGTTCGATCTGCTCGGCTGCGTAGGCGCGCGACTTTTCCAGCACCTCGGCGGTCGGCAGGCCCTTGCCGTACTGCTTCTCGATCTGGATCTCGATCGGCATGCCGTGGCAGTCCCAGCCTGGCACGTACTGCGCGTCGAAGCCTGCCAGCTGGCGCGCCTTGACGATCATGTCCTTCAGGATCTTGTTGACCGCGTGGCCGATGTGGATGTCGCCGTTCGCATACGGCGGGCCATCGTGCAGGATGAATTTCTCGCGGCCGCGCGAGGCTTCGCGGATCTTCTGGTAGACGCGGCGCTCCTGCCACTGCTTGACCCATTGCGGCTCGCGCTTGGCGAGGTCGCCGCGCATCGGGAAGGGCGTTTCGGGCATGTTGACCGGGTAACGGCTTTGCGGCTTGCCGGACGGCTTGCTCGGTTTGCTGGGTTTGTTATCTGACATGGAATGGCCTTGCTGGAATCGGGATATCTGTTCGGGCGCCCGGACGGTGCGATGCAGCCGTCGGAGGCAATCTGTGCGGTGATGCTGGCGTTGGGCGCAGCGTCAAATTCGGTCGGTCGCGGAGACGGCGCCGCTGTTGCGCTCGCGGAACCAGCCGCGCGCGCGCCGCCCGTCATGGTCGATGGCGGCGGTCAGCGCCGCCAGGCCGTCGTATTTTTCCTCGTCGCGCAGCTTGGCCAGGAATTCGACGCGGATCAGCTTGCCGTAGCAATGCTGGTCGAAGTCGAACACGTGGGTTTCCAGCAGCACCCGGCCGCTGTCGTCCACGGTCGGCCGCACGCCGAGGCTGGCGACGGCCGGCAGCGGATGCGGCGCCAGGCCATGCACCTGGACCACGAAAATGCCGGACAGCGCGGGGCGGCGATGGCTGATGCGCAGGTTCAGCGTCGGGAAACCCAGCGTGCGTCCCAGCTTCTGGCCGTGGATCACGTGCCCGGATATCGTATAGCTGTGGCCGAGCAGCGCGCGGGCATGATCGAAATCGGCCGCGGCCAGCGCCTGGCGGATGGCCGACGATGAAATGCGGCTGCCCTGATTGTTCACCGCCGGCAGCGCGACCACTTCGAAGCCGTAGCGCTGCCCGGCTTCCATCAGCGTGGCGATGTTGCCGGCGCGCCGGCTGCCGTAGCAGAAGTCCTCGCCGACGATCAGCCACTTGACGTGCAGGCCGTCGACCAGCACGTTCTTCACGAATTCTTCAGGCGTAAGCGAAGCGAACTGCGCATTGAAATGCTCGACGATCACCCGGTCCACGCCGGCGTTGGCCAGCGACTGCAGCTTGTCGCGCAGACTGGCGATGCGGGCCGGCGCCTTGGAAAGGTCGCCTGCGCGCTGTGCGAAATACTCGCGTGGATGCGGCTCGAAGGTCATCACCGCGGTTTCCAGGCCCAGGCGATCGGCGGCGTCGCGCTGCTGCGCCAGCAGGGCCTGGTGACCACGGTGCACGCCGTCGAAATTGCCGATGGTCAGCGCGCAGGGCGCGCGCGATTCGGCATTGGGTAGTCCGCGAAATACCTTCATGGTCGGGAAGCCGGTGGAAAACGGGTCGCAAAACCGCCGATTATACGGGCAAACCTTTGCCTTTCCGTATCACCGGGCCTGTTCAGTCCGCGCGCAGCGCCTTCTGCAGGTAATATTGTTCAAGCAATTCAACGACTTGGCCATATGCTGCCGCCAGGGCCGCCGGCTGCACGAAAAACGCCTCGGAGGCCACCGCGAAAAATTCCGCGGGGTTTTCGGCGCCGTACGGGTCCATCGGCAGGCCCTGCGCGAGTTCGGCGTAGCGGTCGAGATGCTCGTCATCGTCCTCGTCGAAGTCCGCGGGCAGCCGGCGTTCCATCGCATCGACGCGGCGGCGAAAATCCTCGTAGGCGGCGGTGAACACCCGGGTCCACCGGGCCGGGTCGATGCCCTGGTGGAATTCGGCAAGGAAGGGCGGGCAGCCGTTCGCGCCGCCGCTGCCCATGTCGATCTTGTGCACGAATTCATGAATTACCAGGTTGCTGCCGTCGTCCCATTCATGGTCTTCCAGCGCGTCTTCCCACGAAAGCACGACCGCGCCGCCGGCGTCGAGCGCCTCGCCGGCCATCGGCGCTTCCCATTCATGCACCACGCCGGCCTCGTCGACCTCGCTGTGGCGCACGATGAAGGCGGACGGGTAGACGATGACGCCGGCCATGTCGCGGTACAGGTCCAGCGTCAGGTTCAGCACCGGCAGGCAGGCCTGGGCGGCAATGCGCAGCGCGATCTCGTCGGTGACGGCGAAGCCGCCGGCGCCGCTGATTGCATGTTCGGCCAGGAAACGCTCCGTCAATGCCTGCAGGCGGCGCAGGTCGCCGTCCTGCAGTCGCGCCAGGCAGGGCATGCTGTCGAGCGCTTCGGCCCAGAGCCTGCCGGGTATCCGCGGCGGCGCGCGCCGGAACAGGCGCCTGATCAGTTCCATGGCCGCCGCATCACATCGCGCCCCACAGTGCGGTAAGCGCGGACAGCGCGGCCAGGCCCGCGGTCTCGGTGCGCAATATCCGCGGACCCATGGACAGGGCCAGCGCGCCATGGTCCAGCGCGGCTTTTTCCTCGGCATCGGAAAATCCGCCTTCCGGGCCGATCATCAGCGTCACCGGCTGCGGCGGATGATGGCGGGCCCAGTCCGACAGCGGCTGCTCGGCGCGCGGCGTCAGCAGGATGCGCCGGTGCATGTCATGCTGGCCGATCCAGGCGGAAAAGTCGGCGATGTCCGCGAGGTGGGGCAGGCGGTTGCGGCCGCTCTGCTCGGCGGCGGCGACGATGATGCCCTGCCAGTGCGCCGCTTTCTTCGACGCCCTGTCGGCGGACAGGCGCACGACGCAGCGCTGCGCGGCCAGCGGCTGGATCGCGGTGGCGCCGAGTTCGACTGCCTTCTCGATGATCCATTCCATCTTGCTGCCCTCCGGCAGCGCCTGCGCCAGCGTGATCGCATGCGGCAGCTCGGCTTCGCGCGGCGTGAACAGCTTGACTTCGGCCGTGGCGCGGCGCTTCTCCAGGCTGGTCAGGGATGCCGCATACTCGCCGCCGGTGCCGTCGAACAAGGTGACCTGCGCCCCGGTCTCCATCCGCAGGACGTGCAGATGGTGCGCGATGGCATCCGGCAGCGTGATCGTGGCGCCGACAACCAGCGGTTCAGGGCAATAAAATCGGGGCATGGTCTTTCCATCGATGGTGGGCGAACGATTCTAGGCCAGGCTTGCCATGCTGTCACGGGCGGTCGGCTCATCCCGCCCGTGCCGGGGCGGATATTTACCGGCAGGCAATGGTTTGGCGCAACCGGGAACTACGGTCGCGTACATCAGTCTGCTAAAATATGCGGCTTTGCAGCAAGGCCCGCGCGTGCGCCGCGCCTCCTCCACTACCCTTAGCGATCATGACTTCACTCTCCTCCTCGAACAGAATGGCCAATGCAATCCGTGCGCTGGCAATGGACGCCGTGCAAAAAGCCAATTCCGGCCACCCCGGGATGCCGATGGGCATGGCGGAGATCGCAGTAGCCCTGTGGAGCCGTCATTACCGCCACAATCCGGCCAACCCGCGCTGGATCAACCGCGACCGCTTCGTGCTGTCAAACGGCCACGGCTCCATGCTGCTGTACGCGCTGCTGCACCTGACCGGCCACGAACTGTCGATGGACGAGATCCGCAACTTCCGCCAGCTGCATTCGAAGACGCCGGGCCATCCCGAATACGAAATCACGCCGGGCGTCGAGACCAGCACCGGCCCGCTGGGCCAGGGCCTGGCCAACGCGGTCGGCATGGCGCTCGCCGAAAAGCTGCTGGCCGCGCATTTCAACCGGCCCGGCATGGACATCGTCGACCACAACACCTACGTGTTTACCGGCGACGGCTGCCTGATGGAGGGCATTTCCCACGAAGCCTGCTCGCTGGCCGGCACGCTGGGCCTGTCCAAGCTGATCGTGCTGTATGACGACAACGGCATTTCCATCGACGGCAAGGTCGAAGGCTGGTTCAGCGACGACACGCCCAAGCGTTTCGAGGCCTATGGCTGGAACGTGATCCGCGGCGTCGACGGCCATGACGTCGACGCGGTCGACGGCGCGATCCGCCAGGCGCGCGACGCCGGCAAGCCGACGCTGATCTGCTGCAAGACCGTGATCGGCAAGGGCGCGCCGACGCTGCAGGGCAGCGACAAGGTCCACGGCGCCGCGCTCGGCGACAAGGAAATCGGCCTGACCCGTGAGGCGCTGGGCTGGTCCGAGCAGCCGTTCGAGATCCCGGCCGACGTCTATGCCGACTGGGACGCCCGTAAGGAAGGCGCCCGCGTCGAGGACGACTGGAACAAGCAGTTCGCGCTGTACCGGGAAGCCTATCCGCAGGAAGCGGCCGAACTGCAGCGCCGGATGAAGGGCGAACTGCCGGCCAACTTCGACGAGACCGTGCGCAGCTATCTCGCCAGCTGCATCGAAAAGCAGGAAACCATCGCGACCCGCAAGGCCAGCCAGAATGCGATCCAGGCGCTGGCGCAGGTGCTGCCGGAGTTCCTCGGCGGCTCGGCCGACCTGACCGGCTCCAACCTGACCAACTGGAAGGAATCGGTGGCCGTCCGCGCCAACCAGCCGGGCAACCATATCAATTACGGCGTACGCGAATTCGGCATGAGCGCCATCATGAACGGCATCACGCTGCATGGCGGCTTCATCCCGTTCGGCGCGACCTTCCTGACGTTCTCCGACTACAGCCGCAATGCGCTGCGCATGGCCGCGCTGATGAAGATCCGCACGCTGTTCGTGTTCACCCACGATTCGATCGGCCTCGGCGAGGACGGCCCGACGCACCAGGCGGTCGAGCACGTGTCCAGCCTGCGGCTGATCCCGAACCTGGACAACTGGCGTCCTTGCGACACGGTCGAGTCCGCGGTTGCCTGGGCGGAATCCGTCAAGCGCAAGGCCGGCCCGTCCACGCTGATCTTCTCGCGCCAGAACCTGCCGTTCCAGCAGCGCAGCGATGCGCAGGTGGCCGATATCGCGCGCGGCGGCTATGTGCTGCGCGACGCGCCGGATGCGAAAATCATCCTGATCGCGACCGGTTCGGAAATCGAACTGGCGGTCAAGGCGGCCGATGCGCTGGCGCAGCAGGGCGTGGCGGCGCGCATCGTGTCGATGCCCTGCTCCGACGTCTTTGACCGCCAGGACGCTGCCTACAAGGCCAGCGTGTTGACCAAAGGCGTGCCGCGTGTCGCGATCGAAGCCGGCGTATCCGACTTCTGGTACAAGTATGTCGGCCTTGAAGGCGCGGTCATCGGCATCGACACCTTTGGCGAATCCGCGCCGGCGAATGTGCTGTTCAAGCACTTCGGCTTCACGACCGAAAAAGTGGTGGATGCCGTCAAGATGGTGCTGGCCTGAGCCTGAACCCGCGGCCGGCGGCGACGCCGGGCCAAAAATTCGATTTGCTTAAACTGTCCTGGAGATAAAAAATGACCATCAAGGTTGCAATCAACGGTTACGGCCGCATCGGCCGCAATGTGCTGCGCGCGCACTACGAAGGCGGCAAGAAAAACGACATCCAGATCGTCGCGATCAACGACCTGGGCGACGCCAAGTCGAACGCCCACCTGACCCGCTATGACACCGCGCACGGCAAGTTCCCGGGCACCGTGGAAGTCGACGGCGACTTCATGGTCGTCAACGGCGACCGCATCCGCGTCTTCGCGCAGCGCAATCCGGCCGAGATCCCATGGGGCGAGCTGGGCGTGGACGTGGTGCTGGAATGCACCGGCTTCTTCACCACCAAGGAAAAGGCGTCGGCCCACCTGAAGGGCGGCGCGAAGAAGGTCATCATCTCGGCGCCGGGCGGCAAGGACGTCGACGCGACCATCGTCTACGGCGTCAACCATGCCGTGCTCAAGGCGTCCGACACCGTGATTTCCAACGCATCCTGCACGACCAACTGCCTGGCCCCGCTGGTCAAGCCGCTGAACGACAAGATCGGCCTGGAAAACGGCCTGATGACCACGGTCCATGCGTACACCAACGACCAGGTGCTGACCGACGTGATGCACGAGGACCTGCGCCGCGCCCGTTCCGCCACGATGAGCATGATCCCGACCAAGACCGGCGCCGCCGCCGCGGTGGGCCTGGTGCTGCCCGAACTCAACGGCAAGCTGGACGGCTACGCGATCCGCGTGCCGACCATCAACGTGTCCATCGTCGACCTGTCCTTCATCGCCAAGCGCGACACCACGGTGGACGAGATCAACAGCATCATGAAGGAAGCGTCCGAAGGCGCGCTCAAGGGCATCCTGACCTACCAGACCGAGCCGCTGGTGTCGGTCGACTTCAACCACAACCCGGCGTCGAGCAACTTCGACTCGACCCTGACCAAGGTGTCGGGCCGCCTGGTGAAGGTGTCGTCGTGGTATGACAACGAGTGGGGTTTCTCGAACCGCATGCTCGACACCACGGTTGCGCTGATGGCCGCCAAGTAACCGGTTTGCCGCTGATTGAAAACGCCCCGCTGCTGCGGGGCGTTTTTTTTGCGCAGGAATATTCGCCGGTGCCGGCTGCCTGCGGCCACTGGCGAAGCGGCGAACCGGCATACCGCCGGCAAAACGGCTTTGTCCGCAGGCAATGTGTCCGCGCCGGCAATATGCAATAGTTGCGGCACTCCGACTCCTTCACTGCCCGCCAACCCATGCGAACCAGACTCAAAACCGGCCTGCTGGCTACTCTTTTCGCCGTTCTGGCGCCACTGGCCCACGGCCATGAATTCTGGCTGGAGGCGCAGCCGTTCACGCCGGCGGCAGGCGCAAGCGCGGCCATTTCACTGCATGTCGGGGAAAATTTCGATGGGGAACTGACGCCGCTGGTGGATGAGCGCACCGCTGCGCTGCGGCATTATTCGGCGGGTTCGGTCGTCGACCTGATGCCGCGCCTGCCGCGCAGGACCGCGCTGCCGCGGCTGGACGTGCCGATCGCCAATGCCGGCTCGCACCTGATCGCCTTCGACAGCCAGCCGATTACCTTTACGCTGTCAGTGGATAAATTCCAGGCCTATCTTCACGATGAAGGGCTCGACTACGTGATCGAGCAGCGCGAAGCGGCCGGCAAGGCCGCTGCGCCCGGCCGCGAGCGCTACCGGCGCCATGTGAAGTCCCTGCTGAAGTCGGGCGGCGTTTCCGACGACACCTATGCGGTGCGGACCGGCCAGCGGCTGGAAATTACCGCGCTGTCCGATCCGTATGCGGCGCGGCCGGGCAGCACGCTGCGCTTTCGCCTGACTTTCGAGAACCGGCCGCTGGCCAATGCGCTGGTCAAGGGCTGGCACAAGCATGACAGCCAGTTATTGCTGATCAAGGCCAGGACCGACGCCGCCGGCGAAGTCGCGCTCAGCCTGCCTTACGCAGGCGAATGGATGGTCAGCGTCGTCCACATGACCCCGGCCAAGGATGCGCCGAACGCGGACTGGGACAGCTTCTGGGGCAACCTGACCTTCGCGCTGCCGGCGCCCTGAGGCTCAGGCAGCCGTTTCCGTCTCCAGCCCGCTGGTGGACAGCAGGTCGTCGCAGATTGCCGGCATCACCAGCTGGCCGCCGCCGTCGGTGATCGCTTCGATCTGGATCACGGGCGGCGCCGAGCGCACCATGCCGAAGACCGTGGCGAATGCGGCATCGGCGGCGTCCCGGCCGGTGCCCAGCCGGACCAGGCCCATAGGCGGCGACACGCCGCTCGGGTCGAACAGGTACCAGCGGCCGCTGAGCATGACCTCGACATAGGCATGGAAGTCGGTCGGCCCGAGCGAAGGGTCGGCGCCGTAGTCGATGCCCGAGACGAAGCGCGCCGGGATGTTGACTGCGCGGCACAGCGCAATCATCAGATGGGCGAAATCGCGGCAGACGCCGCCACGCTCGATGATGGTGTCCATCGCCGAGGTGCTGCCGTTGGAACTGCCGCTCTGGAATTTGACATGGTTGCGTACCCATTCCTGGATGGCTTTCACCCGTCCGTAGCCGCGCGGCAGCATGCCGAACTCGGCGGTGGCGAACTTCTGCAGCCGGTCAGACTGGCAGTAGCGGCTCGGCACGATATACGGCAGCGCCTCCAGCGGCAGTGTGGAAATCGGCATTTCCTGCAGCGCGGTCGGCGAGGCGGCATGGTGGTTGATGTCCACCGTCGCTTCGTAGCGCACGGTCAGCGGGCCGGCGGCCGCCTGCAGCCGCAGGAAGCGGGCCGCCAGGCGCTGGTCGGTGTAGGAATCCTGCCGGACCTGCTGGCTGACATCCAGTTTCTCGGAGACGACGGTCTGGTGCGGCGTCTGCGCTGCCTCGATATTGAATATGAAGTCGGCGGAGCGGTCGAAGATCTCATACGCCAGCTCGATCGAAAATTTCATCCTGACCATGGTACGTTTCCCGGAAAAAGTGTCTGCAATCATTGTGCACCTGCAGCATGAACGGATCGGTACGCCACCGAACAAAGCATGCAAGGCCGGCCTGTCCTGCTGCGTGATTGAGCGCAAGAAGACCCGGAGAGGGCATGCTAGGATTTTCATCCAACCTGACCACGAGGCTTTCATGCATAGGGCGCCCATACCCCATCCGGACAATGAACCGCTGGAAGAGGACGATTCCACCCCGGTTCCCGGCGTGCCGGGACCGGACGAGGACCCGGTCCCCGACCCTAATCCGAGCTAGCCTCATACAGGAGAACCGAATGGCTGGAAACACCTTGCAGAGCGGCACCCATGTCGCCCGTACCGACGTCAGGCTCATGCCCGACGGCACGTACGAAGCCCAGGTCTTCGTTCGCCTGACGCGCGAACCTGAAGTGGCCGAGACCTATATCCCGGCAGGCATCCATCCCGATGAACGTTCGGCGCTGGAAGCTGCCCAACAACGTGCCCGGCGGGCGCTCGACAATCACGAGTTCTGACGCAGGCCATCATGCATGCACGGCATCGCGTGTCCCTTGACCGGACGCAAACATGCCGGGCGATGATTTTATTCCCATCAACGACAGGAAAACCCCTATGGCAGCAGTGACCTATACCAAGCTCGACTGGAAAGCGGAAGCGGATATCCAGCGCCTGCCCGATGGCACGTTCCAGGGCGTTGTGCTTCTGACCCGGATGGGCAGCCCTTCCGAAGACAATGCGCCGCAAATGGTCAATGGCGTGTCGGAAACGCCGGAAGAGGCGCTGGAAGAGGCCAAGGCGCTGGCGCACCGCCTGCTGGCGGACGTCGGCGGGGTATAGGGCCAGGCAGCCCGTCCCGGGAGAACCCGCTTGCCGGCCGGCCGGGGTGAGGTTCACCGCTCCGGCTGCCGCCGGCGGCCAGGGTCAACCGGCGCGGTCCCGGTTGGGCCGTCCTGAAGGCTTGCATCGGCCATGTAAAACGCTGTTCGCGTTCACTGCGCGCGACGGTCTTCCATCCATTGCCTGACCGCGGCTGCAAGCGGCATCGACCCGGGGGCGCGCTTTTCAAGCTTCCTGACAAAATCCTGCGCCTCCTTCCTTGTAATGAACCTGCAGTTGACCAGTGTTTTCGAAAAGGAAAATTCTCCTTTCCCGGCTGGCGTTTCGGAGGCCATTGCGATCAGCGCGCAGCGGGCGAAGGCGGGCACTTGTTCGCGCCACGGGATAGCCGGGTTGTCGCGCGTGGC
Source organism: Noviherbaspirillum suwonense (assembly GCF_900182955.1). Taxonomy (GTDB): domain Bacteria; phylum Pseudomonadota; class Gammaproteobacteria; order Burkholderiales; family Burkholderiaceae_D; genus Noviherbaspirillum_A; species Noviherbaspirillum_A suwonense. Next base: position 80,064 of record NZ_FXUL01000005.1, on the reverse strand, counting down.
GTATTCGAAGAATTGGCTGAACAGGGTGCCGAGATAAGGTCTTGCGCCCGGGGCCGGCCCGAGTTCGCCTGTCGCGGCCAGCATCTCGAACCACGGGGCTTTCCTTTCCGGGTCGGATATGTAGCAGCGCAGGTTGAGCTTCGCGATTTCCTGGCTTCCCGCGCATTTTTTCAGGTGCGCGCCGACCATCCCCCTTATCCATGCGTTGATGCCTGCATCCCGCTGGTCCCATGCGCCCGCATGCCAGAGCGCGCCAGCGAATTCCAGCGGCGTCAATTGCTCAAGGGCCGCGGCCAGGGTGGTCCGGCCTGCCGGCATGCATGACGGCGCCTGGTCGCCCGCCGATGAATTGCCGCGCTTGCCTTCGGAGCGGAACTGGTGGGCCAGGCCGCTGGCAATTATTTTTTGCGCCAGCTGGTTTCCGGCGGTGTTCGATACGACCTGGATGCTCGAGCTATTCCCGATGCGGCGTGTTGCGTTCAATTCCTTCAGGAAGGGAAGATCCTGCTGATCGAGCTGGAGCGGCATGTCGCCGGTGAATCGCGCGATGTCCGCATCTCCTGCGCCGACCGACGGCGCCAGCAACAGCAGTTGCACCAGCACGGTGCTGCCTCCCGCATCGGCCACGGCGCCGAGAAAGCCCTTCCAGTTGTCCAGCGTGATGTGATGCGCATGCATTTTCAGGACGCGCGACAGCTTTTGCCAGTCAGCCGGCGTTGTCAGAGGGAGCGCGGCGTGAAGCATGCTTGCCGCCATGGCCTGGATCGCCGGCTCGGAAAGGCGCTGGAATCGACTGCTGAGCAGGGGAAGCAGGCGCACATCCTGCCCTGGCAGTTTGCTGAAGATGATCGGGAGGATATCGTCCGGCAGGTCCGCAATCGATGTGCGAGTCTGGTGCATTGCGAGGGCGCGGCAAGGTCTGGTGGAAGCGGGTTGCATGGCGTGGTCTTCAGGGATAGGGCCACGTCAGTAGCGTCGGTCGCTCGAAAGGATCCGGCGGCGCTGCATGCCTTCCCGGCGGCTGAAAATGCGTGCCGGGCCGGAGATTGCCTAGGCGCCGGCCGCGGCCCGCCGTTCCACCCGCAGCAGGTACCACAGCAGACCGATCGCCACCAGCCCGAGGCTGGCGCTGTTGCCGAGCCAGAAGCCGGCCGCGCCGCGAAGCGCCGCCGGCGCGATGCCCAGCGGATCCAGTCCCATCAGGTAGCCGCCGGCCAGGCCCACGCCCCACAGCGCCACTGCATAGATCACGGTCGGCACCACCGCCACCTTGTAGGCCCGCAGCACGAAGGCCGTGGTCACCTGCACCGAGTCGAACAGCTGGTAGAACGCAATGAACAGGAACAGCGGCATGGCTGCCGCGATGACCGCCTCGTCTGGCGTATAGGCGCGGATGATGGCGCCGCGAAACAGCCAGACCAGCACGCCGACCGTCACCGAGGCCAGCGCCGCCAGCCGGATGCCGGCATGGCCGATGCGGCGGGCTTCATCCAGGTGCTTCGCGCCGAGCGCCTGCGCGACCAGCGTGCCGGTGGCATTGGCGATCGACAGCGGCAGCATGTAGAGCACCGTGCCGAAGTTGGCGGTCACCTGGTGGCTCGCGACAGCCGTGTTGCCGATGCGCGCGATGAACAACGCCATGAAGGTATAGGCGGTGACCTCGATCAGGTAGGACAGGCCCATCGGGATGCCCAGCTTCAAAAACGCCTTCTGCGCCTTCCAGTGCGGCGCGACGAAGCCGGTCCCGAACAGGCGGAACGGCGTGTAGAAGCTGTCGCCCTTGAGCAGCACCAGGCCCGCGGCGACCGCCATCCAGGCCGCGATGGCCGTGGCCACCGCGCAGCCCGGCCCGCCCATCGCCGGCAGCCCCAGGCCGCCGAAAATGAAAAGCATGTTCAGCGGGATTTTCAGCAGCAGCGTGCCGACCTGTATCGCCATCACCATCTTGGGCCGCGACAGCGCGGTGTTGAGCGAGCCGTAGATGCGAAAGCCCAGCGTGGCAGGCAGCGCCAGCGCGAGGATGCGCAGGTAGAGCGTGACCTTCTCGGCGGTCTCGGGCGATGCATGGGCCAGCGCCAGCAGCGGCTGCGGAAACAGCAGCAGCACGAAGCCGGCCACGCACAGGAACAGCGCGAGCCAGATGCTCTGCTTGATCTCGTAGCCGATCTCGCCGTATTTGCGGGCGCCGTAGAGCTGGCCGATGATGGGCGACACTGCCTGCAGCACGCCGGACAGGCCGACGAAGGAGCTGACGTAGATCGATGCGCCCACCGCCAGCGCGGCCAGGTCGGCGGACGAGAAGCGCGAGGTCATCGCTGTGTCGATGACGCCGTTGGCGATCACCGCCAGCTGTCCGACCAGCAGCGGCCAGGCGAGCGCGCCGATGCGGCGGCTGCGCGAGCCGTGGCTTTCGACGGCTGCCGTCATCGGGTCCCGCGCCGGTAGAGCCGGTAGCGTTCGTCGCGGTCGGATGGACGCCGACCTTCCCACAGCAGGTGCAGGCTGCCCTCGGCGTCCTTGGTGATCAGCGGGCTGTGGCCGCTGTCCTGCAGCAGCAGGTATTCGCAGTCATGGTTGCCGAAACGGGAGAACTCGACCTGGCCGAAATAGGCGAAGGACGCGCGCTGCGCCGGGCCGACATTGGTGTCGACGCAATAGCCCGAGTCCGGCAGCTTCTCGCCGATCTGGTGGCTCACGCCCGCATAGCTCTTGCCGTAGTTCAGCCAGGGCAGCCACAGCGTCATTAGCAGCAGCCAGCACAGGATCACGCCGCCCGACGACAGCACCACCGCGCGCCACAGCACCGACGGATGGCGGGCGATGCGCCACCGCACCAGCATGATCCAGCCCACCGTGGCCGCCGCCGCGATCAGCATCGCGAGCAGGTTGAATTCGGGCTTGAAGCCGGGCGCGAGCTTGAACGCGTTGCGCGCGATCTGGGCCGGCCAGCCGGTCTGCTTGGCGATCCAGCCGACCCAGATGAAACCGGCGCAGGTGGACAGCGTCATCATCGCGAACCAGTCCACCGCGTTGATCGCGCCGCGCTTCATCGTCGGCAGCCCGAAGGCGGCGAGGATGGCCATCGGCGGCAGCAGCGGCAGCAGCACGCCTTCCTCGCCGTGCGGGCTGCACAGCGCCAGCAGCGTGAAGGCGGCGACGAGCGCCAGCGGCAGCCGGACATGCAGCGCCGCATGCTGCTGCCGCCATGCATACAGCGCCCAGCCGGCAAATGGCCATGCCGGCCAGGCGAACCAGATGCTGTACTTGAGGAAATACACCAGGCTGTGCGTCGACGGCAGCGCCAGCTGCGCCGCATTCCATTCCAGCCAGGATTGTGTCGGGTTGACGCCGTAGGGCAGGAACAGCGCGTTGAGCAGCGGCCAGATGGCGCCGATCGCGAAGCCCATCGGCAGCGCGACCAGGGTCAGCCGCTGCAGCAGCCGGTCGCCGTGGCGCGGCGAGGCCAGCACCAGCGCGCTCCACATCGCAAGCGGCGCCAGCCAGCCGCGCGTGAGCACCAGCAGGCCCAGCGTCGTGCCGAGCATGAGGGCCGCGCGCAGCGACTGCGACTCGAACAGGCGCACGCTGGCATAGACGGCAAAGGCGATCAGGGAAATCTGCAGCGCCTCGGCCGTGGTCTCGTGGCTGCGCAGCAGCAGGCCCAGGCAGCCGAGGTAGATCAGCAGCGCGCCGTCGGCCAGCGTGCGGCCGTAGTCGCGTGCTTCGGGCTGTCCGCCGAAGGCCAGCCGGATCGGCTGGGTCTCGGCGCGTCGCCCGAGCAGGTAGGTGGAATACCAGACCGACAGCGCGCCGATCAGGAAGAAACCGATGGTGGCGATGCGGGCGGCGAGCGCGTCGCCCAGCAGCCAGCCGAACAGGTGGATGAACAGCGCGCCCAGCCAGAATGCCAGCGGCCCTTCGCCGGGCACCTGCAGGCCGGCGATATGCGGCAGCAGCCAGTCCTGCCAGCCGCCGCGCGCCATGGTCCACATGATGCCGAAGCCGGCGGCGTCGTCGCTCTTCCACGGGTCGCGCCGGATCAGTCCCGGCAGGATGTAGAGCAGGCACAGGGCGACCAGGCCCCAGCGCGGCAGCGCGAGGGTGGCGGAAGCGGGAAGGCGGACAGGCTTCATCGGTGCTGTAGAAAGGTATGCATCCAGCCGGGCGACGTCACCGGCGGCTCATCTGCGTGGCGCACATGAAAAAGGCAGCCGAAGCTGCCTTTCTGGCCCGGGCGGGGAAATTACTCTGACTCTGCCACGGCGGTCTTGGAACCGACCTTGCCGAATTTCTGGCGGAATTTCTCGACGCGGCCGGCGGTGTCGACGATCTTGTGCTTGCCGGTGTAGAACGGATGCGACTCGGACGACACCTCGATCTTCACGAGCGGGTATTCCTTGCCTTCGTATTCCATTTTTTCACGCGTGGACAGCGTGGAGCGGGTGATGAACTTGAAGTCGCTGGAAACGTCGTGGAACAGGACTTCGCGGTAATTTGGGTGGATATCGGTCTTCATGTATGCCTCGGTGGGATAGGTAGCCAATCGTCACTTCGTCGGTCTCACTGCTTCTTGACCCGATTGTCGATCACTTGCCGGAAATTGGAGGCAGGATTATACCCTGAAAATGGATGGCGGCAGGAAAGCCGGTTCGCCCATGAAAAAGGCGCTTGCCGAAGCAAGCGCCCTTTGGGAATGGCGCAGCGGAAATCAGGAATTTCCGCGCCGCATCATGTCGAAGAATTCGGCATTGTTCTTGGTCGCCTTCATCTTGTCGAGGATGAACTCCATCGCCTCGATCTCGTCCATGCTGTAGAGCAGTTTCCTGAGCACCCAGATCTTCTGCAGCTGGTCGGGCTTGATCAGCAGTTCCTCGCGGCGGGTGCCGGACTTGTTGAGGTTGATGGACGGGTAGACCCGCTTTTCGGCCAGGCGGCGCTCCAGGTGCACTTCCATGTTGCCGGTGCCCTTGAATTCCTCGTAGATCACGTCGTCCATCCGGCTGCCGGTCTCGATCAGCGCGGTCGCGATGATGGTCAGCGAGCCGCCTTCCTCGATGTTGCGGGCTGCGCCGAAGAAACGCTTCGGGCGCTGCAGCGCATTGGCGTCGACGCCGCCGGTCAGCACCTTGCCCGACGCCGGGATCACGGTGTTGTAGGCGCGGGCCAGGCGGGTGATCGAGTCCAGCAGGATCACGACGTCCTTCTTCATCTCGACCAGGCGCTTGGCTTTCTCCAGCACCATCTCGGCGACCTGCACGTGGCGCGTGGCGGGTTCGTCGAAGGTCGACGCCACCACTTCGCCGCGCACCGAGCGCTGCATTTCCGTCACTTCCTCGGGCCGCTCGTCGATCAGCAGCACGATCAGCACTATGTCCGGGTGGTTCGCGGTAATCGCATGCGCGATGTGCTGCAGCATCACCGATTTGCCGGACTTCGGCGACGCCACCAGCAGGCCGCGCTGGCCCTTGCCGATGGGTGCGATCATGTCGATGATGCGGCCGGTGATGTTTTCCTCGCCGCGCATCTCGCGCTCGAGCATCAGCGGCTTGTTCGGGTGCAGCGGCGTCAGGTTCTCGAACAGGATCTTGTGCTTGGACGCCTCGGGCGACTCGCCGTTGACCTTGTCGACCTTGACCAGCGCGAAATAGCGTTCGCCGTCTTTCGGCGTGCGCACTTCGCCTTCGATCGAGTCGCCGGTGTGCAGGTTGAAGCGGCGGATCTGCGACGGCGAGATATAGATGTCGTCGGTCGAGGCCATGTAGCTGGCGTCGGGCGAACGCAGGAAGCCGAAGCCGTCCGGCAGCACTTCGAGGGCGCCGTCGCCGAAAATCTGCTCGCCGGACTTGGCGCGCTTCTTCAGGATCGCGAACATCAGCTCCTGCTTGCGCAGGCGGGCCGCATTGTCGATGTCCAGGCCGATCGCCATTTCGAGCAGGGCGGAGACGTGCAGCGCCTTGAGTTCAGATAAATGCATGAGTATGTGTCCCGGGATGGGAAGGTAAAAGGTGGGGGAGGGAACTGCGTGGAAGTAGTCGTTAAATGCAGCGGTGCAGGGCACCGCTGCGGCTTAATACATCAGATGTTGCTGTCGATGAACGAGGTCAGCTGACCCTTGCCGAGCGCGCCGACTTTCTGCGCGGCGACTTCGCCATTCTTGAACAGGATCAGCGTCGGGATGCCGCGGATGCCGAACTGGGCCGGCACGGCCTGGTTGGCGTCGACGTCCATCTTGGCGATCTGGATCTTGCCGTCGTATTCCTTGGCTACTTCTTCAAGGATGGGCGCAATCATCTTGCACGGACCGCACCATTCGGCCCAGAAGTCGACCAGCACCGGTTTGTCGGACTTCAGCACGTCGGCATCGAAGGAGGAGTCGGTAATGTATTTAATGTTTTCGCTCATGGTTTCCTCATGGTGCGGGGATAAGGGAATGGACGCTGCAGTGCGGATCGCCGAGCCTGCTCCGGACCTGCGCTGCACGCTGACTTAATGCAGTAAGCAGTTGTGGACGAGACATGCAAAATCAAGTTAGAAGCGGGGTGGCAAGAGGTGCTGCGGCGGGATTTCTGGAAATCATAACCGATTTTCAAGATTTGTGTGACAGTCCTACCGGATTTCCACGGGGCTCGCCTAAAATGCGCTGTGCCCTGATCATCCTCCCGGTTTTTCCTTAATGCCCAACCGTACGCTGCTGCTTCCCTCCGACCCCGCATTCTGGCCGTCCATGGCCGATGCGCTCATTGCGCATGCGCAGGAAGTACTGCCGGAAAGGCGCAGTCCGCTCGACCTGTCGGGGCTGCGGGTGCTGGCGCCCGGCTTCGCGCACGGCAGGCTGCTGCAGCGCGCGCTGGTCGCGCGGCTGGGCCCGGCGCTGATCCCGCCGCGCACCGGCACCATGGCGGCCTGGCTCGACCTGCTGCCGCCGGACAGCAGCCGGCCGCAGCAGGGCGGCAGCGAACGCCTGATGACGCTGTATGCGCAGCTGCGCGAGAACGCCTGGCTCAAGAAGCTGTTCAGCGCGCGCCGCAACACCGACCTGCTGCCGCTGGCCGAAACCCTGCTGACCCTGTTCGACGAACTCAACTGCACGCTGCTGCCGGCGATACGCGACAGCATCGAAGCGACCGATGCGCTGTGGCAGGCCGCGCTGGCGCAGCTGCCGCCCTCGGCGCAGGCGCTGCTGTCGGACGAGGGCCAGATGGTCTGGAGCCTGTGGAAAAACCAGCTCGACCACAACGAAGGCTGCACCGACCGCTTCAGCCGGATGCTGCTGCTGGCTGGCCGGCTGAAGGAACCGCTGGTCTGGATCGCCGGAAGCGAGCCCGACGCCTGCGAGCGCGCTTTCCTGGCCGCATGCGCGGAGCGGCAGCCGGTCCTGACCGTGCTGCCCGACTGGCGCCGCGACGCCGTGGCGCCGGTTTGCGCCGCGGCCTGGCCCGAAGTGCTGTCCGACGCCGGCGAGGAGGCCGCGCGCGTCGCGCCGCAGCCATTGCCGCAGGTGTCGGTGCTGGCCGCAACCAGCATGGAGGACGAGGCCGTCAGCGGCGCGCGCACCGTGCTGGGCTGGCTGGCCGGGGGCCGCAGCCATGTCGCCATCGTCGCCCAGGACCGCGTGGTCGCCCGCCGCATCCGGGCGCTGCTGGAACGGGCGCAGGTCATGGTGACCGACGAGACCGGCTGGAAGCTATCCACCACGCGCGCCGCGGCATCGCTGCACGCATGGTTCGAGGTGGTCGCGACGCGCGCCCGCACGCCGGCGCTGCTGGACCTGCTGAAATCGCCGTTCGTGCTGGCCGACCATGCCGACAAGCCCGCGCTGGTGCTGGAAGCCGAGCTGGCGCTGCGCGCGGCCAACGTCGCCGGCGGCTGGGACGCGGTGCGCCTGGCGTTGCGCGCCGTGCCGTCGGCGCATGCGGCGGTCTCGCAGATGCAGCAGCTGGCGCAGCGTTTCACCGGACGCAAGTCGCTGAACGACTGGGTGAAGGTGACCGACGCCGCGATGGTCGAGCTGGAAATGCGCGACGTGCTCGAAGCCGACGCCGCCGGCGTCCAGGTGGTGCGCATGCTGGACCAGCTCGACGCCGAGTCGGCGGCGGTGACGCCGGCCTTTTCCTTCAGCGAGTGGCGGGCGCTGGTCGGCCTGCAGATGGAAGCCACGCCCTTCATCGCGCCGGCGGTGGACGACCGCGTGCTGATGCTGCCGCTGGCGGCCGCCCGGCTGCGCAGCTTCGACGCGGTGCTGCTGGTCGGGGCCGACGCCCGGCACCTGCCGTCGGCGCAGAACGAATCGCTGTTCTTTGCCAACGCGGTGCGGCGCGAGCTTGGCCTGCCGACCCGCGAGAGCCGCCAGCGCCAGCAGCTGCGCGACTTCGCCGGCCTGCTCCAGGCCAATCCGGCGGTCGTGCTGTCCTGGCAGGCGCAGCAAGACGGCGAGCCCAATCCCGTCAGCGTCTGGATAGAACGGCTGCAGCTGAGCCTGGCGCGCGCCGGCCTGGGCGAGCTGCGCACGCACCAGGTCGAGTCCACGCCGCGGCGCCTGCGCGCGTCGCCGCCGTCGCCGCCGGCGCCGTCGGCCCCGGCGCTGCTGCCGCAGCGGCTCTCGGCCAGCGGCTACAACAGTTTCATCGCCTGCCCGTACCAGTTTTTCGCAACCCGCATGCTGGGCCTGGCCGGCCTCGACGAGTTTTCCGACATGCCCGAAAAGCGCGACTACGGCGACTGGCTGCACCGGGTGCTGCATGCCTATCACGGCGCGCTGCTGGCCGGCGCGGTGCCGCAGGAGCAGCGCGAAGGCCTGCTGCGGCAATGCACCGACCAGGTGTTCAACGAGGCGCTGGCGAGAAACAGCGCCGTCATCGCGTATTACGCGCGCTGGCAGAAAGCCCTGCCGGCCTACCTGGCCTGGGCCAATGAACGCGAGGCGCAGGGATGGCAGTTCGTGATGGGCGAACGCCGTTTCGAGAGGACGCTGGAATGGGGCGGCGGCAGCGTCACGCTGCACGGGCGCATCGACCGCATCGACTGCAATGCCGGCGGCGAGCGCGCGGTGCTGGACTACAAGACCCGCGACGCCGCCAGCCTGCGCAGCAAGCTCAAGGATGGCGAGGATCACCAGCTGGCGTTCTACGGCCTGCTGTCGGACGAGCCGGTCGCCAGCGCCAGCTATGTCGCGCTGGAACCCACCCGCGACAAGGCCGGCGAGGCCGAGGCGCCGCGCTATGCCGAGTCGCAGCAGGCGCTGCGCGCGCATATCCTGGCCAGCATGGCCGCCGTCGCCGACGGCGCGCCGCTGCCGGCCAACGGCGCCGGGAGCGTCTGCCAGTACTGCGAAGTGCGCGGCCTGTGCCGCAAGGGCGCCTGGTGATGGCGGCCCGCGCTTACGAGATCGATGGCGACGCGGTCGACGCCGGCCGCTTCATCGCCGTCGCCTGCGACCCCGCGCGCTCGGTCGCGGTGGAAGCCTGCGCCGGCAGCGGCAAGACCTGGCTGCTGGTCGCGCGCATGCTGCGTCTGCTGCTGGCGGGCGCCGAGCCGTCCGAACTGCTTGCCATCACGTTCACCCGCAAGGCCGCGCAGGAAATGCGCGAGCGGCTGATGCTGCTGCTGCGCGACCTGGCGCTGCAGTCCGATGCGGCGGTGCGCATGCTGCTGGTCGAGCGCGGCGTGCAGGAGCGCGAGCTGGCCGAGGCGATGCCGCTTGCGCGCGGCCTGTATGAACGCGTGCTGTCCTGCGGACAGTCGCTGTCGATCGACACCTTCCACAGCTGGTTCGCGCGCCTGCTCCAGCTGGCGCCGCTGTCGTCGGACGTGCCGCACGGCTATGCGATGGCCGAGAACAGCGGCGAGCTGATGACCGATGCGTACAACGGCCTGATGCAGTCGCTCGACGAGCCCGACATGGCGCCGGTGCGCGCCGCGCTGCTGGCGCTCTACGACCAGGTCGGCGACTGGAACACGCGCCGCCTGATCGAGGCCTTCGCCGGCAAGCGCGCCGAATGGTGGGCCGCAAACAAGGCCGGCGACCCGCTGTCCTGGCTGCGCGCGCAGTGCGGCGCCGACGAGCCTGACCCGCGCCTGTCGGTCTGGGACAGCGAGCTTTTGCAGCAGACCATCTGGCAGGTCGCCGCGCTGCTGGGACAAGGCGCCAAGCGCAACGTCGAACGCGCCGGGCTGATCGAGCAGGCGATGAGCGAGGGGCCGTCGCTGCCCGCATTCGAGCAGCTGCTTGCGCAGTTCTGCGACGACAAGGGCGAGCCCAAGGGTCATGACCACAGGCGCGGCAAGCTGCTGGCGGCGATCGAGCGCGAGCTGGGCGACGGCGGCGTCGCCATGTTCGAGCTGCTGTGCGGCACGCTCGCGACTGCGCTCTGGGGCCTGCAGCGGCGCAGCCGGGAAGGCATGGTGCTGGCGCTGAACGAAGCGCTGTTTACCGTCGGCGCCGCTTATCTCGAGCGTTACCAGGCGCTGAAGGCCGAGCGCCGCGTGTTCGATTTTTCCGACCTTGAATGGCAGGCCTGGCGGCTGCTCAACAGCGAGGAGCATGCGGCCTACTTGCAGGGCCGCCTGGATGCCCGCTACAGCCACATCCTGCTCGACGAGTTCCAGGACACCAACCCGCTGCAATGGAGCATCGTGCGCGCCTGGCTGTCGGCCTATGGCGACGAGGCGTCCCAGCCCAGCGTGTTCATCGTCGGCGATCCCAAGCAGTCGATCTACCGTTTCCGCCGCGCCGAGCCGCGGGTGTTCGCCGCCGCCACCGCGATGCTGGCCGAGCAGGGCGCGGCCGTGCTGCGCACCAACCAGACCCGGCGCAACCGCGAGGCCATCGTCGCGCTGCTGAACGACAGCCTGGGCAGCAATCCGCTGTATGCGCCGCAGACCACGCTGGCGGGCGATGCCGGCATCGTATGGCGGCTGCCGCTGGTGCAGGCGGCCGAGGCGCAGGGAGCCGAGCCGCAGGCTGCAGCCGCGGAAGCGACGGTGCTGCGCGACCCGTTGACCGTTGCCCGCGCCGAGGACGAGGATGCGCGCAGGCTGGAGGAAGGCAGGGCCGTCGCCGCGGCGATCACCGAGGCGATGCAGGAAATCGACACGACCCGTTGGTCAGACGTCATGCTGCTGGTGAAAAAGCGCACGCACCTGGCTGCCTATGAAAGCGCATTGCGCGAAGCCGGCATTCCCTTCCTCTCGGACCGGCGCGGCGGCCTGCTGCAGTCGCTGGAAGTGGCGGACCTGATCGCGCTGCTGGGCTTCCTGATCACGCCGGGCGACAGCCGCGCGCTGGCCCACGTGCTCAAGAGCCCGATCATGGATGCGTCGGACGCCGACCTGATCGCCATCGCGCAGCGCACCGAGGCGAACTGGTGGCTGCGGCTGCAGGCGATCGCGCAGGATGGCGCGTCGGATGCGCTGCAGCGCGCCGCGATGCTGCTGGAACGCTGGCTGGCGATCGCGGCGCGGCTGCCGGTCCACGACCTGCTGGACCGGATGCTGGACGAGGGCGACCTTGTCGCGCGCTATGCGCAGGCCGCCACGCCGCTCTCGCGCAGCAAGGTGCTGGGCAATATCGAAGCCTTCACCGCGCTGGCGCTGAACCTCGACGCCGGCCGCTATCCCAGCCTGCCCAGGTTCATCGATGCGCTGCGCGTGCTGCAGAACGGGCTGGACAACGAGGCGCCCGATGAAGCCAGCGTCGACGCGGCGGTCGACGCCGTGCGCATTCTCACCATACACAGCGCCAAGGGACTGGAGGCGCGCATCGTCGTGATGATGGACGCCAATCACAGCGAGCCGGCGCGCGACGATGTCGGCATCCTGTGCGACTGGCCGCAGGATGCCGACATGCCGCGCCATTTCTCCGCCTTCGCCCGCCAGGACCAGCGCGGCGCCGCGCGCGACGCGCTGTTCGCGGAAGAGCAGGGCTTCCGGCAGCAGGAGGACTGGAACCTGCTGTATGTCGCGGCAACGCGGGCCAGGGACTTGCTGATCGTCAGCGGCGTGGCCGGCAGGCGCGGCGCTGGCGCCGACGGCGTGGTCGAGGCGAGCTGGTATGACAGGCTGGGCGCGGCGCCGCTGCTGGTCCCGCGCGGCGCCGGCCTGCCGGGCCTGTCCGGCCCCGAGCAGGAGTTCAGCCTTGCGCTGTTCGCGCCGCAGCCGATGCCGGGCGCGCCGCAGCCGGACCCCGAACCGGAGTTCTCGGCGGCCGCCATCGACGAAGGCATCGCGCTGCATGCACTGCTCGAACGGCTGACCGACGGCGCCGAATGGCCGGTGCAGCTTCCCGACCCCGCCGCGGTGGCGCGTTGGCTGGGCTGTGCCGTTGCCCTGGCCGAGGTCGTTCAGCAGCAGGCCGGCGTCATCCTGGCGCAGCCGGAGCTGCGGCGGTTTTTCGATCCGGCGCTTTACCGCGCCGCGCACAACGAGATGGATGTGATCGCGGCCGGCCGCCTGCTGCGGCTGGACCGGGTCGTGGTCTTCGACGACGAGGTATGGGTGCTGGATTACAAGCGCGCCTTTCTCGAGGTGCAGCGGGCCGGCTATGCGAACCAGCTTGCCCAGTACCGTTCGGCGCTGCGCGCAGTGTTCGGCGAGCGCACCGTCCGCTCGGCGCTGATCACGGTCGACGGGCGGTTCTGGGAGCTGGCCTAGCCGGCGGCCCATTGCAGGATATCAAGGGGAATGGCGGAAACGGCCCGGCGCGCGCGGACCGGGCTTGCCGGCGCAGTAAATGCAAGTTCGCGGCAGATGACTGCACGATGCGTATTGCCGGAATATATTGACGTTACTTTATCGCGCCCACTATAGTTGCGGGATGATTTCAGAATTCGACCTACTTTCCGACAAGATCAGCAAACTGGTGCAGCTGACGCAGGCATTGCGCCAGCAAAACGTTGAACTGCGCCAGCAGATCGAAGCGCTTGCCGCCGACAAGGCCGGCCTTGCCGCCCGCATGAGCGAAGCCCATGAACGGATGGCCGCGGTGCTCGAACGGCTGCCCGCGCCGGAACCCGAAATCGAACAGCCCGAAGAACCGCATGACGAGGAAGTCGCATGAGCCAGCTTAACGTCATGATCATGGGCCAGTCGTTCGCGCTGACCTGCAAGGAAGGCGAGGAGGGCGCGCTGCTCCAGGCGGTGCGCTACCTCGACCAGCGCATGTCGGTGATCCGCGACGCCGGCCGCATCAAGGGCAATGACCGCATCGCTGTCATCGCGGCGCTGGGCATGGCTGCCGAACTGCTGGCCACCAAGGCGCCGCAAGGGCCGCTCGCCGGGCAGAGCATGGCGGAAGTGAAGCAGAAAATCGGCGCGATGCATGCGGTGCTGGACGCCGCCCTTGCGTCCAAATAAGCCCTGGAGTTTTTCGCGCCAAAAGGTTTGACATGCGACTCGATTAGCGTATGCTTAGCCACTCCTGCCGTGTTAGCCATTGCCATATATTCCTTGAACCATTTATGTGCATAGGTTGCGGAATATAGTTTGACGGGTGTGAGCGTCGCTAGTCCGATGAACCCGAAGTTGAACTGACTGTGACCACCTTGAACCTCATGGTTCGGGATGCCGGCAAAGCGGCACAGGCGGGACTTGATACCAAAGCGGCTGCATCCTGATGCAGTCGCTTTTTTTTCGTCCATTTTTTGCGATTGATACCTTGCGGGGAGAAGGCACAGGCATGCGGTACTGGTTGATGAAGTCCGAACCGGAAGAAGTCAGCATCGACGACGCGCTGGCCGCGCCGGACAGCACGGTTGCATGGACCGGCGTGCGCAACTACCAGGCCCGCAACTTCATGCGCGACGCGATGCATGTCGGCGACGGCGTGCTGTTCTATCATTCGGGCTGCGCGGTGCCCGGCATCGTCGGCCTTGCCGAAGTGGCCAGCACCGCTTACCCGGACCCGACGCAGTTCGATCCGGCCAGTCATTACCATGACCCGAAAGCCACGCCCGAGACGCCGCGCTGGCAGATGGTGGACATACGCGCATTGCGCAAGACGCGCGTGCTGCCGCTGGCCGAACTGCGGGCCGACCCCGAACTGGCGGGCCTGATGATATTGCAGCGGGGCAGCCGCCTGTCGATCACGCCGGTGGAAGCCGCCGACTGGCGTCACATCCTTCGCCTGCTGGACCGGCCTGCGACAGCGGCCGATACCCGCTCCAAACCCTAGCGCGCAAACGCATCAGGCGGCTGTCTGCGCTGACCGCATTGCGTCCGCCGCGGATAAATGAACTGTTATTGCGCGTTGCCGGCAAGACGATGAAAGACGCTTGCCCGGCCCATCAGGCAAAGCGGCTGCGCAGCACGTTCTTCTGCACCTTGCCCATCGTGTTGCGCGGCAGTTCATCGACGAAGTGCACGCGCTTGGGCACCTTGAAGTTCGCGATTTTTTCCTTCAGGCCGGCGATGATGCCGGCCTCGCCGACGGCAGCGCCGGCCCCGGGTTCAAGCACGACCACAGCCACCACCGCTTCGCCGAAGTCCGCATGCGGCACGCCGATCACAGCGGACTCGAGCACGCCGTCGACGTCATCGATGACCGCTTCGACTTCCTTCGGATAGACGTTGTAGCCGCCGGAAATGATCAGGTCCTTGCTGCGTCCGACGATCCACAGGTAACCGTTGGCGTCGAAGCGGCCGACGTCGCCGGTCCTGAAGTAGCCGTCCGCTGTGAATTCCTCCGCGGTCTTTTCAGGCATGCGCCAGTAGCCCTTGAACACATTGGGGCCGCGCACTTCGATGCCGCCGATTTCATCGACCGCGCATGCATGGCCTTCCGCATTCGCGGTACGTATCGCCACGCCGGGCAGCGGCTTGCCGACCGAGCCGGGCAGCCGCATGCCGTCGTACGGGTTGGACGTCAGCATCGCGGTCTCGCTCATGCCATAGCGCTCCAGTATCGTATGGCCGCTGCGCTCCCTGAAGGCGGTGAAGGTCGCCGGCAGCAGCGGCGCGGAGCCGGAGATGAAGAGCCGCATGCGGGCGCAGGCGGCGCGGTCGAAACCGGGCTCGTCCAGCAGCCGGGTGTAATAGGTCGGCACGCCCATGAACACGGTCGCCTGCGGCAGCTGCCGCACCACCTCCGCGCTGTCGAACCTGGACAGGAAGATCATTTTGCTGCCGTTGATCAGCGCGCCGTTGCAGGCGACGAACAGGCCGTGGATGTGGAATAGCGGCAGCGCATGCAGCAGCACATCGTCGGGCTGCCATTGCCAGTAGTCGCGCAGCACCAGCGCATTCGACGACAGGTTGCCGTGGCTGAGCATCGCGCCCTTGCTGCGGCCGGTGGTGCCCGAGGTGTACAGGATGGCCGCGAGGTCGTCGGCCTGCCGCTGCACGGTATCGAAACGGTCCGCATGCGAGGCCGCCTGGTCGAGAAGCGTGCCGCGGTTGACGCCGCCGCACAGCTCGTCGAGCGTATAGACATGACGGGTGCCGGCGCTGTCGGCCAGCGGCTGCACCCAGTCGGCATTGGCCGGCGAACAGACGACCACCGAAGGCTGGGCATCGTTCAGGAAGTACTCGATCTCGGCGGCCCGGTAGGCGGTGTTGAGCGGCAGGTAGACCAGGCCGGCGCGCAGCGTGGCCAGGTAGAGCATGACCGCCTCGGGCGACTTGTCGACCTGCACCGCGACGCGGGCGCCGTGCGGCAGGTCCAGGCTTGCCAGCAGGCTGGCGATGCGTGCGCTAGCACGGTCCATCTCGTCCCAGCTATAGCGCCGGCCGCAGCCGGTTTCGATGCAGCAGGCGGTCCGGTCCTGCGGAAAGCGTGCGGCGAATATGTCGTAGAGGTTGGCGTTCATGCGATCTTGTTCGATCTTGTCGAGTGAGTAGTGGTCAGACGGTGGAGGCGGCGGCGCTGCCCTGGCGGCGGTAGGCAATAAAGAGCAGCGCCAGGCCCAGCACGATCATGGGCACCGACAGCATCTGGCCGGCCGAGATGGTGACGCCGGCGAAATGCACTTCGTAGTCGGGGATGCGGAAGTATTCGGTGAAGAAGCGCGCGCAGCCATAGCCAAGGGCGAACACGCCGGACACCGCGAGGCGCGGGCGCGGCTTCCTTGCGTACAGCCACAGCACGATGAACAGCAGCACGCCGTCGATCAGCGCCTGGTAGATCGGCGACGGATGGCGCGGCAGCTGGTCGACATTGGGCCAGATCATCGCCCATGGCAGGGTGGCGTCGGCGACCCGGCCCGGCAGTTCGGCATTGATGAAGTTGCCGATGCGGCCCGCAGCATACCCCAGCGGCACCAGCGGCGCGATGAAGTCCATGATGTCCATCAGCCGGCGGCCGTTGCGCCGGCCCCATATCGCCATTGCCGCCATCACGCCGAGGAAGCCGCCGTGGAAGGACATGCCGCCTTTCCATACCGCGAAGATGTCGAGCGGATGCGCGAGGTAGTACACCGGGTTATAGAACAGCACCTCGCCCAGCCGGCCGCCGATCACCACGCCCAGCACGCCGTAGAACAGCATGTCGTCGAGATGCTCGGCCTTCCAGCCCGCGGCGGCGATATGCGGCTGCTTCACGCGCAGCCGGCCGAGGCCGATGAACAGGGCGAAGGCCAGCAGATACATCAGCCCGTACCAGCGTATTGCAATCGGGCCGATCGCAATGGCGATCGGGTCGGGCATCGGATGTATCAGCATAGGGTGGTCTTTTCGAGGAGTTCTAAAAATGCGTGCAATACCGGCGACGGATTGTCCCGGCGCCAGGCCAGGCCGGTCTCGATCACGGCGGTCGTGCCGGCCAGCGCGCGGTAGACCACGCCCGGCCTTTTCAAATTGGAGACAGATTGTGGCACAAGAGCGATGCCCATGCCCGCCGAAACCAGGCCGACGATGGTCTGCATCTGTATCGCCTCCTGCCCGATGCGCGGCGTCAGCCCGGCATCCCGGTAGCAGCCGAGGATGGCGTCATGGAAGGCGGGCGCTATGCGGCGCGGGAAGATGATCAGCGGCAGGTCGGCCACCGCCTGCAGCGGCACCGGCCCTTCCGCGCGCAGCGCGGCGGCGTCCTCCGGCGCGGCCAGCACCAGCGGTTCGGACAGCACCCGGCGATACGCCAGCAGGTCTTTCATGCGGTCGGTCAATGGCGGGATCAGCAGGCCGACATCGATCTCGTTCTGCTCCAGCGCCTCGAGCTGCAGGTCGGTCGTCGCTTCGCGCAGCTCGATCTGCACCTGCGGATACGCGCTGCGGAACCGGTGCAGGAAGCGCGGCAGCACGCTGTAGTCCGCGGTCGACACGAAGGCCAGCGACAGCCGGCCGGACTCGCCTGCGGCGGCGCGCCGCGCAAGGTCGGGCAGCGCCTGTGCATCGTGCAGCAGCTGGCGCACGTGCGGCAGCAGCGCGGCGCCGGCCGGCGTCAGCGTGACGCTGCGGCTGGTGCGCGCAAAGAGCGGCGTGCCGAGCAGTGCTTCGAGCGCCTGGATGCTCTGCGACAGCGGCGGCTGCGTCATGTGCAGGCGCTGCGCGGCGCGGCCGAAATGCATCTCTTCGGCGACTGCGACAAAGTAGCGCAACTGGCGCAATTCAAGATTCATCGATATGCAATTTATATGGATGAAACGTGAATGATATATTTGACAGGGACTTGATGGCAAGGCACTGTAGCGGCTCACTTACGCAGGCTCCAGGAGGCATCATGGCATTCAATCGCCGCTCGAAAAATATTACCCAGGGCGTCGCCCGCAGTCCCAACCGCTCGATGTATTACGCGATGGGTTACGAAAAGGCTGACTTCGACAAGCCCATGATCGGCATTGCGAATGGCCACTCCACCATCACCCCCTGCAATTCCGGCCTGCAGAAGCTGGCCGATGTCGCCATCAAGGCGGTCAAGGACGCCGGCGCCAATCCGCAGGTGTTCGGCACGCCGACCATCTCCGACGGCATGTCGATGGGCACCGAGGGCATGAAATATTCGCTGATCTCCCGCGAAGTCATTGCCGACTGCATCGAGACCGCGGTCAACGGCCAGTGGATGGACGGCTGCGTCGTCATCGGCGGCTGCGACAAGAACATGCCGGGCGGGATGATAGGCATGCTGCGCACCAACGTGCCCAGCATCTATGTCTACGGCGGCACCATCAAGCCGGGCAAGTGGAAGGGCACCGACCTGACCATCGTGTCGGCCTTCGAGGCGGTCGGCGAGTTCACCGCCGGGCGCATGTCGCAGGAAGACTTCGACGGCATCGAGCGCAATGCCTGCCCGTCGTCCGGTTCCTGCGGCGGCATGTACACCGCCAACACCATGTCGTCCTCGTTCGAGGCGCTGGGCATGGCGCTGATGTATTCATCCACGATGGCCAACCCGGACGACGAGAAGGTCGGCTCGGCCGCCGAGTCGGCGCGGGTGCTGGTGGACGCGGTCAAGCGCGACCTGAAGCCGCGCGACATCGTGACCCGCAAGTCGATCGAGAACGCGGTGGCGGTGCTGATGGCGACGGGCGGCTCCACGAACGCCATCCTGCATTACCTGGCGATTGCCCATGCCGGCGAGATCGAATGGAACCTCGACGATTTCGAGCGCATGCGCAAGAAGGTGCCGGTGATCTGCGACCTCAAGCCGTCCGGCAAATACGTGGCGACCGACCTGCACAAGGCCGGCGGCATTCCGCAGGTCATGAAAGTGCTGCTGAAGGCCGGCCTGCTGCATGGCGACTGCATCACCATCACCGGCCGCACCATTGCCGAGGAGCTGGCCGACGTGCCGGACGTGCCGCGCGCCGACCAGGACGTGATCCGCACCATCGACAAGGCGCTCTACGACGAGGGCCATCTGGCCATTTTGAAGGGCAACCTGGCGCCGGAAGGCTGCGTGGCCAAGATCAGCGGCCTGAAAAACCCGTCCATCACCGGGCCGGCCCGGGTTTTCGAGGACGAGTATTCGGCAATGGACGCGATCCTCGCTGACAAGATCAAGGCGGGAGACGTGCTGATCCTGCGTTACCTGGGACCGAAGGGCGGGCCGGGCATGCCGGAAATGCTGGCGCCGACGTCGGCGCTGATCGGCAAGGGGCTGGGCGAGTCGGTCGGCCTGATCACCGACGGCCGCTTCTCCGGCGGCACCTGGGGCATGGTGGTCGGCCACGTCGCGCCGGAAGCCTATGCCGGCGGCACCATCGCGCTGGTGCAGGAAGGCGACTCGGTCACGATCGACGCGCACGTGCAGCTGATCCAGCTGAACGTGCCGGACGAGGAAATCGCCCGCCGCCGCGCCGAATGGAAGCAGCCGGCGCCGCGTTATACCCGCGGCATCCTGTCCAAGTATGCTGCGCTGGCAAGTTCGGCCAGCAAGGGCGCCGTCACCGGCTGACAGCGCATCGTCGCCGGCCCGGCCGGCGGCGAACCGGCATAGCCCGGATTCTGCGTTTTTCCGAAAGCCGGGTCTTCCCGGCTTTTATTTTTTCTTGAAGGTCGACGAAACCCGTTTCCGTCTCGCCTGTTCCGATTCATCGTGCGCACGGCGCTTGTCGCGTCCGAGCATTTTTTCGATATATTCGAACCAGATGAATGCGGCGGCGAACAGCGCGCCTATCCACCACCAGGAAAGCGTGGCGAACGGGCCGATTTCGAAAAATCGAAGGGCGCTCAATCCGACGATGAGGACGATCAACAGCATAAGAACTCCTTTGCGGCAGCATATTGTCAGGCGTTGTAACGGCTACCCGGCCGGTTTGCACCGTGTGATAAAGTAGCCCCGCAACAATAACCCATATGGATACCCTGGAGAAACTTCAATGAAAGCACTGTTGTTCATCGGTCTGGCTGCCAGTGCGCTGGCATCGAATGCCGCACTTGCAAATGCCGACCTGGCGAAGGCCAAGAATTGCATGGCTTGCCACGCGGTCGACAAGAAGGTGCTCGGTCCGGCTTACAAGGACGTCGCCGCCAAATACGCGGGCCAGAAGGACGCGGAAGACAAGCTGGTGCAGAAGGTCCTGAAGGGCAGCAGCGGCGTCTGGGGGCCGGTGCCCATGCCGGCCAACACGCAGGTCAACGACGCGGAAGCCCACACCCTGGTCAAGTGGATCCTGTCCCAGAAATAATGCGGAGTCAGGTCTGACGATGCAAAAACGCCGGCGCGAAGCCGGCGTTTTCATTCAAGGCGCAACCGATGCCGCCTGTCCTGCTTACTTCACCACGGCGATCTTTTCCTTCTTGCCTTCCTTGAAGGTGAACAGGGTCAGCGTGCCATCCTTGATGTCGCCCTTGTCATCGAAGGAAATCGGGCCGGTGACGCCGTCGTAATTGATCTTCGTCAGCTCAGGCAGATATTTCGCCGGCTCGGCCGAATTGGCCTTCTGCATGGCGGTCGCCATGGTCATCACCGCGTCGTAGACATAGGGCGCATACAGCTGCACGTCCATGTTGAAGCGCTTCTTGTAGCGCGCGACGAACTGCTCCATCGCTTTTTCCTTGGCGCCGGTGACGCCGCCCGCTTCCGCGCAGACGACCTGGTTGTCGGACAGGCCGTCGCCCGCGAGCTTCGGCAGTTCCGCGGTGCAGAGGCCGTCGCCGCCCATGAATTTCGCATTGATGCCCAGCTGCTTCATCTGGCGCAGCATCGGGCCGCCGACGTTGTCCATGCCGCCGAAGAACACGATGTCCGGATTCTTGCCCTTGATCGCGGTCAGGATCGCATTGAAGTCGGTTGCCTTGTCGGTGGTGTACTGCTGCGTGATCTGCACGCCCGGCAGCGCGGCCTTGGCGCCCTTGACGAACTCGGTGGCGACGCCCTGGCCGTAGGCGGTGCGGTCGTCGATGACCGCGATGTTCTTGCCCTTGAGCGTGGTGATCGCATACTTGCCCAGCGTGCCGCCAAGCTGGCCGTCGTTGGCGACGACGCGGAAGGCCGACTTGTAGCCCTGCTGGGTGTACTTCGGATTGGTGGCCGACGGCGAGATCTGCGGGATGCCGGCGTCATGGTAGATGCGCGATGCGGGGATCGTGGTGCCGGAATTGAGGTGGCCGATCACGCCGTTGACCTTGGCGTCGACCAGCTTCTGCGCAACCGCGGTGCCCTGCTTGGGGTCGGCCGCGTCATCTTCGTTCAGCAGCTCGAATTTCACCTTCTTGCCGCCGATCATGAAGCCCTTGGCGTTGAGGTCTTCCACTGCCAGGATCGCTCCATTGGCATTGTCGCGGCCGTAGTGGGCCTGTCCGCCCGACATCGGCGCCACGTGGCCAAGCTTGACCACCATTTCCTGCGCCTGGGCAGAACCGGCGAACAGCGCGATGGCGGCTGCCAACGGAAGCATTTTTGTAATCAACTGCATGACTTTCCTCCTGAGGATAGATAGGGGCGACGAGCGCTGCGACACTGTGAATCAATGCCGCGTCATTATGCCGCCTTTTGCGGTTTTTCTTAACTTTTCCGGCCCGGCTCAACCCATCCAAAGACGAGTATGCATAAATTAATCGCTGGCAATTGAATTTGGCCGCGCTTGCTGTAACACTCTTGGGCTACCACTCCATGCCTGCCCCACCATGCCCAAATTCCGTACGCTCGACAAGGTCGACCGAAAGCTGCTGAACCTGCTGCAAAAAGACAACCAGATCCCGACCCGGGAACTGGCCGAGAAGGTGCATGTGTCGCAGCCGACCTGCCTGCGCCGGGTGCGCGAACTGCGCGAGGCCGGCGTCATCAGCGACGACGTGGCGATGGTGGACCCGTTCGCGCTGGGCTACGGGATGATGGCCTTTCTGGAAGTGTCGCTGACCAACCAGTCCGACGAGCACATGAAGGCGTTCGAAAGCCGTATGAACCGCGAGGCCGAAGTGCTGCAATGCTATTTCGTGTCAGGCGATTACGATTATTTCCTGGTGGTGCATGTGCTGGACATGGACGCGTATTACCAGTTCGTCCGGCGGGCAATTTCCGGCTCGGGGAACGTCCGGCATTTCCAGTCGCGCTTCCCGATGAAGCGTGCGAAGTTCGTCACCCGCGTCGCATTCGACGAAAAGACCGCGGAAGTGCAGGTTCGGACCGAACGCTGAGGGCAAACGCGCTGTATTAATGCAGCGGATGCGCTGACGGCCGCCGCTGCTTGCGTTCGCCGCTCAGGCTTGCACAACCTGCTTGCCCACCGGGGCGACATGCTGTCCGCGCGGCATTCCGGTGAATGCGAAATCCACCTCGGGCTGCCGGCCGGACACGATGTCGGCAATGGCCCGGCCCGAACCGCATCCCATGGTCCATCCCAGCGTGCCGTGGCCGGTGTTCAGGAACAGGTTGCCGTAGCGGCTGCGGCCGATATAGGGGACGTTGGATGGCGTCAGCGGGCGCAGGCCGGTCCAGTAGGCGGGGTTGTCGTAGTCGCAGGCGCCGGGGAACAGTTCGCGGGTGCGGCGGGTGATGGCTTCGCAGCGGGTGGTGTTGAGTTCGCGGGTATAGCCGTTGAGCTCGCAGGTGCCGGCCACGCGCAGGCGGTCGCCCAGCCGCGAGACGACCAGCTTGTAGCCATCGTCGGTCAGCGACACCGAAGGCGCGAGATCGGGGTTGGTGACCGCATAGGTCGCCGAATAGCCCTTGCCGGGATAGATCATCAGATTGATGCCCAGCGGCTGCAGCAGCGGCACGCTGAAGCTGCCCATCGCCATCACGTAGGCGTCGGCGCGCAGCGTGCGGTGCACGCCATGCTCGTCGATCACCTCGACGCCGGTGATGCGCGCGGCAGCGCCGGCGCCCTCGGTCAGCAGCCGGGTCACGGTGGTGTTGAAACGGAAGTCGACGCCGGCCTGCTGCGCCCGGGCGGCGAGGCCGGTGGTGAACTTGTAGACGTCGCCGGATTCGTCGGTGGGCGTGTAGTCGCCGCCGACGATGCGGTCGCGGCTGGACGCCAGCGCCGGCTCGATGCGCACGACTTCGTCGGCGCCGATGGACTGGCGCGGGCAGCCGAGGTCGCGCATCAGCTTGGCTGCGCGCAGCGACTCGTCGAAGTCGCGCTGCTCGGTGTAGAAGTGCAGGATGCCGCGGGTCAGGAAGTCATAGTCGATGCCGGTGTCAGCGCGCACGGCCTGCAGGGTCTGGCGGCTGTACTCGCACAGCGCGACGATCTGCCGGATATTGTGGTCGGTGCGCGCCGCCGTGCATTCGCGCAGGAATTGCAGGCCCCAGCGCCATTGCAGCCATTCGGGGCGCAGGCGGAACAGCAGCGGCGCGTCTTCCTGGCCCAGCCATTTCAGCACCTTCATCGGCGCCGCCGGGTTGGCCCAGGGTTCGGCGTGGGAAACGGAAATCTGGCAGCCGTTGGCAAAGCTGGTTTCCTGCGCGGCGCCGGGCTGGCGTTCGATGACGGTGACCTCATGGCCGGATTGCCGCAGAAACCATGCGGAAGCGGTGCCTATGATGCCCGAACCCAATACGATGACCTTCATCCCGCTCTCCTGGTGCAATGCAATAAAAGAAATTGTAAGGAAATCGGGTTTTTCTGAGCGAATAAATCATGCCAGGGATTTTTTATTTCAAACAGCCAAAACCACTGTCCTGTTTAAAAAACAAAATATTCCGGCAATTTCCTTATTTTTTCGTCGATTGCAGTCGGGTTATCTCCTGCGCCACCGCGCGGGACACCACGTCCTCCAGCGTCTTGTGCAGGCTGGCCCGCAGCGTGGCGGCGAGGCCGTCGACCGCCTGCTCGAGCACGCCGGCGACGCTGCTGCGGATGCGTTCCTCGAGCATCGCGTCGGTGCGCGACAGCAGCTGGCCGAGTATGCGCTCGCGCACCCGGCGTTCCATGCGCTGCCACTCGTCCTCGCTCATCGGCGACGGCAGCGGCGCGCCTGCCGGGACCGGGCCGGCGGCACGCTCCGCAGGCTGTTCCGCCGCTTGCGCCAGCCGCTGTTCCGCCGGCCCCGGGGAACCGGGAGACGCGGGCGGCGCGGCGGGCTTCAATGGCAACGGGTAGGACGGCGCAAATTGCGCCGGCGGGCCGTACTGGATGCCGACTCCATGCGACGCATAGCCGCCGCCCGCCTTCTGGACGACCGCAGGCGCGGATTGCGTCTCCGGCGGATGAGGGGCCGGCGGCATCATGTCGGCAAGGGCGTCGTCCTTCGCCTCCACCGGCAGCGGCGGGCCGACGAAGTCCATGATGTCGTCCTCGATCACTTCGGTCAGCATCGGGATGCCGGCATCGCGCGGGGGTATGCTCATGCTTTCTCGGCGTCGTAATGGGTGAGTGGATAGCCGCGCTGCTGGTAGTGCCGGTAGCGTTCACGCCCGGCCAGCCGGTCTTCATCCTCGGCGGACACGATCTCGAACATCCGCTCGAAGCGCGCGAAATTGCCGGGCGGCTGCTGCGCAAGGTTGACCAGCACCTGGTGATGCGGCAGGTCGGCCGTGTCGCTGCCGATCTCCATCAGCAGGATCGGCGTCTGCGCGGCCAGCGGGCTGTCGGCCGGCACATGGGGCAGGAAGTCGAGGTCGGAAAATGTCCACAGCATCTCGTCGAGGCGCTGCAGCTGCGCGGCGTCGGCCGCCATCATCACGACCCGCAGGTTCTGCGATCGCGCCTTGCGCACCAGCCGGCATGCGTAGGCCAGCTTGTCCGGCACATTGCTGTGGAAGTCGATGCGGGTCATGGCCGGCTCGTTCAAAAGCGGAATCCCGGCGGCGCCTTGCCGGTGGCCGGCGGCGCTTCGGTTGCCGGGCCGGGGCTGGGACTAAGCGGCGCAGCGGCGGCAGGCGCTTTTTCCGCGGGATCTGCGGCTTTCGACGCGCTGCGCGGCGCCGCGCCCTGCGGCGGCGGGTTGCGCCAGGTGGCCGGCAGCTGGCTGGACTTCGGATAACCGGCCGCGTCCAGCGCGGCATTCCATGCGCCTTCCTCGTAGCCTTTTTCCTTGCTGCGGCCTATCGTCAGCAGCGGCAGCTGCGCGTCGCCGCCGGCCGCACGCAGCGCGGCGATGTCCTCGTTGCTGCTGACCGTCTTCTCTGCATAGGGCACGCCGCGGACGGCGAGAAAGCTGCGCGCCGATTCGCACGGCGCGCACTTGTCCGACGTGTACAGCGTGACCGGCTGCGCCTTCGCGACCTGGGCCAGCTCGTAGGGCAGCGCGGCCCCGGGAGCAGCCGACGGCAGCGGCCGGGTCTCCACCTGCCTGGCCGCCGCCGGCGGCGCGTCGCTGTAGGTGACGCGGCCATCCGGGCCGACCGACTTGTACAGCTGCGCATGCGCCAGTGCGGCGCAGCACAGCAGTGCGGCCGGCAGCAGCCTGCGTGAATTTTTCATCATGCGGCTCATCCCGTTCAGGCCTGCGGTTCGGCGCTCATGCCGCTGTGGCGCAGCAGCGCGTCGATCGCGGGTTCGCGGCCGCGGAAGGCCTTGAACGACTCCAGCGCCGGCCGCGAGCCGCCCACCGACAGGATCTCTTCCAGGAAGCGCCGGCCGGCTTCGGCCAGCCGCTCGTCGTCGCCGCTGGCGCTGGCTTCCTCGAACGCGCCATAGGCGTCGGCGGACAGCACTTCAGCCCACTTGTAGCTGTAGTAGCCGGCTGCATAGCCGCCGGCGAAGATATGCCCGAACGAATTCTGGAAGCGGTTGAACGGCGGCGGCGTCATCACCGAGAATTTCGCGCGGACCGCGTCGAGCACGCTTTGCACGCTGTCGCCGCCGTACGGGTCGTAGTCGAAATGCAGGTGCATGTCGAACAGCGAGAACTCGACCTGGCGCAGCATCTGCAGCCCGGACTGGAAGTTCTTGGCGGCGGTCATCTTGTCGAACAGCGCGCGCGGCAGCGGCTGGCCGGTCTCGGCATGCGCGCTCATCTGCTGCAGCACGTCCCATTGCCAGCAGAAGTTTTCCATGAACTGCGAGGGCAACTCCACTGCGTCCCATTCGACGCCGGCAATGCCGGAGACGCCGAGTTCGTCCACCATGGTCAGCATGTGGTGCAGGCCGTGGCCGAATTCGTGGAACAGCGTGTTGACTTCGTCATGGGTGAACAGCGCCGGCTTGGCCACGCCATTCACCACGGCCGGTTCGGTGAAGTTGCAGGTCAGGTAGG
The DNA here is from genome assembly GCF_900182955.1 of Noviherbaspirillum suwonense. Classification (GTDB taxonomy): domain Bacteria; phylum Pseudomonadota; class Gammaproteobacteria; order Burkholderiales; family Burkholderiaceae_D; genus Noviherbaspirillum_A; species Noviherbaspirillum_A suwonense. The sequence continues at coordinate 54,051 of NZ_FXUL01000005.1, read as the reverse complement.
CGACCGGCGTCTGCACCCGCTCGTCCAGCAGGCGGCGGCCGCGCGCGTCGTTCATCCACGCGCCGCCGCGCTTGCCGCTGCGGGCGTACAGGTCGAGGTAGAACTGGCCGATCAGCTTGCCGTCGCGTTCGATGCGGAAGAATTTCACGTCCTTGTGCCAGACCGGGGCGGCGTCGGGCGCGATTTTCACGGTAAACAGTTTCTCGACCAGCCGGAACAGGCCGTCCACCACCTTGTGCTCGGGAAAGTACTGCTTCACTTCCTGCTCGGAGAATGCATAGCGCTTCTCGCGCAGCTTCTCGGACGCGTAGGCCAGGTCCCAGGCTTCCACCGACGCCAGTCCCAGTTCGTCCCGGGCGAACTGGCGCACTTCCTCCAGGTCCTTGGCCGCATACGGCCTGGCCTTCAGCGCCAGGTCTTCGAGGAAGGCGATCACGTGCTGCGGCGTTTCCGCCATCTTCGGCACCAGCGACACCTCCGCATAGTTACGGTAGCCCAGCAGCAGCGCTTCCTCGTGCCGCAGCTTCAGCTTCTCGATGATGATGGCAGTGTTGTCCCATTCCGGCTTCGCGCCGAGCTCGGACGCCTTGGTCGCGTTGGCGCGGTAGATGGTCTCGCGCAGCGCGCGGTCGTCGGCATATTGCAGCACCGGGAAATAGGACGGGAAATGCAGCGTGAAGCGGAAGCCGGTCTTGCCGGCCTTCTCGGCCGAGGCGCGCGCCGCCTGCCGGGCGTCGTCCGGCAGGCCGGCCAGCCGCGCTTCGTCGTCGACGATCAGTTCATAGTCGTTGGTGGCGTCCAGCACGTTTTCCGAAAAGCGCGTGCTGAGCTCGGCCTGGCGTTCCTGGATCGCGGCGAAGCGGACTTTCTTGTCGTCCGACAGGTCGGCGCCGCCGAGGTGGAAGTCGCGCAGCGCGTTGTCGATGATCTTCCTGCGCTGCGGCGTCAGCGCCGCGTAGCCGGCGTCGGCCTTCAGCGCCTTGTATTTTTCGAACAGCGCCAGGTTCTGTCCCAGCGCGGTCCAGAACTCGGTGACCTTGGGCTGGTTTTCGTTGTAGGCGGCGCGCAGTTCGGGCGTGTCGACCACCGCGTTCAGGTGGCCGACCACGCCCCAGGCGCGGCCCAGCTTCTCGGTCGCCTGTTCCAGGGGTTCGACGAAATCTTTCCAGGTGACCTGGTCCATCGGCGCTTCGAGCCGGGCGACCACGTCGCGGCATTCCGCCAGCAGCGTGTCGATGGCGGGGGTGACGCACTCCGGCGTGAACGCGTCGAAACGCGGCAGGTCGGAAAAGTCGAGCAGGGGATTGGTCTGTATGTTCATCGGTCGGTCCTCTCGGCAGCTTCTATGGTGTTTACCAGCAGCATGGTGATGGTCATCGGGCCCACGCCGCCGGGCACCGGCGTGATCCAGCCGGCGACTTCCTTGGCATTCTCAAAATCGACATCGCCGCACAGCTTGCCGTTGTCGTCGCGGTTCATGCCGACGTCGATGACGACGGCGCCCGGCTTGATCATGTCGGCGGTGACGATGTTGCGCTTGCCCGTGGCGACCACCAGGATGTCCGCATGGCGGGTGTGGTACCCCAGGTCGCGGGTCTTGGAATTGCAGATGGTGACAGTCGCGCCGGCCTGCAAGAGCAGCATCGCCTGCGGCTTGCCGACGATGTTGGATGCGCCCACCACCACCGCATGCGCGCCGCGCACCGGGTAGTCGATCGATTCCAGCATCTTCATCACGCCGTACGGCGTGCAGGGGCGGAACAGCGGCTGGCCCGTCATCAGCATGCCGGCATTGCTGACGTGGAAGCCGTCCACATCCTTCTCCGGCGCAATCGCCTCGATCACCTTGAACGCGTCGATATGCGCGGGCAGCGGCAGCTGGACCAGGATGCCATGGATCTTCGGGTCGGCATTGAGCGCGGCGACGCGTTCGAGCAGCTGCGCTTCCGACAGCGTCGCGTCGTATTTCTCCAGCACCGAGTAAAAGCCGCTGTCCTCGCAGGCCTTGACCTTGTTGCGCACATAGACCTGCGACGCCGGGCTGTCGCCGACCAGCACCACGGCCAGCCCCGGCTGGCGTCCCTTTCCGGTCAGCGCCGCGGCGCGGCGGGCCACGTCGGCGCGCAGGTTTTGGGAGAGCAGGGTGCCACTGATGATTTGTGCAGACATGGTGATGGGAAAGATGCGGATGGAAAACGCGATTATACGGGCGCTTCCGGGCGCCGGCGCGCCGTCACGAGGACCCGGCGCCATGCTGCGCTGCACACTAAATATCACATTATGAAATCAAAGATCGTAGTATGAAATCCTGAAATTCGCTGCTAGAATGCGTTGGTTGTTTTTCGCGCAAGTTGTACCCTGTAACAAACCTAGATCCGCGATGTCCAAATCAATCCGGCAACGTTAAGGAGACGCACGATGTCTGCCCAGCTCGACCAGGTAATGGCGCAAGCCGCCAACGACCCCGATGTAATGGAAACCAAGGAATGGCTCGACGCGCTCGAAGCCGTTATCGAAAACGAGGGTCCGGAACGCGCCCACTACCTGATGGAGCGCATGGTCGACCTGGCGCGCAGGCGTGGCGCCCATATCCCGTTTTCCAGCAACACCGCCTACGTCAACACCATTCCCAACCACCTGGGCGCGCATTGCCCGGGCAACCTCGAATACGAGGAGCGGCTGCGCTCCTGGATGCGCTGGAACGCGATGGCCATGGTGGTCAAGGCCAACCGGGTCGACGGCGACCTCGGCGGCCATATTTCCAGCTTCGCGTCGCTGGCCAACATGCTGGGCATCGGCTTCAACCATTTCTGGCATGCGCCGAGCGAAGGCCATGGCGGCGACCTGCTCTACCTGCAGGGCCACTCGTCGCCTGGCATCTACGCCCGCTCCTTCCTTGAAGGCCGGCTGTCGGAAGACCAGCTGCTGAACTTCCGCCGCGAAGTCGACGGCAAGGGCTTGTCCTCCTACCCGCATCCGAAGCTGATGCCGGACTACTGGCAGTTCCCCACCGTGTCCATGGGCCTCGGCCCGCTGATGGCCATCTACCAGGCGCGCTTCCTGAAGTACCTGCATGCGCGCGGCCTGGCCGACACCGCCAACCGCAAGGTCTGGGCGTTCTGCGGCGACGGCGAGATGGACGAGCCGGAATCGATGGGCGCGATCGGCATGGCCGGCCGCGAGATGCTCGACAACCTGATCATGGTCGTCAACTGCAACCTGCAGCGCCTCGACGGCCCGGTGCGCGGCAACGGCAAGATCATCCAGGAACTGGAAGCCGACTTCCGCGGCGCCGGCTGGAATGTCATCAAGGTGATCTGGGGCCCGGGCTGGGACGACCTGCTGTCGCGCGACCGCGACGGCATCCTGCAGCGCGTGATGATGGAAACCGTCGACGGCGAGTACCAGAACTACAAGGCCAAGGACGGCGCCTATGTGCGCAAGCATTTCTTCGGCAAGCATCCGAAGCTGCTGGAAATGGTCGCCAACATGACCGACGACGACATCTGGCGCCTGACCCGCGGCGGCCACGACCCGCACAAGATCTACGCCGGCTTCAAGGCCGCGGTGGAAAACAAGGGCTCGCCGACCGTGCTGCTGGTCAAGACCGTCAAGGGCTTCGGCATGGGCAAGTCGGGCGAGGCGCGCAACACCGCGCACCAGACCAAGAAGCTCGACGACGTAGCGATCCGCGAAATGCGCGACCGTTTCGCGATCCCGATCCCGGACGACAAGCTGGCGGACGTGCCGTTCTTCAAGCCGGCCGACGACGCGCCGGAAATGATCTACCTGCACGAGCGCCGCAAGGCGCTGGGCGGCTACCTGCCGCAGCGCCGGATGAAGGCCGATGAAACCCTGGTGGTGCCGCCGCTGGAAGCGTTCAAGGCCATCCTCGACCCGACCGCGGAAGGCCGCGAGATCTCCACCACGCAGGCCTATGTCCGCGTGATCACGGTGCTGCTGCGCGACGCGTCGCTGGGCAAGCGCGTGGTGCCCATCCTGGTGGACGAGGCCCGCACCTTCGGCATGGAAGGCCTGTTCCGCCAGATCGGCATCTTCAACCAGCGCGGCCAGCTCTACGAGCCGGTCGACAAGGACCAGGTCAGCTACTACCGCGAGGACAAGGCCGGCCAGATCCTGCAGGAGGGCATCAACGAGGCGGGCGCGATGAGCTCGTGGATCGCGGCGGCGACGTCGTACTCGACCAACAACACGGTCATGATCCCGTTCTACACGTTCTACTCGATGTTTGGCCTGCAGCGCATCGGCGACCTGGCGTGGGCCGCAGGCGACATGCGGGCGCGCGGCTTCCTGCTGGGCGGCACCGCAGGCCGCACCACGCTCAACGGCGAGGGCCTGCAGCACGAGGACGGCCACAGCCACGTGCTGGCGTCGACCATTCCGAACTGCCTGTCCTACGACCCGACCTTCGCCCACGAAGTCGCGGTGATCATGCATGACGGCCTGCGCCGCATGATAGAAAAGCAGGAGGACGTGTTCTACTACATCACGCTGATGAACGAGAACTATCCGCATCCGGGCCTGAAGCCGGGCCAGGAAGAAGGCATCCTGAAGGGGCTGTACCTGCTGCAGGAAGGCGGCAAGGAATCGAAGCACCGCGTGCAGCTGATGGGTTCGGGCACCATCCTGCGCGAAGTCATGGCCGCCGGGGAACTGCTGCGCAACGACTGGGGCATCGAGTCCGACGTCTGGTCGGCGCCTTCGTTCAACCTGCTGGCCCGCGACGGCGCCGACGCCGACCGCTGGAACCTGCTGCATCCGTCGGAGCCGGCGCGCGTGCCGTACATCACCCAATGCCTGGCGCCGACCGCCGGTCCCATCGTGGTGTCGACCGACTACATGCGCGTCTTCGCCGAACAGGTGAGGGCGTATGTCCCCAAGGGCCGCAGCTACAAGGTGCTGGGCACGGACGGCTTCGGCCGCTCCGACACCCGCGCCAAGCTGCGTGAATTCTTCGAAGTGAACCGCCACTTCGTCGTCATCGCCGCGCTCAAGGCGCTGGCCGATGAAGGCGTGCTGTCCGCGGGCGTGGTGACCCAGGCCATCGAAAAGTACGGCATCAATCCGAACAAGCCGAATCCGGTCCTAGTGTAAATAAGACTAACGAACTCCTCGCCATGCCTTACAGGGTCCGGGAACCGCAGGCATCACGGCAGTCGCCGGGATGTCTCCTTTCCCGGACTTTCCTTGAGCGCGGCAGGAAATAAAAACGGAGCTAAAAGATGAGCATGGTGGAAGTCAAAGTCCCGGATATCGGCGACTTCAAGGAAGTCGAGGTCATCGAACTGCTGGTCAAGCCGGGCGACACGGTCGCGGTGGACCAGTCGCTGATCACGGTCGAGTCCGACAAGGCCAGCATGGAGATCCCGTCCAGCCAGGCCGGCGTGGTCAAGGAGATCAAGGTCAAGATCGGCGACAAGGTGGCGGAAGGATCGCTGATGCTGATGCTGGAAACGGAGGGCGCGGCTGCGGCGCAGCAGGCGCCCGCGCCTGCCGCCGCGCCGGCGCCTGCTCCGGCAGCGCCCGCTGCGGCTGCGCCGGCCCCGGCCCCAGCTCCCGCTGCGGCCCCGGCAGCGGCCCCGGCGCAAGCTGCGGCGCCTGCAGCTGCGCCCGCGCCTGCGCCGGTCGCGACCAGCGGCGCCAAGCCGCATGCGTCGCCGTCCGTGCGCAAGTTTGCGCGCGAACTGGGCGTCGACCTGAGCCAGGTCGGCGGCAGCGGGCCGAAGGGCCGCATCACCCAGGAAGACGTGCAGGGTTATGTGAAGGGCGTGATCGCCGGCGGTGCTGCAGCGGCGTCCGCGCCGGCTGCCGCGGCCAAGGGCGGCGGCGGCGGGCTGGAACTGCTGGCCTGGCCTTCGCTGGACTTCAGCAAGTTCGGCCCGACCGAACTGCAGCCGATGTCGCGCATCAAGAAGATCAGCGGCCCCAACCTGCACCGCAACTGGGTCATGATCCCGCATGTGACCCAGTTCGACCAGGCCGACGTCACCGAGCTCGAGGAATTCCGCAAGGCGTCCAATGCGGCTATGGCCAAGTCGGGCGTGAAGCTGACCATGCTGGCCTTCGTCATCAAGGCCTGCGTGGCCGCGCTGAAGAAATTCCCGGTCTTTAATTCCTCACTGGACGCCAAGGGAGAAAACCTGATCGTCAAGCAGTACTACCACATCGGCTTTGCCGCCGATACGCCGAACGGGCTGGTGGTGCCGGTGGTGAAGGATGCGGACAAGAAGGGCATCGCGCAGATCGCGCAGGAAATGGGCGACCTGTCGGCCCAGGCCCGCGACGGCAAGCTCAAGCCGGCCGACATGCAGGGCGCGAGCTTCACGATTTCCTCGCTCGGCGGCATCGGCGGCACCGCGTTTACGCCCATCATCAATGCGCCCGAAGTGGCCATCCTCGGCCTGTCGAAGTCCGAGATGAAGCCGGTATGGGACGGCAAGGCCTTCGTGCCGCGGCTGATGATGCCGACTTCGCTGTCGTATGACCATCGCGTCATCGACGGCGCGATGGCGGCGCGCTTCTCGGTTTACCTGACCGAGGTGCTGGCCGACATGCGCAAGACGCTGCTGTAGCGACACCGGCAACACCCGCCGGACGCGCCGCCAGCGTCCGGCAACTGCATGGAGACCCGCAATGACCACATGTGTCGTCGTCAGGAAGAATGGCCAGGCTGCCATCGCCGCCGATTCGCTGGTGACCTTTGGCGATACCCGGCTGCCGGGCAATTACGAAGCCAACAGCAAGATCTTCCGCGTCGGCGATTCGCTGGTGACGCTGGCCGGCACCACCGCCCATTTCCCGGTGATGCGCAAGCTGATGGCGGAGATGGGCGAGGACTGCAAGCTCGGCAGCAGGGAAGACGTGTTCGAGACCTACACGAGGGTGCACAACCTGCTGAAGGAGAAATACTTCCTCAACACGCGGGAAGACGAGGACGACCCTTACGAGTCGTCGCAGCTGATCTCGCTGATCGCGAATCCGCAGGGCATCTTCGGCGTCTACTCGTATCGCGAGGTATTCAGCTTCGACCGTTTCTGGGGCATCGGGAGCGGCCGCAACTTCGCGCTGGGGGCGATGCATGCGGTGTACGACAAGCTCGACACGGCGCGCGAGATCGCCGAGGTCGGCGTGGCCGCGGGCATCGAGTTCGACAAGAACTCGGCCGGTCCGCTGCAGATCTACAGTATTGCGCTTCAATGAAGGACAGATCCTCCCGCATGGACTTGCAGGGAGCAATAACAAACCCCGGCGCGCGCGATGCGGCTGGCCGGGATGAACATGGAGCTACGTTATGAGCCTGGTCGAAGTCAAGGTACCCGACATCGGGGATTTCAAGGAAGTGGAAGTGATCGAGGTGCTGGTCAAGCCGGGCGACCGGATCGCGGTGGACCAGTCGCTGATTACCGTCGAGTCGGACAAGGCGAGCATGGAGATTCCCTCCAACCAGGCCGGCGTGGTCAAGGAACTGAAGATCAAGATCGGCGACAAGGTGGCCGAGGGCTCGCTGGTGCTGATGCTGGAAGCCGAAGGCGATGCGCCGCAGGAAGCGGCGCCGGCTGCCCCGGCCGCAGGCGCTGCGGCGGCTCCCGCTGCTGCCGCAGCACCCGCGCCCGCTCCCGCCGCCCCCGCTGCGGCAGCGCCCGCCGCTGCGGCATCGGGAACCATCAATGTCGACGTGCCTGACATCGGCGACTTCAAGGAAGTGGAAGTCATCGAGCTGCTGGTCAAGCCGGGCGACACGGTGGCGGTCGACCAGTCGCTGATCACGGTCGAGTCCGACAAGGCCAGCATGGAGATTCCGTCTAACCAGGCTGGCGTGGTGAAGGAAATAAAGGTCAAGATCGGCGACAAGGTCTCGAAGGGTTCGCCGCTGCTGGTGCTGGAAGGGCAGGGCGCTCCGGCGGCCGCCCCGGCTGCGCCTGCCTCTGCGCCCGCCTCTGCGCCCGCACCGGCCGCTTCGGCACCTGCACCCGCCGCAGCGTCCTTCTCCGGCACCGCCGACATCGAATGCGACACCCTGGTGCTCGGCGCCGGCCCGGGCGGCTACACCGCGGCCTTCCGCGCCGCCGACCTCGGCCAGAAGGTCGTGATGGTCGAACGCTATCCATCGCTGGGCGGCGTCTGCCTGAACGTCGGCTGCATCCCGTCCAAGGCGCTGCTGCATGCGGCGAAAGTGATCACCGAAGCCGAGGAGATGTCGCATTTCGGTGTGAAGATGTCCGCGCCCGAGATCGAGCTCGACAGCCTGCGCGGCTGGAAGGACAGCGTGGTCAAGAAGCTGACCGGCGGCCTGACCGGCCTGGCCCGCGCGCGCAAGGTGCAGGTGGTCCAGGGCACCGCGGCATTCTCGTCGCCCAACACGCTGACGGTGGACACCGCCGACGGCAGCAAGACCATCGCCTTCAAGAACGCGATCATCGCCGCCGGCTCGTCGGTCGCGCGCATCCCGGGCTTCCCGTACGACGACCCGCGGGTCATCGACTCGACCGGCGCGCTGGAACTGCGGCAGATCCCGAAGCGCATGCTGGTGATCGGCGGCGGCATCATCGGGCTGGAAATGGCCTGCGTCTACGATGCGCTGGGCACCAAGATCACGGTGGTCGAATTCCTCGACGGCCTGATCCCGGCGGCGGACCGCGACATCGTCAAGCCGCTGCAGAAGCGCATCGAGAAGCGGTATGAAGGCATCTACCTGAAGACCAAGGTCACCAGGCTGGAAGCCCGGGAAGACGGCCTGCTGGCCACCTTCGAGGGCGAGAACGCGCCGGCCGAACCGCAGCTGTACGACATGGTGCTGATGGCGGTGGGCAGGCGTCCGAACGGCAAGGAAATCGGCGCGGACAAGGCCGGCGTCATCGTCAGCGAACGCGGCTTCATCCCGGTCGACAGGCAGCAGCGCACCAACGTCGGCCACATCTTCGCGATCGGCGACATCTGCGGCGACCCGATGCTGGCGCACAAGGCCACCAACGAGGCCAAGGTGGCGGCGGAAGTCATCGCCGGCCACAAGGTCGAGTTCGACGCGATGACCATCCCGTCGGTCGCGTACACCGACCCGGAAGTCGCATGGATGGGCCTGACCGAGAACGATGCGAAGGCGCAGGGCATCCCCTACGAGAAAGCCAATTTCCCGTGGGCCGCGTCAGGACGGGCGCTGGCGATGGGCCGCGACGACGGCGTCACCAAGCTGCTGTGGGACCCGGCGACCAAGCGCATCATCGGCGCCGGCATCGTCGGCGTGAACGCGGGCGAGCTGCTGGCCGAAACCGTGCTGGCGATGGAAATGGGCGCGGACCTGGAAGACCTGGCGCTGACCGTGCATGCGCATCCGACCCTGTCGGAAACGCCGATGTTCGCGGCGGAAATGGGGCTGGGCGTGATCACGGACCTGTACGTGCCGCCGAAGAAGAAATAGCACGCGTCGACGTGTAACAAAACAAGGGCGCTGCGGCGCCCTTGTTTTTTCGTCACTGCAAAGTCCGGCGCGTGTTCAACATGGCGCCGGACCGGATTTCTCACCGCTGCCGGAGCAGCGGCGATGCATCGCACAACCTATTGCTTCGCTTCCGCCGCCGCGATCGTCTCCAGCACCTCGGCCAGCATCGCGATCATCTGGTCGATCTCGTCCTTGCTGACATTCAGCGCCGGCATGAAGCGCAGCAGGTCAGGCCGCGGCGAGTTCAGCAGCAGGCCGACCGGGCCCATGTCGCGCGCCAGTTCGACGATCTGCGGCCCGATCGGGCGGCCGAGTTTCAGCGCCCGCAGCAGGCCTTCGCCGCGCTCGCCGGCCAGGCCGAAGCGCTCGGTCAGCTTCAGCAGTTCGCTGCGCAGGTACTGGCCCTTTTCCCGCACGGAGGACAGGAAGCCGGGCGCCTGCAAGGCTGCCAGCACCGCGCCGCCGACCGCGGTCATCAGCGGATTGCCGTTATAGGTGCCGCCCTGGTCGCCGGGCTCGAAGCAGGCGAATGCTTCCTTGCACAGCATCGCCGACAGCGGCACGCCGCCGCCGATGCCCTTGCCCAGCGTCATGATGTCGGGCTCGATGCCCGAGAGCTGGTAGGCGAACAGCTCGCCGCAGCGGCCCATGCCGCTCTGCACTTCGTCGACGATCAGCAGCAGGTTGCGCTTGCTCGTCAGCTCGCGCAGCGCCTGCATGAACTCGCGCGTGGCCGGTATCACGCCGCCTTCGCCCTGCACCGGCTCCAGCATCACCGCCACGGTGCGGTCGCCGATGAACTTCTCGACGCTGGCGATGTCGTTCAGGTCGGCCTTGTGGAAGCCCGACACCTGCGGCGCGAAGATCTTGTCCCAGCCGGGCTTGCCGCTGGCCGACATCGTCGCCAGCGTGCGGCCGTGGAAGCTGTGGTCGAAGGTGATGATTTCGTGGCGGCTCTCGCCGTTCGCATTCGGGTTTTTCTGGCCCCACTTGCGCGCCAGCTTGATTGCGCTTTCATTCGCTTCGGCGCCGCTGTTGGCGAAGAACACGCGGTCGTAGCAGGAGGCGGCGGTCAGCGCCGACGCCAGCGACACCATCGGCTCGTTGTAGAACGCCGGCGACGGGTTGATCAGCTTCTTCGCCTGCGCAGCCAACGCGTCCTGGATGCACTGCGGCGAATGGCCCAGGCAGTTGACGGCCCAGCCCTGCAGGTAGTCCAGGTAGCGCTTGCCCTGGTGGTCGGTCAGCCACATGCCTTCGCCTTCGACGAAGACCAGCGGCGGCCGGTTGGTGATGGTGAGCAGCGCGTCGGTGCGGTACTGGCTGAATTCCATTTCATGGCTCCTGTTCAAAAAAAAAGCCACAGGGCTGACCTGTGGCTTGGTGATTTTCTAACACTCACATGCACGGCGTCCCGGGATTCGGATTCGGGCTGCGGCGTCGCGAGAGTGTCAGGAATGGTTGCATGCGGCCGATAGTATGATTTTTATCCGGGTGCGTCAAACCTTCGACGCCCGGGTTTGCGCAATCACGGTGGCGCCAGGTCGGCTTCCGACGTAAACGCGTCGGCATAAAACTCGTCCGGCGGCAGGCCGCAGCGGGCAACGAAGTCGGCCTGCGCCGCCTCCACCATGGCCGGCGCGCCGCAGGCATAGACCTGGTAGCCCGACAGGTCGGGCAGGTCCTGCATCACCGCCTGGTGCACGAATCCGGTGCGGCCCTGCCAGTCGTCCTCGGGCTTCGCATCCGACACCACCGGCACGTAGCGCAGGCCCGGCACCGTCCCGGCCCATTCGCGGCACAGCGCATCCATGTACAGGTCGCCGGGCCGGCGGCCGCCCCAGTACAGCGTGATCGGCCGCGCAAGCCGGTTGTGCTGCGCCTGCTCGACCATGGCCTTGATCGGCGCGAAGCCGGTGCCGGAAGCCAGCATCACGATGGGCTTGGGGCTGTCCTCGCGCAGGAAGAAGGTGCCTAGCGGGCCTTCGAAGCGCAGGATGTCGCGCTCCTTCATCGTGTTGAACACATGGTCCGTGAAAACGCCGCCGGGCAGGTGGCGGATGTGCAGCGTCAGCTGTTCGTCCAGGTGCGGCGCATTGGCCATGCTGTAGCTGCGGCGGCGGCCGTCCTTCAGGATGAATTCGATGAACTGGCCGGCCCGGTACTGCAGCCGCTCGTTGGCCGGCAGCTGGAGCGAAAGGATGATGACGTCATCGGTCACGCGGTCGATCTTCGCGACCCGCGTCGGCATCTTCTTGATCGGGAATTCGCCGATGCCCAGCACCTCGCGGGCCTCGATCACCAGGTCGCTGTGCGGCGTGGCGCAGCAGAACAGCGCAAAGCCGCGCGCCTCGTCGGCCACCGGCAGCGCGCGTTCCTGGTGGGCGCGGTGGCTGACTTCGCCCGACAGCAGCTTGCCGCGGCAGCTGCCGCAGGCGCCGTTCTTGCAGCCGTAGGGCAGCCCGACGCCGGCGCGGATGGCCGCGGCGAGCACGGTCTCGTCTTCGTCGCAGCTGAACTGGCGGCCGCTGGGCTCTACCGTTACTTGAAAAGTCATACAATCCCGCAGATGAAAAAAGTGTCCATGAATAAAATCGGCAAGCCGCGCTTGCTGGTGCTCGGTTGCGGCGATGTCGGCATGCGGCTCCTGCCGCTGCTGCGCGACCGTTTCCGGATATATGCCGTCACCAGCCAGCCGGGGCGGCATGCCGAACTGCGGGCGGCCGGTGCGGTGCCGCTGACCGCCGACCTGGACCGGCCGGCGACGCTGGCGCGGCTGGCGCGGCTGGCCAGTTTCATCGTCCACCTGGCGCCGCCGCCGTCTGCTGGCGCAATCGACACCCGGACCCGCAACCTGGCCGCCATTTTACCCGAGGGGGCAACACTGGTTTATGTCAGCACCACCGGCGTCTACGGCGATTGCGGCGGCGCGGCGTTCGACGAAACCCGCCCGGTGCGCCCGGCCAACCCGCGCGCGGTGCGGCGGGTCGATGCCGAACGCACGCTGCGGCGCTGGGCGCGGCGCTCGGGCAGCCGGCTGGCGATCCTGCGGGTGCCGGGCATCTATGCGCAGGACAGGCTGCCGCTGGAGCGGCTGCAGAAGGGGACGCCGGCGCTGGCCCATGACGACGATGTCTACACCAACCATATCCACGCGGACGACCTGGCGAGGCTGATCGCGCTGGCGCTGTTCCGGGCCGCGCCGTCGCGCATCTACCACGCGGTCGACGACAGCGAAATGCGCATGGGCGAGTATTTCGATGCGGTGGCCGACGCCCGCGGCCTGCCGCGGCCGCCGCGGCTGCCGCGCGAGCAGCTGCGGGACATGGTGTCGCCGATGATGCTGTCCTTCATGTCGGAGTCGCGGCGCCTGCAGAACCGGCGGATCACGGAAGAGCTGGGAATGCGGCTGAGGTACCCGACGGTGGCGGCCGCACTGGCGTCATGAAGCGCGGTGCGCTGGCTTCCTGCAGCCTGCGTTTCACTGCGGGCGGTAAGCCTGGAAGCGGGCTGGATTACGCATCCCACGGATTGATCACCGCGATTCCCAGGCCGGCGTAGTTCTTCGCATTGCGCGTGACCATGCTCATCCCGTGCCGCGCCGCGGTGGCGCCGATCAGGCCATCGATGCTGGGAAGCGAACGGCCGGCGCTGGCCAGCAGGCGTCCCCAGGTGTCCGCGACCGCCGCGTCGACCGGCAGGATGCGTCCGGTGAAGAATGCGGGCAGCCCGACTTCCAGCCAGTCCTGCAGCAGTCCCCGCCTGTTCCGGTCGGCCAGGGTGTCGATGCCCTTGCGCAGTTCCCCGAGCGTCAGCACGCTGAGGTAGAGGGTGGCGGCCGGGCGCTGGGAGAGCCAGCTGACGACGCGCGCATCGGGCTGGTCGCGGTCTGCTCGCGCTCGAATTCGAGTTCGTCCAGCCCGTAAAGCGGCGAGCTGCGCATGAATTCGACGAACGACTGGCCGCGCCCTGACAGCTTCTCGAACTCGGCGCGCGACAGCAGCACCGCGACCGGGCGGCCGTGCAGGGTGATTTCCTGCGGGCCGTCATGCTGGGCCAGCTTGATGACCTCCGACAGGCGGGCTTTCGCGTCCTGCATTTGCCATGATTGCATCACAATCGCCTGCCAATCTGACCAGGCCGGTCAGATTGGCAGGCTTGCACGGTATTGGCTATGCCTACTGGGTCACTTCCAGCAGCGTCACATGCCCGTCCGCCGCGTTCCAGCTGCGGCCGACCAGCCGTTCGCCATTGAACTCGGCCTGCACCGTGCGCGGCGCCTCTTCCTGCAGCAGCAGCTTGCTGGTGGCCAGCATGCCGCCGCGCGGCGGCAGTCCGCCCGGCGCGCGGCCGTCGAGCAGCATGCGGTCGCGGGCGGCGTCCATGTAGCCGCGGGGACGGGTCATCAGCACGATCTGCTTCGCGCTGCGGTCAGCCTCGGCAATGCGTTCCGGGCGCAGCAGGATGATGTCGCTCGAACGCGGGAAACCGCTGCGGTAGATGTGCGTGGTCGCATAGCCGGGAGCGCTGACGACGAATTCGTAGGGCACGCCGGGCTGCGCCCTGAACGGTCCCCATTTGCCGTCCGCCGCGATGCTCTGGGTGTGCAGCGCCTGGCCGATGCGGCTGCCCGCGTCCGCGCCGCCGGCCTGCACCGCGTAGACCTCGACCTTTGCGCCGGGTATCGGCAGGTTGTTGGAAAAGCTGCCGGTTTTCGGATCCAGCGAATTGACGCCCGAGCCGGTCACCATGCCGGACAGCGTGACGGTCGATTCGGGCACGATGGCGGTCGTCGCCGGCGCGCGGCCGGTGATGAAGCGGTAGGTGGCCTCGAACGCCGGCGCGCTGTACGAGGTTTCCCGGTGGTCGATATTGGCGATGACCACGTTCTGCGCGCCCTTGAGTTCCGGGCCGGCGTAGCTGACGCCGGTCGGCTTGCCGTTCGAGCCCGGCCAGCCGGCATCGGGCTGGGCGAACTTGTCATTGTTGTCCGAGCGTATCGTCATCCAGCGCACCGGGCCGGCGACTTCATCGCCGGCCGCGTTTTTCGGCGCGTTCAGACCCGTCAGGAACGGCCCGGCGCCGGCGAATTCATTGCCTTCCCGGTCGCCTGCCCGCGCCCAGACGCCGTGGTTGGGCGTGCCGCCCAGGATCGCGTGCGACACGTTGACCGTGCCCGACTGCATGCTGGTCTGGATGTAGTTGCGGATCGCATTGCCGCCGCGCGAATTGCCGACCAAAACCACCTGCCGGGCGCCGGTCTGGCGCAGCACCTTGTCGATCTCGCTCTTCAGGTAATCGCGATGCTCGGCGGTGGAAGTGCGGCCGGGCTGCGGCTTGCCGTCGTCGTCGCGCGCGAGCGGGTAGGGCAGGTTGATCGCATGCAGCCGCGAATGCGGCCAGCCGTTGCTCTCGAAGCGCCAGTAGGTGGTCTGCCAGAGCGCGGCGCTGTCGCCGTTGCCGTGGACGAAAACGATGGGCGGGGTAGCGTCGTCAGCGCCGGCCCGGTCGGTCCCGACCGAAGCGCAGCCGGAAGCCAGCAAGGCCGCGGCGACTGCCGCAGCGACGGAAAAGCGCGGGGAAAAACAGGTCATGATGTCTCCGGATTGTTGTTCGAATTAAACCTTCGCGGACGTTACACGAAGCCGCGACGGTTTGCCAGGCTGGAACGGAGCGCCATTGCGCGGATGTAAAAATTACACGGGGCTACCGATATTTCAACGCCGGCCGGCCATCGTGGCCGCCGATTGCTGCCCTGTCAGCGAACTGGTATCGAATTTGCATCAGTGCTGCCCGTTGTGGGCTGGCACGATGCCGGACCACCGTTGGCAGACAGGCGACGACCATGCAGAACGATTCATCCGACAGCGGTTCGCGGAAAGCGCATCCCGGCCATTCCGCTCCCGATCCCGATTTGGATTCCGATTCCGGCTCCCATCCCTCTCCCGCGTCGATTTCCCGCCGCGGCTTCATCCAGGCCACCGTCGCCACGCTGGGCGGCATTGCCGCGCCCCTCGGTGCAGCCGACGCGGCGCCAGCGGCCCGGCCCGCCGGGACCGCCGCCGCGGCGGCCAACGCGATGCCGGTGGTCCTGCGCATCAACGGCAAGGAACACCGGCTGACGCTGGAGCCGCGCGTGACCCTGCTCGACGCGCTGCGCGAGGTGGTCGGACTGACCGGTTCCAAGAAAGGCTGCGACCGCGGCCAGTGCGGCGCCTGCACGGTGCTGGTCGAGGGCCGGCGCATCAATGCCTGCCTGACGCTGGCGGTGATGCACGAAGGCCAGGAGATCACCACCATCGAGGGCCTGGGCCAGGCCGATGCGCTGCATCCGCTGCAGGCGGCCTTCATCGAGCGGGATGCGTTCCAGTGCGGCTACTGCACGCCGGGACAGATCTGCTCGGCAGTGGGCCTGCTGAAGGAAGCCGCGGCCAACACGGCCAGCGCGGTCACGCCCGACGTGCGCAAGATCCCCGTCGTGCTGGACGACAGTGAAATCCGCGAGCGCATGAGCGGCAACATCTGCCGCTGCGGCGCTTATCCCAACATCGTCGCCGCTGTCCGGGATGTCGCCGGCAACAAGGCCTAGCCGAGAAAGCAGCCCACATGAACCCGGTTTCCTACGAACGCGCGGCCGATGTCGAACAGGCGGTGCGCATGGCCCAGCAGCCCGGCGCGCGCTTTATCGGCGGCGGCACCAACCTGCTCGACCTGATGAAGGGCGGCGTCGAAACGCCGCAGCGGCTGATCGACATCAGCCGGCTGCCGCTGGCGGCCATCACCGAGCTGCCGCAGGGCGGCGTGCGCATCGGCGCGCTGGCCCGCAACAGCGACACGGCCAACCATGCGCTGATACGGCAGCGCTACCCGCTGCTGACGCAGGCCTTCCTGTCGGGCGCGTCGCCGCAGCTGCGCAACATGGCCACGGTGGGCGGCAACCTGATGCAACGCACCCGCTGCTACTACTTCTACGACACCGCCTTCGACATGTGCAACAAGCGCAAGCCCGGCTCCGGCTGCGCGGCGAAGGAAGGCCACAACCGCATCCACGCGATCCTCGGCGCCAGCGAGCACTGCATCGCGACCAACCCGTCCGACATGAACGTGGCGCTGGCCGCGCTGGACGCGGTGGTGCGGGTGCGCGGCGCCGACGGCGAGCGGGCGATACCGATCGCCGACTTCCACACGCTGCCGGGCGACACGCCGCAGCGGGACACGACGCTGCGGCCGGGCGAACTGATCCTCGGGGTCGACCTGCCGCCGCCGCTGTTTGCCGACCATGCGCATTACCTGAAGGTGCGCGACCGCGCCAGCTATGCGTTTGCGCTGGTGTCGGTGGCCGCGGCGCTGCAGATGGACAACGGCGTGGTGCGCCAGGCCCGCATCGCGCTGGGCGGCGTCGCCCACAAGCCATGGCGCGCGACCGCGGCCGAAGCGCTGCTGGTCGGCAAGCCGCTGGACGACGCGCTGCTGCGCCAGTGCGCGACGGCGGCGCTGGCCGGCGCCCGCGCCTACGAGCACAACGGCTTCAAGATAACCCTCGCCCAGCGGGCGATCACGCGCGCGGTGCGCATAGCGGGGCAGACAGCATGAGCGTGACAGGACAGCCATTGAACCGGGTCGACGGCATACGCAAGGTGACCGGCACGGCGACGTTTTCGGCGGAGCACAAGATACCGCGGCTGGCGCATGCGGTGCTGGTGACGAGCACGATACCGAGCGGCCGCATCACCCGGGTCGACAGCGCCGAAGCGGAAAGGATGCGCGGCGTGATCGCCGTCATCACGCACCTGAATGCGCCCCGGCTGCCATCGGCCGGCAAGGCCGCCGCCGGCGAGCCGCCGGCCGGGCGCGTGCTCAACCTGCTGCAGGACGACCGTGTCCACTACAACAACCAGCCGGTCGGACTGGTGGTGGCCGACACTTTCGAACACGCGGTCGATGCCGCCCGCCGCGTGCGCCTGACCTACCATGCCGAGCAGGCGACGACCGACTTCGAAAAGGCCAAGCTGCAGCAGGTCGACCCGAAGAAGGCCAAGAACGGCCCGGCCGACACCAATCGCGGCAAGCTCGACGAAGGCATCGCGGCCGGCGTCGCGCAGATCGACGCGGCCTACCGCACGCCGGTCGAGCATCACAACCCGATGGAGCCGCATGCCACCATCGCGGTCTGGGAAGGCGACCACCTGACGCTGTACGACTCGACCCAGTACGTGACGGGCGACCGCAACACGGTCGCCAGGACGCTGGGCATCTCCCCCGACAAGGTGCGCGTGATCTGCCCGTATGTCGGCGGCGGCTTCGGCAGCAAGGGTTCGACCTGGTCGCACGTGGTGCTGGCGGCGATGGCCGCGCGCCGCGCCGGCAGGCCGGTCAAGCTGGTGCTGGACCGGCCGCAGATGTTCGGGCCGGTGGGCCACAGGCCGCATACCGAGCAGCGCATGCTGCTGGCCGCCGCGAAGGATGGCGCGCTGACCGCGGTGCGCCACAACGTGGTCGCCAGCACCTCGTTCCAGGAAGACTGGCTCGAGACGTCGGCGCTGGTCACGCGCATGATGTATGCCGCGCCCAACCAGCAGACCACGCACCGGCTGGGCCGGCTCAACACCGGCACGCCGACCTTCACGCGCGCCCCTGGCGAGGCCAGCGGCAGCTTTGCGCTCGAATGCGCGATGGACGAACTGGCCTATGAACTGAAGGTGGACCCGGTGGACCTGCGGCTGCGCAACTACGCCGAGCGCGACCCGGAAAAGAACAAGCCGTGGTCCAGCAATGCGCTGCGCGAATGCTACCGGGTCGGCGCCGAGCGTTTCGGCTGGGCCAAGCGCGACCCGCGTCCGATGTCGATGAGGAATGGCAATACGCTGATCGGCATGGGCATGGCGACCGCGACCTATCCGGCCAACCGTTCCGCCGCCACCGCGACCGCGCGCATCCTGCCCGACGGCAGCGCGCTGGTGCAGTCGGGCACGCAGGACCTGGGCACCGGAACCTACACGGTGATGACCCAGGTCGCGGCCGACGCGCTGGGCCTGCCGGTGGACAAGGTGCGCTTCGAACTGGGCGACTCCGCGCTGCCGAAAGCGCCCGTGTCCGGCGGTTCGCAGTCGGTCGCCAGCGTGTCGCCGGCGGTGCAGGCGGCGGCTGCCGCGGTGCGGGACAAGCTGGTGGCGCTTGCCATTGCAGACCGCGGCTCGCCGCTGGCCGGCGCGAGCGCCGCCGACATCGCATCGGACAATGGCTGGCTGGTGCTGACCTCGGCGCCGGACCGGCGCGAACCGTATGCGGCGGTGCTGGCCCGACACGGCGGCCGGCCGATCGAGGCGAGCGCCGAAGCCAAGCCCGGCAGCGAGAAGGAGGAATATTCGATGCACTCGTTCGGCGCGGTCTTCGCCGAGGTGCATGTCGATGCGGAGCTGGGCGAGATCCGCGTGCCGCGCATCAGCGCCGCCTATGGCGTGGGCCGGCTGCTCAACGAAAAGACCGGGCATAGCCAGCTGATGGGCGGCGTGGTCTGGGGCGTCGGCATGGCGCTGATGGAAGCGACCGAATACGACCTGCGCACCGGCCGCCCGGTCAATGCCAACCTCGCCGAATACCATGTGCCGGTGAATGCCGACATCGGCGTCATCGACATCGTCGTGGTGCCGGAAAAGGATGCGCAGATCAATCCGCTGGGCGCCAAGGGCATAGGCGAGATCGGCATCACCGGCGTGGCCGCGGCGATCGCCAACGCGGTCTACCATGCGACCGGCAAGCGGGTGCGGGATCTGCCGATCACGCTGGACAAGGTGCTGACCTGAGGGCAGGGCGCGGGTGCGGCGCATGTCGCGTCGCATCCCGCGCGTTCACCGCATCAGGCGCGCCGCTTCGATGCCGGGCTCCGCGCAACGGGGGTCGCCGGCCCGGGACTCTCGAGGTCGCTGTCGGAGTCCGCCGCATGACTGGCGGTGATCCGCGGCGAGCCGTCGGGCGCATTGCCCCGGATGCGGCTTTTCTCGGCAAAGCGGACCTGCTCTCCGGCGAGGACGAGTATGCCCCCGGACAGGCGTTCGCCCATCACCTCGACGGATGACCCCACCAGCCCGAGTGCCTTGCGCGTCGGACGCGTCAGCCACAACGCGGTGGCTTGCGCCGGCGCCGTCCCGGTCTTCTCGTGCAGCGCGATCGCGCAGGCGATGCACGGTTCGCGCACGCCGGTCGGCGGGTGGAACAGGGCGACGCCTGCGAGGAAATAGGCCGGGTCGTCGGCGATGCGCAGTTCCGCGTGTTTGCCATCCTGCTTTTTCACCCGTTCCGGGACGCGGATGGCGGCGTCGGCCTCCAGCAGCGTCGGCCAGTGGCGCTGCAGCTTCGCCGCGTGCCGGATGGTGCGATCGGACTGGTCCACTTTCGCCGGGTCGGCCAGTGCCGCCTCGTGCCTGCCGGTCAGCGCTGCAATCAGGCTTTCGGCATTTTTATCGCTGCAGAAACGACCGATCGCCGCGTTCTGCGCATCGATATTGGCCGACACCATCACCGTTTTCCCATCGATCGAAAACGCAACCTGGACTTCCTCGCTTTCCGGAAACCGGTCCAGCAGCATTTCGGCCAGATACGTCTGCGCCCGCGCGATGCGATAGGCTGTTCGGTCGGCCGCATCCTTCGCGCGGTGGAAATCATGGAAGGCCGGGACCAGGCAGTCGGCGGGCGTTTCCGGCGCATGGGTGACCAGCATGCGCGGGTTGCGCGGGCTTGCGATCAAAGCCACGCCAAGTTCCGGGTCCGCCTGCTCCAGCGATCGCGCCGTGGCGCCGGCGATCCGCTGGGCCGCCGCTTCCCGTTTCCCTGCCGCCCGGCTTGCATCTTCGCTTCGCTGGGCGACGATGAGCAGCCTGTCGTGGAGCTTCTGCTGGTGGATGGCGCGTTCCTGGCGGTCAAGGGCGCTGAGCAACTGCGGCCGCGACATCTGCTTCATGGCCTTGTTGATGCACCTCGGCTGCTTCGCAGCGTCTATGCCGAGTTCGCCTGCGATTATTTTCGCCTGGGTTTTCCCCGAGGCGCTGAGCCCGCGTAACGTGACCTGCGCGGCGGGACGATGGCTGCTTGCGACTGGTTCCGGCATGATGCATTCCTTTCATGGTTGGACAGGTGGCATGCTTGCCCGGCCGCTCCCTTGTGAGGAATGGCAGGCCGGCAAAGGCTAGCCGCGCAACGCGCTGCCGCGAGCCTTGTTAATTTGCGCGCCGAATGTAAAAACACTGCGGGGATCGGCATGGAAGGACGTTGACTGCTGTAAAATACTGTGATTAAACACAGTGGAAGACGCCATGGAACTGACCGACAAGCTGGAGATTCTGGCCGACGCAGCGAAATACGATGCTTCCTGCGCCAGCAGCGGCGCCGCCACCCGGTCGTCGAAGGGGAAGGACGGGCTGGGCGCGACCAACGGCGTCGGCATCTGCCATAGCTATACGCCGGACGGCCGCTGCGTCTCGCTGCTGAAAATCCTGCTGACCAACTTCTGCCTGTACGACTGCCAGTATTGCGTGAACCGCCGCAGCAGCGACGTGCCGCGCGCCCGCTTCACGCCGGAAGAAGTGATCCGGCTGACGGTCGACTTCTACCTGCGCAATTACATCGACGGCCTGTTCCTCAGTTCCGGCATCATCCAGTCGTCGGACTACACGATGGAGCAGCTGATCCTGGTGGCGAAGACGCTGCGCCAGAAGCACCAGTTCCGCGGCTATATCCACTTGAAGACCATTCCCGACGCCGCGCCCGAACTGATCGAGGAAGCCGGCCGCTGGGCCGACCGGCTCAGCGTCAACATCGAGCTGCCGACCGACGCCGGCATCGAGAAGCTGGCGCCGGAAAAGAGCATGCACACCATCAAGTTCGCGATGGGCGCGATCCGCCGGCGCATCGACCAGAAGGCCGAGGAGCCGAGGGCGCCGTCCTTCTCGCCGGCCGGGCAGAGCACGCAGATGATCGTCGGCGCCGACCAGACCGACGACAGCACCATCCTCGGCACCGCGCAGACGCTGTACAGCGCCTACCGGCTGCGCCGGGTCTACTACTCGGCGTTCAGCCCGATCCCGCAAAGCCCGACCGGCCTGCCGCAGCGGCCGCCGCCGATGATGCGCGAGCACCGGCTGTACCAGGCCGATTTCCTGATGCGCGGCTATGGTTTCCAGGCCGGCGAGCTGCTGCCCGAGGGCGGCGGCAACCTGGCGCTGGACATCGACCCCAAGCTCGCATGGGCGCTGCAGCACCGCGAGCTGTTTCCGCTCGACCTGAACCTGGCGGAGCCGCAGATGATCGCCAGGGTGCCGGGCATCGGCGTGCGCAACGCCAAGCGCATCGTCGAACTCAGGCGCAGCCGGCGCATACGCTATGTCGACCTGGCCCGGCTGCGCTGCAGCATGGACAAGATCAAGCCCTTCATCGTCACCGTGGATTACCGGCCGCAGCGCGACACGCTTCCGTCGGAATCGCTGCGGCGGATGATGTCGGAGGCGCCGCAGCAGATGAGCCTGTTCCCGGCGCTGCAGGAAGCGGCTTGAACCACCGGGTTTCCGCCGCGACCTTCGCCGAGTGGCGCAAGGCGGCGCGCAGCCTGCTGACGCTGGGCGCGGCCCCGCATGAAGTGGACTGGGCCGCGCAGCATGAGGCCGACCTGTTCGGCGACGCGCCGGACGCGGTCGCCGGCATCGATGCCGCGCCCAGCGCGGCGCTGCGCATTTCATCAAGCCTGATGACCCTGCTCGAAGCGGCTTCCTGCTTCCGCGCGCCGGACCGCTGGGCGCTGCTGTACCGCATCCTGTGGCGCAGCCAGCAGGGCGACGCCACCGCGATGTCCGCCGCCGACCCGGACGGCGCGCGGCTGCATGCGATGGCGAAGGCGGTCAAGCGCGAAGCCCACAAGATGCATGCGTTCGTGCGTTTCCGGGAACGCGACCCGGCCGCCGGCGACCCCCGCTTCATCGCCTGGTTCGAGCCGGCGCATGACGTGCTGGCGGACGCGGCCGGCCATTTCGCCAGGCGCATGGGCCGCGCCAGCTGGCTGATCGTCACGCCCGACGGCACCGCGGCGTCCGACGGCGAGACGGTGCGCTTCGGTCCCGCGCCGGCCGGCAGGCCGGCCGAAGTCGACATCGACGACCAGGGCGAAGCGCTGTGGCTGGCCTATTACCGCAGCATCTACAACCCGTCGCGGCTCAATGCCGGCGCGATGGAAATGCACATGCCGGTCCGCTACTGGAAGAACCTGCCGGAAGGCCGGCTCATTCCCGGCCTGATCAGCGCCGCCGGCGCCGGCGCGCGGCGCGTCGGGCAGGCGAAGGGCGTCGGTGACCGGCAGGGCACGCAGGTGCGGGTGGAGGCGGCGCAGGCGATGCCGGTGCGCGCGCTGCCGAGCGCGCTGTCGCAGTGCCGCCAGTGCGATCTGTGGCGCAATGCGACGCAGGCGGTGGCCGGCGTCGGGCCGGCCACCGCCGGGCTGATGCTGGTCGGCGAGCAGCCGGGCGACCAGGAGGACCTGATCGGCGTGCCGTTCGCGGGGCCGGCCGGGAAGGTGCTCGACCGGGCGATGCAGGATGCCGGCATCGCCCGCGACGCGGCCTACCTGACCAACGCGGTCAAGCATTTCAAGTGGGAGCCGCGCGGCAAGCGCCGCATCCACAAGACGCCGGCGCAGCGCGAGGTCGACGCCTGCAACCCGTGGCTCCGGCAGGAACTCGCCGCGGTGGCGCCCAAAGTCGTCGTGGCGCTGGGCAGCACCGCGTTGCGTGCGGTGACCGGCAGGCGGGACCTGGCGCTGTCGGCGGTGCAGGGGCAAGTGCTGGAAGTGGACGGCCGCCTGGTCGTGCCGACCTGGCATCCTTCGTACGTGCTGCGGCTGCCCGGGCGCGAAGAGCAGGATGCGGCATTCCAGGCCATGCTGGCCGCATTACAAACCGCGAAAAAATTGCTTGAAGAAAATGTGATTTAGGTTTGGGTGCTAACCGGCTATTATCTTGTCCATTCTTGCATCGCGTCATCCAGGACGCCTGCGGTCTGTGGAGCGGTTGGCGAGGAAATGATAGCGGGCGTAAACGAGGCAATGGAACAGCGCCGGAGGCGGGCGGCAGGGCAGGGGATCGGCCCTTGAAAGCGCGCGCCTACCTGGCTGTCATGGCGCTGGCCGTGCTGGTGCCCATCATCCTGTTCTCCGCCATCGCGCTGTCCATGCTGATGCAGGCCGAGCGGGCAACCGCACTGCGCAGCCTGCAGGAAACCGCGCGCGCGACCACGCTGGCCGTGGACCGGGAACTCAGCATCGCCGAGGCGCGGGCGCAAGTGCTGGCGACGGCCACCAGCCTGGTCGACGGCGACTTCAAGGCATTCCACGAGCGTGCCAGCCTTGCCAACAGGGGTGGAAAATCCTGGACCGTGCTGTTCGACGAAAGCGGCCGGCAGCTGGTCAATACCCTGGTTCCCTATGGCACCGAGTTGCCCCGGCGCGGACATCCCGAATACGGCCACGAAGTGCTGCGGACCGGCGCCATGCGGGTCTCCAACCTGCTCGACGGTACGGTCGCCGGCGGCAAGGTGCTGGCGATCGAGGTGCCCGTGGTCCTCGATGGCGGGCGCCAGCGCTATGTGCTCAACCAGGCCTTCTCGCCGGCCGACCTCGACGCCGCACTGCGGCGCAATGAAGTCCCGGCCAATTACATCATCGGCATTTTCGATCGCAAGGGCATCTCGATTGCGCGCAGCCAGCGCGCCAGCGAACTGGTCGGCAAGCCGGTGCGCAAGGAATTGTTCGACAGCTCGCGCTCGGCGACCGAGGGCGTGCTGCAGCATGACACCCGCGAAAACATCCGGGTCTACGATGCGTTCAAGCGTTCCGCCCTGTCCGGCTGGACCGTCGCCGTGGGCGTTCCGGTCGATGTGATCGAGGCGTCGGCGCGGCGCGCGGTGATGGTCGCCTCCATGGGCCTGATGGCGGCCATCATCTGCGCGCTGGCGCTGGCGCTGTACTTCAGCCGGCGCATGGCGCTGTCCATCGAGAGCGCGGTCACCTCGGCCGCCGCGCTGGGCCGCGGCGAGGCGCCGCAGCAGTTCGCGTCGGGCGTGCTCGAATTCGACCGGCTGCATGCGGCGCTCGTGGCGGCCGGCGGCATCCTGCAGCAGGAGCGGGAGTCGCGCGGCGTCGTCGAGCAGGAGCGGGCGCGCCTGTTCACCAGCGAGCAGGAAGCGCGGCTGCTCGCGGAAAACCAGAATCGGGCCAAGGATGAATTCCTGGCGATGCTGAGCCACGAGCTGCGCAATCCGCTGGCGGCGATCAGCAACTCGATCGCGCTGATGGAGCATCCGGCGGTGCCGGCCGACATCGCCGCCCGCGCCCGCAACATCATCAAGCGGCAGAGCCGGCACCTGGCCCATATCGTCGACGACCTGCTCGACCTGGGCCGGCTGATGAACGGCAAGGTGGCGCTGGTGCGCCAGCGGCTGGACCTGGCCGAGGCGGTGCGGGACTGCGTGCAAAGCATGCAGACCACCGGGCGGATCGACCAGCATCGGCTGCAGCTGCAGGCGACGCCGGCCTGGGTGGACGCCGATCCGACCCGCATCGAGCAGGTCATCTCCAACCTGGTCAGCAATGCGCTGAAATACACCCCGCCCGGCGGCAGCATCACGGTCGACGTCGGCGCCCTCGGCGACAGCGCGGTGCTGACCGTCAGCGACACCGGGATAGGCATGCCGCCCGAACTGGTCGAGCGTGTGTTCGACGTGTTCGTGCAGGGCGCCGGCGCGCTGGACCGTTCGCAGGGCGGCCTTGGCATCGGACTGGCGCTGGTTCGCCAGCTGGTCGTGCTGCATGCCGGCGACGTCAGCGCCGCCAGCCCCGGCCCGGACCAGGGCAGCACCTTCACCGTCCGCCTGCCGCTTTCCGGGACCGGTACAATGGCGGCTTCCCCGCACAGCGACCAACCCGATGCAACAACCCCCGCCACACCGTCCTGACACCCCATGCGTCGCCGTCTGTTCCACCCTGTTCGATGATATCTGCCGGGGCTGCGGACGTACCGTGGGCGAAGTGGCGAACTGGGTATTCATGACCCAGCAGGAAAAGGACGCGGTCTGGGAGCGCATCACGCGCGAAGGCTACCCGCGCCGGAAAGGCTAGCGCCGGCCTGCGGCATGCCGGCTTTCCGGTGGCCGGCGGTTGCGCCGTCGGCAGCCGTTCAGGCAGCGCGGCACTGCAAATCATCAACAAGCGTGCCGATATCCGTTTTCCCAATCTCGCCGGTCCGTATGCTCGCCAGCCTGTCAATGTAAAGCAGCGAATGCTGCCGTTCAGCAATGCCGTCGAATTTTTCCGCCTACCTGGACCTGGTCCGTTTCCTCGCCGCGATGGTGGTCTTCCTGGGCCATGCTGCCGGCCTGAACTGGACTGCCGGCTTTCTCTGGCCGCTGGGCGCCTATGGCGACACCTGCGTGGTGATCTTCTTCGTGCTGTCAGGGCTGGTCATTGCCTACGTGAGCGACGTGAAGGAGCATGCGCCCGGCGACTACCTGGTCAGCCGCGCCGCCCGGCTATGGTCGGTGGTGCTGCCGGCGCTGGCGCTGACATTCGTCGTGGACTGGTTCGGCGTGCGAACCGCGCCCGGGCTATACCTCGGACAGCCCTGGTTCGCCGGCGACCATCCCGTGCTGCGTTATCTTGCGTCGTTCCTGATGCTGCAGGAAGTCTGGAAGCTGAACCTGGTGCCGGGCATTAATGGCGCATTCTGGTCGCTGAGCTACGAGGCGTTCTACTACCTGCTGTTCGGCGTCATTTTTTATGGAAGACAGCGCCTGAAATGGCTGGCGGTTGCGGCCCTGCTGCTGCTGGGCGGCCCGGTGATCGCGGCGCTGTTTCCCGTATGGGGACTGGGCTTGCTCGCCTACCGGCTGTGCAAGTCGAGGACGCTGGGCACACCGCTCTGCATGGTGCTTGCGATTACCGGCCTCGCGCTGCTCGCAGCCTCGCCTTTCCTTCGGTCCCTGCCTGCGCTGCGCTTCCAGATCATGGGCGCGGAGATCCTCGGCCGCTATATCGACGGCCTTGCCTTTTTCATGCACCTGGTCGGCGTGCATGGATTGAGCCGTTCGCTGCCCCGGCTGCCCGCGTCCGCGAAGTCGACGATCTCCACCGTATCCGCGACCACGTTTCCGCTCTACCTGCTGCACCGTCCGCTGATCCAGTTTTTCAGCTACGCGGGTCCGGCGGATGCGTCGGGCTGGCCACGCAGGGTCCTGCTGATCGGCGGCACCCTGCTGGTGGTGTGGTTTGCGACGCAGCCGATCGAAAAGCTGCGGATCGCCATGCGGACGCGCATGCTCGGCCTGCTCGCGCAGGTGCGGCGGAACCGGCAGCTGGCAGGCATCGCATCGCGTGCGTAGACCATGGCGGCCGGCGGCCAGCCGGGCCTTTCTGCCGGCGACAGCAGTCAATACAACAGTGTGTTTCCTGATGGCATTTACTTGTTGTTATTTGCTAAAACGCTCACTATAATCAAAATAATTCCTGTTGGAAACTTCTTCGGTGCACGGCGATCGCGCCCACGTCTTGCTACGCGTACGGCTGTATGTATGCCGTACTCGACGTTACCGGCAATTGCCAAAGTTTCAGCCCGGCCCCAATTTTGTAACTGTTGGTTGGCGCGGCTGCAGCGTTTTATCATGCGCCCCGGCAATTTCCGGCATTCCTAAAAATACCAATAAAAGGTTAGGTCATGAATGCATTCCGGCTGCCTGCTCCCACCATAGCCAACAAGCTTTTCGTCCTCACGGTCAATGCCCTCGTCGGCATACTCATCATCACCGGTTTCCTGCTCTACACCGAGCGCGGAGTGATCCTGCAGGAGCGCCAGAACGGCGTCCAGCAGGCGGTGGAAACGGTGTACGGCACGCTCGAGTACTACCAGGCCCGCGTGGCCGCCAATGAAATGCCGCTCAAGGAAGCGCAGCAGCGTGCGATGTCGGCTATCCGCGGCATGCGCTACGGCAATGGCGAATATTTCTGGATCAACGACATGAAGCCGACGATGCTGATGCATCCGTTCAAGCCGGAACTGGACAACACCAGCCTGGCGGAAAACAAGGACCCGGACGGCAAGCGCATCTTTGTCGAGATGGTCGACCTGGTCAAAAAGAACGGCGGCGGCTTCGAGTTCTACATGTGGCCCAAGCCGGGCAGCGACGCGCCGGTCGCCAAGGTGTCCTACGTCAAGGGCTATGCCCCGTGGGGCTGGGTGGTGGGCTCGGGCGTCTATATCGATTCGGTCGACACCGCGGTCTGGAGCCGGACCCGGATGGCCCTGCTCATTGCCGCCGTGCTGGGCGCCGCGCTGTTCGCCGTCGGCCTGCTGATAGCGCGCTCGGTCACGCGTCCGATCGGCCATGCGCTGAAGGTCGCGCAGCGGGTCGCGCAGGGCGACCTGACCAGCGACATCCGCCCGCGTTCCCGGGATGAAACCGGCCAGCTGATGCAGGCGCTGCGGGACATGAACGGCAACCTCGTCAACATCGTCGGCAGCGTGCACCGCAGCGCGGGCACCATCGCCACCGCGTCCAGCGAGATCGCGTCCGGCAACCTCGACCTTTCTTCCCGCACCGAGCAGCAGGCCGGTTCGCTCGAGGAAACCGCGTCCGCGATGGAAGAACTGACCGCCACCGTGCGCCAGAATGCAGACAACGCGCGCCAGGCCAACCAGCTGGCCGTCGCCGCTTCCACCGTGGCCGCGCATGGCGGCAACGTGATGGCGAAAGTGGTCGACACCATGGGCGCGATCGACCGCTCGTCGAAGAACATCCGGGACATCATCAGCGTCATCGACGGCATTGCGTTCCAGACCAACATCCTGGCGCTGAATGCCGCCGTGGAAGCGGCCCGCGCCGGCGAGCAGGGCAGGGGATTCGCCGTGGTGGCGACCGAGGTGCGCAGCCTGGCGCAGCGCAGCGCGGCGGCTGCCAGGGAAATCAAGGACCTGATCGCCGAGTCGGTCGGCAATGCCGAGGCCGGCAGCGAGCTGGTCGGCCAGGCCGGCGCCACGATACGCGACATCGTCGACAGCGTGCAGCGGGTGACCGACATCATGGCGGAGATCGCCGCGGCGAGCGACGAGCAGAGCGCCGGCATCCAGCAGGTCAACCAGGCCATCGGCCAGATGGACCAGGTGACCCAGCAGAATGCCGCATTGGTCGAGCAGGCCGCGGCGGCTGCCGGCGCGCTGCAGGAGCAGGCCGGGCAGCTGGCCGCCGAGGTCAGCATCTTCAGGCTGAAAGACCGGGACCAGCCGGCGGACCGTGCACAGACCGGTTGGTCGCGCGCGCCGGTGGCTTTGCCGGGCGTCGCGGGGTAGGCTGCACGGCGGGCGGCGCGGCTGCGCCGTACGGCCGTTCCCGCCTGCTGCAGGCCCTGATGCAGGCCCTGGTACAGCGCCTAGTACAGGCCGCGCACCTGTGCCTGCAGCCGGGCAAGGCCGAACAGCGCGTCGATATTCGGCGTCGGCACCGACACCTGCCGGCCTATCTCCATCACCGACGCAACCAGCGCATCCAGTTCCACCGGCCTGCCGGCCGTCACGTCCTGCAGCATCGACGTCCTGAACGCGCCCAGCTTGCGGGTGACCGCATGCCGCTGCTCCGGGTCCTGCGCGATCGGCAGGCCGATGCGCTCGCCGATCTGCGCCGCCTCGACCATGCAGCGCGACATGAAGCTGCGCACATGCTCGTCGTCCAGGATGCGGTCGCCGGTGGCCCCGGTCAGTGCCGAAATCGGGTTCATCGTCATGTTGCCCCACAGCTTGAACCAGATCTCCTGCTGGATGACTTCCGCTTCCTCCACGTCGAAGCCGGCTTCGCGCAACGCCACGGCGATTGCCGATGCGCGCGGCGACGCGGCGCCGCCCGTGGGTTCGCCGATGATCAGCCGATTGCCGGCGACCGAACGCACGGTCGCCGGCGCCGGCGACGCTGCCGACAGGTGGGTGACGCAGCCCACCACCCGCCCCGGAGGAATCGCACGCGACATGCGGCCGCCCGCATCCACCGACGGCATCGCAATCCGGCCCAGTTCGGGCGCGAGTCCGTGGAAGAACCACCACGGCACGCCGTTCATCGCCGACAGGACGGTCGTTCCCGGTCCCAGCAGGGCGGCGATGCTGTCGGCCGCGCCGGCCAGGCCGGTGGTCTTGACCGCGACGATGACCACGTCCTGCGGACCCAGCGCAGACGGATCGTCCGACGCGTCGATGCGAACCTGGCGGCTGCGCTCGCCTTCGAGCAGCGTCAGGCCGTCGCGGCGCACCGCTTCCAGCGTGGCGCCGCGCGCCAGTGCCGACACCTCGTGCCCGGCCGCGGCCAGCCTGGCGGCAAACAGGCCGCCGATGGCGCCCAATCCTACGATGCAGAATTTCATCTCTCTCCTTGTCGCTAAGCAGCCCGATAAGGCCGGCCCCGTCGGCCGGCGCGTCCCGGCGCTAGGATAAACCGAGTTGGCGGATACATGTGGCGCACGCCATGCGTCACGGACCTCGCGCTCCGCGGAGCGCCATGCGGACTAAGCCAGGGGCAATCGAATGGGGCAACATCGCCGGCACCCGCCTTTCGTTGCCAAATTTGCCACCCGATCCTGTAAATTACTGCTTGGCCCTCATTCGACCCGACGATGATGATTCCATCAAGCATCGATGTACGCATGCCTTACCGTGCGATGAACCATGACCCGCGCCGCCGGATGCGCATTGGCGGCCGGCCCTGCCGTTTATTGCTGGCCGCGCTGCTCGCGCTGGCTGCTGGCGCCGGGCTGGCGGGCGAGATCATCCAGGTCGGCGGCAAAAGCCAGGTGCGCACCATTGCCGAGGCAGCCGCGCTTGCCGGCAACGGCGACACGGTCGTCATCGCGCCCGGCGACTACTATGGCGACGTCGCGGTCTGGAAACAGGACCAGCTGACCATACGTGCCGGCGCCGGCGGCAGGGTCAGGCTGATCGCCGCCGGCTCGCATGTACAGGGCAAGGGCACCTGGGTCATCGGCGGCGGCCGGATCACCGTCGAGGACATCGACTTTCGCGGCGCCCGCACGCCCAGGCGCAATGGCGCCGCCATCGTCCTCGAAAGCGGGCACCTGGTCGTGCGCCGCTGTTCATTCAGGGACAATGAAAACGGCCTGCTGGCCACCGATGGCGATGGCGTGCTGGAGATCGAAAACAGCGAGTTCGGCGAGAATGGCGACGGCAGCGGCAGCACCCATCAGCTGAACGTGGGCAGCATTCGCAGCCTGAAGGTCACCGGCAGCTATGTCCACCAGGCGAGGAAGGGCAGCCTGCTCAGGAGCCGGGCCGCGGAAAACCATATTTTCTACAACCGACTGACCGATGAAGTCGGCGGCGAGAGCAGTCTCGAACTTGATTTTCCGAATGGCGGCCTGGCTTATCTGGTCGGCAACATCATCGAACAGTCCGCGACCACCGGGAATCCCGCCATTATTTCCTTCGGCGCCGAGGGCTATGCGTCGCCGGCCAGTGCACTTTATCTCGCCAGCAATACGATCATCGATGACCGCCCGACTAATGGCGTGATGCTGCGGGTTCAGCCTGGCGTACAGCAGGTCCAGGCGATCAACAACCTGGTGGTCGGAAGCGCGAAGCTGGAGGGTGGCGAGATCAAGGACTGGCGCGACAAGGTTAAGGATCTTGCCAGGGCCGTGTATTCACAGGACAGGTCGGCGCCTCGGCCGGGGCCCGCGATCAAGGGCAGTTTCGTCAACAACATCAATGTGGACTGGACCGTGCTTGCGCTGCCGATGCGTTATGACTACCGGCTGCTGTCGGGATCGGACATCGAAGCAAAGTTCGTCGCGCCCGACGATGTCAATGGCGTCAGTCTGACGCCGAAATTCGAATACGTGCATCCGGCAGCGACGCGGCCGCTGGCGGCGAAGCCGGGCGTGCAGGGCGCGCTGCAGACCATGGCCGCGGCCAGGCGGGCCAATTGAACCGCACCGGGATATATCGAGGAATGCGGGTAGCGAAGGGTTAGTTGAACCAATGAGTCGATTGCCGCGCGTCCTGGCTTTCGATCGAGAGCTGCAGCGCCGGGCTGCCCGTCCGTTTCGATGCGCCGGTATTGAAGCGCCACACCACTTCCCAGGTATCGCTGTCGATGACCTCGTTGAAGTCGCACAGGCGCATGCCGGCAAATGCCTGCGCCCGCTTGAGTTCGTCGAACGTGCCGGTGACGTTCGCAGGGTCATGGCTCTGTTCACCATGCATGTATTGACGAAGTAGATAGCGGCGCATTGGAATGACAATGTCTGGTTCGTGATGCAGCAGTCATTGCAATAACAGTGCCAGCGCGCAATTATTGATATAAACCAATTAGTTGCGTTTAATCTATCCATGGCGACGGCGATGGTTGTAAGGATTTCCGACACGCAGGGCGATCAGCGGAAGATGGAAAGTTACCATTCGTTATCGACTGCGCCGGTTGCCCGGCGCCGCGCGGCGCGTCCCCCGGCCGCTGCGACAGGCAAGGGCAGGAGCCGGCCGCCCGAAACGGCATGATCGTACGTCCGGCGCAAAGTCGCACGCCTGAACTGTCACCGCACCGTGCGAAAATGACGCAATGGAATATTCGTCAAATTATTCGTTGTTCGCCGGGGAGGGCGAGGTTCGCTCGCTGCTTCGTCGCCACGACTGGTCGACGTTTCCCGGCGGCGAGCCGGAACGATGGCCTGCTGCGGTCACCGGCATTCTCCGGATGCTGCTCAATTCGAACGCCCCGATGTGTTTTCTATGGCGGCCCGAATTAACCTATTTCTACAATGACGCCTATGTGCAGTTAATCGGCGCCAAGCATCCGGGCGCGCTGGTGCGCCCGTTCTGGGAAAGCTGGGAGGAAACCCGGGAAAGCTTCGCGCCTATCCTCGAACGCGCGCTGGGCGGTGAATTCTGTTCGATGGAAAACATGGCGTTTTCCATCTTGCGCAATGGCGCATTGGAAAAGGTCTATTTCACCTATTCGCTGTTGCCGGTGTTCGATGCGTCCGGCAGCGTCATCGGCGTGCTCAATTCCGGCGTGGAAACCACCGGCCACGTGATGTTCAACCGGCGGCAGGAATTCCAGCTGCGCCTGGCCGACCGGATAAGGCCGCTGACCGATCCGGACGAAGTAATCGCATCCGCCTGTGAAATGCTGGGCCGGTATCTGGGCGTGACGCGGGTTGTGTATGGCGAAGTCGCCGGGCACGGGGAAACCATCAGCATGAAACGCGACTGGTCCGACGGCGAGCTGCCATCGATGTCCGGCGCGATATTGCGCCTGGACGATTTCGGCCCCGTGCTGGCCGGGGCGATACGCGCCGGCGCCTGGCTTGCCGTGCCGGATGTCACGAGCGACGCCCGGTCGGCGGCTTATGCGTCGGTCTATGCGGCCAACGGCGTGCGGTCCTTCATGGGCATACCGCTGATGAAGTCCGGCGCGCTGCGGGCCATCGTCAACATCCACGATGCGAATTGCCACGACTGGACAGCGGATGAAATCGCCGTGGCCCAGGACATGGTCGATCGAACCTGGTCCGCCGCCGAGCATGCCCGGTCGCAAACCGAACTGCGGGCCGAGCGGGACCAGAGCAAGTACATCTTCGACAGCATGGCGGAAGGCTTTGCCGTGCTCGACAGCGACTGGACCGTGCTGCGGGTCAATGGCGAAGGGCTGCGGATCACGCAGCGCACGGCGCCGGAGGTCCTCGAGAAGAACCACTGGGACATCTGGCCCGAGCTCAAGGGCACAGGCCTCGAGGCGGTCTACCGCCAGGTCAAGGAAACACGGAAGGCGGAAATCGTCGAGATGCCTTATGCCTTCCCCGACGGCAAGCAGGGGTGGATCGAAGTGCGGGCACATCCGGCGCTCGACGATTGCCTGGCCTTCTTCTTTCGCGACATCACCGAGCGCAAGGCTTACCAGGAGAGGTTGAAGGACGCCGATCGCCGCAAGGACGAGTTTCTGGCGATGCTCGCGCATGAGCTGCGCAATCCCCTTGCGCCGATCGGGGCGGCCGCGACGCTGCTGCAGAGGGTGAAGCTCGATGACGAGCATGTGCGCCGGACGAGCCAGGTCATCGACCGGCAGGTGCGCCACATGACCAGCCTGATCGACGACCTGCTCGACGTTTCCCGCGTGACCCGCGGCCTGGTCGAACTCGACAATGCGTCGCTGGACATGCGCGATGTCGTGAGCGACGCAGTCGAACAGGTGATGCCGCTCATCCAGTCGCGGCGCCAGGTCCTGGATCTGCATCTGGCGGAGCATGCCATCACCGTCACCGGCGACAGGAAACGGCTGGTGCAGGTGATCGTCAACATCCTCAACAATGCCGCGAAATACACGCCTGAAGATGGCACGATCTCGCTCGCGGCCGACGTGCGCGATGCGCAGGTGCTTGTCGACATCAGCGATAACGGCATCGGCATGGCGCCGGAACTCGTCTCGCGCGCGTTCGACCTGTTTTCCCAGGCCGAACGCACCTCCGACCGGGCGCAGGGCGGGCTCGGGCTTGGGCTGGCGCTGGTCAAGCACCTGGTTGAACTGCACCATGGCAGCGTCGAGTGCGAAAGCCGCGGCGTCGGCAAGGGAAGCCGGTTCACGATCCGCCTGCCGCGCGAGCTGGTGGCAAGGCAGGAGCGCGAACCGCAAGCGTCCGACGACCTGCAGGCCGTATCGCAGCGCGTGAAGGTATTGCTGGTCGATGACAATGCGGACGCAGCCGCGATGCTGGCGATGCTGCTGGAAGCGGCAGGGCATGAAGTCATTGTCGAACATGGCTCGCTTGCCGCGCTGGAACGGGCCAGCAAGGAAGCGCCGCAAGTGTGCTTGCTCGATATCGGCCTGCCGGACATCGATGGAAATGCGCTGGCGCGAAGACTGCGCGCCGCGCCTGAAACCGCGGACGCGATGCTGATCGCGGTGACGGGCTATGGCCAGGAAAAAGACCGCGAAGACAGCATGGCCGCGGGATTCGACCATTATTTCGTGAAGCCGATCGACACGAAGGAACTGGTTTCGCTGCTGTCCGGCGCGGTTGGCCGGTCGCGGGCATCGTGACAGGACAGGGAGCGCATGACTGGCGGAGCGGGGCGCTGCGTGTGTCATCACGCGGTTCCTGGCCCGGGACGCAATTGCGCCATCGATCAGGAAGCGCTCCGGCGCAGCGTCCCTGGCGAAATCATCCCGGCGGGCCGTCACGGAATGTTGGCACGCAACGTTTTCAACAGATGAAAAAACAATGAACGACAAGAATTTCTCACGTACCCGCCGCGGCCTTCTCATGGGCCTCGCAGGCGCCAATGCCGCGCCTTTCCTCGGCGTGCTTGCCGCGCTGCAGTCCGGCCCGGCCCGCGCGGGCGCTGCCAGCGCGCTCGTCAACAGCCCCTATGGCCCGATCGCGCCGGCAAGGGATCTCGCCACCGGGCTGCCGCTGCTGCAACTGCCGGCTGGCTTCAGCTACAAGAGCTTCGGCTGGCGCGACGACATCATGGCCGATGGCAGGCCATGTCCGGGCAACCATGACGGCATGGGCGTCGTCCTGTCTCGCAAGGCGGGCGGCGCAACTGAACTGGTCCTGGTGCGCAACCACGAATGCCTATTCGGCGCGGCCGCATCCTTCATCCACGCGCCGGCCGTCTACGACCGCGGCGCCAAAAATGCCACCTCTGCCAGCGTCGCCAGTGGCGGCACGACCAACCTGGTCTACCGCGACGGCAACTGGGTCAGCGTCACGCCCAGCCTGGGCGGCACCACTGGCAACTGCGCCGGCGGCGTGACGCCCTGGGGAACCTGGCTAAGCTGCGAGGAAATCGGCTCGGACACTGCCAGCACCGAGGGCAAGCGGCACGGCTACGTCTTCGAGGTGCTGCCCGACCCGGGCAAAACCACCGGCCGGCCCATCGTCGGCATGGGCCGGTTCGGGCATGAAGCGGTTGCAGTCGATCCGGCGAGCGGCATCGTCTACATGACCGAGGACAGTGCTGCCCGCTCAGGCTTCTACCGTTATGTGCCGACCGTGAAAACCGGCGCGCCGGGCTCGCTGGCGCAGGGCGGCCAACTGCAGATGGCCAGGGTGCGCGGCACGCCCAACGCCAATCTTGCGGCTGCTTCGATCAACTCGGTCTATCCGCTGGAATGGGTCGACATCGCCGACCCGGACCAGAACCGCGGCGATGCCACCGGCCCCACGGGCATCGCCATCAAGTCGGCGTCCGGACCCTTCGTCCAGGGGTGGGCGCAGGGCGCGCTGCGCATGAACCGCGGCGAAGGCATCTGGCATCACGCCGGGAAGATTTATGTGATGGACACCAGCGGCGGCGCCGAAGCGAATGGCACCATCTTCGAACTGGATCTCGCGCGGCATAGCCTCAAGTGCATCTTTTGCAGCCCAAGTCCGCTGGTCGGCAGCATGGGCGACAACCTGACTGTCAGTCCGCGCGGCGGCCTGCTGATGTGCGAGGACGGCGGCAAGGAACTGACTCTCGACCCGTACGGCGTCGGCCAGCGGCTGATGGGCATCACCGCATCGGGCGATGCCTACATCTTTGCAAAGAACAATGTCAACCTGGCCGCCGACCAGCTTGCCACTGCGGGCAAACCCACGAGCGCCGCCGGCGACCACCGGACCGCCGAACTCGCCGGCGCATGCTTCGACCCGAGCGGCCGCACCCTGTTCGCCAATATCTATACGCCCGGCATCACGGTGGCCATTACCGGACCGTGGGCGAAAGGCCCGTTGTAGTGCAAGGCTTCGTCCGGCACATCCCTATTGCTCAGGAAGTTTTCCGGAGCCTGGGTCAGGGTGGGCAGCAGACGGGACCGGTTAGCTCGCATTACCTTGGGAGGTCGACCGGCCTGGCATTTGGACAGGCGCTTCAGCCCGTGCCCGGTTTCGGGTTGTCGCCGGCATGGTTGAAAACGCCAGGACATGTCTTATACAAATCCCCGTTCACAAGGTGCGTTGAAAATCCGTAGGGTGTAATGCGCACAAGCGCATTGCACCACCGTCCAATCAACCACCATCGCCTGTCCGCAACGAACGGTGTAATGCGCTTTGCTTATTACATCCTACGAGCCGGGTCGAGCAGGTGTTTCGTTCGAGTTCGGCATTGCCCGCACCAGCGCCAGGAAGGACGACACGATAACAATCTGACGAGGTCCTGATGCCATGGGCCTGCGCCCCGTCCAACTGCATCCTCCTCGCGTTCGTCCTGCTGTTCCGCCGGCGCGCCGCGGACGACCGGCGCCGGAAAAAGGGCGTGCCGTCGATGCGGAGGAATGACGAGTATCTGGTGGTGCGGAAAAGCGACTAAGGCCATTTCGGCATGTGATGCACGGACGCATGGGCAACGACGGCAAGATCCGGGTCGTCTCGTATAAACTGGTGTCGCCGCGGACGAGGGCGCTGGCGCCGCTGTTTGTCGGGAAAATCGTGTGGGGGGATGTGCGGAAGAAGCCGTCCGGGGAGTAAGTCTAATACTCTCGCGCTTGGGCCAATGAGCTTTAAAAAGTAGATGAAATGGGGAATTGAAAAAGCCCGCGCGCGGTGGGCTTGCTTTACGTCGGATCTTTTTTTCGGCTTTTTTTCACGGGATTGCAAACAGCTGCATCAACGGTATGCGGCCCCGGATTTTCAGTTTTTGCGAGGCCAATTCCGTTTATACCGATCATTGCCCCTGGCACTACTTGCTCACCCTGGGGGCCGACGGCGCCAACGGCAATCTGGAAATGAAAGGAAACGTCATACAGCCCTTCATGGATAGAGTGATGCTTGATAAGCACCTCGGCCAGCTGAGACAAAGACAAATTTAATTGAAGTGGCGCGGGCATCGAATCAGTGAGCTGCTGCATTGAGCTGCCCCCAAGCTGTCGGCCGCTCCATTGTCACGATGACATCCTCAAAAACCTGCGGTGCCGCAATCGTTACTTCGTGTTTGTGCAAATGCGCGACTTTAGCCAGTCCGTCATGATCAACAGCAACCTGGAGCGCTTGCGCGACAACTTCGTTTAAATTAACTCCTCGCCTTTGAGCGCATACCGCAGCCTTCCGATGCAATTCTGCGCCTACCCGGACATTGAACGTGCCGCTATATGGCTTGTTCGCTGGCTTTCCAGTCTTTTTGCAATATTCCAAGTAACGGTCGACTGCAGCTATGAAAGCTTTTCTCAACTCGCCTGCTGTATTACCCTCATAGGTAATGAGATCTTCGATGAATAAAACTTTTCCATGAAGACAATCATCCTCAAAGCTGATCTCATAGGACCCAGTAAACCCTTTGTGGGCTAGATTTAATTTACTCATGGCGTTCCCTCGCTTGCACTCTGAACTGCTTTAATGGCCGACTTTGCGTTTTCGATCTGGTAACGTTTCGAAATGCCAGATGGATGCGTTTTTGACATTGAAAATCGAAAGCCGCTCTCATGTTCAAAAATGTAATGTGATCCACCATCGCAGTTTTCTAAAAACCTTCTCGTCGCATCACTGTTATCAAGTCATCCCATCCAAAATCTTTAGGCGGCGGGACTCTGTACAGTCTGGCAAAAAGCTTATCTTTTTTGAACACGGGATTATCTGTTGGAGTTCAGTGTAGTGCAACTAGATTCCAGTTGCACAGTTTAGTATCTACGGTTACATACGTTGCATCAATGACAATGACAGTTGCTTTATGCACCAATGTGCGATCATCAGCAAGATGAGGTTTTGCACTTAAATTTTGTTTTACCTGCTGGTCAAACCAACAATCTGCTCCGCCTTGATCAGCAGTGTCATTGCCTCCGGCCCCGGCCCCGGCCCCGGCGCCGTCCGCCGGATGTAGTCGCTCAGTTCGGAAATTACCTGATGCAGCGCTTGGACTTCCTCATCCGTGATGCGGGTTTCGGCGATATCTACCGGTTCAAGGCCGGAGCCCGAATCCACGGTCGAGAAAGGGGGGCGGGCGGCCCGTCGCTGTCGTCGAGGGCTTCGAAGCAAGCTTGGATTAAGGCGGGGGAGGGCGCGCATATCAACCTTTCACCATGCCATTTTGCGGAACTGAACCAAATTGCAAAACTGAGCCCAAAAATGAAAAAAGGACTTAATCGCTTAAGCCCTTGAATTCATTGGTGCCGAGAGCCGGAATCGAACCGGCACGCTGTCTCCAGCGCGGGATTTTGAGTCCCGTGCGTCTACCTATTCCGCCATCTCGGCAACGCAGGCCGGATTATCCCTTATCCGAAGCATTCCGGCAACTTGGCTTCCCGGCGTCAGTCGGGGCTGGCAAAGACCTGGGCGTACAGCGCCTCGACGCTGGCGCGTTCGGCGGCGATGCGCTCGACGGCGACGCGGGCGCGTTCCTCGCCGCGCAGCCGGATCTGGTGCTGCAGCCGGCGGAACAGCCGGTAGGCGTTGGCGGACTGTTCGGCCAGCGCGGCGTCGATCAGGCCCAGCCGGCCGCAGAGTTTCAGCAGCGCGATGTTGCCGATGTCGCCGGTCAGTTCCGGGTGCCGGGCCGCGTGGCGCAGCACCAGGAACTGCACCATGAACTCGATATCGATCATGCCGCCTTCATCATGCTTGAGGTCGAACATCGGCGAGCGGTTTGGGTGGGCCTCGTGCATCTTCCTGCGCATGTTCAGGATGTCGGCGCGCAGCTTGTCCGGGTCGCGCGGCAGGCAGAGCACCTGCTCGCGCAGGCTCTCGAAGCGCTGGCCGATCGTTTCGTCGCCGGCGCAGAAGCGGGCGCGGGTCAGCGCCTGGTGTTCCCAGACCCAGGCCGATGTCAGCTGGTATTTTTCGAACGAGGCGATGGACGAGCAGATCAGTCCGCTCGCGCCGTCCGGCCGCAGCGCAATATCGACGTCGAACAGGATGCCGGCGGGCGTGTGGCTGGTCATCCAGGTGATGAAGCGCTGCGCCAGCCGCGCATAGTTGCCGGGCGCCTCCGGGTCGTCGTCGTCGTAGAGGAAGACCACGTCGAGGTCGGACGCGTAGCCGAGTTCCTTGCCGCCCAGCTTGCCGTAGGCGATGACGGCAAAGCGCGGCACCTCGCAGTGCCGGGTGCGCACCGTCTGCCAGGCGGCGCGGACAGTCGCGCCGACCAGCACATCGGCCAGGCTGGACAGGTGGTCGGCCAGGCGCTCGACCGTCAGGTCGCCTTCCAGGTCCTGCGCCAGCAGCCGCAGCAGCTGCGCATGATGCAATTCGCGCAGCAGGTCCATCTGGCGTTCGGTGTCGCCCGCGGCGGCATCGAGCTGGCGCTGGCATTCGGCGGCGAAGGCGGTCCAGTCAGGCGGTGAACGCAGGGTCTGGTCGTCGAGCAATTCATCGAGCAGCAGGGGATGCCGGGTCAGGTAGCCGGCGGCCCAGGCGCTGACCGCCATCATCTTGATCACCCGCTCCAGCGCCTGCGGATATTCGGTCAGCAGCGCCAGGTAGGATGCGCGGCGGGCGATCGTGTCGAAAAAGTCGAGCAGCCGGCCCAGCGTCGCCGACTTGTCCTCGGCGATGCCGGCAATGACGGGGAGGGCGCGATTGACCAGCGACACCATCAGGTTGCGGCTGTTCTCCGTCATCGCCTGCATGCGCGGCGAGTTCCAGACATCGGTCAGGCGGCGCGCGGCGACCACGGGATTCTCATACTGCAGCGCACTGAGGTGAGCGGTGATCGCATCTTCGGTATCGCCGTCCGTCAAGGCGGCCGACAGTTCCGGGCTGGACATCGTGTTCTGCTCGTCCGCCGGGGCCACGGTCTTGTCGCTGAATATCGCATCGAACTGCGCGGCGACGATAGAGCGATGCTGCTGCAATTCCGCCATCAGGCTGGGCACGTCGGCGTGACCTGCCATTTGTGCGATCACCAGCCTGTCTTCGTCATTTGCCGGCAGCGTATGGGTCTGCGCGTCGTCCAGGTACTGCAGCCGGTGTTCGAGATTGCGCAGGAACGCATATGCCTGCTGTAGCTGCGCGACTTCCTCGTCGCCCAGCAGCCGCTTCTGCGCCAGGATGTCCAGCGTCCGGCGGGTCGAGCGGTCGCGCAATTCGGGTTCGCGGCCGCCGCGGATGAGCTGGAAGACCTGGGCCAGGAACTCGATCTCGCGGATGCCGCCGCGGCCCAGCTTCACGTTGTCGCTGCGCTCCGGGTGGCGGGCTTCCTGCCGCCGCACTTCGGCGCGGATCTGCGCATGCATGTTGCGCATGGCGTCGATCGAACCGAAATCCAGGTATCGCCGGTAGACGAAGGGCTGGACGATGCGGTCCAGCACGGCAATGTCATCCGGGTCGCCGGTCAGCGCACGCGCCTTGACCCAGGCGTACCGTTCCCATTCGCGTCCCTGCACCATCAGGTATTGCTCGACCATGTTGAAGCTGGCCGCGAGCGGGCCGGACGCGCCGTTCGGGCGCAGCGCCATGTCGACCCGGAAGGTGAAGCCGTCTTCCGCGATCTCGGACAGGTCGGCAATGAGCTTCTTGCCCAGCCGGATGAAGAATTCATGGTTGGACAACTGCCGCTGGCCCGGCTGGTCGGGCTGCGTGTCGCCGTCTTCCGGGTAGACGAAGATCAGGTCGATGTCGGACGACACGTTGAGCTCGTCGCCGCCCAGCTTGCCCATGCCGAGCACGATCAGCTGCTGCGGCCTGCCGGATTCCGCGCCGGTCGGCGTGCCGTGGAGCGCACACATGTCCCGGCTGAGCGCGTCGAGATGGGTGCGCACCGCGAAATCGGCGAAGCGGGACATGGTTTCCACCACTTCGGCCAGGTCGGCCCGGCCGCCGAGGTCGCGTTCGATCAGCGTGGCGATTACCAGGTTGCGTACGCGCCGCATCGCACGCGGCAGCGGCATGCCCGCCTCGGTCTGCTCGTCGAGCAGGCGGGCGATATCGTCCGGCATGAGCGGCGCGCCCGCGGTCTGTTGCAGCATTGCGGTGCGGCCGGGGTCGGCCTGCAGCCAGCGGCGGAGGAAACGCGAGGCGGTCTGGTCAGTCAAGTTGATGCTTCCTGGCAAAGAATGGCGGGGAAAAATGGCTGGAAAACAAGGCGGGTATTTTAGGCCGATTTGCGGTTTCCGGCGGCGAATCACAGTCATCCATGCGAACATGCGGTTTTTGCATCCCGCATCCGAGTTCCCTTTCCTTTCCCCGTTCCCTGTCCCGATGTCCAGTCAACCACCCCTCTTCAAGCGCTTGGGCAGTCTTGCCGACTACGGCTGGCGCCGCGCCAGGGTGTGGTATCGGATGGCGGACCGCTTGTCGCATCACCTGCTGGGCGCCTTGCTGACCGGCCTGGTGGTCTTGTATTTCATTTTCTGCACGACGGTGATCGGACTGCGCTACCTGGTATTGCCGAATATCGATAGATACAAGGCGAATGTCGAGCAGATGGCCAGCAAGACGCTGGCGCGGACCGTCACCATCGGCACGATCCATGCGTCCTGGCAGGGCTTGAATCCCCGCCTGGTGCTGGGCAATGTCGTGGTTCACAACCGCGGCGGGGAAGCGGCGCTGAGCTTGCCGCAGGTGGCTGCCACGCTGTCATGGAAGTCGCTGTTGGTAGCCGATCTCCGGTTGGACTCGCTGCAGATAGACCGCCCCGACCTCGAAGTGGAACGCAGCGCCGACGGCAAGCTGTATGTCGGCGGCGTATTGGTCGAGCAGACGCCGAATGACGACGGAAAAGGCCTGAACTGGCTGCTGTCGCAGCGGCAGATCGTGGTGCGCAATGGCTGGGTCCGCTGGCGCGATGCGCAGCGCGGCGCGCCCGAACTGAAGCTGGAAAAAGTGGACCTGCTGCTGCTGAACCAGTGGCGGCATCACCGTTTTGCGCTGAAGGCGACGCCGCCGGCCGCGCTGGGCGCGCCGCTCGACATCCGCGCGGACTTCAGCCATCCGTCGTTTGCAAGCCGCATCGCCGATGTCAGGCGCTGGACCGGCACGGTGTACGCGGATTGGCGCGACACCGACCTCGCCCGCTGGCGGCCCTATTTCGACTACCCGGTGGAAGTGCGCGCCGGCACCGGCGCGGTTCGCGCCTGGCTGGATTTCGACCAGGCCCGGGTGGCCAGCTTCACCGCCGACCTGTCGCTGGACGGCCTCTGGACCCGGCTCGCGCCCGACCTGGAGCCGCTGGCCCTGAAGCAGGCGAATGGCCGGATATCGGCAAGCGAAGTGCTGGACGCCAATCCGGATGGCATGCCGACGCTGGGCGCGCTGGGCCATACCGTCGGCCTGAGCGACTTTTCGATGGAAACCGAGGACGGGCTGAAGCTGCCGTCGACCACCATCAGCGAAACCTTCGTCGCGGCGACGGCCAGGGCACCGCAGCGTACCGAGGTGCAGGCCAGCCTGCTCGACCTGCAGACCATCGCCAGCTTCGTCGGCCGGCTGCCGCTGGACGCGACCCGGCGGCACCTGCTGGCGGAAATCGCGCCGCGCGGCGTGCTGAGCAACTTCGCGGCGAGCTGGCAGGGCGAGTATCCGCACGTGGTCGCATACCGGGTCAAGGGCAATTTCAGCGGGCTGTCGCTTGCGCCGCGGCCGGCCCGGCCAGCGCGCGCCGCCGCCGGCGGGCAGGCCGCGCAGGAAGCGGTCGCGGCCATGCCCGGCTTCGCCAACCTCAGCGGCAGTATCGACGCCGGCGAACAGGGCGGCAGCATCCGGCTGGCGTCCCGGGACGCGGTGCTGCAGCTGCCCGGCTATCTCGCCGACCCGTCGCTGCCGTTCAGCCAGCTCGACCTGCAGGCGAAATGGGCGCTGCACCGGGAGGGCCAGGAGGAGGGCCAGCTGCAGGTGGATATCGACAGCCTGCGCTTCAGGCAGGCGGCAATGACGGCGTCGGTCTCGGGCAAATACCAGGCGGTGCTGTCTGCCGGCGGCCTGAAGTCGCCCGGCGTCGCCGACCTGAGCGCGAAGATCAGCGAATTCGACGTCGGCCAGACCGGCCGCCTGCTGCCGCTGCAGACGCCGGCCAAGCTGCGCGAATGGCTGGGCGGCGCGCTGGTCGCCGGCCGCGCGCACGATGTCAGCGTCGTGCTCAAGGGCGAGCTGGCGCATTTTCCCTTCCATGGCAGCCAGCGCCAGCACGGCCAGTTCGCCGTCAGCGGCAAGCTCGACAACGGCAGCCTGAATTACACGCCCGGCCATCTCGCCGCCGACAACGTCAAGCCGATGTGGCCGCTGCTGGAGAAGATACGCGGCAATTTCAGTTTCGAACGCGCGCGGATGGAAATCCATGCGGACAGCGCGCAGACCAGCAATGTCATGCTCAGCAACGTGGATGCGGTGATCGCCGACCTGCTCGACCATGACCATGTGCTCGACATCCACGGCAGCGGCGCCGGCGCGCTGCAGGACTACCTGCAATATACGAAGGACAGCCCGATCGGCGAATGGATAGGCCACTTCACCGAACACAGCGTGGGCACCGGCAACGCGAAGATGGCATTGAAGCTGCAGCTGCCGCTGGCGCGCCTGCTGGAGACGAAAGTGCAGGGCGCGCTGCAGTTCGCCGGCAATGACGTGACGCTGGAGCCGACGATCCCGCCGCTGCTGCAGACCAGCGGCGAGCTGAAATTCCACGAGAAGGGATTCGCGCTGAACAATATCCGCTCGACCTTCCTCGGCGGCCCGGCCACCGTGACCGGCGGCGGCCAGCGCGACGCCGACATCGCGATCCGGGCCGAGGGCGCGTTCACCGCCGAAGGATTGCGCAAGAATTACCCGACGCCCGCGATGCAGGGGCTGCTGGGCCGCATCAGCGGCGGCAGCCGCTACACCGCGCAGATCAATGTCAGGAACAAGCGGCCCGATATCGTCGTCGAGTCCGCGCTGCAGGGCGTGGCGCTGGACTTCCCGGCGCCGTTACGCAAGGCCGCCGGCGACGCGATGCCGCTGCGCTTCGAAATGGCGGGCATGCCTTCCGCCCAGCCGGGCGAACTGCGCGACGAACTGCGCCTGGCCCTGGGCCGCGCGATCGAGGCGCGCTACAGCCGCCGCAAGGCCGACGACCGCCACGCCGAATGGCAAGTGGTCCGGGGCGGCATTGGCGTCGACGCCCCGGCGCCGCAGCCGGAAAGCGGGCTGATGCTCAACCTCGCGGTCGACCGGCTCGATGCCGACGCCTGGCGCGGCCTCGTGGCGTCGATGGCCGCCAGCAAGCCGGCCGCGCCCGGCGCAGCCGCCGCCGAAGCATCCGAAGCAACCGCGACCGCCGCGACCGCCGCAACTGCCGCAACTACCGCCCCGGAAGGCGACAAGGGCATGCGCCAGTACGTGGACCCCGACACGCTGGCCCTGAGCGCGACCGAACTGGTCATCATGGGCAAGAAGCTGGACAACGTGGTGGTCGGCGTGTCGCACGAGGGCAATGTCTGGCAGGCCAACGTGC
This sequence comes from Noviherbaspirillum suwonense, assembly GCF_900182955.1. GTDB lineage: Bacteria > Pseudomonadota > Gammaproteobacteria > Burkholderiales > Burkholderiaceae_D > Noviherbaspirillum_A > Noviherbaspirillum_A suwonense. The sequence continues at coordinate 9,177 of NZ_FXUL01000005.1, read as the reverse complement.
AGTCGGCGCAGGCGTCCGGCCACGTGGCCTGGAACGAGTCGCGCTCCGGGCGCGGCCTGGGCAAGGTGACGGCGCGCCTGGCCTCGCTGACCATACCCGAGTCGGCGACGACCGGCATGTCCGACCTGATGGAGGAAAAGAGCGCGACCACGCAGATCCCGGCGCTGGACATCATCGCCGAGCAGTTCGAACTGAGCGGCAAGAAGCTGGGCCGCCTCGAACTGGCGGCCAACAACGTGCGCACCGACACCTGGCGCGAATGGCGGATCGGCAAGCTCTCGATCACCAATCCCGACGGCGCGCTGAAGGCGACCGGCAAATGGACGCTGCGCGACGGCGCGAACCTGTCCGGCCTCGACTACACGCTCGACGTGGCCGACGCCGGCCGGCTGCTGGAGCGCTTCGGCTTCCAGCACGTGCTGCGCGGCGGGCGCGGCAGCATGAAGGGCACGCTGGCCTGGAACGGCCTGCCGTTCTCGCTGGATCTCGCCAGCCTGTCCGGCCAGGTCCAGCTCGACCTGGCGGCCGGCCAGTTCCTCAAGGTCGACCCGGGCGCGGCCAAGCTGCTGGGCGTGCTGAGCCTGCAGTCGCTGCCGCGGCGGCTGACGCTGGACTTCCGCGACGTGTTTTCCGAGGGCTTCGCATTCGACGGCATCGTCGCCAGCGCCGGCATCACCCATGGCATCATGACCACCGACAGCTTCAAGATGCGCAGCGTGTCGGCCGCGGTGCTGCTGGACGGCTCGGTCGACATCGTCAAGGAAACCCAGAACCTGAACGTGGTGGTGCTGCCCGAGATCAACGTGGGCGCGGCGTCGGTGGCCTACGGGCTGCTGGTCAACCCGGTCATCGGCCTGGGCACCTTCCTCGCCCAGCTGGTGCTGCGGGACCCGCTGACCGAGGCATTCACGATGGAATACCAGATTGCCGGGTCGTGGAAGGACCCGGAGATCGCCAAGGTGGACCGGCGCAACCGCAAGGCCAGCCCGGTCGCCAGCAACCCTACCGCCAGCCAGGAGAGACAAGCGCGATGAACCGGATAGCCGCCGTACAGATGATTTCCACGCCCGTCGTTGCCGACAATATCGCCACGGCCCGCCGGCTGGCGACCGAGGCCGCGCGCGACGGCGCCAGCCTGGTGCTGCTGCCGGAATACTGGCCCATCCTCGGCATGCACGAAAAGGACAAGCTGGCCGTTGCCGAGCAGCCGGGCGGCGGCCCGATCCAGGATGCGATGGCGTCCCTCGCGCGGGAACTCGGCATCTGGCTGATCGGCGGCACGCTGCCGCTGGCCGCGCCGGCGCCCGGCAAGGTGCTCAACACGCTGCTGGCCTACGGTCCCGACGGCAGCGCCGCCGCACGCTACGACAAGATCCACCTGTTCGGCTTCACGCGCGGCGAGGAAAGCTACGACGAGTCGCGCACCATCGCCGCCGGCGGCGACGTGCGGACGCTGGAGACGCCGTTCGGCCAGGTCGGCCTGTCGGTCTGCTACGACCTGCGCTTCCCGGAACTGTACCGGGCCATGGGAAGCTGCAGCCTGATCGTGGTGCCCTCGGCCTTCACCTACACCACCGGCCAGGCGCACTGGGACATCCTGCTGCGCGCACGCGCGATCGAAAACCAGTGCTATGTGCTGGCCGCCGCGCAGGGCGGGGTGCATCCCAACGGCCGCCGCACCTGGGGCCACAGCATGCTGGTCGACCCCTGGGGCGAGGTGATGGCCGTGCTGCCGGAAGGCGAGGGCGTGGTCGGCGGCGACCTCGATCCGGCAAAGATCGAGACCGTGCGCGGCAACCTGCCGGCGCTGCGGCACCGGGTGATGTGATTCTCTGGCGTGAATCGCCGATGTGATTTGCGCCTGAAGACAAGAAGCGTGGCAATCGGTTAATCTGTTTTGCCTATCCGAGCCAACCAGCGACCGCACCGACACCATGAAACCATTCGAACCCAATATCCAGACCCTGTCGCTCGCCCGCGACGTGCTGCTGACGCCTTTCGGCCTGGACGAGTCCAAACTGATCAAGGTGCTGGGCACGATGTTCACCCACAAGGTCGACTATGCCGACCTGTATTTCCAGTTCACCAAGAGCGAGGGCTGGAGCCTGGAGGAAGGCATCGTCAAGACCGGCAGCTTTTCGATCGACCAGGGCGTCGGCGTCCGCGCGATTTCCGGCGACCGGACCGCCTTCTCGTATTCCGATGAAATCTCCGAAGCGGCGCTGCTGGAAGCCGCGGCGGCCACCCGCACCATCGGCCGCCAGGGCGCCGGCCGGGTCAAGGTGGCGGCCGGCGTGACCGCGTCGGGCGGCCGTTCGCTGTACCTGCCGCACGATCCGCTGAGTTCGCTGGACGCGACCGAAAAGGTCAGGCTGCTCGAACGCATCGAGCGCATCGCCCGCGCCAAGGACCCGCGAGTGGTGCAGGTCATGGCCGGCCTCGCCGGCGAATACGACGTGGTGCTGGTGGTGCGCAGCGACGGCGTGCTGGCTGCCGACATCCGGCCGCTCGTGCGCCTGTCCCTGACGGTCATCGCCGAGCAGAACGGCCGCCGCGAGATGGGTTCGTCCGGCGGCGGCGGCCGTTACAGCTATGCGTATTTCACCGACGAGCTGCTGGAAACCTATGCGTCCGACGCGGTGGCGTCGGCGCTGGTCAACCTCGAGGCGCGTCCCGCGCCGGCCGGCCCGATGACCGTGGTGCTTGGCCCGGGCTGGCCCGGCATCCTGCTGCATGAAGCCATCGGCCACGGCCTCGAAGGCGACTTCAACCGCAAGGGCTCCAGCGCGTTTTCCGGCCGCCTCGGCGACCGCGTCGCCGCCAGGGGCGTGACGGTGGTCGACGACGGCACGCTGGCCGACCGCCGCGGCTCCCTCAACATCGACGACGAAGGCAACCCGACCCAGTGCACGACGCTGATCGAGGATGGCATCCTGAAAGGCTATATCCAGGACACCATGAATGCCCGCCTGATGAAGATGCCGGTCACCGGCAACGCCCGCCGCGAATCCTTCGCCCACCTGCCGATGCCGCGGATGACCAACACCTACATGCTGGGCGGCGACCGCGACCCGCAGGAAATCATCGCGTCGGTGAAGAACGGCCTGTACGCGGTCAACTTCGGCGGCGGCCAGGTCGACATCACCAACGGCAAGTTCGTGTTCTCGGCCAGCGAGGCCTACATGATCGAGGATGGCAAGATCAGCTACCCGGTCAAGGGCGCGACGCTGATCGGCAACGGCCCGGACGTGCTGAACCGCGTGTCCATGATAGGCAACGACATGCGGCTCGATTCCGGCGTCGGCGTATGCGGCAAGGAAGGGCAGAGCGTGCCGGTGGGCGTCGGTCAGCCGACCCTGCGCATCGACGGGGTGACGGTGGGCGGCACCGCCTGAGCCTGGCCCGGCACCGCGCCGGGCGGCCGGGCCAGCCACCGGCCAATTCCAACTTGCATCAGGGCCGCCGGTTACGCAGCCTGGCCACCCGTTCCGCGGTGTCCGGGTGGCTCGACAGGTAGGCGGCCGTATGCCCGCCGTCGCCCGCCAGCCGTTCCAGCGCCTCCGCCAGCCGCTCCGGGTCCAGCCCGGCGGCCGCCATTGCGCCCGCGGCGAAGTCGTCGGCCTCGATCTCGGCGTCGCGCGAATACTTGAGGTCCAGCAGCAGCGCGGGCACCGTCGCCAGCATCGCGGACGCATCCCCGAACAGCGCCGTGGCGGCCGCGCCGGTCGCCGCGCCATGGACCACGCGGCGCATCAGGTGGCGTCGCTGCAGGTGGCCGAGTTCATGCGCGAGCACGCCGGTCAGCGCGTCGCCGTCGTCCTGCAGCAGGCGCGCCAGTTCGTCGGTCAGCACGACCTGGCCGGACGGCAGCGCCAGCGCATTGGGGCCGATCCGGCTTTTCCGGAACAGCAGCCGGTAGGGCGGCGCGCCGTCCGCGCCTGCCGTCAGCCGCATCGACTGCGTCAACTGCGCGAATTGCGCGGCGATGCGCGCCTGCGCGGCCTGGCCCAGCGTGCTCGCGGCGAAATAGGTCCGGTCCATTTCCTCCAGCACGCGCTTGCCCAGCGCCTGCTCCACGCCGGCCGGCACCGCGGCGGCCACCGCGTCCGCCAGCAGCGGCAATGCGAAGCGCCAGAGCAGCAGCAGGGCGACGGCCATGCCCGCGGCGGCCAGCAGCGTGGCGCGCCAGCTTTGCTGCATCCGCGCCACCAGCGTGCCGCGATGGCCGGTGCTGGCCAGCAGGCTGGCGAAGGCGGCCTTGTCATCGATCTCCAGGAAGGCGCCGTCCGGAAAGGTGACGATGCGGGCGCCATGCCGGCTCGCTTCCGAAACCCGCAGGTCGGCCAGCGGGCACCGGCGTTCGGCTTCGCCGGTGACGCGGGCGACGCCATCCTCGACAGCCAGCATGACCCGGTGGCGGCGCGAGGTAAGGCCGTCGAAATAGACTGCCGCCAGTGGCGCTGCCGTCGGCGCTAGCGTCGCGGGCATGTTCAGAGCGCCAGGTCGAGGTCGAGCAGGTCTGCCACGCCTTCGCCCAGCGCGCCGGCCTGGGCCTGGGCATCGGCCACGAAGTCGTCCAGGCTGCCGTCGGCCAGCAGCGCCATGGCTTCGATCCGGTATTTCAGCATCCTTATCTTTGCGAACGGGGTGAAGAGGCCGGCCGTGCAGACGATGGCCACCAGGTTGGTCAGCGCGATGAACAGCACCCGGCCTGGGGACACCCGGCTCTCGAAGCGGTGCGGCCCGATGCTGGTGTGGTTCCAGACCAGGTTCTGCATCATGGCCGAGAAAAGCGGAACGATCAGGAAGAACCACGCATACAGCGCCGCGATGAATCCCAGCAGGCTGACATGGGCGCCCGGCGCCACGGAACGCCTGGTCACCATCGACAGCGTGCCGCTGAACAGCAGCGCCAGCACGGCGACGCCCGCCAGCATCACCAGCAGGGTCTTCAGGTAAGTGAGATAGAAGCCGCCGACGCCGGCATGGAAATCGAAGCGCACGGCGCCGTAGCGGCTTTGCGTATGCTGGTAGCGCTTGATGCGCTGGTGCGCGAACGGCGCCAGCAGGAAGGCGCTGAAAAAAGCCAGCACCGGCCACAGCAGATAGGCAAGGTAGGCGCCCGCCAGGCTGCCCGCAAAGCCGAAGCGCAGGCCGCGATAGCTGGAATTGACCAGCCGGAACTGCAGGCTTTTCCAGATCAGCCAGGGCATGCCGATCAAGGCTAGCGCGAACAGGGCGGCCGCCAGCGCGCTGGTCGATTCGGTCGCCAGCTGGTAGGCCACCAGCAGCGCCAGCCCGACGGCCCGGCCCTTGAGGATCGCGGTCGGCTTGCCGTGGTAATCGAAACTGGCGCCGGAAAGCCGGGTGTTCGCGTAGAAATAGCGGGTGCGCCTGACCTTGGCCCACGCCGAGTAGATGCCCAGCGTAATGATGGACAGGAAGGTGTTGGTGATCCAGATGCGGAAGTATTCGCTGCCGCTGCCTGTAAACCGGAGCGGCTCGACGATGACGGATTGCACCGCAGGGAGGTGGCCGGGGTTGGTCATTGGTTTTCCTGGGAATCGGGCGAGAGCAGCAGATTGCCTGCTCCCAGGAAATTGTCAATCGTTTGCGCCGACCTTTACGCGGGTCGGCGTCAAAAACCGTACGGTAGCCGGACTCGCGTCAGGAATTCTCGTCGGCAACTTTCAGGATCAGCTTACCGAAATTGCGACCTTCAAACAGCATCAGCAGCGTCTGCGGGAAGTTTTCCAGGCCGTCGACGATGTCCTCGCGGGTCTTGAAATTGCCTTCCTTCATCCACTGCGCCATCTGCGCCGCGCCTTCGTGATAACGGTCGGCCCAGTCGAACACCACGATGCCTTCCATCCGCGCCCGGTTGACCAGCAGCGACAGGTAATTGGCCGGGCCCTTGACCGGCGTGGTGTTGTTGTACTGCGAGATCGCGCCGCAGATGACGATGCGGGCCTTGCGGTTGATGCGGGTCAGCACGGCGTCGAGGATGTCGCCGCCGACGTTGTCGAAATAGACATCGACGCCCTTGGGGCAGTGCTGCTTGAGGCCGTCCTTGACCGAGCCGGTCTTGTAGTCGATGCAGGCGTCGAAGCCGAGCTCGTTGACCACGAAGTCGCATTTTTCGCGGCCGCCGGCAATGCCGACCACGCGGCAGCCGCGCTGCTTGGCGACCTGGCCCACGGTCTGGCCGACCGCACCGGCCGCGCCCGACACCACCACCGTCTCGCCGGCCTTGGGCTGGCCGACTTCCAGCAGGCCGAAGTAGGCGGTCATGCCGGGCATGCCCAGCGCATTCAGGTACTTCGGCAGCGGCGCGGCCTTCGGGTCGACCTTGTAGAAGGCGGCGGTCTTGTCATCCGCCGCGCCGATCCAGTATTCCTGCACGCCGGTGCCGCCCGAGACAAAGTCGCCGACCGCGAATTTGGGCGACTTCGACGCCACCACCCGGCCAATGCCGCCGGCCCGCATCACCTCGCCGATGCCGACCGGCGGGATGTAGGATTTGCCTTCGTTCATCCAGCCGCGCATCGCCGGGTCCAGCGACAGGTAAAGCACCTTGACCAGGATTTCACCGTCCGCCAGTTCGCGTACCGGCTCGGAAGTGCGCTGCCAGTCGCTGTCCTTGGGCAGGCCTACGGGACGGGCGGCAAGGCGGAACTGCTGGTTGGCGAGAGTGGTTGTCATAAAGGTCTCCTTGAGTATGGGTGAGGCACTATAGCGTAGATTGAAACGGTCGTGCTTTTTTGAGTTTTTCTAAGAGTACAGGAACTTTCCGTCCGATCACCAGACCAAGCCGGGAGCCTGCTCATGCGCAGGCTCAATAGTGTTACCCTGATGATCCAGCGTTCAAGATGCCCCTTACCGGTGGCGAACGACTGATCCCACGATAGTTTAAGCGCGCTCCCGATGTGTCCCGACGTGTCCCGATGTGTCCTTGACGTGTCCTTAACCAGCCCTTGTTATTTCCAGGAGATCCCATGCTTCGTTCCGAAACCCTTTTTGGCAAGCGCGAACCGAATTCCCCCACCCCGAACTCGCCTTTGAACAGCACGGCCACCCAGGCCGGTTCCGCGCCCGGCTCGGTCAAGCCAGCCGGCTCCCCGGTCGGCATGGCCCCGGGCAGCGCGAATGCAGCGCCCCAGCCGGCAGCCCAGGCGCCGGTCGCCAATGAAGGCGGCAGCAAGCTGATCGTCGGCCCGAAGATCAAGCTGACCGGCGGCCAGATCACCGACTGCGACACGCTGGTCGTCGAAGGCACCGTGGAAGCCACGATGGAAGCCCGCGAGATCCAGATTGCTGAAAACGGTTCCTTCAGCGGTTCCGCCGAAATCGACGTCGCGCATGTCCGCGGCACGTTCGACGGCAACCTGACTGCCCGCCAGAAGCTGGTCATCTACTCGACCGGCAAGGTCATCGGCACGGTCCGCTACGGCAAGATCGTCATCGAAGAAGGCGGCGAACTGGCCGGCGACACCCAGGTCGGCGCGGAAAACTCCCGCTCCAGCCTGTCGGTCGCCAAGGCAGCCGTCTAAGCCAGACAGCACGACGTTCCAGAAACGCCGGCGTCCCGAAGGGGTCGCCGGCGTTTTTGTGCCTGCCGTTTATATTCGGAAACCGTGGCGCATGCGACAATGGCGGCCTTCCCGTACCACGAGCTATCCGAACAAGACATGACGCATCCGGAATACATCCTGACCCTTTCCTGCCTCGACCAGCGCGGCATCGTGCATCGCGTGTCCGGCTTCCTGGCCGACCACGGCTGCAACATCATCGACTCCGCCCAGTTCGGCGACGCCCAGTCGAAGCTGTTTTTCATGCGCGTCCATTTCTCGCTCGAGGATGCCGGCGTCAGCGACGAGCAGCTGCGCGGCGACTTCGCGGCGCTGGGCGACACGATGCAGATGAACTGGCAGCTGCACGACGCGCACAAGAAGCCGCGCATGCTGATCATGGTCTCGAAGATCGGCCACTGCCTGAACGACCTTCTATTCCGCTACAAGAGCGGCCTGCTCCCGGTCGAGATCCCGGCGATCGTCTCCAATCACACCGATTTCTACCAGCTCTCCGCCAGCTACAACATCCCGTTCCACCATCTGCCGCTCGCACCCGGCGCATCGGCCGCCGCGAAGCGCACGCAGGAAGACAAGGTGCTGGAGATCGTGCGGGATTGCGATATCGACCTGGTCGTGCTGGCCCGTTACATGCAGATCCTGTCGCCGGAGATGTGCGCCGCCCTGAAAGGCAAGGCGATCAATATCCACCATTCCTTCCTGCCCAGCTTCAAGGGCGCCAAGCCCTATTACCAGGCTCACGACCGCGGCGTGAAGCTGATCGGGGCGACTGCCCATTTCGTCACCAGCGACCTGGATGAAGGACCGATCATCGAGCAGGACGTAGAGCGGGTTGATCATTCGATGGGGCCGGATACGTTGACGGCTATCGGTCGCGATGTCGAGTGTGTGGTGCTGGCGCGGGCGGTGAAGTGGTTTGTCGAGCAGCGCATTCTGCAGAATGGGCATAAGACGGTGGTGTTTCGGTAAGTTGGTGGGGGCGTGGGCGGTTATGCACTCGCGGAGGCAGCCGTTGATGAAGCGGTTTTGTGGAGTGACGGTTGCTCCGGGCAGCGACCGTTGCAGTTGTCGTTGTTGTTCCGCGTAGCGACCGTTGCTGTTGCAGTTAGCTCCGCGCAGCGACCGTTGCCGTTGTAGTTGCCGTTCCGCGTAGCGACAGTTGCCGTTGCATTTGAAGTGGCTGTTGCATTTGAAGTGGCTGTTGCCTTTGAAGCGGCTGTTGCCGTTGTAGTTGCCGTTCCGCGTAGCGACAGTTGCTGTTGCTGTTGCTGTTGCTGTTGCTGTTGCTGTTGCTGTTGCTGTTGCTGTTGCTGTTGCTGTTGCTGTTGCTGTTGCCGTTGCTGTTGCTGTTGCTGTTGCTGTTGCTGTTGCCGTTGCAGTTGCAGTTGCAGTTGCAGTTGCCGTTGCCTGTGAAGTGGCTGTTGCCGTTGCAGTGAATCCCCGTTAGATGGCGACGCGTCGCCAGCGCCTGAAACGGATAAAGAAGCGTCCGTTGTCTGAGCGAAGCGAGTTTCGGACGCTTCCCGTTTCAGGTGCTGGCGGCGCGTGCAGTCCGCGCAGCGGACCGCCATCGTAGGGGTCGCCTTTT
>NZ_FXUL01000004.1 GCF_900182955.1 Noviherbaspirillum suwonense | reverse complement strand
AACTCGCTTCGCTCAGACAGCGGACGCTTCTTTATCCGTTTCAGGCACTGGCGACGCGTCGCCATCTAACGGGGATTCACTGCAACGGCAACGGCCACTTCAAAGGCAACGGCAACGGCAACGGCAACGGCAACGGCAACTGTCGCTGCGCGGAACGGCAACGACAACGGCAACAGCCACTTCAAAGGCAACGGCAACTGTCGCTACGCGGAACGGCAACTACAACGGCAACTGTCGCTACGCGGAACGGCAACGGCGACTACAACGGCAACGGTCGCTGCGCGGAGCTAACTGCAACAGCAACCGTCGCTGCGCGGCGCCCTACCCCTCCCCCGCGGCAGCCCTCACAGTTCATACATCGGCTGCTCGCCGCTCATCGCCTGCTCCACCAGCTTCCTGGTAAGCGCCGGCGTCATCAGCTCGATGAACGTATACACATAGCTCCGCAGATAAGCCCCCTGCTTCACCGCCACCCTCGACACATTGCTGCCAAACAGATGTCCAGCCGACATCGCCCGCAAGTTCCGGTCGCGCTCCGCATCGAACGCCATCCCCGCAATGATCCCCACCCCCATCCCCAGCTCGACATACGTCTTGATCACATCCGCATCGATCGCCTCGAGCAGGATGTCCGGCTTCAGCGAACGCAGCGCGAATGCATGGTCGATCTTGTTGCGGCCGGCGAAAGCGGCGTCATAGGTGATGAGCGGGTAGCTCGCGATTTCCTCCAGCGACAGGGGCTTGGCGCGCAGCAGAGGATGGTCGGGCGGCGTGACCACCAGGTGCTCCCACTGGTAACACGGCAGCGAGATCAATCCATCCATCTCGGCGATCGACTCGGTGGCGATGGCCAGGTCGGCCTGATCGTTCAGCACCATCTCGGCGATCTGCTTGGGATTGCCCTGGAGCAGCGACAGCCGCACTTTCGGGAAACGCTGCGCGAATAGCTGGACCACGCGCGGCAGTGAGTAGCGGGCCTGGGTGTGGGTGGTTGCGATGGTGAAACTTCCGCTGTCGTGCGCGGCGAATTCCTTGCCGATGCGCTTGAGGCTGTCGATTTCCTGCATCACCGTTTCGACCGACTTCAGCACGGCCCTGCCGGGCTCGGTCAGGCCGCGGATGCGCTTGCCGTGGCGGGTGAAGATGTCCACGCCCAGCTCTTCCTCCAGCTCGATGATGGCCTTGGAGACGCCGGGCTGGGACGTAAACAGCGCTTTCGCGGCTTCGGTGAGGTTGAAATTCTGGCGCACCGCTTCACGGACGAAACGCAGTTGATGGAGATTCATGGGAAAGAGCCGATCAGGTAGACGACATCCTGCATATTACGCATAAGCATATAAGCAAATAAATACTCTGTCGTTGTGAATAAGGCCGGAGTTTATTACGATTCGTGCTCATTTGCGCGGGGGGTTATGACTTTAACGTATGTAGGATCCGGCTTTGCGGTGGGCCTGCTGGTTGGCCTGACCGGCGTCGGCGGCGGCTCGCTGATGACGCCGCTGCTCACGCTGCTGTTCGGGATCAACCCGGCGGTGGCGGTCGGAACCGACCTCGCCTTTGCCTCCGCGACCAAGGTCGCCGGTACGTTCGCCCACCGCTACCATGGCAATGTGCACTGGGATATCGTCCGCCGCCTGTGCCTGGGCGCGCTGCCGGCCGCGGTGGTGACCGCGCTGGGACTCAAGTACTTCGGTGCGCTCAGCCAGGAGATCGGCCAGTTCATACGCTATTCGATCGCCACGTCGGTGCTGCTGACCGTCGTCGCCATCCTGTTCAGAGGCCGCATGCAGGCATGGATGAACAGCCATCCGAGCCGCCAGTTGCACGGCCGCGCGCTGACGACGGCCACTGTTGTCTCAGGCGCAATATTGGGTACATTGGTTACAATATCGTCCATTGGCGCCGGAGCGGTTGGCGCCACCTTGCTGGTTCTGCTGTATCCACGCCTGAAGCCGGCTGAAATAGCCGGCACCGACATTGCCTACGCCGTCCCGCTGACGGCGATTGCGGCCCTGGGCCACTGGTGGCTGGGGTCGATCAACTGGGAACTGCTTGCCATGCTGCTGCTCGGTTCAGTGCCCGGGATCACCCTCGGTTCGCTGGCTGCGCGTGCGGTGCCGGAACGCGCTTTGCGCGGTCTGCTGGCGATCACCCTGACAGGCGTTGCAGCCAAACTGGTGCTGTGACCGAAGCCCAATTTAAGGAATGACCATGTATCGTTATGACCAGTACGATTTCCAGATAGTCAAGGAACGCATCGAGCAATACCGTGACCAGGTGCGCCGACGCCTGTCCGGCGAGCTGGCGGAGGAAGAATTCCGGCCGCTGCGCCTGCAGAACGGACTCTACCTGCAGCGCCATGCGTACATGCTGCGCGTGGCCGTGCCCTATGGCCTGCTGAATGCGCAGCAGATACGCATGTTCGGCGAGATCGCGCGCAAGCATGACCGCGGCTACGGCCACATGACGACCCGCCAGAACATCCAGTACAACTGGATCACGCTGGAAGAGACCCCGGAGATCCTGGAAAAGCTGGCGTCGGTCGAGATGCACGCGATCCAGACCTCGGGCAACTGCATCCGCAACATCACCACCGACGAGTTCTGCGGCGTCGCCGCCGACGAGATCGTCGACCCGCGGCCGTATGCGGAAATCATGCGCCAGTGGAGCACCTTCCACCCGGAGTTCGCCTACCTGCCGCGCAAGTTCAAGATTGCCTTCAACGGCTCGGTGGAAGACCGCGCAGCGACCGCCGTGCATGACCTGGCGTTCACCGTGCTGCAGAATGAGCAGGGCGAGGTTGGCTTCCGCGTGATGGTCGGCGGCGGGATGGGCCGCACGCCTATCCTCGGCAGCGTGATCCGCGAGTTCCTGCCGCGCGAGCACCTGCTGACCTATACCGAAGCGATCATGCGGGTCTACAACCAGTACGGCCGTCGCGACAACATCTACAAGGCGCGCATCAAGATCCTGGTCAAGGCCATCGGCGCCGAAGACTTCGCGCGGCAGGTCGAGCAGGAATGGACCGACATCAAGGACGGCCCGAGCACGCTGACCGAGGACGAATTCAACCGGGTGGCCGCGTACTTCGCGCCGCCCGCCTACGAGCCGCTGGAAGACGGCGGCGCCGCGCTGAAGGCGCAGCAGGAAGAGAACAAGGCCTTCTCCAACTGGATCAACCGCAACGTCAAGCCGCACCGCGTGCCGGGCTATGCGATCGTGCTGCTGTCGCTGAAGAAGACCGGCGTGCCGCCGGGCGACATGACCGCCGACCAGATGGACTTCGTCGCCGGCCTCGCCGAGCGCTACAGCTTCGGCGAACTGCGCGTGACGCACGAGCAGAACCTGGTGCTGGCCGACGTGAAGCAGAGCGAGCTGTTCGCGCTCTGGCAGGAAGCGAAGGCGCAGGGACTGGCCACGCCCAACATCGGGCTGCTGACCGACATCATCTGCTGCCCGGGCGGCGACTTCTGCTCGCTGGCGAATGCGAAGTCGATCCCGATCGCGGAAGCCATTGCCGAGCGTTTCGACAACCTCGACTTCCAGCATGACATCGGCGACATCGAGCTCAACATCTCGGGCTGCATCAACGCCTGCGGCCATCACCATGTCGGCAACATCGGCATCCTGGGCGTGGACAAGGACGGCGCCGAGTGGTACCAGGTGTCGCTCGGCGGCGCCCAGGGCAACCAGAGCTCGATCGGCAAGATCATCGGGCCGTCGTTCTCGGCGCACCAGATGCCGACCGTTATCGAGCGCCTGCTGGAAGTGTATGTGCGCGACCGCATCGAGGACGAGCGCTTCATCGACACCGTGCGCCGCCTCGGCGTGGCGCCGTTCAAGGAACATGTGTACGCGACCCCGATCAAGGCGCGCAACAACGCAGGAGAAGACGCATATGCGTGACATCATCAAGGACCGCAAGATCGTCGCGGACGACTGGCAGGTGCTGCGCCTGGCAGAGGGCGAGACCGCCGAAGGCGTCGCCATTCCCGAGGGCAAGGTCATCGTGCCGCTGGCGGTATGGCAGTCGCGCCGCGACAGCCTGCTGGCGCGCGGCGACGTGGCCGTCTGGCTGGCCAGCGACGAGCGGCCGGAAGCGCTGAAGGACGACGTGGCGACGCTGCCGCTGATCGCCGTGGACTTCCCGAAGTTTGGCGACGGCCGCGGTTATTCGACCGCCTACAACCTGCGCGCCCGGCTGGGCTACCAGGGCGAGCTGCGGGCCATCGGCGACGTGCTGCGCGACCAGCTGTTCTACATGCAGCGGGTCGGCTTCAACGCCTTCGCGACCCGGCCGGACCGCAGCATCGAGGATGCGCTGAAGGGCCTGACCGACTTCTCCGAGGCCTACCAGGCATCGTGGGACCAGAAGGCGCCGCTGTTCCGGCGCGTCGAGCGCACGGCCGACGTGGAGCCGGCGACAAAATGATTTCCGCCGACTACGACGGCCTGGTCGCGGCCACCCGGGCGACCCTGGAACGCATCGCGTCCGACTTCACGCCAGCGGTGTTCGCATCCAGCCTGGCGGCGGAAGACATGGTGCTGACCGACCTGATCCTGCGCGCGAAGCTGCCTATCCGCATCTTCACGCTGGAAACCGGCCGGCTGCACAAGGAAACCCTGGGCATGCTGGACCGGGTGCGCGAAGTGTACGGCTACGACATCGAGCCCTATCGCCCCGACCCCGCGGCGGTCGACGCCTACGTGCAGCAGAATGGCCTGAACGCGTTCTACGACAGCGTCGAGATGCGCAAGGAATGCTGCCGCATCCGCAAGGTCGACCCGCTGAACCGGGCGCTGGCAGGCCAGCGCGCATGGATCACCGGCCAGCGCCGCGCGCAGTCGGCGACCCGCACCGAGCTCGCGGTGCAGGAAGACGACGCGGCGCACGGCATGGCCAAGTTCAACCCGCTGGCGGACTGGTTGGAAGAAGACGTCTGGCACTACATCCGCAGCAACGACGTGCCTTACAACCCGCTGCATGACCGTGGCTATCCGTCGATAGGCTGCGAGCCGTGCACCCGGGCGATACAGCCGGGCGAGGACGTGCGCGCCGGACGCTGGTGGTGGGAAAACCCGGAATCGAAAGAGTGCGGCCTGCACGTGGTCGACGGCAAGCTCATCCGCATCAAACAAATTGCATAAGCCAGATCGGTATCCATCATGAACACAGCAGTCGAACAATTCCTGACCGCCTCGGCGGCCAACCGCCACCTGGACTGGCTCGAGTCCGAGGCGATCCACATCATGCGCGAGGTCGCGGCCGAGTGCAGCAACCCGGCGCTGCTGTTCTCGGGCGGCAAGGACTCGGTCGTCATGCTGCGCCTGGCCGAGAAAGCCTTCCGGCCGGGCCGCTTCCCGTTCCCGCTGGTGCATATCGACACCGGCCATAACTTCGAGGAAGTGATCACCTTCCGCGACAAGCGCGTGGCCGAACTCGGCGAGCGCCTGATCGTCGGCTCGGTCGAGGACTCGATCCGGCGCGGCACGGTGCGCCTGCGCAATCCGAAGACCGACTCGCGCAATGCGGCCCAGGCGGTGACGCTGCTGGAAACGATCGCCGAGCACAAGTTCGACGCCTGCATCGGCGGCGCCCGCCGCGACGAGGAAAAGGCCCGCGCCAAGGAGCGCATCTTTTCCTTCCGCGACGAGTTCGGCCAGTGGAACCCGAAGGCGCAGCGTCCCGAACTGTGGGACCTGTATAACACCCGCGTCCATCCCGGCGAGAACATGCGCGTGTTCCCGATCTCGAACTGGACCGAGCTCGACGTCTGGCAATACATCGCCCGCGAGAAGCTGGAGCTGCCGAGCATCTACTTCGCGCACGAGCGCCAGGTCATCCCGCGCAACGGCCTGCTGGTGCCGCTGACGGACCTGACGCCGCCGCGCGAAGGCGAGCAGATCGAGACCCAGACCGTGCGCTTCCGCACCGTCGGCGACATCTCCTGCACCTGCCCGGTGTCGTCGGACGCAGCCACGGTGGACGCGATCATCGCCGAGACCGCGGTGACCCAGATCACCGAGCGCGGCGCAACGAGGATGGACGACCAGACCTCGGAAGCCTCGATGGAAAAACGCAAGAAGGAAGGATATTTCTGATGAACGCCCTGGCAACCCAAGCGACCAACGCGCCCGCCGAAAAAACCGAACGCGGCCTGCTGCGCTTCATCACCGCCGGCTCGGTCGACGATGGCAAGAGCACGCTGATCGGCCGCCTGCTGTTCGACAGCAAGGGCATCTTCGCCGACCAGCTCGACGCGATGTCCCGCGCCCGCCACAAGCGCACGGTCGGCGACACCATCGACCTGTCGCTGCTGACCGACGGCCTGGAAGCCGAGCGCGAGCAGGGCATCACCATCGACGTCGCCTACCGCTACTTCGCCACGCCCAAGCGCAAGTTCATCATCGCCGACACGCCGGGCCATGAGCAGTACACGCGCAACATGGTGACCGGCGCATCGACCGCCGACGCGGTGATTATCCTGATCGACGTGTCGAAGGTGAAGCTGGGCGACGACGGCAGCGTGGACCTGCTGATCCAGACCAAGCGGCATTCCACCATTGCCCACCTGCTGCAGATCGAGCACGTGGTGGTGGCGGTCAACAAGATGGACCTGGTGGACTACGACCAGACCGTGTACGACCGCATCGTCGCCGCTTACCGGGCGTTCGCGGAGCAGCTCGGGCTGAAGGACATCCGCCCTATCCCGCTGTCGGCGCTGGCCGGCGACAACGTGGTGAAGAAAGGCGACAAGCTGGGCTGGTACGAAGGCCCGACGCTGATCGAGCTGCTGGAATCGCTGACCGTGTACGACGAGTCGCATGACGACCCGCTGCGCTTCCCGGTGCAGCTGGTGGCGCGCCACGACGGCCACCAGGCCAACGACTTCCGCGGCTACATGGGCCGCATCGAGGCCGGCAAGGTCAGCGTCGGCGACAAGCTGACGGTGCAGCCCGGCGGCCAGTCGGCGACGGTGAAGGACATCGTCACGCTGGACGGCTCGCTGCAAAGCGCCATCGTCGGCCAGTCCGTCACCCTGCTGCTCAATGAATACCTCGACATCTCGCGCGGCGACATGCTGGTGTCGGCCGGCCAGCCGGCCACGCTGCTGAAAACCGTGGAAGCCGATTTGTGCTGGCTGTCCGAGGAGCCGCTGGACCTGCGCCGCAAGTACTGGCTCAAGCACACGACCCGCCAGGTGGCGGCGCGGGTGACGAAGCTCGACAGCCTGCTCGACATCAACACCCAGGAGCGCCGGCCGGCCGATGCGCTGGGCCTGAACGGCATCGCGCGGGTCACGCTGAACGTGCAGCAGCCGCTGGCGGCCGACGCGTACGACCATATCCGTGCGACCGGCGCATTCATCCTGATCGACGAGGTCACCCACCAGACGGTGGCCGCCGGCATGATACGGCTGCCGCAGGCGGCCTAGCCCGATGGCGGGTAATGCAGGCCCTGGCAAGGTCTACCTGATCGGCGCCGGCCCCGGCGCCGCCGACCTCATCACCGTGCGCGGCGCGCGCCTGCTGTCGCAGGCGGACGCCGTGCTGCACGACGCGCTGGTCACGCCCGACCTGCTGGCCCTGTGCCCGCAGGCCGAGCTGATCGCGGTCGGCAAGCGCTCCGGCCAGCGTTCCACCGCGCAGACCCTGATCAACGAGCTGCTGGTCGACGCCGCGCACCGGCACAGGCTGGTGGTGCGCCTCAAGGGCGGCGACCCGATGCTCTTCGGCCGCGCCGACGAGGAACTGCGCGCCCTGGAACAAGCCGGCATCCCCTACGAAATCGTCCCCGGCATCACCGCCGCCCTCGCCGCCGCCGCCTCGGCCCGCCAGCCGCTGACCCGGCGCGGCATCGCCCGCAGCGTCGCCCTCTTCACCTCCGCCACCGCTCCCGGCGAACCCGACCAGGTCACCCTGCCCGATTGCGACACGCTGGTCCAGTACATGGGCGGACGCGAGGCGATGGTAACGGCGCGCAAGCTGCTGGAACGCGGCCAGCCCGGCGACACCCCGGTGGTGGTAGTGGAAAACTGCAGCCTAGCGAACGAGCACGTGCTCCGGCTGAGGCTGGACGACCTGGAACAGGGACTGGCGCGCTGCAGCGGCCCGGTGCTGGTGATGATAGGCGCCGCGCTGGCGGCGAGAGAACATGGCGAGGCTGCGCGGCCGGACGCGGGCGGATCCTAGCGGTTTCGTTGGGCGGTAGGTTGCGGGGCCGGCGGGTTCGCTGCTGCGCTTTCATCGCAGACCGCTGCGGGCCGGATGCCGCTGATCATCGGGATCTTAAGCCTGCAGCTAATCATTAAACTTAATCCCGGCATCTTTGCAAAGCTGTTGTCGCAGTTACCGCTTAGGGAGTTTCCGTTCAGCTCCGCGCAGCGACGGTTGCCGTTGCAGTTGTCTGTGAAGTGGCCGTTGCCGTTGCCGTTGCCGTTGCCGTTGCCGTTGCCGTTGCCGTTGCCGTTGCCGTTGCCGTTGCCGTTGCAGTGAATCCCCGTTGATGACGCCACGTCGCTGGCACCGAAATCGGATAAAGAAGCGTCCGCTGTCTGAGCGAAGCGAGTTTCGGACGCTTCCCGATTTCGGTGCCAGCGGCGTGGGCACCCCGCGCAGCGGGGCGGCATCTCCGGGGTCGCCTTTTCTTGGTTACTTCTTTTGGCGAAGCAAAAGAAGTGACCCGGCCGCCGGGACGGACTCCCGGCTAGGTCGTCCGGCAGGCTAGCCGGTATCGCTTCACCCGCCAGCAGGCGTACCGTCGCGAAGCGCTTTTGCAGTTTGCGACGGTTGCACAACGCAAGGCGCCGATGCTACGTCTGCTGACGGGTGAAACATTGAGGCTTCACTGCCGTGGGGAGTAGCCGGGTGTTCGGCCCGGCAGCCGACCCGCTTTTTTGCTTCGCCAAAAAAGTGGGGCAAAAAAGGCGACCCCTACGATGGCGGTCCGCTGCGCGGACTGCACGCGCCGCCAGCACCTGAAACGGGAAGCGTCCGAAACTCGCTTCGCTCAGACAGCGGACGCTTCTTTATCCGTTTCAGGCACTGGCGACGCGTCGCCATCTAACGGGGATTCACTGCAACGGCAACGGCAACGGCCAGTTCACAAGCAACAGCAACTGTCGCTGCGCGGAGCTTAATCGAGCGCCAAGCGCAAAAGCAAGGCTACGCCCGCGCCAGTCAGCACGCCAGCCCCGCCAGGGCCCCGAACCTACCAGGTTCCCCCCATATACTCCCTCCCCAACTGCTCCCGATAAATCCGGTCATTCCTGACCCGGTACCGGTAATGCGAATACCCCGCCCCCACCAGCGCCCCAAGCCAAATCACCGAACCCGTCAAAAAGATCAACATCGTCATTATCTCGTCATTGTTCCATGGAAAAACCGCCTGCATTTTAATGCACGCTGCGATTCCTTGGGCGATAGACGGACACTTTCAATGAGAGAAAACAACGAGGAGAGGCGGAAGGAAATGGGAGTCGAACCCACCAGGCACGCGTGGCGCGCCTCACCGGATTTGAAGTCCGGGCGCACCACCGGGATGCGATGTCCTTCCGAGCCGGCAGCGTAGCACAGGCGCAGCCGGACGCGTAGCCCCCGGCTTACCGGACCATCCGCCGCCGCCCGTGCGCATACCGGGTGTAACCGGCCCGGTCCAGGTATTCCAGCACTTCCACCGTCAGGTTGCGCCCGATGCCCGAACGGTTGCGAAAGCCGGCCGCGTCGAATTCGCCGGTGCCGGATTCCTGCGCCAGCGCCGCCGCGATGTCCGCCAGGGCCGCCACCGTCTGCGGCAGGAAATAGCGGTTGGGCGCGATCTGTTCCAAATAGCCGAGCCGGGCGATCCGCTCCAGGAAAGCCATCAGCGCCGCGCGTTCCATGCCCAGCGCGGCCGCCAGTTCCCCGACGATGGGCGGGCGCAGGCCGGCCGGCTGCAGCAGCGCCGCGACCTGCGCCAGCCGGGCGCTGTCCTCTGCATCCAGCCGCGCGCAATGATCGGGCAGCCGCAGCAGCAGCCCGTCGCGCACCAGCGCCCCCTGCTGCAGCAATGCGCGCAAGGCCGCATGCGCCAGCGGCGGCAGCGCCTCGCTGCGCAATTGCCCGGCCAGCCAGGCTTCCGGCACGCCCAGGCTGTCGGGCTGCCGCGCATGCCAGTCCGCCACCAGCGCCAGCGCACGCCGTTCAAGCGCCTGCCAGCGCTGCCGGCCGATCGCATAGGTGCTGCCGCCCGATTCGGCAGCATGCATTGCCGCCGACAGCCGCAGGCGCGCAACCTGGGCTTCCGACAGGTTGCGCGCCTGCACGAAATCTTCCAGCACCAGTCCGGCGGTTTCGACGTCCAGCAGGGCTGCCAGCGCGTGCCCCGCATCCGCGTGGTCCAGCGCGATGCTGCGGGCCAGGCGCAACGGCCGGGCGATGCGCCGGCTGGTGGCCATGGTGTCGATCACGATACCGCCGCCGATCACGCGCTGCCCGGCCTGCGAGCGCAGCACGAAGCGGTCGCCGTGCATGGCTGCCGCAGGCCGCTCCAGCACCAGTTGCGCATAGGCCTGCTCGCCCGGCGCCAGCGCCCGGACCTGCAGCAGCGCGACGTGGGCGCCCAGGCTGGCCGCGCCCAGATGCAGCTGCACCGGCGTCCAGTGCGCCAGCGGCGCGGCCGCATCCGCGAGCAGGCGCAGCCGCACGTCGAGGCGAGAGGTCGACACGTGCGCGGCGGGCGCCACGACCCAGTCGCCGCGGCCGACTTCCACCCGCTTCAGGTCGCCGGCGAGGTTGAGCGCGCATCGCATGCCGGCCCCGGCCCGGCCGACCGGCCGGTCCTGCACGTGGATCGCGCGCACCCGCACCGGCACGCCGGCTGGCGACAGCAGCAATGCATCGCCTTCCTGCACGCTGCCGGCCAGCACCGCGCCGGTGACGACCAGGCCGGCGCCGTCGAGCGTGAAGCTGCGGTCCACCGCCAGCCTGAAATTGCCGTCCTGCGAACGCGCGGCCAGCCCGGCCTGCGCCGCGGCCAGGTGCTGCCGCAGCGCCTCCACGCCGGCGCCCGCGGTAGCCGACAGCGCAAAGACCGGCGCGTCGCGCAGGCAGGTCGGCGCCAGCAGCGCGGCGATCTCCGCGCCGACCTGATCGATGCGGGCGGCGTCGACCCGGTCGGCCTTGGTCAGCGCGACCGCGCCCCGCGCGATGCCGAGCAGGTCCAGCACGGCCAGGTGTTCGATCGTCTGCGGCATCACGCCGTCGTCGGCGGCGATCACCAGCAGCGCGAAGTCGATCGCGGCGACGCCGGCCAGCATGTTGCGCAGGAAGCGTTCATGGCCGGGCACGTCGACGAATCCGACCGGCTGCGCGCCGCCCAGGTCGGCATGGGCGAAGCCGATGTCGATCGACATGCCGCGGCGCTTCTCCTCGGGCAGCCGGTCGGTGTCGACGCCGGTCAGCGCGCGCACCAGCGTGGTCTTGCCATGGTCGACATGGCCGGCGGTCGCGACGATCATGCGGGCAGCAGCGCGGCCAGCAGGCCGGCTTCGTCATCGAGACAGCGCAGGTCCAGCAGCAGCGCGCCGTCGGCGACGCGGCCGATCACGGGCAGCGGCAGGCTGCGCAGCGCGGTGGCCAGCGCTTCCAGCGCCTGCCCGCCGCGCTTGCCGGCCGGCGCGATCCGCAGCGCAAAGCTGGGCAGCAGGTCGACCGGCAGCGAGCCGCTGCCGATCTGGCTCTGCACCGGCACCACGTCGACCCGGCCGCGCCCGCCCGCCCATTGCGCGGCCGCCGGCAGCAGCCGCAGCGCCTGCGCCTCGATCTCCGCCGCCGGGCGCGACAGCAGCCGCAGCGCCGGCACCCGCTGCGCGAGCCGGTCCGGGTCGGCATAGAGCCGCAGCACCGCGCCCAGCGCCGCGATGGTCAGCTTGTCGCAGCGCAGCGCCCGCTTCATCGGATTCTTCTTGATCCGCGCGACCAGGTCGGCGCGGCCGACGATGATGCCGGCCTGCGGCCCGCCCAGCAGCTTGTCGCCGCTGAAGGTGACGATGCTCGCGCCTTCGCGCAGCGTATCGGCCGGCGTCGGCTCGCGCGGCAGGCCGAAGCGCGACAGGTCGGTCAGCGTCCCGCTGCCGAGGTCCACCACGTAGGGCAGCCCATGTTCGGCGGCCAACGCGCCGAGCTTCACCGGGTCGGCCTCGGCGGTGAAGCCCTCGATCCGGTAATTGCTCGTATGGGCCTTCAGCAGCAGGCCGGTGCGCGGGCCGATGGCCTCGGCATAGTCGCGCAGGTGGGTGCGGTTGGTGGTGCCGACCTCGCGCAGCCGGCAGCCGGCGCGGGCCATGATGTCGGGCAGCCGGAACGCGCCGCCGATCTCGATGAGTTCGCCGCGCGAGACGATGCAGTCGCGCCGCGCGCCCAGGCTGTTGAGGGTCAGCAGCACGGCGGCCGCATTGTTGTTGACGACGGTGGCCGCCTCGGCGCCGGTCAGCCGGCACAGCCATTTCTCGACGTGGCTGTCGCGGTCGCCGCGCTTGCCGGTGGCGAGGTCGTATTCGAGATTGGACGCGCCCGATGCCACCTGCACCATCGCATCGATGGCTTCCTGCGGTAGCGGCGCGCGGCCCAGGTTGGTATGCAGCACGGTGCCGGTCAGGTTCAGCACCCGGCGCAGGCTGGGCGCGAGGTCGGCCTCTACCCGCCGCCCGATGTCGTCGCACAGCGCGTCATCGTCCGGGACCGTGGCGGCGGCCCGGCATGCGTCCAGTGCCGCGCGCACCACGTGCAGCACCGGCGCGCGGCCGTGGCTCGCGGCCAGGGCCGCGACCGGCGGCCATCGCAGCACGCGGTCGACCGACGGCAGGCGCGCCAGCGCGTCGGCCTTCATAAACGCCTTTCCCGGCTGGACTCAGCCCTTTGCGCCGGTAAGCGCGCGCAGGATGGGCTCGACCGCCTGGTCGGCCAGCGCGCGCATCTCGTCGTCGCTGCGATCCTGTATCGGATGCTGGACGAACACCATCGCCGGGTCGAAACCCAGGCTCTTCGACTGCAGCGCAGCCGCTTCGACAAACTCAGTGGATGCAACGCCTACTCCAGGTATGCCCCGACCTTCGAGGTCCGCAATGTCATGCATACAGCACGACGTGCAGGACCCTCAGTCGGCCAGGCCTTCGACGACGACCTGGCATTCGCCGGCGATCTGCTGCGAAAGCGCGGTCGGCGCGACGCGGGTGAAGGTCGGCTTCTTGTAGCGCTTGACGGCGATGCCCATGCCCGACAGGCGCTCGTCGAGCCGGTCAAGGAAGACATTGCCGCGCGCCTTCGATATGTCCAGCA
The DNA here is from genome assembly GCF_900182955.1 of Noviherbaspirillum suwonense. Classification (GTDB taxonomy): domain Bacteria; phylum Pseudomonadota; class Gammaproteobacteria; order Burkholderiales; family Burkholderiaceae_D; genus Noviherbaspirillum_A; species Noviherbaspirillum_A suwonense. The sequence continues at coordinate 313,638 of NZ_FXUL01000004.1, read as the reverse complement.
GGCCGACCGTCAGGCCGTCCAGCTGTGCGGGCCGCGCCAGCCGCGGCCGCGCCGACGGCGCGCGCTCCGCGGTCGGGTCGAGCAATATGGTTTGTTGCGTCATAAGGCAATCTCCCTGGTGACAGGTGTGGAGCCGGTGGGGCCGGATGCGGCCCAGCCGGCGATGACAGCGGAAAACAGGCCGGCGCTGCCGCCGGCCCGCACGATCAGAAGTCCGCCGGGGCGGAACTTGGGCACCTTCTTGCCTGCCAGCGCCGCCGGCAGGCCTTCGGCAATGCCGCCGGCGCCGGCCAGCATGTCGTCGGCATCGAAGGTCAGCAATGCGGTCAGTTCGTCGAGCAGCCGCGCCTTCGACCAGCCGGCCTGGATGAAGACCCGGCTATGCTCGGGCGACACCACCAGCACCGCGTCCCCGGCCATTGCCAGCTTCGGATGGTCGACCGCGCGCAGGCACAGCGCGAAGCTCTTCGCCAGCGACTCCGGCGTGCGCGATTTCTGGTCGACGATGCCCTGCACGCCTTCGCCGGCGAACAGCGTGACGGTCGATGCGCCCGCGCCGAAGCCGCGCTCCACCGCCAGCGAGTCCCAGCCGCTGTCTTCGGCTTCGGCAAAGCAGAAGCTGAGCTTGCCCGGGTTGCCGAGCGTCGCGCGGTCCACTTCGCCCGGCCTGCCGCCGCCCACATTGCGTATGACCAGCTGCAGCGCGCGGCCGATGCTGGCGTTGGCCCGGTTGCCCTGCCCCAGCGCATTGACGCCGGAATTCATGCCGACCGCCCTTGCCGCCGGGCCGTTGACGATGACCACCGGCCCGGCGAACATCGTGGTGCAGAGCACGCCATGCATGCCGAACTCGTCGACCAGCGCCGCTTCCACCGCGGCCAGCACGATGGGCAGGTACTCGGGCTTGCAGCCGGCCATCACCGCATTGATCGCGACCTTTTCGACGGTGCAGGGCGCCAGGTCTGGCGGCGCCATGCCCAGCACTTCATCCGGCTTGCGCGTGGTCCCGGCGAGCATGCGCAGCACGCGTTCGCGGGTCGGCGGCACCACCGGCAGGCCGTCGGTCCAGCCGCGCTGGTGGCAGGCCTCGATCGCGTCTTCCTCGTCGCCGAGCGTGACCTCGCGCGAGGCGAAACGCACGTCGCCGAAGCGCAGCGCGAGTTCCTCGGCGACGCCGGGGTCCAGGGTCTTGGAACCGCAGCCGGGGCGCAGCGCAGGCAGCCCTTCGCCCAGCGCATCCAGGCCGCTGAGGCTGCGCCAGTCGTCGCGATGCCAGCCGTAGGTGCGCGCCACCTCGCGTCCGTTTTCAACGCGGATCAGCGTCGGCACCACTTCGATATTGAGACGGTAGGAATGTTCGAGCGAGCGGTCGTCGACGACGCCCGCCATGCCGCCGGCGTAGGCCGGGTCGTCCTGCACATACACGGTCAGCGGGCCGCTGCCGGCCAGCTCGGCCGCGAGCGGCTCCACCAGCGTGCAGGTCGGGCAGCCGCGCTTGGCGACCAGGATCAAACCGTCGGGCAATGGGTTCATGTTGTTATGCGTGCCAGTCGACCAAAGTGACGAACATCATACGAAGGAAGCACAGCGCTGGCTAGCGGTTTTTGCACGACCGTACTATTCGATCGATGATAAGATTTGCCCGGGGCCATCCATCGGTCCCATGTCAGTGCGTCTTCAGGGCGGGGTGAAATTCCCCACCGGCGGTAAAACTACATCACGTAGACAAGCCCGCGAGCGCTTGCGCAAGCAAGGTCAGCAGATCTGGTGCGATTCCAGGGCCGACGGTCATAGTCCGGATGAGAGAAGATGTGCTTACGGTCCTATCCCCGACACCGAGCGATCGGCGCGGGGCTATGCCTGTTTGCTTGCCCTGAAACGCTTTCACCCATCTTTTGTGAAGAGCGTTTCCATGTCAAAAACCGAGTTGAAAAGTACGTCGTTTCCCACGAGCCGCGCAGCCGCGCATGAACGGCTGGCGCTTGCATTGCAGGCGATGCAGCGCGGCCTCCCCGTCATCCTGCTGGATGATTTCGACCGCGAGAATGAAGCCGACCTGATCGTCGCCGCGGACAGGCTGACGGTCGAGTCGATGGCCATGCTGATCCGCGAATGCAGCGGCATCGTCTGCCTGTGCCTGTCCGACGAGAAACTGCAGTCGCTGGCCCTGCCCCAGATGGTCGCCAGCAACGAAAGCCGCAACGGCACCGCATTCACCGTGTCGATCGAGGCGCGCCATGGCGTGAGCACCGGCGTGTCGGCCGCGGACCGGCTGCACACGATACGCACCGCCATCGCCGCCGACGCGCTGCCCGACGACCTGGTGCGGCCCGGCCACGTATTCCCGCTGCGGGCCGCGCGCGGCGGCGTGCTGGAACGGCAGGGCCATACCGAGGGCGCGATCGACCTCGCGCTGCTGGCCGGGCTGGCGCCGGCGGCGGTGCTGTGCGAGCTGATGAACCCGGACGGCTCGATGATGCGGGGCGAGGACATCGACCGCTTCGCCGCGCTCCATGGGCTGCCGCAGCTGACGATCGCCGAGCTGGTGGCGTGCCGGATGGCAGAGGTCCAGGCGGCGGCCTGACGCTGCGCCGGTCCCGGACGCGGCAGGCGAAAGAGACCGGCGACAGCATTGAAGTAGCAGCAGCGAAGGCCTGCGCCGCAGGCCTTCGCTGCCTCAGTGCGCAGCCGTCGCCGCGCGGCCGGTCAGCTCTTCCGGTGCCCGCCGTGCTTGAGCTCGCGCCATCCACCCTCTTCCATTTCCACATCGAACTTGCGCGCCGCCGCACGAATGCGCTTCCATGCCTCGTCGCGCTCGGCGTCGGTCACGCCTTCGACCTGGTTGAACCTGGCGATCGCATTGCGCACGTGGCTGGCGTCTTCCAGCGGCTCCTTCTGCTGCTTGGGAAAGGCGAATTCGCGTGACGGGATCTCGTCCCGCTTTTCCTGGTCGAGCTTGCTCATGGTGTCTCCTGGTTGGGTAATGTCCTTTTAGACCCGGAGCCCGACCCAGGTTCCCGCGCCGCGCCTGCGCCGCACGACTCTCCGCAAGCGCGCGCCCATCACCGCTAACGCTGCGCCCGGCGCGGGCTTCCTCATGCCGGCGGCTGCATGCTCCATGCAAACAGCGTGTCGCCGAAGCCGCCGCGCGCCTTGCTGGCGATGCGGGCGCTGGTCACCACCCGCGGCGCGGCGCTCCATGCGATCCGGGCGCCGTCGGCCTGCAGCGCCATCACGAGCGCGACATCCTCGCTGCAGGTCACCGCCTGGAAGCCGCCGGCCCGACGGTAGGCCTGCGCCGAGACGCCGAAGTTGGCGCCGTGGATATGCCTGTGGTCATCCGCGTCGGTATAGGACGCATGGAAGCGCTGCAGCAGCGCCTGCAGCCGTGCCAGGTGCGGCGTCCAGTCGGTGACGCTGATGGTGCCGCAGACGGCGTCGGCGCCCGCTTCGTCGCGCAGCCTCAGCTGCTGGTGCAGCCAGTCGTCGGCGACGACGGTGTCGGCATCGGTGCAGGCAAGCCAGTCCGCGCCCGCATCCAGCAGCGCGACCGCCGCGGCGGCGCGGGCCATGCCGACATTGCGCGCATCGAGCCGGATCAGCGTCACCGGATAGGCCGCGGCAAGCTGTTCGGAGCGGTCGCTGCAGGCATCCAGCGCGACGGCCACGACCACCTGCTCGCCGCCCAGCCCCGGATGGGCCGCGGCGCGGAACACCGCGTCCAGGCAGTCGGCCAGGCAGGCTTCCTCGTCATGCGCCGGGATCAGCACGCCTATCATGCGAAGCCTTCCGCCTGTGCGACCGAAGCCGGCTGGCGGCTCCATACGTCGAGCAGGAAATCGGCTTCCTCATGATGCGCGATGCGGGTCAGCTGCGGCTGCCGGCTGAACCATTCGTGGATGGCGTCGCTGTCCTGGGTGCGCTCGGCGAACGGCCGGCGCCAGTGACAGGCCAGCAGCACGCCGTCGTCGGCCAGCGCGTCCACGCTGCGCCGCTGCAGCAGCGCCAATTCCGCATCGTCCAGGTAGAAGCCGAATTCGCTCAGCACGACCAGGTCGAAGCGCCCGGCCGGCCATGCATGCGGCACGTGCTGGCATTCGATGGTCACGTGCCCGGCATCGCCCAGGCGGCTGCGCGCGAGCCGCACCGCGTCGGTCGAGAAGTCGCTTGCCAGCAGGCGCTCGCAGCGCCGCGCCAGCGCCGCCGTCAGGTAACCGTTGCCGCAGCCGGGCTCGAACGCCAGCTGGTAGCGTTCGCGCGGCAGCGATGCCATGACCAGGTCGCGCTTGCGCCGTTCGTACCAGCGCTGCTGCATGAGCCAGGGGTCATCGCTTGCCGCATAGAGTTCATCGAAATAGGACAGGCCGGTGCCGTTCATCTGAAATAGACTTCCTCGTCGCGCAGCAGCCGCGCCAGTGCGGTGGGCGGGACAATCGCGTCGCGCCCGGTTGATGGGTCGGGTTCGAGCTGGCTGCGGTAAGCCTGCACCGCGCTGCGCTTGGCCTGCTGGGCGGCAGCGTCCAGCCGCAGCCGGCAGGCGCGGTCCCATGGCACGCGCTGGTCGCCCGCTTCGGCCCAGTGCCACATCCACACCGGCATTTCGAGCAGCGTCGCGCGTCGCCGGACCGCGGCCTGCGCGGCGGCGGCGCCCACCGCCTCATGGTCCGGATGACCGTCGAAGCGGCAGGTGGCGACCATCACATCGCCCGGCCTGACCAGCAGGTCGAGCGCCTGCTGCAGCCGGCCTGCCTGCGCGGCAACCTGGCCGTCGTCCAGGCCCAGGCGCATCACCGTCACCGGAGCAGCGCCCAGCAGGCCCAGCGCATCGGCGGTCTCGCGTGAACGCTGCCGCTTCAGCCGCTCGGGCGGCCATTCCGATGAATCCGGGTGGCTCGCGCCGCCGTCGGTAACGGCCACCAGCAGCACTTCGCGGCCCAGCTGGACCAGCGCGCGGATCAGCCCGCCGCAGCCGAGCAACTCGTCGTCCGGGTGCGGCGCCAGGATCAGCGTGCGGCTGCCAGCGGGCGCAAGCTGGGCGGCATCGACCTCGGGCAGCGCCTGCCAGCCCTGCCACGACTGCCAGCTGGCTTCGGCCGTGCCGGCGCCGCGGATTTCACGGTCGCCGCTCATAAGGCCCAGCCCTGCTGCCGGTCGTGCGCGATCCGGCCCAGCGCCGCCTCGTCCCGCCGGGCGTGGCTCTGGCGCAGGAACACCGGCAGGTCGGCCATCAGCCGCGCGAACTTGCGGTCCAGGCAGAACGGACGGGCGCCCAGCGCCTCGCCGGCATGCCGCATCACGACGGTCGCGGCCGCTTCAACTGCCAGCCGCACCCGCATGGCCAGCGCCATCGCGTCGCCCGACGGCTCGGCGTCGATCACAGCTGCGCTGGAATGCAGCAGCGCGCGCACCGCCGACAGTGCACAGTCGACCGCGCCCAGGTGCGCGAGCCGGTGCGCATCCGGCTCGCCGCCGGCCGACTGCATCATGCGGCCCAGTTCGGCCGCCGCACCGTACCAGCAGGCGCCGATGCCGGCCCCGCCATGCCAGAAGCCCGGCCGCTGCACATAGGCGCCGCTGGCGCCGACGCAGAATGCTTCCGCGCCGCTGAACGCGACTTCCGCCGTGCCGGTGCTGGCCATGCCCACAGCCTGCCAGCCGCCCTGCAGCACACGGACGCCGTCCTGCCGCATGGCGACCGCGACCAGCCAGGGCCGGCCGTCCGCATCCCATGCGCTGACCAGTGCGTGGCTGACGTCGGCTGCTCCGGAACACCATGCCTTGACGCCCTGGAGGCGAACCGCCGCGCCCGGCGCGGGGCTGCCTTCGATGCTCACCCTTGCGCCCGGCGGCTCAGCGCACCAGACGCCCCATACACTGCCTGGCGGCGGCGGTCCGCCCTCCAGTTCGGCAAGGATCGCGAGCGCGTCGGTATGGCCCTCGTAAAGCTTGACCAGCGAAAGGTCGTGCGCGGCCACTGCAGCCAGCATCTGCCAGCGCAGCAGCGTACTGCCGCGGCCCGGAAAGGGAAGCAGGTCCAGCCCGGCCGCGACGAGTTGCGCCAGCATCGCGGGCGGTGCCTCGATGGCGGCCTTGCCCAGGCATGCGGTTATCATGCCGGGTTGCAGAAGATCCGGTGACAGGTTGGTAGGAGCTGCTGGCGTGTTTTCCATGCATAAAGCATAAAGGCGGGCAATCAAACTCAACTGTACGCAGGCGAACACAAGAAATGCGGTTGCGGACTGCTCGCAGGCAGGCATTGTTTGAGAACAGTTTCAAAGCTGCGCCTGTTTCCGGCGAGCAGCCTGCATTCTTAGCTACGCCCAATTCGCTGCAGCAATTCGTTGATAACATGAAAGCTATTAGAAAAAGGAATTACCGCTCGATGGAACAGAAAATCGATATAAAAGCCCGTTTATTGCTCTTCTTCTTTGTAGCATGGGGCGCAATGATTTTCTGGATCGCTCCGCATCCGCCGATGGTCGACTTTCCACAGCATGCCGCGCAGATCAGCTTGCTGAAAGATCTGTTGACTGGAAAATCGCCCTGGTCTGGCCAACTGCAGATAAACCTGGTCACGCCTTACCTGATCGGCTATGGGCTGGCCACATTGCTGTCATTTCTGATGCCCATCGTCACAGCGATGAAATTGCTGCTGTCGCTCGCCTATATTCTTTTCGTGGCCGTCTGCATCCGGTACCGCAAACGCGTCAGCGCCGATTCACGCCTCGACTGGATCTTCATCCCTACTTTTTTCGGGTTCTGTTATTCCTGGGGCCTGTACACCTTCCTGCTTGCGGCGCCAATCGGCCTGTACTTTATCCTGCAGGCGGAAAGGTATGCGTCCCGCCCGACAATTCGTCGCGGCGCCGTCGTTATCGCCATCGGACTGTTGCTGCTGATCAGTCACGGCATGACTTTCGTGCTCGGCTGGGGCACCGGACTGGCCCTGCTCACCTTGCGCATGCGCCAATGGAAAGCGCTTACCCGCTACCTCCCTTATGCGATCCTGCTGCTTGCCGGCTATATCTTTTATGAAAGCGGCAAGCAGATCGATGCGACCCTCATTCAAAGCCCGGTGGCTTTCGATTACGGAACAAGCATGCTCGGCAGGATGAGGGAAGCCGCGCTGTTTCCCTTTTCCTCCCAAATGAAAATAGGGACGGACCGCTCGTTCATCCCGGTTGTCCTGGCTATTTTCATTGCGCCATTTCTTCTCGGTTTGCGCCTGAACTGGCGCCATCCGGCGGCATGGGCGCCCTTTGTGTGCGTCGCTACCCTCTTCTTCGGATTGCCCAACACCGCCGACAATACGGCGCTGCTGTATTCGCGTTATTCGCTCTTCCTGCTGCCGGTCTACGCATGGTTATTCACTTCAGGAGAACCGGGAAAAGAGACGGCATTTCAGAGAAAAGGCATCTGGCCTGCGCTGTCGCTGACGATACTGGTCCTCGCGTGCAGTTATGTGCTGGGATTAACTTCTCTACGGGTATGGCGCTTCAGCCAGGAAACGAAGGAATTCGACGCCAAGGTACGGCAACTGGCATTCGGGCATCGCGCACTGGGCCTGATTTTCGACCCAAGCAGCCAGGCTGCCGAGAATTACGTCCCCTATGTCCATTACACTGCCTGGTACCAGGCCGAAAACAAGGGCCTGACCGATTTCAACTTTGCCTGGTTTACACCGCAGGTGGTCCGCTACCGTCCAGGCGCCGGCCCTGCCGTTTCGCTCGGTTTTGAATGGGTCCCGGGCTCGTTCGACTGGAAAAAACACCAGGGCGCGAGCTATCGCTATTTCTTCGTCCGGGGCAAACACGATGCGGGCCAATTGTTCAGGACTGCGCCCTGCATACCCAAGGTCGTGATCGACAGCGCGCCGTGGAAAGTCTACGAGAACTGTGCTCTTTCTGGCGGTGCACAGTCCAACTAGGTCGCCACGCCCTTCGCATTGAAGGTTGAGCAGGCCGGATAAATCCAATCCGGCGGCGATCTTAACGGGCTGCTTCCGATCTCATGGAAACCGGCGGTTTGAACAGCAGCCAGAACAATGCGATGCTTGAAAAAACGCTGGCGACCACCGAAAGGGACGAGCGCGCATCGGGCGTTTTCAGGAAAGCCAGCGCAACCAGGACCGATGCAATTTGCATTGAAATGGCGGCTATCCGATATCGCGGGAAAATCACGCAAAGCAAAACGGTGAACACGTCCGCTGGAAAAAAATACCGGTCGTGCATTTTTGGCAGGAGATAGGGACTGGCCAAAGTCGACATTGTAACCAGCCATAATTTGACGGTCACCTCGTCATATTTAGACAGCAAGCTTTTGCGCACCAAAAACAGGGAGGCGGCCACCGTCGCCGCCGCGCCCAGCAAGACGCCCGCGGCATACGGCATTAAATGGTATTTCTCGATGATTGCCCATGGATTCGGCGCGTTCATCGCAAGCGACTTGTAGTAACCACCCTGGTTGACGTAAATCGATGCCAGTTCGGCTGCGGGCCGACCAGCCAGCCACGCCGGCAGCATCATGCAAGCGTAGATAACGGGAATGAGCAGCAGATACCGCCACGGCAATTCCTTTTTCAGCACCAGGTAAAGCAGATAAGGCGTGAAAAAGATAGCCTGCGCCTTGAATGAAAATGCAATGCCAAAGAAAATGACTACCTGCAACGGCGCACGCCTGATGCTTGCCCAGAATGCGGCCAGCAGGAATGTCGTGTAAATGACATCGCACTGCCCCCACCAGGCGGCATTGACAGCCACGCTCGGAATAAGGGGGAAAAAACAGGCCGAGGTCAGGGCGAGATTCCTGTTGCGGCTCACCTCCATGACGATCAGGCCGAATACGGCGGCGCCTGCAAAAGTGAATACTATGCTGACCGATTTGATCAGGACGATCGGCGAGGCAAGCGGCGAAAAGAGCGAGGCCAGGCCGAGCAGATACAGATAAGGCGGGGAATAATTGGCATAATCCCCGGCCATTGCGGCGTAGCCTCCCGCCAGGATCGCGGAAAACCAGGGGTACAGAAAACTCTGCATGTCGCCCGATTCAAGGGGCATTAATCTTTTATAGATCACCAGGAGCATCAGCACGGAAACCAGCCAGTACACCGCTGTTTTTTTCTGCAATGGCATTGACATGCCAGCTAATGTTGCTTTATCCATTTACCACTCCGTGAGAATTGCGCCTCGACATTGCCAATTCAGTAGAATAACGGCGAGCCAGTGTTTTTGTTATTAAAAGCTAAAGCTTTAATTGCCGTCAATCTTATCCAGAGGCATAAATACGACGATGCCGAATCCATCGGACGTCCTGTACCCCGTGTGTTGCCTTCGTAGAACCCCGGAGCGTCGATGCTGCAATTGATCAAGCTGGCGGCGCTTTTCGCCGTCACCGCGCTGGCGGAAATCGTCGGCTGCTATCTGCCGTGGCTGGTGCTGAAACAGGGTAAGCCGGCATGGCTGCTGCTGCCGGCGATGGCCTCGCTGGGACTGTTCGCGTGGCTGCTGACGCTGCATCCCGCGGCCGCCGGGCGCACCTATGCGGCCTATGGCGGCATGTACATCGTCGTCGCGCTGCTCTGGCTCCGCTTCGTCGACGGCTTGCCGCTCAGCCGGTGGGACCTGGCCGGGGCCGGACTCGCGCTCGCGGGCATGGCGGTCATTGCACTGCAGCCGCAGATGCGCTGAGCCCGGGCGTTGCGGGCGCAGCCATCGAAAAAGGTCGGCGCGGCATAGGACAGGAACGCGGGTTTCCCTTGGAGGACACCGCTCGGCCAGGCGGATGCGTCATGCCAATCCGGCTCAACACCCGCCATGGAACGCCGTAGGGTGTAATAAGCGCAAGCGCATTACACCCTAGGGGCCTGCGAGCCTGCGGGCCACGCAGACGAATCGGGACCATCGGTCCCGTCCGGTACGCCATGGCTTGGGATGGGTATCACTTCCCTGCCCCGCCGGCCGACGCCTGCTCCCGCAGCGTCCTCTTCATCAGCTTGCCATTCGCGTTGCGCGGCAGGGGCGCGTCCATCAGCGTGACTTCCTCGGGCACCTTGTAATCCGCCAGCCGCGTTGCGCAATGCTGCCTGACCGCTGCAGCATCCAGCCCGCCGCCGGGCGCATAGAGGAAGGCATGCACCCTTTCCCCCAGCACCGGGCATGGCCGGCCGACCACGGCCGCCTCCAGCACGCCGGGCAGCGCCATCAGCACGTTTTCGACCTCGGCCGAATAGATCTTGTAGCCGCCGCGGTTGAGCATGTCCTTCTTGCGGTCGAAGATGCGCACGAAGCCCTGCGCGTCGATGGAGCCGATGTCGCCCGAATGCCAGTAGCCGGCCGTGAAGCCCTGCGCGGTCGCTTCCGGATTGTCCCAGTAGCCGCGCACCACCATCGGCCCGCCTATCCACAGCTCGCCGGTGACGCCGGGCGCGACCTCGACGCCGTCGTCATCGACCGCGATCACCGACGCGCACGGCAGCGCCACGCCGACCGAGTCGTTGCCTTCGACGATCGCGCCCGGCGGCACGGCGGTTGCCGGCGACGTGGTCTCGGTCGCGCCGTAGGCATTGACCAGCGTCAGTCCGGGCAGCTGCTGCGCCATTGCCTCGACGGTCGACGGCGGCATCGGCGCGCCGCCGAAGCCGCCGATGCGCCAGGCCGACAGGTCGTGCGCCTCCATCCCGCCGCGCATCAGGCACAGGTTGTACATGGCCGGCACCATCAGCGTGTAGGTCATGCGCTCGCGGGCCGCGACGGCGACGAACTGGTCGGCGCGAAACTCGGCGAACACCAGCATCGCGCCGCCCACGCGCAGCATCGCGGCGATGACGGCGATCAGCCCGGTCACGTGGCTGGCCGGCACCGCGAGGCCGGCGCAGTCGTTCTCATCGAGGCCGAAGCAGGCCTGGTAATGGATGGCCGAATGGACGATGTTGAAATGGCTCAGCATCGCGCCCTTCGGGTTGCCGGTGGTGCCCGAGGTGTAGAGCAGCACCGCGGTGTCCTCCTCGCGAACGGCAGCCGCGTCCGCGGCCTGCAGCGGCGGCAGCCCGAGCCCGAGCGCGCCCAGCGTGCCCGCGCCGTCGCCGTCGACGCAGATGCGAACCGCCAGCCCTTGCGCCTCCGCCGCGTCCGGCAGCACGCCGGCCAGCGCCGCGTCGAACACGATGGCCTTCGCGCCGCACTGCCGCAGAACGTAGGCCAGCCCGGGACGCTGCTCGCGGGTGCCGACCGGCACCGCGATGGCGCCCAGCCGCTGCGTGGCCAGCAGCACGGACACGAAGGCTGGACGGTTGCCGATGAACAGCACGACACGGTCGCCCTGCGCAATGCCCTCTGCGGCAAGCCCGGCGGCGATGCGGCCGACCTCGGCGTCGAGCGCCTGGTAGGTCAGCGCCGCGCCGTCGAACACGATGGCGCGGCGCGCCGGATGCGCGGCCAGCGCGTCGGCATACATCTGATGGAAGGACGCGGGGCGCTCGGCGAAGCAGCGCACCACGCGGTCGTTGAAATGGGCTTCGTGGCGGATGGCCGGCACGTCGAACGCAGCCCAGTGCTGCTGTGTCATGCGCTTACTCCCTGCTTGCATTGGCGCCGCGCTCGATGACCACTTCGGCATCGAGCAGCGAACTCGAATGGTTGAGATCGGACTGCGAGATCAGCACCGACAGCTCGCCGCCGCGCAGTCCCCCTATCACTTCGGACAGCCGCTGCGACAGCGCCGGCGCGACGCCCTCGAACGGCTCGTCGAGCAGCAGCAGCCGGGTCCCCACCGCCAGCGCGCGTCCCAGCGCCACCAGCTTCTGCTGGCCGCCGGACAGCAGAAGCGCCCGCCGCTCGCGCATCTCCTTCATCTCGGGCAGCACGCTGTAGACGAAGTCCAGCCGCTGGCGTTCATCCAGCGTCTTCGAGGCCCAAACCGGCACCAGGATGTTTTCCTCGACGGTGAGTTCCGGCACCAGCCCGCGGTCTTCCGGCATGTAGCCTATGCCCATCGCCGCGCGTTGGTGGCGCGGCACCGTGGCGAGGTCGCGGCCGTCGAAATAAATGGCGCCGCCGCGCACCGCGAGATGGCCCATCACGGAGCGCATCAGCGAGGTCTTGCCGGCGCCGTTGCGGCCGATCAGGCCGACCATTTTCCCGGCCGGCACGTCCAGCGAAAAGCCGCGCAGTATTTCCACGGCGTCGATTGCGACCTTGATTCCAGATACCTGCAGCATGCTTCCCCCTGTTCAGCGCAATGTGCCGGTGACATAGCGCCGCACTTCGTCGTTTCGCAGCGCATCCTGCGGCGCGGCGTCGGCGATGATGCGGCCGCTGTAGAAGGCCACCACCCGGCTCGCATAGCGTTCGACGATGTCCATGTCATGCTCGACGAACAGCACCGTCATCGCTTCCTGCTGCAATGCCTGCATCACCGTGTCCATCATCGGAAACTTTTCCTCGACGCTGACGCCGCTGGTCGGCTCGTCGAGCAGCAGCAGACGCGGCTGCTCGGTCAGGGCCATCGCGATGTCGAGCAGCTTGCGCACGCCGCCCGGAAGCTCGGACACGGGCCGCGCCATGTGCGCGGCAAGGCCGAAACGTTCCAGCAGGGCGCTGGCGCGGTCGATGGCCTCGGCCCGGTGCGCGGGCCGCCAGAACGACAGGCTGCGGCCGTGGCAGGCGGTCGCCACCAGCATGTTGTCGAGCACGGTCAGGCCGAGGTAGAGCTGCGGTATCTGGAACGAGCGGGCCACGCCCAGCCGCGTGATCGCGCGCGGGTCCAGCCGCGTGATGTCGCGGCCGTCCAGCATGATGCTGCCCTCGTCCGGCTTGATGTAGCCGGTGATCATGTTGACGAAGGTGGTCTTGCCGGCGCCGTTGCTGCCGATCAGGCTGACCCGTTCGCCGTCGGCCACGCCGAGCGACATGTCGCTGGCCGCGACCACCGAGCCGAAGCGCTTCTGCAGTCCGCTGGCCTGGAGCACCGGCCCCGTGCGCTGCATCGCTTGCGCGCTCATGGCCGCCCCGTCCTGATCTTGCCGCCGGCCCACAGCGAGCCGATGCCGCCGGGCAGGAAGCGGATGGTCAGCAGCAGGAAGATGCCGAGCGCGAGCTGCCAGGTGTTCGGAAAATACAGGCTGGAAAACGAGCGGACGATTTCCAGCACGGTCGACGCGATGAACACCGCGAGCACGCTGTGATAGCCGCCGAGAATGGCGACGAACACGAACTCGCCGGAGCTGGTCCAGTAGCTGAAGTTCGGATCGATATGGCCGAGGGACATCACGGTCAGCGCGCCGCCGACGCCGCCGACGAAGGCGGCGAGCACGAAATTGGTCGCCATCGCCTGGCGCACCGAGCCGCCGAGATACTCGACCCGCAGCTCGTTCTCGCGCACCGCCAGCGACACCAGCCCGCGGGTCGAGTCGAAATAGATGCGCGTGGCCAGCGCCAGCAGGCCGGACAGCACGATCGTGACGACGAAGAGCACGTAGCCGGCGCTGGCGTCGGGCAGCGCCTGCCCGAACAGCGTGGGCCGGCCCATGTTGAAGCCGTCGGAGCCGCCCAGCGCGTCGGTCTTGACCAGCACGCCGTACAGCACCATCGACAGCGCCAGCGTCAGCATCGCGAAGAAGATGCCGCGGTAGCCGGCGATCAGCCTTGCCACCGGCAGCGCCACCAGCGCGGCCACCAGCCCGCCCGCCAGCGCCATGCCGACCGCGTCGGTCAGCCCCAGCTTGCCGAAGGCCAGCGCCGCGGTATAGCCGCCCAGCGCGAACACCATGCCCTGGCCGAATGAAACGACGCCGCACCGCATCAGCATGATGATGCCCAGCGATACCAGGCCATGCGAGGCGGCCATGGTCAGCAGGAAGGTCAGCCACTTGGGCAGGAAAGCGCCTGCGACCGCGATCAGCGCGGTCAGCGCGACGCCGGCGGCGAGGATGCGGGGCGTGCGGCTGGCCGCCAGCGGCGGCCGCACGGCGACGGGATGGATCACGTTTGCATGCATGTCAGATCTTCCTTGCCTGTATGCGCTGGAACAGGCCCTGCGGCCGGAACATCAGCACCACCGCCATCACGATATAGACCGAGAACAGCTCGGCCACCGGCGCGGTATGGACCGCCAGCGAACGCGCCAGCCCGACGATGAGCGCGCCGATCGCCGCGCCCGGTATGCTGCCCAGCCCGCCGATGATGACCACCGCGAAGGACACGATGATCACGCCGACGCTGACGCCCGGCTGCACCGAGATCATCGGCGCGGTCAGCGCGCCGCCCAGCGCGGCCAGGAAGATGCCGACGCCGAAGGCCAGCATGTAGACCTTGGACACGTTCACGCCCATGCTGGACGCCACTTCCTCGCTGTGGATCACGGCCAACACCAGCTTGCCCTGCCGCGTCCGGTTCAGGCCCCACCAGACGGCGACGCCGACCACCACCGCGACGGCGACCAGCATGAAGTCGTAGCCGACATAGGACTGCGCGCCGACCTCGACATTGCCGAACAGCGCGTACGGGTCGGTCACGTAGTACGGGTTGACGCCCCAGACCAGCTTGGTCACGTCTTCGAGTATCAGGAACAGCGCATAGGTGACCAGCACCAGCAGCACCTCGTCGCGGCCATAGAAGGGCCGCAGCAGCGCGCGCTCGCACAGCGGCGCAACCAGCACCGCCACCGCCACCGCGGCCAGCAGCATCGCCACCAGCGACCACGACGGCGCGAACTGCATGGTGCCGAACCAGCCGACGAAACTGGCCGCGGCATAGGCGCCCACCGCATAGAAGCTGCCGTGGGCGATATTGAGGATCTTCAGCACACCGAACACCAGGGTCAGGCCCAGCGCGACGATGAACAGCCAGGACGCGTAGGTAATGCCGTCGATCAGGATAGTGACCAACTGATTCATGAATGCTCTCCTGTGCGGGATGGCGGATGAGCGCAGCCCGGCCTGCGCCGGGCTGCGGGGCTGCGGGGCTGCGGGGTTACTTCAGCCCGTTCGGCTAGTCACATTTCGCGCCCGCGAAGTTGGCCTTGATCCAGTCTTCCGACTTCATGTTGGCCGGCGGATTCACGCATTCGGCCGGGAAGCGCTGGATGTCCTGCAGCGTCACCATCTTCTTCGCGGCGTCATACTTGGTGCGGCCGATCGCGGTTTCCTGGATCGCCTGGTGGCCGTCGCCCAGCGCCATGCGGATCTTGCCGCCGGGCGCATCCCACGACGAGCCCGCGAGCGCCGCCGCCAGCTGTTCGGGCGTCGGCTTCTTGCCGCCGTTGGCGGCCATCGCCTTCTCGGCGGCCAGCTTTAGCCCCAGCAGCGCCTGCGCCATCCGGTACGGGGCCTGCACCGGGTAGACCGTGTACGCCTTCTGGTAGATGCTCCACCACCAGTCGTTCAGCGCCGACTTCGGCGCCATCAGGCCATAGGCGCCGCGTGCGCCGAGGATCACGTCGTCCGGCATCTTGTCGCCCAGGCCCTGCAGCACATGGTCGGCGGCCGACAGCACCACCTGCGACTTCTTGAACAGGCCGCGCGGCGCGGACTGCAGGATGAAGCTCTGCAGGTCGCCGCCCCAGAAGCTCGAATGCGTCAGGTCGGCCGGCTTGCTCATCAGCTGCGAGATCTCGGTGCCGTACTGGCCCGAACCGAACTTGGGCAGCAGGTCGGACTGCACCTTCGCGTCCGGGTACAGCTTTTCCATCGCCAGCACGAAGTCCTTGCGCGAATCCTGGCCCCACGCATAGTCCTGGTTGATCAGGTTCATCGTGCCGACCTTGACGTTGCGCTGCTTCAGGTAGCGCGCCAGCGCGACGTTGTCCATCGTGCCGTGGGACGCGGTGCGGAACACGTAATTGTATTTGCCGTCCTCGAAGATGCGGGGCGTGCCGCAGTCGTACAGGATCAGGAAGCGCTTCATTTCCTCGGCCACCGGCGCGACCGCCAGGCAGTCGCCGGAGCCGACATAGCCGACCACCGCGTCGACCTTCTCCCGGTCGTACAGGTTACGCAGTTCCTGCACCTGCTTGGTGGCGCCGCCGTTCTCGTCGACATACACCGCCTCGATCTTCATGCCGCCGAAGCCGACCTTGTTGTACGGCGCCGGCGCCTCGCCCTTGTTGAAGGCGTCGATCAGCACCTTGCCGCCATTGACCGCGGGCACGCCGAAGCTTTCCGCGGCCTGGCCGGACAGGAAGCTGACCACGCCGATGCGGAAGGTCTCCTGCGCCAGCGCCTGTCCCGGCGCCATTGCGGCCAGCGCGGTCAGTGCCGCCGCGCATGCGACCGCCCGTAGCCGTGTCGGGCGGGAATTCGCCGGGTTCGCCGCGGGTTGCAGACTCGTGCTTTTTGTTTTCATGGTCTCCTCCTTCAAGGGGGTTTTTATCCGGCTATCGATATCGGCACATGCATGTCCAGTTGTGCCAACACGTAACCGCGCTGGAAATCGATGATGTGCTTGCGCATCCACTGCTCAGCGCCGTCGGCGTCGCGGCCGCGCAGCGCGTCGAGGATCTTGCGGTGCGCCGCGGCATTGCGCACCTGCATCTGCGGCAGGGCGACCTGCATCTTGGAAAGCGTGGTGCTGTAAAGCAGGCTGACCGGCTCGCGCGCCAGCATCAGCGCGCGGTTGCGGCTGGCGCGGGCCACGATCGCATGGAATTCGACGTCGAGTTCGATCAGGGCGGCATTGCTGGCGTCGCCCGGGCCGCCGGACGCCAGTTCCTCCATGCGCGCCAGGTTGCGGTCCAGCGCGCCGAGGTCATCGTCCAGCGCCGCCTTCGCAGCCAGCCTCGTCGCCAGCGGCTCCAGCACCACCGCGACTTCCCACAGTTCGTGGAATGTCGCCTGCTGCAGCACCAGCGAACGTATCGCCCGCGGCGCGAAGTCGGTCAGGCCGGGCAGCGCGACGAACAGGCGCCGCCCCTCCCTCCGCTCGACCAAGCCTTCCTGTTCGACCTGGCGGATGGCTTCGCGCAGCGTCGAGCGGTTCACGCCGAACTGCTGCGCCAGTTCCTGTTCGGTCGGCAGCGGCGCGCCGGGCTCCAGTTCGCCCGACACGATGATGCGCTCGATCTCGGCCGACACCGCCTTGTAGGCCGGCGCGATGCGCATGCGCCGGAACACCTGTTCGGCCTGCGGGCTGGCGCTGACTGCGGGATCGGTCGAGCTCATTTTTTCCATCCTGGGAAAATGACATCCTCGTGCTGCGGCTGGACCAACGCTGTCCGTTTGTCGGATATTCGTACCGAGATAACAATTGGTCAAGATGTTTTGATGGTGCAGCGCCGCACCCGGGGCGACGAGCCGAAGCGATGCCTTGCAGCCGCACGGGCAAAAGGAGGACGCCGGCGGCGCCGCGGCGTCCGCCGGTTTTAACGGCCATCATTTATCTTTAATTCGCTGGATCGATTAATGCAATATCGTCGACATTAATCGGGTTCGCAGCCGGAAAATCGATAAGCCAGCAAATGAAGTTAACGTTCAATTCATTGCAATGGCAGGCAAATCGTAATCTCGGTGCCCTCCCCGAGGGCGGATTCGACGCTGATCGAACCGCGCTGCAATTTGACCAGGTCCTGGGTAATTGCCATGCCAAGACCATTGCCCTCGGCGGAAGCCAATTGCCGGGCCCGGTAAAATGGCTCGAATATCCGCTCTTTCTGCGCCGGCGTCATGCCGATGCCGCGATCCCTGACCACGATCTGTGCGACCCGGGTATTTCCAGCCATTGCAGTCTGCACGATCAGGTCTATTTTGCCGCCGTCCGGCGAGTATTTAATCGCATTGCCGAGAATATTGGTCAGCGCCTGCTGCATTTTTCGCGCATCGATTGCGACGTCCGGCATTTCCGGCGCAATCGTGCAAACCACCCGGGTGATGCCTTCGATGCCGCCGAGCGATTGCAGGGTCGTTTCGATAACGGGCGCCAGCGCCTGCAGGCGAATGTCGAAATCGTCGGTGCCGCCATTTTCCAGTCGGGCGAAATCGAGCATTTCATTGATGAGTTTCACCAGCCTGCCAGTTTCGGTGCTCATGATGCCGGCTATTTCGCGCACCGTTTCTTCCGGCAATTGCCGTTTCGCCAGCATATTGGCGAATCCCGACAAACTGCCGAGCGGCGAACGCAATTCATGCGCGGCGCTGGAATAGTATTTCTGCCTGCGTTCCTCGCCCACCTGCCGCCGCGCTTCCTCGGCTTTTTTCGCCGTCATGTCGCGCACCATCACCGCATATTTTTTCTTGCCGCCCAGGTGCGTCGGCGTCACCGACACCTCCATCGGGAACAGGCTGCCGTCGGTGCGCCGCCCGGTGGCTTCCTGCGTGTAACTGCCGTCGTCGCCGATTCCCATGCTCGAAAACCGCGACAGGTCGTCGGTCGTCAAGGTGCCGGCGTCGGCGCCGACGAGTCCGGACAGCGAAGCGCCGAACAGCTGTTCGGCGGCCGGATTATAGGATTCGACGACACGGCATTCATCCAGCAGGATCACGCCACTGGGTAAATGATTCAGCAGCATTCGCACCCATTTTTCGCGGCGGGACTGTTCCGCGACCGCGCGATTGAGATCGACGGCCGCCAATTCATTGCCGGCAATGGCGGCCAGGCTGATTAATGCCTTGGCGTCCGCGCTGGATAAATGCCTGGGTTTCTGGTCGACCATGCATAAGGCGCCAACCGGATGGCCGCCAGGGCCCATTAATGTAACGCCGAAATAGGAACGGATATGCGGGGCATTTCGCACATAGGGATTATCGGCGAAACGTTCATCTTCCAATACGTCGCTTACCACGATCATTTCACCGGAGGCGATGACATGCCCGCAAAATGAATTCTCGCGCGGGATGTTCACGAAATGCGTGCCGACCCTCGATTTTAACCAGACGCGGTCCGAATCGATCAGGCTGACCGCGGCAATGGGCATCTGGAAAAAATGCGCCAGCAGGCGGGTAATGCGGTCAAACCGTTCTTCCGGCGGCGTATCGAGAATGGAAAGGTTTCTGAGAGATTCCAGCCGCTCGGCTTCATCGGAAGGAGTGGACGCTTTCAACATGATCACTCCAAGAATATTGAATTCCAGGAAAAGATCTTACCTTAGTCCCGTTTTTCGATGAAGTTAACATTTGGTAATAATCCGGAAGGAGAGAAAGGTATTTAATCGATTCCTAATTCACCGTCACGCGCAATATGACTGTGCCGCCGGCGCCCGCGCCGAGCATGCCATTGATCGTCCACTGGACCAGGCCCGCCTGCCTGGCGTCCGGCCTGGCCGAGACGGCGCAGCTGCTGACGCCAGCCGGCATCGCGCCGCAGCCGGCGTCGAGGAAGGCGGTATAGGCCGGCACGCTGTCCTCGATCTTCAAATTATTGACGCCGGCCGCCCCATTGTTCTTGAAATTCAGCGTATAGGTCAGCACTTCGCCCGGCGCCGCAGTCGTCTTGTCGACCGTCTTGACCAGCGTGAACTCGGTATTGTCGCCAAACAGCCCGAAGTTCTGGCTGCCCAGGTCCGCAGTGGAAATCGTGACCGTCCGCAGCAGCGTCGGCGCTTCGGTGCCGGCCCATCCGGGCGGGCCGGCCGGCGCGGTGCCGGCGCCGCTGGCGACATCGAGCAGCAGGCTGTAGCTGCCCATAGGCACGCTGGGGAAACTGTACGCCCCGGTGTTCGGGTCGACGCTGACGACGGCGCTGACCGCGTTGCCCGCGACCAGCTTGGCCCACAGCGCCTGCCTCGTGCCGCTCTCGCCCGCATCGAAGCGGCCGTTGCGGTTGGCGTCGTTGTAGACGGTGCCCGACACCGTGCAGCTTTGCGCAATCCCGTTGACGGTGACGACCGCCTCGCCGATGCCGATGCCGAGCAGCTTCAGCACCGGGTCGAGCACGCCGGAGAGCACGTTCGACAACACCGGCGACAAGGCGCCGGCGACCACGGTCTTCAGCACCGGCAACACCACCGCGTTGAGCAGGCCCAGCGACGGCGTCATCCGGATGTCGAGGTTCGACACCAGGCTGGAAAGCGCGCTGGCCAAAACGGCGGAACTGCTGCCGAAGGTGCGGCTCTGCGGGAACGGGCCGGTAAAGCTGGCGCTGCCGCCCAGCGGCGCCTGGCCGATGACGGCGCTGCGCGCCTCCAGCGCGACGACGGCGCCGTTGATGTTGACGGTGCCGATGTTGCCGTAGCCCAGGTCGATCGCGGCATTCAGCGTCCGGCTCCGGTTGAAGAACACGCTGTCGCTGAATGTACCAAGGTAGAGGTCGGCCACGCCGGGCGTGGCCCTGACCGTGACCAGCCTGCCGATCGCGTCGATGCCGTCGATGGCGCCCTCGGCGCGGGCCACGCTGGCGTAAACATCGAGGTTGGCGATGCGCACCGAGGCGCCCAGCACGCCGGGAATGGCGGTCAGCAGCCCGGTCGACGGCGACAGCGCGACCAGGTCGAGCTTGAGCTTGATGCGGATGGCGGCGGAGTGGAATTGCGTGCCGCTCGGCCCGCACACCATCACCGGCGGCTCGATCACCTGCGAGTACAGCTGTATGCCGTTGAGCACGCCGCCCAGCCCGAGCGCGCTGGCCGACACGCCGACGGGCGCCGGCGTGGTCAGCAGGTTGCGATGGTTGAACAGCTGCAGCTGCCCGGCCAGCAGGTCCAGCGCATTGAGCCGTGCGCCGGCAAGCGACGCCGCCGGGACGCTCAGCTGCAGCAGGTCGGCCATGCGTATCGTGCCGCCGGCAAAAGCCAGCTGCGACGCCAGCGACGCATAGGCATTCGCCAGCGCGACGTTGGCGTCGGCCTGCGCGCTTGCCTGCAGCGCCGCGGCCAGCTGCGCCAGGGTGGCATTGGCCGCCAGCGCCTGGTCCGGCGTGCCGACCGCGGTGCGCGCCTGCAGCGCGTTCAGGAAGCCGAGCAGGCCCACGTCCCCCTGCGCCAGCGCGTTCCAGTCGGCGACGCTCAGCGACAGGTTGCCGCCGAGCAGGTTGCCGTAGAGCGCATTGAGCAGTGCGCTTTTGGCGATGTCCACGCTGGCCAGGCGCGGCCCCACGGTCACGCATGCGCCGGTGGTGCAGCTCCAGGCAGGCTGCCACCAGAGCAGGCAGGCCAGCACGGCCAGGAGGCTGCGCAGGCTGCGGCAGGTGAACAAGGCGCGGAGGCTGCGCATCAGTGCATCCCCGCGTCCGCCGCGAGTGCGTCCGGCAGCGCGCGCTCGTCGAACTGGTAGCGCATGCGCAGGTAGACGCCCCGGCTGGTGTAATTGTTCGCCGACAGGTCGCGGTCGGTGAAGCCCGCGAAGTTGTAGCCGGCCGCCATCCACAGGTCGTCCCGCAGCCGGTAGCCCGCCTCGACGCCGGCGCCGGCCTGGCGGCTGCCGAAGTCGCCGCTGGTGAGCATCTGCGCCAGCAGGCTGCCGTCCCAGCGGCCGCCCAGGTTTCTGCCGATGCGGCCGCCCAGCAAGTGCGCGCTGGCCTGGCTGGCAATGCCGGCCGACTGGTCATGCACCCGCTTGCCGGCATAACGCACGGTGTAGACCGTGTCGCGGTCGGCCTGGTAATTCAGGTTGGCGGCAATGATATGCACCGCCCGCCGCACGTTGGCGAAGCTGGTGTCGCGCTCGAGCCGGTATTCGTACTTGGCAAGCGCGTTCAGGCCCAGCGATTCGAGCGCCCGGTAGGCCAGGCCGGTTTGCAGCAGCGCGTCGGTGCGGATGCCGCCGCCCTGCCGGCCATGCTGGAACGAGACCGTGCCCTTGCCGAGGAAGGTCAGCGTGTGGCTGAGCCGGGCGGCAATGCCGGCGGTCGTCAGCACGCCTTCGCTGGCGTCCGAGCGCCGCACCTCGGCGCGCGCGGTCGCCTTCCAGTTCGGATTGGTGGTCAGCTCCAGCGCCGCGGTCAGCGCGATGCCGCCGTTGTGGCTCTCGCCTTCGAGCGTCTGCACGCGCTCGAAGCTGCCCGACACGGCCACGCCCTCGTCCACCCGCCACAGCTTGCGCAGCCCGATGGCCGCTTCCGCCAGCGGCCCGCCGAAATCGTTGCGCGCCCGGTATTCGGAGAAGACCCGGCCATCCTCGATCGCGCCGGCTTCCAGCCCGACGACGGTCGCATTGCGCTGCTGGCTGTCGTTGAGCGCGTAGTTCGAGCCCAGGCTGGAGATCAGTTCATGCCGTGCATAGAGCCGGCCGCCCTGCGCCAGCGGCACGTCGCCGCCGACGGCGACGGTCTTGCGGTCGGCATGCGCGACATCCTGCTCCGCTTCGACGAACACGGTGGCGCCGGCCAGAGACGGCAGCGGCGCCGGCGCCGTCACCTTGGCCCGCACGCTGTTGGTGGTCGTGTCCGGCAGCGTGACATTGGCCGGCGCAGTTTCGGTCGCATGGCGCACGCCGGCTTCGAGCTGCACGCCGTTGGCGAAACGCGTCACCGTGCCCGCCAGCACGCCGTCGCGCGCGGCGCCGCTGGCGGCGTCGGCCGAATGGATCGCTTCGCCGACCAGCCTGGTCGCATCGTCGACCCGGTAGGCCACCCGCGCACCAGCCTCGGTGCGGCCGCGGCCCAGGCTGGCCGACAGGTTGTCGAACTGGCTGTCGGCGCGGCCCGCATGCACGCGCGCCTCGAGCCTGCCATCGACATGCTGGACGTCGACCCGCGCGGCCCGGCCCGTTCCCAGGCTGGCCTTGTCGCTCCGGGCGACCTCGGCGATCAGGGTGGTCTGCTCGGCCAGGCGCACCGTCGCATTCGCGCTCCTGAGCGTGGCCGGGTCCTGCGGATTGCGGTCGGTCGCGTAGCTGCCGCCGACCTCGATGCGCTCGCTTACCCTGGCCTGCGCGTTCACGCCGGCGACCCAGAACTGCGCGCCGCCCTGGTCGACTTCGTAGGTGACACGGATCGACACCGGATTGAGGTTCGGATCCAGGCTGGCGACCGGCGCGCGCAGCAGCAGCGTGCCGCCGACCGGATCGATCTCGTAATCCTGCAGGCGGGCCAGCGGCGTCGTGCCCAGCACCAGCGCCGGCTGGTTGCGGTCGCGCACCACGATCTCGACGCGCTCGCTGTTGGCGAGCATGGGCCGCTGCCTGATCTGGAACGGGCCGGACACGCCGATGGCCGGGAACTCGTCGATCGCCTGGCGCGCGCTGGCCCGGCTGGCATAGGCGTCGATGCTGACGCTGTCGGTCTCGTAATGCTCGCGCACGCCGGTCAGGCTGCGGTGATAGGCGCCGAGGTTGCGGGCGGGCGTGGGCGGCGGCGGCGTGAAGTCGCCGTACAGCAGCCACGAGCGGTCGCGGGCGATGCGCACGTAGAGCTTGCCGGTCGACTGCGCATCGAAGCTGCGCACCGCGCCGTCGCCATAGACCGGGTAGAACGCATTCGGGTCGATGTCGCGGAACAGCTTGGTGTCCGGGGCCTTTTCCGACTCATAGCCCAGCGTCAGCAGGTAGTCGCCGCGGATCTTGCCCTTGATGAACATCGCCGCGCGCGCCGCCGCGCCGGCATTGCCGCCCAGCGAACGCGACACCTGCCGCAGTTCGTCCTCGAAACCGTCCTCGGCCCGTGCCGGCGCCAGCGCGTCGCGCCGGAAGTGGCGGACATTGATCGCGCCCTCGATCAGGCCGGCGGCAATCAGCGGCTGCATGTCCGGCACGAAATGCACCCTGATCTCCCGGCTCGCGCCGTCGCTGCGCACGCGCACCACGGCTTCGCCCTCCTCCTTCGGCGCCTGCAGCAGGAAGTCGGCTTCGCCTCCGTCGAGCATGGCCTGCACGCCCGGCTCGCGCGGGTCGAGGTCGACCGCCTGCCAGGCGCCGCGGCTGGATTCCAGCGTCAGCGGCGTGGGCGCGGTGACCCGCACGCCGTTCGCGTCGGACAGGCGCACCCGGATGCCGGCCATGGACTTGCCGTCGGCCGGCACCGCGGCCTGGGTCGCCGCCAGCTCGATGACCGCGGCGCCGGCCGCGACGGTGACGGTGATGCGCCTGGCGCCGCGCGGATTGCCGAAGCCGTCATGCTGCGTCACCTCCAGCACGTTGGGACCGGGTTTGAGGTCGACGCCGATGTATTCCCACAGTTCGACCTGGCGGTCCGGCGCCGCGAGCTTGCGCCCGATGCGCTTGTCGGGCACCGCGCCGCCGTTCACGCTCAGCGCCAGGCGCGAACCGGTCGCGCCCTTGACCCGCACCGGCGTCTGCGCCTGGCCCAGCACCGCGCCGTCCTGCAGGCCGACGAAGTCCAGCGTGTTGTCCAGCGCGCCGACATCGATGTCAGCCGCTGCGGCCGGCGCCGCGGCTGCGGCCGGGATCGGCGCAGCGGCCGCGGCCGCGCCGCCCGGCGCGATGGCCGCCGCGCCGGCCCTAACGAGTTGCGCGCGGCGGCTTTCGATGTCCTTGCCGGTTGCCGCGTCGCAGCCGGCGACGGCGAATTCCGCCTTGTACAGCTCGCCGTTCTTCAGGTCGGCGAAACGGCTGCGGTCCGCGTCGGCGATCCGCGCGCCGGGCGGCAGGGTCGCGCCGTCGAGCCGCAGCACGTGGGTGCGCGCCGCCACCTCGCTGAAGCTGTACCTGCCGTCGATGTCGGTGACGACCGACGTGCCGTCTTCCATCAGGATGCGCACGCCGGGTATGCCAATTTCCCCGGCCTCGCGCAGCATGCTGCCATTGCAGTCCTGGTAGACCGAGCCGATCACATAGCCCTTGGTGCTGAACACGCCGGCCTGCACCTTGACCCGCGCGGTCGCCACGTTGCTTGTCTTCGGCAGGGGCCGGCCGCTGCCTGCCTGGCCGCGGCTGATGCCGTCGCCCTGCAGCGCGCCGGGGCCGACCCGGACGCGGAAGCTGATGGCCGCCACCGCGTTGACGGGCAGCTCGCCGACCGGCAGCGCCAGTTCGCCGCTGGCCGTCTGGACCGGGTCGGGCGCCCTGGCGCCGCGCACCCGCAGGCTTCCCGGCTCGAACTTGAAGCCGGCCGGCAGCCGGTCGCGCACCACGACCTGCACCAGGTCGCCCCTGCCGCTGTTGCGCACGTTCAGCGCATAGTCGAGGAAGTCGGCGATCTCCACGACCTGGCGGGAAGCGGACTTCTCCAGCAGCAGGCCGCTGCTGTCGAAGTCCAGCGGCACGTCGAGCACGACCGCGCCGGTGCTGGCGTTGACCGGGAATTCGCCGCCATAGGAACCGTACAGGTGGATCGTCCGGGTCGCCGGCAGCGCGGCCGGCGCCAGCTTCGACGCGAAGTCGTAGCTGGGCGGCGGCGTGACCACCAGCCGGTAGCGGCCCGCCCCGACCTGCGGAAACTCGAAGCGGCCGTCGGCACCGGTGGTGACCGTGTCGGGCGCGGGCGCGCCGTCATTGCTGAACACCTTCGCCGGGCCGCCGGCATTGCCGCCATTGCCTTCGCCGCTGGCGTCGATGATGGCGACGGTGGCGCCGGCGACCGGCTCGTCGCTGCGGCTGTCGAAGACGATGCCCGAGGGGTCGATCAGCAGCATCGACACGGCGGCGCTGCCGCAGTTCTCGATGCGCGCCATCAGCGTGTCATTCTTCAGCACCTGCAGGATGCCGTCGCCCGGCACCGGCTGCACGCCGCCGTCCATCGTCATGACCTGGCGCGGAATCCGGAACAGCCCGGTGTCCGGGCCGGTCTCGCTCGCGTCGAACCACTCCATGTCGCCGGTGAGTTTCGACGCGATGCTGATGCGCACCTGCTCATTCGCCGTCTCGTCGGCATTGCATGCCTCGGCGCTGGCCTGCACGAACAGCTGCCTGCCTATGCGCGACGCCAGCGCTTCGTTGCTGAACTGGTCGTCGCGGTAATAGCGGATCGTGGTCGGCGGCACGACCCTGACCTTGTTCGAGTTCAGGGTCGCGTTCTTGCTGGACGCCGCTTCGATGAAGCTTGCCTGCGCCTGGTTGGCGATCGCATTGTTCAGGGTCACCGCCGCGCCCGCAGGCGCGCACAGCAGCCATGCCAGGAACAGGCATGACAGCAGGTAGAGGCGCGGCAGGCGGGCAGGTTTCTGCATGGACGGGACGATGGCGATGGACGTGGCGAGCCCCGCGCTGCGCCGGGGTCCGGTGCAGCGCCAGGGACGGGAGGGAAGGAAGGGGCGGCGTTATGGATTGATCCGGACGCCGAACTCGAGCACCGCGGACTGCGCCGGCGCCAGCGTGCCCACGGTTGCCTGCACATTGCCGGCGCTGCCGCCGGCCGGCGCGGTGACGGTGCCCAGCGTCACGCTGGCCGCGCGGGCCGCATGGTAGGTCGTGCTGCCGGGCGTCGGATCGGTGATCACCAGCGCCGTCACGTTGCTGCCGCTGACATTGCTCGCGGCGATCTGGTAGCGGATGCAGGCGCCCGGCACGGCGCCGACGGTGATGTTGACCAGTACGAACGGCGTGTCGGCGATGCCGTCGCAGTTGGCGTCGAGCGCCTGCGACTTGACCAGTGCGACCTGGCCCGCGGCCGGCAGCACGACCGCCGCCACGTGCAGCCGGTCGCTTGCGCCCGATGTCGTGCCGGCGGCGCGGAAATACAGGTCGCTCGCCGCCGCCACGGCGCCGCCGGGCGGCGTGACATCCGCATACACCAGGCTGTTGCCGCCGGCCGGCACCGTGCTGCTGGTGATGACGGAACCGGCCGCGTCCTTGAAGACCACGGTCCAGCCCGGCGGCAGCGTGGTCGCGCCGAAGCTGCCGTCGGTGCTGGCCTGCAGGTTGAAGGTGTCGGGCGCGTTGCCGCCATTGTTCAGGTACAGCGTGTAGCGGGTGGTGCCGCCCGGGTTAACCGCGTTGGTGATGGTCGGCGTGACTTCCGGGCCGGCGCCCGCGCCGGGTGCGCCGGCGCCCGGCGCATTGCCGGTGATGTCGACCGTCGACACTGCGCTGGCCGTGGTGGTGTCGGTATTGGTCGCGGTCGAGCCGGGCGCGTAGACGCTGGCCGCGGTCACGACGATGCTGTTGGCCGCATTGGCCGGCGCGTTGGCCGGCACCGTGGCCACGGCGACGAACTTGTAGGTCGCGCCGGCCGCGATGCTGTCCGTGGCGACGATGGGCGTCGCATTGTCGGCCACGCCGTCGCCGTTGGCGTCGGCATAGAACAGCACGCCGGCATGGGCGAAGGCGCCGCTGTTGGTGGCGCTGAGCAGGAAGCTGTCAGGGCCGTTGCCGGTATTGGTGATGGTGTGCGGATAGCTGACCTGGGCGCCCGGCGCGGCATTCTTCGCGCCATTCACCGACATCGTCAGGCTGCCGACCTGCTGCACCACCGTGACCACGGTATTGGAACTGACCGTGCGCGCGGTCGACGCCGCGTCGGTATAGGTCGCGGTGGCCTGGTTCGAGATCGACGCGCCGGCCGCGGTGAGCGCATGGGCGGAAGCGGCGCCCAGCAGGGCCAGCGCGGCCAGCGCCAGTCGGGAAAGGCGCGAAAGGCGAAGGCGGCGGCAGCCTGCTGCAGGGGAGTGACGGGAAAATCGAGCGTATTTCATCGTGTGTGCTTGTGACGATTAACGGGGAGCGCCGATCAGGCGCATGCGGGAGCGGACGACGACGCTTTTGCCGGCGTCGAGGTCGCCCAGGTTCCAGCGCAGGAAGCGGTATTCGGATGCGGGCACCGCTTCGGACTTGCGGCTGCCGTCGGGCAGGACGACCACGCGCTGCAGCGGCGCAGGCGCGAACTGCTTGCCATCCAGGCTGGCCAGCACCTTGGCCGGCGCGGCGGACGCATCGACATATTCCATGCCGTCCGGCGGCACCGGCAGCGTCGCCAGCACGCCGCGGGCGGGCGCGGCGCCGCGGTTGGTATAGGTCGCCCGGTATTCCAGGGTGTCCCCCGGCCCGGCCTGGCCATCGACCATGGTCTCGGCGCCGTCCTTCTGGCGCACGACTTTTTGCACCTGCAGGTCGACGACGACTTCGGGGCCGGTTGCGGCGTGGGCGAACCAGGGCGCGGCGGTGAAGAGGATGGCGGAAGCCAGAACTGCAACGGACATTTTGATCATCGGTGTCATTTCGATGGAAGCATCATTTTGCTGGAAGTATCATTTCTTTCATTTTGTTGCATTCTATCACTTTTATAATTTCTGTATAGAAACATCTTTATTACTGAGCAGAAACAATTGCCCACTGTTGGAAATACGCTAAAGCGGTGTCGGCGACTGGGGACAGGAGGAAGGAAAGACGAGCGGTCCGGCAGACCGGGATGCGATCAGGTGCATGCGCGGTGCGGCAATCCGGTTGGTTCCGGAGCGCATGGATGCGCTGCACGGCCGGCGGTTGGTGCCAGGCGGCCGGGAACCCGGCCATTGCCTCGGCCCGTGAACGGGCAGCGTCCCGCGTTTGACGGGACCGTGCTTCAGATCATTCGTGATTGGGAGAAAAGAAAGACGGGCGGCAGGCGGCCGCCCCGCCCTGCGGCCTGTCCGTCAGGCCGAGGTTGAACTGCGCGGCGGTTCTATGCGTTCAGGCTGCGCTTGACCGCGTCGAACAGCGCTTCGAATGGCACAGGTTTGGGGAAGAAAGGGATGTCGGGTGCGAGGCCGCCGGCCTTCAGCGCGCTCTCGTCCAGGCCGCTGACCACGATGACCGGCATGCCGGCGCAGTCCTCGTTCGCGCGCAGCCGCCTGATCATGCCAAAGCCGTCGATTTCCGGCATCGTCAGGTCCGTGATCAGCAGGTCGGGCCGGTGCTTGCCGATCTTGATCAGCGCATCCATCCCGTTGGCGGCGGTTGTCAGCTGGACCGGCAAATCCCAGCCGGCGATCTCCAGCTCATACAGGCGCAGCATGGTCGGATCGTCATCCACCACCATCACGCAGTAAGGGCTTGCGGCGGCGGCAGGCGCCGGCGATGGCGCGATGCCCAGCGCGCTCGACCGTTCGACGGCCATTTTTTCCAGCGACTTCACGGTGATCCGGCGATGTCCGCCGGGCGTCTTCCAGGCCTGCAGGGCGCCGCTCTCGACCCAGACCTGTATCGTCCGCAGCGAGACCCCGAGCACGCCTGCCGCGTCGCGGGTGGTGCAATACTCTTCCGCATTGACGCGCAGGGACGCGAGAGTGGTCATGGCTGCTCTTTCTTTTAATTTGAACGAATTTATTGATTCTAGCGATTGTTTCATATCGACGCCAGAAATAATTTCCTCGATGCAATTAAATGCAACGGATGGCATTTCCGCCGGGCTGGGCGCTGTGGAAAATGGGTTCGCCAGCCAGACCGCAGCAGGCAAGGCAGCCTGCCCTGCGCTTCCTATGCCGGGGCTGCCGCGTGCGGCAGGTGCAGGATGAACACCGAGCCGTTGCCGGGTTCGCTGTAGACCTTGATGCTGCCGCCGTGCGCCTCGACCAGCTGCTGCGTGATGAACAGCCCGAGTCCCAGCCCGTCCGCCGAGCGGCCGCCGCCGGCGCGCTCGAACTGGCGGAAGATGCGCTTCTGGTCTTCCTGCGAGATGCCGATGCCATGGTCGCGCACCTCGATGTGCGCGCCGTCCGGCGCCGGCGACAGGCTCACCTCCACCGGCTTGCCGCTGCCGTAGCGCAGCGCGTTGGTCAGCAGGTTGACCGCCACCTGCTCGATCCGGAACTCGTCCCACCAGCCGTCGACCGGCTCGGGCGCCTGCAGCGTGATCGTGCTGCCGACCGCCGCCGCCTGCTGCGCCAGGTCGTCGACCACCCGCTGCAGCAGCAGCGACAGCTCGATCTTCACCGGCCGCACCGACAGCGTGCCGCTGCGGATGCGCGAGACATCCATCATGTCCTCGATCAGCCGCACCATGTTGCGGATCTGGCGGTCGTCGCGGGCAAACATCGCGTCCAGCCGCGCCGGGTCGAAGGCCGCCATGTTGCCGCGGTCGAGCTGCATGCGCCGCAGCTGCGACTCCAGGAACAGCGTGTTGAGCGGCGTGCGCAGCTCGTGGGCGACGATGGACATGAAGTCGTCGCGCATCTTCACCGCATGCTCCAGCTCCTGCTGCGCGGCATTGAGACGCTCCAGCAGCGCCTGCTGCTCGCGCCGCGCCAGTTCCAGCGCCTCGACCTGCCGCCGCATCTCGCTGCGCTGGCGGTACATGTCGACGAACACCGCGACCTTGCTGTTGACCGCGTACGCGTCCAGCGGCTTGTGCAGGAAATCGACCGCGCCCGCCTCGTAGCCCCTGAACGCATGGTTCAGTTCGCGGCCGGCGGCGCTGACGAACACGATGGGGATGCGCCGGGTGCGCTCGGTGCCGCGCATCAGCTCGGCCAGTTCGAAGCCGTTCATGCCCGGCATCTGCACGTCCAGCAGCGCCAGCGCGAAATCATGCTCCAGCAGCAGCGAAAGCGCGTCGTCGCCGGAGCTGGCCGCATGCACGGTCAGGTGGTCGCGCCGGATCAGCGCCTCCAGCGCGATCAGGTTTTCGGGAAGATCGTCGACGATCAGAATATTGACGCTGCTTGCCATGGTGTTCAATGCCTGTTCAATTCGAGGAGCAAGTCGCGGATGCTATCCAGCGGCAGCACCAGGTCGGGCGCGCGGCGCTTGATGGCCGCGCGCGGCATCGTGGGTATGGCGGCTTCGTCGGGGTCCTGCGCCACCGTCAGCCCGCCGCGCTCGCCGATGCGCGCGAGTCCTTCCGCGCCGTCATCGTTGGCCCCGGTCAGCAGGATGCCGGCCAGCCGCGGGCCCCAGGCGTCGGCGGCGGACTCCATCAGCACGTCGATCGAGGGCCGCGAGTAATGCACCGGCGCCTCGCAACTGAGCGCGAACGAAAAATCCTGCTCGACCAGCAGATGATAGCCGCCGGGCGCGAAGTATAGCCGTCCCGGCGCGATCCGCGCCTTGTCCGCCGCTTCCTCGACCGGGATCGCCAGCCGCGCGCCGAAGACATCGACCAGCTTGCTGTCGCCGTTGTTGGGCAGGTGCAGCAGCGCGATCAGCGGCAGCCGGAACGTGCCGGGAAGGCCGGACAGGATGCGCAGCATCGCGTCCAGCCCGCCGGCCGAACCGCCTATCACCACCGCGTCGATCTGGCGGCCGGCTGCAATGCTTCCTCGTTCGTTCATGGCCGCCCCGTCATCGCTTGCGGTACAGGCGCTCGCGCCTGTCCACCGTTTCGAAGCTGTCGCTGCAGGCCGAGAAGTCCATGCTTTCCTTGGACCCGAGACCAAGGAAGCCGCGGTTGCAGAGCGAATCGTGGAACAGCTTCAGCGCCCTGTCCTGCAGCTTGCGGTTGAAGTAGATCAGCACGTTCCGGCAGGACACCAGGTGGGTTTCCGAAAACACGGTGTCGGTCGCAAGGCTATGGTCGGCGAAGGTGACATTGGCCGACAGGAAACGGTCCATCAGCGCCGACTCGTAGGCGCTGGTGTAGTAGTCGGACAGCTGCCGCTTGCCGCCCGACTTCTCGTAGCTGGCCGCATAACGCTCCATCGCGCTCAACGGGAAAATGCCCCGGCGCGCCTTGTCCAGCGAGGCCGGGTTGATGTCGGTCGCATAGATCAGCGTGCGCTCCAGCAGGCCTTCCTCGTGCAGCAGGATCGCCAGCGAATACACTTCCTCGCCGGTGCTGCAGCCGGCCACCCAGACCTTGATCGACGGGTAGGTCTGCAGCAGCGGCGCGGCTTCCCGCCGCAGCGCCAGGAAGTAGGACGGGTCACGGAACATCTCGCTAACCGGGATGGTCAGGAATTGCAGCAGCTGGTGGAATGCTTCCGGATCGTGCAGCACGCGCGACTGCAGCGCCGAGATGGTCGGGCAGTCGAACTGCGACAGCGCGTGCAGCACCCGGCGCTTCTGCGACGCCAGCGAATAGTCGCGGAAATCATGCCCGTAGCGCAGGAAAATGGCTTCGGCCAGCAGCTTCAGCTCGATGTCGGTGGCGTCGGGCTTCATGCAGGCAGCCGCTCCAGCGTGGGCAGCCAGACCCGCAGCAGCGCGAACAGCCGCTCGAGGTCCACCGGCTTGGCCAGGTAGTCGCTGGCGCCGGCCTTCAGGCACTGGTCATGGTCGTCGCGCATCGCCTTTGCGGTGACCGCGATGATGGGCAGCTTCTGGAAGCGGCCGTCGGCGCGTATCCGGCGCGTCGCTTCCAGGCCGTCCATCACCGGCATCATCACGTCCATCAGCACCAGGTCGATGTCGGGCGTCTCGTCGAGCCGCTCGATCGCCTCGAGCCCGTTGCGGGCCACCGTAACCGCCAGGCCCTTCTGTTCGAGCGCGCTGGT
The DNA here is from genome assembly GCF_900182955.1 of Noviherbaspirillum suwonense. Taxonomy (GTDB): domain Bacteria; phylum Pseudomonadota; class Gammaproteobacteria; order Burkholderiales; family Burkholderiaceae_D; genus Noviherbaspirillum_A; species Noviherbaspirillum_A suwonense. The sequence goes on along the minus strand of NZ_FXUL01000004.1, from coordinate 281,478 downwards.
GAGGGCGAAGATATTGCGCACGTCGTCATCGACCAGCAGCACGCGGCGGCCCTGGAACACGTGGTCCCGGCTGCGCGCCGTCTTGAGCATGGCCTTGCGGTCGTCCGACAGCTCGGCCTCGACCTTGTGCAGGAACAGCGTGACTTCGTCGAGCAGGCGCTCGGGGGAACGCGCGCCCTTGATGATGATGGAGCGCGAATACTTCATCAGGTCGGCCTCCTCCTCGCGCGTCAGGTTGCGGCCGGTATAGACGATCACGGGCGGGAACGGCTGCAGGCCCTGTTCGGCCATGCGGCGCAGCAGGTCCTTGCCCTGCATGTCGGGCAGCTTCAGGTCGATGATCATGCAGTCGAAGGCGGCGCTCGCGCCGGCGTCCGCCAGCCGCGCCAGCGCTTCCGCGCCGGTCGCCACGGCGACGATGTCGACATCCTCGTCGGCGATCAGGTGCGTCACGCTGTCGCGCTGGCGGGCGTCGTCCTCCACCAGCAGGATGCGCTTCATCTTCTTGGTGGTGCGCTCTTCCAGCCGCCGGAATACCTCTTCCAGCGCGTCGCGCGACGCCGGCTTCTGCGCATGGCCGATCGCGCCCATGTGCAGCGCCGCGTCGCTGCGGTCTTCGGAAGACACGATATGGACCGGTATGTGGCGGGTGCGCGGGTTTTCCTTCAGGTCCTGCAGCAGCGACAGGCCGGGCCGGTCCGGCAGGCGCATGTCGAGCAGCACCGCGCTGGGCAGGAAGTCGCGGGCGAGCTGCAGGCCCTCGTCGGCGCCCTGCGCCACCAGGCAGCGGTAGCCGAGTTCGCGCGCGAGGTCGTACAGGATGCCGGCGAATGCCGGCTCGTCCTCGACCACGAGCACCGTGCGCCGGTGGTCCGCCGGGTTGCCGCGGTCGTCCGGGAACGGCGCGGCAGCCTGCTGTGCAGTCCTCGCGGGCGTCGGGGCCGATGCAGGCGCCGCCGCCGATGCGGGCGCGGCCTGCGCGACCGGCAGCGGCTGCTGCCGTGCCGGCGCCGGCGCCGGCAAAGCGGCCCTCGCCGCCGGCGTCTCGATGCGGCGCGGCAGCGTCAGCGCGAAGGTGCTGCCCTTGCCCGGCGCGCTGTCAACCTCGATGGCGCCGCCCAGCAGCGCCGCCAGTTCGCGCGAGATCGACAGGCCCAGCCCGGTGCCGCCGTAGCGGCGGCTGGTGCCGCCGTCGGCCTGGCGGAACGCATCGAAGATGATGTCGAGCTGGCCGGGTTCGATGCCGATGCCGGAGTCGGTGACGGCAAACCGGATGCGGTCGCCCGGCAACGCCGTCAAGGCCAGCGTGACGCTGCCGCGCTCGGTGAACTTCATCGCATTCGACAGCAGGTTCTTCAGGATCTGCTCGAGGCGCTGGCGGTCGGTGTAGAGGGGCGCCGGCCCGAGGTCGTACGGCGGCACCTTGAATGCCAGGCCCTTTTCCGTGGCCACTGGCTCGAAGGTGCGCTCGAGGCTGGACACCAGCTCGGCGGCGGTGACGGCTTCCGGCATCAGTTCGAGCTGGCCTGCCTCGACCTTGGAAATGTCGAGGATGTCGTTGATCAGCACCAGCAGGTCGTTGCCCGACGCGTAAATCGATTCCGCGAACTTGACCTGCTCGGAAGACAGGTTGCCCGGCTTGTTCTCCGCCAGCAGCTTGGCCAGGATCAGCGAGCTGTTCAGCGGCGTGCGCAATTCATGGGACATGTTGGCGAGGAATTCCGACTTGTAGCGGCTGGCCCGCTGCAGGTCGTCGGCGCGCGCCTCCAGCGCGTCCTGCGCCTGCTGCAGGGCTGCATTCTTCTGGTCCAGCGAGTCCGCCTGCTCGCCCAGCCGCATATTGGTCTGCTCCAGTTCGGCCTGCTGGTTCTCCAGGCTGGCGCGCGACTCGCGCAGCAGCCGGGCCTGCTCTTCCAGTCCTTCGTTGGCGGTGCGCAGCTCTTCCTGCTGGACCTGCAGTTCCTCGTTGAGCTGCTGGGTGTCGGCAAGCGCCGCCTGCAGCCGCTGCCGGTACTGCGCCGCCTCGATGGCCGCGCCGATGCTGTCGCCGACCAGCTCCAGGAATTCGAGGTCGCGGGCGTCGACCTGCCGCGCGAAGCCCAGTTCCAGCACGCCGTTGACGACGCCGCCTTCCTCGATCGGCGCCAGCAGCACCGACACGGGCGCGCCGCTGCCCAGGCCCGAACTCACCTTGAGATAATTGTCGGGCACGTTGTCCAGCCGGATCACGCGGCGCGCCAGCAGCGCCTGGCCGACCAGGCCCTCGCCCGCCTCGACCAGCGCTTCGCTGCGCTCGCTGTCCTTGGCAAAGCCGTAGGTCGCCACCCGCCGCAGCAGGTTGACCGGCTCCCGCACATACAGCGCGGCCACGGCGACGTTCAGGTGCTCGCCCAGGAAGTCCAGCACGCTGCGCGCCAGCGGCGCCAGCGCCTGCTGGCCGACGAGGCGCTCGGACAGCGTATTCTGCGCGCTGCGCAGCCAGCCCTGGCGCTCCAGGAAGGCCGCATGCTCGTTTTGCCGCTGCAGCGCGGCGTTATAGCTTTCCGACAGCCGCAGCAGCTCGCGCCGGCCGAACCAGGCAAGGCCGCCGGCCAGCATCAGGTTGAGCACCAGGTAGATCACCACCAGCGTCACCGTGAGCTGGCGCGCCTCCTCGCTGCGCTGGGTGCGCATGGTTTCCTCGATCTGCAGGAAACCGTTGAACTCGCGCCGCAGCTGGTCGAATTCCTGCTTGCCGCGCCCGCCCTGCACCAGCGGAAGCCAGTTGCCGTTGCTGCGACGCAGCGCCAGCGCCTGGTTCGCATAGTCGGACCACTGGCGATGGAGCCTTGCCAGCAGGCGCAGCCGCTCGACCTGCGCCGGATTGTCGGCGACCATGCGCGTGAGGCTGTCCAGTTCGGCCTGCATCCGCGGCATCCCGAGCCGGTACGGCTCGAGATAGGTCTCCTCGCCGGTCAGCAGGAAACCGCGCATGCCGGTTTCCTGGTCGACCGCCAGCTTGATCACGGACTGCGCGCCCGCGATCACGCGGTCGCTATGCTCGACCCAGCGCATCGCCGACAGCAGGTAGGCGATCAGCGCGACGAAACCCATGATGCTGATCACGCCCACGACCAGGGGCAGTGCGATATTTCGATAGAGAATGCGCTTGAATCCGTGCGGGTCGACTGCGGGTACTGCGGACATTATTGCCTTTCCGGGGGCCATACACGGGCGGCAGTTTAACCGATACCACTATCTTTCAAGCCCGCAACAGCACCGCTGGTTGTGCTGTTCGACATGCGCCGGGAGCATGGACCGCCGTCGGCCGGCGATAGAAATAATCTACCGGGTGGTATATCATCAGCCGACTTCAGCCGCCAGGGCCGCCATGACCGCGAGCAGCACGCCACGCCTCCCACGAAAGCCACGCCGCTCGATGGCCGACGACGTGCGCGAGAACAAGCGGGAGGAAATCCTGGCGGCGGCGGAGGCGCTGTTCTTCGAGCGCGGCTATGCGCAGACCACGGTGGCCGACATCGTCGCCGCGCTGGGCGTCACCAAGCCCTACCTGTACTACTACTTCAACGGCAAGGACGACATCTTCGAGCAGCTGTGCTGGCGTGCGTCGGTCGCCTGCCTGACCTCCATGCACACCGACGCCGGCGATGCGCGCCCGGCCGGCGACAGGCTGCAGGAAGGCCTGCACCGCTTGGCGGTCGCCAACATCCGCTATTTCCGCGCCGGCACTTTCGCCTACCGCGAGACCGGAGCGCTGGCAGCGCCCTTCCAGGCGCGGCTGCGGGCGATGGCCCGGGTGTTTCACCGCGAGCTGCGCGACCTGCTGCAGCAGGCGCGGGACGAAGGCAGCATCGAATGCGGCAACCTGATGCTGACCAGCCATGCGATCGGCAGCGTGGTCGGCTTCATGTATACCTGGTACAAGCCCGGCGGCCCGATCGCACAGGACGACATGGCCGACGAGATCACCCGCATCCTGATGAACATCGCCGGCTTTCGCCAGCCGACGCCGAAGCGACGCGCCCGGACCGGCGCCAACAAGGACAATCCATGACCATCAAGAAGCTGCTGATCGCCAACCGCGGCGAGATCGCCATCCGCATCGCCCGCGCGGCCGCCGGCCTGGGCGTCGCCACCGTCGCCGTCCATCCGGACGACGACGCCGATGCGCTGCACGTGCGCCAGGCCGACCAGTCGCACCGGCTTCCCGGGCATGCGGCCCGCGCCTACCTCGACATCGGCGCGATGCTGGAAGCGGCCCGCCAGCACGGCTGCGACGCCGTGCATCCGGGCTATGGCTTCCTGAGCGAGAACGCGGACTTCGCCAGCGCCTGCATCGACGCCGGCCTGGTCTTCGTCGGCCCGTCGCCGCAGGTGCTGCGGCTGTTCGGCGACAAGGGACAGGCCCGCGCGCTCGCCCGTCGGCTGGACGTTCCCGTCATCGCCGGCACCGACCGCGCCACCACGCTGGACGAGGCGCTGGGCTTCATGGAAGGACTGGGGGCCGGCGGCGCGGTGATGCTCAAGGCGCTGGCCGGCGGCGGCGGCCGCGGCATGCGCGCGGTGCTGCGGCCGCAGGACCTGGCCGACGCGTTCCAGCGCTGCCGTTCCGAGGCCATCGCCGCGTTCGGCGACGGCGCGCTGTATGTCGAGCAGCTGATGCCGGCGGCGCGGCACATCGAGGTCCAGGTGCTGGGCGATGGCCGCGGCGGCATCGCGCATGCGTGGGAACGGGAATGCACGCTGCAGCGGCGCAACCAGAAGATCGTCGAGGTCGCACCCAGCCCGTCGCTGCCGCCGCGTCTCAGGGACAGCCTGATCGAGGCCGCGCTGGCGATGGCGCGGGAAGTCGGCTATGCCGGCCTCGGCACCATCGAGTTCCTGGTCGCCGCCGATGAAGGCCGCGACGATGCCCGCTACGCCTTCATCGAGGCCAACCCGCGGCTGCAGGTCGAACACACGGTGACCGAGCAGGTCACCGGCATCGACCTGGTGCAGGCGCAGCTCCAGATCGCCGGCGGCGCCACGCTGGCCGAACTCGGCCTGCGGCAGCAGGACATTCCGCCGCCGCGGGGCTACGCGGTGCAGTGCCGGGTGAACCTGGAAACCATGGCGGCCGACGGCAGCCCGACGCCGGCCGGCGGCACGATCGCCGCCTACGAGCCGCCGTCCGGGCCGGGGGTGCGGGTCGACGGCTGCGGCTATGCCGGCTACGCGGTCAACCCCGGCTTTGACTCGCTGCTGGCCAAGGTGATCGCATCGGCGCCGCGCTATGAAGCAGCGCTTGCGCGCGCCGCCGATGCGCTGTCCGAGTTCAGGCTGGAAGGCGTGGACAGCAACCTCGACTTCCTGCAAAGCCTGCTGCGCCACCCGGACGTGGCCGCGCACCGCATCAGCACCGCCTTCGTCGAGCAGCATGCGGCGGCGCTGCTGTCGCCGGCGACCAGCCACCGGCGACGCCATGCGCCGCACCAGGCCGCGGTCCGCGCCGCGCAGCAGGTCCAGCATGCGCCCGCCGGCACCATGCCGGCGCCCTCGCCGATGGCCGGCTCGGTGGTCAGCATCGCCGTCGAGGTCGGCGACGAGGTCCGCGCCGGCCAGCAGCTGGCGGTGCTGGAAGCGATGAAGATGGAGCACCTGGTGCTGGCGCCGTCCAGCGGCATCGTGCGCCGGATCGACGTGCGGCCCGGGCAGGTCACCGCCGCCGGCGCGGCGCTATGCCATATCGCGCCTTCGCAGGCCGCCCATCACGAAGCCGGGCCGGATGCCGCGCCCGACCTCGACCTGGTCCGCCCGGACCTGAAGATAGCGATCGAGCGCCATGCAATCGGCCTCGATGCGCAGCGCCCCGACGCGATCGCCCGCCGGCGCAAGACCGGCCAGCGGACCGCGCGGGAAAACCTCGCGGACCTGGTCGACGACGGCAGCCTGCGCGAATACGGCGCGCTCGCGCTCGCCGCCCAGCGCCGGCGGCGGCCCATGGACGAACTGATCCGCATGAGCCCCGCCGACGGCCTGGTGGCCGGCATCGCCAGCATCAACGGCGAACTGTTCGGCGACGACGCGTCGCGCTGCCTGGTCATGGCCTACGACTACACGGTGATGGCCGGCACCCAGGGCATGATGAATCACAAGAAAACCGACCGCATGCTGCATCTCGCCGAGCAATGGCGGCTGCCGGTCGTGTTCTTCACCGAGGGCGGCGGCGGCCGGCCCGGCGACACCGATGCGCTGCTGGTCGCGGGCCTGGACTGCACGTCATTCGCCGCCTATGCGCGGCTGGCCGGGCTGGTCCCGCGGGTCGGCATCGTCTCCGGCCGCTGCTTCGCCGGCAATGCGGCCTTCCTCGGATGCAGCGACGTCATCATCGCCACCGAGAACGCGACCATCGGCATGGGCGGACCCGCGATGATCGAGGGCGGCGGCCTGGGCGTCTACCGTCCCGAGGAAGTCGGCCCGGTATCGATGCAGAGCCCGAACGGCGTGATCGATGTCGTGGTCGCCGACGAAGCTGAAGCGGTGCGGGTGGCCAAGCAGTACCTGTCCTATTTTCAGGGCAGCATCGCGGCATGGGACTGCGCCGACCAGCGCCTGCTGCGCCATGCGGTCCCCGAGAACCGGTTGCGGACCTACGACATCCGCGCACTGGTCGCCACGCTGGCCGACACGGACTCGGTACTGGAACTGCGCCGCGAATTCGGCGTCGGCATGATCACCGCGCTGGCACGCATCGAAGGCCGCCCGGTCGGCCTGATCGCCAACAGCTCCATCCATCTCGGCGGCGCGATCGACGCCGACGGCGCGGACAAGGCGGCGCGCTTCATGCAGCTCTGCGACGCATTCGGCCTGCCCATCGTGTCCCTGTGCGACACGCCCGGCTTCATGGTCGGCCCCGACGCCGAAGCCACCGCGATGGTCCGCCATGTGTCGCGGATGTTCGTCACCGCCGCCAGCCTGACCGTGCCGCTCTACACCATCGTGCTGCGCAAGGGCTATGGCCTCGGCGCGCAGGCAATGGCCGCAGGCAGCTTCGCCGCGCCGTTCTTCACCATCGCCTGGCCATCGGCTGAATTCGGCGCGATGGGGATCGAGGGGTCGGTGCGGCTTGGCTACCGCAAGGAGCTTGAGGCGATCGCCGATCCTGATGCGCGCAAGCAGGCGTTCGATGGGATGGTCGCGGCGGCTTATGCGAATGGGCAGGCCGTGAATATGGCGTCGTACCTGGAGATCGATGATGTGATCGATCCGGCGGAGACGCGGGGGTGGATTGTGAGGGGATTGAAGGCTGCGCCGGCGGTTGGGCCGGGGGAGCGGAAGCGGCGGTTTGTTGACACGTGGTGAAGGGGATCAGGGGGTCGCGGGCAGCGGGCAGCGGTGGCTGTTGCGAATGCCGTGGCGCTTGATTCACGGGGGCTTCCGCCATTTCCGTTAGCCTTGAGCAGGCTGCGCCGCAGCGCTTCCGAAGGATGCCTCAGCCGCATCGCGTCGTTGCCGTTGACGTTCCGCGTAGCGACGGTTGCTGTTGACGTTAGCCCCGCGCAGCGACAGTTGCCGTTGCCGTTGCCGTTGCCGTTGCTTGTCCAGTTGCCGTTGAAGTGGCAGTTGCCGTTGAAGTGGCAGTTGCCGTTGCCGTTGCAGTGAATCCCCGTTGATGACGCCACGTCGCTGGTGCCGAAATCGGATAGAGAAGCGTCCGCTGTCTGAGCGAAGCGAGTTTCGGACGCTTCCCGATTTCGGTGCCAGCGGCGTGGGCACCCCGCGCAGCGGGGCGGCATCTCCGGGGTCGCCTTTTCTTGGTTACTTCTTTTGGCGAAGCAAAAGAAGTGACCCGGCCGCCGGGACGGACTCCCGGCTAGGTCGTCCGGCAGGGCACACGTATCGCTTCACCCGCCCGCCGGCGCACCGTCGCGAAGCCGCTTCTGCAGTTTGCGGCGGCTGCACGTCAGGAACACGCGCCACAACGCAAGGCGCCGATGCTGCGTCTGCTGGCGGGTGAAACATTGAGGCTTCACTGCCGTGGGGAGTAGCCGGGTGTTCGGCCCGGCAGCCGACCCGCTTTTTTGCTTCGCCAAAAAAGTGGGGCAAAAAAGGCGACCCCTACGATGGCGGTCCGCTGCGCGGACTGCACGCGCCGCCAGCACCTGAAACGGGAAGCGTCCGAAACTCGCTACGCTCAGACAGCGGACGCTTCTTTATCCGTTTCAGGCACTGGCGACGCGTCGCCATCTAACGGGGACTCACTGCAACGGCCACTTCAACAGCAATGGCAACGGCTACTTCAAAGGCAGCAGCAACGGCCAGTTCAAAGGCAACAATAACGGTCGCTGCGCGGGACTAACGTCAACAACAACCGCAACTGTCGCTGCGCGGAGCAAAACCGGCACACGCGCGACACCAACGCCGCCAGCTCCCATCCTCCATCCCCCGCTGGCAAGCCCCACCTAATCCGGCAGGAACATCTCCTGCAGATCATTAAGGAACCGCTGCCCCAGCTCGGTCGGCCTGATCACCATGTGATCCCGATACACCAAGCCCTTCGCTTCCGCCGCATCGAGCCGGCGCTCGATCGCATTCAACCCCATCCCCGTCCGCTCCGCAAACATCCTCGACTCGACACCCGCGGTCAACCGCATCGCATTGAGCATGAACTCAAACCCGAGCTCGTTCCGTCCCACTTCGTTTTCCTGATGCACCGCATTGCCAGCCATCGCATGCTGCATGTACGCAACAGGCATCTTGTAGCGCGCCTGCCGGATCACCCGATGCGGAAACGACAGCTTCGAATGCGCCCCGGCCCCAACGCCGAGATAGTCTCCGAACTGCCAGTAATTCAGGTTGTGCCGCGCCTCGCGACCCGGCTGCGCATAGGCCGACACTTCGTAATGCCGGAAGCCCGCGGCGGCGGTGCGTGCGGCGATCATGTCCTGCATCTCGGCGCTGGCGTCATCGTCGGGCAGCGACGGCGGGTACTTGGCGAACTCGGTGTTGGGCTCCATCGTCAGGTGATACATCGACAGGTGGGGCGGCGCGAACGACAGCGCGGTGGCGAGGTCGGCTTCGGCTTCGGCCAGGGTCTGCGACGGCAGCGCATACATCAGGTCGAGGTTGAAGTTGTCGAAGCTGTCCTGTGCAATCTCGATCGCGCGGCGCGCCTGCTCGCCGTCGTGGATGCGGCCCAGCGCCTTCAGGTGCTGCGGGTTGAAGCTCTGGATGCCGATGGACAGGCGGTTGATGCCGGAGGCCCGGTAGGAACGAAACTTCTCGGCCTCGAAGGTGCCGGGGTTGGCTTCCATCGTGATCTCGGCCGCGCCGTCCAGCGGCAGCAGCGCGCGGATGTCCGACATCAGCCGGTCGAGTCCGCGGGCCGACATCAGGCTGGGCGTGCCGCCGCCGATGAATACCGTGAAGATCTTGCGGCCCCAGACCAGCGGCAGCGCGCTTTCGAGGTCGGCGCGCACCGCGTCGAGGTAGGCGTCCTCCGGCATCTCGCCGCTGGCCTGGTGCGAGTTGAAGTCGCAGTACGGGCACTTGCGCACGCACCACGGGAAATGCACGTACAGCGACAGCGGCGGCAAGGCAGCCAGGTTCAGCGCGCCGGGCGCGAGATAGGCGGTGGCGGCGCGGGCGGCGGTGGGCGCGGTCGACGCGCCGGCGGGGATGATGGGGATCAACGCAGCTTCTCCACCAGCAGGCGCAGCGCCTGGCCGCGATGCGACAGCCGGTTCTTGTCGGCAGCGGCCAGTTCGGCCGCGGTCAGGCCGAGTTCCGGCAGCAGGAAATACGGGTCGTAGCCGAAGCCGCCCTCGCCGCGCGGCCGGTCCAGCATCACGCCATGCCAGCGGGCGTCGGCGATGATGGGCTGCGGGTCGTCCGCATGGCGGACGTAGACCAGCACGCAGTAGTAGTAAGCGGACTTGTCCACATGCGCCGCCAGGTCGGCGATCAGCTTTTCATTATTGCGCTGGTCCGACTTCGGCTCGCCCGCATAGCGGGCGGACAGCACGCCGGGCGCGCCGCCCAGTGCATTGACGCAGACGCCGGAGTCGTCGGCCAGCGCCGGCAGGCCGGTGAGCCGGGACGCATGGCGGGCCTTCTCCAGCGCGTTCTCGACGAAGGTCGGGTGCGGCTCGTCGGCCTCGGGCACGTCGTGCGCGCCCTGCGGCTCCACGTTCAAGCCGAGCGGCGCCAGCAGCGACGCGAACTCGCGCAGCTTGCCGGCATTGTTGGAAGCCAGTATCAGGGTTCGTGTCATGCGGTCTGTCATCCTAGAATAAGTCTCATGCGGCCAGGCCCAGCGCGCGCTGCTGCAGGCGCACCAGCTCCGCGATGCCGTCCTGCGCAAGGTCGAGCAGCTTGTCCATGGTCGCGCGGTCGAAGGCTTCGCCCTCGGCCGTGCCCTGCACTTCGATGAAGCGACCCGCCTCGGTCATCACCACGTTCATGTCGGTGTCGCAGCCCGAATCCTCGACATAGTCCAGGTCCAGCAGCGGCAGGCCGCGATAGACGCCGACCGACACCGCCGCCACGAAATGCCTGACCGGCATCGCGCTGATCGCGCCGCTGGCGAGCAGCGTCGAAAAGGCGTCGTATGCCGCGACCATCGCGCCGGTAATGGACGCGGTGCGGGTGCCGCCGTCGGCCTGCAGCACGTCGCAGTCCAGCTGCAGCGTGCGCTCCCCGAAGGCGCGCAGGTCGAATGCGGCCCGCAGCGAGCGTCCGATCAGGCGCTGGATCTCCTGTGTGCGGCCGGACTGCTTGCCCTTGGCCGCCTCGCGGTCCATCCGGCTGTGGGTCGAGCGCGGCAGCATGCCGTACTCCGCGGTCAGCCAGCCCTGCCCCTTCCCTTTCAGGAACGGCGGCACCTTGTCCTGCAGGCTGGCGGTGCACAGCACGCGGGTGTCGCCGCATTCGATCAGCACCGAGCCTTCCGCATGCTTCGTGTATTGGCGGGTGATGCGCACGTCGCGTAGCTGGTCGGCGGCGCGGCCGCCCGAACGTTCTTGCTGCATGGGTTGATCCTTCAATCCTTGTGTGTCAGTCGGGACGACTTGTCGATGGCGTCGCGTATCTCGGCAATGGCCTTCTCGATCTCGCTGTCGTCGAACTGGTCGGCGCCTTCGAGGTCGGCATGGCGCGGCGCATGGATGGTGGTGGTCACCGCACCCAGCGGCACCAGGCTGGTCGTGATCAGGCCGCCGTCGCCGGCGCCGGCCTGGCCATCGTCTTCCCACATCATCGCCATCGCGGTCACATTGTCGCTGTGCCGGCCGGCCAGCGCGGCGGCCGCATTCACCATCTCGGGCACCGCCCGGACCACGGTGCTGCCGCCGATGGCCGCGGCCAGCGCCTGTTCGGGCAGCACCGCCCACAGGCCGTCCGAACACATCATGATGACGTCGCCGGGCTGCAGCAGCGAGGGCCGGCCGATGTCGATCATCGGGATGGTCGGCGCGCCGATGCAGTTGAACAGCTTGTTGCGGTCCGGGTGGGTGTCGCGCTCGGCCGGGTCCAGCCTGCCCTGCGCAATCAGCGCCTCCACCCGCGAGTGGTCGCGGGTGCGCGCGATGATCTGGCCGCGCCGCATCCAATAGAGCCGGGAGTCGCCGACATGCGCCCACAGCGCGGTCCCGTGCTGCACCAGGCAGGCCACCAGCGTCGTGCGCGGCGACTCGGGCAGGTTGTTGACCGCGCGGTAGCGGTGGATCTCGCGGTGCGCGGCGAACATGCCATCCTCCAGGAACTGCTCGGGCTTCTTCACATGCGGCACCGCCACTTCCTGGAACAGCGCCGACATCGTCTGCATCGCGATCGTCGCCGCCACCTCGCCCTGGATATGGCCGCCCATGCCGTCGGCCAGCAGCATCAGCAAGGCGTCGCGGGTATAGCAGTAGCCCATGCGGTCCTGGTTGACCTTGCGGCCGCCGATCAGGCTTTCCTGGTAGATTGAAAATCGCATTGCCGCTTACCTCGTGTTTTCCTGGATCGTGTCGGGGTCGGGCTGGCGCTTCTGCCCCAGCATCGCGCGCAGCTGGCGTTTCATGCGCGCCAGGAAGTCCGGCGCGGGCGCCGGCTCGGGCAGGTCCTGGCGCAGCGCCTTCTGCACCGCGAACACGCTTTGCGGCCGCTGCAGCGGGTCGGTCAGCAGGCACCAGCGTATGACCTCGATCAGCTCGGGCGAATACACGCCGTGCAGCTTGTCGTAGTGATGCTCCATCCTGTCGTTCTTCAGGCGCTGGTCGGCCGGCTGCGGCGGCGCGCCGACCATGCAGGCAAACATCGACGCGCCGATGCTGTAGATGTCCGACCACGGCCCGAGCGAGCCGCCGCGGGTGTACAGCTCGGGCGGCGCAAAGCCCGGCGTGTACATCGGGTACAGCTTGGGCAGGTCGGCGCGCAGCGTCTGCCGCGCCGCGCCGAAGTCGAGCAGGATCGGCGTGCCGTCCAGGCGCAGGTAGATGTTGGCCGGCTTCAAATCCAGGTGCAGCAGCTTGTTCGCATGGACCTCGCGCAGGCCCTGCATGACCTGGCTGAACATCTTGCGGATGAAGCGCTCGGACACCAGCGGCTTCTCCCCGCGTTCGCGGCGGCGCAGGATATGGTCCTGCAGCGAGCGCCCGTGCTCGTACGCCATCACCATGTAGACGGTGTCGTGCGCGCGGAAGAAATTCTGCACCGACACCACGTTCGGATGGTTGATGCGGGCCAGCGCCCGGCCTTCCTCGAAGAAGCACTTGAGCCCGATGCGGAACACCGGCAGGTTTTCCGGCGCGACCTGCGGCGCCAGTTCGCCGGACTTGCGCAGCGCCAGCGAGCTGGGCAGGTACTCCTTGATGGCAACCGGGTTGCCTTCCTCATCCTGCGCCAGGTAGACGATGCTGAAGCCCCCGGCCGCTATCTTCTTTACAATGCGGTACCCGGCTACGTTCAGTCCTTCCGGTAGCGGGGCATTGTTTTGCGCGGCCATGTGTTTGCTGTGTCCTTGGTGTGCTGCGCCGACCTTGCGTCGCTGCCGTACGATGTTGCGGCGGTATCCTATACTGTGCCGCCCGGCGACGCCGCCGGCAAGCATGGATTGTGTGTAGAAATCCCCTTTTTGTAAAGAATTCGAGGACTTCATTTTGGCTATCAGCAGCATGACAGGCTACGCGGTCGTCACCCGCGAGACACCGCACGGCACCCTGACGCTCGAGTTACGCAGCGTCAACTCCCGCTTCCTCGACTTGCAGTTCCGCATCAACGACGACTTGCGCTCGTCCGAGCCGGCGTTGCGCGAAGCCATCATGGGACGCGTGACGCGCGGCAAGGTCGAGTGCCGGCTGAGCTTCGGCCGCAAGGCGGCGATCGCCGGCGCCGCGGTCAACACGGCGCTGCTGGCCCAGCTGGCGGCGCTGCAGGCGCAGATCCAGGCCGGCTTCCCGCAGGCCGCCGCGCTGTCGGTCGGCGAACTGCTCCGCTGGCCCGGCATGGTGGAGGACGCCGCCGCGTCGCAGGACACCTTGCAGGCCGACATCGGCGCCGCCGCGGTGGAGGCGCTGGACGCCTTCGTTGCGTCGCGCCAGCGCGAGGGCGCGGCGCTGGAGGCGATGCTGCTGGCCCGCCTGGCCGACATGGAGCGCATCGTCGCCGACATCACGCCCATCGTGCCGCAGGTGGTGGCCCAGTTCCAGCAGAAGGCCACCGAGCGCATGCGCGAGAGCCTTGGGCTGGCGCTGCGGACCGCCGACAGCGGCGCGCAGCCGCTGCTGTCGCAGCAGGAAGCGGCCGAGCGCATACGCCAGGAAGTGACGATGTACGGCATCCGCATCGACATCGCCGAGGAGCTGACCCGCCTGGGCGCGCACCTGGCGGAGACCCGTCACATCCTGAAAAAGGGCGGCCAGGTCGGCAAGCGGCTGGACTTCATGATGCAGGAACTGAACCGCGAAGCCAACACGGTGGGCTCCAAGGCGCCGGCCAAGGAGCTGTCGGACGCCGCGATGGCGCTGAAGCTGCTGATCGAGCAGATGCGCGAGCAAGTGCAGAACCTGGAGTAGCCGCCCTTATGTCCATGGCAATGCAGACACTGCGGGAAGCCACCCGCGATATTCACGATGCATTCGAGACCGGCCTGAGGATTGCCGCGCCCGACGCCGGCCGCGACGACTATCTGGCGTTCATCGCCGCGATGTATGGCTGGCTGCAGCCGTTCGAGGCGCGGCTATGGCAGGCCGGCTGGCCCGCGCACCTGGAGCCGCAGCTGCGCTCCTCCAAGAGCGCCTGGCTGGAAGCAGACCTGCGCGCGGCCGGCCTCGATGACGAGGCCATTGCCCGCCTGCCGCGGGCCCCGGCCGCCGTGCATCTCGACAGCGCCGCCCAGCGCATCGGCACCGCCTATGTGCTTGAAGGCGCGCAACTCGGCTCGCAGCTGCTGTCGCGCACGCTCAAGCCGCGGCTTGCGCCCTGGCCGGCGCGCTGGCTGTCGGGCTATGGCGAGCAGGCATCGGGCTACTGGCTGGCATTCCGCAAGGAAGCCGAGCTGCGGCTGGCCGACGATGCGGCGCGCGAAGAGGCAGCCGCCGCGGCGCGCGCGGCCTTCAGCGCGCTGGCCGGCTGGTTCCGCGAACGCGGCGCGGCCTGACCGCGGGCATCACACCAGGATGCCGGTCTCCAGCGCATAGCGGGTCAGTTCGACATTGCTGCGGGTGCCGGTCTTGGTCAGGATGCGCGAACGGTAGGTGGTGACGGTGCTCGGGCTCAGGTGCAGCATCTCGGCGATGCGCACCAGGCTCTCGCCGGCCGCCAGCAGCTTCAGCACTTCCAGCTCGCGGTGCGACAGGGTTTCATGCGCTGCCTCGCTGCCGCGGCTGATCATGCTGGCAAGCTTCTCGGTCAGCGTCGAACTCACGTGGTGGCCGCCGGCGGCGGCCTTGCGCACCGCGTCGGCAATGGTGCCGGCCGGCGTGTTCTTGGTCAGGTAGCCGGCCGCGCCCAGCTTCAGCGCCCGCACCGCGTAGACCTGCTCCGCGTACATGCTCAGCATCAGCACCGCCAGCCCCGGCCGCGCCGCGCGTATGGCCTTCAGCAATTCGAGGCCGCTCTTGTCCGGCAGCGCGATGTCGAGCAGGGCCACATCCAGCCGTTCGCTCTGCACCAGCTGCATCGCGGCTTCCGCGGTCTCGGCTTCGCCGACGACGTCGATGTCGTCGGCGGTGCTCAGCATCAGGCGCACGCCATTGCGCGCAATGATATGGTCGTCGACTATCAGCACCCGGATCTTTTCATTGCGCACGTTTTGCTCCCGCGTTTTCCCGCCGTCATCCGGCGCCCTTGCGCCGGCTCACTGCAAGGCCGCATGATACCGTTGTTGAGCGCGAGGCGGCGCGACGCGGCTGCTACAATACCGCTGCTTTTTCCGGTTACCAAGACAAGGTTCTCCATGCTTCTCCCCTCGCCTCCCTCCGGCAGTCTGTTCATGGTCGTCGCGCCGTCGGGCGCCGGCAAGTCCACTCTCGTCAATGCGCTGCTGGCGCAGGACGGCGCCATCAGGCTGTCGGTCTCGTACACCACCCGCGGACCGCGGCCCGGCGAGCAGAACGGCCGCGAATACCATTTCGTCACGGTCGACGACTTCCTCGCGCGGCGCGAAGCCGGCGAGTTCCTGGAGTCGGCCGAAGTGCATGGGAATTACTACGGCACGTCGCGGATCTGGATCAACGAGCAGATGCGCGCCGGCACCGACGTGCTGCTCGAGATCGACTGGCAGGGTGCGCAGCAGGTGCGCAAGCAGTTCCCGCATGCGGTCGGCATGTTCATCCTGCCGCCGTCGATCGCGGCGCTCGAGGAAAGGCTGACCAAGCGCGGCCAGGACGACCACCAGGTGATCACCCGCCGCCTGCTCGCCGCCGGCGGGGAGATCGCCCATGCCCCAGACTTCGAGTATGTTATTATCAATCAAGAATTCTCCGTCGCCTTATCCCAACTGACTTCCATCGTTATCGCCACCCGCTGCAGGTTCCCGCAGCAGGCAGCCCGCAACAGTTCCCTGTTTGCCCAACTGGGCATCCATGCTAATTTAAATTAACCACGTTATCCCGGAGTACACATGGCCCGCATTACCATCGAAGACTGCCTTTCGAAGATCCCCAATCGCTTTCAGCTGACCCTGTCGGCAACTTATCGCGCACGCCAGCTGGTGCAGGGCCATACCGCGATGGTCGATGCCAAGGACAAGCCGACCGTGCTGGCGCTGCGTGAAATCGCCGCAGGCAAGGTAGGCATTGAAATGCTGAAAAAAGTCCCGAGCTAATCGTCATTCCCATGCGCGCCCCGTCGCTGATTAGCATTTATGAACCTGACCTCACCAGATTCGACAGTATCAGCCACGCCCGCCAAGCGAGGTGATGCCCCCCGCCAGCCTGCGCAGCGACCGAACCGGCAAGATCCGGGCGCTGCGCCTGCCCCGGCGCCAGGGGTCGCCTCCGTCTCCCGACTCAGTGCCCAGCTCACCGAATACCTGACGCCTTCCGAGTTGAAGAAGGTCAGGGAAGCGTATCGCTTCTCCGATGAAAAACATCTGGGGCAGATGCGCAAGTCGGGCGAACCCTACATTTCCCATCCGATCGCGGTCGCCGAAATCTGCGCCGAGTGGAAGCTCGACGCCCAGGCCATCATGGCCGCGCTGCTGCATGACGTGATGGAAGACCAGGACGTCGCCAAGGACGAGCTGATCGAGCGCTTCGGCGCACCGGTCGCGTCGCTGGTCGACGGCCTGTCCAAGCTCGACAAGATCGAATTCCAGAGCCAGGTCGAGATGCAGGCGGAGAACTTCCGCAAGATGCTCCTGGCCATGGCGCGCGACGTCCGCGTCATCCTGATCAAGCTGGCCGACCGGCTGCACAACATGCGCACGCTGGGCCACATGGACCCGTCCAAGCGCAGCCGCATCGCGCGCGAGACGATGGATGTCTATGTTCCCATCGCCCACCGGCTCGGCCTGAACAACCTGTACCGCGAACTGCAGGACCTGTCGTTCTCGCACCTCTACCCGGTCCGTTACAAGACGCTGGGCAAGGCGGTCAAGGCGGCTCGCGGCAACCGGCGCGAAGTGGTCAGCAAGATCCTCGACGCGGTGCGCACCACGCTGGCCGAAAGCGGTATACAGGCCGAAGTCTATGGCCGCGAGAAGACGCTGTTCGGCATCTACCGCAAGATGCGCAACAAGCACCTGTCGTTCTCGCAGGTGCTGGACGTGTACGGCTTCCGCATCGTGGTCGACAGCTTCGCCAACTGCTATGTCGCGCTGGGCACGCTGCATGCGCTGTACAAGCCGATGCCGGGCAAGTTCAAGGACTACATCGCGATTCCCAAGCTGAACGGCTACCAGTCGCTGCATACCACGCTGATCGGCCCGTATGGCACGCCGGTCGAATTCCAGATCCGCACCGACGAGATGCACCGCGTCGCCGAGTCGGGCGTCGCCGCGCACTGGCTGTACAAGACCGACGAAGGCGCGCTGACCGACCTGCAGCAGCGCACGCATGCGTGGCTGCAGTCGCTGCTCGACATCCAGAAGCAGACCGGCGACTCGGCCGAATTCCTCGAGCACGTGAAGGTCGACCTCTTCCCGGATTCGGTCTACGTGTTCACGCCGAAGTCGCGCATCATCTCGCTGCCGCGCGGCGCCACCGCGCTGGACTTCGCCTACACCATCCATACCGATATCGGCGACCACGCGACCGAAGGCATCATCAACCACGAGCATGTGCCGCTGCGCACCGAACTGCGCAACGGCGACATCGTGGAGATCGTGTCCTCGTCCACTGCCAGGCCTAGCCCGACCTGGCTGGGCTTCGTGCGCACCGGCAAGGCGCGCTCGGCGATACGGCATTACCTGCGCACGATCAACCGCGCCGAGTCGATCGAACTGGGCCGCGAACTGTTGTCCCATGCGCTCGAAGCGCTGAACCTGAGCCCCGAACTGCCGGCGCCGCTGGCCGAGCGGCTGCTCAACGAGTCCAGCGCCAGGTCGCTCGAGGAGCTGCATGCGGACATCGGCGTGGGCAAGCGCATGGCCTCGCTGGTGGCGCGCCATATCTTCGGGCTGGCCGAGAACGCCGCCGGTTCCGCGCCCGCGGTGGACGAGCATGGCGAGCTGATCCCGAACAAGATCGACCCGGTGGTGCTGAATGGCACCGAGGGCGCCGCGGTGCAGCTGGCCCAGTGCTGCCTGCCCATCCCGGGCGACAGCATGTTCGGCCATTTCCGGCGCGACCAGGGCCTGACCGTGCATGCGGCCGACTGCGAACTGGCCAAGCGCCAGCGGATGAAGGAGCCGGACCGCTGGATCGAGGTGGTCTGGGCGCCCGAGACCAAGCGCCGCTTCGACTGCCGCATCAAGGTGCTGGTCCACAACGAGAAAGGCGCGCTGGCGCGGGTCGCCGCCGAACTCGGCGAGTCCGACGCCAACATCGTCTATGTCGCGATGGACGACGACAAGGACCAGGTGATGCAGCAGCTGCGCTTCACGGTGCAGGTGGAAGACCGCATCCACCTGGCCCGGCTGATGCGCAACGTGCGCGCGATCCCGAGCGTGGCGAGGATATTGCGGGAACGGTCATAGGGCTGCAGCAGGGCCAGCCGCGCATGCGGCGGGCGTTGCAGCCTGCACATGCAGCCGCTTCCCGCGAACGGCAGCCGCTGCCATAGCAGCTGGCAATGCCGGGGCAGCCTGCCCTGCTTGCCGCAATTCTTCCGGCGTCAATCCTTCGCCGGATACGTCACATCCAGCACTTCGAGTTCCTCCAGCCCGGCGGGCGTCTGCAGCGTCACCAGGTCTCCCACGTGCGTCTTGGTCAGCGCCCTGGCCACCGGCGCGATCCAGCTGATCTTGCCGTGCAGCGGGTCCAGTTCGTCGATGCCGACGATGGTCACCGTGTGCTCTTCCCCTGCGGTATTGGCATAGCGCACCGTCGCCCCGAAAAAGACCTGGTCGCTGCCGTGATGCACGGTCGGGTCGACCACTTCCGCGAGGTCCATCCGCTTGGTCAGGAAGCGGATGCGGCGGTCGATCTCGCGCAGCCGGCGCTTGCCGTAGATGTAGTCGCCGTTTTCCGAGCGGTCGCCGTTCGACGCCGCCCAGTGCACGACCTTGACCACCTCGGGCCGATCGACGTCGATCAGCTGCAGCAGCTCGGCGCGTATGCGCTGGTAGCCGGCCGGCGTGATGTAATTCTTTGCGCCAGCCGGGATCTGCGGCAGCGCGCCGGCCAGTTCATCGTCATCGTCGTCCGATGACTCCTTGACGAAAGCCTTGTTCATCGCATTGTCCCCTGGCTAGGCAGTGCGCCGGGTGCCGGTGTTGACCGGCAGCGTCTGGCCCGACTCCAGCGTGAAAGTGGCGCCGGCGTCGCGGCCCAGCGCCTTGACCAGCCACGGCATCAGTTCGCGCAGCATCGGTTCCAGCGTCCAGGGCGGGTTCAGGATGAACATGCCGCTGGCATACAGCCCGAAGCCGTCCGGCACCGGCGCGCTGATCGACAGCGTGACATTGAGCCAGCCGTTGGCCGGCAGGCGCTTGAGCTTTTCCGGCATCTGCCGCGCTTCCATCCGCTGCAGCACCGGGTACCAGACCGCGTAGATGCCGGTGGCGAAGCGGCCCAGCGCATCTTCCAGCGTCTGCTTGACGCGCTTGTAGTCGTCCTTGACTTCATACGGCGGATCGATCAGCACCAGCCCGCGGCGCGACGGCGGCGGCAGCAGCGCTTTCAGGCCGGTGAAGCCATCGGCATGCGACACGATGACACGCTTGCCGCGCACCGGCGCGGTCCTGCCCTGCGCGGCTTCATGCGCCTCGAGCTTGCGGAAATTTTCGACCAGCATCTTCACGTCGCGCGGATGCAGTTCGAACAGCCGCAGCCGGTCCTGTTCGCGCATGGTCTTCTCGGCGCAGTAGGGCGAGCCCGGATACAGCCGCAGCTTGCCGCTCGGGTTCATCCCCTTCACCAGCGCCATGTAATCGGCCAGCGCCGGCGGCAGGTCCTTGCGGCCCCACAGCTTGGTGATGCCGGTGTCGAACTCGGCGTTCTTGGTCGCCTCGCCGCTGTCGAGCGCATAGACGCCGGCGCCGGCATGGGTGTCGATGTACATGTAGGGCGCGTCTTTCTGCCCCAGGTATTGCAGCAGTTGGATGGTGATGGCATGCTTGAGCACGTCGGCGTGATTGCCCGCATGAAATGCGTGGCGGTAACTGAGCATAAGGTGGCCTGCGATCGGATGATTGAATAGAAGTGGCGGCCATTTTAACAAGCGGCCGCGTTATCCCCTATTTCATCCTCCCCGGCGGCGCGAGGCGCCGCCGCTCCTGCCGCTTCTGCACCAGCGTCGTCGTCAGCAGCAGCACGAAGGACAGCACCAGCAGCAGCAGCGCGTAGCCATGCGCGTCCGGGTAGTTCAGCAGCTGCGCCTGGTCGTACAGCGCGATCGACGCCACCCTTGTCACGCCGGGGATATTCCCGCCCAGCATCAGCACGACGCCGAACTCGCCGATGGTGTGGGCAAAAGCCAGCAGCGTTCCGGCGACGACGCCGGAGCGCGCCAGCGGCAGCGCGATATGCAGGAAGGTCTGGCGCCGCGTCATTCCCAGTGACCACGCGGCCTGCAGCACCTCGGCGCGCTGCATGCGGAAGGCGGCGACCACCGGCTGCACCGCGAATGGCAGGCTGTAGACGCAGGAGCCGATGACCAGCCCGGCGAACGAGAACGGCAGCGGCTGGCCGAAGACCTCCTGCCACCATGCGCCGAACGCATGGCGCGGCGACAGCAGCACCAGCAGGTAGAAGCCGATCACGGTCGGCGGCAGCACCAGCGGCATCGCAATCAGGATTTCCAGCGCCAGCGCAAGCCGGCTGCGCGCGCCGGCCAGCCAGGCGCCGAGCGGCAGCGCCACCAGCATCAGCACGCAGGTGGAGACCAGCGCCAGCTGCAGCGTCAATGCCAGCGAGCGCCACAGCTCTGCCGGCAACGCCCACGGCGGCGTCAGCATCAGGGGCGCGCTGGCGGCAGCAGGAAACCGCAGCCGGCCAGCAGCGCGCGGCCGCGATCCGAGCGCAGGAACTGCAGGTAGCGCGCGGCCGCCGGATGCTCCCTGCCGCGCGCGGTGACGATGGCCCCCTGCTCCAGCGCGGGATGGCTGCCGGCGGGCAGCATCCAGCCGTTCGGCCTGTCCTTCAGATGCGCCTTGCTGACCAGCCCGACCTGCGCATTGCCGCTTTCGACGAACTGCATGGTCTGCGCGACATTCTCGCCGTAGACCAGCTTGCCCTGCACCCGGTCCCAGAGTCCGGCCTGCTGCAATGCGGCCTTCGCGGCGCGGCCATACGGCGCCACCTCGGGGTTGGCGATGGCGATCCGGCGCACCGACGGGTCGGCGAGCAACTGCAGGCCGCCGGCGGTCTTCAGCGCGGGATCGGCGGACCACAGCACCAGTTGCCCTAGCGCGTAGACGAACATCGACGCGCCGTCCGCCAGGCCGGCATCGGCCAGGGCCTGCGGATAGCTGGTGTCGGCCGACATCAGGATGTCGAACGGCGCGCCGTTGCGGATCTGCGCATAGAAGCTGCCCGACGCGCCGGTGGTGACGCTGGTCTCGCCGACGAAACCGGCAGTGAGGGCCGGCATGCAGCTTGCCAGGTCGGCGGCGGCGGCAATCCGCAGCGGCGCGGCGAGCGCCGGTCCGGCAAGGGCCAGCGGCACGATCAGCGAGCTCAGCAGGAAGGCGCAGCGTTGAAAAACGGTCATGGAATGGCTTTCGTGATATTCCAGCGAATATAACGAAAACCGTGCGGATTGTCTTGCGGATTGATAACGGGACTTGCAGGAAAATAAATAACGGCCGGAATGCCTTGCGGGAAGCCAGCCGGGATGCCGGCCCCGAAGTCAGCCGCCGGAATCCTCGGCAAGCAGCGTTGCCAGGTAGTCCATGTCGGCCCGCGTCGCCTCCAGCGCGGCCTGCTCCATCGCGGCATAGCGGGCCAGCACGGCGCGCCCGTTGTCGGTCAGCCGGGCGCCGCCGCCGCGCGCGCCGCCGGTGCTGGTTTCGACCAGCGGCTGGCGGAAGCAGCGATTCATGTCCTCGACCAGCAGCCAGGCGCGTCGATAGGACATCGACATCGCACGCGCCGCGGCGGAGATCGAGCCGCTGTCCTGTATGCCGCGCAGCAGCGCCGCCTTGCCGGGGCCAAGCGCGATCACGTTGTCGAGCAGCAGGCGAAGTTGCAGGGAACGGGTGATCGTCATGCGCCGATTGTAGCAAGCGGCGCCGCCGGCTCAGGCCGGCAGGCTCTCGTGCAGCGCGCGATTTTCGAGCAGGGCCGGCAACTGCGCGGCAGGCAGCACCGGCGCGACGAAATAGCCCTGCACCTCGTCGCAGCCCATGTCGCGCAGCATGGCCAGCTGCTGGTGCGACTCGACACCCTCGGCCACCACCACCAGGCCCAGCGCATGCGCCATGCTGATCAGCGCGTTGAAGAACACCGCGCCGGCCGGCTCCCGGCCCAGGTTCGACGTGAAGCGCGGATGGATCTTCAGCACCTGCACCGGCAGGCGCTGCAGCTGCGACAGCGACGACGGGCCGACGCCAAAGTCGTCGATGTGCAGCCGCACGCCCATGTCCCCCAGGCGGCGCAGCTGGACGCCGACATTCTCGTTGTCGGCCAGCGTGGCGACATCGGTGATTTCAAGTTCCAGCCAGCGCGCGTCGACCGCGTGCAGCGCGAGCGCCGCCGACACCTGGTCGGCCACGCTGCCGTGGTTGAACTGGCTGGCCGACACATTGACGGCCACCGGCGCCAGCGCCAGCCCCTGCGCTTTCCAGTCCGCCAGCTGCGCGCATGCCTTGTTGACAACCATGTCGCCCAGCGTGTGCAGCAGGCTGTTGCTCTCGATGAGCGGAATGAATTCGCCCGGCGACAGCAGGCCGCGCTCCGGGTGACGCCACCGCAGCAGCGCCTCGAGCCCGGTCATCGTGCCGTCGCCGGCGCGCATGCGCGGCTGGAAATGAAGCGCGAACTCATCGTCGCCGATGGCCCGCTCGAGCGCCTCCTCGGTGGCGATCCGCTGCTTGAGCCGGTGATACAGCTGCGGCTGGAACAGGTAATGGCCGCCCCTGCCCTCGTCCTTGGCCGCATACATCGCGATGTCCGCATTGTTTAGCAGCTGGTCGGCGTCGGCGCCGTCGCGCGGGAAGATGCTGATGCCGATCGACGCGCTGATGCTGTGCTGCGCGCCCGACAGCGCGAACGGCTCGGACACCACCGCCGCGATGCGTTCGGCCGCATGGCCCGCGTCCTCGATCGACGCCAGCGGATCCATCAGCACGGTGAATTCGTCGCCGCCGAGCCGCACCACATGGTCGCCCGGCCGCAGGACCGACTGCATGCGCCGGGCAACGACCTTCAGCAGCTCGTCGCCGACCTGGTGGCCAGCGCTGTCATTGACCCGCTTGAACTTGTCGAGGTCGATGAACAGCAGCGCAACCATGCCGCCGCGCGTGGCCGCGCGTTCAAGGGCGGGCGGCAGCGCGTCGGCCAGCCACTGCCGGTTCGGCAGCCCGGTGAGCAGGTCCTGCCTGGCCAGGCGCAGCAGCTGCTGTTCGTGCAGCTTGATCTCGCTGATGTCGCGCAGCGTGACAGCCAGGCTGTCGCCGGAGCGCACCAGCCGGCGATGGACCCACGCCAGGCGCAGCATGCTGCCGGCCGGCACTTCGAATTCATCTTCCTGCGAACCGTTCGCCATCGCAGCCGCGCAACTCGCCAGCAGCCCCGGCATGACGGCCGGCGTGCTGAACTGCGAGAAGCGCATGCCCAGCATCGCGTCGCGCTCCAGGCTGTAGAAGGCAGCGCCGCGCTCATTGCAGTCGACCACCTCGAAGTCGACGAGCTGCTCGTCGCGATACAGCGGACGCAGCATGTAGAAGCCTTCGTTGGCGCCTTCTGTCGCCACCCGGTATGCCGCCTGCACCGCCTCGACCTGCTGCTTGCGCCATGCCAGCCGCGTCGCCATCACGCTGGCGACGATGCCGAAGAACAGCAGCGCGATGCTGCCGCCGAACGCATAGTTGCGATACGCCGCTTCGGTGGCGCGATAGCCTGCCAGCACCTCGTCCTCGGACATGCCGACCGCCGCCATGAACGGATAGCCCTGCAGCTTGCGCCAGCCGACATAACGCGCCTGGCCGTCGGCAAACGAAGGCTTGCCGTCCATCCGCATCGACCCCTCGGTGCTGGCGAACGTCATGTTGCTGCTCAGGACAGGCGCGGTCGGCGTATGGACGGCTGCGCCGACGCGCGCAGTGCGCACGGCGCCCTGGAGGTCGACCAGCGCCAGCATGCCTTCGTTGCCCAGGCTGACATCATCATAGAATTCGGAAAAATAGGCCGAGCCTATCGATACGGCGACCACGCCTGCGAAGCTGCCGTCGGGCGCATTGAGCCGGCGCGTGAACGGCAGGATGGCAGTGCCGGTGCCGGGCCAGACCAGCGGCAGGCCGACCCGCGCCGCCAGCGTGTCGTTCTCGCGGTGGAAGACGAAGTATTCGCGGCTCGCGCCCGAGGGCCTGGCCTTGAGGTTGACGGTCGACGTGATCGGGAAGCCGTCTGCGCCCAGTATCGTCACCGTGATCAGCTGCGGCGCGATCAGCAGGCCTTGCCGGCGGAAATCCTTCAGGTCGACGTTGCCGCCCGACCGGTTCCAGTCGTATTGCACCTGCATCGCGATCTGGTCCATCTGCTCGATGGTGCGGGTCAGGTATTGCGCATAGGCGCCAGCCAGCGAGGCCACGTTCTTCAGCGCGCCCTCCTGCGCCTCGCGCCTGTCGTTCGACAGCTTGACGGCGGTGGCGCCCCATAGCAGCGCGCCCAGCAGCAGGCACAGGGCCGGCCACACCAGGACAGAGAGGAAATTACCTTTTAAAAACTGCAGTTTTTGCATGCGTACAGACCAGCGTATATGTACTGCCTATCGGGCCAGCCGCTAGTTGCATGGTTGATCCCCCTGGACCGCGCCCGGCGCGGTCAGCGCCTGTGATGCTGGAGATCAGCGCCGGCACGCTGGTTCACAATGATTCCTAATGGTAACACCTTTAATACGCGTCGAATTGAAATTGAGCAATAAAAAAGGCCGCAAATCGCGGCCTTTATTGTCACCTTAAAAACTTAATGCATCAACTGATCAGGCAACCTTCTTGCTCGCATCGAAGAATTGTTCATCTTCGGTCGAGCCATGCAGCGCGGTCGTCGACGACTGGCCCTGCTGGATGGTCTGGGTCACGGCATCGAAGTAGCCGGTGCCGACTTCGCGCTGGTGCTTGACCGCGGTGAAACCCTTCTCGGCGGCGGCGAATTCGCCTTCCTGCAGCTCGACGAATGCGCTCATCTGGTTGCGGGCATAGCCGTAGGCCAGGTTGAACATCGAGTAGTTCAGCGAATGGAAGCCGGCCAGCGTGATGAACTGGAACTTGTAGCCCATCGCGCCCAGCTCTTTCTGGAACTTGGCAATGGTCGCGTCGTCCAGGTTCTTCTTCCAGTTGAACGATGGCGAGCAGTTGTAGGCCAGCATCTTGTTCGGGAACTTGGCATGGACGGCGTCGGCAAATGCCTTGGCGAAGGCCAGGTCAGGCTTGCCAGTCTCGCACCAGACCAGGTCGGCGTATTCGCAATAGGCCAGCGCACGAGCGACAGCCTGGTCGAAGCCGGGACGGGTCTTGTAGAAACCTTCGACGGTACGCTCGCCGGTGCAGAACGGCTGGTCGATCGGATCGACGTCGGAGGTCAGCAGGTCGGCTGCTTCAGCGTCGGTACGGGCGATCACCAGGGTCGGCACGCCGGAAACGTCGGCTGCCAGGCGCGCGGCGGCCAGCTTCTCGCAGGCTTCGCGGGTCGGGACCAGCACCTTGCCGCCCATGTGGCCGCATTTCTTGACCGAAGCCAGCTGGTCTTCGAAGTGAACGCCGGCGGCGCCTGCGTCGATCATGGACTTCATCAGCTCGAAGGCATTCAGCACGCCGCCGAAGCCGGCTTCCGCATCAGCCACGATAGGCGCGAAGAAGTCGATGTCATCCTTGCCTTCGGACCACTGGATCTGGTCTGCGCGCTGGAAGGTGTTGTTGATGCGCTTGACGACCATCGGCACCGAGTTGGCCGGGTACAGCGACTGGTCAGGATACATCTCGCCGGCCAGGTTGGCGTCGCCGGCGACTTGCCAGCCAGACAGGTAGATGGCCTTGAGGCCGGCTTTCACCTGCTGCATTGCCTGGTTGCCAGTCAGCGCGCCCAGCGTGTTGACGAACGGCTCGGTCTTGAGCAGGTCCCAGAGTTTTTCGGCGCCACGGCGGGCCAGCGAATGCTCGATATGCACCGAACCGCGCAGCCGGACCACGTCTTCCGCCGAGTAAGGACGCTTGACGCCTTCCCAGCGTGGGTTCTCGGCCCAGTCTTTTTCCAATGCCTGGATCTGCTCTTGACGTGTTGCCATGATGAATACTCCTGTAGTGATGTTAATGAATCCGGGTCGGTGCGGAAGCCGTGTTCAACGTTCCGCCCATGGGATAAATCTTATGCTTTATTTTGCAGGGCAACAAGGTCTTATATAAGACATATAAGTTGATTTTTCTCTATTAATTTCAATAACTTATCTTACATATATCGCGATATGAAATATTATTCCTCAAAATGAAATCGGAAAATGGTGCCGCGCACCTAGGCGATTTCACAATGCGGGATACGCATTCCAAATCATGAAAGACGATCCAGCCATCGCGAGGAACGAAAAAGTCCGTCGCTGATACAAAAGCCGGGTTCGTTGTCGGCTGTGCATAACGCCCTCTTGCGGCCAAGGTTCAGACACATAAAGGAAGATCATGCAAACAATTAATCTTATGACGCTGGCAAAAAACGCCTCTGAATCGGTGACGAGGCTTACCGAAATGGCCACTTTGTCCAGCGCGCCACTACGGGCAGAAGTACGAAATGGACAAATTCATTTAGGCGTTCGCAGTTGGCCAAGCTATTTTTTCGAAAAAATCGTTGCCTCCGATCTGGAACTCCAGCAGGCAAGAGCAAACACCCAGATAGCGATAGAAAGCCATGTACGCGCATTCTTGAACAGCAAGGACGCATCAATGGATACGGTAAAGGAGGAATTAATAATGAATCTCCTCCACACACGCACGACGGAAAAATTAGTTACCCGCCCCGTTCTATCCTCGGCAAAAAGGCAGTCCGATACAAAAACTGAAGCAAAAAATCGCAATAAGATCTGTTTGCGCAAGGTGCTTGATAAACCATCCAATGGCGCAATCCTCGTTCGGCGGGGCGTTTCTATCGCTCAGCCCGACGCCCTGGAACAAGCAAGGCCGGAGGTAAAGGAAAAAGCCGAATTCGCAATGGGCGTCGTCAGCGCAATTTTCAATCCATTGAATGACAAGAATTTGAATGTCTGGATAAAAAAATTGATCAGTGCGGCGATCAAACCATCGTTGAAAAATTCTGTCCTGCACGTGATCGCCGACGTGCGGCTTGTTCGAAAAGAGACCATGCGGTCGGCGACCAAGGATTTGCTAGGCCGGGGAAACACAGTCGAGCTGGAATATACGGATGCCTTTAGAAATCTTCGCAGCAAGGAGGCATTCAAAGACTATTACAAAAATCAGCTGAAAAGCGTTGCCGGGTTCGTGAAGTCAACGGTTCTTCTGGAATTACCATATGATTCCGAGCCTGTATGCACAGATGCCAACGTCTATGGCGCGACGGATGCGGCGAACGAATTTATTAAAAAGCAGCAAGCGTTGGGGAAAAAAGTCTCGGTCATGATTGTTGTGCCTAGCCTGCCAGTCAACACGCCGAAGTCTGGCGCAGGCAATGCACCGGATGGCGTCTCCAACCATCGCACGGGTTCAAACACTCGGATGAGTGAACGTCGCCAGCAGCAGGAGTCTGGCGACGAAAACGAGCTGGATGCTGACGCTTGATGCAGACGCCTGGACGAGGACAGGACGTATCCACTCCCTCTACCGCGCCCCCTCGATCGGCACATCCTTCTGCACATCCGGCAGGTTCGACATGATCATCAACTGCACCCGCCGGTTGCGCAACCGTGCTTCCGGGGTGTCATTGCCGTCCACCGGGCGGTTCGCGCCGTGGCCGATTGCCGTCAGGCGCAAGGGGGCAACACCGTTGTCGATGAACAGCCGCACCACGCTCGACGCCCGCACCGAAGACAGTTCCCAGTTCGACGGATAGAGGGCAGTGCTGATCGGGACGTTGTCGGTGTGGCCCTCCACCTGGATCGCATGGCCGTCGTCCTTCAGCACCTGCGCCACCGCGGCCAGCGCCTCGACCGATTGCGGCGACAGTTTCGCGTCGCCGGGCGCGAACAGCACGCTGGCGTTGATCTCCACCGTGATGCCGCGCGCGCCCTGGGTGACTTTCACCTTGCCCTGGCTGACCAGCGGCGCCAGCGCGGTCAGCAGGTCGCGGGCGATGGTGGTCAGCTGTTCCTTTTCGCGCCGCACCGCGTTGTCGTTCAGGCGGCTGCGGTAGATGGACTGGCGCGGCAGCAGCGGCAGTTCGGGCGCCAGCCTGTCATGCACCGGCGGCGTGGCGGCAGGCAAGCGGCCGAACGCGGTGGTCAGCGCATTCGACATATTGCGGACCTTGCCGTCGTTGACGGAGGACACCGCGTACATCACCACAAAGAACGCGAACAGCAGCGTGATGAAGTCGGCATAGGAAACCAGCCAGCGTTCCCGGTTGTCCTCTTCCTCGACATAAGGTTTGCGCGCCATGAGGAATCAGGCGGCCCAGGCGGCCATGCGGTCCTCGATCAGCCGCGGGTTCTCGCCCGCGGCCAGCCCGGCCATCACTTCGGTCAGCATCTCGCGCCGCCCCACTTCGTTCTGCACCATGGCCTTGAGCTTGCCGCCGATCGGCAGGAATACCAGGTTGGCGAGGCCGACGCCGTAGACGGTGGCGACAAAGGCCACCGCGATGCCGGCGCCGAGCCGGGTCGGGTCGCCGAGGTTCTCCATCACCTGTATCAGCCCCAGAACCGCGCCGAGGATGCCGACCGTCGGCGCATAGCCGCCAGCCAGTTCCCAGACCCTGGCCACCGCGCGTTCGCGTCGCTCATAGATATTGATGTCCTGCTCCAGCACCAGCCGCAGCCTTGCGGCGTCGACGCCGTCCACGATCAGGCCCAGGCCCTTGCGGATGAACGGGTCGCTCTCGCGTTCGCAATGCCGCTCCAGGCTCAGCAGGCCCTCGCGGCGCACCATGTTGCTCCAGAAGACGAAGGCGCGCGACAGCCGTCCGTGGTCGTCGTCCGGCGGCACGAAGGCGTAGCGCGCCATCGCGATGGCGCGGGTGAAGTTGCGCAGGCCGGACTGCATCAGCACCGCGCCCAGCGTGCCGACCACCACGATGAGCAGCGCGGCCGGCTGCAGCAGCGAGCCGATGTGGCCGCCCTCGATCATCTGCCCGGCGACGATGCCGCCGAGCGCCAGCAGCAGGCCGGCTACGCTACCCCAGTCCATGCCTGCTCCCGGAGTCTGGCGCGCATGCGCGCAACGGCCTGGCTGTGCAGCTGGCAGACCCGCGATTCGGACACGCCCATGATGGCGCCGATTTCCTTCAGGTTCAGTTCCTGCTCGTAATAGAGGCCCATCAGGATCTTCTCGCGCTCGGGCAGCGCTTCGATTGCTTCGATGACGGCGCTGCGAAAGCCCGTGTTCATCAGCGCCTGCAGCGGGTCGTCGGAGCCGTCGGTGCAGTAGCGGTCGAGGAAATGCTCGTTGCCGTCGCCGTCCTGGAAATCCTCGTAATAGACCAGCTGGTGGCCGCCGGCGTCGGCCAGCAGTTCCTGGTAATCCGCCAGCGACATCTTCATCCGCGCCGCGACCTCGCTCTCGGTCGGCGGCCGGCCCAGCTTCTGCTGCGCCTCGGTCATCGCGACCTCGATCTTGCGCATGTTCTGGCGCATGTTGCGCGGCATCCAGTCGCTGCTGCGCAGCTCGTCGAGCATGGCGCCGCGGATGCGCTGCACCGCATAGGTCTCGAACTGCGCGCCATGGGTTTCCTCATAGCGGCTGATGGCGTCCAGCAGGCCGATCATGCCGGCCTGGATCAGGTCGTCGACCTCGACGCTGGGCGGCAGCTTCGCGCGCATCAGGTGCGCCAGCTTCTTCACCAGCGGCGCATGGTGCGCAAGCAGATGGTTGCGGTCGGATTTTCCTTGTACGGTGTACATGCTTCAAGCCCCGAGAGTTGCGCTGGACTGCAGCGCATTGCGCCAGCCGCCGGGCTGCATCGCGCAGCGGGAAAAGCGGCCGGCCAGGTCGCGGAACGCCACGGAGGCGCCCGCCAATGGAAATGCGTCGATCACGGTGCGGCCGAGGCGCGTCGCGCGCGCCAGGTGCTCGTCCGGCGGGACCGACCCGATGGAGTGCAGCTCGAGCGCCAGGTAACGGCTGGCGGCGGCCGCGATGTTCCGGTAGATCATGCCGGCGCGGACGATGCCGGCGCCGGTGACGAGAATGCTGACGGGACGCCGGCCGTAATGCTCGGAGACCCGCTTGATCAATGCGTAGGCGGCGGTGATCGATTCGGCGCTGTCCTCCACCTGCACGACGATTTCGCCCTCGCCCATCGCCGCCAGCGGCAGCGCGTTGGAGGCGTCGAGTTCGGCGTCGACCAGCACGATGTCATTGTCGGCGGCCAGCCGGGTGAACAGCGCCGCCATGTCCTCGCGCTCGAATTCGTCCAGCGCGCCGCGGGCCATCACGGCAATGCCGAAGCCCTGCGGCATCGCCAGCACGACGTCGGACAGGCGGCGCTCGGAGCGCGCGGCCTGCAGCAGCGTGCCGCCCTGCATGCGGTCGAGCGCGGCGCCGACGCCGCGGCTGGTGGCGCAGGCGTCCAGCAGCAGCACGCCGCTGCCGGTGCGCGCCAGCGATGCGCCGAGGTTCAGCAGCGTCGCGCTCTTTTCATGGTCGGGCGTGGCGGACAGAAAGGTCAGCACGCGCGGCGCCGGCTTGGCGACCATGCGGCGCAGGCCCTCGGCCTGGTCGATGCGGATGCTAGCCAAGGTTCACCTCGCGCAGCGACTGGTCGTTCATCACGCGGGCGGTGTTGCCGATGACCAGCGGCAGCTCGTCGTCCTGGTACTGGAACGGCGCGGCTTCGCGCTTCATCTTGAACGCGCGGTCGATCAGGAAGTTGGGGCGGGCCAGGTGCAGGTCTTCCGGCACCCGCTGGCCGTTGGCGATGTACTGCAGCTGCAGCTTCTGGCGGATGATCACGTCGAGAACGCTGCCGATGGTGGCTGCTTCGTCGAGCTTGGTGATGATGGCGCCGGACAGGCCATTGCCCTTGTAAGCCTTCACGACTTCGTTAAGCGTCTCGCCGGTGGACGTGGCGGACATGCAGAGGATGCGCCTGACCGGGGTGTCGGCGCCCGACAGCATGGCCACCTGCTCGGCCACCATCTGGTCGCGCTGGCTGGCGCCGGCGGTATCGATCAGCACGGTGTGCTTGTTCTTCAGTTCGGACAGCGCGATGCGCAGGTCGGCTTCGTCCTTCACCGAATGCACCATCACGCCGAGGATCTTGCCGTAGATGCGCAGCTGCTCGAAGCCGCCGATACGATAGCCGTCGGTGGTGATCAGCGCCAGCTTGCCGGCGCCATGCTTCATCACGCAGCGCGCGGCCAGCTTGGCGGTGGTGGTGGTCTTGCCGACGCCGGTCGGACCGACCAGCGCGAACACGCCGCCGTTGTCGAGGATCGCATTTTCATCGGCCGCGGCCGACAGGTTGCGCACCAGCACCGACTTGATCCAGCCCATGGCGTCGCCGCCCTGCTCCGGCAGCTTCTCGGTCAGGTAACGCGCCAGGCTGGCGGAAAAGCCGGCGGCCAGCATCTCGCGCATCACGGTCGCCTTCATCGGCTCGCGGCGGTGCTGCGCGCCCCAGGAAATCTCGGCGAGCTGCGCTTCGAGCATGCCGCGCATCGAGCGGATCTCGTCCATCATCTGGCGCATCTCGGCCTGGTGGGTGTCGATGGTGGTCGCGGCGGGCGGCTGCGGCATCGCCACGGCTGGGGCGCTGACTGCTGGGGCGCTGACGGCTGGGGCGGCAACGACGGGGGCGACAGGCGCCGGTGCAGCCACCGGCGTCGGGCGCAGTCGCTCGAATGCGCTGAGGGCAGAACCGGCGAGCGTTTTCGCCACGGTCGCATGTTGTGCGGGCGACGGGGCCGGTTGCTGTACCTGCGGCTTAGGCTGGCTCTGCGCAATACGCTTGCCGGCCAGCGCTTCCACCAGAGGCTGCGGCAGCACTTCCTTATCCACCGACGGCTCGGCCAGCGAGGCCATGTCGGCGCTGGCCAGCGCCAGAATTTCCACGTTGCCGTTGACCGAGCGGTTGGACAGGATCACCGCATCGGCACCCAATGCATCGCGCACCATGCGCAGCGCCTCGCGCGATGTCTGAGCAGAGAATTTTCTGACATTCATGCTGGATCTCCAACCGGGACGGGGATTTTTATTGGTGCTGGATCGGTGCTTGCGGCATGCGGCCGGGTCGCCATCGCGCCGCGATTCCATCGCGCTGCCGGTGTCATGCCTGCCTGAATGTGGGTATTAGCCAATGCCGCTCCTGTGGTGCAATCCGGCGCCGGGTGGCGCATCGGGGTCATTACAGGATTGATTATTGGCGATTTGCGGAAAGTTGCATCTGAGGAACAAGAGGGAGTTATGGGTCTTTTTCCGGGACAGGAAGCGAAAGGGACTGATTCCGGCATGGTGGCCATTTTGGCCAGCGGCAATCACGCAGTCAGGGCTGCATCTGCACGGGCTTCTGTAATCCGGATGAACTGCGTTACGGGTGTCTCCACTCAGTCCAGTCCTTTCCTTTTACAAGATCGAACATCAATGAAACGTGCTGCCAATGACACCTCCCCTTTCATCCAGACCGGCTCGCAGCGGCGCCAGGACAACATTCAAATGTCCGCTACCGATCCACCCGCCAACCCGCAGGATTCAAGCCCCCTTTCTGCTCCTTGCGTCTATAGCATTGCCAGTGAAGGCCATAAGGCAATGCCGGCCATCGATGCAAGATCATTAGCGTCCTACATGAGCGAACTGGCAGCGTGGACCAGATCTGCGACGCCAGCCGAGGTAAATTTACGCCTGGCAGCCGAAAGTAGATGTGCTCGCGCAACGCGGGATAATCAGGAAAGTAGCGGGACCATCGATATTTCGTCGCTCGCCCTGACGACGCTTCCACCCTTGCCGGCCGGCCTACGGCGTCTTGTGGCCCGCGACAATCGATTAGGCAGTTTGCCAGACTATTTACCTCAAGAACTTCAAACACTCGACGTCAGCGGCAACAAGCTGAGCGCACTTCCGGAAAACTTGCCACAAAAATTGGAATTTCTCCTTATTGACGACAACAGGTTATGCGCCCTTCCGGAAAATTTGCCAAAGGACCTGAAATGCCTTTCCGCTGCTCAAAACCGGTTGACAACGTTGCGAGATAACTTGCCCAGCACCTTGCAATATCTTTATGCCGCCCACAATCGACTGACCGCGATTCCTGAACTGCCTCAAGGGCTGCAAGACCTTGACATCAGCGACAATCAGCTGGACGCCCTGCCGCAGCTCCCGGAGGGACTGAAACACCTCTCCGTTGGCAACAGCAATCTCGCATCCCTACCAGGGAACTTGCCGCCCGATCTGCAAAACCTTTACTGCAGAGGCAACGATTTCCGCACGTTGCCGGATAACTTGCCACGACAACTGCGACACCTTGACGTGGGCAGGAATCGGTTAAGTTCCTTGTCGAACAACTTGCCGAAGGAATTGCAAACGCTTATCGTCGACCAGAATTTCCTGACCAACACAATGGTGTTGGCGTTCATGAAATCCAACACGTCGATCACAACGCTCGTATTCGAAAGTCCGTCGGACTCATGCGACGACCCGCTCAGCCAAGCGATAGAAACCGAACTGTCCAACAACCGGGCTCACCCGGCACGGCTCATCCATTCGGCCGTCACCCTCGACCTGCTTACCCGTTTTGCATTCACAATGGACCAGGCCGGCACGCTGGCAAATAGCATTCAAACCCAGCAGCCTGCTGACGGCTCGTTACCGGCGCAACACGTCCCGCGCGAACTCCATTACGTGCTTGCTAATAACTGTTCCAAGGACTTGCTGGCCGTGCTCAGCCAGATGAGCAGCGGTAACAACGACTACTGATCTCCACACGCTGACAGCACCGATCTGCCGTTTCAACCGGCGCACACCCACAATCTCTACGCCGCGGCAGCTCAGCCCTGCCCGCCCACCAGCGCCGTCACCTTGATGGTCTTCGAGTCCGGTATCTCCGCATGCGACAGCAGCTTCAGCTGCGGCAGGCTGCGGCGCAGGAAGCGCGACAGCACCGGGCGCAGCTGGCCCGGCACCAGCAGCACCGGCGTCACGCCCATCTGCTCCTGGCGCTGGACCGCCTCGGCGGTCTGCATCACCAGCGTGTCGGCCAGGCCCGGCTCGATGCCGGCGCCGTCCGGGCCGCTGGTCTGCATCGCCTGCATCAGCAGGCGTTCGAGCCGGTTGTCCAGCGCCATCACCGTCAGTTCGCCGCCGTTCGGGAACAGCTGCTGCACGATGGCCCGGCCCAGGGCAATGCGCACCAGTGCGGTCAGGTCGCCGGCGTCCTGGAAATGGCTGGCGTTCTCGGCCAGGGTCTCGACGATCGTGCGCATGTCGCGGATATGGATGCCCTCGGCAAGCAGGTTCTGCAGCACCTTCTGCAGCGTCGACAGCGGCAGCAGCTTGGGCACCAGGTCTTCCATCAGCTTCGGCGATTCCTTGTTCAGGTGGTCGATCAGCTGCTGCAGTTCGCCGCGGCCCAGCAGCTCGGCCGCGTGCAGCGTGATCAGGTGGTTCAGGTGCGTGGCGACCACGGTGCCGGCGTCGACCACGGTGTAGCCCATGGCCTGGGCTTCGTCGCGCAGGCTGGCGTCGATCCAGGTGGCCGGCAGGCCGAACGCCGGGTCGCTGGTGATGGCGCCGGGCAGCGTGCCGGTCACCATGCCGGGATTGATCGCCAGGAACTGGCCGGAATGCGCTTCGCCGGCGCCGATCTCCACGCCTTTCAGCGCAATGCGGTAACCGGAAGGCTTGAGTTCCAGGTTGTCGCGGATATGCACTGGCGGAGACAGGAAACCGACTTCCTGCGCGAACTTCTTGCGTATGCCCTTGATGCGCTTGAGCAGCTCGCCGCCCTGCGACTTGTCGACCAGCGGGATGAGACGGTAGCCCACTTCCAGGCCCAGCGTGTCGACCGGCACGATGTCCTGCCAGGTCGCTTCCTCGTTTTCCGGCGCGGGCAGCGCCGGCGGCGCTTCCACCGGGGCGGCCGTCGCGGCTTGGTCCGCGCGCTTCTTGATCAGGTAGGCGCCGCCGCCCATCAGGCCGGCGAGGAACAGGAAGGGCACGTGCGGCATGCCGGGAATGATGCCCATGCCGCCCAGGATGCCGGCAGTGATATACAGCACCTGCGGCTTGGCGAAGAGCTGGTTCACCAGCTGGCTGCCGATGTCCTGCTCGCTCGCCACCCGCGAGACGATGACGCCGGCCGCGGTGGAGATGATCAGCGAAGGCAGCTGCGCGACCAGGCCGTCGCCGATCGCCAGCAGCGTGTAGTTCTTGATCGCCGCATCGAAGGCCATGTCATGCTGGACCATGCCCACCACCAGGCCGCCGACCACGTTGATCAGGGTGACCATGATGCCGGCGACGGCGTCGCCGCGCACGTACTTGGACGCACCGTCCATCGCGCCGTAGAACTCGGCTTCCTGCGCCACTTCGGTGCGGCGGCGGCGGGCTTCGGCCTCGGCGATCAGGCCGGCGTTCAGGTCGGCATCGATCGCCATCTGCTTGCCCGGCATCGCGTCCAGCGCGAAGCGCGCGCCGACTTCGGCAATGCGGCCCGCGCCCTTGGTGACGACGGTGAAGTTGATGATAGTGAGGATGACGAACACCACGATGCCGACCGTGTAGTTGCCGCCGATCAGGAAGTGGCCGAAGGCCTCGACCACCTTGCCGGCCGCGTCCGGGCCGGTGTGGCCTTCGGTCAGCACGACGCGGGTGGAGGCGACGTTGAGCGACAGCCGCAGCATGGTCGACACCAGCAGCACCGCCGGGAAGGCCATGAAGTCCAGCGGCTTGATGGTGTACAGGCTGGTCAGCAGGATGATGACCGACAGCGCGATGTTAAAGCTGAAGAACATGTCCAGCGCCATGGCCGGCAGCGGCAGCACCATCATCGCCAGCATCATGATGATGATGATCGGCGCGGCCAGCGCCTTGGTATTGGCGCCGCGCAGCCAGGCCGGAAGCGTCATCCCGTTCATTGCACGGCGCCTGTCGATGTCGATGTTGAGATAGTTGTCAAATCCGCTCCTGGGGTACGGGCCGGCGCCCGGACGGCGCATCGGCTGGTGCTAGGAGAGCATTATTGGGCAGGCAGGAGAAGTTGCATGAGAGGAACAGCAGGGGAAATGCGGGCTTTTTCCAAGACAGCGGGCCCGGGAAACGCCTGGCCGTCGCCGTCGGGACGCCCGGCGTTATCAACAATGCATCGATAGCGCATGGCCGGTGGCCAACTGGTCTCGTCCAGCGCACGTCCGGGCGCGGCATGTTCGAAACTGCGGTGCCCGGCAGGCAGCGCGCAACCGGCAGGCGCCAGGCGCCCTATCCTGCTATCCCTGCTCGCCCTGCTCATTGTGCGGGTCCATCCCCGGCGGCACTTCCAGCGCCGTCGGCGCGGTCGGCCGCAGCCCGCCCTGGCTGGCATGCGCCTTCAGCTGGAACACATAGGCGAGCACTTCCGCCACCGCGGTGTACAGCGCCTCCGGTATCTCGTCGCCCAGCTCGGCATGGCGGAACAGCGCGCGGGCCAGCGGCGGCGCTTCCAGCAGCGGCACATTGTGCTCGGCCGCCAGTTCGCGAATCTTCGCGGCCACTTCGTCGGCGCCCTTGGCGATCACGCGCGGCGCGCCCATCTTGCCCTCGGTGTACTTCAGCGCCACCGCATAGTGGGTCGGGTTGGTGACGACCACGTCGGCGGTCGGGATCTCCGCCATCATCCGGCGGCGCGCCATCTCGCGCTGGGTCGCCCGGATCTTGGCCTTGATCTCCGGGTTGCCCTCGGATTCCTTGGCTTCCTGCCGCTGCTCCTCGCGTGTCATCTTCAGCTTGCTGGCGTGCTGCCATAGCTGGTAAGGCACGTCGACCGCGGCAATGGCGACCAGCGAGAACACGATCAGCATGAAGCATTGCAGCAGCAGGTGCCCGAGATGCGCGCTGCCGACGTTCAGCGGCTCCAGCGCCAGCGCCATCACCGCTTCCTGCTTGCCGCGCACCACGATCCACGCAACGTAGCCGACCAGCACGGTCTTGCCCAGCGCCTTGCCCAGCTCCACCAGCGAATGCGTCGACACCATGCGGGTCAGGCCGGTCAGCGGATTGAGCTTGTCGAAGCTGGGCATGAAGGCCTTGGTGCTGAAGTTCCAGCCGCCGATCAGCAGCGGCGCGCCGATCGCCACCAGCATCAGCACGCCGGCCACCGGCGCGAATGCCAGCAGCACGTCGACCAGCAGCGACGCCGCGCGCGTGACCAGCAGGTTCATGTCGTAGGCCTGCTCGCGCTCGAACACCAGGCTGTTGCTGAGCAGGCTGCCGAGCTGCGCGATCAGTTTCTCGCCCAGCATCCACAACGCGCAGCCGGCGGCCAGCAGCACGCTGCAGGTCGCGAGTTCGCGCGAACGCGGCACGTTGCCCTGTTCGCGCGCATCGTCCAGGCGTTTCTGTGAGGCTGGTTCGGTTTTTTCCAGTTCGCTGTCTTCGGCCATGCGGCGCTCCCGCTCCCTGCACGCCGGCGCTGCGGCGCGGACGTGGGAAGCCAGCAGCGATTATCGATGCCGGCGTGGCGTGGCCGTGCGCGGAAAAGCGCGGCGAAACAGGCGCTGTTCGGGTGTTGGGACCGGGACGTGCGGCCAGGCGGCGAGGATTCGGCTTCCCGGACCGGGAACGGCGGCTACAGCTTCAGGTTCTGCGCCCAGGCCAGCGCGGCAAGATGCGCGCGGTTGACCTGGTCGGCGCTCAGGAACAGCGCATCGGCCAGCGCGGCGCTGGCGCCGTCGGCCTGCTCGCAGCTCTCCGCCAGCGCCAGGAACGGTCCGTAGATGCCGGTGCGCGACAGCAGCGCCTCGCACAGCGCCTCCGACAGCGGGATCTGGGTCAGCACCTCTTCCATAGGCTGGCCGAGCAGCCGGTCGAGCACCGAGAACATGCCGGCGACGAACAGGTTTTCCGCCTCGTTTTTCGGCAGCAGCGTCACGCCCAGCAGTTCGGCGAAGCGGCCGCGGATGATCGCGGTCTTCATCAGCGGCGCGGCATAATCGCTGGCGCTGGCCGTGGCCAGCAGCAGCGCCAGCCAGCGGTACAGCGTGCTGTAGCCCAGCATGGTCACTGCATGGCGAATCGAGTGGATTTCCGAGCCGAGGCCGAAACCCACCGAATTGATATAGCGGAACAGCTTGTAGGAAATGGCCGGATCGCGCTTGAGCACCGCCTCGATGTCGCGGATGTCGGCATTGCGCGTGACCAGGTCCATCAGCTGCAGGATCACCGCCTGCGCCGGATTGAGCCCGCGCGCGGCCTGCGCCGGGGCAGCCGCCCGCAGCAGCTTCTGCGTGTAGACGTCCAGCCCTGCCTTCGCGCAGGTTTCGTAATGCGCCCACTCGCCGATATTGCAGAGCGCGATCCGGGCGCCAGCGCGGCGCTGCTGGATCACCCGCTTGAGCCGCACCGGCAATTCCGGCGTCGCGCCATCGAGCTGCAGCTGGGTCGCGTGCGCGAACAGCGCCGGGTTGATCGTCTGCCCGTCGGCGTCGCGCAGCGCGAGGCCGTAGCCGCGGCGGCGCAGGTCGTCGGCCAGCGCCGCGCCGTCCGCGCCATCGAGCGTGTCGGCGCCGACGGCGATCGTCATGCCCCTCGGCGGCAGCGGCGTGTCCGCCAGCGCAGCCAGCGCGGACGGCGCCAGCGGCACGACCAGGTGGCCGTCGGCCATCAGCCAGCCCTTCTCTTCGTCATGCAGCGCCGCGTTCAGCAGCGGCAGCAGCGCATCGGCCGGCGCGGCGCCGGCCCGCTGCCAGTCGACTTCATGCGCGACCACCTTGCGGGACGGGTCGAGCAAGGCGGTGCGAACCAGGAAACCGGAGTGGGACATGTGTTTGGCTGGCGGGAGTGGGATCGTGGGATTGGAAAACGCGGCCCGGTCAGAAGCCGAGGCTTTCGAGCAGGTCGTCGACCTGGGTCTGGTCGGCCACGACGTCCGGGCTGGCGCCCGGATTGATCTGCGGGCCGTTGAGCAGGCCGCCCTGCGCCTCGCGCTTCAGGTCGCCCGGCGCATAGTCGACCAGCAGCTGCACCAGCTGCTGCTCCAGTCCGTGCGCAAGCTCGGTGACCTTGCGGATCACCTGGCCCGTCAGGTCCTGGAAGTCCTGGGCCATCATGATGTCCATCAGCTGCTGCCGCGTCAGGTCGCTGTCGCCGGCCGTCTGCTCCAGGTAGGCCAGCGTCGCCCCGGCCAGCGGCGTCGCTGCGCCATGGCCCTCGAGCTCCTGGCGCCACTGCTGCGCCAGCGACCTGGCGCCGCCGCCGATCCGCTCCTGCAGCGGGCTGGCCGCCTCGGTCGCGTTGAGCACCTTCTGCGCCGCCTGCTCGGTCATCCGGGCAACGTAGTCGAGCCGGTCGCGCGCATCGGGGATGTCATGCGCGGCGCGGGCGGCGAGCTTGTCGAAGTCCAGGCCGCGCAGGCTGTCGTGCAGGCTGCGCGTCATCTGTCCGACCCGCGCCAGCAGGGCTTCCTGCGTCGGCGACGGGTCGTCCGCTGCCGCATCAGCCGTCACGACCGGGCGCGCGGCGTCCATCTCAGGCTCCGACTTTTTCGAGTTTCTCGAAAATCTTCGCCAGCTTCTCATCCAGGGTCGCGGCCGTGAACGGCTTGACCACGTAGCCGTTGGCGCCGGCCTGGGCGGCGGCGATGATGTTTTCCTTCTTCGCCTCCGCCGTCACCATCAGCACCGGCAGCTTGGCCAGCGCGGCGTCGGCGCGGATGCTCTTGAGCATGTCGAGGCCGTTCATCACCGGCATGTTCCAGTCCGAGATGACGAAGTCGAACTGCTCGTTCTTCAGCTTGGTCAGCGCCATCGCGCCGTCTTCGGCCTCGTCGACATTGCTATAGCCCAGTTCCTTCAGCAGGTTGCGCACGATGCGGCGCATCGTCGAGAAATCGTCCACCACCAGAAACTTCATTTTGGGATCAGCCATCATTGCTCCATTAACTCTTTAAACCGACATCTGCATATCGGCACGTCACGGTGAAACTTTAGACCGGCAAGACATCCGCCGGCGCGTTACATCAATCCTTCTACACCCGCAGCGACCGGCCGCCGTGCCGCGCCAGGTGGCCGAGCACCATGCCCGGCAATTCCTTCAGCGGCGCGGTCTCGTGCGTGGCGCCTGCCGCGATGGCTTCGCGCGGCATGCCGAACACCACGCAGCTTGCTTCGTCCTGCGCGACATTCCACGCGCCCGCCTCCCGCATCGCCAGCATGCCGGCCGCGCCGTCCCGGCCCATGCCGGTCAGGATGACGCCCACCGCGTTCTTGCCCGCGTGCAGCGCGGCCGAACGGAACAGCACGTCGACCGAGGGCCGGTGGCGGTTGACCGGCGGCCCCTGGTCCAGCGCGGTCACGTAATTGGCGCCGCTGCGCGCCAGCAGCAGGTGCGAATGCCCGGGCGCGAGGTAGGCATGGCCCGGCAGCACCCGCTCGCCGTGGGCCGCCTCGGCCACCGAGATGCGGCAGAGGCCGTCGAGCCGCTGCGCGAACGAGCGCGTGAATCCCTCGGGCATGTGCTGCACGATCATGATGCCGGGACAGTCCGGCGGCATCTGCACCAGGAATTCCCGGATCGCCTCGGTGCCGCCGGTGGAGGCGCCGATGATGATCAGCTTTTCGCTGCTGGCGAGCGGGTTGCCCAGCGACTGCAGCAGCGCCGGCGCAGCAGTCGCCGCCGCGGGCGCGGCGCGCCGGATCCGCGCCCGCGCAGCCGTCCTGATCTTGTCGGCGATCGTGTCGGCATAGTCCTGCATGCCGTGCTGGATGGATATCTTCGGCTTGGTCACGAAGTCGACCGCGCCCAGCTCCAGCGCACGCATCGTGATTTCCGAGCCGCGCTCGGTCAGGGTCGACACCATGACGACCGGCATCGGCCTCAGCCGCATCAGTTTTTCAAGGAAATCCAGGCCGTCCATGCGCGGCATCTCGACGTCCAGCGTCAGCACGTCCGGATCGAGCCGCCGTATCATCTCGCGGGCCACGATCGGGTCCGGCGCGACGCCGACCACTTCCATGTCGGGCTGGCTGCCGATGATCTCGCGCAGCACGCTGCGGATCAGCGCCGAGTCGTCCACCACCAGCACGCGGATCTTCGCGGCGGTGGCGCTACCTGCGGTGGCTTCGCGCATCATGCGGCCTGCAATACCTGGTTTGCCCATGCCAGCGCCAGGCCCTGGCTATGGTTGAGCTTTTTCGCCGCCCGCCGCTCGTCCTCGTCGAGATAGGCCAGCACGGCCCGGTCGTCGTCGCCTTCCAGCGCCTCGACCAGCCCCAGCGTCCGGCCGATCGGGCCGCTGCGCTGCAGCAGCGCGGCGCGCATGTCGTCGGCCAGGCCCAGCGCGTCGACCACCTGCTGCATCGGCTGGCCCAGCAGCGCGTCCATCACCGACACGATGCCGGCCACGAAGGCGCTGTCGGCGTGCGTCGGATGGTCCTGCAGCATCAGCAGCTCCATCAACTTGCCGCGGGTGGCGGCCATGTGCAGCAGCGCAGGCCGCGCGGCCTGGCCCTGGTCGGCGGTGGCCAGCATCAGCAGCAGCAGCCAGCGCTGCAGCTGGCGCCGCCCCAGCACGACGATCGCATTCGCCACCGAGCGCAGGGGCTGGCGCTGTCCCATCGCCGCGGAATTGGCCAGGCGCAGCAGGTTGACCGCCAATGCGGGATTGTGCTTGAACACGTCCTCGATCTGGCGGATGTCTGCATCCTGCTGCAGCATCGTCAGCAGCCGCAGCAAGGCCATGTGGGAAGGCGACAGCCGGCGGCCGCTGACCATTTCCGGCCGTGAAAAGTGATAGCCCTGGAACAGGTGGTAGCCAAGCTCGAAGCAGTGCCGGAACTGCTCGGCGGTTTCCACCTTTTCGGCGAGGCGGATCGCGTTGAGCGTGCGGACGTCGCGCGACAGCAGGTCGAGCTGGGCCGCGGACAGGCCGTTGATGTCGACCTTGATGATGTCCATCATCGGCAGCAGGCCGCGGTTATAGTCGGTCGCGCCCTGGAAGTCGTCGAGCGCCAGCCGGAAGCCGAGCGACTTCAGCTGCAGGCAGCGGCGCTGGATCTCGGCGTCGCTGACGGTCGATTCGAGCAGTTCCAGCACCACCTTTTCCGGCGGCAGCAGCGCGATGGCGTCGCTCATCAGGAAGCTGGCGTCGCAGTTGATGAAACCGGAAAAACCGCCCAGCACGCTGTCGATGCCGAACTCGCTGAGGGTATGGACGATGACGGTCGACGTCGCTGCCCGGTCGTCCGAGACCGCTGCATGATTGGCCCGGCTGTTGCGGAACAGGAGCTCGAAACCGTGAAGCTGCTGCGCCCGGTCGACGATGGGCTGCCTTCCGAGAAAGATGTCTTCGACTTCGTCCTGCATGGTTGCTACTGGCATGTGTTAGGTCTTCCGTGGACATGCGGCCGGCAGTCGGCCGGCGCGCAGTTTAGAACGTTTCCCAATCCCCGTCGGCGCCGGCGGACGATGGCAACGGCGCTGCTGGCCGCGCCATGCTGCGCCCTGCTGCCGCCGGCAGGCGACCTGCACCCGGAAGCGTCGCCGGGCGCAGGCCCGCCGGCTCGATCGCGCCGGCCGGTCCCGCCGACCTTGCCGGGACAACCGGCTGCTGCACGCCGTTGTCGGCCAGCCGGAAGATGCCGACCACCCGCGACAGGCTCGCTGCCTGGTCCTGCATCGAGCCGGCCGCAGCGGCAGCCTCTTCCACCAGCGCCGCGTTCTGCTGCGTGACCTGGTCCATCTGCGCGATGGCCTGGTTCACCTGCTCGATGCCAGCACTCTGTTCGGTGCTGGCCGCGCTGATCTCGGCCATGATGTCGCTGACCCGCTGCACGCTGGTGACGACGTCCTGCATCGTCGCGCCGGCCTGCGCCACAAGCCGCCCGCCGGCCTCGACCTTGTCCACCGAGTCGCCGATCAGGCCCTTGATCTCGCGCGCCGCGGCGGCGCTCTTCTGCGCCAGGCTGCGCACCTCGCTCGCCACCACCGCGAAGCCGCGGCCCTGCTCGCCGGCCCTCGCCGCTTCCACCGCGGCATTCAGCGCCAGGATGTTGGTCTGGAAAGCGATGCCGTCGATGACCGAAATGATGTCGACGATCTTGCGCGACGACGCGTCGATTGCGCCCATGGTCTCGACCACTTGCGCCACGACGCTGCCGCCTTCGGAAGCGACGCTCGACGCCGTTGCCGCAAGCTGCCTTGCCTGGCGCGCATTGTCGGCATTCTGCTTGACGGTCGAAGTCAGCTCTTCCATCGACGACGCGGTCTCTTCCAGCGACGACGCCTGCTCCTCGGTGCGCGAGGACAGGTCCAGGTTGCCGGATGCGATCTGGCCGGAAGCAGTGGCAATCGTGTCGGTGCCCGAGCGGACCTGGGTGACGATGCCAGCAAGGTCGTCGCGCATGGTTTTCATGGCGAACATCATGCTGCTGCGGTCGCCCTCGCGCAGCGGGATCGCCGTGGCGAGGTCGCCGGCCGCAATGCGCGACGCGACGCTGGCCGCCTCGTCCGGCTCGCCGCCGAGCTGGCGGGTCAGCGAACGAGCGATCAGCATGCCTGCCGCCGCTGCGATCAGCAGCGCCAGCGCGCTGATGGCCAGCATCAGGTTGCGTGCCTGGGCATAGCTCTGGGCCGCTTCCGCGGTTGCCTGCGCGGCCAGCTTTTCCTCGACCGCGGCCAGGTCGTTGAGGCTTTCCACCCATTTGCGCTGGACCTGGCGAAGATCGCCGATCAGGATTTTCTTCGCCGTGTCGGCGTCATTATTCGAGCCGGCCTTCGCCGCGCGTTCGATGATGGGCGCTGCCGCCTGGCTGAACTCGCGAATCCGCTCCAATCCTGCCTTTTCTTCCGGCGTCGTCTCGACGTTGGACTTGAACAGGCCGCCGAGTCGCGCCTCTGCTTCGCCGTACTTGCGCGCCTGCGCCGTGATGCGGTCGGCCTCCTGCTTGACATCGGCCGGATCGGAAAGCAGGGCCAGATTGCGCAACGCGATCATCCGGTCCAACACCGTGCCGCGCATTGCCATGACCTGCGCTGTCGCAACGTTATTGATGCCGACGATGTTTTCCAGCCGGTGCTCGATCTGCGTCATCTTCAACAGCCCGACCGAAGCCACGCCGGAGACGACCACGATCATGGCGCCGAAACCCAGGGCCAGCCTCGTGCGTACTTTCAGGTTACGGATAGTCATTACT
Source organism: Noviherbaspirillum suwonense (assembly GCF_900182955.1). Lineage (GTDB taxonomy): Bacteria > Pseudomonadota > Gammaproteobacteria > Burkholderiales > Burkholderiaceae_D > Noviherbaspirillum_A > Noviherbaspirillum_A suwonense. Next base: position 236,787 of record NZ_FXUL01000004.1, on the reverse strand, counting down.
GTCCTCGGGCTTTCCTGGTTCAGGCTTGCTGCAGCAAGCCCATTTCGGCGGACGACATCAGCCGCTCGATGTCGAGCAGGATCAGCATCCGCTCTTCAACCGTGCCGAGGCCGACCAGGTAGTCGGTGTTGAGCGCCGAACCCATCTGCGGCGCCGGGCGGATCTGGTCGGGCTGCAGCGTGGTCACGTCGGAAACGCTGTCGACCACCATGCCCATTACCCGCCCTGCGATCGACAGGATGATCACGACGGTGAACTGGTCGTAGCTCGGCTCACCCAGATTGAACTTGATGCGCATGTCGACGATGGGCACGATGATGCCGCGCAGGTTGATCACGCCCTTGATGAACTCCGGCGCGTTTGCGATCCGCGTGACGTTTTCATAGCCGCGAATTTCCTGCACCTTCAGGATGTCGATGCCGTATTCCTCTTCGCCCAGCTTGAAGGCCAAGTATTCGTTGCCGGAGCCGATGTCGGCGTGGCTGACGTGGGAAGCGGAGTGGGCGTTGTTGTGGGAGGAGACAGTGCTGGGCGAGACGGTGGCGTGCATGGATTTGACCTTTTCAGAAAGTGCTTTACACAAAATTGCCTTCTGTAAAGTTATCGACAGCTTATACGCACTCTTTAGGGGTCCATGCCGGAAACAGGCAGGGTTTTTCGGGCTAATTCAGGAGAGGAAGGTCGAACGCCGGGAGGACGTGGCAGGAGTGACAACTATTCGGGAACGCCCAGTGTCGGGCAGGCGGCAGCCAGCGGCTTCGGGCACGCCGGCAGCGGGTCGGGCTGGGAAGGAAAGCGCGCATTTTTTGCGTTTCGGGCCAAAACCGGCAGACCGGCTGGGGCGAGCGCCTCCACAGGTTCTCAGGCAACGCCATGCACTGGCGTGAAGCGCCGGGACGTTGCTGCAAGACCGGGGCCACTCCCGATGCGGAAGCCGCGCCCAATAAAAAACCCGCGCAGGCCGCCGCCAGGGGCGACTGCTTGCGCGGGTGGATCTGCGGTCCGCTGTTGCTTATGCGGCTTCGCGCGACGCCTTCTTGCGCTCGTGCTCTTTCAGGTAGCGCTTGCGCAGGCGAATGCTCTTCGGCGTGACTTCGACCAGTTCGTCGTCGTCGATGAATTCGACAGCGTATTCGAGCGACATCTGGATCGGCGGCACCAGGCGCACCGCTTCGTCGGTGCCGGACGAACGCACGTTGGTCAGCTGCTTGCCCTTGATCGGGTTGACGACCAGGTCATTGTCACGGGAGTGAATGCCGATGATCATGCCCTCGTACACCGGGTCGTTGTGGACGACGAACATGCGGCCGCGGTCCTGCAGCTTCCACAGTGCGTAGGCAACGGCTGCGCCGTCATCCTGCGAGATCAGCACGCCGTTGCGACGGCCGGCCATCTCGCCCTTGGTGTTATCGACAGGCGCGTAGTCGTCGAAAATATGGCTCATCAGGCCGGTGCCGCGGGTCAGGGTCATGAACTCGCCCTGGAAACCGATCAGGCCACGGGCCGGGATGCGGTACTCGAGGCGCACGCGGCCCTTGCCGTCCGGCTGCATGTCCTGCAGGTCGCCGCGGCGGCGGCCCAGTTCTTCCATCACGCCGCCCTGGTGGTTTTCCTCGACGTCGACCGACAGCAGCTCGAACGGCTCGTGGCGCACGCCATCGACCATCTTGAACACCACGCGCGGACGGGACACCGCCAGCTCGTAGCCTTCGCGGCGCATGTTTTCGATCAGGATGGTCAGGTGCAGTTCACCGCGGCCCGACACTTCGAACGTGGTGTCGTCGTCGGTCGGCATCACGCGCAGCGCGACGTTGGCCTTCAGTTCACGTTCCAGGCGGTCGCGCAGCTGGCGGCTGGTGACGAACTTGCCTTCGCGGCCGGCCAGCGGCGAGCTGTTGACCATGAAGTTCATGGTCAGCGTCGGCTCGTCGACCTTCAGCATCGGCAGCGCGTCCGGACGTTCCGGCGCGCATACCGTGGTGCCGATGCCGAGGTCCTCGATGCCGTTGATCAGCACGATGTCGCCGGCAACCGCCTCGTCCACGATCACGCGCTCGAGGCCCTTGAAATTCAGTACCTGGTTGATACGCGCCTTCACCGGCGTGCCTTCAGGGCCGTCCATGATGATGACGTCCTGCAGCGCGCGGACGCGGCCGCGGGTGATGCGGCCGATACCGATCTTGCCGACGTAGGAGGAATAATCCAGCGAGGAGATCTGCAGTTGCAACGGGCCGTCGACGTCGTCCTCGCGGGCCGGAACGTGTTGCAGCACGGCGTCGAACAGCGGCTTCATGGTGCCTTCGCGGACTTCGGCGTCGAGCGACGCATAGCCGTTCAGCGCCGAGGCGAAGACGACCGGGAAATCGAGTTGTTCTTCCGTGGCGCCCAGCTTGTCGAACAGTTCGAAGGTCGCGTTGATGACCCAGTCAGGACGTGCGCCCGGACGGTCGATCTTGTTGACCACGACGATGGGCTTCAGGCCCAGCGCCAGCGCCTTGCGCGTCACGAAGCGGGTCTGCGGCATCGGGCCTTCGACCGCGTCCACCAGCAGCAGCACGCTGTCGACCATCGACAGCACGCGCTCGACCTCGCCGCCGAAGTCGGCGTGGCCCGGGGTGTCGACGATATTGATATGGGTGCCTTCGTATTCGACCGCGCAGTTCTTCGACAGGATGGTGATGCCGCGTTCCTTTTCGAGGTCGTTGGAGTCCATCACGCGCGCATCGACATGCTGGTTATCGCGGAACGTGCCGGACTGGCGAAGCAGCTGGTCGACCAGCGTGGTTTTGCCGTGATCGACGTGGGCGATGATGGCGATGTTGCGAATTGCGCGTTTGATATTTGACATGATCTCTTGTCTGCGTGTGGGGCGGAATAACGGAAGACGCGCATTGTATCATGCTGCGACGCACGAATCTCCGAAAAATCCCTTTATTTCAACGGGTTGGCAACAGTGGGCCGATAACAACGGCAAACCGGCATGCCCGGAACCGGCGATGTGCCGCGGCCCGGGAGCCGGATTCAACAAAGCGCAAATGACTCGCCGCCGGGCGCAGCCCGCGGCGCCCGCCGTCTGCGCTGCGGCAGGCTATGACTTGACCAGGCGTTCCGGCGCGAGCACGCCGTAGTCCATCAGCTGCGCGGTGCCGAGCAGCCGGCTGTCGCTCTGGCGATACACTCGCACCCTGCCCGCCTGCGGCAATCCCTCCATGCCGGCCAGCGCCAGCCGCTGCCCGTGCAGGAAGCGGCGGGACAGCTCGTCGTCCAGCATCAGCTGGGGGAAACTCGACAGCAGCGCATCGACCGGCGCCAGGCTGGCCGCGCGATCCGGCTCGGGCAGCCCGGCCAGCTGCTCCAGCGTGACCGCCTGCGCGATCGACAGGTTGCCGACCGCGGTGCGGCGCAGCGCGTTCAGGTGCGCGCCGCAGCCCAGGGCCGCGCCGATATCCTCGCCCAGCACGCGGATGTACGTGCCCTTGCTGCAGGTGACCGCCAGCCGCAGGAATGGCGGCTCCCAGCCCAGCAGCGTCAGCGCATGAATGGTGACCCGCCGCGCCTCGCGTTCCAGCGTGATGCCGGCCCGCGCATATTCGTACAGCGGCCGGCCGTCCCGCTTGAGCGCCGAATGCATCGGCGGCACCTGGTCGATCGGACCGCGGAAAGCGGCCAGCGCCGCCTCGATCTGCTCCGGGCTGACGTCGACCGGCCGGTTGTCGATGACCTCGCCCTCGGTGTCGCCGGTGCTGGTCGTGACGCCGAGATGGACCGTGGTCTCATAGGTCTTGTCGGCGTCCAACAGGTCCTGCGCAAACTTGGTCGCCTCGCCGAAGCACAGCGGCAGCAGGCCGGTGGCGAACGGGTCCAGCGTGCCGGTATGGCCGGCCTTTTCCGCATTGAGCAGGCGCTTGGCCTTGATCAGCGCGTCATTGCTCGACAGGCCGGCCGGCTTGTCGAGCAGCAGCACGCCGTGGACCGGCACGCGCACGCGCTTCGGCCGTGCGTCAGCCTTCATCCGCATCCAGCGCGCGGGTGGCGTTGGCTTCGTCTATCAGTTTGGACAGCGCCGAACCGCGCGCGGTCGACTGGTCGTGCACGAAATGCAGTTCCGGCAAGGTATGGATGGTCACGCGCTTGCCCAGCTGCAGCCGGATGAAGCCGGCGGCCTTGGACAAGCCCTGCACTGTGTTGCGCACGGTTTCCGGGTCGTCGGCCAGGGTGGTGAAGAACACCTTGGCATGCGCATAGTCCGGGGTGAGCTGGACTTCGGTCAGCGTGATCATGCCGACCCGGGGGTCCTTGAGTTCATAGGCGATGATTTCCGCCAGGTCGCGCTGGATCTGGTCGGCCACGCGCAATCCGCGGGCCGGCATGGTTTTGCTGTGTTTGGCCATGATGATGGAGTGTGGTGTTTGATGAGTGGATGGCGTGCCCGCAAAAACAGGGGCAGGCCTTCTGGCGCGGGCGTCTTGCGGAGTGGACGGTCCGGCAAGCGCTTCGCCGCCTTTTCCGCTGATTCCCGGCCGACGGCGGCGCATGCTGGCGCGTTCCAGCCAAAAAAATCGGGATCCGGCGATGTACATCGTACACCGCTGAATCCCGACCGGTTTGACGGGTTGCCGCCTTACAGCGTGCGCGCCACCTCCTGGACTTCGAACAGCTCGAGCTGGTCGCCTTCCTGGATGTCGTTGAAGTTCTTCAGCGTCAGGCCGCATTCGAAGCCGGACTTGACTTCCTTGACGTCGTCCTTGAAGCGCTTGAGCGAATCGAGCTCGCCGGTCCAGACCACCACGTTGTTGCGCAGCAGCCTTGCCGATGCACCGCGACGGGCCACGCCTTCGAGCACGTAGCAACCGGCAATCGCGCCGACCTTGCTGACCATGATGACCTGGCGGATTTCGACCAGGCCGATATTGCTCTCGCGCTTCTCCGGCGCCAGCATGCCCGACATTGCCGCCTTGATCTCGTCCACCGCATCGTAAATGATGTTGTAGTAACGGATGTCGACGCCGTTGGATTCCGCCAGCTTGCGCGCCTGGGCGTCAGCCCGGGTGTTGAAGCCGATGATGACCGCTTTCGAGGCGACCGCCAGGTTGACGTCCGACTCGGTGATGCCGCCAACGCCCGCATGCACGACCTGGACACGGACTTCGCTGGTGGAGAGCTTCTGCAGCGACTGCACCAGCGCTTCCTGCGAACCCTGCACGTCGGTCTTGATGATCATCGGCAGCGACTTGACTTCGCCTTCGGCCATCTGCTCGAACATGTTTTCCAGCTTCGCTGCCTGCTGCTTGGCCAGCTTTACGTCGCGGAACTTGCCCTGGCGGAACAGGCCGATTTCGCGCGCCTTGCGCTCGTCGGACATGACCATGACTTCCTCGCCGGCATTCGGCACCTCGGTCAGGCCCTGGATCTCGACCGGAAGCGATGGACCCGCTTCGCTGATCGATTTCCCGTTTTCATCCAGCATTGCACGGACGCGGCCATAAGCCGAACCCGCCAGCACCACGTCGCCGCGGCGCAGGGTGCCGGACTGCACCAGGATGGTCGCGACCGGACCGCGGCCCTTGTCGAGCTTGGCTTCGATCACCAGGCCGCGTGCAGGCGAGTCGATCGACGCCGTCAGCTCCAGCACCTCGGCCTGCAACAGCACCTGCTCCAGCAGCGCGTCGACGCCTTCGCCAGTCTTGGCCGACACCGGCACGAACGGCGAATCGCCGCCGTACTCTTCGGGCACGACCTGCTCGGCAATCAGTTCCTGGCGAACGCGGTCGAGGTTGCCGCCCGGCTTGTCGATCTTGTTGATCGCCACCACCAGCGGCACGCCCGCAGCCTTCGCATGGGCAATCGCTTCCTTGGTCTGCGGCATCACGCCGTCGTCCGCCGCCACCACCAGGATGACGATGTCGGTCGCCTTGGCGCCGCGGGCACGCATGGCGGTGAACGCCTCGTGGCCCGGGGTGTCGAGGAAGGTGATCATGCCGCGCGGCGTCTGCACGTGGTAGGCGCCGATGTGCTGCGTGATGCCGCCGGCCTCGCCGGACGCCACCTTGGCGCGCCGGATGTAGTCCAGCAGCGAGGTCTTGCCGTGGTCGACGTGGCCCATGACGGTCACGACCGGCGCGCGCGCCACCTGCTCGGCGTCCGCATGCTCGTCGCCGTCCTGCAGCAGCGCTTCCGGATCGTCCAGTTTCGCCGCATGCGCGGTGTGGCCCATTTCCTCGACGAGAATCATCGCCGTTTCCTGGTCCAGCACCTGGTTGATGGTGACCATCTGGCCCAGTTTCATCAGGTGCTTGATGACCTCGGAAGCCTTGACCGCCATCTTGTGCGCCAGTTCGGCCACGGTAATGGTTTCCGGCACGCTGATGTCCTTGACCACTGCCTCGGTCGGCGCCTGGAAATTGCTTTCCCGATCGTCGCTATGGCCGCCGCGGCGTCCGCCGCGCGGGCCGGCGCGCCAGCCGTCACGGCCACCGCCGCCCGTGTTGCCGCGGGTCTTGATGCCGGGACCGCCGCGTTTCTTGGCGTCATCCTGCCAGGTCGACGAGACATTGGCCGACTTGATCGACTTCTTGTCCGGCGTGACCGCGGGCTTCTTGTCATCCTTCTTGGCGTCGGGCTTCTTGTCGGTCGGCTTGTGCAGCGTGCCTTCCGGCTTGGCCTTCGCCACCGGGGCCGGCGCGGGCGCCGGTTCCGGGGCCTTGATCACGCGGCGCGGCGCATTCATCATCGCCTTGATCTGCGCGACCTCGTCGGCGACCGCCTTGCGTGCGCGGTCGACGGCCGCGGCGCGCTCGGCCGCTTCCTTCGCGTCCTGCTCGCGCTTCTTCGCGGCTTCCTCGGCGGCGGCGCGCTTGGCTTCCTCGACGGCCGGGTCCACTTTCGGGGCGGCGACGGGCGCTGCCGCCGCTGCCGCTGCCTGGACCGGCGCCTGCGCGGCTGCCTTGCGGGCATTGGCTTCGGCAGCCGCCTTTTCGCTGGCTGCCTTCTGCGCGGCGCGTGCCTCGGCTTCTTCCTGCAGCTGGCGCTCGGCTTCCAGCGCGGCCAGGCGTTCCTGGCGCTCCTTCAGCTCGGCCTGCTGCCGTGCGGCCTGCTCGGCCTGACGGCGCGCCTCTTCCTCGCGGCGGGCGATTTCAGCCTCGTCCACGACGGGTGCGGCCTGCTGGACCGGCGCCGGTTCCGGCGGCGTATCCATGCGCTGCACAAAGGTGCGCTTCTTGCGGACTTCAACCTGGATCGTGCGCGACTTGCCCGTGGCGTCGGCCTGCTTGATCTCGGTGGTTTCCTTGCGGGTCAGGGTGATCTTCTTCTTTTCGCTGTCGGGTGCCACACCATGCGCGCGCCGCAGATGACCAAGAAGCTTGTCCTTGTCTTCCTTGGACAGCTGGTCGTCGGTCGAGCTCTTTTCGACCCCGGCTGCGCGCAGCTGTGTCAACAGCAGGTCAGCCGGCATCTTCAGCTCGGTGGCAAATTGGGCTACGTTGTTACTCGCCATTCAGTCCTCTTTTCTATGTGACGCGGTGGATGATGTGGAAACCGGCTTACTTGACAGCTGCCAGGCTCCACGCCTTGGCCTGCAGGGCCTTGGCGCGATCGTCGTACTTCAAGTCGATCAGCTTCATCTCCTCATCGGTCACATCTTCAAATGCATTGTCTATCAGCTGGCGCGCACGGTCCGCGGGCAGTGCCAGTATTGCGCCAAATTCGTCGTAAGCAAGGCTGGAAAACTGGTCCATCGTCTTCACGCCGGCCAGTCCCAGCTTGCCCGCGGTGACACGGTCCATGCCCTCGAAATTGACCATCGCCTCTTCCATGCCTTCCAGGCCTTCTTCCGACGCGATCGCCTCGGTCACCAGCGCGTCGCGCGCCCGGTTGCGCAGCTCGTTGACGGTGTCCTCGTCGAAGGATTCGATTTCCAGCATCTCGGTGATCGGCACGTAGGCGATCTCCTCCAGGCTGGAAAACCCCTCGTTGGCCAGGATGTCGGCGACTTCCTGGTCGACGTCCAGCTTTTCCATGAACAGCAGGCGCACCGCGGCGGTTTCCTGCGCGGACTTGTCGGCCGATTCCTCGGCGGTCATGATGTTGATCTGCCAGCCGGTCAGCTCCGCCGCGAGGCGCACGTTCTGGCCGCCGCGGCCGATGGCGATGGCCAGGTTTTCCTCGTCCACCACCACGTCCATCGCATGCTTCTCCTCGTCGACCATGATTGACGAGACATTGGCCGGGGCCAGCGCGCCGATCACGAACTGCGCCGGATCGTCGGACCAGAGCACGATGTCTACCCGCTCGCCGCCCAGTTCACCGGTCACGGCCTGCACGCGCGAACCGCGCATGCCGACGCAGGTGCCGATCGGGTCGATCCGCTTGTCGCTGGTGAACACCGCGATCTTGGCGCGGACGCCGGCGTCGCGCGCCGCCGATTTGATTTCCAGCAGGCCCTGCTCGATTTCAGGCACTTCCAGCTCGAACAGCTTCATGATGAATTCCGGCGCGGTGCGCGACAGGATCACCTGCGGGCCGCGGGCATTGCGCTCGATGCGCTGTATATAAGCGCGGACCCGGTCGCCGATGCGCAGGTTTTCCTTCGGGATCATCTGGTCGCGCGGCAGCCGCGCCTCGATCTTGCCGGACTCGACGATCGCGTCGCCGCGTTCCATGCGCTTGATCGTGCCGGTGACCAGCGCGTCGCCGCGCTCGAGGAAGTCGGCCAGGATCTGCTCGCGCTCGGCGTCGCGGATGCGCTGCAGCACGACCTGCTTGGTGTCCTGCGCGAAGCGGCGACCGAAGTCGACCGACTCGATCGGCTCCTCGATGAAGTCGTCGACCTCGATGTCGCCGATCTGGTCCTTGGCTTCGAACAGCAGGATTTCCTGGTCCGGCAGCTGCAGGCCTGCCTCGTCCGGCACCACGTGCCAGCGGCGGAAGGTTTCGAACTCGCCCGTGTCGCGGTCGATGGCCACGCGGATGTCGACATCGCCTTCGTAGCGTTTCTTGGTCGCCTGCGCAAGCGCATGCTCCAGGGCTCCGAAGACAACCTCCTTGTCCACGTTCTTTTCGCGCGCCAGCGCGTCAACCAACAGTAAAATCTCGCGACTCATGCTTTGCGACTCCTAAAATCCACTTTCGGCACCAGTCGTGCCTTGTCCACATCGGCGAGCGTAAACTCGAGCATCGCCGGGCCGTCTTTTCCTTCAAATTCAAGCTTGAGCCGGTCTTCTTCGGGTTCCTGCAGGATGCCCTGGAAATTCTTGCGGTTGGCCGCCGCCGCCATGGGCATGCGAAGCTTGACCACCGCTTCCTGCCCGGCAAACCGGCGGTAGTCCGCCAGCTTCTTCAGCGGCCTGTCCAGTCCGGGCGACGATACTTCGAGCCGCTCGTAATTCGCATTTTCCACGGTCAGCACATGCAGCAGCTGGTGCGTCACCTTTTCACAGTCTTCCACGGTGATGAAACCGCGGTCGGCCTCTTCCTCGGTGAAGTCGATGAACACCCGCAGCAGGCCGCGCCCGGCCTGCTCGAAATCGACCAGGTCATAACCCATGCCGACAACGGTCTTTTCAATTAAGTGCAACAATTGCAATGCGATTCTCCGAATTTTGCTGTGGCCCGCGACAACCTGCGCACAATCGTTTGCCAAAAAAAAAATGGGCATCTGCCCATCTTTCTTATCGTTCAAGCCAACTTGACCTGTGCTTCAATGATTGCCACCATGCTGTTGCGTGCCTGCCCCTACTTCTGCGCCTGCTCAGGCTTCGGGTCGCCTAAACTGTTTAAATCCTGTTGCGGCGACCTTCGTTAACTATCGAATTATACGGTAATGCGGACTGCGCCGCAATGAAAAATACCGCAGTGCGCCATCCGGCCACCGCGGCGAGCATCCACCCGCAGTCTTAACCTTTAGGACGGCGGCGCGGCGTTCCCTGGGCGCCGCCGGGGGTGAATCTTGCCGGGCCGCCGGGACGCGGCCCGCGTCCCGGTCCCTGGTCGGGCGTGCGGCCCTGGCCGGCATTGCGGCGCTGGCCGGCGCCCGGAAAACCGAGCGCGGTCTGCAGCGGGTCGGGCTGGCGCGAGCGCGGTCCCGCTCCCGGTCCCGGCCCCGAACGGCGCTGCGAGGCCGGCTTGTCGAACGGGTTTGCGCCCGCGGTCCGCGGCTGCGCATCGGTCCGGCCGCGCGGCGCGCTGTCGCGCTCCGGCTTGTCCAGGCCGATCATGGTCATCAGGCCGCGCACATCGTTTTCTTCCATCTCTTCCCAGCGGCCGCGCTTGAGGCCGCGCGGCAGCGTCATGCTGCCGTAGCGCGTGCGGATCAGGCGCGACACGGTCAGGCCGATCGCCTCGAACATCCGGCGCACCTCGCGGTTGCGGCCCTCGCCGATCGTGACCCGGTACCACTTGTTGACGCCTTCGCCGCCGCCGTCGGCGATCTTGGAGAACTGGGCAAGGCCGTCGTCCAGTTCGACGCCGGCCAGCAGTTTCTGCCTCATGCCCTCTTCCAGTTCGCCCAGCGTGCGCACCGCGTATTCGCGGTCGATGCCATAGCGCGGGTGCATCAGCCGGTTGGCGATGTCGCCGGAGGTCGTAAACAGCAGCAGGCCCTCGGTGTTGAAGTCCAGCCGTCCGACCGCCAGCCACTTGCCGGTCTTCATGGTCGGCAGGCGGTCGAACACCGACGGCCTGCCGTCGGGGTCGCTGGTGCTGACGATCTCGCCGGCCGGCTTGTGATAGACCAGGACCCGCGGCGGCTTCCTGCTGATGCGGCGCTGCAGCGGCTTGCCATTGATGCGGACCTGGTCGGTCGGCAGGATGCGCTGGCCGATGTGGGCCGGCTCGCCGTTGACCGAGACCCGCCCGGCCACGATCAATTCCTCCATGTCGCGCCGCGAGCCGAGTCCGGCTTCGGCCAGCACCTTGTGCAGCTTGGGCGCGTCGTCGTCCGCGGTCAGGTCGCGCCGGACCGGCTTGGCGGCGCGGGCGCCGCGGGCGTCGTCGGCCGCGCTGTCGAACGCGTCGGAGGTCACGAACGAGAACACCTCGTCGGCATCGTCGCCGCCAGGCTTGCCGCCGCGCGGCGCACCGGGCTTGGCCCTCGCGCCCGGCTGCGCGCGCTTGTCCTGCGCGCCGCGGCCCTTGGCCGGCTTGGCCGCTGCCTCGCCTGGGCGGGTGCGCCGCACGGGCCGCGGCGCCTGCGCGCTGCGCTCCGCCGTGCTTCCCTCCCGGGAACTGGCCGGCGCGGCAGCGGTGTCGTCAGCCGCGTCTGCGGGCTTGGAATCTTCAGGAATTGGCGAGGTCATTGGTCGGTTCTTGGTTTGGCTGACCAGGCGCGGCGTCTGTGATCGGTTCGGGCGCGTGGTCTGGGGATGGAATGTCGTTATCTGTGCCGCCCGTCGCAAGCCGGCTGGCCAGTTCGGGACTGCTTACTGCCTGGAGCGGCGGCAAATGCTCCAGCGAGGACAGGCCGAGGTCGTCGAGAAACTGCCTGGTCGTCGCCAGCAGCGCCGGCCGGCCCGGCACGTCGCGATGGCCGATGGCCTCGATCCAGCCGCGGTCTTCCAGCATCTTGATGGTCTGCGAATTCACCGTCACGCCGCGTATCTCCTCGATGTCGCCGCGCGTCACCGGCTGCCGGTACGCGATGATGGCCAGCGTCTCCAGCGTCGCCCGCGAGTAGCGCGGCGGCTTTTCCGGGTTCAGGCGTTCGAGGTAGACCTTCATTTCCGGCCGGCTCTGGAAGCGCCAGCCCGACGCCAGCGCCACCAGCTCGATGCCTTTTCCCCGCCAGTCCTCGCGCAGCTGCTCCAGCATCAGCTTGATGGTGTCGGCGCCCGCGGCGCCGTTCCCGTCGTCGTCGGCATACAGCTTCTTCAGGTCGGCCATCGACAGGGGTTCCTGCGTGCAGAGCAGCGCGGTTTCGAGGACTTTTTTCGCCTCAACGGTATTCATGTGCAATTCATCTACGGCAAGTTGGTTGCAGACTGCTGAGATTAAAGTCGGCGGCCTAAGCGCCGCCTGTTCGGGAAACTTCGCTGCCGCTCTCCGACACCAGCTAGCCGGAGGAACAATCGTCGTGGATGGAGTGGAGCATGCGGCCAAGGCTGCCGGAGCGCTGTTCAGGGCCCGTGCTGGGCGGCTCATGGCGGGTTTCCTGGCTTCTCCGGTCGGCGGATTATAGAGGAAATGCCAGGCAGTGTCATGAAAAAGCCCGCTGCGGGGCCACGGGCCTCAGTCGCCGGAGACCAGCCGCAGGCCGGCGCGCTGCGGCGGGAACAGGCATTCGCGCTGCATCAGCGCCGGCATCTCGGACGCGGCGACCGGCCGCGACACGTAGAAGCCCTGCACCTCGTCGCAGCCCAGCAGCTGCAGCGCGCGCAGCTGCTCCAGCGTCTCCACGCCTTCCGCGACGACCCGCATGTCGAGCGCATGCGCCATCACGACGATCGCGTTGAACAGCACGTTGGCGCTGGACTCCTTGCGCAGCTGGGAGGTGAATGCGCGGTCGATTTTCAGCACGTCCATTTCCAGCCGCTGCAGTTGCGACAGCGACGAGTAGCCGGTGCCGAAGTCGTCGATCAGCAGCTTGATGCCGAGCTCGCGTATCGCCGCCAGCTGGCCGGAGACCAGGTCGCCGCCGCCCAGCATGCTGGACTCGGTGATCTCGATCTCGATCAGGTCGGCATTGACCCGGTAGCGGCGCATGCAGGCCACCAGCAGCGGACGCAGGTGGCCTTCGTCGAACTGCAGCGCCGACACGTTGATCGACACCGGCACCACCGGCAGGCCGGCGTCCTGCCAGACCGAGATCTGCGCGATCGTCTTTTCGATCACCGCGGAGCCGATTTCCCGGATCATCCCGGTGTCTTCGGCGACCTGGATGAATTCCTCCGGCGGCAGCAGGCCGCGCTCGGGATGCATCCAGCGCACCAGCGCCTCCATGCCGCACAGCGCGCCGCCCATCGTTTCGACCCGCGGCTGGTAGACCATGATGAATTCGTCCTGCGCAATCGCCCGCCGCAGCGCCTGCTCCTTGCCCAGGCGGTTCATCAGCTTGTCGGACAGGCCCGGCTGGTAGAAGGAAAAGCGGCCCTTGCCTTCCGCCTTGGCCGCGTACAGCGCCAGGTCGGCATGCTTGAGCAGCGTGTCGGCGTCGCCGCCGTCGCGCGGAAACACCGAGATGCCGACCGACGCCTCGACCAGGTGCTGGCCCTGTCCGTTGACATCGAACGGCTCCTGCATCGCCCTGATGATCAGCCGCGACACGCGGGCGACGTCGTCGCTCGCCTGCACCTTCTGCAGCACCACCGTGAATTCGTCGCCGCCCAGGCGCACCACGTGGTCGCTGGCCCGCACCAGCGACTTCAGCCGCGCGGCCGCCTGCCGCAGCAGTTCGTCGCCGGCGCCGTGGCCGAAGGAATCGTTGATATGGCGGAAATCGTCGAGATCGACGAACAGCAGCGCCATGCCGCCGTTGCAGGCATTCGCCGCCTCGATCGCGGGCGGCAGGAAGGCCATCAGCCAGTGCCGGTTGGGCAGCCCGGTCAGCGGGTCGGTGTTGGCCATGTGGCTGAGCGCCTGTTCCTGGGCCCGCCGCTCGGAGATGTCGCGCACGGTCATCGCCAGGCCGGCGCCGGAACGCACCAGGCGGCGCGACAGCCAGCGCGCCCCGAGCGGCCCGTGCGCCGACGCCAGGATCTCGTCCTCGTGGTAGCCGGACTCCATCGCGGCGCTGAACACCGCCAGCAGCTGCTGCGCATGGCTGCCCGAATACAGTTCCAGGAAGCGTTTTCCGACCAGTTCATGCTTGGCCCGTCCGACCAGTTCCGCGCCGCGCTCGTTGCAGTACTCGATCAGGAAGTCGCACAGGTTGCCGTCGGCGTCATAAAGCGCCTGCACGGTATAGAAACCTTCGTTGGCGGCATCCACCGCGATGCTGTAGGTCTTGTGCACCTCGGCCAGCCGGCGTTCGCGGCCGGCGCGGCGCATCGCAATGCGCATGCCCATGGCGGCCGCGAGCGCCAGCAGCAGGCTGCCGGCGACGGCGACGGCAATGCGCTGGTTCGCGAAATGCTGATAGGCCAGCAGCATGTCCCGCTCGGCGATCCCGGCGACCACCACCAGGCCGGACTGCGGCAGGCGCTGCCATGCGACGGTGCGCGCGGCGTCGTCGGTGAACGCCCGCGACTCGACCCGGGTCACGCCGATGTCGGCCGGCGCCACATAGGCTTGCCGGAACAGGCCGGACGCCAGCCGGGGGTCGGCGCCGACGCGGGTCAGCAGCGGCGCGCCGGCGCTGTCCAGCACGGTCAGGAAGTCGTTGTGGCCCAGCCCGCTTTCGTCGCTGAAGTCGGCCAGCGACGCCGGGTCGACCGCAAACATCACGATGCCGTCGAAACCGCCGTCGCCGGACTCCAGCCGCCGGGAAATCAGCAGGTTGGCCTCGGGCAGCACGCCCGACGTGCTCCGGCTGATCAGGATGCCGTTGCCGGCGCGCTGCTGGTGATGGATGAAAAACGGCGTGCCGGACACGTCTGGTTCCACCAGGCCGGTGGCTGCCAGCAGCCGCCCGCTGCTGTCGGCCACCGCGGCAATGCGCACGCCGGCGGACGGGCGAAGGATGCGGCGCAGGCGACGTTCGAGCAGATCGGGCGTGTGCAATTCCTCCCAGTCGTACTGCAGCCCCTGCGCCGCCTGCTCGATCTGGTCCAGCGAACGCGACAGCTGCCGGGCATATGCGCGGGCCAGCACCGCCGCCTTTTCGCGGGAACGCTCGGCCCGCATTGCCTTTTCCTCGGCCAGCGAGATGCGCGTGAACTGCCAGACGACGGCAAGAAGGCAGATCAGGGCCATCATCCAGACTGCGACGACGCCGGCATTGCCGGAAGCGACAAGTCGCTTTCCAGGCTGGCGCGTACGCAGGATGGAGATGCCTTTAAGCATAAATTCTTGACGGAAAGACATTTAAGAGTAATCCGTCAGAGCAACATTTGTGCCTAGAAATATTTTATAAACTAATCAACGGCTTGCTGAGATAAATCAAACAACGATGGAAACGGTGTAAAAATTCCCGACAGCCATTTAATGACTGAGGGAAATTTAACCGCAAGTTTCGTTGACTGCCGGCATGAAAACCCGCGGCCGGGCGCGTCAATGGCTGTGCCGGTGATGGATGTCTGGCACGTGAGGATGACTGTGCCGCGCGGCTTCATGACGATGCGGATGTACATGCGGCTCGACGCCGTCCCAGTCGAAATCGTGCCGGTGCTGGTGATGCTCGTCATGCCGGTGTTCATGCGCATGCGCCATCGGCTCGTGCAGGTGGACATGCTCATGCCGCTCGGTCAGGTGCAGCCAGATTCCCGCGCCCATCAGCACGCCCGCCGTCCAGAAACCGGCGCCCGGCGTGTCGCCCAGCATCAGCAGCGACACGGCGGCGCCGACGAACGGCGCAATCGAGAAATAGGCGCCGGTGCGGGCCGTTCCCAGCTTTTGCAGCGCCAGCACGAAAAAGACCAGGCTCATGCCATAGCCGCAGAACCCGACCAGCCCCGCCAGCGCCGCCTTGCCGATGCCGGGCAGCGCGACGCCCATCGCCAGTGCGATGCCGAGGTTGACGGCGCCGGCCGCCAGTCCCTTGATGCCGGCGATCTGCACCGCGTCGCTGGCGGAAATCTTCCGGGTCAGGTTGTTGTCGATGCCCCAGCAGAGACAGGCGCCGACGATCGCCAGCGCGCCCCACGGGATGCCGATCTCGGGTCGCTGCTCCCAGGCCAGCACCAGGCCGCCGGCGATGATCAGCAGCATGCCGAGGAAGATGCGGCGGTCGAAATTTTCCTTGAAGACGAACCAGGCCAGCAGCGAGGTCAGCACGCCTTCCATGTTCAGCAGCAGCGACGCCGACGACGCCGGCGTCACGCTCAGTCCCAGCATCAGCAGCACCGGGCCGGCAATGCCGCCGAACAGGATGGCGCCGAACAGCCACGGCAGGTCGCTCCGTTCCAGCCGGGCGGTCCCGCCGTCGGACGGGGACGCACGAAGCGCGCGAACGCCGAACCACAGCATCAGGCCGATGCCGCTGCCCAGGTACAGCAGCGCGGCCAGCGCAACCGGCGCAATCTCGCCGACCAGCAGCTTCGCGAATGGCGTGCTTGCGCCGAATGTCGCTGCCGCTGCAAAGGCATGCAAGACACCAGCATTCATCAGGATTTCCAATCGGTGGAGGTGGAAGTGGCGCCGGCAGGATGCGCGGCGCAGGCAATGCAGTCTAGGCAGCGCGGCAGGAAAACCGCAATGCCGCCGGGCGCTGGAGGCGGATCGCATCAAATGCGATCGGCAAAAACAGAAAGGCCCGCATGAATGCGGGCCTTTCGTAAAACTGGTTGCGGGGGCAGGATTTGAACCTACGACCTTCGGGTTATGAGCCCGACGAGCTGCCAGACTGCTCCACCCCGCGTCTGAAGATGTGAACTATACAGGCTGGTTGCGTCAATTGCAAATCGCGAACAGCCGGGGAGGCGGTGTTACACTCGGCGCTCGTCCACACTACCCATTTTTTCCATGAAATTCTGCTCAGAATGCGCGCATCCGGTAACCCAGATAATCCCGCCGGATGACACTCGGCTGCGCTACGTCTGCACGCAATGCGGGACGATCCATTACCAGAATCCCAATATGGTGGTCGGCTCGGTTCCCCTCTGGAAAGCCGATGGCGAGACCCGCGTGCTGCTCTGCCGCCGCGCGATCGAGCCGCGCTACGGCTACTGGACGCTGCCGGCCGGCTTCATGGAAAACGGCGAGACCACGTCCGAGGCGGCCGGCCGGGAAACCGAGGAGGAAGCCGGCGCGCGCATCGAACTGCACCAGCTTTTCTCGCTGCTGAACGTGCCGCACGTGCACCAGGTGCACATGTTCTACCTCGCCACCCTGCTCGACCTCGACTACCTGGCCGGCGTCGAAAGCCTGGAAGTGAAGCTGTTTTCCGAAGCGGAGATCCCGTGGGACGAGATCGCCTTTCCAACCATCAGCCACACGCTGCGTTTTCTGTTCGAGGACCTCGCCCGCATCCGCAATGGCGAAGGCGATTTCCGGTTTCACACCCGCGACATCAACAAGCCGATGCGGCAGACCTGAGACTGCGCGCTGCGGGCCGCCTGCCCGTCACCAGTTGGTCTCCCGCTCGGGCGATGCCGAGATCCGGTGTATGGACAGGTCGGCGCCGTTGAATTCCTCTTCCGGGTCCAGCCGCAGGCCCAGGGTTTTCTTCAGCAGGCCGTAGATCAGCAGGCTGCCCGACACGGCGATGGTGACGCCGAGCAGCGTGCCGGCCAGCTGCGACATCAGGGACACGCCGCCGACGCCGCCCAGCGCGGTCGAGCCGAAGATGCCGGCCGCGATGCCGCCCCAGGTTCCGCACAGCCCGTGCAGCGGCCATACGCCCAGCACGTCGTCGATCTTCCACTTGTTCTGGGTAAGCGTGAACGTCCATACGAAGATCGCCCCGGCGATGCCGCCGGTCGCCAGTGCACCAAGCGGATGCATCAGGTCCGAGCCGGCGCAGATGGCGACCAGGCCGGCCAGCGGGCCGTTGTACGCGAAACCCGGGTCGTTCTTGCCCATGATGACGGCCACCAGCGTGCCGCCGGCCATGGCCATCAGCGAATTCATCGCGACCAGGCCATTGATCTTGTCCAGCGTCTGCGCGCTCATCACGTTGAAGCCGAACCAGCCGACCGTCAATATCCATGCGCCGAGCGCCAGGAAGGGAATGCTCGACGGCGGATGCGCGGCAATCGCCCCGTCCTTGGCATACCGGCCGCGGCGCGCGCCGAGCAGCAGCACGGCCGGCAGCGCGGCCCAGCCGCCGAATGCATGGACGACGACCGAGCCGGCGAAGTCATGGAATTCGGCGCCGAACAGCGATGCGAGGCCGGCCTGGATGCCGAAACGCTGGTTCCACGCGATACCTTCGAACAGCGGATAAAGCAGGCCGACCAGCAGCGCGGTGGCGATCGACTGCGGGTGGAAGCGCGCACGTTCGGCGATGCCGCCCGAGATGATGGCCGGGATCGCCGCCGCGAAGGTCAGCAGGAAAAAGAACTTCACGAGTTCGAAGCCGCCGCGCTGCGCCAGGCTCGGCGCGTCGGTGAAGAAGGTCACGCCATAGGCGACGCTGTAGCCCACGAAGAAATAGGCAATGGTTGAAATGGCAAAATCGACTAAGATTTTGACCAGCGCATTGACCTGGTTCTTGCGCCGCACGGTGCCGAGTTCGAGGAAGGCGAAGCCGGCATGCATCGCAAGAATCATGATGGCGCCGAGCAGGATGAAGAGTGTGTCGGTACTGTGCTTATAGGCTTCCATGCAACAACTCCCAATTTTAGTGCGATTTTTATCAATTGACGGTGGGAAAAAGCAAAAACCATTCCAATTTGGTGCAAATTTTCAAGTCATTGAAAGATAAGGAAATATTTTTGGCTGGCCGAGCTCGTCCATCCGCCGCGCACCATCGAGGGGCGCCGTTTCAGTGCAAATGTGAGGCAAGATGATTCCCTGGCTGGATAGAAGCACCCCGTTCCCCGACGTATCGCAGGCATTGACCGAGGCCGACGGCGCGCCCGGGCTGCTGGCGGCGGGCGCCGACCTGTCGCCCTGGCGGCTGCTGCAGGCCTACCAGCGCGGCATCTTCCCGTGGTACTCGGAAGGCCAGCCGATACTCTGGTGGAGCACGGACCCGCGCATGGTGCTCTACACCGAGCGCTTCAAGATTTCTCCCAGCCTGCGCAAGACCCTGCGCCGCATCCAGAAAAGCCGGGAAGCCGGCGGGCCTTACCAGGTCCGGTTCGATTCGGCGTTCGAACGGGTGGTCCGCGCCTGTGCAGCGCCCCGCCGGGACGGCGCGGGCACCTGGATTTCCGAGGACATCGTCCAGGGCTACGCCGGCCTGCATGCCAGCGGCCATGCGCATTCGGCGGAATTATGGCGGGATGGCGAACTGGTAGGCGGCGCCTATGGCGTATCGATAGGCCGCATGTTTTATGGAGAGTCGATGTTCGCCCGCGAGACCGATGCATCCAAGGTCGCGCTCGCCTATCTTGTGCATTTCCTGAAACTCAATGGCGTTACGATGGTCGATTGTCAGCAGGAGACAGAACACCTTGCCTCGCTGGGCGCAACGCCGATTTCCCGCGCTGAATTCATGGCGCACCTTTCGTCCGCTGTGAAGCTGCCGCCGATCTCCGATTGGCGGCCAGTCGATCCGGTGCAAGCGCCGGCCTGAATTTTTTGCTTCAGGCTGACCATCGGTGTACATTGAAACGTCGATTTGTTGTCAAACCGGTTTGCACGATGACGCATCTAAAAGACCTTCCCTTTTCAACCTTGCAGTTCTATGCCACAGCGCCCTACCCGTGCAGCTATCTCGAACACCGGCAGGCTCGCTCGCAGGTCGCCACACCGTCCCACCTGATCAATGCCGATGTCTACTCGGAACTGGTTAAAAACGGTTTTCGCCGCAGCGGCATTTTCACCTACCGGCCGTATTGCGACGGCTGCCAGGCCTGCACGCCGGTGCGCGTCAACGCCTGGCACTTCCGGCCCAACCGCAGCCAGCGCCGCGCCGCGCAGCGGCATGGCCATCTGCAAGTGCTGATCACCAACCTGGCCTACGTGCACGAGCATTACGACCTCTACCTGCGCTACCAGTCGGCGCGGCATGCCGGCGGCGGCATGGACCAGGACAGCCGCGACCAGTACGCGCAGTTCCTGCTGCAGAGCAAGGTCAATACCCGGCTGGCGGAGTTTCGCGAGCCGGACGGCACGCTGGTCATGGTCAGCATCATCGACGTACTGGAAGACGGCCTGTCCTCGGTCTATACCTTCTACGACCCGGACGTGGAAGGCGCGAGCTTCGGCACCTACAACGTGCTGTGGCAGATCGCCCAGGCCAAGACGCTGAACATGCCCTACGTCTACCTCGGCTACTGGATCGAAAAAAGCCCGAAGATGGCCTACAAGATCAACTTCAGGCCGATCGAGGCGCTGCGCAACGGCGCCTGGGCGGAGATGTGAGGCCGGGAGCGCGCGGGCTACAATAGCGCTCGCGCAAATTTCCCGTCCCTACCGTGTCCGACAAACTCCTCTACGCCCTCGCCCGCCCGCTGCTGTTTTCCCTCGACGCCGAAGAAGCCCACAACCTGACCCTGCCGGCGCTGCGCCGCGCGGCCGGACTGGGCCTGACCCGGATACTGCGCCGTCCCCGGCCCGATCCGCGCACGGTGATGGGCATTACGTTTCCGAATCCGGTCGGCCTGGCCGCCGGGCTGGACAAGGACGGCGCCTATATCGACGGGCTGGCGGCGCTGGGTTTCGGCTTCATCGAGATCGGCACCGTGACGCCGCGCGCGCAGCCCGGCAACCCGAAGCCGCGGATGTTCCGCCTGCCCGAAGCCAGCGCGATCATCAACCGCATGGGTTTCAACAATGGCGGCGTCGATGCGTTCGTGCGCAACGTGCAGGCATCGAAGTTCTACCGCGAAAAGGAAGGCGTGCTGGGGCTGAACATCGGCAAGAATGCCGATACGCCGATCGAGCGGGCCGCCGACGACTACCTGCTGTGCCTGGAAAAGGTGTATCCCTACGCCAGCTATGTGACGGTCAACATTTCGTCGCCGAACACGAAGAACCTGCGCCAGCTGCAGGGCGCGTCCGAGCTCGACGCGCTGCTGTCCACGCTGAAGGACGCGCAGCAGCGCCTGGCGGGCAAGCACAAGCGCTACGTGCCGATCGCGCTGAAGATCGCGCCGGACGTCGATGGCGAGCAGGTGAAGAACATCGCGGACGCGTTGCTGCGGCACCGGTTCGACGGCGTGATTGCGACCAACACGACCATCTCGCGGGACGCGGTGAAGGGCATGCCGCATGCGGACGAAGCCGGGGGGCTGTCCGGCGCGCCGGTGTTCGACGCTTCCAACCAGGTGATCCGGGCGCTGAAGGCCGAACTGGGCGACGCGCTGCCCATCATCGGTGTCGGCGGCATCCTGTCGGGCGCAGATGCGCGGGCGAAGATGGACGCGGGCGCGGCGCTGGTGCAGTTATATAGCGGCCTGATCTACCGTGGGCCGGCGCTGATACGGGAATGCGCGGATGCGCTGCGCGGCCACGGCGCGAAATAAGGCGAAATAAGGATACTCGACGCCGCTCGGACGGCCGACGCTTACCCGCCCGCCCCGCCCAGCGCCGTATCGATATCCGCCCGCGTCAGCGTCGGCGCGAATTGCAGGATGAAATCCACCGTGTACGACCGCAGGTAAGCGGCCCTTCTCACCGCCAGCCGGGTCACGTTCGGCGCGAACAGGTGGCTGGCGTCGACCGGCTTCAACCCGGCATGCCGGCTCTGCTCGATCGCCATCGACGCCACGATGCCCACGCCCATGCCCAGCGCGACATACTGCTGGATCACGTCGGAGTCCATCGCTGTCAGCACGATGTCGGTGGCGGTGCCGGCCTCGCGGAACGCATCGTCGATGTGGCTGCGGCCGGTGAATCCAATGTCATAGGTAATGAGCGGATACTCGGCCAGCTGCGCCAGCGTGAGCTTGCCGGCGGCCAGCAGCGGATGCCCTTCCGGCACGACCACCGCGTGATGCCACTGGTAGCACGGGAAGGACACCAGGTCGTCGAACTGGCTCAGGCCCTCGGTCGCGATGCCGATATCGGCCTTCCCGGACAACACCCACTCGGCGATATGTTCGGGCGAGCTTTGCTGAAGCGCGATCCGCACATCCGGGAATGCCGCGCGGAAGCTCTGCACCGCTTTCGGCAGCACGTAGCGCGCCTGGGTGTGGGTCGTTGCGATGGTCAGCGTGCCGCGCTTGACGCCCGAGTATTCCTGCCCGGCCTGCTGCAGGTTTTCCGCTTCCAGCAGCAGCCGGTCGATGATGCGCAGGATGTCCTTGCCGGGACTGGTGAGGCCGGTCAGCCGCTTGCCGTTGCGCTCGAAAATCTCGACGCCCAGCTCTTCCTCCAGCTCCCGTATCTGGCGGGACACGCCGGGCTGCGACGTAAACAGTGCATTGGCGACCTCGGTCAGGTTGTAGCCGCGCCGCGTGGCTTCGCGGATCGAGCGCAGTTGCTGGAAGTTCATCGCCCTTGCCCCGGATGGATGTCAGACCGCTTCGTCGACGAAGATGCGCAGCCGCTTGGGCCGCACCACCAGGCGGTCGCCCTCGGCCACGCCAAGCTCGGCATAGCGCTCGCTCGGCACCACGGCTTCCAGCAGGTCGCCGTTGTCCTCGCGCTGCAGGTCCAGCTGCGCCAGCGGCCCGATCGCATGCGCGCGGCGGATCACGGCGACGATGCCGTCGCTGTCGATGTCGGGCAGGTAGCGGTCGATCTCGATGTCATGCGGACGGACGAAGCCGGTGCCCTTGGCGTCCTTCGCGCCGCCATGCTCGGGCGCGTCGAAGGTGACGCCATCGGCTTCCAGCACGCCTTCATGCACCCGGCCGCGGAACAGGTTGACGTTGCCGAGGAAGCCGTAGACGAAGGGCGACGCCGGCTGGTTGTAGACGTCGGCCGGCGAGCCGACCTGCTCGATATTTCCCTTGTTCATCAGCACGATGCGGTCGGCCACCTCGAGCGCCTCTTCCTGGTCGTGGGTGACGAAGATGCTGGTCACATGCAGCTCGTCATGCAGCCGGCGCAGCCAGCGCCGCAGTTCCTTGCGGACCTTGGCGTCGAGCGCGCCGAACGGCTCGTCCAGCAGCAGCACCTTGGGCTCGACCGCCAGCGCCCGCGCCAGCGCAATGCGCTGCCGCTGGCCGCCCGACAGCTGCGGCGGATAACGGTCGGCCAGCCAGTCCAGCTGCACCAGTTCCAGCAGCTGGTGGACGCGCGCCTTGATCTGCGCTTCCGACGGACGCTCCGAGCGCGGCTTGACGCGCAGGCCGAAGGCAATGTTCTCGAACACGGTCATGTGCTTGAACAGCGCGTAATGCTGGAACACGAAACCGACCTGCCGCTCGCGGACATGGCGCTCGGACGCGTCTTCATTGTCCAGCAAGACCTGGCCGCTGTCGGGCCGTTCCAGGCCGGCGATGATGCGCAGCAGCGTGGTCTTGCCGCAGCCCGAGGGGCCGAGCAGCGCGGTCAGTTCGCCCGGCTTGAAGCTGAGCGACACATTGTTGAGCGCGACGAAGTTGCCAAAGCGCTTGTTGATATTTCTGACTTCGATGGCCACGGTGATTACTCCTGATCGGTGGACGACATGGCATGGTGCAACCGCCATTCAATAAAGCTCTTCAGCGCCAGCGTGACGAGGGCCAGCAGCGCCAGCAGCGACGCGATGGCGAAGGCGGCGGCGAAGTTGTATTCGTTGTAGAGGATCTCGACCTGCAGCGGGATGGTGTTGGTCTGGCCGCGGATATGGCCGGACACCACCGACACCGCGCCGAACTCGCCCATCGCGCGGGCATTGCACAGGATCACGCCGTACAGCAGGCCCCACTTGATGTTGGGCAGGGTCACGTGCCAGAACGTGCGGAAGCCCGACGCGCCCAGCACCAGCGCGGCTTCCTCTTCCTCGCTGCCCTGCGACTGCATCAGCGGGATCAGCTCGCGGGCGACGAAGGGAAAGGTGATGAAGACCGTGGCGATCACGATGCCGGGCACCGCGAACAGGATCTTGATGTCATGCGCCTGCAGCCATTCGCCGAACCAGCCCTGGGCGCCGAACAGCAGCACGTAGATCAGGCCGGAGATCACCGGCGAGACCGAGAACGGCAGGTCGATCAGGGTAAGCAATATGCTCTTGCCGCGGAATTCGAACTTGGCGATGGCCCAGGACGCGGCCACGCCGAACACCAGGTTCAGCGGCACCGCGATGACGGCGGTCAGCAGCGTCAGCTTGATCGCGGCAATCGCATCCGGCTCGGTGATGGACGTCAGGTAGACCTGCCAGCCCTTCTTGAATGCCTCGACGAACACCGCGACCAGCGGCACGAACAGGAACAGCGTCATGAAGGTCAGCGCCGCGGTGATCAGCAGCGCGCGCACCCAGAACGGCTCGGCGATGGCGGACGGCGTGTAGGCCGGCTCGACGCGCGGCACGGGCGCGGTGGCGGGAGTGGCGACGGCGGACATCAGATTTTCTCCGGCTGGCCGCGCTTGCGGGTCCAGGCTTGCAACAGGTTGATGGTCAGGAGCATCAGGAAGGACGCCAGCAGCATGACCACCGCAATCGCGGTGGCGCCGGCGTAGTCGTACTGCTCGAGCTTGGTGATGATGAACAGCGGCGTGATCTCGGACACCATAGGCATGTTGCCGGCGATGAAGATGACCGAGCCGTATTCGCCGGTGGCGCGGGCGAAGGCCAGCGCGAAGCCGGTCAGCAGCGCCGGCAGGATGGTCGGGAAGATCACGCGGGTGAAGGTCTGCCAGTTGCTCGCGCCGAGGCTGGCCGCGGCTTCCTCCAGTTCGCGTTCGGCGTCTTCCAGCACCGGCTGGACCGTGCGCACCACGAAAGGCAGGCCGATGAAGGTCAGCGCCACCACCACGCCCAGCGGCGTGAACGCGACCTTGATGCCCAGCGGCTCCAGGTAGCGGCCGATCCAGCCGTTGGTGGAATACAGCGCCGTCAGCGCGATGCCGGCGACCGCGGTGGGCAGCGCGAACGGCAGGTCGACCATCGCGTCGATGATGCGCTTGCCGGGAAAGCGGTAGCGCACCAGCACCCAGGCGACGATGCCGCCGAACAGCACGTTCAGCGCGGCGGCGATCAGCGACGCGCCGAACGTCAGCCGGTAGGAAGCCATCACCCGGTCCGACGTGACCGCGCTCCAGAACGCTTCCCAGGTCATCGTGAAGGTCTTGAAGAACACGGCCGACAACGGGATCAGCACCACCAGGCTCAGGTAGAAAATGGTGAAGCCGAGCGACAGGTGGAAACCGGGCATGACCCGAAAATTGCCGCGCTTTTGCGCCGGCGGTGTGGTGGCGACGTCCATAAATCCTTTATAACCGGTCCGACTAACAGGCCGGCATAATCACATACGGTTGTTATAAAGCAAAATATTTTATTTGCATGTCGTTAGAAGAAAAACGCATATACGGACCGGGATATCAGGATGCCGCCCGCCGGTCCGGCAGGAAGCCGCCGGCCTGCCGGCTCCATAACTGCCAGTAGACGCCGCGCCGCGCCAGCAGCGCCTGGTGGCTGCCGTCCTCGACGATGCGGCCCTCGTCGAACACCAGGATGCGGTCCAGGTGCGCGATGGTGGACAGCCGGTGCGCGACCACGATGACCGTCTTGCCGCGCATGACTTCCTCCAGCGTAGTCTGGATCGCGTCCTCGGTCACCGAGTCCAGGCTGGACGTGGCCTCGTCGAGGATCAGCACCGGCGCGTTTTTCAGGATGACGCGGGCGATCGCGATGCGCTGGCGCTGGCCGCCGGACAGCTTGACGCCGCGCTCGCCGACCATCGCGTCATAGGCCTCCGGCGCCTGCATGATGAACGCATGCGCATGCGCCTGGGCAGCGGCAGCCATGACCTCGTCGTCGCTCGCATCCAGCCGGCCATAGCGGATGTTGTCCATCAGGCTGCGGTGGAACAGGCTCGGGTCCTGCGGTATCAGGCTCAGCTGCTCATGCAGCGCATCCTGGGTCATGCCCCGGACGTCGACGCCATCGACCAGGACGGCGCCGCGCTGCACGTCGTACAGGCGCAGCAGCAGGTTCACGAAGGTGGACTTGCCGGAGCCGGAGAAGCCGACCAGCCCTACCCGCTGGCCGGCCTCCACGGTCACGTTGAGGCCGTCGAACACCGGGCGCGCCGGATCGTAGCCGAAAGCGACGTCCCTGAACTCGATGCGCCCTGCCCGCACCCGCGCGGCGACCGCGCCCGGCGCATCGACCAGCTCATGCGGCTGGACGATGCTGTGCACGCCGTTGGCGACATTGCCGATGTACTCGAAGAATTCCAGGAAGCGGCGCGACAGGTTGCGCGCCTCGTTGATGATCATCAGCCCCAGGCTGACCGCCATCACGAAGTCGCCGACGCCGATCTCGCCGCGGCTCCAGAGCGTCAGCGCGTAATACAGGATGCCGGCCTTCAGCACCGCCGCCGCGCCGAACTGGAACCAGCGCACCCGCTCGTTGTAGCGGTTCGACAGCCGCAGCGCCGCCATCTCGGTCACCTGCGCCTCGTCGAGCAGCTGCCGTTCGAAGCCGAGCCGGGCGAACAGCCGGGTGCTGGAAAGATTGGTGACCGAGTCGACCACCTTGCCGGTGGTGTCGCTGCGGGCGGCGGATGCATTGATTGCCAGCGGCCGCGAACGCCGCGCCAGCAGGTAGGACAGGCCGATAAACAAGACCGCCCACAGCGACACGAACAGGCCCAGCTGCACATGCGCGCGGGACATCAGCACGATGGACACGGTCAGCACGATCGCGATGGGCCAGAATTCGGTCAGCAGCGACCAGAGCGCCTGCACCACGCCCAGCGCGGTCTCGCTGACGCGATGCGCGAGCGAGCCGGCGAAACTGTTGCTGAAATAACGATGCGAATGGTGCTGGAGGTAGTGGAACAGCGTGCGCGTCACGTTCTGCCGCTGGCGCGGGCCGATCCGGATCTGGATGCCACCGGCGATCCGGCCGAACACCAGCTCGCCGGCGCAAAGCGCGACGAACAGCAGCAGCGGGCCGTGCAGCGCGTCGACCACCGCGGGCGACGCCACCGGGCTGGCCGTCACGCCCTTCACGATGCGGCCCAGCGCATAGGGCAGCAGGATGCCGCAGGTTACGTTGGCGGTCTCGAACAGCAGCATGGCCAGGTACCACCACGGGTAGCTGGCGACGAAATGCAGGATGAAGCGCAGCGGCGTCGCCGGCAGCGCGGGTACGCCGGACGACACGCCGGAGGACGGGGCTGGGCCGTCCTCCGGCCCGGCCGCGCTCATTTGCCCCTGGCGGTCTGGTCCACCGCCCCCGGAAACCGGTCCATGCGCCGCAGCACCGGGAAGATGCGCATCCAGGCCGCGGTGACGCCCAGCGTCACTACGCCGCCCAGCAATACCGCCGGCACCAGGCCGAACCAGCCCGCGGTGATGCCCGACTCGAATTCGCCCAGCTCGTTCGACGCGCCGATGAACACCGAGTTGACCGCGCTGACCCGGCCGCGGATCGCGTCCGGCGTTTCCAGCTGCACCAGCATGTGCCGCACGTAGACGCTGACCATGTCGCCGGCGCCCATCAGCGCCAGCGCCGCCAGCGACAGCGGCAGCCATGCCGACTGGCCGAGCACCACGGTGCCGAAGCCGTAGAGCGCAACGCCGCCGAACATCCATAGCCCCACCCGGCGCGTGATCGGCCGGTAGGCCAGCACGGCCGACGTCAGCGCCGCGCCGACGCCGGGCGCCATGCGCAGCAGGCCGAGCGCGCCGGGGCCGGCATGCAGCACGTCCCGCGCCAGCGCCGGCAGCAGCGCGGTGGCGCCGCCGAACAGCACCGCGAACAGGTCGAGCGAGATCGCGCCCAGCACCACGGGGCGGGAGCGCACGAAGCGCAGCCCTTCGAGCAGGCTGTGCCAGGACACCGGTTCGCGGCCGCCGTTCTGCCGCGTCAGCGTGCGGGTCAGCGACATCAGCGCGACCGACACCAGCAGCAGCCCGGCGACGATGCCGTACACCACCTTGGGGCCGGCCAGGTACAGCAGCCCGCCCAGCACCGGCCCGGCGATCACCGCCACATGGAAGGTGGAGGAACTGAGGGCAACCGCGCGGCTGAAGCTGGCCGGCGGCACGAGATTGATCAGGATGGCCTGGGTAGCCGGCATCATGAAGGCGCGCGCGCTGCCGAACAGCACCAGCACCGCGAACACCGGCCAGACCTCGCGCAGCCCGCTGAAGGTCAGCGCGAACAGCAAGGCGCCACACAGCAGCTGCGTTGCCAGGCACAGCAGGATGATCAGGCGGCGGTCGTAGCGGTCGGCGACATGGCCGGCGATCAGGATGAGCAGGAAGAACGGCGCGAACTGCGCCAGGCCGATCAGGCCGAGGTCCACCAGGCTGCCGGTCAGTTCGTAGACCTGCCAGCCGATGGCCACGCTCTGCATCTGGACGGCCAGCGTGCCCAGCACGCGGGCCAGCAGGTAGAAGGTGAAGCTGGGCTGGCGCAACAGGCTGGCGGCGCGTTCTGGAGCGGGGTCGGGCATTGAAACTTTCTTTCCGGACGTCTTGATGGCGAGCCGGCGAGTATACCTTGGAGGCAAGATTCGCATCGGCATCCAGCCGGGCCGATGCGCAGCGCCGATTTTTGGCACAATACGCGCCTCAATTCATTTCAGGAGAGGCAATGTCCACCTTCGCAATCCGCCGCCGTGACGGCGCAGACCATGGCGCGCCGCTGCTGCGCACGCTGCGCGGCAAGCTTGCCGGCATCGCCGGCCTGGCCGCCGTCGCGCTGACGCTCGGCGTTGCCGCGCCGGCCCGCGCCGACACCACGCTGCTCAATGTTTCCTACGACGTCGCGCGGGAACTGTTCAAGGACATCAATCCCCTCTTCATCGCCGACTGGAAGAAGCAGACCGGCGAGACCCTGGTCATCAACCAGTCGCACGGCGGCTCCAGCAAGCAGGCGCGCGCCGTGGCCGACGGCCTGGAAGCGTCGGTCGTCACGATGAACCAGGCCAATGACATCGACATGCTCGCCAAGCGCGGCCTGCTGCCCGCCGACTGGAGCAAGAAATTCCCGAACAATGCCGCGCCTTTCTATTCGACCATGGTCTACCTGGTCCGCAAGGGCAATCCCAAGGGCATCAAGGACTGGGACGACCTGGCCAAGCCGGACGTGAAGGTCGTCATCCCGAACCCGAAGACCGCGGGGAACGGCCGCTACACCTATCTCGCCGCCTGGGGCTCGGTGCTGCAGAAAGGCGGCAACGAAGCCCAGGCGCGCGAGCTGGTGACGAAGATCTTCAAGAACGTGCCGGTGCTGGACTCGGGCGGACGCGCCGCCACCACCACCTTCACCCAGCGTGAAATCGGCGACGTGCTGGTCACCTTCGAAAACGAAGTGCAGCTGGTGAAGAAGGAAATGGGCCAGAACTTCGACATCGTCTACCCGACCACGTCCATCCTGGCCGAATCGCCGGTCGCGGTGGTCGACAAGGTGGTCGACCGCAAGGGCATCCGCAAGCAGGCCACCGCCTACCTGCAATACCTGTACACCGAGCCGGCGCAGGAAGTCATCGCCCAGCATTTCTTCCGTCCGCGCTCGGAAGCGGTGCTGAAGAAGCATGCCGAGTCGTTCCGCCCGGTCAAGCTGTTCACGGTCGACGCGGTGTTCGGCGGCTGGGACGCCGCGCAGAAGAAGCACTTCGACGACGGTGGCGAATTCGACAAGATTTACCAGCCCAAGAAGTAGCCGTTCAGGGGTGCGCCGCCGGCCGCCGGCGCCGCACCTTGTCATTTCAGTCGCGAAGCCACGATATGCGCGACTATCCCCCCGTTAATCTCCGCATCCCGCCGGGCCGTTCTTTTCGATAATGGCTGCAATTCTCATTGCAACCCAAGGAACAGAAATGGCAACCTCGAAAGCCGCCGCGGCCCCCGCGGCCGCGGAAGGCAAGAAATCCAAGAGCAAGATGTTCATCATCATCGGCGCGCTGGTGCTGGCCGCCGGCGGCGGCGGCGGCGCCTGGTATTTCATGGGCCACAAGGGCGAGACGACTGAAAAGGCGGCGCATGCCAAGCCCAACCCGGCGGCGCCGCCCGTCTTTGCGCAGATGGACCCGTTCACCGTCAACCTGCAGGCCGATGGCGGCGAACAGTTCCTGCAGACCGCATTCACGCTGAAGGTCGGCAGCCAGGCCGACGTCGACGCGATCAAGCTCTACCTGCCGCAGGTCCGCAGCCGCGTGCTGCTGCTGCTGTCGAGCAAGCGCGGCGCCGACATTGCCACGGTGGACGGCAAGAACAAGCTGGCCAAGGAAATCATCGAGCAGCTGACGCAGCCGTTTGCCAAGGGCGCGCAGCCGCTGGAAGTGACCGACGTCTTCTTCACCGCTTTCGTCATTCAGTAAAGCCATGGCCGAAAATTTTCTGTCGCAGGATGAAGTCGACGCCCTCCTGAAGGGCGTCAGCGGAGACATCGACGAAATAAGCACGCAGGTCGACAGCTCCAGCGTACGGCCCTACAACCTGGCGACCCAGGAACGCATCGTCCGCGGCCGCATGCCGACGCTCGAGATCATCAACGAGCGCTTTGCGCGGCTGCTGCGGATCGGCCTGTTCAACTTCCTGCACCGCAGCGCCGAGGTGTCGATCGGCCCGGTGCGGGTTTCCAAGTACAGCGAATTCATCCGCAACCTGGTGGTGCCGACCAACCTGAACCTGGTGCACATGAAGCCGCTGCGCGGCACGGCGCTGATGGTGCTCGACCCGAACCTGGTGTTCCTGATGGTCGACAACCTGTTCGGCGGCGATGGACGGTTCCACACCCGGGTCGAGGGCCGCGACTTCACCCAGACCGAGCAGCGCATCATCCACCGGATACTGAACATCGTCTTCGAGTCGTATGCGAAGTCATGGGAGCCGGTGTACCCGATCGAATTCGAGTACATCCGCTCCGAGATGAATACCCAGTTCACCAACATCGCCACGCCGAACGAAGTGGTGGTGGCGACCACGTTCACCATCGAGCTCGGCCCGGTCAGCGGCGAAATGCACTTCTGCATGCCCTACTCGATGATCGAGCCGATACGCGACCTGCTGACCAGCAGCATCCAGGGCGAGACGCTGGAAGTGGACAAGCGCTGGATCCGCCTGATGACGCAGCAGATCCAGAGCGCCGAGGTGGAGCTGATCGTGGACCTGGGCGAAGCCCGCACCACGCTGGGCGCCATCCTCAACATGAAGGCGGGCGACGTGATCCCGTTCGCGCTGGCCCCGACGGTGGAAGCCAAGGTCGACGGCGTGCCGGTAATGGAATGCACCTATGGCAAAATCAACGGCCAGTACGCGCTGCGCGTCGAACGCATGATCAACAGCTCACATGAAGTAATGCCAGGAGATGAACATGTCCAATGACCCCACCACCCAGATCATCGCCGAGGATGACTGGGGCGCCGCGATCGCCGAGCAGGCGCAGGCCGAGGAAAACGCGCTGCGCGCGCAGACCGCCGGCGCCAGCATCTTCCAGGAGTTTTCCAGCGGCGGCAGCCGCAGCACCCACAACGACATCGACTTCATCCTGGACATCCCGGTGCAGCTGACGGTCGAACTCGGACGCACCAAGATCGCGATCAAGAACCTGCTGCAACTGGCGCAGGGCTCGGTGGTGGAGCTGGACGGCCTGGCCGGCGAGCCGATGGACGTGCTGGTCAACGGCTGCCTGATCGCGCAGGGCGAAGTGGTGGTGGTCAACGACAAGTTCGGCATCCGCCTGACCGACATCATCACGCCGTCCGAACGCATCCGCAAACTCAACAAATGACGACCGCACGCGCGCTGCTGCTGAGCCTGGCCCTGGCGGCAGGCACGGCCGTGGCCGCCGATCCGGCTGCGACGGCGCAGCCTGTTACCGTGCAGCCGGCTACGACGCAGCCTGTTGCCGTGCAGCCGGCGCCGGCGCAAGCCGACACGGCGCAGCCTGTCACTGCACAGCCGGTGCCGACGCCGGCGGCTCCCGCCCAGCGCCCTGCCCTCGGGTCCGCCGCGCCGGCGGCGGCGCCAGCCCCGGTCACGAGCGCACCGGGTTCGGCCGGCAGCCTGCTGCAGGTGGTGTTCGGCCTGCTGGTGGTGCTGGGCCTGCTGGCCGGCGCGCTGTGGTTCCTCAAGCGCCTGGGCGGCGGCCGCTTCGCGCCGGGCTCGGTGGTGAAGATCGTCGGCGGCGTGTCCGTCGGCAACCGCGAGCGCGTGATGGTGGTGGAAGTGGCCGACCAGTGGATCGTCATCGGCGTCGCTCCCGGCCAGGTCAACACGCTGGCCAGCATGCCGCGCCAGGAGCAGCCCGCAGCGCAGGCTGCCGCCGGCGCTCCCAATTTCAGCGCATGGCTGAAGCAAACGATAGAGAAACGCAATGCAAACTAAGTGGGCCGCACGCGGCCTTGTGATCGCGGCCGCGCTGCTGCCGCTGTGCGCGCAGGCCCAGGGCCTGCCGGCGCTGACCAGCACCCCCGCCGCCAACGGCGGACAGAATTACACGCTTAGCCTGCAGACCATGCTGCTGCTGACCGGCCTGACCTTCCTGCCGGCGGCGCTGCTGATGATGACCAGCTTCACCCGCATCATCATCGTGCTGTCGCTGCTGCGCCAGGCGCTGGGCACGCAGACCGCGCCGCCCAACCAGGTGATGGTCGGCCTGGCGCTGTTCCTGTCGCTGTTCGTGATGGGCCCGGTGCTGGACAAGATCTATACCGACGCCTACCTGCCACTGTCGGAAAACCGGATCACGATGACGCAGGCGCTCGACACCGGCGTCGGCCCGCTGAAGGAATTCATGATGAAGCAGACCCGGCAGTCGGACCTGGCGCTGTATGTGAAGCTGTCCAACAGCGCGCAGCTCCAGGGCCCGGAGGACGTGCCGCTGCGGGTGCTGGTGCCGGCCTTCATCACCAGCGAGCTCAAGACCGCGTTCCAGATCAGCTTCGCGATCTTCATCCCCTTCCTGATCATCGACATGGTGGTGGCCAGCGTGCTGATGTCGATGGGCATGATGATGGTGTCGCCGTCCATCGTGTCATTGCCGTTCAAGCTGATGCTGTTCGTGCTGGTCGATGGCTGGCAGCTGCTGATCGGCTCGCTGGCGCAGAGTTTCTATTGAAGAATGACGGCGCGGAAGCCGCGGGGCGCATCGCGTTCCCGCCCGCCGCAGCCTCTTTGCCCCTCGCACGGCGTCCCGTGCAGGACAATGTTATGAAGACCATCAAGAAAGCACCGCAATGACCCCAGAAAGCGTCATGTCCCTAGGCCGCCATGCGATGGAAGTCACGCTGATGGTCGCCGCGCCGATGCTGCTGGTGGCGCTGGTCATCGGCCTGGTGGTCAGCATCTTCCAGGCCGCCACGCAGATCAACGAGACCACCCTGTCCTTCATTCCCAAGCTGATCGGCATCTTCGTCGCGCTGGTCGTGGCCGGGCCGTGGATGCTGTCGGTGATGCTCGACTACATGCGCCAGATGCTGACCGGCATTCCCGGCATGGTGGGCTGATCGGCCGGACCTGGCGGCTCCGGCTGCGCGCAAGCATGATTACCCTGAACAGCCTCGACATCAACGCGCTGATCGCCAGCTACCTGTGGCCCTTCACCCGCATCATGGGACTGCTGTCGATCGCGCCGCTGTTCGGCAACAACGGCATCCCGGCGCGGCTCAAGATCGCGCTCGGCATGCTGCTGTCGGCCATCGTCGCGCCGACCGTCGCAGCCCTGCCGGCAATGGACCCGGTGTCGATCGGCGGCGCGCTGCTGCTGGCACAGCAGTTCATCATCGGCATCGCGATGGGATTCGCGATGCGCATCGTGTTCACCGCGGTGGAGCTGGCCGGCGAACTGTGCGGCATGACCATGGGCCTGGGCTTCGCCACCTTCTTCGACCCGCAGTCCAGCGGCCGCACGTCCGCGATCAGCCAGTTCCTGTCGCTGCTGACGCTGATGGTCTACCTCGCCGCCAACCTGCACCTGGTCGTGCTGTCGACGCTGGTCGACAGCTTCACCAGCATGCCGATCTCGGCCATGCCGATGGGCGGCGACCTGTTCCGCCAGCTGGTCGGATGGGGCGGCCGCATCTTCAGCGCCGGCGTGCAGCTCTCGCTGCCGGTGGTCGCCGCCCTGCTGATCACCAACATCGCGCTGGGCATCCTGACCCGCGCCGCGCCGCAGCTGAACCTGTTCGGCGTCGGCTTCCCGATCACGCTGTCGGTCGGCTTCCTGATGCTGGCCCTGACCGTGCCTTACCTGGCGGTGCCGCTGGACCGGTTGTTTGCGGAAGCATTCGGGATGATGCGGCAGCTGACGGCGGGCCTGCCGAAGATTTGAACGCAGGCTTGCGGCTATTTTCTGTCGCTATCCAGGAAAAAGCCCTGGCAAAATCAGGACGGACAAGGTGAACATCTACCGTGCGCGAGCAGAACATCCAGGCCTTTCCAGAAGACCGTCAGTTTTCGGATTCATCTTCCCGATTGGACAAGGATTTCGTTCCCTTATCCCGCCTGTTTGCGCTACCCGCCGCTTCCCCAGGCAGCACACCCGAAGGCGTCGTGGACGAATTTGCCGTAGTACTCGATGTTGGCTTCTCGATTGTCGAGACCCCGGAATCGGTTCGACCGTACGCATGGGCGATCGGTGTGCTTGAACTGACGCCAGGCTCAGTGCCCGCTCTGTGCCCGCTCGGCGCTGGCACATAAAATTTGGCCTTCAGTAACGCATGGGCTTTACTAAAAAATTCCAATTTTCGCACGACCCGGAATTTGCGCTTCCTGTCGTCAGACATGTGCGATAACTCGCGAACCAAAATATCGCATGCCTGCTTGCTTTTAATTGCCAGCCTTAATAAATAGTGGGATGCGATGTCATGCAACGTAATCACGTTCGACGTTTTTACCAGCCTGTCGAGCGCAGCTGAAATTATGTCCTTGGCAAATAGGTCTTGATATTTCTCGCTATCTGAAAACAATTCTTCAAGCAAAAGTTCGAGCGTTTGAAAGTAGTCATTCAACGAATTAATACTGGATCCTGCAGGCGCCGTTTTCAGATATAAAATTACCTTTCCTTTTGAGAACTTATCGCCGTCGCGTAAATTTTTTAGTATGGTATTGGTCGGAAGTTCATCGCCGGCCTGAAAATTCGGAATGCCAGTCTTATGCAAGCCAGAAATAATTTCGAAGTCTCCCTTGTACACGATCCCGCTAAAGCGCTTCGACGACATATCAAGTAGAACAAGGCTGATCAGCTCACACAACGCGGCATTATCAATCGCAAGCTCTACAAGAAATCGATTTGTGATGGCGATCTTTCCCTTACTGGCCTGTTTGTCCTGCATTTGGGAAAATAATTTTTTCAAGGCCGACTGAAGAATTGGCTGCCCGTCGAATTTTATGGAAAGACCGCGCTGGGCCATGATCGTGGACACGAGCCTGACAATAATGCGCAGAAATCCACCAACTGTTTCAGGCGTCTCGAAATTTCTTTTATCCGAAATAAACTCGTCTATATCTGCTTGGGTAATTCTCGAGGGGACGTCGACGAGTTCGACAAAGCTTTGCGTAAACGAACTGCCATCGTCAGGACTTTCCATGATAATCGCCATATGCGGCGCATCATCCGCGGCAGCCACTGGCTCGCTGGGAGTCAGGCTTTTCGGCGCCGGCGTCACATCGGGAAGCTCTCTGAGAACAGTTGGGACTGTTACCGGGGCGAGTTGTGAAATTTCGTGCGGCAGTGTCGAACTTCCCAATACCTGCTGCCTGAATTCATCCCGCTGGCATAGCAGTTTGGTCAGGTTACTTCTATCCAGGAGCGCACAAAGGTTATTCAGATTGTGTGGGACTAGTTCGTCTGACAAACGCCATCTTGTCCGCTCCCCGGCTTCGAATGTGGGCGGGAACGTTTCCGCATAAAATTTTTCACTTTCTGAAATGATTCTTTCACACAAGCTGAGGTAATTGTTCCGGAGGCAGAAACGGACTAGGCCAACGCATTCTTTTTTGAATTCATCGCCGTAATCCTGTATGTCCTCATCTTCCAGGAAATCATGGCCCAGTCTTTTTTGAGCGATTTCGGTCGCTGATTTATAGCGTTCCATGATCGACTGCATTTTATCGAATTCACCTGACAATGACGCAAAGGACATTTGCATGTTTGAGGACACAGGGGTTTCAATCCGGCGCTTTTTGTTCACAGGTTCGCCGTCCTGTCCAGTCGCGTCGGCAAGTTTGCCCAGCCCGTCTGTCGTTGTGGTTGTGGTCGTCAGTGACGCTGTCGATTTTTCCGCCCCGCCAGCACGTTTCCAGCTTGCGCTGCCGGAATTATCTTGCGCGATGACATTGCGACTTCTTTTCAGTGTTGCCGCGCTGGGCGCGGCGAGCAGATGCAATTCGCCTGGACTACTCGCCTTACTTCTTGATTGCTCTGGCGATTGCAAAGCCCGTGCTTCCAGGCGTGCGCTGCCGGGCGACGAGCCGGGTTCAAGGAATGGCGGATAAGAGAAACTGGATTCGGCAGTTTCCCGGTTGTGGATGGGCGACTCCATGCTCGCAGAACGTCCAGCATGTTCCTCGAACGCGGTCGGTCCAAACACGTCCAGCGATTTTTGGGTGTTGTTTCCAGAGAATGTGGCGTTAGTCGAAATATGGGGCGCTACCGTGAAAGGCAATCCGGTGGTCGCGCTGGAAAACGTGGTTAGCTGCGTCTGCAGCTGGTTTTGCATTGAGAACAGCTCGCGCTGCTGCCGGATGCGGTCGATGTTGTACAGCACATGCTGCAGCCCCTGCGAAAGCATGGGGGACTGTGGCAGCGACACTCCGGGTGCAGATGGCCCTGCCATGCTTGGGAACGGCTGCAGAAGCGGCACGTGATGAAGGGAATGCCCAGGCAGGTTCGATTTATCCATTGCAATAGCCTTTCAGTTTTGCGACTGCGTTACAGAATTAATTTTTGCGATAGCTGGCGTGTGATGCAGCAGGCCACTCCAGTAGCAAAAGGCATCGGCAAAGTAGGAAAGACGTTCCCTGAAACGCACGCTGTCGAGCGCCGCGCGCGGCCATGACTCGCTGATCATCACAATGCCGGTGGCTGGATCGACCTGCAATAAGCGACTCGCTCCTGGAGCAAGATCATGATCACTTGCATCATCGGTCCACGAAGCGTCGGAAGCTGCTGGACTATCGCGGGAGGTCTGATGCAGGTAGCCCGGGCTGGCGCACAGCAAGATGGCGCCCTTTGCCTCATCCTCCAAAAGGGCAATGACAACTTTGTCATCGAGCGTCAGCCAAAAGGGCGCGAAAGGCGCCGGGACAACGGGCCAAACACCATTGACCAGATCGTCCAACAAAATTTGCAGCGCGCTCATATCTTTTCAATTCCTACAGTTAACGGCTCAATCCAGCCGAGCCGCCTTCGTAACTGCAAGAGTCTGGCCGTTCCCACGCGGCGCAGCCGTCCTGTCACTGGGATTTTTTTACAGATAGCTGAACAGCGACAGTCCCGATACCTTGACGAAGCTCTGCTGCTCCGCCTGCAGCATCATCTGCTTTTGCGACAGCTCCGAGATCGCCTTTACGTAGTCGAGGGCCTGGATCGAAGACAGCTGGTCGGCGTACTGTATGTCCCGCGCGCTGCCGGCAGTGTGCCTTCCTGGATATTCAGCGCATCCCTGGCGCTGCCGCGGTTCTGCGTGTAATGGGCATTGATCGACTGGCCCTGGCTCAGGTCCAGCACCTTGGCCGCCCCCAGCGGGTCATCGGCAGGCGACAGCAGCCGCTTGCCGGTGCTGATCTGCTGCTGGACTTTCGCCAGGCTCGACTGCGTTTCGCCGATGTGGCTGACATTCGATTCGAGCAGGCTGCTGGCGCTGATACGGATTGCCAAACCACTTACGCGCCGAGCGAAAGCAGAACGTTGAACATGTCGCTGGCGGTCTTCATCAGCTTGCCGGCAGCCTGGTAGGCCTGCTGGTACTTGAGCAGGTTGGCGGCTTCCTCGTCGAGGTTGACGCCGGACTCCGACTGCTGCGCGGTCACGGCCGAGGTGTAGAGCTGGCCGGCGGCGGCGCTGGTGACCTCGAGTTCGCGGGTCTTGTTGCCGACCTGGTTCACCAGCTGCGAATACGCACCCTGGAAGCTGGCGTCGCCTGCGGTGGTCTTGGCCGACTGCAGGCTGGCCAGCGCCAGCGCATTGCTGTTGTCGCCGCTGGCGCCGTTGTTTGCGCCGACGGTGAACACGTCGCCGGCTGCCGGCGCGCCCTTGATCTGCAGCTTCCAGCCGCCGGCGGCGATGTCGGCGCCGGCTTGGAAAGTCTGGTTGCTCAGCACCGCGTTGCCGCTGCTGTCGGTAATGCTGAACGTGGTCGGATTGCTGAAGGTGATCGTGAATGGCTGCACCGGTTTGGCGGTCGGCGCAGTGGCCGCGACGCCGCCGACCGCGCCGGTGCCGGTGTTGCTGGCGGCGGACGTGCCGCGCAGCGGCGAGCCCAGCGCGATCTTCGCCGGGTCGTCGAGCTTGACCTTGATGCCGGTCGCGGCCGACGCGCCGCCCGCGGTCGGGCGCACCGTGAAGGTGTCGCCTACCGACGGCGAGCCGGTGAGCTGGAGCTGCACGCCCGCGATCTCGGACACCGGCTTATTGTCCGACAGGCGCAGCACCGAAAACGCGGCCGGATTGGTGCCGGTTACCTGCACTTTGTAATCGCTCGCGGTCAGCAAACTGGTAGCAGCCGGATCGAAGCTCGCCACCAGCTCGCCTTTCGGGCTGCCGTTGGCGTTCTTGCTGTTGGCGCTGCTGGGGCCGACCATGGGCGCGCCGATGTCGAAGAACTGGCCGCCCGGCGCGCCGGCCTGGTCCTGTCCCAGCGCATGCTGGCGGTTGAATTCGGTGGCCAGCGTGATGGCGACACGGCCCAGCGCGCTCTGTGTCGCATCCAGCGTCTTGGAGCGGAATTCCATCACGCCGCCGAGCTTGCCGCCGGTGATGCTTTCCTCGGCCAGCATCACCGGCTTGCCGTTGATGTCATAGGCGACCTCGGCCCGGCCGGCGTCGGTCGGCGACTGGACCACGGAGAGGTTATAGGTCTTGTTGCCGACCACCAGCGGCTGGCCGCTGCCTATCATCACGTTGAAGGTATTGCCCTGCTTGACGACGTTGACCTTGATTTCCTTGCTCAGTTCGCTGACGGCCTGGTCGCGCTGGTCGAGCAGGTCGTTGGGCGCGCCGCCGCCGTTGTTCATCACCTTTTCGATCGCGTCGTTGAGCTTGCCTATCTGCTGCGCATAGGCATTGATGCCCTCGACGCTGGATCGGATCTCGGCATTGACGCCCTGGCGCTGCTCGTTGAGCTGCGCGTCCATGCTCTGGAAGCGGCCGGCCAGCGTGTTGGCCGACGACAGCATGGACTGGCGCGCGGCGGCGGAGCTCGGGTCGGACGTGGTGGACTGCACGCTGGAGAAGAAATCCTGCAGGGCCGGCGACAGGCCGGACTTGCTGTCGCCCAGCATGTTGTTGACCTGCTGGATCTGGGAATAGTAGCTGTCGAGCTGGCCCTTGGCGGTCTGGGTCGAGACCACCTGGTTGCCGAGAAACTCGCTGTAGACGCGGCGCACGCCGGTGACCTCGGTGCCCTTGCCGATGAAGCCGTAGCCGGCATCCTGGCCGCTGACGGCGCCCTGCACCACCACCTGACGGTTGTAGCCGGGTGTGGCCGCGTTGGCGATGTTGTGCCCGGTCGTGACAAGGCCCACCTGTGCCGCGTTAAGCGCGCTCTGACCGACGCTGAGTATGGACATAATGGGTTTTTCCTTATCGCTGTTACACCGGTTACGGCGTTTGCGCGCCGAACTTTAGCTGGATAGTGATTGTTTGATAATGCGGCTGAGCTTGGCCGCGTAATTCGGGTCGGTCGCATAGCCGGCTGCCTGCAGGCCCTGCGCGAACCCGGCGGCGTCCTTGCCGTTGGCGATCACGTTCTGGTAGCGCGGATTGTTCTTCAGCAGGCTGGCGTAGTCGCGGAAGGAATCGGCATAGGAATCGTAGGCGCGGAATTTCTCCATCTTCTTCTGGGCCACGCCGTTGACGTATTCGGTGGTGGCGACCTCGACGGTCTTGCCAGTCCAGTTGCCGGTCGCCTTGATGCCGAACAGGTTGTGGCTGGTGCTGCCGTCGGCGCCGCGGATCTCGCGCTTGCCCCAGCCGGTTTCCAGCGCGGCCTGGCCCAGCATGAACTTTGCGGGAATGCCGGTGCTGCGGCTGGCTTCGTTCGCATGCGCGGCCAGCTTGTCCTGGAAAGCCTGCACATGGTCCGGCCGCGCCGGGAACTGGCGGGCGCTGCTGATTTCCAGCGGCGTCGCCCCGTCCGGCGGCGTGGCCGACAGGCCGGTCTGCTTCAGGTTCGGCGCGGCGGGGATGGCGCCTGGACCCATACCGTCGCCCATGCCGGCGGCGGCTTCCTGGCCCGGCAGCAGCGTCGGTCCGGCCGCATTGTTCGACAGCTGCCGCATCAGCGCATCGGCCAGGCCCATGCCGCGCTTGGAAAAATTGTCGCTGATCTTCTGGTCCAGCATCGACGTGTACATGCGGCTCTGCTGGCTGTCGAACGGGCTGTCCTGGGGCGTGGCGTCGCGCATGCTCTTCATCACCATGTTCATGAACAGTCCTTCGAACTGCCTGGCCGCGGCGCGCAGCGCTTCGGGCGAGTCCGCCTTGCCGGAACGGCGCAGAGCGGAGACATCGGCGCCGTCGCTGGCGATGCTGGGGGTCGGGCTGATCATGTCGTGGTTCGTCCTTGACTGTTGTGCGTCAGATGATTTCGAGCTCGGCGCGCAGCGAGCCGGACGCCTTCATCGCCTGCAGGATCGCCAGCAGGTCCTGCGGCGTCGCGCCGATCGCATTGAGCGCCTTGACCACGTCGGCCAGCGACGCGGCCTGCTTCAGCAGCACCACCTGCCCTGCTTCCTTCTTGATCTCGATCTGCGAGTTCTGCGTGACCACGGTCTGGCCGCCCGACAGCGGCGCCGGCTGGCTCGGGGTGTTCTCGGTATTGATGACCACCGACAGGTTGCCGTGCGAAACGGCGCAGGTGTCGAGCGTGACCGACTGGTTCATCACCACCGAGCCGGTGCGGGCATTCATGATGACCTTGGCGGCGGTCTGCGCCGGCGTCACAGACAGGCTTTCGAGCGCGCCGAGGAAGGCCACGCGCTCGTCGCTGCCGGACGGCGTGCGGACCCGGATCACGCGGCCGTCCTGGGCGGCGGCGGTGTCGGGGCCGAAGCGCCGGTTGACCGCCTCGACCACCTTGCTGGCGGTCGAGAAGTCGCTCTCGTTGAGCTCCAGCGCAATCATGTTGTTCTCTCCAAGCGCATTCGGCACCGCGCGTTCCACGGTGGCGCCGCTGGAAATGCGGCCGACGCTCAGGTGATTGACCTGGGCCTTGCTGCCGTTGGCCGCGGCGCCGACGCCGCCGACCAGCACGTTGCCCTGGGCCATGCCGTAGATCTGCCCGTCCGCGCCCTTGAGCGGCGTCATCAGCAGCGTGCCGCCGCGCAGGCTCTTCGCATTGCCCATCGACGACACGGTCACGTCGAGCAGCTGGCCGGGCTGGGAAAAGGCCGGCAGCGAGGTCGTGACCATCACCGCGGCCACGTTCTTCAATTGCAGGCTTCCGGTCGGCGGCAGGTTCACGCCGAGCTGCTGCAGCATGCTGATGACGCTCTGCACGGTGAACGGCGTCTGGGTGGTCTGGTCGCCGCTGCCGTCGAGGCCGACGACCAGGCCATAGCCCATCAGCTGGTTCTGGCGCACGCCGCCGATGCTGGCGAGGTCCTTCAGGCGCTCGGCCTGGGCGCCGGCACTGGCCAGCAGGATGGCGCCGCACAGCAGCGCCTTGAACAGGGTC
Source organism: Noviherbaspirillum suwonense (assembly GCF_900182955.1). Lineage (GTDB taxonomy): Bacteria > Pseudomonadota > Gammaproteobacteria > Burkholderiales > Burkholderiaceae_D > Noviherbaspirillum_A > Noviherbaspirillum_A suwonense. The sequence goes on along the minus strand of NZ_FXUL01000004.1, from coordinate 195,199 downwards.
TTGGTACGCATGGGCGCTTTCCTAGAACGGCAGGACGCTGAGGAAGAAGCGGCCCAGCTGGGACGCCACCTCGACCGGGTCGATGCGGGTATTGCTGCGGTACTCCAGCCGGGCGTCGGCGACCTGGGTCGAGGCGACCTGGTTGCCGTTCAGGATGGAATCCGGGTTGACGACGCCGGAAAACCGGATGTACTCGTTGCCCTTGTCGAAGGCCACCTGCTTCTCGCCGCTGACGGCCAGGTAGCCGTTGGACAGCACTTCGGTCACGGTCACCGACAGCGTGCCGGTGAAGTTGTTGCTGGAGCTGGACGCGTCCTTGTCCTCGAACTTGTTCGCGCCCTTCGCATCCACGCCCAACCGGCCGGTGACGGCGGTGTTCAGGCCCAGCAGCTTGCCGACCGAGAAGCTGGCGCTGCCGGTCTTGCTGCCGGTGTCCGAGCCGGTCTTGCCGGCGCTGGTCTTCTCGTTGATGACGATGGTCAGCATGTCGCCGACATGGCGGGCGCGGCGGTCTTCGAACAGCGGGCGGTAGGTCGCGGCCTGGAAGATCGCGCCGTTCGACGCCGGCGCGCTGGCCATGCGCGGCTCCGGCCGGGTGCTGGTCGGGCGCTGGACGATGGAGTCGGGCACGGTGTTGCAGGCGGCCAGCGCCAGCAGCGGCGGGACGACCCGCAGCGCGAGGAGTAAGGCTTTTTTCATGGCGTGGCGGCTTAGAGCTGGGTCAGCTTCTGCAGCATCTGGTCGGAAGTGGTGATGGCCTTGCTGTTGATTTCGTATGCGCGCTGGGTCTGGATCATGTTTACCAGTTCCTCGGCGACGTTGACGTTGGAGGTCTCGACATAGCCCTGCGTGATCATGCCGGCGCCGTTGGTGCCCGGCGTGGTGGTGCTGGCGTTGCCCGACGCGACCGTCTCCACGTACAGGTTCTCGCCGCGGCTTTCCAGGCCGGCCGGGTTCATGAAGGTCGCCATCTGCAGCTGGCCGACCTGGGTCGCGGTGGCGGTGCCGGCCTGCGTGACCGAGACGGTGCCGTCGCGGCCGACGGTGATGCTCTGCGTATTGGCGGGAATGGTGATGGCCGGCTGGATGACGAAGCCGCTGGCGGTCACCATCTGGCCCTGGCTGTCGACCTGGAACGAGCCGTCGCGGGTGTAGCCGGTGGTCCCGTCCGGCATCAAGACCTGGAAGAAGCCGTTGCCCTGGATCGCCAGGTCCTTGTCGTTGCTGGTCTGCTGCAGGTTGCCCTGCGTGAAGATGCGCTCGGTGGCGACGGTGCGCACGCCGGTGCCGACCTGCAGGCCCGACGGCATCTGCGTCTGCTGCGAGGTCTGCGCGCCGGGCTGGCGCATGTTCTGGTACAGCAGGTCCTCGAACACGGCACGCGAGCGCTTGAAGCCGCTGGTGCTGACATTGGCCAGGTTGTTGGCAATGGTGTCCATCTGGGTCTGCTGTGCGTCCAGACCGGTCTTGGCTATCCAGAGGGATCGAATCATGTCTAACTCCGTCGCGGCGCGGCCGCTCAATGTTGACTGGTGGGCTAGTCTCTATTGTCGTGGAGAAACACTTAATTCAAAGCGAGGAGTTGACTGGCTTTTGTCTCGTTACTCTCGGCGTTCTTCATCAGGCTCATCTGCATTTCGAACTGGCGGGCCAGGCTGATCATGTTGACCATCGCGTCGACCGTGTTGACGTTGCTGCCTTCGAGCGTGCCGCCGATGACGGTGACCGCGGCGTCGGCGTCGGCCGGGCTGGCGTCCTTGGTCCTGAACAGGCCGTCATTGCCGCGCGCCAGGTTGTCCTCGGGCGGGTTAACCAGCTTGAGCCGGCCCAGGATGCTGGGCGGCTGGTTGGCGGCGGTGCCGGTGATGGTGCCGTCCTTGGCGATCGCGATCCTGGTGTCGGGCGGGATGCTGATCGGGCCGCCGTCGCCGAGCACCGCGTCGCCGCGCTGGGTCTGGAGCTGGCCGTTCTCGGACACCTTCAGGCTGCCGTGGCGGGTGTAGGCTTCGGCGCCGTCGGCGGTCTGGACGGCTAGCCAGCCCTTGCCCTGGATCGCGACGTCGAGTTCGCGGGCGGTTTGCTGGAGGGGGCCGGGGGTGTAGTCGGTGGCTACCGTGGCGTCGACCACGAAGGCGCGGGTGGGGAGGTCGTTGCCGACGACGGGGACGGCGCGGAAGGCATCGATCTGGGCGCGGAAGCCGGTGGTGGTGGCGTTGGCGAGGTTGTTGCTTGTGTTGGCTTGTTGTTCGAGGATGTGTTTGGCGCCGGTCATGGCGGTGTAGATCAGGCGGTCCATTTGTGCGTTCCTTTAGTCTGGTGCTGGCGCGGGCTGGGGCGTGTTGTTGTTGACCTATTGGTAGGCAAGTGACCTTTTGATACGCAAGGCGCTCATGCTGCGTCTGCTGGCCGGTGAAGCGTTGCTGCTTCGCTGCCGTGGATGCAAGCCGGGTGTTCGGCCCGGCGGCCGACCCGCTTTTTTGCTTCGCCAAAAAAGTGGGGCAAAAAAGGCGACCCCTACGATGGCGGTCCGCTGCGCGGACTGCACGCGCCGCCAGTACCTGAAACGGGAAGCGTCCGAAACTCGCTGCGCTCAGACAGCGGACGCTTCTTTATCCGTTTCAGGTACTGGCGACGCGTCGCCATCTAACGGGGATTCACTGCAACGGCCACTTCAAAGGCAACTACCACTTCAACTTCAAATGTCGCTGCGCGGGGCTGACTGCCACTTCAACTTCAACTGTCGCTGCGCGGGGCAGAGGCCAGGCATCGGGCCGTTATCCTTGCGGGGTGGCGCATTGCGCCTCCCCTTCCCCTTTTTACTTTTCTTACCTCAGGTTCACCAGGGTTTGCAGGACCTGGTCTTGCGTCTTCACCGTTTGCGCATTGGCCTGATAGACGCGCTGGGCGGTGATCATGTTGACGAGTTCGGCGGTCAGGTCGACGTTCGAATCTTCCACGGCCGATGCCTGCAGCGTGCCGAAGGTGCCGGACGACGGGGCGCCTACCAGGGGGACGCCGGAGGTGGTGCTTTCGGCCCAGACGTTGTTGCCCAGGGGTTGCAGGCCGTTGACGTTCGTGAAATTGGCCAGCACGACCTGGCCGAGGGTTGCGGATTTGCCGTTGCTGTAGCGGCCGGTGATGATGCCGTCGGCGCCGGTGTTGAAGCCGGTCAGGCGGCCGGAGGTGTAGCCGTCCTGCGACAGCGCGTTGACGATGAAGGGGGAACCGTACTGGGTGCTGCCGCTGTAGTCGATGGTGGACTTGATGTCGGCTGCGCCGCCGGCGCTGGCCGGGATGGTCACGTTGAATGGCAGCGCGGCCTTGCCGGCGGTGGTCAGTGCGCCGTCCTCGCCAAATTCCAGCGAACCGATCAGGCCTTTCTTGCCGGCGGGGCCGGTGTTGAGGACCACGTCGTCGGCGACGCCGTAGACCTCCCAGGTGCTGATGCCGGTGACGGGAGGGGTGGGATTGGTCTTGACGAAGAAGCTCTGCACCACGTGCGGGTTGCCGAGGCTGTCGAAGACCGAGATCGAGGTCGCGTTGTTGTAGCTGGTCGGGTCGGCCGGGTTGAACGGCGTCGTGACGGGCGCCTTCTGCCCGGAGTCGAGGTTGACGACTTCCTTGACCTTGCCGGTGATGGCTGGCGGCAGGTCGGCGGTGCTGATCTGCAGCTTGGACGGCGCGCCGGTCGACAGCACGCCGGCGGCGTTCGCAGTGTAGCCGGTCAGCGCGGCGCCGGTGCCGTTGACGATATGGCCGGTCTTGTCCAGCTCGAACTGGCCGTTGCGGCCATAGGTCACGGTGCCGTTGCTGTCCATGCGGAAGAAGCCGGCGCCGTTGATGGCGATGTCCAGCGGGTTGTTGGACGCGGTGATGTTGCCCTGGCTGAATTGCTGCGACACTTTCGACACCTTGGTGCCGATGCCGACCTGCGACGAGCCGCCGCCGGACAGCGAGGTGGCGTAGACGTCGGCGAACTGCGCCTGCGAGCCCTTGAAGCCGACCGTGCTGGCATTGGCGACGTTGTTGCCGATGACTTCGAGACTCTTGGATGCGGCGTTCAGGCCGCTCAGACCTTGCTGAAAACTCATGTTCTTCTCCGTGGGATAGGTGCTGGTCCTGCTGCCTTCAAATGATTTCGCGAACGTCGGCCAGCGCTGCCGAACTGCCGCCCTTCAGGTTGAGCTTGGTGCCGGACGCGCCGGTCGACACGCTGCCGACCTCGTCGTACGACAGCGTCGTCGCCTTCAGCGCCGAGCCGGCGCTGGAGGCGCTGACTTCGAAGCTGTACTGGCCGCTGGCGGCCGCCGCGCCCTTGTCGGTCTTGCCGTCCCAGCCCAGCGGCAGCGTGCCGGCCGCCTGCGCGCCGAGGTCCATCTTGCGCACCACGTTGCCGGAGCCGTCGCGTATCGTGACCGACACCGCGTCGGCCGCGCCCGGCAGGTCCATGCCCAGCACCGCCTTGCCGTCGGCCAGGACGGCGCTGTTGCCGGGGACCAGCACGCCGTGGCCGATCAGGCTGGTGGCCTGCAGCGCCTGGCTGGACTGGTAGCTGTCCTTGAGCGTGCCCATGGTGGCGTTGAGCTTGTCGATGCCGGTCACGGTGGAGAGCTGGGCAAGCTGGCTGGTGACCTGCGCATTGTCGAGCGGGTTCATGGGGTCCTGGTTCTTCATCTGCGTGATCAGCAGCTTCATGAAGCGGTCCTGGGTCGCGCCGGCGCTGTCGGTCGCGGTAGCTGCCGCGGCCTTGCTGGTGTTCATCGAGTTCAGCAGCGCGGGTGACACGGTGTTGTCGTTAATGGTCGTCATGCCTGTTTCCTTTACTGGCCGATGGTCAGGGTTTTCAGCAGCATGGTCTTGGCTGCATTCATGGTTTCCACGTTGGTCTGGTAGGACCGGGTGGCGGAAATCATGTTGACCATTTCCTCCACGACGTTGACGTTGGGCATATTCACATAGCCTTTTTCATCGGCCTGCGGGTGCGACGGGTTGTAGACGACGCGCGGCGGCGCGCTGTCCTCGACCACCTGCTGCACCTTGACCGAGGACGCGCCCGGCGTCGTCCCCTCGACCGCCTCGAACACCACCTGCTTGGCGCGGTAGGGCTGGCCGGTGGCGCTGGTGGCGCTGTCGGCATTGGCCAGGTTGCTGGCGACCGTGTTGAGGCGGTGGCCCTGGGCGCTCATGGCCGAGCCGGCGACGTTGAATACATTAAAGAGCGACATCTGGCTTATCCCTGTATCGCGGTGAGCAGGTTCTTGATCTGCGAACTGATCATGGTGATGCTGGCCTCGTAGCGCAGCGCGTTGTCGGCGAACTGGTTGCGTTCCACGTCCATGTCGACCGTGTTGCCGTCGACGCCGCCCTGCACGCCGGTGCGGTACAGCATCGAGGGCGCGCCGGCCCTGGTCACCGAGCCGTTGCCGGCCTGGTGGCCGCCGTCGGTCTGCGCCAGGCCGGCCGTTGGCGCGGCGGGCGCGCCGGAAGTGCGGCCGACGGCGTTCTGCAGCGCCTGGCTGAAATCGAAGTCGCGCGCCTTGAAGTTGGGCGTGTCCGCATTGGCGATGTTCGACGCCAGCGCCTGCTGCCGCTCCGAGCGCAGCCGCAGCGCCGCTTCATGAAAACCCAGCGCCTGATCCAGTTTTCCTATCATGTCCGCTCCCGATGATGATATTGCTTGTAGGGAATAGTAATGATTCGGCACCGCGTCCCATCGGCTGATAAAGGCGGCAAACCACGCGCTGTTCAGGTCTTTGTCCGGCCGGCCCGGCCGTACCATGCAGGCTGGAATAATCCTCGGGCCTGCCCATGATCAAGCAATTTCGAACCGTATTCACCGCCCTCGCGCTGTCCGCCATGGCCGCTGCGTCCTTCGCGCAGTCGGCGCCGGCGCGCCAGGACCATGGCGCGCTGCGCCAGGCCGTCACCCAGTTCCTGACCGTGCAGGCGGGCGGGCTGCCGGGCCAGATCAGCGTCACCGTCGGCGCCATCGACCCGCGCCTGAACCTGGCCGCCTGCGCCGCGCCCGAAGCCTTCCTGCCGAACGGCGCGAAGGCCTGGGGCAAGACTTCGGTCGGCGTGCGCTGCACCGCGCCGTCGCCATGGACTGTATACATACCGGCAATGGTGCAGGTCCAGGGCGAATACCTGGCGGCGGCGGTGCCTCTGGCGCAGGGGCAGACCATCGGCCCCAACGACGTCGCGAAAGTGCGCGGCGACCTGACCGCCCTGCCGCCGGGCATCGTCACCGACGCGTCGCAGGCGGTCGGCTATACTGTGGCCCGCACGGTGGCGCTCGGCGCGCCGCTGCGGCAGGATGCGCTGCGCAGCCAGCAGGCAGTCGCCCAGGGACAGATGGTGCGGCTGGTGTCCGCCGGCCCCGGCTTCAAGGTCACCACCGACGGCCGCGCGCTGGCCAACGGCAGCGACGGCCAGACCATACAGGTGCGGGCGCCGAACGGCCAGGTGGTGTCGGGCGTGGCGCGGCTGGGCGGTCTGGTCGAAGTGGCTTACTGATACCGGGAGAGCCGCATTAAAGTTTTTGCCGGACGCGTCGTAACCCAACTATGGCAGAGGACTGTCCCCTCGCAAAGACTAAGGAAACGTCATGAAAATCAATGACTCCAGCTCCATCAAGAAGCCCGCGGCGACCAGCGTCGCCCCCGCCCAGGCCGGCGCCGGCCGCGCAGCCGACAAGGCCGGCGCTGTCAGCGCGGGTTCCGACAATGTGCGTCTTTCCAGCCAGGCCAAGGCGCTTTCCTCGACCTCGACCGGCGGCGTGTTCGACGCGAAGAAGGTTGAAGAGATCAAGGCCGCGATTGCCGGCGGCCAGTTTCAGGTGGATGCAGGCAAGATTGCCGACGGCCTGATCGACTCTGTCAAGGACATGATCCAGAAACGGAAATAGCATGACTGAAGCGCAGCACGGCCCGGCAGCCAGCCTGGCCCAGGAACTGGAATCCGCCCGCGAACTGCTCGAATGCCTGCAGCAGGAGCAGGCGCACCTGATCAGGGCGGACATCGACGCGCTGGCGAACTGCGCCGAACGCAAGACCGGCCTGGTCGGCCGGATGAACGGCCTGGCGGCGGCCCGGCTGCAATCGCTGGCCGACGCCGGCCACCCCGCCACCGAGGCCGGCATGCTGGCCTGGCTGGCGCAGCAGCAGGACGCGGTGCGCGGCGACTGGCATGCGCTGCTCGCGCTGGCCGCGTCGGGCAAGGAACTCAACCGCACCAACGGCCTGCTGATACACCAGCACATCAACCGCAACCAGGGCGGCCTGCAGGCGCTGCGCGGCGGCGGCCAGACAGCGGTGTACGGCCGCGACGGCCAGCAGAATGTCCGCACAGCCGGACGTTCGTTCGTCGCGGGCTAGCCCTGGCCGCAGGCGATCGGCCTGGCCCGGCATGGGCCGGGCGGGCGTATCGAAGTCCTTCCAGCTCCCCTTGTTCCCTTATTGCGCGGCGGCCGTCCGCGGCGCAAGCGCCTAGTCGAGCTTGGCGCGCGACACGAGCACGCCGTCTTCATCCGCGTAGATCCAGTCTCCCGGCCTGACCGTGACGCCGGCCATCGTCACCGCGATCTCCTGGTAGCCCAGGCCCTTGCGCACGCTGCGCTGCGGATGCAGCGCCAGCGCCCGGATGCCGACATCGCAGGCATCGAGTTCCGCCGAATCCCGCACGCAGCCGTTGACGACGATGCCGGCCCAGCCGTTTTTCTCGGCCAGCTTGCCGAGATTGCCGCCGACCAGCGCGCAGCGCAGGCTGCCGCCGCCGTCGACCACCAGCACCCGGCCATTGCCCGGGGTTTCCAGCGCGGTGCGCACCAGCACATTGTCCTCGAACACCTTCAGCGTGGCTGCCTGCCCGGAAAACGCGGCGCGCTTGCCGAAAGGCCGGAACACCGGCGGCAGCACGGCCAGCGTGCCCTCCCCGATCAGGTTTTCATTGGCGTCGCAAAGGTCGCATGTGGTAAAGCCCATCATTACTCCAGGTGGTTGAAAACGGATGCATCGTCGATCCAGCGCAGCAGGTCCTGCCACTGGGCGATATCGCGGTCGACCCGGGACGGCGCCGCGTCCCAGAGCGTGGCGCCCATCGCCGCCAGCTGCACGTAGTTCTGGGTGTCGCGCAGATAGCCCAGCACCGGCATGCCGAGCCGGCCGACATAGTGCGACAGCTGCTCGGCGGCGCGGGTGCGGGCATTGACCCGCATGCCGATCACGCCGACCCGCACCCGTTCGGGCAAGGGAGGCAGCTGCTGCAGGAAGGTCTGGGTGGCCAGGATGTCGAACATCGACGGCTGCAGCGGCACGATCAGCCGGTCGGCGATCCGCAGCGCCCGCTGCAGATGGGCGCTGTCGATGCCGGCCGGCGTGTCCAGCACCACGTGCGTGACGCCGCGCGGCGGCCGGGCGATATGGTCCGGCCCCAGTTCCCATGCTGCAATGGCCGGCAGCCCCGGCGGCCGCAGCGCCAGCCACGCGCGGGAAGACTGCTGCGCATCGGTGTCGCCCAGCATCACCTTGTGCCCCTGGCGCGCCAGGCAGCCGGCAAGGTTGGTTGCGATGGTGCTCTTGCCGACGCCGCCCTTCGGGTTTGCAATCACGATGACCGGCACGCAGTTCTCCTGGCGGGCAATTGCCCTCGATCCGAAAATTTTCGTGCAAGAATAGCATGCCTATCACACGACACGGACCCGCCATGACCGCCCCATTTCTCCCGCCAGAACATTTCCATTCGATCCAGCAGGGCACCCTGCCCGGCATGCTGGGCATCGAGGTCACGGCCGTCGGCGAGGATGGCGTCCACGCAACCATGGCGATCAAGGCCGTGCACATGGCGCCCAACGGTTTCCTGCATGCGGCGTCGGTCGTGGCGCTGGCCGACTCCTGCTGCGGCTACGGATGCATTTCCCGGCTGCCGCCGGGCGCCAGCGGTTTCACCACGATCGAACTGAAGAGCAACCACCTCGGGACGGCGCTGGAAGGCGTGCTCGAATGCCATGCGCGCCCGGTGCACCTCGGCAGGACTACCCAGGTGTGGGACGCTGCCGTCAGCGCCGGCGGGAAGACCCTGGCGCTGTTTCGCTGCACGCAGATGGTGTTGTGGCCGAAGGCCTGAGGATGTTGTGGCCGAAGGCCTGATGGCGTCGTGGCCGGAGGCCGAAGGCCTGATGCGCCGCTGTCGGCGGCTCAGCGCTTGCCGTCTTCCTGCGCGTCGCGCGACGCCAGGTAGCGGTTTTTCTCTTCCAGCGTCCGGATAAGGCCGTCGATCCCGCCCTTGCTGACTTCCGACGCGAACGTGGTCCGGTAGGTCTCCGACAGCCAGGCGCCCATCACGTTGACGTCGTAGATCTTCCAGCCGGTCGGCGTCTTGCGCAGCCGGTAGCTGACTTCGACCGGCTCCGGGCGGCGCGGCAGGCGCACTTCCGAGCGCACCTCGACATCGGTGTCCGACGGATCCATGCGCAAGGGCCGGAAGGTCATGGTCTGGTCCTTGATCTGCGACATCGCGCCCGCATAGGTATGAAGCAGCAGGTTGCGGAATTCCGCGGCCAGTTTCTGGCGCTGCTGCGGCGTGGCTTCGCGCCAGTTGCGGCCCATGGTCAGCGCTGTGCCGCGCTGGAAGTCAAGGTGCGGCAGGATGCGGGACTCGACCACCGCGTAGATGCGCCTGCGGTCGCCGGCCTGGATCGCCGGGTCGTTGCGGGCAAGGTCCATCACTTCCTGGCTGACCCGCCGTATCAGCGCATCGGGCGCCTCGATCGCCTCCTGCGCGCGGGCCAGGCCGCAGGCGGCAGCGAGCAGCAGGAGCATTGCCAGGAAATGTCGGAAAGAAGAGGAATTTGCTTGCATGATGGCATGGGCTGGAAGCAGCCGCGAACGGTAGGAAGCCGGACATGGTAACAGCATCCGTCCGGCCGGCGCCCGGTTCCGCTCGGCGCGCCGGCCGGGCGGCCGGGACGGTTTACGGGCCGGACCGGCACCGGAAAACGGTCGACCGCTTATTTTCGACCGGAGGCGGCCCTTGCGGATGCGTCCGGCGGCGCGGCACAAAAAAAACCGGCTTCCTGTAGGAAGCCGGTTTTCATGAAACTGGTTGCGGGGGCAGGATTTGAACCTACGACCTTCGGGTTATGAGCCCGACGAGCTGCCAGACTGCTCCACCCCGCGTCTGAGAGGTCGCATTGTACACAGCCAGGCCGGAATCCGCAAATCAGGGTTTTCGCCGCGCCGGCAGCATGCGCTGGAACACCTGGTCGCGGTTGATAAAAAGGTGTTTCAGCGCGGCCAGCACATGGATCGCGATCAGCACCACCAGCGCCGTCGCCACGATGCCATGCACCTCGCCGAAGAAAGTCCGCAGCGGCTTGTCATCCCAGCCCCAGTGCGGCAGCGGCATGCCGAAGTAATGGATGCCGCTGCGGCCGAACGACGATGCCAGGTAGCCGGACAGCGGCTGCAGCAGGATGCAGAGATACAGCAGGCCGTGGGTGACGGCTGCCGCGATGCGCTGCCAGCGCGGCACGCTGGCCGGCAGCGGCGGCGGCGTGCGGCGCATGCGCCATGCAAGCCTCAGGAACACCAGCACCAGCGCCGTCACGCCGAAGGAGCGGTGCATCTCGACGTAGAAATCCTTGGTCGGTCCGCGCGCCATGTCGTCCAGCAGGTACCCCAGGCACAGCATGCCGATGACGATGACGGCCAGCAGCCAGTGCAGCAGCATGGCCTGCCAGCTGTAGCGCGCGATCGGCGCGCCGGACGGGGAAACATACCCGGAGGCCCGGGCGGAACTTGACATACTGCGGCTTTCCATCGCATCTCTCCCGGCAACCTGGATGCCGGGCCGCCAGCCTGCGCCCGGTGCGATGAAAATATACACGTGCCCGCCGCTGCGCGCCATGCGCAGGCGGCGTATGCCGGCCTATTCGTCTTCGGGGCCGCCGCTGTCCGTCGGCATCCGGTCGCCGGCGGCGGCCAGCCAGTCGAGGTCTGCGTCCGACAGCGTATTGGTCTCCGCGCGCAGGCGGCGCTTGATGCGGTCGATCGCCCCTGCCGGCACCTGCTGCCGCGCATAGGTATCGGCGAGGCCGGTCAGCAGTCGGTCAAGTTGTTCTTCCTTGTCGTTCATTTCGGTTCCTCGTCGGAGAAAGGCAGGTTGATGATAGAGCATGTCCGGCCCATGTTGGGCAACGCTTGCCGAGGCTTCGTTCCTCCCGGAATGGCAGCGTCTTCCTGCGTCACAGGTAGGGCGCGACGTCCTCCAGCAGCTTGCTTTTCGCCCGCGACAGGCGGCTCTTGACGGTGCCGGCCGGTATGCCCAGCACGCTGGCCACCTCGTCGAGCAGCATGCCCTCCAGCTTGACCATGGTCACGACTTCCCGCATGTCATCCGGCAGCCGGCCGATCGCCTTTTCGAGCGCCTGCATCGCCTGCTTGCGTTCGAACTGGCGGTCGGGCTCGTCGTCATGCCCGCCCGGCGTCTCGAGATACATCGACTCGTCGAGCTCGACGTCGCGGCTGCGCTTCTTGACGGTGCGGTTATGGTGATTGCGGGCCAGGTTGAGCGCAATGCCCAGCAGCCAGGTTGAAAATTTCGAGCCTGCCCGATAGCCGGGAAGCGCCCGCCAGGCCGCGAGGAAGGTTTCCTGCGCCAGCTCTTCGGCATCGTCGCGATTCTTCACCCATTTCAGCAGGAAGCGCCAGACCCTGCTGTAGTAGGCCTCCGTTAGCTTACCGAATGCCTCCTGGTTCCCATTGCGCGCCTGTTCCACCCAGCGTTCGCCTTCGATCAAAAGAAGTCTGCTCATGCAAGTTGCCTTTCTGCTAAAGCTTTAAAGCGGCCGTTAAGCTGCATCAGTTGTTCAAATGTGCCGACTTCCATTACCCGTCCCTGCTCGATAAAGAAAATCCTGTCCGCGCCGATGATCGTCGAGAGCCGGTGCGCGACGACGATGCGCGTCGTCCTGAGCGAGGCGATGCTGCGGGTGACGATGGCCTGCGTGGCGTTGTCGAGCGCGCTGGTCGCTTCGTCGAACAGCAGGATCTTCGGTTTGCGGACGATCGCCCGCGCCACCATCAGCCTCTGCTTCTGGCCGCCGGAGATCGTGCTGGCGCCTTCGGAAATCATCGTGTGCATGCCCATGGGCATGCCGCGCAGGTCGTTTTCCATGCCCGCCAACCGCACCGCTTCCCAGGCGTCGTCCATGCTGAGCCGCGACGCGCCGACGATGTTGCTGAAGATGTCGCCGGCCGTCAGCTGGCCGTTCTGCAGCACGACGCCGATCTGCCGCCGCACCGCCACCCGGTCGAGCCCGGCGAGGTCCTGCCCGTCGAAGAAGATGGCGCCCGCCTGCGCCTGTTCGAACCCCAGCAGCAGCCGGCACAGCGTCGACTTCCCGCAGCCGGACGGGCCGACCAGCGCGACGAATTCGCCGGCGCGTATGCTGATGGACAGCTTGTCCAGCACCTCCGGGCCGTCCGCTTGATAGCGGAAGGACACGCTGCTGATGTCGATTGCGCCGCTCAGCACGCCCGGCGCATGCGCGGCGTCGGCGGACTCGGGCATTGCGTCGAGGATGGGCAGCGCCCGCTCGTAGAGCGGGATCACGGCCAGCATGCCGGTCAGCGCCGTGCTCAGGGCCATCGTCGCGCCGAGAAACTGGCCGAAGGCGGCGCCGAAGGAAATGAATTCGCCGGCCCGCATGTCCGGCATCAGGAAGGCCACCGCGGCGAAGATGGCCATGCTGCAGAACAGGCCGTAGGCCCCGTCCATCGTGGCGAGCGCGATGCCGACCCGGCGCACGTCGACATCGAGCGACTTCTGCCGCGAAAACAGCGACGCCCACAATGCGAAGGCCCGGTTTTCCGCGCCCTGCGCGCGCAGCTTGGCGATGCCGTTCAATATCTGGAGAACCCGGCTGGCGATCTCGCCGGACAGCTTCGCGCCGTCGCGCTGCAGCAGCAGCGCACGGTAGCCCAGCGCCAGCGTCCATATCAGCTTCAGGCCCACCAGCGCCAGCGCCAGCAGGCCGAGGCCGGCATCCAGGAAGAACAGGTAGAACAGGCTGAACAGGCCGAACACCCAGCCGAACACCGCGGTCTCGGCCGTGCCGCTGAGTTTCTGCAGGATGCTTTCGATGCCCATCGCCCGCTGCGCCAGATCGCCGGCCTCATGGCCGCGAAAGAACGGCGCCGGCAGCGACAGCAGCCGGTCGATGACCGCGGCCTGCATGTTGTTGCCCAGCCGGGTGCGGATGCGGTTGGCCGCCAGGCCGCGGCTGAACGCGAAGGCGGCGACGCCCACCGCGGTCAGCGCCAGCATCAGGACCAGCTGCAGCAGTTCGCCCCGATTGGCGCCGGGTAGCACCGAGTCCACCAGCAGCCGCGTGACGAACGGCGCCACCATTCCCAGCGCGCCGCCGGCCAGGCCGAATCCCATCAGCCGCCGACGGTCGGACCCGCTGCCGGCCAGGCTGAAACGGACCAGGTCGCGGAACCGCAGCTTCGCGCCCGGCAGGCTGTTGAAGAACATCACCGCGTGGCGCGAGAAGCTGGCGGCGACCTGGTCGTCGACCCGGCGGCGGGTGCCGGCCACCGGGTCGGTCAGCAGATAGCCGGCGCCGTCCGGCACCAGCGCGGCGGGCATGCCGTCGGCGGCGCGGAAGGCCAGCAGCGGGCCAAGGTCGTTGCGCCACCAGTGCGGCTCGCCCAGGTCGACCTGGCGCCTTGCGAGCCGGTTCCGCCGGCAGAATTGTTCCAGCCACCCGCCGGCGTCGCCCGGGGCCGGGACAGCCGGCCCGCCCTGGCTCTGGATCGCGATACCCGCGGCCCGCAGCACGATCAGGCAGGCCGCGTGGAGCGGATTGCCGCCGGCCGCATGCGGGATGCCGTCCGGCCCGGCCAGTACGCCGGCGACATCCGACAGCGCATGCCGCATCGTCTGCGCCTCGTTCCTGGCGCTGGCGTCGATGGCCGCATGCTCGGCCGCGAGCGCCTGCTGCGCGCTCCGGTCCAGGAACGCCAGCAGGTCGAGGTGGCAGGCGCCGGGCGCAAGCGCGTCGTCCGGCAGGCCGTGCAGCGCGCGCCGCAGGCAGTCGCGCCAGCCCTGCTCCAGCGACTGCAGCGCGGCCGCGCTGCCGGGGTCTTGCTTCAATGCCGCGCCGCCGTCCTCGAAACGCAGCCAGACGGTGCCCGACAGCGCGACGGCCATCAGCGCCGAATGCACGGCGCCGGGACGGTCCATGACCAGCCCGCCCGGGCCGACCCGGCAGACATGGCGGCGCGCGCCGGCCGGCATGCCGTCGGCGATCGCGACGTGGAACAGGTCGACGCCGCCCTGCTCGACCAGCCAGACCGCATTGCCCGTGCCCAGCAGCACGGGCTCGAGCGCCAGCGGCGCGAGCCGCGTGCCCGCGTCCTCAAACGCCGCGTGGCGTCCGGCCGCTGCGGGCATGCCGCTGGCGACGGCGCTCACGCGGCGATCTCCCCGACCAGGTCCGCATACGCGCCGCGCTGCGCAAGCAATGCGGCATGGGTGCCGCGCTCGACGATGCGGCCCTGCGCCATGACGATGATCTCGTCGCAGTCGCGGATCGTGGAAAGCCGGTGCGCGACGATCAGGCAGGTGCAGCCCCGCCTGCGCAGGTTGTCGTCGATCTCCTTTTCGGTGCCGGTGTCGAGGGCGGCGGTCGCCTCGTCCAGCACCAGGATGCGCGGATTGCCGGCCAGCGCGCGGGCAATCTCCAGCCGCTGGCGCTGTCCCCCGGAAAAGTTGGATGCGCCTTCGGAGACCGCGGCGTCATAGCCGCCGCTGCGCAGCGCGACCGTGGCATGGATCGCCGCATCGTGGCCGGCGCGGACCATGTCCGGTTCGGGCAGGCTGTGATCCCACAGCGACAGGTTGTCCCGGACGCTGCCCGAGAACAGGAACACTTCCTGGTCCACGCCCGCCAGGCTCGCGTTGAGCACGCGCGGCGCAATCTCGCTGCGCGCCCGGCCGTCGAACAGGATCTCGCCGCTCCACGGCTGGTGCAATCCCATGACCAGCCTGGCGACCGTGCTCTTGCCGCTGCCGGAGGCGCCGACCAGCGCCACCCGCTGCCCCGGCGCCAGCGCCAGGCAGAAGTCGTCGAGCAATGGCGGCTCCAGCCGGCTGTAGCCGAAGCTGACATGCCGCAGTTCGAGCGCGCCCTGCAGTTTTTCCTCGGGAACGGCCGCGGCCGGCGCGGGTGCGGCGGAAAAGCGCGGGTCGACCGGATAGTGCAGCACGTCCTCCAGCCGGTCGAGGTCGGCGCGCGCTTCCTGGAGGCGGCCGGACAGGCTCATCAGGTCGTTGACCGGGCTGTAAAACGAGGCCATCAGGCTCTGGAAGGCGACCAGCATGCCAACCGTCATGTCGCCCGACATCACGCGCAGGCCGCCCAGGCCGAGGATGACGGCGGTGATGACGGCCGAGACCAGCAGCGGCAGCGTGCCGATGACCTGCAAGTAGAGCCGAAGCGCCTGTTCGGTATTATTGGCCGCCGCCCGCAGGCCGACCCAGCGCGTGAAGAAGTCCGCCTCGCCGCCGCCGGCCTTGATGGTCTCCATGATCTGTATGCCGCCGACCAGCGCCGCGCCCAGCTTGCCGCGCTCCTTCTGCAGCCGCAGCGTCGCATCCTGGCGCGACCGCGACAGGTAAGCCATCAGCCCGACATTGAGCAGCGTCAGCGCGATGCCGGCCACGGTCAGCACGACGTCGTAGGCCAGCATGATGGCCGCATAGAACACCAGCGTGACGAGCGCCACCGCATTGGTCGCCAGCTCGCCCGACACCAGCTGCGCGATATTGTCGTTGGCGCCGACGCGCTGGGCGATATTGGCCGCATGGCGCTGGCTGAAGAAGTCGATGGGCAGGCGCAGCACATGCCAGAGGAAGTCGGCCGAGGACGCCAGCGACAGCCGGGTTTCCAGCCGCAGCAGGTAGGTCTGCTGCAGCCAGACCAGCGCCGCGCGCAGCAAGGCGGTCAGCGCCATTCCCAGCAGCAGCGGCTTGACCCAGCTGTCGAGCCGGCCGATCAGGTAGCTGTCGACGAAGACCTGCGAGAACACCGGGATCGCGAGGCCGGGGATGACCATGGCCAGGGTGGCGATCAGCACGTACAGCAGCCCGGCCCGCCCGTTGCGCAGCCGCGCGGCAAGCGCGGCGACCATGCCGCGCGGCTTGCCCATGCGCCTGAAGCCTGGCTCCGGCTGGAACACCAGCGCCACGCCGGTATAGGAGCGGCTGAATTCGTCGATGCCGACCGTCCGTGGCCCGGTGGCCGGGTCATTGAGCCAGGCGCGCTTCCCGTCCAGGCCTTCCAGCACCAGGAAGTGGTTGAAGTTCCAGAACACGATCATCGGGAATGCGTACTGCGCGAGCGCGTCGATTTCCAGCCGCATGCCCTGCGTCGCCAGCCCGTAGCTGCGCGCGGCCCGCGCCACGCTGCTGGCCTTGCTGCCGTCGCGCGAGACGCCGCAGGCGATGCGCAATTCCTCGAGCGACACATGGCGTCCGTGATGGCGCAGCACGATGCAGAGCGCCGCGGCGCCGCATTCGACCGCTTCCATCTGCAGCACCGTGGGCGTGCGCACGCGGCGGCCGGGAGCCCGTCGGAATGCATGCCGGATCGGCGCGATCAGCCGTTTCATCTCAGGTCCCCGTCAGTTCGCGCAGCAGCGGGATCAGCAGCGTGATCGGGCGCTTGCTTTCCACCACGAAGGTGCCGCCGGCCAGCGTGCCGCTCGACAGTTCGACACTGGCGCCGGTCCGCGACGACCAGGCGTACCCGCTGCGGGTCGAGGCGTCCGGCGCCAGCACCACCTCGACCGCGATGGGCGGTCCGCTGCGGGTCAGCTCGCGGACCAGGGCCGCATTGTTGAACAGCGACAGCATGCCCGCCTCGGTCGCCGGATACTGCGCGACCGCCCGCACCGTGCCGATCAGGTAGCCGAAGCGTTCCTTCTTCGCGGTGACGGGGGAAATCTGCGCGGCCATGCCCGGCTTCAACAGCTTGGCGTTGGAGTTCGGGGGGAGATAAATCACCGCTTCCAGCACGCCCTCGTTGACTTCGATGCTCAGCACCGGCTGGCCATTCCGGATCGCGTCGCCCTGCATCGCCATGCTCTCGACGACGATGCCGTCATGGGGGCTGATCAGCTGCGACGCCAGTTCGTGCTGCAGCAGCAGGTCGTTGAGCCGGTTGCGCGCCTGCAGCACCCGGGCGCCGATCTCGCGCAGCCGGTTCTCGCGCAGCGCCGCCGACTCGATCTGCTCGACCGACAGCTTCTGCAGCAGCGTGCGGGCATTGTCGATGTCGCTTTCCGCGCCGAGCGCCTGCTGCCGGCTCTGCTCGTAGCGCTGGCGCGTGATCAGGCCGTCGCGCAGCAGTTCCTGCTGGCCTTCCAGTATCACGCGCAGCGAACGCAACTGGTCCTGCTTGGCCAGGATGCTGCGCTGGAGCACGGCCTGCTGCAGGCGGATCGAATTTTCCTGGACCGGCCGCAGCGCCCGCATCCTGCCGGTGGTGTCCGTTTCCTCGTCCAGCAGCTGCTGCAGCGCGATGCGCTGCGTATCGATCTGCTGCTGCATCTCAGGCTGCGCCAGTCGGCCCAGCAATTGCCCGCGGCGCACCGGGTCGCCGATCTTCAGGTCCGTCATGTCGGTGATGACGCCGGTGCCGAATGAAACGATATTGAAGGTGCCGCCTTCGCGAATGATGATGCCCTGCCCTTCGACGCTGGCCGGCAGCGTGCCGGCGACGCTCCAGACGACGGCCGCCAGCAGCAGCAGCAGGATGGCGCTCAATGCGATCCATGCGCGCGGTCGCGTGATCTGCATGCCGTGGTCGAGCTGGTCCGGCGTCGAGAGGTTTTCCAGCGCCGCCTTGCGGAACATTTCCTGTTTCATCCCGGCTCCGGCAGTGTCGTCAGCGATTGCATGTCGATGCGCTGGACATCGCCGCCGGCGCCGAGCAGCGTGCCGGTCTCGAAGCGGTAATTGACCAGCGCCTGCGCCAGCCGGCGGCGGATGTCTATCACCGCCAGCTCATCGCTGGTCAGGCGGGTTTCCACCGTCAGCAGGTCCAGCACCGTGGCCAGGCCCAGCCGGTACTTCTTGCGTTCATTGGCAAACACCTGCGTCTGCAGCACCACCTGCTGCCGCTGCTGGTCGAGCTGGAGCACCGCGCTCGACAGGTTGGCGCGCTGGACGGCGATCGCGGCCTTCACCGACAGCAGCAGGGCCTCGAGTTCGATGCGGGCCTGGTCGGCCAGCGCCGCCCGCTGCCGCAGCTGGCCCGCCTGCGTATTGCCCTGGACCGGCAGCACGTAGACGAGGCCGATGGACGCATTGAAGCCGGAGGCCGGCCGCCCCAGCGCTTCCATCGCCGCAAGCGCGGGCCGGTTTTCGACCAGCCCGCTATAGCCGACCGAGACGGTCAGGTCGAGTTGCGACCCCGGGTCCCTGCGCACCGCATCGAACAGTATCCCGGCTGCCGCCAGGCGGCGGTGCGAAGCCAGCAGGTCGAAGCGACCGGCGGGCGGCGCGACCGGCGGCATGGCCTGCAGCTGCGCCAGCTGCGCCGGCTGCAGGTCGGGAAAGTCGTCCGCAGGCAGCGCAAGCTGCATCGGATCGGCCGCCGGCATGCCCATCGCAATCGCAAGCGCGCTGCGGGCCTCGACCACCGCCTGCTCGGCGACCAGCCGGAAGCCGCGGTCGCGCGCGAGCTGCGCCTCGTTCTGCAGCACGTCGGCCTGCGGTATCTCATCGCCCCTGGCCAGGCGGCGGGCGTCGTCGAGCAGCAGCAGCGACCGCGCCTCGGACTGGATGCGGATATCCAGCGCGCGCAGCGCCGCAAGGTAATCCCAGTAGGCGTTGACGCTGCCGGCAATCCGCGCCGCGACCGTGTGGCGATAGGCGAATTCGGCGGCCTGCAGGTTTTCGCGGGCAGCCCGCTCGGCCGCGGTGTTGGTCTCGACGCCGCGGCCGCGCAGCATCGGCAGCACGACATTCAGCGCGACCTGGCTGCTCGCCGGCGCGCTGGCCGCGCCCTGGTTGTCGCGCAGGCGGTCGACCCGGAGCACCGGCGCGACCGTGATGCCCGAGCGCAGCCGCGTGGTGGAACCGATGCTGTAGCCGGCGGTGCTGGCATTGGCCTGCGTGCGACCCGGCGACTGCAGCGCGGCGATGAGCGGAACCCGGGTCTGCCCGACGCCGGCGCCTGCGTCGAGGACCGTGTCGAACTCGCCGCGCGCCGCCTGAAGCTGGCCTTCGGTGTAGGCAATCTGGCGGCTGGCTGCGGCGACATTGGGCTCATGCTGCAGCGTGAGCAGCACCGCCTCGAGCAACCGGCCCTGGAACACCTGCGCCAATGCGGAGAAGGGCCAGGCCAGCATGAGCCCCGCGGCCAGTGCGCCCAGCGCGCGGGCAAGCTGAACCAGCGTGCGCGCTACGCTGGCTATTCGATGCTGGTCGCGCTGGCCTGGCCCAGGGAAATGCCGGTATTTTTTCAATCGCATTGGGTCGCAAACGGGTGCTGGCAGGTGCTGGCGCGTACCAACTCGTGCAGGCGAGTATTGGCAAGTGCTGGCCAATACTGCAAGTACTGGCAAGTAAGCGCAGGTAAGCGCAGGTACGCGCAGGTACGCGCAGGTAGGATCAGCTACCGCCGCCATGATTGGCTTCGGACCCTAATGTCCGAGCAGTGCGCTTGGTAACGCAAAACAACATCCTGTTCCCAGCCTGGAAGCGGGGAACGGACGTCTGTGCGAAATTTGATATACGGTAAAAGCCGGGAAAAGCCGGGACTAGCTGGCGGGGCGGCGCGAACCGAAGCGGTGGGCGTAGACCCAGGTGAATTCCGCGCCAAGGAGAAAGATCTGCGCGGAGTAGTAGACCCACAGCAGGATGACCACGAGGGAGCCGGCGGCGCCGAAGGATGAACTCACCCCGCTCTTTCCTATATACAAGCCGATCAGGTACTTGCCTACCGTAAAGAGAATGCCGGTGATGACTGCGCCGGTCCAGACATCGCGCCACGCAATGCGAACCCGCGGCATGATCTTGTAGATCATGGCAAACATCACGGTCACGATCAGGTAGCTCAGCAGGATGTTGAGCGCGCTCGCCACCAGCGCCTGCGCGCCGAACAGCGCGCCCCACCAGTTTTCCAGCAGCGCCAGCGCGGCGCTGGCGAGCAGCGACGCAATCAGCAGGATGCCGATGCCGACGATCATCGCGAACGACACGAGGCGGGTGCGCAGGAGCATCCACAATCCGCCCTGCTTGACACGGTCCGGCGTGCGCCAGATGCGGTCGAGCGCGCTTTGCAGTTCCCCGAACACGGATGTGGCGCCGACGATCAGCAGCACCAGGCCGATGGTCGCCGCCACGATGCTCTGGCCGGGCTTGTGCGCGCTGGCCAGCAGCCCCTGCAGGGCCACGGCCGCCGCGTCGCCCATCATGCCCCGCACCTGGTAGAACACCGCGCCGCGGGCAGCGTCCTCGCCGTAGACCAGGCCCGCGATCGAAATGACGATCAGCAGCGACGGGGCGATGGAAAAGATCGTGTAGTACGACAGGGCCGCGCCCATGCTGGGCGCATAGTCGCTGCTCCAGGCCGACACGGCTGCCCGCGCCATGTCGAACAGGTCCCGCAGGCCGATCCGGGTCGGCGCCGGTTCAGTCAAGATGCTGGACGATGCGCCCGCCGCTGCTTTGCGCATATTCGCTCGCGTAATCCACTGCCGCATTCACATCGCCGAACGAGGCCAGCGGCTCGGCCTGGCCGACCTGGCTGACGTGCCATTGCCGGCCATCGACTTCCGTCATCTGGATCAGGGTTTCCGCCTGCGCCTGGTTTTGCATGATTGCCTCCAAAACTGCGTGTTGCAGACCGGCGAGCCGGTCCGAGTCTGGTCTAGGTTAACGGGATTCCGCTGCGCGCGTCGGTGGGCTGGCGCACCTTGGCGCCGGCCGGATCGCGCAGGTCAGCCGCCGCGCACCGGCGGCAGGCCGGAAGCCCGGTCGCGGCTGTCCAGCCGGTCTTCCAGCTGCCCAATGTAGGCCGACAGCGTGGTCCCTTCCTGGGCGACCGCGGCGCGCAGGTTCTGCTCCAGCTGGTCCAGCCTGGCGCTGTTGAGCTGGCGGCTTTCGAGCGACTGCTGCTCCAGTTTGAGCAGTGCGCTGTTGAGCAGGTTCTGCAGGTCGGTGATGCGGGACGCCTCGGCCTGGTCGGCCAGCTTGCGCTGCGCCTCCAGCGCCTTCGTCTGCTGGCGCGCTTCCAGCAGCGTCGACGTCTGCAGGTAGCCGGCGAAGATCATGAACAGGCCGGTCAGCAGCACCAGCAAGCCCAGCATGATCACGCCCAGCGGCGCCTCGACGGTGGCCACGAGCAGCGACAGCGTGGACGGCGTGGTAAACACCGTCCAGTTCAGCGCGGTGAAGAGGACGATGGCAAGCAGGACCAGTATCAGCAGCAGGGTGCGGACTTTCATGAGTACTCCGTTACGGTAAGAATCGTCCACGATGCTACCCGAGCCGCGGCGGGCGGCCCTTGCGCCAGGCGGACTTTGCCGTCTGCGGCGTTTACGCTTAGAGGCGTTCGACGATCGTCACGTTGGCCATGCCGCCGCCCTCGCACATCGTCTGCAGGCCGTAGCGCTTGCCGCGCTTCCCGAGCGCATGCACCAGCGTCGTCATCAGCTTGGTGCCGGAGGCGCCGAGCGGGTGGCCGAGCGCGATCGCGCCACCGTTGACATTGAGCCGCGCCGGATCGGCGCCGGTGGCCTGCAGCCACGCGAGCGGCACCGAGGCGAATGCCTCGTTGACCTCGAACAGGTCGATGTCGTCGATCGACATGCCCGCCTTTTTCAGCGCCTTGGCCGTCGCCGGCAGCGGCGCCTCCAGCATCACGACCGGGTCGTGGCCGAGCAGCGTCATCTGGTGGATGCGCGCCAGCGGCACCAGGCCGTGTTCCTTCAGCGCCTTTTCGCTGACCACCATGACGCCGGTGGCGCCGTCGCAGATCTGGCTGGCGTTGGCCGCGCTGATGCGCCCGCCTTCCTGCAGCAGCTTGACGTTCCGGATGCCTTCCAGCGTCGCTTCGAACCGGATGCCCTCGTCCACCGCATGCATCTCGCCGGTGGGGTCGCCATCGGCGGTGCGCGCCTCCAGCACCAGGATCTCGTCGTTGAAGGCGCCGGCGCGGCTGGCGGCGATGGCCCGCTGGTGGCTGTCGAATGCATACTGGTCCAGCATGTCGCGCGACAGATTGTATTTCTGGGCAATCATCTCGGCGCCGATGAACTGGCTGAATTCCGGCGCATCCGGGTAGTTCTCACGCAGGCCGGGACTCATGTAGAAACCGAGGTCGTTCCTGCGCGGCAGCGCGCTGGGCATGTTCATCGGCACCCGGCTCATGCTTTCCACGCCGGCGGCGATGACGACGTCCATCGTGCCCGACATCACGGCCTGCGCGGCGAAATGCAGCGCCTGCTGGGACGATCCGCACTGCCGGTCCACCGACGTGCCGGGCACCGATTCGGGCAGTTTCGACGCCAGCACCGCGTTGCGCCCGACATTGGTGGACTGCTCGCCGGCCTGGCCGACGCAGCCCATGATCACATCCTCGACCGCGGCCGGGTCGATGCCGGTGCGGTCGACCAGCGCGTCGAGCACTTTCGCCGCCAGGTCGACCGGGTGCCAGCCGGACAGCCGACCCCCGCGTTTTCCGCCTGCGGTCCGGACTGCGGCGACGATATAGGCCTGGCTCATGTTGTCTTCCTCATGTTGTCTTCCCCTGTTTATATGGCGGCGCGCGGCGCGCCGCCTGCTCGGTCGTCAAGTGTACTGAAAACCATGGCGCCGGGCATCCGCCTAGCCGGCCAGCCCGGCATTGCGCAGCGACTGCAGCATGCCCGGCGCGATGCCCCATGCGCTGAAGATGGCGGCGGCGTCGGCGCTGGCGGCTGCCGTTCCGCGCGGCGGCGCCGGCGGCGTGCCGCTGAAACGCGGCGCGGGCGCCGGCTGCACCACGCCGTCCACCGTGACGAAGCTCTGGCGCGCCAGGTTATGCGGATGCTGCGGCGCCTCGTCCCAGTCGAGCACGGGCGCGAAGCAGACATCGCTGCCTTCCATCAGCGCGCACCATTCGTCCCGTGTCTTTGTCAGGAACACCTCGGCCAGGCGGACCTTCAGCGCCGGCCAGGCGGCGGCGTCGAGCTGCGCGGCGAAGGCCGGGTCCGTGATGCCGGTGCGTTCCAGCAACTGCGCATAGAACTGCGGCTCGATCGAGCCGATCGACACGTGCCTGCCGTCGGCGCAGGCGTAACAGCCATAGAAATGCGCGCCGCCGTCGAGCATGTTTTCGCCGCGGCGGTTGCTCCAGGCGCCGGCCGCATGCATGCCGTACATCATCGCCGAGAGCAGCGCCGCGCCGTCGGTCATCGCCGCGTCGACGACCTGCCCGGCGCCGCCGCCGCGCGCATGATGCAGCGCGCAGAGGATGCCGAAGGCCAGCATCATCGCGCCGCCGCCGAAGTCGCCGACGTAATTCAGCGGCGGCACCGGCGGCGCGGACTGGCTGCCGATCGCATGCAGCGCGCCGCTGATGGCGATGTAGTTGATGTCATGGCCCGCGGCCCGCGCCAGCGGCCCGGTCTGCCCCCAGCCCGTCATGCGCCCATAGACCAGCGACGGCCGCCGCGCCATGCAGACGTCCGGCCCCAGGCCCAGCCGTTCCATCACGCCCGGCCGGAAGCCCTCGATCAGCACGTCGGCCCGGTCCACCAGCGCCAGCACCGCGCCGATCGCCGACGGGTTCTTCAGGTCCAGCGCCAGCACGCGCCTGCCGCGCGCGGTGACGTCGAACCTGCCCGCCGCGCCGGTGACGCTGGCCGCCGACGGCCGCTCGATGCGGACCACGTCAGCGCCCATGTCGGCCAGCATCATTGCGCAGAACGGCGCCGGCCCCAGGCCCGCCATTTCCACGACCTTCAATCCCTGCAGCGGACCGGCCATGTCATTGCCCTCCATGGCCATCGGCCGGCGGCGCCGCGGCCAGCCAGGCGCGCACCGCCGCCGGCACCGTCACCGGCCGCGTGGTGGCGCGGTCGGCAAACAGCATCACGTTATCGGCGTAGGCAAGGTCGCCATGCTGGTCGCTGAGCACGATGCGCAGGAGCATCGATGCATTGCCGAGCTTGAGCAGGCGGGCGCGCAGCCAGCCGTCGCCGCCGGCTTCGCGCCGCGCAAGAAAGCGGATCGTGATCTTCGCCACCAGGAGGCCCAGGCCGGCGGCCTGCATGTCGATGCCGGACGACGCCACCGCCTGGTGCAGCAGATGCACCCTGCCCTGCTCCACGAAGCGGGCGACGGCCAGCGCCGACAGGCAGCGGTCGGCATCGAGGTCGCCGAAACGGAAGGTCGAGCGATAGCGGTATGGATAGGGCTGGCCGTCATCGGCCGGCAGCGGCTCGGGCGCCGGCTCGCCTGCCGCGTTCACCAGCGGCGCCAGGCCGCTTGCCAGCGCGTCCGGCGGCGCCGGCTCGGCATGCTGCCAGGGCAGCGACAGGGTTTCCTGGATGCTGGTGCAGGCGCCGCCCTGGAACACGGCGCTGGCCAGCCGGTAGCCCTGCTTGCCGGCCGACAGCAGCCGCACGCCGCAGCGTACCGGCTCGGGATAATGCGTGACCTTCAGGAAATGGACTTCCGACTGCAGCGGATGCAGCAGCGCGCCGTCCGGGTCCCAGCCATCGCGGGCCTGCGTCTGGAAACGCATCAGCGCTTCCGCATGCAGCGCCTGGACGGCAACGTTGTTGATATGCCGCTCCGCGTCCATGTCGGCATGGCGGGGGTCGATCGTGCAATGGAAATCGTAGGATTCCAGCTGGCGGCGCCAGTGGTGATCTTTCATTTGCGCTCCTTGTTATAAGTCCCGGGCAGCGCGCCAGGCGTATGCCGGTTATTGTCTGGCATTCATTCTAACGCGCAGGCGCAGCGCCGGTCGCGGCGGCGCTGCCGGCAGCGGCGTGCGGCGCTTGTTCGACATCGAGGGCCAGCACCCTGCCGCGCCAGTACGGCAGGCGCTTGCCGGGCGTCAGCCAGGCGACCTCGCCTTCCATCGGCAGCAGCATGCGATGCCGCCATGCGTAGCCGGACCACCTGCCCTGCCACGGCGTCATCACCACATCCCGGCCGACGGTGCGGCCGCGCGCGTCGGCGGTGACGGTGTCGATCAGGCCGTCGCCGTTGAACCGGAACAGCAGGCTTGCGGACGTCTTTCCGTCCGCCAGCGTTGCCCGGGCGGAATGCGCATCCACCGCATCCCAGCGCACGCCCTGGCCTGGCAGCAGCGCCGTCGGATACCAGGCGGCCTCGGCGAGGAAACGCATCAGTTCGCCCTCGTCCAGCGCCGGCGACGGCTTCATGTCCGCGACCGGATACGCGCCGGCCAGCGCCGCGGCAAGGAAACCGCGCCCGTCGATATAGGCATCGTGCACGCGCACCGGCAGGCCGGGCGCCATCATGATTTTCGCGTCCCAGACAAATCCCGGACGATGGATGACGACGCGCTGCCGCGACGTGAACGGCTTCCAGTTTTCGGCGCGGGCGCCGGTGTTGAATGTGCCCTCGTGCCGCATGTTCACGGCCCCGATCGCCGGCTGGCCGTCGACCAGCACTGCCCGAAAGTAACGCTGCACCGGCGCCGGCAGGCCGTCGAGGTCATCGGCGCGATAGGGCTGGAAGCGCGTTTCTCCGCGCGCCGCTTCCAGGCGGCCCAGCAGGCGCGACGTCTGCAGGCTCCACCGCGCCCTGCCATATGCGCTGGCGCCCATGCCCAGCGCCAGCATGCCGGCGGCGGCCATGCCGGTGGTTTTCAGCCAGTTCACTTGCTGTCCGATGCCTGTTCCCGGTTTGACGAATGCCCGCGCTTGCCGGGCGATGGATGCGCCCCATGCTACGGCCCGATGCCGGGCATTGCATTGAGCGTACTCAACCCGGTCCGGCCGGGTGCTGGAAGCGAAGCCGGCAGGTTCTAGGCGGACAGCTTTTGCAGGTAGATCTGGTAGAGCGGCGCGTTGACGATGCGCAGGTTGGCATGGTTGCAGTTGATGAATGCGTCGATGGCCATCTTGGGACACATCGCAGGGTCGCTGTAGTTGTCTTCCCCGCCGCGCCACAGGTAGTCGTCGAAGATCATGATGCCGTGGGGCCGCAGCAGTTGAAAGCCGACCACCGCGTCCGCCAGCACGTCCGAGGCCTGGTGCGAGCCATCGACATACACCAGGTCGAAGTAGCCCTTGCCCTTCTGCGCCAGCAGCGTCGCCAGGCAGACATCCGAATACCCCTTGTGCACTTCCAGCGTGACCGGATGCGGGCTGCGCGCGACCAGCAGCGCCGTATTGCGCCGGAACCGGGCCTCGATCTCGGCCATGTCGACGATTGCGCGGTTCCAGGTTCCGGTGTCTATCCACGCGTCGATGCAATGGATTTCCAGCGGCGCCTGCGCGGCAAGATGATCGATCAGGTAGCAGGCGCTGGCGCCCTCGTAGGAACCCACTTCCAGCACGCGGCGGGCTTCGAGGGAAGGAATGAACTGGTCCCACAGCGGCCGGGCGACTGTCTCGAACCAGTCGGCGGTGAATACGGGCTGTTCGTCCTGTCGGGCGGGCTGGGCTCGGTCGTTGGGCATGGCAGGCGCTTTCCTGTTGGGCCGGCCTGGCGCGCGCTGGCGGGACGGGCGCGGCAGAACGGTGTCAGTGTAGGTTTCGATGTCTGTGGGTGCAGATCGGCAGCGGGCGTTACCCAAGGTAGTAACGCCATCCCCACCCCAGTTCTAATCTCTCCCGATGAAAGGAAGCGCATATGCAATGCCGGTACATTAATCTCGCCGATGCCGTGGAACGGCGGTTGGCCATCGAGGCGAGCTTTGACAAGGTGGCGCGGCCGGGCTGGGACATGGCGCGTTTCGAGGCGGTGGATACGCAGTTCGTCGACCGCCATGCGGTTGGCGGCGTCAGGAGCAGGGAAGAAAAAGCCTGCTTCCTCAGCCATAAAGCGGTGATCGAGGCCCATGCAGGCCGCTCCACGCCGCTACTGGTGCTGGAAGACGATGTCGAATTCGGCATCGCCACCTGCGAAATCGTCGATGGCCTGCTGCAGCAGAATCCCGAAGCCGACTGGGACCTGCTGTTTCTCGATGTCTGCGCGACCGGCATCGATGACATGGTGAAGCTGTACTTCCACCGCAAGGACCTGATGAGAACCGGAAGCGTCATCCCGCTCGACCTGGCAAAGATTCCCTTCTTCGGCGCCAACGCCTACATCGTCAATCCCCGGTCCATCCCCAGGATAGTCGCCATCCTCGACGCGGGCGTGCCGGTCGACGTCGAATATGACGTGTACCTGGCCGCGCAGATCCGCGAGGGGCGGCTGAAGGCCGCCGTGCTGTTCCCTTTCGTGACCACGCTGTCCCACCACTCAACAAGCTCGCAGATACAGCCGGACAAGGTCGAACAGCTCAACCACGCCAGAAGCACGTTCCGCCGGCTGGTATGGCTGGAGAGGCGGCCGGAACAGGTCGCGGCCGACATGGCGCAAATCGAAGCAGTCATCGCGGACCCCGAACACAGGGCATTCTCTGCAATCCTGACCAGCATGCTGATGAACTTCCGGGAACTCAAGGACGGCGCCAGCCCGGCCTGAACGGCGTCAGTCGCTGAACCGGGGCGGCCGCTTCTCGATGTTCGCCATTACCGCCTCGACCTGGCTGGCGCTGCCGACCAGCCGTTCCTGTTCATAGGATTCGGCCTGCAGCACCGTCGCCGGGTCGGCATGCAATGACAGGTTGAGCAGGCGCTTGGCCGCCCTGACCGCGTCCGGGCTCTGCTGCGCAATGTGCCGCGCAAGCGCGGTGGCCGCAGCCAGCGGGTCAGCCTCGATCCGGGTGGCGAAGCCGATGCGCACCGCCTCTTCCCCCGAAAACTGGCGGCCGCTGAAGGTCAGCTCGCGCACCACGTCATGCCGCGCCAGTTCGCGCATCAGCAGGATGCCGCCCATGTCCGGCACCAGTCCCCATTTCATTTCCATGACCGACATGCGCGCATCCGCCGCGATCAGGCGGATGTCCGCGCCCAGCGCAATCTGCAGGCCGCCGCCGAACGCGACGCCGTGGACCGCGGCGATCACCGGCGCCGGGATGTCGCGCCACATCATCGCCACCTGCTGGAACGCGTTGGCGCTGCCGAAGGTGCGCTGCATCAGGCCGCGGTCGAAAGGGAAGCCGGCGTCGGCATTCACGCTGCCGCCTTCCTGCATGCGCTGGAAGGACTGCATGTCCAGGCCCGCGCAGAAAGCCTTGCCCTCGCCGGCCACGACCACGGCCCGCACCGAGCGGTCGCGGCGCAGGCGATCCGCCGCCGCCAGCAGCGCCTGGAACATTGCGCTGTCGAGCGCATTCATCTTGTCCGGACGGTTAAGCCTCACCTGCGCGACGCCATCCTCCACGCTGATCGTTACTCTTTCTTCTGTCTGCATTCTGCTCCCCGGATGAAGTTTGGCCGTCGTGGGCCGGGAGCAAAGTGTCGCACAGGCATCGCAACGATCAAAGAGGCCCTAGCGCTCGACGCAGCTCAGGTAAAGATAACTCGTGGCAAGCATCAGAAGGACGATGCAGGAAAACGCGAAGGCGATGCCCGCGCCCATGCACAGCAGCGCGGCGAACAGGTGGTCCGCGCCCTGGGATTGGGCCTGCGCCTGGGTGCTGAGCATCAGCCCGGACAGCAACTCGGTCATCTTCAGCAGGCAGGTGGCAATGCCCAGCCACTTGAGCATGTAGAACGGGAGGATGTTGCGCTGCGCGCGATTGAACCGGTAATTCGCAATGCGCTGCTCCACGGTTCCATGGTGCGCATCCCGGAACAGCCAGAACGGCACGGCCAGCCGCCAGAACTGGCGCACCCTGGCTTGCACACGATTCCTGAATGGCGTATTGCGACGATCCATGATCTGGCGAATTTACTGCATTTGACTGGCTGCGTCCCGTTTTTTCCGCAGGCTCCTTGACGCCGTAATAAAAAAAGGCCCGCGAACATCGGCGGGCCAGATCCATCCTTAAGGGAGGTGGAGGAGACGGGTTCATCTTAACGGTTTGCCCAGCGACCACCAGTCGGAGAAAGGCTTAAAGCCTTGTAGGAATGGGACTACTTCAAGAAACCTTACAACTCTTCCCGTGTTGTCTGCAGAAGCCGCTATTCAGCGGCTTCTGCAGACAACGTGACAACATGACTTATTGGCGGAAAGGACGAGATTCTATCTCTCGGCATGACATGAAACTACGCCCGATTTCAAGACCAATTGCTAGTTATTTATATATGGCCTCGCTGCCGGTCTTAATGCAAACAAAGACTTGTCACTGTTTTCGCGTGCAACAACGGCATAGACACGTATCGGAATACCGCCTCTTCCCGCATTACTGAATTGGCTAGCTCAGTCATTGACTACAGCTTGCCGGCTGTTTTTAAAAAAATAATCGTTGCTGAGGTAATTTTGCCTCGAAGTTTCGATGTAACTCTTAATTTCGGGCTCTTGCCGTTTGGCATCACAAGGTTCCGCACATTTCCGTGAACGCGGACAGGAACCGCCTAAATCGGCATGAATCCTTGCTTCAGTTCAATGGTGCCCTGCATCAATATACGGACGACTTTTGTCGACCGTTAACCGCAGTCGTTTGGGTTGATTCGCGCGTGTCGGAATTATTTACAATCTATTCCAATTGGAAATTAAATTGACTTTTAATCAATATATTACGTTCTGGCATGATGTCTGCACGGAAAGCAATGTGTTCAAAGCATCGAATATCGGTCGGAGCTTCTTTGATGCAAGAACATTTCATATCCATCAGAAAATTAACTATAAAGGAGTCACAATATGAATCCTAAAACAGCATGGTTTGCGGCCGCAGTTCTGATGTTATCCGCCGTTGCCGCAAATGCGGCTCCATTGCAGTTTACCGTTAATAACTACACAAGCAATTCCGTAACATTTACTCTGAATGGGACCATGCCAGCTACTGATCCTGGAACCCTGGCTAATAGTCCAGTTGAAATAGACATCAATTATTCCGGGAACCTATGGATTGGCGGAAATAACTTCTCTGCAAATAGCCTTAGTGCCATTCCTTTTAACGGAGCTCTCACCTTGGTTGACGGAAATACTGGCGGTTTCGGGTACACACCGACAGATTATTCCTGGCTGCAGTTTTCAGACCCTCTCACTGGACTAACAGGGACTGGCGCACCCGTGACCTTGACATGGGGTGGCGAAAGTTTTCTTAACACGTCTGGCACCGGCACCATGGACCTATACTGGGGCAACCTGGAAAATGGTCCTGATTCGAATGGCATAAGAAACATCCGACTCGCCTCCGTCAGCATCTTCAATGGGAAGGTCGTAATGGGAACGGTTCCAGAACCAACCACCGTCGCGTTGCTCGGCCTTGGCCTGCTGGGCGTTGCCGCATCGCGCAGGAAGACAGCGAAAAAGTAAAACTTCCCCACCTCGACAGAGCCCGCCGCGTGCGGGCTTTTTTGCTCTCCACCTTTACCCGCCCAGAAAGAGCGGCAGCGCCAGGTGATCGCGGTGCTCGGCAAGTATATCCGGCCTGGCATCGGATACTTTGGTTTCCGCCCTCGACCGGACGCCCAGAAAATCCGGCACGGAAAAAAATAAAGCCCCTGAAAAGGGGCTTTATCGGTGAAGCTAGGTACTTGAATATGTGGCGGAAAGGGTGAGATTCGAACTCACGGTAGGACATAATCCTACACTGGATTTCGAGTCCAGCGCATTCGACCACTCTGCCACCTTTCCTGGTCTGATTCCTTGCGGCACCGAAGCGCTGCAAGGCGCGAATTATAGCAGACGAACTTTGAAAACTGGAATACCCGCAAGCCGCAAAATTGCGGCTTTTTCAATCGGCCGGCGTCAGCGCTTCCAGGCCGCGCATGTAGGGACGCAGCACCTCGGGGATGAGCACGCTGCCGTCGGCCTGCTGATTGTTTTCCAGCAGCGCGACCAGCGTGCGGCCGACGGCGAGGCCGGAGCCGTTGAGCGTGTGCAGGAGTTCGGGCTTGCCCTGCGCATTGCGGAAGCGCGCCTGCATCCGGCGCGCCTGGAATGCCTCGCAGTTCGAGACCGATGAAATCTCGCGGTAGGTGCGCTGCGCCGGCACCCAGACTTCGATGTCGTAGGTCTTGGCCGCGCCGAAGCCCATGTCGCCGGTGCAGAGCGTGATCACGCGGTACGGCAGGCCCAGCTTCTTCAGGATGTTCTCGGCGTGGCCCAGCATTTCCTCCAGTACGTCGTACGAGGTTTCCGGATCGACGATCTGCACCATCTCGACCTTGTCGAACTGGTGCTGGCGGATCAGGCCGCGGGTGTCGCGGCCATAGGCGCCGGCTTCGGAACGGAAGCACGGGGAATGGGCGGTCAGGCGGATCGGCAGCTGATCGCGTGCGACGATGTCGTTCCTGACCATGTTCGTCAGCGGCACTTCGGCGGTCGGTATCAGGTACAGCGCCTCGCCCTCGCCTTCCTGGCCGCCCTTCTTCACGGCGAACAGGTCGGCCTCGAATTTCGGCAGCTGCCCGGTGCCGCGCAGCGACTCGGCATTCACGATGTAGGGCGTGTAGCACTCGGTGTAGCCGTGCTCCTCGACATGGGTGTCCAGCATGAACTGCGCAAGCGCCCGGTGCAGGCGGGCGATGCCGCCCTTCATCACCGCGAAGCGCGAGCCGGTCAGCTTGGCGGCGGTCTCGAAGTCCAGGCCCAGCCGGGCGCCGATATCGACATGGTCCTTCACCTCGAAGTCGAATGCGGGCGGCTGGCCGACCTTCCTGACTTCCACGTTGCCGGATTCGTCATCGCCCACCGGCACCGACGGATGCGGCAGGTTGGGCACCGCTTCGAGGAAGGCGCCCATTGCGGCCTGCACTTCGTCGAGGCGCGCGGCCGAGGCCTTGAGCTGGTCGCCGATGCTGGTCACTTCCGCCATCACGGCCGACGCGTCCTCGCCCTTGCCCTTCAACATGCCGATCTGCTTGGACAGGCTGTTGCGGCGGCCCTGCAGTTCTTCGGTCTGGGTCTGGATCTGCTTGCGCTCGGCTTCGAGGGCGTTGAAGGCGGGCACGTCAAGCCTGAACTTGCGCGCGGCGAGCCGCGCGGCGACGGCGTCTATGTCCTTGCGCAGGAGCTGGATGTCTATCATGGCGGGAGGATGTCGGTTTTGAAAGCCGCCATTGTAGCAAGGCCACCGGCGCAATCCGCTATCGGCCGCGCCCCGGTTCAGTCCGTGGCGTCGCGGTCGAGCTGCCGCAGCCAGGCCAGCTTCTCGGCGATCTTGGCCTCGGTGCCGCGCGGCGCCGGCCGGTACCAGCCCGGCTCGGGCATGCCGTCGGGCAGGTAGGTCTCGCCGGCTGCGTAGGCGTTCGGCTCGTCATGCGCATAGCGGTACGCATGGCCGTGGCCCAGCTCCTTCATCAGCTTGGTCGGCGCATTGCGCAGGTGGATCGGCACCTCGCGCGACTTGTCCTTCTTCACATACGCCATTGCCTGGTTGAACGCGTTGTAGCCGGCATTGCTCTTCGCGGCCACCGCCAGGTAGATCACCGCCTGGCCGAGCGCCAGCTCGCCTTCGGGCGAGCCCAGGCGCTCGTAGGTCTCGGCGGCGTCGTTGACCAGCTGCACCGCGCGCGGGTCGGCCAGGCCGATGTCTTCCCACGCCATGCGGACGATGCGGCGCGCGAGGTAACGCGGATCGGCGCCGCCGTCTATCATCCGGCAGAACCAGTACAGCGCCGCGTCGGGATGCGAGCCGCGCACCGACTTGTGCAATGCCGAGATCTGGTCGTAGAAATTGTCGCCGCCCTTGTCGAAGCGGCGCGCGTTGAGCGTCATCGCGCTTTCGACGAAGGCGCCGTCGATCTCGCGCCGGCCGGACGCATGCGCGGCCGTTTCCGCCTGTTCCAGCAGGTTGAGGAAGCGCCTGGCGTCGCCGTCCGCATAACCGGCCAGCGTGTCGATCGCGGCGTCCTTGAACGACAGGTCGACCAGGCCGCTGTCCTGCGCCCTCTGCAGCAGCAGCTTCATGTCCTCGTCGGTCAGCGACTGCAGAACGTAGACCTGGGCGCGGGACAGCAGCGCGGAGTTGACCTCGAAGCTGGGATTCTCGGTGGTCGCGCCGATGAAGGTCACCAGCCCCGATTCGACGAAGGGCAGCAACGCGTCCTGCTGCGACTTGTTGAAGCGGTGGATTTCATCGACGAACAGGATGGTATGGCGGCCATGCTGGTCCAGGTTCTGCTGCGCCTGCTCCATCGCCGCGCGGATGTCCTTGACGCCGGCGAACACCGCCGACAGCGCGATGAATTCGCTGTTGAAGGCGTCGGCCATCAGCCGCGCCAGCGTGGTCTTGCCGACGCCGGGCGGACCCCACAGGATCATCGAGTGGACCTTGCCGGACTCGAAGGCCAGCCGCAGCGGCTTGCCCGGACCCAGCAGGTGGCTCTGGCCGACGACCTCGTTGAGCTTGCGCGGGCGCAGCGCCTCGGCCAGCGGCTGGCGCGGCTCGGTGTGGAACAGGTCAGCCATGGGCGCGGACCGTCATCGGCTTCACTGCTCGAACACGTCGGCGCCCTTGGGCGGCGTGAAGCGGAACTGGCTGTCGGGCAGCGCCGGGTTCCGCTCGAATTTCGTGAAGCTCAGCAGCGACACCTGGCCGAACGAGTCGCGCAGTTCCATCGCCGCCGGCACGCCGTCGCGCAGGCCGATGCCGATCTGCTCGAACGTGGTGTCCTTCGCCTTCGGCGTGGCCTGCAGCCACTCCATGCCGTCGCGTTCGCCGACGTCCTTCAGCGTGAAATTCTTTTCCAGGTCATTGCTGCCGAACAGGATGGCAGCCGGCGACGAGCCGAGCGCATTGCCCAGCTTGCGCACGGTGACCTGGTTCAGGTCCTTGTCGTAGATGTAGAGCTTCTCGCCGTCGGCCTGCAGATGCTGTTCGTACGGCTTCTTGTAGATCCAGATGAACTTGCCGGGACGGGAAAATTCGAAGGTGCCGGTCGAGGCATTGGAAACGCGGGCGTTGCCGTTGTCGTTCTTGACCAGCCGCTGCGAGAATTCGCCGCGGGCGGTCTTGGTGCCGGCGACGAAGGAACGGAACTGGTCCAGCGCGGCTGCCTGCGCCAGCGCCGGCAGCGCGAGCGCGGCGGCGACCAGTAGGGAAACGGTGTGCTTGCTGCGGAATGCTTTGGTCAAGTGCTGTCCTATTCTGCTGTGTTGCCGGCGGGGACGAGGATGTCGCGATTGCCATTGGATTGCATGCTGGATACGACTCCGCTCTGTTCCATTTGTTCCAGCAGGCGGGCGGCGCGATTGTAACCAATTCTCAGGTGGCGCTGGACCAGCGAGATCGACGCGCGCCGGTTCTTCAGCACGACCTGCACCGCCTGGTCGTACAGCGCGTCGCTCTCGCCGCCGCCCTCGCCTGCCACCGCGCCCGCCTCGCCGCCCTCGTCCGCGACGCCGCCCTCCAGTATGCCGTCGATGTAGTTCGGCTCGCCCTGCTCCTTCAGGTGGTCGACCACGCGGTGCACTTCCTCGTCGGAAACGAAGGCGCCGTGCACCCGCACCGGCAGCCCGGTGCCGGGCGGCATGTACAGCATGTCGCCCATGCCCAGCAGCGCCTCGGCGCCCATCTGGTCGAGGATGGTCCGCGAATCGATCTTGGACGACACCTGGAACGCGATGCGGGTCGGGATGTTGGCCTTGATCAGGCCGGTGATCACGTCCACCGACGGCCGCTGTGTCGCCAGGATCAGGTGGATGCCGGCGGCGCGCGCCTTCTGCGCAATCCGGGCGATCAGTTCCTCGATCTTCTTGCCCACCACCATCATCAGGTCGGCCAGCTCGTCGATGATGATGACGATGGTCGGCAGTTTTTCCAGCGGCTCGGGCGCGTCCGGCGTCAGGCTGAACGGGTTCGCAATCTTTTGCTCGCTCTTCTCGGCGTCGCTGATCTTCTGGTTGTAGCCGGCCAGGTTCCGCACGCCCAGCTTGGACATCAGCTTGTAGCGCCGCTCCATCTCGTTGACCGCCCAGTTCAGCGCATGGGCCGCCTGCTTCATGTCGGTGACCACCGGCGCCAGCAGGTGCGGGATGCCTTCGTAGATCGACAGTTCCAGCATCTTCGGGTCGATCAGGATCAGCCTGACCTGTTTCGGGTCGGACTTGTACAGCAGCGACAGGATGGTGGCGTTGATGCCGACCGACTTGCCCGAGCCGGTGGTGCCGGCCACCAGCAGGTGCGGCATCTTGGCCAGGTCGGCGACGATCGGATGGCCGGCGATGTCCTTGCCCAGCGCCACGGTCAGGCTGGACTGGCCGTCGTTGTAGACCTTGGAGCCGAGGATCTCGGTCAGCCGGACGATCTGCCGTTTCGGGTTCGGCAGCTCCAGGCCCATGTAATTCTTGCCGGGAATGGTTTCGACGACACGGATCGAGGTCAGCGACAGCGCACGCGCCAGGTCGCGCGCCAGGTTCACGATCTGGCTGCCCTTGACGCCGGTAGCCGGTTCGATTTCATAGCGGGTGATCACCGGTCCCGGGTAGGCCGCGACCACCTTGGCATCGACGCCGAAGTCCGACAGCTTTTTCTCGATCAGGCGGCTGGTGAATTCCAGCGTTTCCACGCTGACGGTTTCCTGCGCCGGCGGCGCCTCGTCCAGCAGCGACAGCGGCGGCAGGTTGGTGTCGCGGTTGTCATTGGTAAACAGGCTGGCCTGGCGTTCCTTGGGCGCTGCGCGCTCGGCGCGCGGCACGGTCACCGCCTGCGGCTCGATGCGCACCGGCGGCGCTTCCACGCTCTTTGCGCGCTCCTGCACCACGACCACGTCCCGCTTGACCGCGGCGACCTGGCCCAGCTTGCGGTCGACATGGGCCGCATACAGCTTCTGCACCGAGGTGATCGAGCCTTCCAGCACCGCGCCGATGCGCTCGGCCAGCGTCAGCCAGGACACGTGGAAAAACAGCGAGAAACCGAGGCCGAACAGCAGCACCAGCAGCAGCGTCGCGCCGGTAAAACCCAGCGCTTTTTGCGCAGTTCCGCCGATGAGCGCACCGAGTACGCCACCCGGCGCCAGCGGCAAGGCCACTTTCAGGCTGTACATCCGCACGTATTCGAGGCCGATGCTGCCGGCCAGCAGCATCACGAAACCAATGCCGCGGATGATTTTCTCCTGCCGGTAGATCGGCTCGACGCCTTCGACGTCGCCCTCGGACAAGCGGCGGTATCCCTGGTAGATCGCCTTGAACAGCAGCACGCAGAACCACCATGCCGACAGGCCGAAGATATAGAGCAGCAGGTCGGCGGCGCGGGCGCCGATCAGGCCGCCCCAGTTGTGCATACGGGTCACGTGGGTCGCATGCGACCAGCCCGGGTCGGACTTGGCATAGGTGAGCAGGATGAGCACCAGGTAAGTCGTCATCACCGTCAGCACCAGCCACTTGGCTTCGGACAGCAGGCGCACCAGCCGGCTCGGCAGCTGCGGCTGTGGACTGGTGTCGCGGGTATAGGTTTGGCTCGTTCTAGTCATAAATCAGGGAGCGGAATATCGGAAGCAGGTAAGCGGATCGCCACGATGTTGCATTTAAGAATGCTGCGACGGGTGAAAATAGGTGTCTGGCGGGTTGGTCTATAATCTTAACCATTTTCAGGCTGCAACAAAGCACAAAATCGGTCCTGGTTGAAATCGGCCAGACCGGCATGATATACGACGAGCACTGCCAGCAGCATCGCGGCCGACGCCGCAGCAGTATCCCGTGCAAGCTGCAACGCCCGACGTCAGCGCCTTGCCACGCCCGACCCCTGTTTCCTTTCCTTTTACTATGAGCGCCATGTCCACTCCCAAACACGCCCACGTCCTCATTCTCGGCTCCGGCCCCGCCGGCTACAGCGCTGCGGTCTACGCCGCCCGCGCCAACCTGAAGCCGGTCCTGATCACCGGCATCGAGCAGGGCGGACAGTTGATGACGACCACCGACGTCGAAAACTGGCCGGGCGACCCGATGGGCGTGCAGGGACCGGAACTGATGCAGCGGCTGCTGCAGCATGCCGAGCGTTTCGACACGGAAATCGTGTTCGACCATATCCACACCACGAAACTCGATGAAAAGCCGATCCGGCTGATCGGCGACGCCGGCGAATACACCTGCGACGCGCTGATCATCGCCACCGGCGCGTCGGCCCAGTACCTGGGGCTGCCGTCGGAAGAGGAATTCATGGGCAAGGGCGTGTCCGCCTGCGCGACCTGCGACGGTTTCTTCTACAAGAACCAGGAAGTCGCCGTGGTCGGCGGCGGCAATACGGCGGTGGAAGAAGCGCTCTACCTGTCCAACATCGCCAAGAAAGTCACCGTCGTGCACCGCCGCGACAAGTTCCGGGCCGAAGCCATCCTGATCGACCGCCTGATGGCCAAGGTTGCCGAGGGCAAGGTCGAGATCAAGTGGAACCACACGCTGGACGAAGTGGTTGGCGACAACAGCGGCGTGACCGGCATCCGCATCAAGTCGATGATCGACGGCGCCGTGACGCCGCTGACGCTGCATGGCGTCTTCATCGCGATCGGCCACAAGCCCAATACCGGCATCTTCGAAGGCCAGCTGGAAATGAAAAACGGCTATATCCGCACGAAGACCGGCCTCGACGGCTTTGCCACCGCGACCAGCGCGCCCGGCGTGTTCGCCGCCGGCGACGTGCAGGATCACGTCTACCGCCAGGCCATCACCAGTTCGGGCACCGGCTGCATGGCCGCGCTCGACGCGCAGCGTTACCTGGAAGGCCAGTCGTAAAGACCCGCCAAGCACTCAAGGGATGGACTGGTCATGGCAGGCATCAAGGATTTTGCGGCGCTGCAGGCGCTGCGCGACCAGCTGAAGCGGGAACAGGAGGCGCGCGCCGCCGCCGAAGTCAGGCGGCGCGAGCAGGAAGCGCTGGCGCTGCGCGAGGCCAACCTGTTCCGGCAAAGCATAGGCACGGTGGCGCCGATGCGCATCATCGACAAGGCGCTGCACCTGCCGCCGCAACCGGAGCCGATCGCCCGGCACCACCTGGCCGACGAGCAGGCGGCGCTGGCGCAATCGCTGTCCGACGAATTCAGCATCGAGTCGCTGCTGGAAACCGACGAGGGACTGAGCTATGCCCGCACCGGCATCGGCCAGGAAACCGTGCGCAAGCTGCGGCGCGGCCACTGGGTGACCCAGGCGCAGCTGGACCTGCATGGCATGCGCACCGACGAGGCGCGCGAGGCGCTGGCCGAATTCCTGCGCAGCGCAGGCCGGCGCGGGCTGCGCTGCGTGCGGGTAATCCACGGCAAGGGACTGGGTTCGGTCAACCGCGAACCGGTGCTGAAGAAAAAAGTGCGGAACTGGCTGGTGCAGAAGGAGGAAGTGCTGGCGTTCTGCCAGGCCCGGGCCGCGGATGGCGGCGCCGGGGCGGTGATGGTGCTGCTCAAGGCGCAGAGCTGATGCGCCCGACCGGGCTGATCCTGCGCCGGATGGTCCAGGCGGCCTAGACGGCGTCCGGACCGGTTTCGCCGGTGCGGATGCGCACCACCTGCTCGACCGCCTGCACGAAGATCTTGCCATCGCCTATCTTGCCGGTGCGCGCCGCCTTGATCACTGCATCGACCGCGGAGTCGACCACGTCATCGTCGACCACCGCCTCGACCTTCACCTTGGGCAGGAAGTCGACCACGTATTCGGCGCCGCGGTACAGCTCGGTATGGCCTTTCTGGCGGCCGAAACCCTTGACTTCGGTGACTGTCAGTCCGCTGACGCCGACTTCGGCAAGCGCCTCGCGCACTTCGTCGAGCTTGAACGGCTTGATGATCGCGGTAATTTGTTTCACGAAAAATTCCTCCTGTTGTATGGCAAACCCAAGTCATTGAATGCGGCGCTGCGGCTCCGGATGCTGTCGGTTGCCCGATACAACCAAGCTACTCGATACGATCACCGGCCGCGAGTATAGCCGACCAGCGGCTATCTCCAGAAACCCATCGCACGAATCTTACGATGGGAAGCCCGCTCAGTCATCCGGTATGCTTTTCAGTTCGTCCATCCAGACCACCGCTTCCGAATCGCTGGGCGCGCGCCAGTCGCCGCGCGGCGACAGCGACCCGCCGGAGCCGACCTTGGGCCCATTCGGGATGCACGAGCGCTTGAACTGGCTGGTCTTGAAGAAGCGGTAAAGGAAAATGCCCAGGTTTTTCTTGATCGCCGCCAGCGTGTATTCATTGCGGGGCACATGCGGGCCTTCCGGCCAGCGCCCGGCGTCGCGGTCGCCCCATGCCGACAGCGCCAGGAACGCGACCTTGGACGGCGCGAAACCGAAACGCAGCACGTAGTACAGGTTGAAATCCTGCAGTTCATACGGACCGATGACATTCTCGGTCTTCTGCTCGGGCACATCGGCCAGCTTGCCCGGCACCAGCTCCGGGCTGATGTCGGTGGCCAGCACATTGAGCAGCACGTCCGAGCCGGACTCGCCGATCTGCCTGGTCTCGGCGACCCAGCGCACCAGGTGGACGATCAGCGTCTTTGGCACGCTGGCGTTCACGTTGTAGTGCGACATGTGATCGCCGACGCCATAGGTGCACCAGCCCAGCGCCAGCTCGCTGAGGTCGCCGGTGCCGAGGACGATGGCCTGGTTGTAATTGGCCATGCGGAACAGGTGGCTGGTGCGCTCGCCGGCCTGCACGTTCTCGAAGGTCACATCGTAATCCTCGTGGCCGGCCGCATACGGATGGCCGATATCCTTCAGCATCTGCAGGCAGCTTGGCCGGATATCGACCTCGCTGGCAGTGCAGCCAGTCACCTGCATCAGCTGCCTGGCCTGCTGCAACGTGCGGTCGCTGGTCGCAAAGCCGGGCATGGTGACGCCCAGGATATTCGTGCGCGGCAGCTTCAGCCTGTCCATCGCCTTCGCGCAGACCAGGAGCGCATGGGTGGAATCGAGGCCGCCGGACACGCCGATCACAACCTTGCTGATGCCCGATGCCGACAGCCGCTGCACCAGCGCCTGGACCTGGATGTTGTAGACCTCCTCGCAGCGCTCGTCGCGCTGGCGGGCGTCGGACGGCACGTAGGGGAAACGCTCGAGCCGGCGCTGCAGCGGCAGGCGGCGGTCCAGCGGCGCATCGATGAGGAATGACACGGTCCTGAAGCGTGCGGCCTCGTCCCGGTGCCGGCGCATCGACTGCCCGAACGTCGTCACCCGCATCCGCTCGCGCGAGAGCCGCTCCAGGTCGATGTCGGCGCAGATCAGGTGGGAGGCGTCGGAGAAGCGTTCGGACTCGGCCAGCAGTTCGCCGTTCTCGCAGATCAGCGCCTGGCCGTCCCAGGCCATGTCGGTCGACGACTCGCCCTTCCCGGCCGATGAATACAGGTAGGCGGACAGGCAGCGCGCCGACTGCTGCGACACCAGCTGGTGCCGGTAACGCGACTTCCCCACCACGATGTTCGATGCGGACAGGTTGATCAGCACGGTCGCGCCGGCCAGCGCCGCATAGGATGACGGCGGAATCGGCGTCCACAGATCCTCGCAGATTTCCACATGGAAGCGCAGCAGCGGCATGTTCGCCGCCTCGAACAGCAGCGCGGGGCCAAATGGCACGGTCTGGCCGAGCAGCTCGATCTGTTCGCTGGTCGCACAGTCAGCCGCGCTGAATTGGCGGGCCTCGTAGAATTCGCCATAGTTGGGCAGGTAGCTCTTGGGCACCACGCCCTGTATCGCGCCACCGGAAACGACGACCGCACAGTTGAACAGAAGGTGATCGACTTGCAGCGGCATCCCGACCACCATCGCCAGCGGCAGGTCGACCGAGG
This sequence comes from Noviherbaspirillum suwonense, assembly GCF_900182955.1. Classification (GTDB taxonomy): domain Bacteria; phylum Pseudomonadota; class Gammaproteobacteria; order Burkholderiales; family Burkholderiaceae_D; genus Noviherbaspirillum_A; species Noviherbaspirillum_A suwonense. The sequence continues at coordinate 154,237 of NZ_FXUL01000004.1, read as the reverse complement.
CGTCGACGATGGACGCCAGCGCCGTCTTGCTGGCTTCGAGCAGCGCGCGCTGATGGAACAGGTCGTCGCAGGTATATGCCGACAGGCCGAGTTCGGGAAACGCGATCAGCACCGCGCCGCGTTCGGCCGCCTGCCTTGCCAGCGCGATGGTTTCCGCCGCATTGAAAACCGGGTCGGCGACCCGGCAGGTCGGAACGCCTACGGCCACCCTTGCGAAATCGTGCGAATAGAGATTGAAAAATTCCTTGGTTTGCATTTGCTCCGCCTTGCGCGCCCTTGAGCAGGGTCGGTTGATGAAATTCTCTGCCAGCAGTTTTTGCGTAAAATGGGTCGCACAGCAGCGCCTGGTCAGGCTTGATGCCGCCACTACGGTTCCCGTTGCGAACCGGCCTGTCGAGGCGGCTGCCCCTGTGAACAACGCTCAATGAGGCTGACCCTGAATTATCGCACGCGTATTATCGCCTCCCTGTCCGAGGTCGGCGAACCGGCATGGAGCGGCCTGCTGGCCCTGCAGGCGGACGCCAACCCCTTCCTGTCCTATGCCTTCCTGCATGCGCTGCACGAGTCCGGCAGCGCGTCGCGCAAGTCAGGCTGGCGGCCGCACTACCTGACGCTGTGGCAGGGCGATGTCCTCGCCGCCGCGCTGCCGCTGTACCTGAAGAGCCATTCGTATGGCGAATATGTGTTCGACTGGGCATGGGCCGACGCCTACCGGCGGCACGGGCTGGAGTATTACCCGAAGCTGCTGTCGGCGATCCCGTTCACGCCGGTGACCGGCGCCCGGCTGCTGGCGCGGGACGAATCGGCGCGGGCAGCGCTGGCCAAGGCGCTGGTCGCGCTGCAGCAGCAGGCCGACGTGTCGTCGACCCATGTGCTGTACCCGCCGCCGGAACAGGCGGAACTGCTGGAGCGCGCCGGGTTCCTGCTGCGCAACGGCGTGCAGTTTCACTGGCTTAACGCCGGCTACCGCGATTTCGACCAGTTCCTGTCGACGCTGGAACAGAAGAAGCGCAAGAACATCCGCGCCGAACGGCGCAAGGTGCGGGACGCTGGCATCACGTTCCGCCGGGTCGAAGGCGCGCAGATCGGCGAGGCGGACTGGCGCTTCTTCAAGCGCTGCTACGACCATACCTATGCGGCGCATTATTCGACGCCCTACCTGAACCTGGACTTTTTCCTGCGCATCGGCGCGACGATGCCGCAAAACATCCTGCTGGTCATTGCCGAGCGCGACGGCCGGCCGATCGCCGCGTCGCTGGTGATCCATGACCGGCATGCGCTGTACGGCCGTTACTGGGGCGCGCTCGAGCATCACGACTGCCTGCATTTCGAGACCTCGTATTACCAGCCGCTGGAATTCTGCATCGAACGGGGAATCGCGGCCTTCGAAGGCGGCGCGCAGGGTGAACACAAGATGGCCCGCGGCTTCCTGCCGCAAAAAACCTGGTCGGCGCACTGGCTCGCGCATCCGGCATTCGGCGACGCGGTGGAACGCTTTCTGGAACAGGAATCGGGAGGGATTGCGGCTTACATCGATGAACTGAACGAGCGCAACCCGTTCAGGACCGGCGCGCAGGGCGCGCCGGAATGACAGGCCGGGCCGCGATTGGCCCGGCCTGTTCAACGCGATTTATTCCTTGGCCTTGGCGTCGGCTTCCAGCTTGTTGTAAGCGGCGATGCCGTTCAGGATTTCCTGCTTCGCCTCTTCCGGGCCGACCCAGCCTTCGATCTTGACCCACTTGCCCTTTTCCAGGTCCTTGTAGTGCTCGAAAAAGTGCTGGATCTGCTGCAGGCGCAGGTCGTTCAGGTCTTCCGGCTTCTGCCAGTGGCTGTAGATCGGCAGCACCTTGTCGACCGGCACGGCCAGAACCTTGGCGTCGCCGCCGGCTTCGTCGCTCATCTTCAGCATGCCCAGCGGACGGCAGCGCACGACAACGCCCGGAATCAGCGCGAACGGGGTAATGACGAGCACGTCGACCGGGTCGCCGTCGTCGGAAATGGTTTTCGGGACGTAGCCGTAGTTGCACGGATAGTGCATCGCGGTGCCCATGAAGCGATCGACGAAGATCGCGCCGGATTCCTTGTCGACTTCGTACTTGATCGGGTCGGCATTCATCGGGATTTCGATAATCACGTTGAAATCGTTAGGCACGTCGCGGCCTGAATTGACGTCGTTAAGACTCATGGCAGTTTCCAGAAGTGGTAAGAATTTTAAGTCGGCAGATTATAGCGGCTTTGCCGCCGCGGGAACGCGATGCGCATCAACGCGGGTCAGATCGCCGTTGCCAGCGCGCATTGCCGGTAGTGCTCCGCGGCCCGTTCCGGGTCGTTCAGCGACTCGTGCAATTGCGCAAGTTTCAGGTGGATCTCGCGCACGGTCGGCGCATGGATGGCGTCGGCCAGCGCATGCTCCAGGTAGCGCTGCGCCTTGCCCCAGAGCTTTTGTTTCAGGCACAGCGTGCCCAGCGTCAATTCGAGTTCCGCATCGCTCGGATGCTCGCGCGCCCACTGCTCGCAGCGTTCGATCTGTGCCAGCAGCGCCGGCGAGTTTTCCGGCGCGGCGGCGCGGCGGTAGGCGCAGACCAGGCGCTCGTCCCACTCGACCGCCAGCGCCTTTTCCACCAGCGCCGCCGCTTCCTGGTGCAGGCCGTGGGCATTGAAGGCGTCGGCCGCACGCACCGCGATCGCCGGCTTGCGCGCGTCGGCGTCCGGCACGGTCGCCCATACGCGGCGCACCGATTCGGCGTCATGCCGGCGGCCGGACAGCAGGTCGTTGTAGGCAAGTTCGCGCAGCCGCTGCGACAGCGCGGGATGCAGCGCATTGTTCTTGTCCAGCATGCGCGTCAGCCGCAGCACTTCGGGCCAGTCCTTGGCGCGCTGGTTGGCCTTCAGAGCCAGCCTGAGCGCATGGATGTGGCGGGTGCCGCTGGCGTTCAGCTCGCGCACGGTCTCCAGCGCCGCTTCCGGCTGGTCGTCGTCGACCAGCAGTTCGATCGCCGTCATCAGCCGCGCGGTCTTCAGCGCCGGGTCTTCCTGCGCGCGCGCCAGCCAGGCGTCGCGCCGCTCCGACTGCCGCATCCGGTGCGCGGCGCGCGCGCCGATCAGCGACGCCAGGCCCTTGTTCTCGTCGAGGTCCAGCGCCCGCGCCGCGGCTTTTTCCGAATGGCCGAAGCGGCCCTCGAACAGCGCCTTCAGGGCCTCGCGGAAGGCGCGGTTGCCCTCGCGTTCGCGACGGCTGCGGCGGTATTCAATCACCCTGCCCGGCATTCTCTGTGCGCTGCGGATCGCGTTCAGCACGCCGTAGCTGAGCAGGAACAGCAGGAACAGCAGCAGCAGGAAGAAATTAAGCGACAGGTCGACCCGGTACGGCGGGTAGAACAGCACCACGTTGCCCGCATTGAACCGCGCCATCACCGCGAGTCCGATCGCGGTTGCCAGGAGTGCGACGAGCCAGAGAAATATGCGCATGGTCCGGTATCAGGGCTTGGCCTTGTAATTGCGGACCGCGTTCAGGCTGGCGTTCAGCGTCGGCATCTCGATGGTCAGGTCGCTGGCCTGGACCTGCTTGAGCAGCGCCTGCGCCGACTGGGTCTGGCGGGCGCGGGTGTCGAAATACCGGTTGATCGTGTCCTGGGCGGCGGCGAGGTCGCTGCGGAATGCGCTTTCATTGCGCGACAGCAGCGCCAGCCGGGCGCTCAGCAGCCGCAGCTTGAGATTTTCGCGGGCATAGTAGGCCTGGGTCGGCGAGAGCAGCAGCGCGTCCGGCGTGTCGACAGTGCGCACCCGTATCAGTTGCCGGAGCTCGGTCCACATTTCATTGGAAAAGCTCTGCCACTTGTCATTCAGCGCGGTCAGCCAGGCGGCGCTGGCCGACTGGGTGCCGGGGACCACGCTGCTGTTCTTCGGCGGCGTCGCCGGCAGCGCGGGCTTCTCGTCGGCCAGCAGCGGCAGCCTGTCGACCTGGGTGATCAGGCTGTCCAGCCGCAATGCGATGCCCGTCACATCGACCGACGGCAGCGCCTTGAGCTTGTCGATGTCGCCGGCCAGCGCCCGGCGTATCGTGATGAACTGCGGCTTGTCGGAGCGCGACAGCCGGGTGTCGGCATTCTGGAGCGCGATCAGCGCACCCTGCACATTGCCGGCCAGCTGGAGCTGCTGGCTCGCGGTCGACAGCACCTGCTCGATCTCGGCCAGCGCCCAGTCGTCGCGGTTGCGGGACAATTCCTGGTACAGCTGCTCCAGCGCCATCTGCTGGCTCTGGCCCTCTACCTGCTTGCCTTCCAGCACCGACACCTTGCCCTGCAATTCCTTGAGGTCGTCCTGCGCCGACCTGGCGATGGTCCGGCCCTCGGTGGCGATGCTGTCCCCGGCCTGCAGGCGCTGCGCCATCTCGCGCCGCAGCGTGCGCAGTTCCGAATGCGAAGTCCACCACTGCAGGGCCAGCAGCAGCGCCAGCACCGCAAGCAGCACGTAGCCGAGGCGGCCGCTGCGGTTGCGCATGGCCGACCCGACGGGATCGACCAGCCCCGCCGCATAGCGCGGCGGCGGCAATTCGGAGTTGAAAGGCGCGTCGTTCATGGCCGGGATTGTAACGCGGCAATCAGCGCTTCGTCGCCTGATCCGGTCAGCGTCACAGAGCGGAAACCGAGTGCGCGGGCGCTTTCTTCGATGCGGACGTGCGGAACGATCAGGCTTTTTTGTTGCAAACTAACTACAGATTGATCGCCGTCCAGCGCCCGCGCCATGTCCAGCAGGCCGCGCAGCGCTTCGGAGCTGGTGATGATCCAGCGGCTGTCGCAGGCCAGCAGGCGGGCCAGTTCCCGCTTCCGCGCCGGGTCGAACGGCGGAATGCTGCGCCGGTAAGCGGCGACCTGGGTAACTTCCATGCCGGCTGCGCGCAATGCGTCGCCCAGCAATTCGCGTCCGCTCTCGCCCCGTACGATCAGCGCCCTTTTACCGCGCAGCATTTCGAGGTCCAGCGTTTCCAGCAGCGTCTGCGAGTCGGTGCGCTCGGTGTTGGCCGGGCTGACGATGGTGGCATTGGCGGCAGTCAGGCCGTGGCGGGCCAGCGCGGCGCGGCTGCCCTCGCCCATGACGGCCAGCGTGACGGCGCGCGGCCATTCGCTCCGCAGCGCGCAGGCGGCGTCGATGGCATTCGGGCTGACGAAGGCGACCAGCGCCACGCCGGACATGTCGGCCAGCGCCGCCCGAAGTGCGGACTGGTCGGGCAATGGCTGGATTTCCAGCAGCGGAAACAGCACTGCGTCATGGCCCAGCGCGGTCAGGCGCTCTGCCAGCGGCGCGGCCTGGGCGGCCGGGCGGGTGATGACGACCGGATCAGGCATCCGCCTTGCACGCCTCCAGGATGGATGCCGCGCCCTGCGTGTTCAGCGCGTCGGCAATCTGCCGGCCGAGCGCCTCGGGCGCACTGGCCGGGCCGCTGGCCTCGGCGGTGGCGACGCGCAGGCCGTCCGGCGTGCCGACCATCGCACGCATATGCAGCTGGTCGCCAGCCACCGTTGCGTATGCGGCCAGCGGCACCTGGCAGCTGCCGCCGAACACGCGCGACAGCGTGCGCTCGGCCCGCACCGCGGCCGAGGTGTCCGCATGGTCCAGCGGCGCGAGCAGCTGCCTGAGGTCGGCGCGGCCGGCGGGTATCTCGATCGCCATCGCGCCCTGCCCCGGCGCCGGCAGGCTTTGTTCCGGCTCCAGCAGGCTGCGGATGCGTTCCGGCAGACCCAGCCGCTTCAGGCCGGCCGCGGCCAGGATGATGGCCGCGTATTCGCCGCGATCGAGCTTGCCAAGGCGGGTGTCGAGATTGCCCCGCAGCGGCCGGATCACCAGGTGCGGGAAGCGCGCGGCGATCAGCGCCTGGCGCCGCAGGCTGCTGGTGCCGACGACCGCGCCGGCCGGCAGCGCCGCCAGGTTGTCGTAGTCATTCGAGACGAAGGCGTCGCGCGCGTCTTCGCGCTCCAGCACCGCCGCCAGTTCGAACTCCGGCGGCAGCTCCATCGGCACGTCCTTCAGCGAATGGACCGCGAGGTCGGCATGCCCGCCCAGCATCGCGATTTCCAGTTCCTTCACGAACAGGCCCTTGCCGCCCACCTTGGACAGGGTGCGGTCCAGGATCTGGTCGCCGCGGGTGGTCATGCCCAGAATCTCGACCGAACTGTGCGGATATAATTCAAGCAACTGTGCGCGCACATGTTCGGCCTGCCACATTGCAAGCCGGCTTTCGCGCGAGGCGATAACGAGTTTTCCGGTAAAAGATTGGATCTCTGGAGAGTTCAAGACAGGCTCTTCTGATGGGCTGGAAGCGAAGGATTCTAGCATGGCGCTTCTGGCCCGCCCGTCCCCTTCCCCCTCTATGGAGCGCGCATTCCCATCATGGCAAAGCAGTTGAAAACACCCGGCAGGACCAGCCCCGCGGCAATCGACAAGGATGCGCCGCTGAAGGAAGACATACGGATGCTGGGTCGCCTGCTGGGCGACGTGCTGCGCGCGCAGGAAGGCGATGCCGTCTACGAAGTCGTCGAGACGGTGCGGCAGACCGCGGTGCGCTTCCGGCGCGAGGCCGACCCGGTGGCCGGCGCGGAACTCAACCGCATGCTCAAGAAGCTCACGCGCGAGCAGACCATCTCGGTCGTGCGCGCCTTTTCCTATTTCTCGCACCTGGCCAACATCGCCGAGGACCAGCATCACAACCGCCGCCGCCGCTCGCACCTGCTGGCCGGGTCCGCCGCGCAGCCGGGCAGCATTCCGCATGCGCTGTCGCGGCTGGACGATGCCGGCGTGTCCGGCGCGGCGATCCGCGAATTTTTCGACGGCGCGCTGGTGTCGCCGGTGCTGACCGCGCATCCGACCGAGGTGCAGCGCAAGAGCATCCTTGACGCCGAACACGAGATCGCCCGCCTGCTGGCCGAGCGCGACCTGGCGCTGACGCCGCGCGAACGCACCCGCAACGGCGAACTGCTGCATGCGCAGGTGGCGACGCTGTGGCAGACCCGGATGCTGCGCTACACGAAACTGACCGTGGCCGATGAAATCGAGAATGCGCTGTCCTACTACCGCATCACCTTCCTGCGCGAGCTGCCGGCGCTGTTCGACGACATGGAAGTCGAGCTTGCCGCCCAGTTCCCGCACCTGCAGAAAAAGGACGGCGGCCTGAAGCTGCCGCCGTTCGTGCAGATGGGCAGCTGGATCGGCGGCGACCGCGACGGCAACCCGAACGTGAACGCGGCCACCATGCAGCATGCGCTGACGCGGCAGTCGACCACCATCCTCGACTTCTACCTGCAGGAAGTCCATGCGCTCGGCGCCGAACTGTCGATCTCGACGCTGCTGGTCGGCGTGAGCCCGGAACTGCAGGCGCTGGCCGACATATCGCCGGACCAGTCGGCCCATCGCAACGACGAGCCTTACCGCCGGGCGCTGATCTATGTCTATGCACGGCTGGCCGCCACGTCGCGCGCGCTGGGCGCGTCGAACATCCTGCGCAAGGAAGTCGGCCATGCCGAACCGTATGAAAGCGCCATCGCGTTCACGCTGGACCTGCAGACCATCGCCGACTCGCTGAGCGCCAACTTCGGCTCCGCGCTGATCCGCCCGCGCCTGGCGTCGCTGCTGCGCGCCTCCGAGATCTTCGGCTTCCACCTGGCGACGCTGGACATGCGCCAGAGTTCGGACGTGCACGAGCGGGTGCTGTCGGAGCTGTTCGCCTGCGCCCGGGTCGAGGCGGACTATGCGGCGCTGGACGAACCGGCCAAGGTCGCGCTGCTGCTGTCGGAACTGGCGCGGCCCGGCCTGCTGACCTCGCCGTACATCAGCTACAGCGATGAGGCGAATGTCGAGCTGGGCGTGCTGCGCACCGCGCGCGAGATCCGCGCCCGCTACGGCGCCAAGGCCATCCGCAACTACATCATCTCGCACACCGAGGAAGTGTCGGACCTGCTGGAAGTCTTTTTGCTGCAGAAGGAAACCGGCCTGCTGCGCAGCCGCTGGCATGAAGCCGACGACGGCGGCATCCCGGAAACCGACCTCGAGCTGATGGTGATCCCGCTGTTCGAGACCATTCCCGACCTGCGGCGCGCGGCCGAGATCATGGAAAACCTGATGGCCATCCCGGTGGTGCGACGGCTCGTCGCCAAGCAGGGAGAACTGCAGGAAGTCATGCTCGGCTATTCGGACTCGAACAAGGACGGCGGCTTCCTGACATCGACCTGGGAGCTGTACAAGGCCGAGACCCGGCTGGTCGACGTGTTCAAGCGCGCCGGCGTCACGCTGCGGCTGTTCCATGGCCGCGGCGGCACGGTCGGCCGCGGCGGCGGACCGAGCTACGAGGCGATCCTGGCCCAGCCCAGCGGCACTGTGAACGGACAGATCCGGCTCACCGAGCAGGGCGAAATCATTGCATCGAAATTCTCCAATCCCGAGATCGGGCGGCGCAACCTGGAGCTGCTGGTGTCGGCCACGCTGGAAGCCAGCCTGATGCCGCCGTCCGACAGCAGCCGCCACGCCGAGCGGCTGGCCGGTTTCGAACAGGTGATGGACGAACTGTCCGGCCTCGCCTACCACGCCTACCGCGACCTGGTCTATGAAACCCCCGGCTTCACCGACTACTTCTTCGCGGCCACGCCGATCGCGGAAATCGCCGAGCTCAATATCGGCTCGCGCCCGGCCTCGCGCAAGGCCAGCCGCCGCATCGAGGACCTGCGCGCGATCCCGTGGGGCTTTTCCTGGGGCCAGTGCCGGCTGCTGCTGCCGGGCTGGTATGGCTTCGGCTCGGCGATCTCGGCCTGGCTGGAAGGCAGCGACGCCAAGGGAGGCAAGCGCGGACGCACGGCCCGGCTGGCGACGCTCAAGGCCATGTTCCAGGAATGGCCGTTCTTCGCCACCCTGCTATCGAACATGGACATGGTGCTGTCCAAGACCGACCTTGCAGTCGCCTCGCGCTATGCCGAGCTGGTCGTCGACCGCAAGCTGCGCAATGCGATCTTCAAGCGCATCAGCGCCGAGCACGGCCAGACGGTTGCCTGCCTGGGCCAGATCACCGGCGCCAAGACGCGGCTGGAAAGCAACCCGCTGCTGGCGCGCTCGATCCAGAACCGCTTTGCCTATCTGGATCCGCTGAACCACCTGCAGGTCGAGCTGATCAAGCGCAACCGCGCCAATGCGGACGAGGGCCGCAAGCATGACGGCCGGGTGCATCGCGGCATTCATCTTTCCATCAACGGCATTGCTGCCGGCCTGCGCAATACAGGCTGAGCGGGCCGTTTTCTTTCACCACACAGGAGCATGCATCATGCCGAAAGCCAGCTGGAACAATGCCGTCATCGCCGACGCCGCCGAGCAGGACATCGTGGTCGTCGAAGGCAACAAGTACTTTCCCGCATCGTCGGTCGCCAGCGACACGCTGCGCCCGAGCGCAACCCACACGGTCTGCCCGTGGAAAGGCACCGCCAGCTACTACGACGTGGTGGTCGACGGCCAGGTCAACAAGGACGCGGCCTGGTACTACCCCGAGCCGAAGGACGCGGCGAAGGAGATCGCCGGGCGCATCGCATTCTGGCGCGGGGTGAAGATCGAAGGGTAAGGCTGGCGCGGGCGCCGCAGCATGCGACGGGCAAAGGCGCCCTGCACTTTCAGCCGTCCGGGGTGCGCGTTCCGATGATGTGCGCACTTGCCTGACGCGCTTCCCTTGCGACACCCCGGTCCCGGGCGCCGCCGATGTCGACGCGGCGTTCACGCCCATCGCCTGTCCTGAGCAGATGACGCCTGCCGCGCAATGCGGATGATTATTCGTCTGCGAGACAATACCCGCCCGCAAAGCCTGTCCAGGCAGGTCAGGTTTCCATCCGCATGTTCGCCAAGCCGGCCCTCCGCCGCCTTTCCCTTCCTCCTTGTCCGTGATGCGCCCCCCGAACGTCTGCGCGGCCCTTTCCTTTTTGTTCTGAACTCTCCTCCTGCAGAACCGACTCAGGCACCTGATTTCCCGGGCAGCCCTAGCCTCCTCCACCGCTCGCCTGACCAATTTATTAGTCATTTCCTTTTAAAATTGCTTATAAACTTATAATCAGGCCTATAATAAATATGAATGCCATCAAATGGTCGCCCAAGGCAGTCAAGCAGTTGCTCAAGATCGGCAAACCGGAACAGGCAGGGATTAAAGACGCAATAGGCGAACTGGCGCATCTTCCCGACACGCGCAATGTCGTCGCGCTGACGAATCACAAGCACCAGTTCCGGCTTCGCGTCGGGAATTACCGGGTATTTTTCAACTTTGACGGTGCGATCCGCATCGTCGTGATAGAGGAAGTGAGGAAGCGCGATGAACGCACTTACTAATGTCCAGATCATCAGCGGGCCGGATGGGAAACCGGCTTTCGCGGTGATCCCGTACGCCGACTTCGTCGAATGCCGCAAGAATGCCGGCGACACCTACATACCGCATGAAGTCGTGTCGATGATGGTCGACCGCGACTGGACCGTCACCCGTGCCTGGCGCGAACACCTGGGCCTGACCCAGGAACAGCTGGCGGAGCGACTGGGCGTGAGCCAGTCCGCCTACTCGCAGCAGGAATCCAGCCGGAAAATCCGGGCTGCGACGCGGCGGAAAATCGCCGAAGCGCTGGGCATCCTGCCCGAACAGCTGGACGTCTGAGCCTTACTTTCCGGCCACCGGCGCAATCGGCGCACCCTGCACCGCATCCGCAATCACGCTGCTCAGCCCCGCCAATGTGCGGGCATAGGCAGCCGCAATCGCTTCATAGCCGCCAGCGCCGGTCGGCTCGGTGGCGCTGTAACGGCCGCTGGCGAGCTGCGTGCCATTGTCCTGGCGCACGGTCCAAAGCGCCTGGACGCTGACGCTGCCGTTCAGCGCCGCGTCGAACCGCTCGACGTCGATGCCGACGCGGTACGCCGCGCTGCGCGCTGCCTGGCTGTCGGCCGCGCTGACACGCGCATCGGGCAGGCGCTCGCCGACGCCGGCGGCCAGCGCGCGTCCGATCTCGCTGCGCAGCGAGCCGGCCCAGCGCTGCTGCTCCAGTATCTCGACCCGGTTCGGGCCTTCGCGCACCACCATCTGCGGCCGGTCCACCGCGTCCGGCACACGTACCGGGCCGATCGCAATGGTCAGGCGCGGCTGCGCATTCGATGCCGTCACCGGCGCCGCGGCTGTCGCCGGACCGGATGCGGGCGCGAGCGTGTAGAAACGTTCCTTGGGCGCGCTGCCGCAGCCCGAGCACAGGGCGGCGACCATCACGGCCAGGCTCGCCAGTTTGCTGGTCCTGTTCATTTCAATCGCCTTTCTTGCCGCGTAACAGCGACTCCGGGTGCCGGCTCAGATAATCGGCCAGGTCCTGCAGCGTGCGCGCCGCCTTGGTGACCTCGGCAAGCGTGTCCCGCAGGTCGGACTGCACCGGCGCATCCGACGACAGGGTTTTTTCCGCGCTGGACAGCGTCTTGCGTGCCTGTTCCAGCGTGCTGCGCAGTTCGGGCACGATGCTGGCGTCGACCTTGGCGAGCGTCGTGTCGGCCTGCTTCAGCGTGCTGTTGACGCTCTTCAGCGCAGTATCAAGCGTCTTCAGCGCGCGGCCCGCATCGGTGCCGAGGGTATCGAACGGCACCTTCTCCAGCTTGCTCGCGATATTGCCGATAGTCTGCTGGATGTCTTCCAGCGCGCCCGGCGCGGTCGGCAGCTCGACCGGTTTCTTGGTCCAGTCGATCTTGGCCTTGGGCGCTTTCGGGAAGAAGTCCAGCGCCACATAGAGCTGGCCGGTCAGCAGGTTGGCGCTCTTCAGCTGGGCGCGGAAGCCGCGCGCCACCATCCGGTCCAGCAGCGCCTGGGGATCGCGTTCCATCGCCGACATTTCGGGCGCGCCGACCCGGTAGCGCGAACGCATCCGCTCCGGGTAGATGTCGATCTCGACCGGGAAGCGCACCGCCTTCTCGCTGCGGTCGTATTCAATGCTGACCGATTTCACCTCGCCCAGCGGGATGCCGCGGAAATCCACCTGCGCGCCGGGCGCCAGGCCGCGCAGCGACTCGTCGAAGTAGAGGATGTAGCTGTGGACTTCCTGGTTGATCAGTTTCAGCGCGCCGGCCTTGTTCTCGAACAGCGTGAAATTGGTATCGGCCTTGGCCGGCTCGGCCGGCCTTGCCTCCTCCGGCGCCTGGAACGAGATGCCGCCGACGATGATGGACGTCAGCGACTCGGTGTTGAGCGTCACGCCCGACGACCCGATCGACACGTCGATGCCGCTGGCGTGCCAGAAGCGGGCATTGGTCGTCACCAGCTTGTCGTTGGGCGCGTTGATGAAGATCTCGAGCGAGATGCCGCGGCCGTTTTCATCGAGCTTGTAGCTGGTGATGCTGCCCACTTCGACCCGCCGGTAATACACCGGCGCGCCGACGTAGAGCGAGCCGATGTCGTCCGCGTGCAGCATGAAGCGCCGTCCCGGCAGGTCCGAAGGAATCGGCGGCGGCGTCTCCAGGCCCTTGAAGTCGGACTGGCTCTCGGCCGACTTGCCGGCGTCGAGGCCGATATAGGCGCCCGACAGCAGCGTGCCCAGCCCGCTGATGCTGTTGAGCGTGACCCGCGGCCGCACGACCCAGAACTTGGTGTCGGTCACCAGCAGGTCGTCGGCCTGCTTGGCCATCTTGGCGGTGACGATCACGTGGCTGCGGTCCTTGGCGATGGCGATCGCCGACACGGTGCCGATATCGACCTCCTTGTAGCGCAGCTTGGTCTTGCCGGCTTCCAGGCCGTCGGCATTCGCGAATTCGATGGTGATGGTCGGCCCGCGCGCCATCAGGTAGTGCACGGCGACCCAGCCGCCGACCAGCACGGCCACCAGCGGGATGAGCCAGACGATGGAAACCGCCCAGCGCCGCTTGGGTACCGGCAGCGCGCTCGGGATGCCGGATGTGTCCGGCGGCAGGCTATCGCTCATTCAGCCTCCCCGGCGGCGTCCCAGATCAGGCGCGGGTCGAACGAGCGGGCGGCGATCATCGTCACCACCACCACGGCGCCGAAGGCCAGCGCGCCCGGCCCGACCTCGATCGAGGCCAGCGTGCCGACCTGCACCAGGGTCACCGTCAGCGCCACGACATAGATGTCGAGCATCGACCAGCGACCGATGAACTCGACCATCCGGTAAAGCTGCGTGCGCTGGTAAGGCTTGGCGCGGCTTTTCATCTGCACGGATATCAGCAGCCAGGTCAGCGCCAGTAGCTTGGTCATCGGCACCACGATGCTGGCGATGAACACCAGCGCGGCGATCATCCAGGAGCCGCCTTCCCAGAACAGCAGGATCCCGCTCATGATGGTGTTGCTCTCGGCGGTCAGCAGCGCCCGGCTTTCCAGGATGGGCAGCAGGTTCGCCGGTATGTACAGCACGTAGGCCAGCACCACCAGCGCCCAGGTGCGCGACAGGCTGTCGGGCTTGCGGGCATGCAGGCGCGCCGCGCAGCGCGGGCAGTGCGCGGCGGCGGCGCCGTCGAGGCGCGACAGCATCCCGCAGGTATGGCAGGACGCCAGGCCGTGGGTCATGGCGGACGCCATCAGGCACTGTCCTCGGTATAGACGGCAAGGCGCGAATTCATTGCGGGAGTTCCTCCAGTTGTCCGGCTTGGCTAGATACGACCCATTCCCAGAAGTCGCGCGTGCTGAAGGCCGACGATGCGGCCGTGAAGAACACGATCAGCGCGCAGAAAGACCAGAGTGAAACGCCGGGAATGATGGTGGCGAAGTCGTTGAGCTTGACCAGCGTGACCAGCACGCCGAGCAGGAAGATTTCCATCATGCTCCACGGATGGATGGCCATCACCAGGCGAAACACCAGCGGCGTGCGCGACGCCGGCCGGCCGAGCCAGAGCGGCACGAGCAGGTACAGCAGGCAGCCGATCTCCAGCGCCGGCAGCACGATGGTGGTCAGCAGCACCAGCAGCGCCACCAGTTCGCGGCCCTGGTCGTAGACGGTCAGCACGGTGCTGAAAAGCGTCGCCTCGACGCGGGTGCCCTGCGCTTCCAGCACGGCGATCGGGAAGACATTGGAGACGATCAGCAGGAAGGCGCAGGCCAGCATCAGCGACAGCATCAGGTTCATGCCGGTGCGGGTGCCGCGGTACAGCACGCTGTTGCAGCGGATGCAATGCGCGTCGGCATGCCGTTCCAGCGGGACTTCCTGCTGCAGCAGGTCGCAGTCGCGGCAGGCGATCAGGCGCGTTGCAGCGCCTTCCGGCGCAGGCGGCCGGGACGATTGCAATTCGCTGCTGGATGGTTGGCTCACGCGTGAAATGCTTAGGGGAAATATTAATCGGACAAGATGCGCTACAGGCTATCCTATGCGGGCACCCTGAACAATAGCCTGCAGCCGTCTTGCGCACAGGACTTATTCCTGCGCAATCCCCCGCCGGACCCTCAGCGGACCAGCGCCTTGACCACCGGCCATTGGCGCCGCGAGATCGGCAGCCGCTCGGCGACGTCGCGCAGGATGACCTGCCAGGCTTCCTGCCCGCGCTCGCCGTCGCCGTCGGCGCCGACGGTGCCGCGCTCGACGCCCATGATGGACTTGCGCGCGACCAGCGTGTTGCGATGCACGCGGACGAACACGTCGTCCAGTTCCTCCTCGATCGACGCCAGCGAATCCTCGATCAGGTAGTCCCGGGTGCGGGTGCGCAGCGTGACGTATTTCAGCTCGGCTTTCAGGTAGATCACGTCGGCGACCGGCACCAGCAGCAGGCGGTCGCGCTCATGCACGGTGAAATGCTCGCGCCGCCGCGTCTGCTCGACGTCGCTGCCGCCGCTGCTGCGCCCGCGCAGCAGCGCAACCCGGCGCAGCGCCTGCTGCAGCCGCGCCGCGCGCACCGGCTTGACCAGGTAGTCCAGCGCATGGACCTCGAACGCGTCCAGCGCGTAGTCGTCATGGGCGCTGACGAATACCACGGCCGGCATGCCCTCGCCTTCCAGCGACAGCCGGGACGCCAGGTCCAGGCCATTCATGCCGGGCATCTGTATGTCCATCAGCACGATGTCCGGGTGCGTGTCGACAATGCCCTGCAGCGCGCCGGCCGCATCCGCGGCCTCGCCTACCAGTTCGTTCGGGCAATCCTCGCCGATGTCGGAAAGCAGCATCGCCAGCCTGGCGCGGGCATGCTCCTCGTCATCGACTATGAATATGCGTTGGCTCATTCGTCCTCCCTTACATACGGAAACCGCAGCCGCACCTCGAAATAACCGCGCGCTATCGTCGTCACCAGCTGCGCCTCGACATCGTAGAGCAGTGCGAGGCGTTCGCGGATATTATCCAGCGCCATGTGGTTGCCTGGCCGGCTGCGTTCAGGATGATGCGGATTGATGACCGCAATGTCCAGCCTGTCGCCCCAGCGGCTGACATGGATCTGCACCAGCATCGGCTCGCGCGCCGGCTCGACGCCGTGGTGCACCGCGTTTTCCAGCAGCGGCTGCAGCAGCAGCGACGGGATCTGCGCGGAATGCAGCACGTCGTCGCTCATGTTCGTCAGCTCCCATTCGACCTGCAGCCGGTCGCCCAGCCTGATCTTCTCGATCGACAGGTACTGCTCGCACAGCCGCAGTTCCTGCTCCAGCGTGGTCATGTCGCGGGCGTCCCGCAGCAGCGCCCGGAACAGTTCGGCCAGGTCCTCCAGCGTCGCCTCGGCCTGCCGCGGCGCGCTGCGGATCAGCGACAGCACCGCGTTGAGGCTGTTGAACAGGAAATGCGGACGGATCCGCGCCTGCAGCGCCTGCAGCCTCGCCTCGGCGAGCGCCGGCGAGAAAGCCCGGGTGCGCAGCTCGAAGTAATGCTGCAGAAGATAACCCATCACCGCCGCGCTGACCACGCCCTGCAGCATGGAGAGGCCGGCGGCGTCGACCAGGAACAGGTTCAGCGTCGCCAGGAAGCGGATGATCAGCGCGGTCACCGCGGCCGGCACCAGCGTGCAGGCGCCGCGCTGCACCCACGGCGGGAAGCCGGACAGCACCTTGCGGCCGGCGCACAGCAGCAGCAGCGACGCCAGGCAGGCCAGCTCGACCAGCATCGACGCCTCGATGAAGGACAGGATGGCCGCGCCCAGCGTCGGCGCCTGCGCCAGGATCGCGACCATGACCGCGCCGTTGACCGCCAGCAGCGTGCGCAGGACCACGCCGATATTGCAGCAGTCGGGCAGGACGGACGGTGGCGGCGCGGCCGGGGCAGTGGCGGACATGGTTCTCCGTGGACGGTGGCTAGGGATGCAAGGGGATCGCAGGCGGGGCCAGGCAGGGGCGGAAGCGGAACCGGCTTGCTCTATAATCCCGTAATTCTCCGGGACACAATTATGACAGCACAACTCTCCAAAAAAAGCGAAGCCTGGTCGGCACGATTTTCCGAACCGGTTTCCGACCTGGTCAAGCGCTACACCGCTTCCGTTTTCTTCGACAAGCGCCTGGCCGAAGTCGACATCCAGGGCTCGCTCGCGCATGCCGACATGCTGGCCGCGCAGGGCATCATCAGCCAGAGCGACCTCCAGGAGATACAGCGCGGCATGGCGCAGATCCAGTCCGAAATCGCCGCCGGCCAGTTCGAATGGCTGCTGGACCTGGAAGACGTGCACCTGAACATCGAAAAACGCCTGACCGAACTGGTCGGCGACGCCGGCAAGCGGCTGCACACCGGCCGCTCGCGCAACGACCAGGTCGCCACCGACATCCGCCTCTACCTGCGCGGCGCGATCGACGACATCACCGTGCTGCTGCGTGAATTGCGGCTGGCGCTGACGGACCTGGCCGAACAGCATGCCGACACGATCCTGCCCGGCTTCACGCACATGCAGGTCGCGCAGCCGGTCACGTTCGGCCACCATATGCTGGCCTATGTCGAGATGTTCGGCCGCGACGCCGAGCGCATGGCCGACTGCCGCAAGCGCGTCAACCGGCTGCCGCTGGGCGCCGCGGCGCTGGCCGGCACCACCTTCCCGATCGACCGCCTGCGGGTAGCGGCGACGCTGGGCTTCGACGACGTCTGCCACAATTCGCTGGACGCGGTGTCCGACCGCGATTTCGCCATCGAATTCTGCGCCGCCGCCGCGCTGGTGATGACGCACGTGTCCCGGATGTCCGAAGAACTGGTGATCTGGATGAGCCCACGGGTGGGTTTCATCGACATCGCCGACCGCTTCTGCACCGGCTCGTCCATCATGCCGCAGAAAAAGAACCCGGACGTGCCCGAACTGGCGCGCGGCAAGACCGGGCGCGTCAACGGCCACCTGGTCGCGCTGCTGACCCTGATGAAAGGCCAGCCGCTCGCCTACAACAAGGACAACCAGGAAGACAAGGAACCGCTGTTCGACACGGTCGACACGGTCACCGACACGCTGCGCATCTTCGCCGACATGGCGCGCGGCATCACCGTCAAGCCGGAAGCCATGCGCGCCGCGGCGCTGCAGGGCTATGCAACCGCGACCGACCTGGCCGATTACCTGGTCAAGAAAGGGCTGCCGTTCCGCGACGCCCACGAGGCGGTCGCCCGCGCGGTGCGCGCCTGCGTCGACCGCGGCTGCGACCTGGCGGACCTGACGCTGGACGACCTGCGCGCCTTCTCGGACCTGGTTGCCGAGGACGTGTTCGCGGTGCTGACGCTGGAAGGCTCGGTCGCGGCGCGCGACCACGTGGGCGGAACCGCGCCGGCACAGGTGCGCACCGCGATCGCACGGGTTCGCGCCGAACTCGGCTGAGCCGTCATCGGGCTGGCCTGGCGAACCTGCCGGGCCAAGGCGACCGGATGCCTGTCCGGGCAGGCAAGGACTGCATGACCGGCCACTGGATGCGCGGCGACTGATGTATTTTTGCCACTAAAGTATCGTCTTTCGACCGGCATTTCGGTCACCGCCCTTCTAGCCAGGCTTTTGCATCATATTCTGGGAATCGGTCGCCAGGCTGGTTCCCGGCAGTCCCGAATCTTTCTATACTCGGTCGGCTTTTACCCCGTCTCCGGCAGCGCCGCAACACGGCGGCGTCGCGCCGGTTTCCGACACAAGAAATGCATTGTTTCATGGCTGAAATGTCCATATACTCCCCACCGCTCACGGCGGAACAAGTTCGTACCAGCGGCATCGCCACGCCAACCCGGGGGCACAACCCGGAATCTGACCATAACGACGGAGACACACCATGTCTTTACTCCTTGCGCTCGCGCGTCTGATCGACGCGATCAATGAAAAGATCGGCCTGGCCGTCAGCTGGGCCCTGCTGCTGGCCGTGCTGATCTGCGCCGGCAACGCGATCGTCCGCTATACCTTCAACATGAGCTCCAATGCCTGGCTGGAAATCCAGTGGTACCTGTTCGCGGCGATGTTCCTGCTGGCCGGCGCCTATACCCTGAAGCGCAACGAGCACGTGCGCATCGACGTCATCGTCGGACGGTTCTCGCGGCGCACCCAGATCATCATCGACATATTCGGCTTTGCCATCTTCCTGCTGCCGGTGTCGCTGCTGATCCTCTACTTTTCGATTCCGTACGCAATGGAATCCCTGCGCAACCAGGAGGTGTCCAGCAACGCGGGTGGACTCATCCTCTGGCCGGCCAAGATGCTGATCCCGATCGGCTTCATCATGCTGATCCTGCAGGGCTTCTCCGAACTGATCAAGCGTCTCGCATGCCTGGCCGGCCTGATCGACCCAAGCGAATTCGAAAAGCAGGTCGCCACGCCGGAAGAAGAAATCGCGGCGATCGCCGCCGCCAATAAACTCGACGTACCGCAGGAGAAAGCATGAGCGCGTTCCTGATCGCCAATATGGCGCCCATCATGTTCGGCGCACTGGTGGTGTTCCTGCTGTCGGGCTTCCCGGTCGCGTTCGCGCTGGCGGCCAACGGCCTGTTCTTCGGCCTGCTGGGCATCGAACTCGGCCTGCTGCGCCCTGAACTGCTGCAGGCGTTGCCGAACCGGCTGTTCGGCATCATGGCCAATGACACGCTGCTGGCCATCCCCTTCTTCACCTTCATGGGCCTGATCCTGGAACGCTCGGGCATGGCCGAAGACCTGCTCGACACCATCGGCCAGCTGTTCGGCCCCATCCGCGGCGGCGTCGCCTATGCGGTGATCTTCGTCGGCGCGCTGCTGGCCGCCACCACCGGCGTGGTCGCCGCGTCGGTGATCTCGATGGGCCTGATCTCGTTGCCGGTGATGCTGCGCTACGGTTACGACAAGCGACTGGCGTCGGGCGTGATCGCCGCTTCCGGGACGCTGGCGCAGATCATTCCGCCGTCGCTGGTGCTGATCGTGATGGCCGACCAGCTCGGCCGTTCGGTCGGCGACATGTACAAGGCCGCCTTCTTTCCCGGACTGATGCTGACCGCGATGTACGCCGGCTACGTGATGGCCGTGTCCATCATACGGCCGAGCGCCGCGCCCGCGCTGCCGCTCGAGGCGCGCAACCTGCGCGAGCCGAACGGCGACAGCGGCGTGCGGTCGCTGGCGGTGCTGGTGGTGGTCGCTGCCGGCATCACCTACCTGTTCAGCCAGTGGTTCGGCGCCCGTCATCCGGAAAAGCCGTTCGATGAAGTGATGATCTACGGCGCGTCGCTGGCAACCGCCGTCTGCTTCCTGTTTGCGCTCGTCAGCCGCAAGCTCCGCCTGAATATCCTGTCGAAAATGGCGGAGCGGGTGGTGTTCGTGCTGATCCCGCCGCTGGCGCTGATTTTCCTGGTGCTGGGCACGATCTTCGTGGGCATCGCAACGCCGACCGAAGGCGGCGGCATGGGCGCGCTCGGCGCGCTGGTCCTGGCGATCCTGAACCGCAGGCTCAGCTGGAGCCTGATGAAGCAGGCAATGAACTCGACCACGCGCCTGTCCGCCTTCGTCGTCTTTATCCTGATCGGCTCCAGCGTCTTCTCGCTGGTGTTCCGGGGCGTCAACGGCGATCTGTGGGTCGAGCACCTGCTGACTTCCCTGCCGGGCGGCAACCTCGGTTTCCTGATCGTGGTCAACCTGCTGTTCTTCTTCCTGGCCTTCTTCCTCGACTTCTTCGAACTGGCCTTCATCCTGGTGCCGCTGGTCGGCCCGGTTGCGGAAAAGATGGGCATCGACCTGATCTGGTTCGGCGTGCTGCTCGGGGTTAACATGCAGACGTCCTTCATGCACCCGCCGTTCGGCTTTGCGCTGTTCTACCTGCGTTCGGTGGCGCCGAAGGAAGTGAAGACATCCGACATCTACCGGGGCGCCATCCCGTTCGTGCTGATACAGGTGATCATGGTCGCGCTGATCATCATCTTCCCGCACCTGGTGTCGGTGGAAAAACGCGCCGACATGAAGGAGAAGCTGCAGCTTCGCATCGACATACCGGCGCCCGACACGCCGGCGCCGGATGCGCAGCCGACGCCGGATTTCAGCGCGCCGGAAGACACCACGCCGCAGCTGAACTTCTCGACGGAAGGCGACAAGAAGTAAGCCAGTAAGCCGTCGACGACGAAAAGCGTCATGGAAAGCCCCGTGAAAACCACGGGGCTTTTTTTTCGGCGCGGCGGCCGCCGCGGGTCCTCGCCATCTCCCGCAAGCAGGCCAACGCGGCGGATGGCGTGGGACCGCGCGCATTGCTGCGTCCCTGCCGGCGGCAGGCGAAAAAAAACCCGCAGCACTTGCGTGCTGCGGGCGCTGGTCCGGACTGCGGACTGGCGGCTATGCCAGGCCGCACCGGGCCGATGCTTACTTGCGGCTGACCAGGAAGTTGGCGATCGGCGCTTCGGACACCGAGTACCACTGGTTCTGGTTCTGGCGGAACTGCTTCCACGGCTCGTAAATCTTCTTGAACTTGGCGTTCTTCGCCGCTTCCTCTTCCATCACCTCGGTCGCCGCCTTGTACGACGCTTCCATGATGTCGCGCGAGAAGGTACGCAGCTTGGTGCCGCCCTTGAGCAGGCGGGCCAGCGCCGCCGGGTTGCGCGCATCGAAGTCGGCCTGCATCAGCACGTGGGCTTCATGGCTCGCCACTTCGAAGGCGTTCTGGTATTCCTTGGGCAGCTTGTCCCATTCCTTGATGCCGACCATGAAATTGAGCTGCGCGCTGGCTTCCCACCAGCCCGGCGCGTAGTAGAACGGCGCGACACGGGCGAAACCCAGCTTTTCATCGTCGTACGGACCGACCCACTCGGCTGCGTCGATGGTGCCTTTTTCCAGCGCCGGGTAGATGTCGCCGCCGCCGATCTGCTGCGGCACCACGCCCAGGCGCTGCATCACGCGGCCAGCCAGGCCGCTGATGCGCATCTTCAGGCCCTCGAGGTCCTTGACGGTCTTGATCTCCTTGCGGAACCAGCCGCCCATCTGGGTGCCGGTGTTGCCGCCCATGAAGTTCATGATGCCGTATTCCTTGTAGAACTCGCGCATCAGTTCCTTGCCGCCGCCGAACTCGAACCAGGAAGTCTGCTGGCGGGACGTCAGGCCGAATGGCACCGCGGTGTCAAAGCAGAATGCCGGGTCCTTGCCGAAGTAGTAATAGCCCGCGCTGTGGCCCATTTCGACCGTGCCGGCCTGGACCGCGTCCACCACCTGCAGCGCCGGGACGATTTCACCGGCGGCGAATGGGCGGATGTTGAATTTGCCGCCGGTCAGCTCGGCGACGCGCTTGGACAGGCGCTCGGAAGCGCCAAAGATGACATCCAGCGATTTCGGAAAACTTGACGCCAGGCGCCAGTTGACGGTGGGCTGCGACTGCGCCAGCGCCGGCGCCGCGATTGCGCCTACAGAGGCGCCTACCGCCGCTTTTTTCAGGAAGGAACGTCGTTCCATAATGGTGTCATCTCCAGTCGGTTATAAGGGTTGGGTCGTCAGGCAGCAGTCGGCGGCGCTTTGTCCGGGCTGCTGCTCAAACAGCGTGCAGATTGTAGGGGCGGCAACGCCGCGCCGCAACAGGAATTAGTTGCTGCGACGCACAACTGCATCGCACAAATTTTCAGCTACCGGCAACGGTCATGCTTTCGATCAGGATGGAGCCGGTGCGGCGGGTGCCGCGCACCAGGGTGTCGGTGCCGATGCCGGCAATTTGCCGGAACATGGACTTCATGTTGCCGGCGATGGTGATCTCCTCGACCGGATACTGGATCACGCCATTTTCCACCCAGTAGCCCGACGCGCCGCGCGAATAGTCGCCGGTCACGTAATTGACGCCCTGCCCCATCAGTTCGGTCACCAGCAGGCCAGTGCCCATCTTGCGCAGCATGCCGGCGAAGTCGTCGTCGGCCCCGGTCAGCCTGGAAGTAATGGTCAGGTTATGCGCGCCGCCGGCGTTGCCGGTGGTTTTCAGGCCGAGCTTGCGGGCCGAATAGGTCGACAGGAAATAACCCTGGACCACGCCGTCGCGCACGACGTCTCGGCGCGACGTTTTCACGCCTTCCTCGTCGAACGGCGCCGACCCGACCGCGCCCTTCACATGCGGCTCCTCGACGATCTGCACATGCTCGCCGAACACCTGGCTGCCGATCGAGTCGTTCAGGAATGTCGACTTGCGATAAAGCGCTCCGCCGGAGACTGCCTGGACGAAGGCGCCCAGCAGGCCCGCGGCCAGCGGCGCCTCGAACAGCACCGGGCATTTGCGGGTATCGAGCTTCCTGGCATTCAGGCGGGCCAGCGCGCGCTCGGCGGCGTAGCGCCCGATCGCCTCGGGCTCGGCCAGGCGATCGGGGTCGCGCGCCGACGAATACCAGTCGTCGCGCTGCATGTTGTTGCCGCGGCCCGCAATCGGCATCACCGAGATCGTATGGCGGGAATACGGATAGCCGCCCATGAAGCCGCGGGTATTGGCGCTGACGAAATGCGACTGCTGCGCATGGACGCTGGCGCCTTCGCTATTGGTGATGCGCGGGTCGACCGCGAAAGCCGCCGCCTCGCCGCGTCCGGCCAGCACGATCGCGTCCTCGGCGCTGATGGGCCACGGGTAGCACAACGCCAGGTCCTGCGGGTCGAACTCCAGCGTGTCCTCGTCCGGCAGCCCGGCGCAGTCGTCGGCGGCGGTGAAGCGCGCGATATTGGCCGCGGCCTCGACGGTGGCTTTCAGCGACGCCTGGGAAAAGTCGGAGGTGCTGGCGCTGCCGCGCCGGATCGCCCGGCTTTCGCCCATATAAACGGTGACGCCGATTCCCTTGTCCTTGTTCTGTTCGATGGTTTCCACATTGCCTCGGCGGACAGTGACGGAGAGTCCGCTGCCCTCGCTGATCTGGACGGCAGCGTCCGAGGCGCCCATGTCCCTGGCATAGCGCAGCACGTCCTGGGCAAGCTCGCGCAACTGGTCCTGGCTGTGGATAAACAAGGTGTCGTTCATATGCGGTTTTAGGGGCCGGTGTAAAAGAGTTATCATAGCAGCCGTTTACCGAATGGCTTAACGCCGCCTCCCTATCATGCCTAACTCCAACCGGGGCAATACCGGATTCCAGTCGAACGAGTTTGAACAGGAATACGACCGCCCGTCCAAGTCCCAGCTCAAGCGCGAAATGACCGCGCTGCAAAAGCTCGGCGCCGAGCTGATCGCCGAACCGCGCGAACGCGTCAAGCGCGTGCCGATGCCGGAAGACGTGCGCGACGCCATCCTCGAATGCCAGACGATCACCGACCACGAAGGCCGTCGTCGCCAGCTGCAATATGTCGGCAAGAAAATGCGCACGCTGGAAGAAGAGGAAGTCGCGCTGATCCGCAAGACCATCGACAGCTGGAAACAGCCGTCCAAGGCGGAAACGGCCGCGCTGCATGCGCTTGAACGCCGCCGCGACCGGCTGGTGGCCGACGACGGCGCGCTGACCGAATTGCGCGCGCAGTACCCGGACCTCGACGTCCAGCAGATGCGCACGATGATACGCAATGCCCGCCGCGAGCAGGCCGAGAACAAGCCGCCCAAGGCTTACCGCGAAATCTTCCAGGCGCTCAAGCTGCTGCAGGCGGGCAGCGCCAAGGCCGCCGCGCAGGAAGCGGCGGACGACGAGGACGAGGACGGAGAGCAGGACGATGAATGAAGAAACCGTGCGCATCGGCCTGGTGTCGGTGTCGGACCGCGCCTCGGGCGGGGTCTACCAGGACCAGGGCATCCCGGCGCTGGCCGACTGGCTGAAGGCGGCGCTGACCAGCCCGTTCGAGCTCGAAAGCCGGCTGATTGCCGACGATCGCCCGGCGATCGAGGCGGCGCTGACCGAGCTGGTCGACCAGCAGCGCTGCGACCTCGTCATCACCACCGGCGGCACCGGCCCGGCGCGGCGCGACGTGACGCCCGAAGCCACGCTGGCGGTGGCGACCAAGGAAATGCCGGGTTTCGGCGAGCAGATGCGGCAGATCAGCCTGCATTTCGTGCCGACCGCCATCCTGTCGCGTCAGGTCGCGGTGATCCGCGAGACAGCCGACCATGCGGCGCTGATCATCAACCTGCCGGGCCAGCCCAAGTCGATACGCGAAACCCTGGAAGGCCTGAAGGACGCGGACGGCAAGCAGCTGGTCGGCGGCATCTTTGCCGCGGTGCCTTATTGCATCGACCTGATAGGCGGCCCGTATATCGAGACCGACGACGCAGTCTGCAAGGTATTCCGCCCCAAATCCGCCATCCGCCCGAAAAACGCCTAACCGGCACAAACCGCGCAAGCGCTCCTACATGACTTCTTCGACACTCGAGACCATACAGGTCGACACCGGCCCGAATCCCACCATTTCCGTGATCTGGCTGCACGGACTGGGCGCCAGCGGCGACGATTTCGTTCCTATCGTGCGCGAACTCGACCTGACCGGCCTGCCGGCGATACGATTCATCTTCCCGCATGCGCCGACGATGCCGGTGACCGTCAATAACGGCTATGTGATGCGGGCCTGGTATGACATCGTCGGCGCCGACCTGTCGCGCCGCGAGGACGAAGCAGGCTTGCGCGCGTCGCAGGTCATGGTGGAGCAGCTGATCGCGCAGGAGCAGGCGCGCGGCGTGCCGGCCGAACGCATCGTGCTGGCCGGGTTTTCGCAGGGCTGCGCGATGACGCTGCAGACCGGCCTGCGCCACCCGGAAAAGCTGGCCGGCCTGCTGTGCCTGTCAGGTTACCTGCCGATCCACACGACCGTTGCCGCCGAACGCCATCCGGCCAACCAGCAGACGCCTGTCTTCCTCGCGCATGGCCGCACCGACCAGGTGATCCCTATCGCCCGCGCCGAGCAGTCCCGCGACATGCTGAAGTCGCTGGGCTACCCGGTCGAATGGCACGAGTACATGATGCCGCACTCGGTGTGCCAGGACGAGGTCGAGGATATCGGCGCCTGGATGCGGCGCGTGCTGGCCTGAGCCAGCGGCGTCAGGGCGTCCCGCCGTTCAGGACGCGCAGCGCCGCCCCGGTGACGGCCGCCACGATCAGCACCGAGATCGGCGCGACGCTCAGCATGAAGCCCAGCGCCCGGCCGGCCGGGTCGCGGGTATAGGCCCGCAGATAGATGACGCGCCCCGCAAGGTACACCGCCCCTGCTGCGGCAACCCAGCGCGTGTCCCAGTAGGCCGCGGCCATCCACATCGCCGGCAGCAGCACCACCATCAGTTCCAGCGTATTCATCTGCACCCGGTAGTAGCGCTCGAATACCTCGTTGCCAGTCGTTGCCGGCGCATGCACGCCGTACTTGCCGCGCGCACGGCCTACCAGCGCGCCAAACAGCAGGTACTGGATCAGCGCCAGTAGTGCGACCAGGTGTATCCAAGCCATGCCATTCTCCATCGTTTTATCCGGACGGCCATTATGGGCCATGCGCATGCGCTTCCAGCCAGCCCGCGCCTGCGCTTTTTCCGACCGAATTATGATCCAGGCCAAGGCGGGCGGCCCAAAGGTGGACGACGCTTCGTTGCGCCCGCATCCGACATGCAATGCGCCGGTACATGCATCGAGCTCACCGATCATCAATTCATATAGGGAAAAACCATGAACAAATTGCTATTGCTGCCTGCAATGCTGCTTGCCGCGAGCGCCGCACATGCGCAGACTGCTGCGTCCAGCGATCCTTCCGCCGCGAAAAGCCGCGCCGAAGTGAAGGCCGACCAGCGCGCTTCCGGATCGGCGGGCACGAAGAACATCGAAGTGCCGCGCACGCCGTCCACGAAGGGAAGCACGACGTCGCGTTCTGCGGTGAAGGCGGAAACCCGCGCATCCGGCACCCCGGTCACCGACAATATCGAGACGCCGGCGAATCCCTCGACCAAAGGCAGCGGGCTGGCGCGGTCCGAAGTCAAGGCAAGCGAACGGGCGACCGGCTCGATGGGCACGAAGAACACCGAGGTGCCCGCCACGCCGGGCGGCAAGCGTATGCATGCAAAGGACAAGGCAGCGCATAGCGACGCGAAGTAAATCCACGCTGCCGGACCGCGGCGCTGCGCCGATGAGTCGCACCCGGGTTTAAGCCAGGCGCATCGAGCCCGTTGCGGGAATGCCCCGCGGGTTGCGCACAGGCCCGTGGAGAGCCGCCAGGCCGCCTGGCCGCGGTTCCACCGTCAAACCAGCTATCCGGATAGGCGAAAGCCTTTCCAGCCCTTGGCGACGCGCTCCGCGTCCAACGTTCATCGGTCCCGGCAAGGGGCATACCCTCCTTCCGTCCGCCGGATGCGACCGGGCCGGCAGGCAGATGAACGGCTGGCCTGGTCGACACGGGCAATGCTGCCCGCCGCCGGGCAACGTGGCACGGAGTTGTACATCCGCTCACTCCCGCATCGCACACCGGCGACAAGTCCGCATCAGGCTCCCGCGAGCCACCGGCGGCATTTCCCCGCTGGAACGATCTTCCTTGCGCACCGCTCGCTTGTTGCCGGCAGCGTGCCATGACAAAAACAAAGGGCACTTCATCGAGCCGGGCCGGTCACAGCGTAAGCTAGACGAGTAAAGGATCCGCTTACATGGACTGTTTAAAGCACGATTCTATTTATACGGACACCCCGCGGTCGGAGATGCTGGCCTTCATACCTTCATCCGTGCACAGGCTGCTGGACATCGGGTGTCATACCGGCCAATTCGGTCATGCGGTAAAAAAGAAATACGGTGCGGAAGTCTGGGGCGTCGAACCCGATGCCGAAACGGCACGTATCGCCAGCAATTACCTGGACGAGGTGTTCCACGGCTACTTTTCAGAAGATCTGGCCTTGCCCGAAAAATATTTCGACGTCATCTCGTTCAACGACGTGCTGGAACATATCCCGGACCCGTGGGCGGCGCTCCGGCTGGCAGCCGGGAAACTGAAGCCCGGCGGGCGCATCGTCATCTCGATCCCGAATTTGCGGCATATAGACAACCTGCTTCATATCCTGGTCGACAAAGACTTCAACTATGAAGCCATCGGCATCCGGGACCGGACGCACCTGCGCTTCTTCACCAAGAAGAGCGCGCCGAAATTGCTTGCGGGGACAGGCTTGAAACTGGTCGAGCTGAAGGGAATCAACGAGGAATGGTGGACCGAATCCATCGTCCGGCGCATTGCATTCAGGCTGTTCCCGAAGTATCTGGAAGATACGAAATACGTTCAGTATGCAATGGTCGCGGAGCTTCTCCAGGACGATGCCGGGATCGTTCCATGAGACGGTCCAGCGCCGACGTCCCGCCGTAGGCGGGTCGGGCGTGGCTGCAATACAAGATTCGCCTGAAGAGCCCGCAACCGGCCGCCACAGCATGACTGTCAAGGCACTTTGAAAAGTCCGGCGCTGGGCTGGCTTGCCTGCGTGTCGTTGTCAGAGGACACCCTGCATTGCCGCGCCGTTAACCGCGTCTAGCCTGAAGCAAAGCCGTAACCTGCTAGACCTTCATCCCCGGCAGGTTCAGCGACGCCGTGTTGCCGCCGTCCACCGGCAGCGCCTGGCCGGTCACGTAGCTGGCGTCGTCGCTGGCAAGGAAGGCGATCACGGCGGCGACTTCCTGCGGCCGGCCGTAGCGCCGCAATTCGCAGCGCGAGCCCAGCCGGTCTTCCTTGTCGGCGGCGCGGGCGCGCTCGAACACGGGAGCGGTCATGCCGGTCTCGATCAGGCCGGGACAGACCGCATTCACCCGCACGTTGTACTGGCCGAGGTCGCAGGCCGACGTCATCGTGAGGTTGATCACGGCGGCCTTGGATGCGCTGTAAGCATTGCCGCCTGCGCCGGAACGCACGCCGGCGACCGACGCGGTATTGACGATCGCGCCCCGCTGCTGGTCGCGCATGATGCGCGATGCATGCTTGGTGAAATTGACCGCGCCCATCACATTGACCTGCAGGATGCGCTGCCACACTTCGGTATCGGTCTCGCTGATCGCCGAATAATCGCCGCCGGCAATGCCGGCGTTGTTGCACAGCACGTCGATGTGCCCATGCCGGCTCTGCACGTCGGCAATGAAACGCTCGACCTCGGCTTCGTCGCCGATGTCGAACGAGCGCCACAGCACGCGCTGCGCATCCGGCAGCGACGCGGCAAAGGTTGCCAGCGCTTCCTCGTTGCGGTCCACCAGCGCAATCGCCGCGCCTTCGTCGTACAGCCTTTGCGCGGTGGCGCGGCCGATGCCGCTGGCCGCGCCGGTGATGATGGCCACCCTGTCTGTGAATCGCATGCCTGTCTCCTCTTCCTAGTTTTTCACGGCCGCAGCCATCGCCTGTTCCTGCATCTCGCGCCACATCACCTTGCCCGAGCCGGACTTCGGCAGCGCGTCGCGGAACTCGACGATGCGCGGACTCTTGTAGGCCGCCATGTTCGCATGGGCCCAGTCGACGATGTCCTGTTCGCTGACCTCGCCGCGATAGGCGTCCTTCAGCACCACCACCGCCTTCACGGTCTCGCCGCGCTTCTCGTCCGGCGCGGCGATGATGCAGGCTTCCCGGATCGCCGGGTGGTGATACAGCAGCGCCTCGACCTCGGCCGGCCAGACCTTGAAGCCGGACGCGTTGATCATGCGCTTCAATCGGTCGACCATGAAGAAATAGCCGTCCTCGTCGATCATCGCGATGTCGCCGGTGCGCAGGAAGCGCTTGCCGTCGCGCTCGATGAATGCGTCCTGCGTGGCGCCCGGGTTGTTCCAGTAGCCCTGCATCACCTGCGGTCCGCTGACGATGATCTCGCCGGCCTCGCCCTGCGGCACTTCGAGCAGCGTCTGCGTATCGACCACGCGGGAGTCGACGTCGTACAGCGGCATGCCCAGGCACTGCTTCTTGGGCCGCTGCATCGGGTTCAGGTGGGTCGCCGCCATGGTCTCGGACATGCCGTAGCCTTCGACGTACGGTATGCCCAGCATGTCGTTGAGCTTCTGCGCGATGGCTTCCGGCATCGCCGCGCCGCCGCCGCTGATGCGGGTGATGCTGGAAAGGTCATAGTCGGTGATGTCCGGGTTGGACAGCAGGTCGACCACCATCGCCGAGATCAGCTGCACGCCGTTGACCCGGTAGCGCTGGATCAGCCGCGCCGCGGTGTCGCGGTCCCAGCGCGGCAGCATCACCAGCGTGGCGCCCGCATACAGCGGCGTGTTCATGCTGCCCTGCATGCCGGTCACATGGAAGAAAGGCAGCACCGACAGCAGCACCGAGTCGGCCTGCGTGCCGACCCAGGTCATGCCGGCCACCGCGTTGTACATCACGCTGCGGTGGGTATGCATGCAGCCCTTCGGATGGCCGGTGGTGCCGGAGGTATAGGGCATCACCGCGAGGTCGTCCGGGCCGGCGGTCATGGGCCCGGGACGCAGGCCGCGCGCCAGCATGTCGGTCCACGGGATCACGCCCGGCAAATCGAAATGCGCGCGCGGCGCGGCGATATAGGCCGGCACCGGGTAGTCATGCCCGGCCCGGATGTAATCGCCATAGGAGACCGCGACGATATGCCGCAGGCCCTCGTCGAGCAGCGGCGCGATGTGGCCCATCAGGTCCTGCGGCGCGAACGCGACCGTGGCGCCGGTGTCGCTCACATAGTGGCGCAGCTCCTCGGTCATGTTCATCGGATTGACCGGCACCACCACCGCATCGGCACGCAGGATGCCGTAATACGCGAGCACGAACTGCGGGCTGTTCTGCAGGTACAGCAGCACCCGGTCGCCCTTCTTCACACCGCATTCGTTCTGCAGGTAGCCGGCGATGCGCTCGGCCTCGTCCTTGAACTGGCCGAAGGTCACCGGGGTGTCGTAGAACACCAGGTAGGGCTTGTCGGGATAGCGCGCGGCCGACACCTCCGCGTTGTAGAACAGGTGGGTGTTCGGCAGCGACAGGTGCCGCGGCTGGGTCTTCGGCCAGAAGGCCAGATGACGGTCCGACATGGGTAACGGCTTCCTCTAGATTAAATCAGCGCTGCTTGGGTTCCCGCAGTTTCGGTTCCATATAGCGGGCCAGCTCGAGCTTGGCGATCGCATTGCGATGCACCTCGTCCGGGCCGTCGGCGATGCGCAGCGTGCGCGAGCTGGCATAGGCGCGGGCCAGGCCGAAGTCCTCGCTGACGCCGCCGCCGCCGTGCGCCTGGATTGCCCAGTCGATGACCTGGCAGGCCATGTTGGGCGCGGCGACCTTGATCATCGCGATTTCCTTGGCCGCGGCCTTGTTGCCGACGGTGTCCATCATGTAAGCGGCATTGAGCACCATGAAACGGGTCTGGTCGATCATGATACGCGCGTTTGCGATGCGCTCGCGGGTCACGCCCTGGTCCGCCACCGGGCGGCCGAATGCGACCCGGTTCAGCGAACGGCGGCACATCTTTTCCAGCGCACGTTCGGCGCGGCCGATCAGGCGCATGCAGTGGTGGATGCGTCCCGGTCCGAGGCGGCCCTGGGCGATCTCGAAGCCGCGGCCCTCGCCCAGCAGCATGTTGGTCGCCGGCACCCGCACATTCTCGAAGCGCACTTCGGCATGGCCGTGCGGCGCATCGTCATAGCCGAACACGGGCAGGTGGCGCAGCACGGTCACGCCCGGCGTGTCCATCGGCACCAGGATCATCGACTGCTGGCGGTGCCGGTTCGGGTTGTCCGGGTCGGTCTTGCCCATGAAGATCAGGATCTTGCAGCGCGGGTCGTTGGCGCCAGAGGTCCACCATTTCTGGCCGTTGATCACGTAGTCGTCGCCGTCGCGCTCGATGCGCGCCTCGATGTTGGTCGCATCCGACGAGGCGACATCAGGCTCGGTCATCGCGAAGCCGGAGCGGATCGTGCCTTCCAGCAGCGGCTTGAGCCACTGGTCCTGCAGCGGCTGGCTGGCATAGCGGGCCAGGGTCTCCATGTTGCCGGTGTCGGGCGCGGAGCAGTTGAAGGCTTCCGGCCCGATATGGGAGCGGCCCATGATCTCGCACAGCGGCGCGTATTCAAGATTGGTGAGGCCGGCGCCGAGTTCGGACTCGGGCAGGAACAGGTTCCACAAGCCGGCCGCGCGCGCCTTCTGCTTCAGTTCCTCGACGATCTTCGTGGGGACCCAGGGGTTGCCGGTCTTGCGCGCCGCATCCATCTCGGCTTCGAACACTTCCTCGGCCGCGTACACATGCTCGTCCATGAATGCGGTGACCCGCTTCTGCAGGTCGATGACCTTGTCTGAGTAATTGAATTCCATCGTCGTCTCCGATTAGTTGCGTTGTTGTATGCGTTCGACCAGTTGCCACGCCAGTTCGGCGAGCGGGCGCGCCCGCTTGCCGGCAGCCATGGCCTCGGCGCTGGACGCATTGCCCTGCAGCGCCCGCGCCATGATGCCCTGCAGGATGCCGGTCAGGCGGAACATGTTGAACACCATGTAGTACTCCCAGTCGCTCTGCGAAATGCCGTCGCGGCCGGTGCGGCGGCAGTAAGCCGCCAGGTATTGCTCTTCGGTCGGGATGCCCAGCGCCGGCAGGTCCAGTCCCGCCATGCCGCGCGACGGCCCCGGCGGCATGCGCCAGGTCATGCAGTGATAGGCGAAGTCGGCCAGCGGATGGCCCAGCGTCGACAGTTCCCAGTCCAGCACCGCCAGGATGCGCGGCTCGGTCGGATGGAAGATCACGTTGTCGATGCGGTAGTCGCCATGCACGATGCGGGTCTCGTCGCCTGACGGGATGTGCTGCGGCAGCCAGGCGATCAGGTTTTCCACGGCCTCGATGCGCTCGGTCTCCGAGGCACGGTACTGCTTGGTCCAGCGCGCCACCTGGCGCTCCAGGAAGTTGCCCGGCTTGCCGTAGCTTTCCAGCCCGACCGCCTGGTAGTCGACGCTGTGCAGCGCGGCGATCACGCGGTTCATTTCATCGAACAGCGCGGCCCGCTCGGCCGGGCTGTGGTCGGGCAGCGCCGAGTTCCACAGGATGCGGCCCTCGACATAATCCATGATGTAGAACGCAGTGCCGATGATGCTGTCGTCCTCGCACAGCGCATAGGCCCTGGCGACCGGCACGTCGGTATTGGCAAGCGCGCTGATCACCCTGTATTCGCGGTCGACCGCATGGGCCGACGGCAGCAGCGTGCCGGGCGGCTTGCGGCGCATCACGTACTTGCGCCCGCCGGCGGCGAGCAGGAAGGTCGGGTTGGACTGGCCGCCCTTGAATTGCTCCAGCGTCAGCTCGCCGCTGAAGCCTTCGACATTGGCCCGCATCCAGGCCGACAATTTAGGGATATCGAACACATGCTGCGGCGACACCGGACGGGTGCCTGTAAAACGGTCCTGCGGATCTGAACTCATGAAATCAACGGCGCGCGGCCGTCCACTATGGATGGGAGATAAGACTCAAACAGCGGTGACGCCGCCATCGACCGCCAGCGCCTGGCCGGTGATGTGGCGCGACGCCTCGCTGGCCAGGAACACGACCGAACCCTTCAGGTCTTCTTCACCGCCGATGCGATGCAGCGGCGCCCGCGCGATGATCGCGTCGCCTACTTTTTCCAGCAGGCCGGCCGACATCTTGGACGGGAAGAAGCCCGGGCAGATCGCATTGACATTGATGTTGTACTTGCCCCATTCGGAGGCCAGCGCGCGGGTCATGTTGACGGCGGCGGCCTTGGACGTGTGATAGGCAATCGTGGTGACATTGGTCGCGCTGCCGCGCAGGCCGGCGACCGAGGCGATGTTGATGATCTTGCCCGATTGCTGCGGGATCATGCAGCGCCGGCCGACTTCGCGGGCCACGAAAAACAGCGCATCGACATTCAGGTTCATCACCTTGTGCCACGCGTGGTCGGGATAGTCCTCGGCCGGCGCATTCCAGGTCGCGCCCGCATTGTTGACCAGGATGTCTATCGTGCCGTAGCGCTGGGCCACCTGCTCGACCATGCCCGGGATGCCGGCGGTGTCGGACAGGTCGTTCGCGATGGTCAGCACCTCCGCGCCCATGGCCTCCAGGTGCTTTCTCGCTTCCTCGAGTTCATCCGCCTTGCGCGCCGTGATGGCCAGCCTGCAGCCCATCTCGGCAAGCGCCTCGGCCATCTGCAGCCCGAGTCCGCGCGAACCGCCGGTGATCAATGCCACCTTGCCGTCGAGCTTGAATAATTCCTTGACGCCCATGCTGTTGTCTCCTGCGATTTAAAAGCGGCGATGGAAAATTACGGGACTAAACTACAATCGCCCGATTTGTTCCGCACAGCAAAACAATGTTCCATTCGCAGCTCATGGTAACAGCCGGTCATCGTCAAGTAAAGTCAGCTACCGGATACCAAACCGCTGCCAACGCAGCACCGGGCGCCGCTGGTCCAGGATGGCCGAATGGGTATCACGATCGACGGGAGATTGCATATCTGCACGATCCTTGCGCCGGAAGCATGGTTCGACTGCCTTCCGGTTGCTGCCAATGAGCAACAGCAAATGACAAAAATGGGGGAAACCCTGCAGAATAATTCCTCTTCGCATTATTTCTAAAATAGAATTATTCCATATCAGGTAAACGGTCTCGAACGGGCGGTCGCTGGCCGGGCATCTCGGGACAACGCCCGAACTGCTTGAATTGCCGACCCGGGACGAGGATGATGCCGCCATGCCGAGAGACTTGCCTGCACCGCTGCACGAAATGGGAACGCTGCGCGACAAGCCGCCGCGCGCGCCTGCCGCGCATGACCAACCATTTCCCGCGGCAACAAAACCGGCGACGGTGTCGCTGCTGGCAGGCCAGGGAAACCCGTTGAAAGCATTCCTCCATCACCTCGCGGAAATGACCCGCTGCCGCGAGCATGACCAGCTCGACCTGACGACCATCACGGCGCTGTACCGTATGACCGGCGCGCTGTCGGCCACGATGCTCGACGTGACGCAGGCGAACGGCAGGCTGTACACGCAAGCCACGGCCGTGATCGAGCAGGACACGGTGCGCGCCTACTTCGACGACGCGGCCGGGACCGATGAAGCAAGCCGGCAGGAGCCCTGCCCGCAGCCGCTTGCGGATGGCATACGGCGCCGCGCCTGCCCGGTGGAAGCGGACGACGGGAACGGACAGCACCTGATCTGGCTGCCGGTATGGCTGAACGACCGTATCCAGTGCTGCATCCTTCTTGCCTATGCGACGCCGTGCGATGCCGATAGCCGCATCCTCATCGAAGGCATCGTCAAGGTCTACTCGAATCACCAGAGCCTGCTCGACTACAGCGAGCGCGACTCGCTGACGGGCCTGCTGAACCGGAAAACCTTCGACGCCAGGTTTGCGCGGATGACCGCGCAATGCCATCAGCCGAAGCCGCATGCGCAGCCGGGCCAGCCCGAGCGCCGGCACACCGAACAGGCACGCGAAAACTGGCTGGCGGTGGTGGACATCGACCATTTCAAGAAGATCAACGACCGTTTCGGCCACCTGTACGGCGACGAAGTGCTGATCCTGCTGGCCAACCTGCTGAAATCGTCATTCCGGGCCAATGAAAGGATCTTTCGTTTCGGCGGCGAGGAATTCGTCATCCTGCTCAGGTCGGCGACGAAGGAAAATGCGACGATGGTGTTCGAGCGCCTGCGCCGGGCGATCGAGCAGTACGACTTCCCGCAGGTGGGCCGGGTCACGATCAGCCTCGGCTTCGTCAGCATCAGCAGCGACACGCCGGTCGTGGTGCTCGGCCATGCCGACCAGGCGCTGTATTACGCGAAGCAGCATGGCAGGAACCAGGTCCAGTTCTACGACCAGCTGGTCGCGGAACGCCTGCTGCACCGCGAGGACGCCAGCGGCAGCGTGGAATTCTTCTAGGGGAACAGGCGAATCGCCCGTCGCCGGCGCGTTCCGTTCAGGCAGTCGCCCCCAGGTGTTCATACAGGATGAAGGCGCCGATCCCGATCAGGATGATGCCGCCGACGATCTCGGCGCGTTTGCCGGCGATCAGCCCGAGCACACGGCCCAGCATCACGCCGATGGTCACCATCACGAAAGTGGAAAAGCCGATGGCGATTGCGGTGACGACGATATCGGCATCCATGATCGCAAGGCCGGCGCCGACCACCATCGCGTCGATGCTGGTGGCGAACCCGGTGACGGCCAGCAGCCAGAACGAATGGCTGCCCGGCTTCTCGGCTTCCTCCTCGTCGGTCGACAGCCCTTCCCGCACCATCATGATGCCCAGTCCGCCGAGCAGCACGAACGCGATCCAGTGGTCCCATGCGCTGACATACGGCGCGGCGAGCTGGCCCAGCAGCCAGCCGATGACCGGGGTCAGGCCTTCGATCACGCCGAAGATCAGGCCGGTGCGCAGCGCCTCGCGCAAGTGGGGACGGTGCAGCGCCGCGCCCTTGCCGACAGCGGCGGCGAAGGCATCGGTGGACATGGCGAGGGACAGCAGGGCGGTGGCGGCAAAGTTCATCGGGTACTTTCAGGTCGGGCATGGACGAAGGCATTGCGCCCGGCCCGACCGGGCAAGCGCAATGCCTATGGTCTCGCCAACCTGACTGGCTGACCGCACCACGGGACCGAAGTCACCGAGTATGTTGATGCGGACGCTTCCGGGGGACGGAAGCCGGCTACTCCCCAAAGGACGCCGGAATATAGCATGGCCGCGCTGGATGGTGGAAGCCCCGGCGCGGGCCGGCCTGAAAATGCGCGGAGCGACGCGGCGGCACGCGCCCGCTTCCGGCGCCGGCCCTATCCGACCGCGCCTTCCGCCATCGCCCGCCTGCCGTAGCCGCGCAGCAGCATCGCCACATCCAGTATCAGCGACACGCCGCCGTCGCCGAGGATGGTCGCGCCCGAGATCCCGGCGACCTTGCGGTAATTCGATTCCAGGTTCTTGACCACCACCTGCTGCTGGCCGACCAGCTCGTCGAGCAGCAGCGCCGCGCGCGCGCCGTCCGACTCCAGGATGACCAGGATGCCCTCGGACGGGTCGGCGCAGTGCGGGTCGATGCCGAACAGCTCGTGCAGCGCAATCAGCGGCAGGTATTCGCCGCGCACCCGCACCACCCTGCCCTGTCCCGCAATCTCCCGGACGTCCTCGCGCGCCGGCTGCAGCGACTCGACCACGTAGCCCAGCGGCAGGATGTAGATCTCCTCGCCGACCCGCACCGACATGCCGTCGAGGATGGCCAGCGTCAGCGGCAGCGAGATCGAGATCGTGGTGCCGAAGCCGCGCGCCGAGCGGATGTCGACCGAGCCGCCCATCGCGGCGATGTTGCGCTTGACGACATCCATGCCGACGCCGCGCCCGGACACGTCGGTCACTTCCTCGGCCGTCGAAAAGCCGGGCGCGAAGATCAGTTGCCAGACCTCGGCGTCGGCCATCGCGTCGGACACGTCCAGCCCGTTCTGGCGCGCCTTCTCCAGGATGCGCTCGCGGTTCAGCCCGCCGCCGTCGTCGCTGACCTCGATGACGATGTTGCCGCCCTGGTGCGCGGCCGACAGCGACAGCTTGCCGGCTTCGAGCTTGCCGGCGGCGGCGCGCACCGCCGGCGTCTCGATGCCGTGGTCGACGCTGTTGCGCACCAGGTGCGTCAGCGGATCGATGATGCGCTCGATCAGGCCCTTGTCGAGTTCGGTGGCGGCGCCATAGGTCAGGAAATCGACCTTCTTGCCGAGCTTGCCGGACAGGTCGCGCACCATGCGCGGAAAGCGCGAGAACACGTAGTCCATCGGCATCATGCGGATCGACATCACCGCTTCCTGCAGGTCGCGGGTGTTGCGCGTGAGCTGGCTGACGCTGCCGAGCAGGCGTTCATGCAGCATCGGGTCGAGCGTGCTGCTGCGCTGCTCGATCATGGCCTGGGTGATGACGAGTTCGCCGACCAGGTTGATCAGCTGGTCCACCTTCTCGACGCTGACGCGGATCGACGACGCGTCGAGGCTGGCCGCCTTGTCGGCGGCGGCCGAGCGCGCGGCCGGCGACTCCGCGTGCGCCACCACCACCGGCGCGTCGTCATGGGCCGCGGCCGGTTCCGGCAGCGGCTCGAAAAAGCCATAGCTGCCGTCGGGCGACGTATAGCCGCCTGCCCCGTCCTCGACGATGGCCAGGCTGTCCGGGTCGACGATGAACGAGCAGATCGCCAGCACGTCGTCGGCGCTCTGCGCGGTATCGACGCTCAGGCGCAGGCGGCCGTCCTCCAGCAGCTGCGACGACACCGTGCCCATCAGCGCCAGTTCGTCCACCAGCGCATCGAGTTCGTCCTGCGCCAGCGCAGGCAGCTCCAGGCTGAGGCGGCGGCTTGGCGCCAGGGTTGCCGGCAGCGGCGCTGACTGTGACTGTGCAAGCGGCGCATGGCCGGCGGACAGCGCCTCCAGCCGGGCGCGCACCGCGGCGACCGCGTCCATGTCCACCGGCGTTGCATGGCGGTGGCCGTCGAGCTGCATCTTCAGCACGTCCTTGGCCGCGAAGAAGGCGTCGACATGGGCCGACGTCAGCCCCATCTCGCCGCGCCGCAGCCGGTCCAGCAGCGATTCCAGCACATGGGTCACCTCGGCCATGTCGGTCTGGCCGAAGGTCGCCGCGCCGCCCTTGATCGAATGCGCGCTGCGGAAGATCGCCGCCAGCTGCTCCATGTCGGGCGCAGCGGTGTCCAGCGCCAGCAGCAGGCGTTCCATCTCGGCCAGCAGCTCCTCGGCTTCCTCGAAGAACACCTGGAAGAACTGGCTGATATCGATGCTCATGCTGGGCTCCTCATGCTCTGCGCAGCCGGCGGGATAGGGAATGCGGCATCAGCCCAGCACCTTGCGGACCACTTCGGTGAGCCGGTTCGGGTCGAAGGGCTTGACCAGCCAGCCGGTGGCGCCGGCGGTGCGGCCCTTGGACTTCATCTCGTCGCTCGACTCCGTGGTCAGCATCAGGATGGGCACCCGCGCATAGGCCGGCAGCGCGCGCAGCGAGCGGATCAGCGTGAGGCCGTCCATGTTCGGCATGTTCTGGTCGGTCAGCACCAGGTCGAACTGCTTCTGCATTGCCTTGTCGAGGCCGTCGCGGCCATCGACCGCTTCCACCACCTGGTAGCCGGCGGCCTTCAGCGTGAATACCAGCATCTGGCGCAGTGAGCCCGAGTCGTCCACCGCCAGTATTGTCTTTGCCATAGTCTTGCTCGCTTTGTTTGTCGTCTTGAATTGCCGATCGCCACGGATCAGAACAGGGTTATGTCGCCGCTTTCCATGTGCCGCTGGTCGACGCTGCGCGCCAGCAGGCCATCGAGTTCGCGGCTTTGCGCTGCCATCGCGGTGCGCAGCGCGTCGAGCCGGGTCAGGTCGCCGCTCGCCAGGCCCTGGGCGCCGTCGCCGACGCCGGCAAGGATGCCGAGCAGGCCGGCGATGCGCCGCCCGGCCTGGGCGATGAGCTGGCTGGTCATGTCTTCGAACTGCAGCGCGGTCACCATCGCCTGCACATGCGTGTCGATGGCCGCCGCCGCGGCGCGCAGCTGTTCCTCGCCGTCGCCGCCGCCGCCTGCGCCCTCGGCCTGCCGCTGCAGCTGCTCGGCCGCGACGCGCTGGACCGACACCGCGGCATGCAGCGCGCCGAAGCCGCTGGACAGGCGCGCAATCGCCTCGCCCAGCAGCAGCCGGGTCTGCGCCAGGTCGGCCTGCACTTCCTCGAGATGCGCTATCCCTTCGGCGCTGACATCGGTCAGCAGCTGGCCCAGTTCAAGCACGCCGGAATCCTGTCTCTTCATCGCCTGTCCATGGTCTGTGCCAAATGTTCTACTCATGCCTGGCGGCTGCGGCATCCTGCCGTGCCGTCACCGCAGCCGCCGCCGCCGTGGCCTGCTGCGCCACGGTCGCCGCGTTGGGCGGCATCGACGGCGCGGCTGCCGGCAATGGCGCTGGCGCTGGCGCTGGCGTCGTCGCCGCTGCCGCAGCGCCGGCTGGCGGCGCTTCGGCGCCCGCGCCCGGCTTCTCTATCCCCTGCAGCACCGGCTCGGCCTGCTTCTCTTCCCTGATCGTGACGGAGCCGCCATCGCGCGACGCAGTGTCCTCGGCCTTCTTGTTCATCACGATAATCGAGATGCGCCGGTTGATCGGGTTGTTCGGATTCTGCTGGTCCATCAGCACCGCCGACGACAGTCCGACCACGCGCACGATCTTTCCTTCCTCCATGCCGCCGGCGATCAGCGCGCGACGCGACGCATTCGCGCGGTCTGACGACAGCTCCCAGTTGCTGTAGCCCTTGTCGCCGCTCGAATACGGCGTCGCGTCGGTGTGGCCGGACAGGCTGATCTTGTTGGGCATGTCATTCAGCACGCGGCCGATCTCATGCAGGATCTCGCGTGTATAGGGCTGCAGTTCGGCCTTGGCGCTGGCGAACATGGGCCGGTTCTGCGCATCGACGATCTGGATCCGCAAGCCCTCGGTGGTGATGTCCATCAGCAGCTGCTTCCTGAACTGCTTGAGCGTGGGATTGGCTTCGATCGCCGCTTCGATGCGCGCCTTCAGGCCCTTGAGCTTCTCGCCTTCGATGCGTTCGAGGTCGGCCTGCGCGCCTTTCAGGTCGTAGGTTTTCTTGGCCGGCGGCTCGGTGCCCTTCTTGACCTGGCCGTCCTTCCGGGTCAGGTCCTTGCCGCCGCCCTGGATCACGCTGGAACTGTCGCCGGCGCCGGAGCCGCCGGCCATCGCCACCTTCAGCGGCGTCGAGAAATATTCGGCGATGCCCTGCAGGTCGCCCTTGGCGGTCGAGCCCAGCAGCCACATCAGCAGGAAGAAGGCCATCATCGCGGTCACGAAGTCGGCGTAGGCAATCTTCCAGGCGCCGCCGTGATGGCCGCCCGCCACTTTCTTGATGCGCTTGACTACGATGGGTCGCAGGTTGTCGTCAGCCATGATGCCGTTCCGTGTCCTCGATGCTTACTTGGTTTTTGCCTGCTTGATGTGTTCTTCCAGTTCCTTGAACGACGGGCGCTCGGTGGAGAACAGCACCTTGCGGCCGAACTCGACCGCCAGCGCGGGCGCGTAGCCATTCAGGCTGGCCAGCAGCGTGACCTTCACGCACTGGTACATCTTGGTCGACTCGGTGAGCTTCTGCTCCAGCAGGCCGGACAGCGGGCCGATGAAGCCGTAGGCCAGCAGGATGCCGAGGAAGGTGCCGACCAGCGCGTGCGCGATCAGGATGCCCAGTTCCGCCGGCGGCAGGCCGACCGACTCCATCGTGTGCACCACGCCCATCACCGCGGCGACGATGCCGAATGCCGGCAGGCCGTCGCCCAGCTTGGCGATGCAGTGCGCCGGCACTTCGCCCTCGTGATGATGGGTCTCGATCTCGTTGTCCATCAGGTTCTCGATCTGGAACGCGTCCATGTTCCCGGACACCATCAGGCGCAGGTAGTCGGTGATGAACTCGATCATGTGATGGTCGTGGAGGATGCCCGGATACTTGCCGAAGATCGCGCTTTCCTCCGGCGCGTCGACATCGCCCTCGATCGACATCAGGCCTTCCTTGCGGACCTTGGTCAGGATTTCCGACAGCAGCGACATCAGCTCCAGGTACAGGGTCTTGTTGTAGCGCGAACCCTTGAACAGCGAAGGAATGGCCTTGGCAGTCGCCTTGATCGACTTCATGTCATTGCCGACGAAGAAGGCGCCGACGGCGGCGCCGGCGATCATCAATACTTCCAGCGGCTGCCAGAGTGCGGCCAGGTGCCCGCCGGCCATTGCGAAGCCGCCGAACACCGACGCCATGACGACGACATATCCAATGATCACTAACACGTTTATTACTCTCCGCCTGGTAAGTGCCGCGGCCAGGCCGCCGGCTGTCGCTGTTCATTCGGGAGCGGCGCCGCGCCACGATGTGCTGCGCGGCGTGCGCCTCGATCCCGTCCTCGTTCCGGTTACGGCATGTGCGGCAAAAACTTGAGAGGAGGCAATTTTTTCGGCGTGATCACACGACCCATCCGTACAGCACCGGTCCGCCCGGGCGGGTCGGACGCGCGATCTGCGGCGCGGCGCCCGGCACCGCGAATTCATGGCTCAGCAGCAGCGTGCCGCTGCGCATCTCGGCGCGGGCCTTGGCCCAGAGCGCCGGCATCGCGGCCGGCGACAGGTAGGCGAACACCACGTCGTAGTCGGCGAAATCGAGGCGCTGATAGTCGCCGCGCAGGAAGCGGCAGCGCGCGCCGGCCGCCTGGCGAACACGGCTCACCAGCCACGGCAGCGGCGCCAGCTCGATCCCTTCGAGACGGCAGTCGGGCCGGCGCCCGGCAAGGTTGACCACCAGCCCGCCAAGACCGCTGCCGATGTCTATGATGCGCAGCGGCCGCTGCGGCAGTTCGGCCTCGACCGCGCGCCAGGCCGCCGCGCCGGAGGCGTAGAACGGCACCTGGGTGCGGAAGGTCGACCAGTACAGCGCCAGCATCAGCAGGAACACGCCCAGGAAGACCCACGGCGGCAGGCGCAGGGACAAGGCCGCCAGCGCCGCCGGCAGGAACAGGAAATGCATGACGGGCCACCACGCGGCCTGCCGCAGCGCGCGCGACAGCAGCGCCGCCAGCGCGCCCTGCAGCAGCACGATCACGGTCATGGAGGGAAAGGCGCCGGGCGGCAGCCACTGCATCCGGGCCAGCATGAGCAGCGACAGCCCGACGACGAGCAGTGCGCCGGCCTGGATCGCCAGCGCCTGCACCGAGGGCAGGCGCAGCAGCCCGCGCCCGGCCGTTGTGGCGATGCTTTGCATTGCGGGCTCTTTACGGTTGGATCGGGAGGAACGACGAAGCTCAGGCGCTCAGCGCATCCTCGCGCGCCTTCTTGGTCTTGCCGGCGCGGGACGGCATGTGGCACAGGCCGCAGGCATAGCCGTGGTTCAGGTCGAAACTGTGGGTGACGAACTCGCCGCCGCACTGGCCGCACCTGGCGGTGGTCAGCATCTTGCTGTCGAAGAAGCGCACCAGGGTCCATGCGCGGGTCAGCGACAGCACCGCTTCCTCGCCGGGGGCCGGCGGCATCTGCTCCAGGTACAGCTGGTAGGCCTTCATCACGGCCTCGATGCCGGCAAGGCCCGCGTGCTGGGTCATGTAGCGGTGGATGTTGATGAACAGCGACGAATGGATGTTCGGCTGCCAGGTGATGAACCAGTCGGTCGAGAACGGCAGCATGCCCTTCGGCGGCGACATGCCCTTCAATTCCTTGTACAGCTTCAGCAGGCGCTCGCGCGACAGCGAGGTTTCCAGCTCCAGCAGCTGCAGGCGGGCGCCCAGCTTGATCAGCTCGATCGCCAGGCCGATTTCCCGCGCTTCCGACACCAGACTCTTGTTTGCCATGTTCCCGACTCCTGCTGAAAGTGTGTGTGTGCCGCTGATCAGTTGATTTCTTCGACCGGCTGGCCGGCCATCAGGATGGCCGCGTGCGTCTGGGACAGCGAACGCTCCTTGCTGTGGCTGGTCAGCATGCCGAGGATGGCGGTGTCGTCGAAACGGAAGCGCGCCAGCATCAGGTTGGCGCTGGCCAGCTTCAGGAGCTGGCTGTTGCTCAGGGTTTCCAGCAGCGAAGCGATCTCCGCGCTGATGCCAAGACGGTAGATGGCGCATGCCTTGTCGGCGCGTATCATCTGCTGCGCCAGCATCAGGTAGTTCAGATTTGCGTCGCGAATCTCAGCCATCATGTCGTTGGTATTCATTGCGTTCTCCTGTCCGTTTTGCCGGTGAACCCGGTTGCTTTGCCGATGGAAGAAGTTTGCCTGCAATGATGCCTGCTGGAAATAAGCGGGACGCTGTATTTCTAGTGAGGAATTATCTAGCGGGTTTGTAGGACTCCGTCTTACAAGACGCCAGCGCCGGCCTCCCCGCCCCGGGAAACCGGGGCGGGGACAGTGTCTGGCACGAAGAAAATCCGGCGGGAAGACATTGCTGCGGGAGGATGGCGCTTGCAGTATCGGCTGCGACGGACTGGCTTTCCTCGGTGCTGCTGGTCTTTCCCTGCTTGTTGCGGTGTTGCTGAAGCTATTTACGGCAGCGTGCCGAACGACTTTAGGGTTATTTTGAAAATATTTTCAAATAATCCAGTCGGCTCGGGCTACAGGGCAAGTAACGGCGGCGCCAACGGGAAATTTAGGGTGGCGCCAAAAAAAATCATTCCGAGAACAACCGGACCATGCCGGCCGTCGATTTGCAGGCCGACGCCGTGCGCGGCAGGAGCCGGCGCGCTGGCGGAGGCCGGACGGCATGCGTTCCGCCGCGGCCAGATGCCCCGTTGCGCTGCCTGTCCCCGCAAAACGTACTACCATGTCAACTTTCCCCATCACACCAAGGAAGCCGGCCATGACCCAGCCCATCGACACCGCCCATCTGTGGATGCCCTTTACCGCCAACCGCCAGTTCAAGCAAAAGCCGCGGATGCTGGTCGCCGCCTCGGGCATGCATTACACCAGCGACGACGGCCGGCAGATCCTCGACGGCACGGCCGGCCTGTGGTGCGTCAATGCCGGCCATTGCCATCCGAAGATCACCGAGGCGATCCGCCGCCAGGCGGGCGAGATGGATTTCGCGCCGATGTTCCAGATGGGCCACCCGGCTGCGTTCGAGTCAGCCACCGCGCTGGCGGCGATTGCGCCGGAAGGCCTGAACCGGGTGTTCTTCTGCAATGACGGCTCCGAAGGCGTCGACACCGCGCTGAAAATCGCGATCGCCTGGCAGCGCATGCGCGGCGACACGCTGCGCACCAGGCTGATCGGCCGCGAGCGCGCCTACCACGGCGTCGGCTTCGGCGGCATCGCGGTCGGCGGCATCGCCGGCAACCGCAAGCACTTCGGGCCGACGCTGGCCAGCGTCGACCACCTGCGCCATCCGCTCGACATCGGCCGCAATGCGTTCAGCCGCGGCCTGCCGGACCATGGCGCCGAGATCGCCGACGAATTCGAGCAGCGCCTGCTCGCGCTGCACGACCCGGCCACGGTGGCCGCGCTGATCGTCGAGCCGGTGCAGGGCTCGACCGGCGTGATCCTGCCGCCCAAGGGCTACCTGCAGAAGCTGCGCGCGATCTGCGACAAGCACGGCATTCTGCTGATCTTCGACGAGGTCATCACCGGTTTTGGCCGCCTGGGCGCGCCGTTCGCGGCCGACTACTTCGGCGTGGTGCCCGACATGATCGTCTGCGCAAAGGGACTGACCAATGCCGCGGTGCCGATGGGCGCGGTGATCGTGCGCCAGGACATCCACGACGACTTCATGCGCGCGTCGGC
This sequence comes from Noviherbaspirillum suwonense, assembly GCF_900182955.1. GTDB lineage: Bacteria > Pseudomonadota > Gammaproteobacteria > Burkholderiales > Burkholderiaceae_D > Noviherbaspirillum_A > Noviherbaspirillum_A suwonense. The sequence goes on along the minus strand of NZ_FXUL01000004.1, from coordinate 109,787 downwards.
CGAAGGCGCGATCGAGTTCTATCACGGCTATACCTACAGCGGCCATCCGCTGGCCGCGGCCGCGATGGTCGCCACCATGGGCGTGTACCGCGACGAGCAGGTGTTCGAGCGGGCCGCCGCGATGGCGCCCTACTTCGAGGACGCCGCGCACAGCCTGCGCGGGCTGCCGTGGGTCAAGGACGTGCGCAACCTCGGCCTGATCTGCGGCATCGAGCTCGAGCCGGTGCCGGGCAAGCCGACCGCCCGCGCCTTCGACGCCTTCCTCAAGTGCTTCTGGGACAAGGGCGTGCTGATCCGCACCACCGGCGACATCATCGCGCTGTCGCCGCCGCTGATCATCGACCGGGCGCAGGTCGACCAGCTGTTCGGCGCGATTGCCGACGTGCTCAAGGCCCAGAGCGCCGCGCCGCAAACCATGGAAAGCACGGTGTAATTCAGGCATGGATGATTACGAAGACAGTCCGCCGCCGATCACCCGCCCGTGGATACACCTGGAAAACAGCGGCGACGTGGAAGGATGGATCGACAGCTACAACCGCGACCTCAAGCGCACGCTGGACCCGAACAACGTGCAGTCGCAGTCGTTCGGCCTCAACCAGGGCCAGGGCATCTGCTTCGTGCTGGCCGCGGGCGGCGAGATCTACCTGCACACCACCGGCGACGGCGACGTGCTGCTGGACGTGACGCCGGAAGCCGAATGGGCGGCGCCGGTGATCGTCGCGGCCACCGGCATGCCAGCGCCGCCCAGCCAGGTCTGGGCGCTGCCGGCGCATGCGCTGACGCAGCTGGTCGTGGGGCTATCGATGCTGATCGAGTCGACCCGCATCGTGACCCGGCACGATTTCCGCAAGCGCCGCTACTGAGCGGCGCTTGCCGCTGCCGGCTTCTGGAAAGCGGCGCACGGATCGGCGTCGCGTTCGACCAGGCCGGCGTACACCACCGCGTCGTAGCGCTGGCCCAGCGGCCCGTAGGCAAGCTCGGCCGGATGGAACGGCGGCGTTGCCTCGACCATGCCGACTGCCAGCACGCTGGTGCGGGGCGCGCGCTGCTTCAGGTACAGCGGCACGGCCAGGTCCTGGCGCACGTGGCCGCGCCCGAGTATGGCCACCGCCTTGCTGCCGCGCACCGATAGCAGCCGGTCGGCCATCACCGCGTCACGCGCCCGCTGCGCCAGCGTCAGCGCACTGATCGCAGCCGGCGGCAGCGCGTCGCAATGCGCGACGGCGATGTCCTTCGACAGCGCGTCCTGCTGTTCGCGGCGCCAGCCGCTGGCCAGACCCAGCCGCTGCGGCTCGCCGCTGCCCAGCTTCTCCTGCCCGCCGCGCATCACCTCGCGCAGCGACGCCCGCGAAATATTCGCGGCAAGCACAGGCAGTTCGTGCTTGACCGCCAGCGACAGCAGCGGCTGGTAGCCCTTCCATTCCCATCCCTCCCCCATCAGCGCCTTGTAGGCGGCCAGCTTGATGTCGCCGGACGCCGCGGACGCCTTGATCGCGTCCAGCCTGTCCTGCTGCTCGATATCGAACTGCTCCATCACCAGCACCGGGCGCTGGCCGCTTTCGGACAGCGCCGCGAGCAGGCGCGCCTGCAGCGCATGGTGGGACGGGTTGTGATGGGTTTCGCCGAGCAGCACGACGTCGGCCGCCCTGGCCTGCTGCAGCAGTTCGTCATACGGGATGAAGCTGCGGGCCGAGGCCCGCCACACCTTCGCGTCGGAAGCGGCCTCGTCAGGCGCCAGCGGCGCGCAGGCGCACAGGACGGCAAGGATGGGCAGGAGTCGAAGCAGGACAGGCAGGCGGGCGGCGCGCAGGGTTGGCGCGCGGGAGAAAAGGCGACTCGGCATGGCAGCGGCTCATCGGCGTGGGAGAGCCGGCTAACCTATCATGGAATGCGGCGGGCGTGGCGCATCGGCGGTGATCGATGCCATACCGATCCCAGGAGATGCGCCATGAAACCCCGTAGGGTGTGATAAGCGCAAGCGCATTACATCATTCGCTGCGAACGGGCGATGGTGGTTGACTGGCCGGTGGTGCAATGCGCTACGCTTATTACACCCTACGAACCGGAACCACGATCTCATCCGGTGCGTCATGACGCGGGATCGGTGTCAGTCGACCAGTTCGGCCGCCCGGCTGCGCGCATCCTGCCGCGCCTTCCGCAGCGCGTCGCCGGCCCGCCGCAGCAGCGTGTCCGCATCGACCGCTTCGGCCACGCGCAGCGCGATGCCTGCCGTGAACGCAAGATGCTGCGTCTGGTTCGCGATCTCGAACGGGCGCGACAGGGCTTCCATCAGCTTCGCTGCCACGAGCTGGCTTTCCTCCGGCTCGCCCAGGCCTTCCATCAGGATCGCGAATTCATCGTCGCCCAGCCGCGCGGCCATGTCGGTGGTGCGGCAATTGCGCACCAGGCGCGCAGCGACTTCCTTCAGCACCGCGTCGCCGCCAAGATGCCCGAGCACGTCATTGATCTCGCGGAAGCCGTGGATGTCCAGCCGGATCAGCGCCAGCGCGCGACCGCTGCGGTCGCTGCGCCGCAGCGCGTCGGCCAGGCGTTCGCTCAGCTGGCTGCGGTTGGGCAGGCCCGTCAGCGCGTCGAAGCGCGCCAGCCGGCTCAGCTTCTGCTCGGCTTCCTTGAACATCGTGACATCGTCGGTCAGCATGGTGAAGCCGATCACGCGGCCGGCCGCATCGCATTCCGGTATATAGACGTTGTGCAGCACGCGCCGCTCGCCGCCCTGGTCGATGCTGTAGTCGAACTGCGCCCGCTCCCCGGCAAGCGCCGCCCGCACATGGGCTTCGAGCAGCGAGTACACGGTGCCGCCATACAATTCCTGCACGGTGCGTCCGACCATGTGTTCGGCATTGATGCCTGGCGACGCCTCGCCGTGGCCATTGGTATAGCTGAAACGCTGGTCGCGGTCGACGAAGGCCACCAGCGCCGGGGTGTTGGCGGCGATCGACTGCATCCGCCGCTCGCCCGCCTTCAGCCCGGTGATATCGCTGCCCAGCATGACGACGCCCTGCACGCTGCCGTCATGCCCGCGGTCCGGCATGCAGACCATGCGCAGGTCGTGCGCCTGGCCGTGCATCAGCGCGACGCAGTCGAAGTCGACGCGCTCGCCCGCCAGCGCCCGCTCCAGCATCGGCCGCCATTGCGCATACAGCACCGGGCCGGCTGCATCGGCGAGATGCATGCTCCGGGCCGGGCCGGGCGCGATGTCCAGCCAGGCGCGGCTGGCCGCGTTGCAGAAGTCCAGCTTGTGGCCCGCATCCAGCCGCAGCGCCATCAGCGGCAGGTTGTTGGCCAGGTCGACCAGCCGCATCTCGCTGGCCCGGTGCCGCTGCGCCAGCAGGCGGAGGCGGCGACGCTGCAGCAGGTGGCCGGCCGCGCCAGCCGCCGCCAGCAAGGCCAGCACCAGCACCACGGCGCCGTGCAGCAGCGCTTCCTCGATCCATGGCGCCAGCAGCGCGTCGTACGACAGCGCGGCGGTGATCACCAGCGGGTAGCGCTCGGAATGGCGGTAGGCATAGAGCCGTTCAATGCCGTCGACCGGCGAACGGTCGCGCAGCAGGCCCTGCGCCGGGCGGCGCAGGTAGGCGCGGAACAGCGCCGACTGCGACGCGTCGGCGTCGGCGGCGGTCTCGACGAACGGGTGGCGCATCAGCAAGGCTCCGCTGTCGCGCAGCAGGCCGACGACGCCGCTCGGGCCAAGGTCCAGCCCCGCGTAGAAATCGCGCAGGTAGGACAGCGGTATGGTCGCTGCCGCGACGCCGGCGAACGAGCCGTCGGGACGGGAAATGCGGCGCGATACCGTCATGACCCATTCGCCGTTGATGCGGCTTTTGACCGGCGGCCCGATGTAGGCTTCGAGCCCGGAATTGTCGCGGTGATGAATGAAGAAAGGCGCGGACGCGCTGTTCGCGTCCCTGGGCATGACCCGCAGCGAATTGGCGACCCAGCCGCCGGCGTCATCGAACACGAACAGTTCGGCAACCTGCGGCAGCGACGTTGCCCGCGCGGCAAGCGCTTCGCCGAGGTCGCCGAAGAAGTCGTCCCGGTCGAGGTCGCCTTCCACCCGGCGCACCACGAACGCCAGCGCCAGGTCGGCCGCGGTGATCGTGTCGTCCGCATGGCGCGCCACGGCCTGCGCCATGTTGCCGGCCGCGCGCCCTGCTTCCTGCACCCTGCGCTCATGGGAGCGCCAGACGCTCCACCCATCCAGCGCAAGCAGCAGCACGCAGGCAAGCGCCAGGCAGGCGACCAGCCATCCTGCATGCCTGCTTCCGGGAGAGGGCTTCCGGTCCTGTTGCGCTGGAGGAGAAAGTCCGTCCAAAATAATTCCCAATGGAAATGAAATCGTATTGTGACAGGATTTTACAAGTTTTGCTGCCTGCAGGAAATATCACGGCGGCAACTACGTTTGCGCAGCATGGCAGCTGCCCACACGGCTGGCTGCACTATCATGGCGATTCCTTCCTTCTCCTTGCCGGACTCCCATGAAAACCCTGCCCATCCTTGCCCTGTCCGTATTACTTGCCGTCGGCTCCACCGGCGCCGCCCAGGCGCAAGGCGCGGCTTCCGACCGGCAGTCCCAGCAGGAAGAGGCGTACAGCACCTATTTCCGCTGCATCGGCGTCTATGCGATGCGCTACGTGAAGTCGGAGGCGCTGGTCGCCGACATCGCCGACGCGGCAATGTCGGCCTGCCAGGACCGCTACCAGGATCTCGTCAATGCGACCTCAGCGTTGCTGGGCGGCTTGCCGGCGGCAAACATCACGCTCAGGGATACGCGCGACACAGCGCGCAGCTATGCCGTCCGGACCGTGCTGGAGGCCCGTTTCCCGCTGCGATGACCGGATAAGCCGACGGCTGCTGTGGACTACTCACATTTCTAGTGGACAATTCTGTGGATAACCCTGCTTGAAGCGTCCTAAGTGCTTGATCGCGATGGATAAATTTCGCGGTGATGCATTTGGAGGCAGTTCCGCCCGGCACCTCCCGAGCCGTTATAATTCGGCGTCCGGAATGCCAGGAAATAAACGTGATCAAGGCTGAAAAAACATTCGCAAACCAGGGTTATCTGCTGCGCTGCATCGCCATTCCAGTGGAAAAAGGCGGTTTTCACGCGGAAGCCCACATTACCCGCTATAGCGACAAGGCCGACATGGGCACCACCCGGTTCGCGCCGGAAGTCGCCTACTCCACCCGTGCGATCGCGATCGAACATGCGCGCGCCTGGTCGGTGGAGTGGGTGAAGAACAATGGCTGACGGCGCCAGCGCGGCGCCGCCGTTAAGGGCCTTCCTCGCTGCGCTGGCAGGCGACTACCTGCTCTGGACGCTGCTGCTGGCGCTGGCCGCGTTCTCGATGGCAAGGCCGGCCGCCATTCCCGATTATCTTTCGCTGGTCGACTGGCGAACCATCGCCACGCTGACCGGATTGCTCGCCCTGACCAAGGGTGTCGAGCGCAGCGGCTACCTGCCGCAACTCGCGCAGCGCCTGGTCGCCGCCATTCCCACCGAGCGCAGCCTGGCGGTGTTCCTGGTGCTGGCGACCGCGCTGCTGGCCACCGTGCTGACCAATGACGTCGCGCTGTTCGTGGTGGTGCCGCTGACGCTGACGCTGAAAAGCAGCGGCGCGCCGCTGACGCGCCTGATCGTGTTCGAGGCGCTGGCCGCGAATGCGGGCTCGGTGCTGACGCCGATCGGCAATCCGCAGAACCTGTTCCTGTGGCAGCTCTCGCATGTCACGTTCGGACAGTTCACGCTGGCCATGCTGCCGCTGGCGGCCGTGTTGCTGGCGCCGCTGCTGCTGCTGACCCTGCTGGCGTTTTCGGGCAAGCGGCTGCACCTGTCGCCCAGGCAGTCGTCCGCGCAGCCCGACCGCCTGATGCTGATGCTGGCGCTGGGGCTGTATATACCCTTCCTGGTGATCACCGACCTGCGCCATCCTTACCTGGCGCTGCTGGCGCTGGCGCCGCTCCTGCTCGCCCGGCGCGAACTGCTGGCCCGGCTGGACTGGGCGCTGATCCTGGTGTTCGTCCTGATGTTCATCGACCTGCGCCTGCTGTCGCAGCTGGACGTGGTGCGGGCCTGGATAGGCGCGGTCGACCTGCGCCAGTTGCCGCACCTTTACCTTGCCGGCATCGCTGCGTCGCAGGTTGTGAGCAACGTGCCGGCGGCCATCCTGCTGGCCGAGTACAGCCACGACTGGCGGGTGATCGCCTATGCCGTCAATGTCGGCGGCTTCGGCTTCATGATCGGCTCGCTCGCCAATATCATCGCGCTGCGGATGGCGCCCGACCGCCGGGCATGGATCAGCTTTCACGCCTATTCCCTGCCCTTCCTGCTGGTGGCGGGCGGTCTGGCCTGGCTGCTGCTGCGCTGACGCAGCGTTCGCCTGCCTACATCCACGCTAACGCTGCGAAGACAGCCCCAGGCCTGCACACACCGTGGACTTAACCGCGGCCGTGCCCGTGGCCGTGGCCGCGCATGCCGCCGCCGACATTGTCATTGAAGATCTGCTGCTGCAGCGGCGACAGCGTTGCATAGAAGGTCTTCATCGCGGCAAGGTGCGTTGCCATATGGCCTTCCCGCTCCTTCATCATGGTCATCATCTTTTCCATGCGCTCCGGCGCGGACAGTTTTTCCCACTGGGCGCGATCCGGGCGTGCGGGCGGGGCCGGCGGCGTGGCGGCCGCGATATAGGTTTTCCAGGCGGCTTCCTGGGTGCCGGTCAGCTTCAGCTTGTCATGCAATACCGCCTGGCGGCGTGCAATGCGCTCCTTGAAGTCGCCACCCTTGTGCTCCTGGTGCATGCCCTGCATCGCACCCCGGTCCGGTCCGCCCTGTTCAGGCGCCGGCGGTGCTGCGTACACAGCGGTGGAGAGAGCGGCGGCGGCGATAAAGCCCGAGATCATCCTGGCGTGCAGTTGTTTCATGTTCATTCCCCTTCAGGTTAAAAAGTGTGCAGTGCACAGGAATGCATGATGCATGGCCGATGTATCAGACTGATGTCAGCAGGGACGGCTTTGTATCGAGTTGTGTCGAAGCGGGGAAGGAATGGGATGCGGCCAGGAAGGTGAAGGCTGCCGGATCGGGCCGCCGGATGTAAAACGCCGCCGGCCGAGAATCGGGCGGCGGCGCCGGTGCGCAGTACCTCGCGAATCAGTAGCGGCGGGCGATGCCGTTGTGGCGGGCGCAGGCGCCTGGACGGCTGGTGCGGATCAGGCCGTCGCGGCAGCGTACCTTGCCGCGCAGCGGATGGGCGATCTTGTGGCCGGCGGCGCGCGCGTCGCGGGCGACGACATGGCGGTCATGGCGCATTTCTTCGCGGACCGAACGTTCCTGCGCCTGGGCCAATGGGCTGAGCGCGAGCAGCACTGCGAAAACACCGATTATTCTTTTCATGACATCCTCCTGGTTATTGTGGCCGGCGCCATGCCGGAGCCACTGTTTCAGCGCCAGGCGAGCGTGCGCCTGGAACCGTCCTGCCGGCAGGGATGATTACTCGTCCATGCCGTTCAAACTCTCGATATCGCCGATCGCCATGCGGAGCATGAGTTCCGGGGTCGCTTCACTCGGCGCAATGCCGGTTGCCATCGCATCCGGAACCGCCTTTTTCAGCTGGCCGTCACGTTCGATAAAGTATTCGCCCTTGTCATAGGCGATTAGATAAGTCAGCCGCTGGCCGCCACGGCGGGTGTAATTCTCTGAAGGCATTGTCTTATTCTCCTGATAATTCCAAAAGATAATTCCGTCCGGCCCTGGCGTCTGTGCGCTCGCGCACAGAAAATTCCGGACTCATGACTTCAGGATGACACGGCTCAGCATCGACCTTTTTTGGCCTGTCCCGGAGGACAGTGGTCTCCGCCATGACCGTGACCATGACCATGGCCATCCCGCTCTTCCGAGCGGTACTCGTCCCGGCGGTCGTGCCGCTCATGGCGCTCTTGTCTTTCATAGCGCTCGTGCCGTTCTGCACGGGCACGACGCCAGCCGCCTTCCTGCAGCCGCCAGCCGTTGTCAGCCTGGACCCACTGCGGGCGGTTATAGACTTGCCCGGCACGGGCGCGCTCCCAGTGACCGGAACGCCAGTCGTGGTCGCGGCCATTCCAGTTCCAGAAGCCGGGCGCCCACACATAACCGGCGCGAGGCCGCGGGACGGCCTCGTAGCGTGGCGGCGGCGGCGGATTGCCGATCACGATGTTGACGTTGACCTGGGCGTGCGCCGGCGCCGGGACGAAGGCGGCGCCGGATACGGCGACGAACAGTGCTGCTGCAATGACGGCGGATTTCATACTGGTTCCTTTTGACTCACTGGCAACCAATATACATGCCATAGAGAAATATTCAGACACAATTGCAAGTTTTCCTGCGACATGTTGCGGATTCCGTCATTGCCTGTTCATTTCGCTGCAGGAACGGGCGTCACCAGTTCGCGGACCACGCCACCGCTGCCGACGCTGCCGCTGACACTGCCCTCGCCCATGCTGCGGCGTTCGCAATCGGCCTTCTGGTCAGCTGGCAGCGTCGCGCAGCGCTTGCTGGCGTTGCTGCTGTAATCGCCGGTGTCGCGCAGGTTGCCGCGCTGGGATTCCTGCTTCGCGGCGCCCGCTTCGCGCAGGCAGGTTTCGCGGTCCTGGTTGGTCTTGCCGTCCATGCAATTCTGCCGTTCCTGGGCAATCGTCGTGCTGGCGCCAGCCTGGCGGTCGCCCTCTGCCGCCATTGCACTGCCGGTTGCCAGAAGCATGCCGCCTGCGACCAGCGCAACACGGCAGGAATGGGAAAAACGGGAAATGGGGAAGGTCATGTTGTCGCTCCTGGACGCTAAAAGTTGCAGTCTAGAACGAAACTTTGGAAATGTATGTTCGCTAACAGACCCAATTTTGCTCAGGCCCGATTCGTTAAAGTGCGCCGCATTGCGATTGCGTAAATGATAATATTGCCACGTAGTTAAGATTATCATTAATACAACTATGCGGAGTCGTGATGAACACCGACGCTAAACTGCCTGACTTTGATACGCTGTCCCGTCTGTACAAGGAAGATCCGGCGGCTTTCGAAAGCTTCCGCCGGCACCTGCTCCAGCAGGCAGTCGACGAGGCGCCGCAGCGGCACCGGCCCGCGCTCGAAGAATTATTGCTTTGCATCGAAGCGAATCGCCAGCGCGCGGCGACGCCGGCCGACGCCGCAATCGGCGCATTCCAGATGATGCGTCAATCGGTCGGCCAACTGAATGCGGCCTGGCAGCTCGGCTTGCAAAGCCTCGCCCAGCTGCAGGCCGATGCATTGATGATGAAACTGCGCGCCGGCTGAACCGGCGCTCGCGGGATCAGCGCGCCGACGACTGCCTGTCCCGGTTCACCGCGCTGATCACCGCCTTGAACGAGGCCGTGACGATATTGGCGTCGACGCCGACGCCAAACGTGGTCGGACCGTCGCCGACGCGGAGTTCCACATAGCTTGCCGCCTGCGCATTGGCGCCCGCGCCGATCGCATGTTCGTGGTAATCCATGACCCGGATGTCCAGCCCAAGCGCAGCGACGAAGGCGTCGATCGGCCCATTGCCCTGCCCTGAATGCTGGACTTCCCGGCCGTCCTGCTCCACGGTCACGCTGATCTGCACCGGGCTCTCGCGGCTCGTATCCTCGCTCATCCGGTGGCCCTGGTAGGCATACGGCGCCTGCCGTTCCAGGTATTCCCGGCTGAAGATGCGGTGGATTTCGTCGGCCGTGATTTCCTTGCCGGTGGTGTCGGCAGCCGCCTGCACCACCCGGCTGAACTCGATCTGCAGCCGCCGCGGCAATGCCAGGCCATATTCCTGCTCCAGCAGGTAGGACATGCCGCCCTTGCCCGACTGGCTGTTTACGCGGATGACCGCGTCGTAGTTGCGCCCGAGGTCGGCCGGGTCGATCGGCAGGTAGGGCACGTCCCAGAACTCGTCCGGCTTCTGCTTGGCGAATCCCTTCTTGATCGCATCCTGGTGCGAACCGGAGAACGCGGTGTAGACGAGGTCGCCGACATAGGGGTGGCGCGGATGCACCGGGAGCTGGTTGCAATCCTCGACGCACTGGCGGACCGCATCGATATCCGAAAAATCCAGGCCGGGATGCACGCCCTGCGTGTACAGGTTGAGCGCCAGCGTCACGAGGTCGACGTTGCCGGTGCGCTCGCCGTTGCCGAACAGGCAGCCTTCGACCCGCTGCGCGCCCGCCATCACCGCCATCTCGGCGGCGGCGACCGCGGTGCCGCGGTCATTGTGCGGATGCACGCTCAGGATGATGGCGTCGCGGCGCGCCAGGTTGCGATGCATCCATTCGATCTGGTCGGCATAGATGTTGGGCGTGCTGCTTTCGACCGTCGACGGCAGATTGACGATCATCTTGCGCTCGGGCGTCGGCTGCCAGATTGCGGAGACCGCGTCGCAGACATCCCTGGCGAAATCCAGTTCGGTTTGGCTGAACGATTCCGGCGTGTACTCGAAACCCCAGTCAGTCTCGGGCATGTCGCTGGTCAGGTGGCGCACCAGGCGCGTGCCGCTGACCGCGATGTCCCGGATCTCGTCACGGCTCATGTTGAAGACCACGCGGCGGAATGCCGGCGCGGTCGAATTGTAAAGATGGACTACTGCCCGCTTCGCGCCGCGCACCGAATCGACGGTGCGGCGGATGAGTTCTTCCCGCGACTGGGTCAGCACGATGATCGTGACGTCGTCGGGAATGCGGTTTTCCTCGATCAGCATGCGGACGAAATCGAAGTCGGTCTGCGACGCCGACGGGAAACCCACTTCGATCTCTTTCAGGCCGGTACGGAGCAGCAATTCGAAGAATTGCAGCTTGCGCTCCGGGCTCATCGGCTCGATCAGCGCCTGGTTGCCGTCGCGCAGATCGGTGCTCATCCAGATCGGCGGATGGCTGATGACCTGGTCGGGCCAGGTCCGGTCACGCAGCGCTACGGCGGCGAATGGACGGTATTTGCTTGCTGGGTTGGTGAGCATCATGGCAATTCCTTGTCTGGTACAGGTGACCGGTGAACGGTCGCGAAAACGGAAGGGAAATTCGGATGTGGCGGAAAGGCTGCCGGACTGCCACTCAACGCGAGGCCAGGCAACCGATCGGTAGTAGTAGCAGGAGGATTGCAACGGCGCGTGCGCGACCGGAGGAATGCGGAAATTCGCCTTGGGTGCAGCTTGCGGGGGATATGGCCTTCGAATACATGCTCACGGTCTTTCGTTCAATTTGCCTGGGGCCGGAACACCGGCGCGGACTTGCTGCCTGCTGTTATAGCGGCAGGCGTAGTCGTAGCGCTGGCAGCAGGCTGGCGCGCGGGCTGAACGAAAAGAGAGGTGGGTGAGCGGAAGACATGGGTGAACCTTAAGGGACGCGGCGAACCGCTGTCAAGCAAAAAAGTCGGCTGAAATGCCTTTCAGCCGACTTTTTCAGGCCTGCGGCCGCAACAGCTGCATGATGCCTGCAAGTTCTTCGCGCAATGCCAGCAGGTCGACCTGCGGCTCGGGCGGCGCCGGCGGTTCCTCCGGCACTTCCTCGTGCTCGGCAAGCCGGCTGCCCAGCTTGTTGCGCGCGCCGCTGATCGTGAAGCCCTGCTCGTACAGCAGCTCGCGTATCCGCCGGATCAGCAATACTTCATGATGCTGGTAATAGCGCCGGTTGCCGCGCCGCTTCACCGGCTTGAGCTGGGTAAATTCCTGCTCCCAGTACCGCAGCACGTGCGGCTTGACACCGCACAGGTCGCTGACTTCGCCAATGGTGAAATAACGTTTCGCGGGAATCGGCGGGAGTTCGATTGGTTCTGGCTTGCTGTTACGCTCGGTCATGGGCAATCAATCAGGCGACGCGGGTGGCGGGTTTTTGGCTGGCGAGTTCGACCATGCTCTTGAGTTTTTGGCTGGCATGGAAGGTAACGACCCGCCGCGCGGTGATCGGAATTTCCTCGCCGGTCTTCGGATTCCGTCCCGGCCGCTGCGGCTTGTCCCGCAGCTGGAAATTGCCGAATCCCGACAGCTTGACCAGTTCCCCGCGTTCCAGCGCATTGCGGATTTCATCGAAGAAGGTCTCGACCATGTCCTTCGCCTCGCGCTTGTTCAGGCCAACCTGTTCGAACAGCATTTCGGCAAGTTCCGCCTTGGTCAGGGTGGGCAAATCCTTTTCTGCCTGCGACCGCGCCTGTGCTTCCAGGACGGCGCGGTTGAGATCGACGGCTAATACGGATTGAAATTCAGCTGAGTTCACGTCATTCATTTCTGTTGTCCCCACCTGCCTTAAGTGCGCAGTGCGGCACCATGTTTTGTGCGGGCAACCTCAATGAAACCAGCCATCAGGGCGTCCACGTTGTTGTCGTTCAGGGTCGTCTGAGTATCTTGCAAGGTGAACCGGAAAGCAAGGCTTTTTTGCTCATTTTCCAGACCTTTGCCGCGATATTCATCAAATAAAACAATGGCTTGGACGAGGCGCCCTTCACTGCTTTCCTGCCTGTGCAACTCGAAAGCGTCAAGCAGTTCCTGGGCCTGAACGTCGTTTTTTACCAACAGCGCGAGGTCACGCGTGACCGCCGGAAAGCGCGAGATTTCCTGGTAGACGGGCACGTCACGATGCTGCAGTGCAGTCGCATCGACCTCGAAAATGACCGGTGCGAGCGGCAGGTCGTATTTCTGCTGCCAGCGCGGATGCAGTTCCCCGATGAAGCCGATCAGCGCGCCGTCAAGCAGCACTTCGGCCGAACGGCCCGGGTGCAGCGCCGGATGCACGGCCTTGCGGAAGCGCAGCTGGCGCGGCGCGAACAGCGCTTCGAGGTCGGCCTTCAGGTCGAAATAATCGACATTGCGCGCAGGCGCGCCCCACTGCTCGTCGATCGCCTGGCCATAAGCCAGCGCGGCCATGCGCTTGGGCTGGGAATAGCCGGCAACGGACAGAGGGCCATCCTGTACCGACTCGTCCCGCTTGAAGATTGCACCGATTTCGAATACCCGCACCCGGCTAAGCTTGCGGTTCAGGTTGTAGCGGACGTTGGCAAGCAGGCCGCCAATCAGCGTCGAGCGCATCACGCTCATCTGGCTTGCAATCGGATTCAGCAGCCGGATGGGCGCGTCATTGTCGGCGAAATCCTTTTCCCAGGATTCTTCGACGAAGCTGAAATTGATCACTTCCTGGTAGTCGAGGTCAGCGATCTGCCGGCGGATCGCAAACAGCGAACGCACGTTTTCCGGCAGCATGCGCATCACGTTGGCGGCAACCGGCGGCCGTGCCGGAATGTTTTCAAATCCATAGACCCGTGCGATTTCCTCGATCAGGTCTTCCTCGATCTCGATATCGAAACGGTATGACGGCGGCGTCACGTGGAAGCGTCCTGCCTCCTGCGTGAACGGCAGCTTCAGCCGGCTGAAGATGTCGGCAATGCGCTGATCGTCCAGCGGAACGCCGATCACTTTCTGGGCGCGCTCGGTGCGAACGGTCACGGGAACGCGTTGCGGCAGGTTCACCACCTGGTCGTCCACCGGGCCGACCGTGGTCGCGGCGGTGCCGCAAATCTCGGTAATCAGCGCGGTGATCCGCTCGATATGCTCGACAGTCGTCGCATAGTCGACGCCGCGCTCGAAGCGGTGAGCGGCGTCGGTCGAGAAGTTATAGCGGCGCGCACGGCCCTGTATCGCCTGCGGATACCAGAATGCCGCCTCGAGATAGATGTTTTGCGTCTCCAGCGACACCGCGGTTGCGTCGCCGCCCATGATGCCGGCCAGCGACTCGATCTGCCTGTCGTCGGCGATCACGCCTATCCACTCATCCACGTCGACCGTGTTGCCGTTCAACAGCTTCAGGCTTTCGCCCTTGCGTCCCCAGCGCACTTCCAGCCCGCCGTGGATCTTGTCGAGGTCGAACACATGGGTAGGCCGGCCCAGTTCAAGCATCACGTAATTCGAGATATCGACCAGCGCCGAAATCGGCCGCTGCCCGCTGCGTTCCAGGCGGCGCTTCATCCAGTCCGGCGTCGCCGCGCGGGCATCGACGCCACGGATCACGCGTCCCGAAAACCGGCCGCACAGGTCGGGCGCGTCGATGCGCACCGGCAACTTCTCATCGGAACTGACCGCGGCCGCCTTGAACTCGGGTTCATGCAGCGGCACGCCGGTCAGCGCGGAAACCTCGCGCGCGACGCCGAGCACCGACAGGCAGTCCGCCTTGTTGGGGGTGAGCTTGATCGTGAAACGCAGGTCGTTGAGCTGATAGTAGTCGCGGAAATCCTGGCCCACCGGCGCATCGGCCGGAAGCTCCAGCAGACCGCCGTGATCCTCGGACAGCTTCAGTTCGCGCGCCGAGCACAGCATGCCCTGCGACTCGACGCCGCGGAGCTGGCCGACACGTATTTCAAATGGCTTGCCGTCTTCGCCGGGCGGCAACACCGCGCCAGGCAGTGCGCAGGGAACATGCATGCCGGCACGCACATTGGGCGCGCCGCAGACGATGTTGTGCAGCGTGCCGCTGCCGACATCCACCTGGCAGACATTGAGACGGTCGGCGTTCGGATGCCGCGCAACTTCAACCACGCGTGCAACGACCACGCCGGAAAACGGCGGCGCCACGGCTTCCACCTCTTCGACTTCGAGACCCGACATTGTCAGCAGATGTGACAGTTCATCCGAATTCAATGTCGGATCGGCCATCGTGCGGAGCCAGCTTTCGGAGAATTGCATAGTGAACCGTGTCGTTAATTGAATTGTTTCAGGAAGCGCAGATCGCCCTCGTAGAACAGGCGCAGGTCGTTGATGCCATAGCGCAGCATGGTCAGCCGTTCGAGGCCGGAGCCGAACGCGAAACCGATGTAGCGGTCCGGATCGAGTCCCATGTTTCGCACGACCGTCGGATGCACCTGGCCGGCGCCCGAGACTTCCAGCCAGCGGCCCTTCAACGGGCCGCTGCCGAACGCGATATCGATTTCGGCCGATGGTTCGGTGAACGGGAAATACGATGGCCGGAAACGCACCTGCAAATCGTCGGTTTCAAAGAAAGCGCGGACGAAATTCAGGTAGACGCCTTTCAGGTCGGCGAAGCTGACGTTCTCGTCTATCCAAAGTCCTTCGACCTGGTGGAACATCGGCGAATGGGTGGCGTCGCTATCGACCCGGTAGGTGCGGCCGGGCGCGATCACCTTGATCGGCGGCTTGTTCATCCGCGCATAGCGGACCTGCATCGGGCTGGTGTGCGTGCGCAGCAGCAACTGCTTGCCCTGGCTGTCCTTGCCGTCGATGTAAAACGTATCCTGCATCGATCGCGCCGGGTGGTTTTCCGGGCTGTTCAATGCGGTGAAATTGGTCCAGTCGGTCTCGATCTCGGGACCGTCGGCGACCTCGAAGCCGATCGAACCGAAAATTTCCTCGACGCGGTTCCAGGTGCGCATCACCGGATGGATGCCGCCGATGCCGCGGCCGCGGCCGGGCAGCGTCACGTCGATCGCTTCCGCATTCAGGCGGGCTTCCAGCTGCGCCTGGTCAAGCGCATCGCGGCGCGCGGTCAGCGCGCGCTCGATCTGTTCTTTTGCCGCGTTGATCACGGCACCCTGGGCGCGGCGCTCATCCGGCGCCAGCTTGCCCAGGCCCTTCATCTGCTCGGTGATCTGGCCGGTCTTGCCCAGGTATCTGGCCTTGGCGTTTTCCAGCGCGGCAGCGTCCGGCGCGGCGGCGAAATCAGCCTGCGCCTGGGTTACGAGTTGTTCTAAGGAGGTCATGCGGTGTTTCCCGCTTTCTGATTGAAGCCGAAAAAAAAGCCGAAAAAGGAAGCCGGCGTGCCGGCCATCCAGCAGCCGACAAACAAAGCGGGGCAAAGGTGTTCACCTGTGCCCCGCCCGACCATCATCTGCAAGCAATGATGGATGCTAACAATTAAGCAGCGATCGCGGCTTTCACCTGGTTGACGATAGCGGCGAATGCCGGCTTGTCGGTCACGGCCATGTCGGCCAGGACTTTACGGTCCAGTTCGATGGCGGCGCGCTTCAGGCCGTTCATGAACACGCTGTAGGTCAGGCCGTGCGAACGCGACGCGGCGTTGATACGGGTGATCCACAGTGCGCGGAACACGCGCTTCTTGTTGCGGCGGTCACGGTAGGCATACTGGCCTGCGCGCATGACTGCCTGCTTGGCGACGCGGTATACCTTGCTGCGGCGGCCGCGGTAGCCTTTGGCTTGATCGAGAACTTTCTTATGACGGGCCCGTGCTGTGACCCCACGTTTTACTCTAGGCATGGTTACTCCTTAAATAGTGAGGTTAAGCGTTCGGCATCATTGCGCGGACGGACACCATGTTTGTGGCATGGACATCGGTTGCACCGCGCAGTTGACGTTTGGTTTTGGTGGTTTTCTTGGTCAGGATGTGACGCTTGAAAGCCTGGCCGCGCTTGACGGTTCCACCTGGACGTACACGAAAGCGCTTTTTGGCGCTGCTTTTCGTTTTCATTTTTGGCATAGCAATACCTGTCCTTATGGACAGCTCCATTTTTTAACATGATTGCAGGTGGCAGCCTGTGACTGCACTTTGATGCCTGCTCTCACTTGTTTTACGCCAACCTGACGGCTGACGTTATTGCGCCGGCTGACTGTACTAAATCAGCCGTGCGAATTCTGCGTTACGCCAACAGCTACTTCTTCTTCTTGGGCGCCATCACCATGATCATCTGGCGTCCTTCCATCTTCGGCCACTGCTCGACCTGGCCGTACTGCTCCAGATCCACCTTCAGACGTTCGAGCATGCGCATGCCGATATCCTGGTGCGCCATTTCGCGACCGCGGAAACGCAGCGTGATCTTGGTCTTGTCGCCTTCATCGAGGAACTTGATCAGGTTACGGACCTTGATGTTGTAATCGCCATCGTCCGTACCGGGTCGGAATTTGACTTCCTTGACCGAGATGATCTTCTGCTTGAGCTTCGCTTCGTGCGCCTTCTTTTGCTCCTGATACTTGAACTTGCCGTAGTCCATCAGGCGCGCAACCGGAGGTGTCGCGGTCGGCGCGATTTCCACCAGGTCCACGTTCTTCTCTTCGGCAAGGCGGAAGGCGTCGGCGAGGCTCACGATGCCCAGGGGTTCGTTGTCTACCCCGCTCAGGCGCAGTTCAGGCGCGTTGATTTCGCCATTTATGCGATGCGACTTGTCAGTAGCTATTGTAGTTTCCTTTGAAAATCAAATGATTAAGCCGTGCTACAGCGCTGCGGGTTTCCCCGCTCAGGCTTTGGTTTGAAGCTCCTGCGAGAGCCTTTCCACCAGCGCGTCGATCGGCATGCTGCCCAGATCGACGTTGCCACGCGCACGCACGGCCACTGTGTTCGCATCCCGTTCCTTGTCGCCCACGACTACGATGTAAGGCAATTTCTGGACGGAGTGCTCCCGTATTTTATAGGTTATTTTCTCGTTGCGCAAATCCGAGTTCACCCTAAACCCTTGTTTTTTCAAGGCTTGTGTTACTTCGCGGGCATAGTCTGCCTGCGCATCGGATATGTTCAGCACGACGACTTGCACCGGCGCCAGCCAGAACGGCAAGGCGCCCGCATGGTTTTCGATCAGCATGCCGATGAAACGCTCCAGCGAGCCGAGGATGGCCCGGTGCAGCATGACCGGCACCTTGCGGGTATTGTCCTCGGCGACATATTCGGCGTCGAGGCGGACCGGCATCGAGAAGTCGACCTGGATCGTGCCGCATTGCCACATCCGGCCGATCGCGTCCTTCAGCGTGTACTCGATCTTCGGCCCGTAGAACGCGCCCTCGCCCGGCGCGATCTCGAACTCGCAGCCCGAGCGCCGCAGCGACTCGATCAGCGCGGCTTCCGCCTTGTCCCATGCCTCGTCGGAGCCGACCCGCTTTTCCGGCCGGGTCGCTACCTTGTAGATGATTTCATTGAAGCCGAAATCGCGGTACACCTTCTGCAGCAATGCGGTCGCATTCACGCACTCGTCGAGGATCTGGTCTTCGGTGCAGAAGATGTGGCCGTCGTCCTGCGTGAAGCCGCGCACCCGCATCATGCCGTGCAGCGAACCCGACGGCTCGTTGCGATGGCACTGGCCGAATTCGCCATAACGCAGCGGCAGTTCCCGGTAGGAATGCATGTTGGACTTGAAGATCTGGACATGGCCGGGGCAATTCATCGGCTTCAACGCATAGGAACGGTTCTCCGACTCGGTCGTGAACATGTTTTCCTTGTAGTTTTCCCAATGTCCCGACTTCTCCCACAGGCTGCGGTCCAGGATCTGCGGCGCCTTCACTTCCTGGAAGCCATTGTCCTGGTAGACGGCGCGCATGTACTGCTCGACCTGCTGCCAGACCGTCCAGCCTTTCGGATGCCAGAAAATCAGCCCTGGCGCTTCGTCCTGGAAATGGAACAGGTCGAGCTGGCGTCCCAGCTTGCGATGGTCGCGCTTTTCCGCTTCCTCCAGCATGTGCAGATAGGCTTCCTGGTCTTCCTTCCTGCCCCAGGCCGTGCCGTAGATCCGCTGCAGCATCTCGTTCTTGGAATCGCCGCGCCAGTAGGCGCCGGCCAGCTTCATCAGCTTGAATACCTTGATCTTGCCGGTGGACGGCACGTGCGGGCCACGGCACAGGTCGACGAAGTCGCCTTCCGCATACAGTGAAACATCCTCGCCGGCCGGGATCGACCCAATGATTTCGGCCTTGTACTCTTCGCCGATGGACTTGAAGTAGGCCACCGCCTCGTCGCGCGGCATCACGCTGCGCGTGACCGGCTCGTCCTTCTTGGCCAGTTCGGCCATTTTCTTTTCGATCGCCTGCAGGTCTTCCGGCGTGAACGGCCGCTTGTACGAGAAATCATAGTAAAAGCCGTTTTCGATCACCGGTCCGATGGTGACCTGCGCTTCCGGAAACAGGGCCTTGACTGCATAAGCCAGCAGGTGGGCGGCCGAATGCCGGATCACATCGATGCCTTCGGCATCCTTGTCGGTAATGATGGCCAGGTCCGCATCATGGTCGATCAGGTGCGAGGTATCCACGACCCGACCATCGACCTTGCCCGCCAGCGCCGCCTTGGCGAGGCCGGCGCCTATGCTGGCGGCGACCTGGGCTACCGTGACCGGCGACTCGAACTGCCGCTGTGAACCATCGGGAAGTCTGACTGAAATCATTTTGCTCTCCATTGGCGCCGGCCTGGCCTGGCGCTGCTGCGGTGATAGATCTGTACAAAAACTGGGACGAAAAAAAACGCGGACCAGCCGCGCTTTTTCAATGAATGATGACGAAAAAGATCCCGACTAGCGTCGCTCCTGCACTCTTGGCATGGTAGTTCGCGGTGTCATAACCGGGTTGCCTTTCTCGCTCTTACAAAACTGGATTTGGAATGAGCGGCGAGCTTACCAGACTGGGCGCTGTTTTTCCAGCGCTTCATGGCTGCGCCGCAATGCCCGGATGGCTGGTCCGGTAACGGCGGTACAGCCACTGCGCCCATCCGCCGACGCCGGTGACGATGGCCACGAACACCAGCAGGCCGCCGAGGAAAGGAACGTTGGCGGCAAGCGCCAGCAGGGCCAGCCCGATTGCCAGGAAACCGATCTGCCAGGCGCGACCGGGCCGGTTGGCCCGGTGCATCGCATCGGCCGTGGTGCGGCTGACGAAAAATGCGGCGCCCAGGTAGCCCAGCAGGAGCAGCAGCGGATACAGGGCCAGCAAGGCGAAGCCGACCGGGATGCCGATGATGGACACCATGAACAGCACGGCGACCGGGGGCAGCGTGCATAGCAGCGCAATGCCGACCAGCAGGCTGCGCAGCGGCGTTTGCCTCATGGTCTGCTGGGTGCCGCTGACCGCGTTGGGAAAGAGAATGAAAAGGAGGGAGCCGCAGGCCAGCATGCTGACGAAGAATACCGGGTGGAACCAGGAAATCGGGGATCGCGGCGCCCAGTCACGCGGCGCGCCCTCGCGCTTCACGGCGCCGGACACCATGCCGGCCTCTTCCGTCGAGAGCGGCTTGCTGCTTGCATAGGTCAGGTTGCCGCCTATCCGCGCGCCGGGCGCCATGACGATTTCCTGCGCATACAGCACGGTGTCGCCGTTGATCTGCCCCGCCACCGTCACCTTGCCGCCAGTCAGCTTGGCGCCGCCCGTTACGGCGCCGGCAAACTGCACATCCCCGCCCGCCGCCAGCAAGTCGCCGCCGACCCGGCTGTCCTTGCCTATCGCGACGTCACCGCCGGCAACGAGAAGGTCGCCGCCGACGTTGGCATTGACCCTGATCTTGCCGCCGGTGGCGCGCAGGTCCTGGCCTATCGCGGCAAGCACGTCCACCTGGCCGCCGGCCAATGCCGCATCCTCCGCAACCGGCTGGGCGATCGTCACCTTGCCTCCGGCTGCATACAGGTCGGCCGCAACCGGCTCGGTCAGCCTGACCTCGCCGCCGCTCATGTAGCGATTGCCGGAGCCGGTCTGCGAGGACGCGGCGGTGGCAGCGCCAGACGCAAGCGGCATGGCCGCGAACATTCCCAGAAAACAAATGACGATGAAGTCTTTCATGATCCGCTCCGTGACGCGCCGGATGGGCGCCTTGCCCGACCCCGCCAAACCGGGTGCATTTATGTTAGTAAGCGATGGGGATTGTGCGGATTGATGCAGGTCAAAAAGGGAAAAGCGCTGCAGCCGAAGGTAGGGACGAAAAAAAAGCACCGTCTTTCGACGGTGCTTTTCCGAAACCAATGATTTTTGTCCCTCGATGCTCTGAAGATCAAAATCCATTGGTAGGCACGATTGGACTCGAACCAACGACCCCTACCATGTCAAGGTAGTGCTCTAACCAGCTGAGCTACGCGCCTGAGGAAGCGAGATTATAGGGGCCCGAATCCAATTTGCCAAGGGTCATTCCCAATTTCTTTAATTCCGCCTCGCTTCCTGCACGCCCTGCACGTCCCGGATGATGCCCAGCGCCCGCTGCAACTGGGCTGTTGACGTGATTTCCGCGGTGAACGCCATGCGCGCCTGGCCGCGGCTGCTCTGGGTGCTCACGCCGATCACGTTGATTTTTTCGCGCAGCAGGATCTCGGAAATATCGCGCAGCAAGCCCTGGCGGTCGTTTGCCAGGATGAACAGGTCCACCGGATAGACCGTGTCCGCCGCCGGCGACCCCCATTCGGTCGAAATGACCCGCTCGGGCGCAGCCGCCTCCATGGCCGCGAAGTTCTTGCAGGCCGCGCGGTGGATGGACACGCCCTTGCCGCGCGTGACGAAGCCGACGATCTCGTCCGGCGGCGCCGGCTTGCAGCAGCGTGCGAGCTGGGTCATCAATCCTTCGGTGCCCACCACCAGCACGCCGGACTTCGCGCCCTGGACGACGCTGGACGCCCTGCTCTTGCGCGCCACGACCGCGTCGTCCGGGTTCACCGGCTTGGCCACCTTCGCGTCGTCCGCATGCAGCGCCTGCTCGACCTGGCGCAGGCTGAATTCATCCTTGCCGACCGCCAGGAAGAAATCGTCGAGCTTGTCGAAGCCGAGCTTGTGCGCCAGCACTTCGAGGTTCACGGCGGTCTTGCCTTCGCGCTGCAGGGTTTTTTCCACCAGCGAGCGGCCGCTGCCCAGGGTTTCCTGCTGGTCGATCGCATTGAACCAGGCGCGTATCTTGGTCCGGGTGCGGGCACTGACCGCATAGTCGGCGCTGAGCCAGTCACGCGACGGGCCGGCAGCGCCGGACGCGGCGCTTTCGCCCTTGGCCGTGATGATCTCGACCGTCTGGCCATTCTTCAGCGCCGTGTTGAGCGGGACCATCACGCCGTCCACTTTCGCGCCGCGGCAGCGGTGGCCGACGTCGCTGTGCAGGTGATAAGCGAAATCGATCGGCGTGGCGCCGCGCGGCAGTTCGATCACCCTCGCCTGCGGCGTCAGCACATAGATGCGGTCGTCGAGCGCCGCCGCCTTCAGGTTCTCGACCCAGTCGCGGCGCATGTCTTCCTGGCCGACGACCGCGTCGACCACTTCCGACTTCCAGGCAAGCAACTGGCGCAGCCAGGCAATCTTGGCGTCGTATTTCTCGCCGGCGGAACCGGGGCTTTCCTTGTAGCGCCAGTGGGCGGCGACGCCGTACTCGGCGAAATGGTGCATCTCGCTGGTGCGCACCTGGACTTCGAGCGGCCGGCCGTCTTCGGCCAGCACGACCGTGTGCAGCGAGCGGTAGCCGTTGGCCTTGGGCCGGGAGATGTAATCGTCGAATTCCTTGGGGATGGGCGCCCAGATGTTGTGGACGATGCCCAGCACCGCGTAGCAGGTCTTCACATCGTCGACGATGACGCGGAAGGCGCGCACGTCGTACAGCTCGGAAAAGTCCAGCGACTTGCCGCGCATCTTGTTCCAGATGCTGTAGATATGCTTGGGCCGGCCGCTGACCTCGGCCTTGATGCCCGCCGCGCGCAGTTCGTCCTTCAGCCGTGCGATCGCGGAGTTGACGAACTGTTCGCGCCCTACCCGCTTTTCCTCGAGCATGCTGGCGATGCGCTTGTACGCCTGCGGCTCGAGGAAGCGGAAGGACAGGTCCTCAAGCTCCCACTTGAGCTGCCAGACGCCGAGCCGGTTGGCCAGCGGCGCATACAGGTCGAAGGTCTCGCGGGCATATTGCGACGTGCGGTCGTTCTGCAGCTTGTTGTCGGCGAAATAGCGCAGCGTGGTCAGCCGCGACGCGAGCCGCACCAGCACCACGCGCATGTCGGACGCCATCGCCAGCAGCATCTTGCGCAGGGTCTCGACCTGTGCCGCGGTCTGCTGCGCGGTGTTCTTGCCGGTCTTGTCGGGCTTGTCGGTCGCAGCCCTGTGCTGGCCGAAGGTCATCTCGTGCAGGCGCATCAGCTGGCGGATGCGGCCGACGAGATCGGCGGTTTCCTGCCCGAAGCGCGCCTCGATCTGCTCGGCGGCCTTGGCGTCGATGATGGGCAATTCGAACAGCAGGCCGGCGATGCGGGTCTCCGCGTCGGTATTGAGCGAAGCCAGCGTCACGGCGACGTTCTCGGAGAATACGAAGGCGTCCTGCCCGGTGGCGACCGGGTTGCCCGTATAAAGCGGGCGCACGAATTCCAGCGCATCCAGCACGCGCCGGGCGTCAGCCTCGTTGAGGCCCGCCACCAGCTGCACTGCCGCTTCGTCTCCGGCTGCTGCAATCGATACCATAAGCCCGCATGCCCCTAGGACAGGGCCGCGGTGACCACGACCTCGACCAGCAGTTCAGGACGCGCCAGCATCGCCTGCACGGTCGCACGGGGCGGCGCATGGCCGGCCGGCACCCAGGCGTCCCAGACCGCGTTCATCGCGGCAATATCCTTGATGTCGGCAAGGAAGATCTGGCACATCAGGATACGGGTCTTGTCGCTGCCCGCCTCCGCCAGCAGCCGGTCGACATGGGCCAGCACCTCGCGGGTCTGGCCGTCGATGTTCTGGGTGGTTTCCTCGGCGATCTGGCCGGCGAGATAGACCACGCCGTTGTGGATGGCCGCTTCGGAAAGCCGGGAGCCTACATGCAGTCGCTTGATTTCCATGATGTGTCCATTCAAATAAATGCGCTCAGGCCAGCAGGAATTTTTGCACGGCGGCGATCTGGTCGCCATGCATCAGCGTGGGCGCGTGGCCGACGCCCTCGAATTGCACCAGGCTGGCCTTCGGCCCGCGCCCGGTCATTTCAGCGGCGGTCTGCGCCGTCAGCAGGTCCGACTCGGCGCCGCGCACCAGCAGCGTCGGGCAGCGGATCGCGTCATAAGCGGCCCACATCATTTTTTCGGCCTGGGCCGTCGTCTCCACCGTGCTGCTCCTGAAGGGCACGGCGAGCTGCGGATCGTAATGGCGTATCCATTTACCCTCGGCATCCTGCCTGAGCACATCGTTGGCAAGCTTCTTCCACTGCAGCTCGGTATGCGGGCCAAACGGCGCGGTGATGTCGCGGATATATTTCTCCGCTTCCTGCTGGGTGTCGAACATCACCTGCTGCCCGATATAGGCGCCGATGCGTTCCAGCGCCGCATGGTTCAACGTGGGGCCGATATCGTTGAGCACCAGCCTGCGGACCGGGTTGCCTTCCAGCGACGCCAGGCCCATGCCGATCAGCCCGCCCATCGATGTGCCGACCCAGTCGACGCTGTCGGCATCGAGCCGGGCCAGCAGCGTGACCATGTCCGACACATACTGCGGCACCAGGTAGTAGGCGGGATTGCGCAGCCAGCCCGAGCGGCCGCGGCCCACCACGTCCGGGCACACTACCCGGTAGACGTCGCTGAGCGCGCGCGCGAGGTCGTCGAAATCGTCGGAGACGCGGGTCACGCCGTGCACGCAGACCAGCACGTTGGGATTGCGCGGATCGCCCCATTCCTTGTACGCCATGCGGTGCAGGCCGGCTGGCGACATGCATTGCACGTGCTTGATCGGGGGATAAGGCGTGGTGACTGCGGAGGGAATAGTCATGTGATTACCGTAGAAGTACTGGCGGCCAAAACCTGTATTTTACTAAGCGTTCCGCTTAGAATCGGATTACTTCATAACATTCCATCCATCAGCATTAGGGGACAGCATGCAAGGCAATTTTTTGAAGGGCAAGACCGCCCTGGTCACCGGCTCGACTTCCGGCATCGGCCTGGGCATCGCGCGGGCGCTGGCCGCGGAAGGCGCCAACGTGATGTTCAACGGTTTCGGCGACGCCACGGCGATCACCAAGCTGCAGGCCGATGTCGCCAAGGAATTCGGCATCAAGACGTCCTACCACAATGCCGACATGTCGCAGCCTACCGAGATCGAGCTGATGATGCGTAGCGCGGTCGAGCAGTTCGGCGGCGTCGACATCGTGGTCAACAATGCCGGGATACAGCATGTCGCCAACATCGAGGATTTTCCGGTGGACAAGTGGGACGCGGTCATCGCGATCAACCTGACCTCGGCCTTCCACACGACCCGCCTTGCGCTGCCGCGGATGAAGGAAAACAACTGGGGCCGCATCATCAATATCGCTTCCGCGCACGGCCTGGTCGCCTCGGCGCAGAAATCGGCGTATGTCGCCGCCAAGCATGGACTGGTCGGACTGACCAAGGTCACCGCGCTGGAAACCGCGCAGACCGGCATCACCTGCAATGCCATCTGCCCGGGCTGGGTGCTCACGCCGCTGGTGCAGAAACAGGTCGATGCGCGCGCGCTGGAAGGCGGGATCTCGAACGAGGAGGCCAAGCGCAACCTGCTGGCGGAAAAGCAGCCCTCCGGCGAATTCGTCACGCCGGAACAGCTGGGCGCGCTGGCCGTTTTCATGTGCAGCGACGCGGCCAGCCAGGTGCGCGGCGTGGCCTGGAACATGGACGGCGGCTGGGTCGCGCAGTAACCCGCAGCAGGCAACCACACAATAAAAAACGGCGCTGTCGACAGCGCCGTTTTTTCATGGGACCAGGCTGGATCAGCCCTGCGCGCTTGCCTGGCCTACAGCCGACGTGTCGAGCGGTGCGCCGGTCTTTTCAACGATCTCGTCCACCGTCACGCCCGGCGCCAGTTCGACCAGCTTCAGTCCCTGGTCGGTGACGTCGATCACGCCCAGGTCGGTGATGATGCGATCGATCACGCCGACGCCGGTCAGCGGCAGGTCGCACTTCTTCAGGATCTTGTGGGACGTGCTGCCGTCCTTGGCCTTCGCCACATGCTCCATCAGCACGACCACGCGCCGCACGCCGGCCACCAGATCCATTGCGCCGCCCATGCCCTTGACCATTTTCCCCGGGATCATCCAGTTGGCCAGGTCGCCCTGCTCGGACACCTGCATTGCGCCGAGGATGGCCAGGTTGACCTTGCCGCCCCGGATCATCGCAAATGAATCTGCCGACGGGAAATAGGACGCGCCGGGCAAGGCCGTGACGGTCTGCTTGCCTGCATTGATCAGGTCCGGGTCTATCGTTTCCTCGGTCGGGAACGGGCCGATGCCGAGCAGGCCATTTTCCGACTGCAGCCAGACTTCCATTTCCTGCGGCACGTAATTGGCCACCATGGTTGGCAGGCCAATGCCGAGATTGACGTAAAAACCGTCCTGCAATTCCTTGGCCGCGCGGGCGGCCATTTCTTCACGAGTCCATGCCATGATTTGTCTCCTGCTTATTTAGCACGCACCGTGCGTTGTTCGATCCGTTTTTCGGGGTTCGCATTAACCACGATGCGATGCACGAAAATGCTGGGGGTATGCACCTGATCCGGGTCGATTTCGCCGACCTCGACCAGTTTTTCCACCTCGACGACGGTGATCTTGCCGGCCATTGCGACATTGGGATTGAAGTTGCGCGCGGTCTTGTTATAGACCAGGTTGCCGGACTTGTCGGCCATGTAGGCCTTGACCAGCGACACGTCGGCCACCAGCGAGCGTTCCATTACGTACTGCTCGCCATCGAATTCGCGCACTTCCTTGCCGTCGGCGACGATGGTGCCGACGCCGGTCTTGGTGAAGAAGGCCGGGATGCCCGACCCGCCGGCGCGCAGCTTTTCAGCCAGCGTGCCCTGCGGCGTGAATTCCAGCTCCAGTTCGCCGGCCAGGTACTGGCGCTCGAACTCCTTGTTTTCACCGACATAGGACGCGATCATGCGCTTGATCTGGCGCGTGGTCAGCAGCTGGCCGAGGCCGAAGCCGTCAACGCCGGCATTGTTGGAAATGGCGGTCAGGTTCTTGACGCCCGAGTCGCGCAGCGCTGCGATCAGCGCCTCGGGTATGCCGCACAGGCCGAACCCGCCAACGGCGATGGTCTGCCCGTCCTTGACGATGTCGGCAAGCGCGGATGCCGCATCGGGATAAACTTTCTTCATGGTGTCCCTTTTGTGTAAAGTAGACCGCATCCGGTGAGAATGCCGTCTTTTATAATTCAACCGGAAGAATAGATTGCCGTATACGGCAGCACAATACCGTAGAAGTACGAACGCCTTGACGGAAAAAAGCGTACCACGCCATGAGACAACCAGTTTCCATCGATTTCGAGACCATATTCAGGCATGCCCCGGTGGGCATGTGCGTGTCCTACAACCGGGTGATCCAGGCCAGCAACCGGGCGCTGGACCTGATGTTCGGGTACGAGCCCGGCGCGCTGGCGGGCCAGTCGTTCTCGGTGCTCTACCCGTCGCCCGACGAGTTCGAGCGCACCGGCGCGCGCATCGTGCCCATCATGAACGCCTGCGGCCGCTATTCCGACGAGCGCATCATGAAGCGGGCCAACCAGGAACTGTTCTGGTGCCACGTGTCCGGCAGTGGGCTGATCCCCGCCGACGCGCATGCGGCCGGCATCTGGACCTTCGACGACCTCAGCGCCAAGCGGCCGGTAACGGCCGAGCTGACGCCGCGGGAGCGGGAAATAGCCGCACTGCTGGTCGAGGGCAAGACCAGCAAGCTGATCGCGCGCCAGGTCGGGCTCAGCCCGCGCACGGTGGAGATGCATCGGGCCAAGCTGATGCGCAAGTTCGCCGCGGCGACCTCCAGCGAACTGGTGAACCGGCTGCTGGGCGTGACGCGGCAGGCGCCTTCCCCGGCCCCGGCTGCGCCGCGGGCCGAAGCCGCGCCGGCCTGACCGAGGCTATGCCGGCAGCGGCGCCGCGAACCTGGCCTTGAGCTCGTCGGTCAGCGGCGTCGACTTCCCTGCGACGAAGTCGACCCAGACGACCTTGGCCGCGCCCTCCGCGCAGATCACGTCCGGCTGGTCCACCCGGCAGATCTGGTGAAAGGTCTCGAAACTGGTGCGGCCGAAGTTGCCGATGAACGTGCGGATCTCGATATTGCCCGGATACTCGAGCTGTTTGATGAACGTGCAGCTGGCATTGATCAGCACCGGCCCTTCCCCAGCCGGATTCGGGCCGCAGCCAAGACTGGTGAACCAGTCGATGCGCGCGGTCTCCAGGTAGGTGAAATACATCGCGTTATTGACGTGACCCATCATGTCCATGTCGCCCCAGCGGATCGGCATGCGCGCCACGTGCACCAGCGGCCGGTCTTCCATCTTCATGACGCGCTCATGCCGTCGTCGGCAGTCATGATGGCGCCGTTGATGAAGTGCGCCTCGTCCGACGCCAGCAGCAGCAGGAGGCCGTCTAGGTCCTGCGGCTCGCCGACGCGCTTGCGGGGCAGCATGTTGACGAGCGCCTTCCCCTGCTCCGACTGGAAATGCTCGGCGTTGATCTCGGTGCTGATGTAGCCCGGGCAGATCGCATTGACATTGATGTTGTAGCGGCCCCATTCGACCGCCATCGACTTGGTCATGTGGACCACGGCCGCCTTGCTGACGCAGTAGATGCCGATCTGCGGCAACACCCGCAGGCCGGCGACCGACGCGATGTTGATGATGCGATGCTGCTTCTTCGGGTCGCCCTTGGCCCGCGCGATCATGCGCTTCGCGGCTTCCTGCGCGACGAAGAAGGCACCGCGCTGGTTGGTGTCCATCACGTAGGCATAGTCGTCCGGGGTCACGTCGATCAGGCGCTGGGTGGTCGACACGCCCGAGTTGTTGACCAGGATGTCGATCGGACCGGCCTCGGTCTCGGCATGCGCAATGGCCGCCTTGATGCTGGCGTAGTCGGTCACGTCCAGGCTGACCACATGGGCTGCCCCGCCCTCGGCCTCGATCTCCGCCCGCAGTTCCTTCAGCCGCTCGGTGCGGCGCGACGCCAGCACGACCTGCGCGCCTCCCTGTGCCAGCACCTTGGCGAAGCGGGCGCCGAGCCCGCTGGATGCGCCGGTGACCATCGCGATCTTGCCTTCGAAATTAAGTTCGATACCCACAATTTTCTCCTTGAATTGTTTTGCCTTGAAGCGCATGGCGACGGAGCCGCTAAGATACATGAAAGGCATGCTATTAGAACGGGGCGTCTAGTATTCTGCCGTAAAATCCCGGACAATTAGCACGCACGTTCGAAAATATATCTAAGGTGATGAGACCATGACGCAGAACCAGAGCATCCTTGAAGAATACGGCCCGCGCGAGGCCATGGAGTATGACGTGGTCGTGGTCGGCGGCGGCCCCGGCGGCCTGTCGGCAGCGATCCGGCTCAAGCAGCTGGCCGCCGAACAGGACCGCGAAGTATCGGTCTGCGTCCTGGAAAAAGGCGGCGAGATCGGCGCGCACATCCTGTCCGGCGCGGTGATGGACCCGATCGCGATCAACGAGCTGTTCCCGAACTGGCGCGAACTCGGGGCGCCGCTGAATACGCCGGTCACCGAAGACCGCTTCATGTTCCTGACCGAGAAAAAGGCGCGCACCACTCCCGAATGGATGCTGCCGGGCTGCTTCCGGAACCACGGCAATTATGTCGTCTCGCTGGCCAATGTCACACGCTGGCTGGGCCAGCAGGCCGAGAGCCTGGGCGTCGAGGTGTTCCCGGGCTTCCCGGCCGCCGAAATCCTCTATAACGACGACGGCTCGGTGCGCGGCGTCGCTACCGGCAACATGGGCGTGGACCGCGACGGCAAGCCGACCGACGCCTTCCAGCTCGGCATGGAGCTGCATGCGAAGTACACGCTGTTTGCCGAAGGTTCGCGCGGCCATCTCGGCCGCCAGCTGATGAGCAAGTACGACCTGAACAAGGACCGCGATCCGCAGACCTACGGCATCGGCATCAAGGAGCTGTGGGAAATCGATCCGAAGATGCACAAGCCTGGCCTCGTGATCCATACCGCCGGCTGGCCGCTCGATGCAACGACCTACGGCGGCTCCTTCCTTTACCACCTGGAGAACAACCAGGTCGCCGTCGGCTACGTGGTGGGCCTGTCCTATTCCAATCCCTACCTGTCGCCGTACGAGGAATTCCAGCGCTACAAGACGCACCCGGAGATCCGCAAGTTCTTCGAAGGCGGCAAGCGCATTTCGTACGGCGCACGCGCGATCACTGCGGGCGGCCTGCAGGCATTGCCCAAGCTGACTTTCCCGGGCGGCGCGCTGCTGGGCTGCGATGCAGGCTTCCTGAACGCCAGCCGCATCAAGGGCAGCCATGCGGCGATGAAGACCGGCATGCTGGCCGCCGAGGCCGCATTCGCTGCACTGGGCGCGGACCGGCAGCATGACGAGCTCGACGCGTATCCGGAAGCCTTCCGCAACTCGTGGCTGTACGACGAACTGCACAAGGCGCGCAACTTCAAGCCTTTCATGGGCCAGGGCCTGTACACCGGCACGCTGATGGTCGGCATCGACCAGGTGCTGTTCCGTGGCCGCGCGCCGTGGACCTTGCATCACAAGAAGCCGGACAACGAATACCTCCGCCCGGCGGCGGAGTTCAAGCCCATCGTCTACCCGAAGCCGGATGGCAAGCTGACCTTCGACAAGCTGTCCTCGGTGTTCATATCCAACACCAATCACGAGGAGCACCAGCCGGTGCACCTGACGCTGAAGGACCCGAACGTGCCGGTCGATATCAACCTGCATATCTACGCGGGACCGGAACAGCGCTACTGCCCGGCCGGCGTCTATGAATACGTGACGAGCGCCGAAGGCAAGGAAAAGCTGCAGATCAACGCGCAGAACTGCGTGCACTGCAAGACCTGCGATATCAAGGACCCGACCCAGAACATCGTCTGGGTGACGCCGGAAGGCGGCGGCGGGCCGAACTATCCGAATATGTAGAAAACAAAAAAGCCGCATAATGCGGCTTTTTTTTCGGACGGCGGCTTCGATGCCGCGGCGGGGAATGAAGCCGCCCTCCGGCGACCTTATTTTTCGGAAGGCCCAGCCTGATCCAGGCTCCAGCTTCCCGACACGATCTTCTCCAGCCAGAACGAGCCAATCACGGTCTTCACGTCGGTGATCTTCCCTTCCCTGACCCACCGCAGCAGGTCGTCGACCGAGGCGGTCATGGTTTCCAGGAACTCGCCCTCGTCCAGCGCGCTTTCGCCGGCGACCAGGCCGCGGGCCAGGTAGATCTCGAGGTGTTCGTCCGAATAGGCGATCGCGTTGTGGATGGTGCAGACGAAGCGCCAGTCGCTCGCGGTATAACCGGTTTCCTCCCGCAGCTCGCGCTTCGCGCAGACGAGCGGATCTTCGCCCGGATCGATTTTCCCGGCCGGGAACTCATAGAACACCCGGTCCAGCGGATAACGGTACTGGCGTTCGATCAGGATGCTGCCGTCGTCAAGGATGGGCAGGATCACCACCGCGCCCGGATGGCGGATGAACTCGCGCTCGGACTGGCTGCCATCGGGCAGCGTGACCGTATCCTTCTGCACCTTGATGAAGTCGCCGTCGAAGACCAGCTCGCCGGCTAGCCGCGTTTCCCGCAGATGATGATCCATTCGAACTTCCTTTTCCACTACGTGTGATTAACCCTGGCGCCGGCGCAGGTAGCGATGCACGAAGCCGGGATAGGCCAGCACGATGAATAGACAGCCTGTGACCGCGTAAAATTCCCAGTGCTGCGGAAAGCGGTTGCCGAGGCGGGCTTCGAGCAGCGAAGCGACCAGGCCCAGCAGCAGGTAGAGCACGAACATCTCCACCAGCCGAAGCCAGAACGGCTTGGCCGCGCTGCGCCAGGGCAGCACGCCAAACACCCGTTCAGTGAAAAAAGGCAGGTTGGCCGCCAGTGCGGCCAGGAGGATCACCAGCCAGCTGGAAAGGGAAACGTCCATCTAGGCCGGGCGTCTGCGCGTCACGAGGCGAGCGTGCGGACGATGGCTGCGGAGCAGGCGGCCATCAGCGGGCCGGGCAGCAGGCCGAGCGCAACGACGGCAATGCCGTTCAGGCTCAGCGCGATGCGCATGTCGCCATGGGCCACGATGCGCGACGTGTCGGTCGCGTCATCGAAGTACATCAGCTTGATGATGCGCAGGTAGTAATAGGCGCCGACCAGCGAGAACAGCACGGCAAGGATGGACAGCCACAACTGCCCTGCTCCCAGGACCGACTGCAGCACGGCCAGCTTCGCATAGAAGCCCATCATCGGCGGCACGCCGGCCAGAGACAGCAGCAGCACCATCATGATCGCGGCGAACCACGGGCTGCGCTGGTTCAGGCCCTTGAAGTCCTCCAGGTTTTCCGCATCGAAGCCGGCGCGCGACAGCAGCATGATCACGCCGAAGGTGCCGAGCGTGGTCAGCACGTAGGTGATCGCATAGAACATCGCCGAGCTGTAGGCACTCGCGGCGGCGGTCGCGTCGCTGCCGGCATAGACGCCGGACAGCAGGCCCAGCAGCATGAAGCCCATCTGCGAAATGGTCGAGTAGGCCAGCATCCGCTTCAAATTGGTCTGCGCGATCGCGGTGATGTTACCGACCGCCATCGAGAGCACTGCCATCACGGTCAGCATCTGCTGCCAGTCCACCGCAAGCGTCCACAGGCCTTCCACCAGCAGCCGCATGCAGATGGCGAAAGCGGCCAGCTTCGGCGCGCCGCCCAGCAGCAGCGTCACCGAGGTCGGCGCGCCCTGGTAGACGTCGGGCACCCACATGTGGAATGGCGCCGCGCCGAGCTTGAACGCCAGGCCCGCCACCACGAACACGATGCCGAACACCAGCACCATGCGGTTGACGGTGCCGGAAGCGGTCACGCGGGCCACTTCGGCGAGGTCGAGCGAGCCGGTCGCGCCGTACAGCATCGAGATGCCGTACAGCAGGAAGCCCGATGCCATTGCGCCGAGGA
The DNA here is from genome assembly GCF_900182955.1 of Noviherbaspirillum suwonense. Lineage (GTDB taxonomy): Bacteria > Pseudomonadota > Gammaproteobacteria > Burkholderiales > Burkholderiaceae_D > Noviherbaspirillum_A > Noviherbaspirillum_A suwonense. Next base: position 77,206 of record NZ_FXUL01000004.1, on the reverse strand, counting down.
TGAAGTATTTCATTGCCGCCTCGGTCGACTGCGTATGGTCGCGGCGCAGCGCCACCAGCGCGTAGAGCGACAGCGACATCAGTTCCAGGCCGAGGTAGATGATCAGGAAGTTATTCGCCGACAGCATCACCATCTGTCCGACCAGGGAAAACAGGGCCAGCACATAGAACTCGCCGCCAGTGGTGACCGTCAGCATCTGGCGGTCGGTCGTGTACTGGCGCGAGTAGATCAGCGTCAGGCCCACTGCCAGGTAGGAAAACAGCTTGAGCAGGTTGGACATCGGGTCCGACACGAACATGTTGTAGAACGTGTACGTGGTCTGCCCGTTGTTGAAGTCCACCAGCGTCAGCGCCGCGCAGACGGCTAGCGACGCCAGCGACAGCAGGTAGGTCAGGTTGCGCCTGGCATCGCTCAGGAACATGTCAAGCAGCAGGATGAAGGACGTCGCCACCACGAGGAAGATTTCGGGGTACAGCGGTGCGAGATTCAGGTTGTTCATGGTTTCCGCTTCGTTTGCGCCAGTTTTGTTGCGAGCCGCCTGCCTATGGCATGCACGCGGCTTGTTGCCCGTCCCTTCCGTGCGACGGAAGAGCGGGAGTTGCAGTCAGTTGTCCAGCCTCGCTGCACTTCAGGGCACCTTGCTCACGGCGACATGCTTGAGCAGGTCCGATACCGAGGACTGCAATGCATCGCCGACCGGCGCCGGGTAGACGCCCATTGCGATGACGGCGATCGCCAGCACGCCGAGGATCAGGAATTCGCGGCCGTTGAGGTCCTGCAGCTGCGCCACGTGCTTGTTGGCGATGGCGCCGAACACCACGCGCTTGACCAGCCACAGCGAATAGGCTGCGCCGAGGATCAGCGCGGTGCCGGCCAGCAGGCCGATCCAGAAGTTGAACTGGACCGAGGCCAGGATGACCATGAATTCGCCGATGAAGCCCGAGGTCGCCGGCAGGCCGGCATTGGCCAGCGAGAACAGGACGAAGAACGCAGCGAAGCGCGGCATGGTGTTGATCACGCCGCCGTACTCGGCGATCTGGCGGGTATGCATGCGGTCGTACAGCACGCCGATGCAAAGGAACATCGCGCCCGACACGAAGCCGTGGGAAATCATCTGCATGATCGCGCCCTGCACGCCCATGTCATTGAAGAGGAAGCAGCCCAGCGTCACGAAGCCCATGTGCGCGATCGATGAATAGGCGACCAGCTTCTTCATGTCCGCCTGCACCATCGCGACCAGGCCGATGTAGATGACGGCGATCAGCGACAGCGAAATGACCAGCGGCGCCAGGTAATGGCTGGCGTCGGGCGCGATCGGCAGCGAGAACCGCAGGAAGCCGTAGCCGCCGAGCTTCAGCATGATCGCAGCCAGCACCACCGAGCCGCCGGTAGGCGCCTCGACGTGTGCGTCGGGCAGCCAGGTATGCACCGGCCACATCGGCACCTTGACGGCGAACGCCATCATGAAGGCCAGGAAGATCGGGATCTGGGCCGTCATCGGCAGCGGCAGCTTGTGCCAGGCGAGGATGTCGAAGCTATGGCCGGCGGCAAAGTACAGGTAGATGATGGCGACCAGCATCAGCAGCGAGCCGAGGAAGGTGTACAGGAAGAACTTGATTGCCGCGTACATCCGGTTGCTGCCGCCCCAGACGCCGATGATGATGAACATCGGGATCAGCGTGGCTTCGAAGAACACGTAGAACAGCAGGCCGTCGAGCGCGCAGAAGACGCCGATCATCGCGCCCGACAGGATCAGGAAGGAGCCCATGTACTGCGACACCTTCTTTTCGATGACCTGCCAGCCGGCGATCACGACGATGACCGTGATCAGCGCCGTCAGCGGCACGAACCACAGCGAGATGCCGTCGATGCCCAGCGCGTAAAAGATATTGAAGCTGCTGATCCACGGCGCCCGCTCGACCATCTGCATGCCATGGAAGGCATTGTCGAAATTGGCGACGATGGGCAGCGTGACGAGAAAGCTCGCGATCGAACCGAACAGCGACAATGCACGCGCAGTGCCCGGATTGCGGTCGCTGCCGACGGCCAGCACCAGCAGGCCGAAAAGGATGGGCAGCCAGATCGCGAGGCTTAGGAGAGGAAAGTTTGACTGCATCATGTTTGTTTTTCTGGAGACGCGACGTTATTTCAGGTAAGAAGCCAGCAGCAGGTAGCCGAGGTACAGCGCAATGCCGAGGATCATCGTGAACGCATAGTGATAGATGTAGCCGGTCTGGAAAGCCCGGCTCACCACCGAGAACCAGCCCACCACGCGCGCGCTGCCATTGACCAGCAGGCCGTCGATCAGGGTGCGGTCGCCGACATTCCACAAGCCGCGCCCCACCGATCGGGCGCCACCGGCAAACACGATCTCGTTGATGCGGTCCATGTAGTACTTGTTGTCCAGCAGCTTGTAGATGCCGTGGAACTTCGCGAAGAACCAGGCCGGCACGCGCGGATTTACCATGTAGCAGTAGAACGCGGCGACCACGCCGGCGAGCGCGAGGAAGAACGGCACCGAGGTCAGGCCATGCAGGCCCATTGCCATCGCGCCGTGGAATTCGTGGCTCAGTTCTTCCATCGCCTTGTGATTCTCGCCGACGAAGATCACGCCCTTGAAGAAGTCGCCATGCAGCATCGGCGCAATCGTCAGGTAGCCGATGATGACCGACGGGATCGCCAGCAGGATCAGCGGCAGCGTCACCACCAGCGGCGCTTCGACCGGCTTTTCGCCCGGCGCCAGGCCATGATGCTCTTCATGCCCTGCCTCTTCCTCGACGTCCGAGCCGTGGATGTCGTCGGAGCTGTGCGGTGCGGCATGGGCAGCATGATGCGCATGGTCGTCATGGCCGTGATGCGCCTTGCCGAAGCGCTCTTCGCCGTGGAACACCAGGAAATACATGCGGAACGAATAGAATGCGGTCACGAAGACACCCGCCAGCACCGCGAAATAGGCAAAGCCCGAACCCGGCAGGTGGCTGGCCGCCACCGCTTCGATGATGCTGTCCTTCGAATAGAAGCCCGAGAAGAATGGCGTGCCGATCAGCGCCAGCGAACCCAGCAGCGAGGTGATCCAGGTGATGGGCAGGTACTTGCGCAGGCCGCCCATGTTACGGATGTCCTGGTCATGGTGCATGCTGATGATGACCGCGCCGGCGGCGAGGAACAGCAGCGCCTTGAAGAATGCATGCGTCATCAGGTGGAACACGCCGACCTGGTAGGCCGAGGCGCCCAGCGCCACCGTCATGTAGCCGAGCTGCGACAGCGTCGAATAGGCGACCACGCGCTTGATGTCGTTCTGGATGATGCCGAGGAAGCCCATGAACAGCGCGGTGATGGAGCCGATGATCAGCACGAAGGACAAGGCAGTGTCGGACAGCTCGAACAGCGGCGACATGCGGGCCACCATGAAGATGCCGGCGGTCACCATCGTCGCGGCGTGGATCAGCGCGGAGATCGGGGTCGGGCCTTCCATCGAGTCGGGCAGCCACACATGCAGCGGAAACTGGGCCGACTTGCCCATTGCGCCGATGAACAGGCAGATGCAGGCAACCGTCAGCAGCATCCAGCTCGAACCCGGCATCGTCAGCTGCGCCAGCGCCTCGCGCTTGGCGAAGACTTCGGTGTAGTTCATCGAACCGGCGAAGGCGAGCAGCAGGCCGATGCCCAGGATAAAGCCGAAGTCGCCGACCCGGTTGACCAGGAAGGCTTTCATGTTCGCGTAGATCGCGGTCGGCCGCGTGTACCAGAAGCCGATCAGCAGGTAGGACACCAGGCCCACGGCTTCCCAGCCGAAGAACAGCTGCAGGAAGTTGTTGCTCATGACGAGCATCAGCATCGAGAACGTGAACAGCGAGATATACGAGAAGAAGCGGTTATAGCCGGGGTCGTCCCGCATGTAGCCTATCGTGTAGATATGCACCATCAGCGACACGAAGGTCACCACGCACATCATCATCGCCGTCAGGCTGTCGACCAGGAAGCCGATCTCCAGCTTCAGGCCGGCCACGGTCATCCAGGTGTACAGCGTGCCGTTGTAGGACGCGCCGTCCATGACCGCCAGCAGGGTCTGGACGGAAATGATCAGCGCAATCAATACGCCCAGGATGGTGACGCTATGGGATGCGCCCCGCCCTATCTTGTTGCCGAAGAACTTGGTGCCGAAAAGGCCGGCAATAACCGATCCCGCCAGCGGCGCCAGCGGTACGGCCAAAAGAAGTTGTGGATTGAGTTGCCCCGCCATGATGAACCTTATCGCTTGTTTGTTATTAGCCCTTGAGACTGTCCAAGTCCTCGACATTGATCGTGTCGAGATTGCGGAACAGCACAACAAGGATCGCCAGGCCGATCGCGGACTCGGCCGCCGCCACGGTGAGGATGAAGAAAACGAAGATCTGTCCGGCGGCGTCGCCGAGATAATGCGAGAACGCGATGAAGTTCAGGTTCACCGCGAGCAGCATCAGCTCGATCGCCATCAGCAGGACGATGATGTTCTTGCGGTTCAGGAAGATGCCGACGATGGAGATCGCGAACAGGATCGCGCCGAGGATCAGGTAATGAGCGAGGGACAAGGTCACTGTAAGTCCTTATTGTTTGGGCGGAACGGACTCGACAGCCTCAGCCTCGGGGGCTGGGCGCTCGGTCTCGGATTTCATGCTGATGATGCGCAGGCGGTCGCTGCTCTTGACCTTGACCGCGTCGGACGGGTCGTAGTACTTGCTGTCCTTGCGCCGGCGCAGCGTCAGCGCAACCGCGGCGATGATGGCAACCAGCAGGATCACCGCGGCGATCTCGAACGCATACACGTACTGGGTATAGATCAGCTTGCCGAGCTCGCGGGTGTTGCCGATGCTCGTCGCCGGCGGCGTGCGCGGGTCCAGCGTGATGAAGCCGCGGAACAGCACCGCCGCCATTTCCAGCACGATGATCACGCCTATCGTGGCCGCAAACGGAAAGTAGCCCCAGAAGCCCTGGCGCAGCCTGTCCATGTCGATGTCCAGCATCATGACCACGAACAGGAACAGCACCATCACCGCGCCGACATAGACCAGCACGAGCACGATGGCCAGGAACTCCGCCTGCAGCATCATCCAGATGGACGCCGCCGAGAAGAAGGAAAGCACCAGGTACAAGGCGGCATGCACCGGGTTGCGGTCGGTGATGACACGGGTCGCGGCGACCACGAGGATCGCCGAGAACACATAGAACAGCGCAGTTTTAAATTCCATAATGGACCACAAAGATCGTCCCTGACCGGCCAGCTACGGGCCGGGCGTGTGACGAATTAATCAAATCAGCGGTAAGCAGCGTCCGCCGCACGGTTTGCGGCAATGTCTTTCTCGTAGCGGTCGCCCACGGCCAGCAGCATCTCCTTGGTGAAGTACAGGTCGCCCCGCTTTTCGCCGTGGTACTCGAGCATATTTGTCTCGACGATCGAGTCCACCGGGCACGACTCCTCGCAGAAGCCGCAGAAGATGCACTTGGTCAGGTCGATGTCGTAGCGCGTGGTGCGGCGGGTGCCGTCGTCACGCTGTTCCGATTCGATCGAGATGGCCAGCGCCGGGCACACCGCTTCGCACAGCTTGCAGGCGATGCAGCGCTCTTCCCCGTTCGGATAACGCCTCAGCGCATGCAGGCCCCGGAAGCGCGGCGACAGCGGCGTCTTCTCTTCCGGGAACTGCACGGTGATCTTGCGGGCAAACATATAGCGGCCGGTCAGGGCCATGCCCTTGAACAGTTCGCGCAGCATCAGGCTGCCGAAAAAATCCTTGATGGCTTCCATGTCTTATTCAGCCTTTTTCAATTCGTTTAATTCCAGATGTTCCATGGCGACTGGATCCAGATCGCGACGATCAGCAGGTAGCCCAGCGTCAATGGAATGAATACTTTCCAGCCCAGGCGCATGATCTGGTCATAGCGGTAGCGCGGGAAGGAAGCGCGTACCCAGATGAAGATCGATACCACCAGGAAGGTCTTGATGCCCAGCCAGATCCAGCCCGGCACCCAGGTAAATGGCGCGATGCCGAGCGGCGGGTTCCAGCCGCCGAGGAACATCAGCGAAGCCAGCGCCGAGATCAGGATCATGTTCGCGTATTCGGCAAGGAAGAACATCGCGAAGGACATGCCCGAATACTCAACCATGTGGCCTGCGACGATCTCGGACTCGCCCTCGACCACGTCGAACGGATGGCGGTTGGTCTCGGCGATGCCGGAAATGATGTAGACGCCGAACATCGGCAGCAGGGGCAGCCAGTTCCATGACAGGAAGTTCAGGCCCATGTCGGCGAAGCGGCCCTGCGTCTGCTGCATGACGATCTCGGTCATGTTCAGGCTGCCGGACACCATCAGCACGATGACCAGCACGAAGCCCATCGCGATTTCATACGACACCATCTGGGCCGATGCGCGCATCGCGCCGAGGAAGGCATACTTGGAGTTCGACGCCCAGCCGGCGATGATCACGCCATACACTTCCATCGACGTGATGGCCATGATCAGCAGCAGGCCGGCATTGACGTTCGCCAGCGCGACTTCGGGACCGAACGGCACAGCAACCCAGGCCGCAAGCGCCGGCATGATGGTCATGATGGGCGCGATCACGAACAGCGCCTTGCTTGCCCGGGCCGGGACGATGATTTCCTTCAGCAGCAGCTTCAGCGCGTCGGCGATCGGCTGCAGCAGGCCGGCGGGGCCGGTACGGTTCGGGCCGATGCGCACGTGCATCCAGCCGATCATCTTGCGTTCCCACAGCGTCAGGTAGGCGACGCAGCCCATGATGGGCAGAACGATCAGGACGATCTTGATCAGCGTCCAGATCGCCGGCCAGATGACGCCGAACCAGGACTGCCCGGTTGCATTCAGGGTGAGCAGCATCTGGTCCATTACGCTTTCTCCACGCGGATTTCACCGAACATGCCGCCGAGCGCTTGCGTGCTCGGATGCGCGGCGGCGACCCGCACCACGCTGTAGGGCAGGCGCTTGTCGATGCCTATCGTCAGCAGCGCGCTGCCGCTGCCCTGGCTGACCTTCACCACGTCGCCTTCGATGACGACCAGCTTTTCCGCGAGCGCCGGGGACATCCAGGCCAGCGGCGCTTTCGCATCCTCGGTCTGCTGCAGTGGCGGCGAGCGGCGCACGATGGCGTCGGTCGAATAGATAGGCACGGGCGCAAGGCGTTCCAGCCCGCCGCCAGCCGGCGCCGCGGCAGCCTTGGGCGCCAGCGTTGCCTGGTTGTTCAGCCGCGGACGCAGGTCGGCCTGGACATCCCTGGTGTTCGACGGCACGCCCAGCACTTCGTTGCGGATTTCTTCCGAGGTTTCGTAGTTGAAGCCCTGCAGGTCCAGCAGGTTGCCCAGCACGCGCAATACCTTCCAGGCCGGCCGGGTTTCACCCAGCGGCTTGACGGTGCCGTTGAAGCTCTGCGCGCGGCCTTCGCAATTCACATAGGTGCCGGCGGTTTCGCTGAACGGCGAGACCGGCAGCAGCACGTCTGCATAGTCGAGGCCATGCTTGTAGGGCGACATCGCGACCACCATCTCGGCGCCGTCCAGCGCGCGGCGGGCAGCCTGCGGGTCGTAGCAGTCGAGTTCGGGTTCCGCGTTCAGCAGCAGGTAAGCCTTGCGCGGCTCCTCGAACATCTGCAGCGCATTGCCGCCCTTCTGCGGGTAAGCCTGGACGATGTGGCCGCCGACGGTGTTGGCGCCTTCGGTCAGGTAACCGAAATGCGCGCCGGTCTGCTCGGCCAGCCATTGTGCGGCGGCATGCAATTGCGATGCTTGCGGATGCTGCGCGGCCGCATTGCCCATCATGATGGCCCGTGGCTCGCCGGACAGCAGGCTGGCTGCAACCAGTTTCGCATTCTCGGAAGCCTCGACATTCTCGAAGCCCGCCGGCAGCGCGACCGTTTTTGCGACCGACACCGCGGCCATGATTTCACCCAGCGCCGACAGCCATGCGGACGGCGCGGCGATCATCTTGGCGGCAACCGGCATCAGCAGGTCGTCGTCGCTGGCATGCAGGATGCCCAGCTTGGCGCCGTTCTTCACCGCGGCCCGCAGGCGCGCGGCCAGCAGAGGATGGTCCTTGCGCAGGAAGGAGCCGATCACGAATACGCGTTTGAGTTCACCGAATTCGGCGATCGACATGCCCAGCCATGGCGCAACGGCGCCCGACAGTGCGAAGTCGGACTGGCGCAGGCGGAAGTCGATATTGTCCGATCCGATGCCGTTGACCAGCTTTTTCAGCAGCGCGAGTTCTTCCAGCGTGGAGCCTGGCGTTGCCAGCGCGGCGATCGCGTCGGCGCCATGCTCGTGGCGGATGTTGCGCAGGCCGTGCGCGACATATTCGAGCGCGGTCTGCCAGTCGGTGTCCAGCCACTTGCCATCCTGCTTGATCATCGGGCGCGTCAAGCGCTCTTCGACGTTCAGGCCTTCATAGGAGAAGCGGTCGCGGTCGGACAGCCAGCATTCATTGACTTCCTCGTTTTCCAGCGGCAGCACGCGCATCACCACGCCGCCCTTGACCTGCACGATCAGGTTGGAACCCAGGCCGTCATGCGGGCTGACCGACTTGCGGCGCGACAGCTCCCAGGTGCGGGCACGATAGCGGAATGGCTTGGACGTCAGCGCGCCGACCGGGCACAGGTCGATCATGTTGCCCGACAGTTCGGAGTTGACGGTCTTGCCGACGAAGGACGTGATTTCCGCGTGCTCGCCGCGGTTCAGCATGCCGAACTCCATCACGCCTGCAACTTCCTGGCCGAAGCGGACGCAGCGCGTGCAATGGATGCAGCGCGCCATCTCGCGCATCGAGATCAGCGGACCGGCATCCTTGGGCACGACCACCCGCTTCTCTTCCTCGTAGCGGGATGACGACGCGCCATAGCCGACGGCGAGATCCTGCAGCTGGCATTCACCGCCCTGGTCGCAGATCGGGCAATCGAGCGGGTGATTGATCAGCAGGAACTCCATCACGCCCTTCTGCGCCTTGACCGCCTTCTCGCTGTGCGAGCGCACGATCATGCCGTTGGTCACAGGCGTTGCGCAGGCCGGCAGCGGCTTCGGCGCCTTTTCGACTTCGACCAGGCACATCCGGCAGTTGGCCGCGATGGACAGCTTCTTGTGATAGCAAAAATGCGGAATGTAGGTGCCGATCTTGTTGGCAGCTTCCATCACCATGCTGCCTTCCTGCACTTCCACTTTCTTGCCGTCTATTTCGATTTCAACCATGGTTTTCTTTTTCCCGTAGCGTGCGCTTTGCGCACCGGAGCACTGTCGCCTGCTGCCGCCTTGCCTTTACAGATAGGCAGGCACCAGGCAATGCTTGTGCTCAATGTGGTATTCGAACTCTTCCCGGAAATTCTTGATCATTGCCCTGACCGGCATCGCGGCGGCATCGCCCAGCGCGCAAATCGTGCGGCCCTGGATGTTGTCGGCCACCGAGTTCAGCAGGTCGATATCTTCGGCGCGGCCCTGGCCATGCTCGATCCGGTGGACCATGCGGTACAGCCAGCCGGTGCCTTCACGGCACGGCGTGCATTGTCCGCAGGATTCCTCGAAATAAAAGTAGGACAGCCGGAGCAGCGAGCGGACCATGCAGCGCGTTTCATCCATCACGATGACCGCGCCGGAGCCCAGCATCGAACCGGCCTTCGCGATCGAGTCGTAATCCATGTCGGTCGCCATCATCACGTCGCCGGTCAGCACCGGCATCGACGAGCCGCCTGGAATGACCGCCTTGATCTTCTTGCCGTCGCGCATGCCGCCAGCCAGCTCGAGCAGGGTCGCGAACGGGGTGCCGAGCGGGACTTCGTAATTGCCGGGCTTGGCGACGTCGCCGGACATCGAGAAAATCTTGGTGCCGCCGTTGTTTGGCTTGCCCAGCGCCGCATACGCTTCGCCGCCCATCTTCATCACGAAGGGCACTGCCGCGAAGGTCTCGGTGTTGTTGATCGTGGTCGGCTTGCCGTACAGGCCGAAGCTGGCCGGGAAAGGCGGCTTGAAGCGCGGCTGTCCCTTCTTGCCTTCGAGCGACTCCAGCAGCGCTGTTTCCTCGCCGCAGATGTAGGCGCCATAGCCGTGGAATGCATGCAACTGGAAGTTGAACTGGCTGCCCATGATGCCGTCGCCCAGGAAGCCCTCGGCGCGCGCCTCGTCAATCGCTTCCTCGAAGCGCTCGTAGTCGGCCCAGATCTCGCCGTGGATATAGTTGTAGCCCACGGTGATGCCCATCGCATACGCGCCGATGGCCATGCCTTCGATCAGCGCATGCGGGTTGTAACGGATGATGTCCCGGTCCTTGAAGGTGCCCGGCTCGCCCTCGTCCGTATTGCAGACCAGGTATTTCTGGCCCGGGAACTGGCGCGGCATGAAGCTCCACTTGAGACCGGTCGGAAAACCGGCGCCGCCGCGTCCGCGCAGCGACGAAGCCTTCAGTTCGGCGATCACCTGCTCGGGCGTGATGCCCTCGGTCAGGATGCGGCGCAGCGACGCATAGCCGCCGCGCTGCACGTAATCCTTCAGATGCCAGTTGGCGCCGTCCAGGCCTTCCAGGATCAGCGGCTTGATGTGACGATTATGCAGGCTGGTCATTTCTTCAGTTCCTCCAGCAGCGCGTCGATCTTCTGGTCCGACATCAGGCTGCACATGCGCTTGTTATTCACCAGCAGCACCGGCGCGTCGCCGCAGGCGCCCATGCACTCGCCTTCCTGCAGCGTGAACATGCCGTCCGCCGTGGTTTCGCGGTAGCCGATGCCGAGCTTCTGTTTCAGGTAGTGGGCAGCCTTCTCGCCGCCGGACAATGCGCATGGCAGGTTGGTGCAGATGGTGATCTTGCTTCTTCCCATCGGCTCCAGGTTGTACATCGCATAAAACGTGGCGACTTCCTGCACAGCGATCGGCGCCATGTCGAGGTAGGCGGCGATTGCTTCCATGACCTCGGGCGACAGCCAGCCTGCTTCGTCCTGCGCGATGGCGAGCGCGGCCATTACCGCGGACTGTTTCTGGTCCGCCGGAAACTTGCCGATCTCGCGATCTATTTTTCTGTACGCTTGCTCTGATAACACCATTGTGTTTGCCTCAAATGCCGATGCGCGCCGCGCCCGGACTTATCTGTCGATCTCGCCGAATACGATGTCCTGGGTGCCGATGATGGTGACCGCGTCGGCGATCATGTGGCCCTTGGCCATCTCGTTCAGCCCTTGCAGGTGCGGGAAGCCCGGCGCCCGAATTTTCAGCCGGTACGGCTTGTTCGCGCCGTCGGACACCAGGTAGATGCCGAACTCGCCTTTCGGGTGCTCGACTGCCGCATAGGCTTCGCCGGCAGGCACGTGAAAGCCCTCGGTGAAGAGCTTGAAGTGATGGATCAGCTCTTCCATGTTGGACTTCATGTCGACCCGTCCCGGCGGCGCAACCTTGTGGTTGTCGACCATGACCGGGCCCTGGTTGTTGCGCAGCCATTCGATGCACTGCTTGATGATGCGGTTGGACTGGCGCATCTCTTCGACGCGCACCAGGTAACGGTCGTAGCAGTCGCCGTTGGTGCCCAGCGGGATGTCGAAGTCCAGCAGGTCGTACACTTCATACGGCTGCTTGCGCCGCAGGTCCCATTCGATGCCAGAGCCGCGCAGCATCGGACCGGTAAAGCCCATTGCCATCGCCCGCTCCGGCGTAACGACGCCGATGCCGACCAGGCGCTGCTTCCAGATGCGGTTGTCGGTCAGCAGGGTTTCATATTCGTCGACATAACCGGGAAAGCGGTTGGTGAAGTCTTCGATGAAATCCAGCAGCGAGCCCTGGCGGTTTTCGTTGAGCTGCCTGATTGCCTTCTCGTTGCGGATGATGGACGCCGTGTATTTCGGCATCGCATCCGGCAGGTCGCGGTAGACGCCGCCCGGACGGTAGTACGCCGCATGCATCCGTGCGCCGGACACTGCCTCGTAGCAGTCCATCAGATCCTCGCGCTCGCGGAACGCGTACAGGAACACGCCCATCGCGCCGACGTCCAGCGCATGCGCGCCCAGCCACAGCAGGTGATTCAGCAGGCGCGTGATCTCGTCGAACATCACGCGGATGTACTGCGCGCGCAACGGCACCTCGATGCCGAGCATCTTCTCGATTGCCATCACGTAGGCATGCTCGTTGCACATCATCGAGACGTAATCGAGGCGGTCCATGTAGGGCACGGACTGCAGGTAGGTTTTCTGCTCGGCCAGCTTCTCGGTCGCGCGATGCAGCAGGCCGATATGCGGGTCGGCCCGCTGGATGACTTCGCCATCCAGCTCCAGCACCAGCCGCAGCACGCCGTGCGCTGCCGGGTGCTGCGGACCGAAGTTCAGTGTGTAGTTCTTGATTTCAGCCATGGTTCTTGATCCCGTAATTTTCTTCACGGATGACGCGCGGCACGTTTTCACGCGGCTCGATGGTCACCGGCTGATAAATCACGCGCTTCTGTTCCGGGTCGTAGCGCATCTCGACATACCCGGTGACCGGGAAGTCCTTGCGGAACGGGTGGCCGATGAAGCCGTAGTCGGTCAGGATGCGGCGCAGGTCGTTGTGGCCGTCGAACAGGATGCCGAAGAAGTCGAATGCCTCGCGCTCGTACCAGTTCGCGGCTGACCAGATGTCGACCAGCGACGCCACCAGCGGCATGTCGTCGTCCGGTGCGAACACGCGCACCCGGACACGCCAGTTATGGGTCATCGACAGCAGATGCGACGTCACCGCGAAACGCGGGCCGTCGTAGGTCCCGTCGCCGTACGCGGAGTAGTCGACGCCGCACAGGTCGATCAGCTCTTCGAAACGGAGATCGGCATGGTCGCGCATTACGCGCATTACGGAAAGGTAATCGGCCGCCTTTACCAGTACGGTAATTTCGCCCAGCGCGACAGTCAGGTCCTGCAGATGATCGCCAAGCGCATTGCGCAGCCCGGCTTCCAGCGTTTCAAGTTTTGTCGTCATAGTTCCGTCTGGAATGCCGTTAACGGGCGATGGTGTTGGTGCGCTTGATCTTGTTCTGCAGCTGCATGATGCCGTAGATCAGCGCTTCCGCCGTCGGCGGGCAACCGGGCACATAGATATCGACCGGCACGATGCGGTCGCAACCGCGCACCACGGAGTACGAATAGTGGTAATAACCGCCGCCGTTGGCGCACGAGCCCATCGAGATGACCCAGCGCGGCTCCGCCATCTGGTCGTAGACCTTGCGCAGCGCGGGCGCCATCTTGTTGCACAGCGTGCCGGCCACGATCATCACGTCGGACTGACGCGGCGAGGGGCGAAACACGACGCCGAAACGGTCGAGATCGTAACGCGAGGCGCCCGCATGCATCATCTCGACTGCACAGCAGGCCAGGCCGAATGTCATCGGCCACATCGACCCGGTGCGGGTCCAGTTGATCAGTTTGTCAGCCGTGGTGGTGACAAATCCTTCGTTCATTACACCTTCAAGAGACATGGCTTATTCCCAATCCAGAGCGCCCTTCTTCCAGATGTACCAGAAGCCAACGACGAACTCGGCGATGAAGACCAGCATCGTAACGAAGCCAGGCCAGCCGAGGTCGCGCATGGCGACACCCCATGGGAAGAAGAACGCTGTTTCCAGGTCAAACAGGATGAATAAAATAGCAACAAGGTAATAACGCACGTCGAACTTCATCCGCGCGTCTTCGAATGCCTCGAAGCCGCATTCGTAAGGAGAGTTCTTCTGGACGTCGGGCCGATGGGGTGCAAGGACACGCCCCAGCACCTGCGGCGCAATGCCTACGGCGATGCCGACAAGGATAAATAGTAGTACGGGGAGATAATTTTCGAGGTTCACGATGGGTCGCCGTATGATGAATGTCCAGCCTTGACAGGCGGCTGCTGCAAACGCACTTGCAAACTAAACAACATTCTCGAGAAAAAGCCAGCTAAGGAAGTCCCCAGCTGGCTTTATTATTTTGGTGCCGACGGCGAGACTCGAACTCGCACAGCTTTCGCCACTACCCCCTCAAGATAGCGTGTCTACCAGTTTCACCACGTCGGCAAGCCCTGCATTTTAACCGGTTTGAACTCTTTATTCAATGCACGATTTCGCCCGGAAATTGCATAAAACGATAAATTCTTACTTTGGAATCTGGCCCGATTGGCCTTGTTCGACAGGTGCGGCAGGCGCAACCGGCGCCGGCGCGGCAGGTGCGGTGTTCGCAGGCACCGTGCTCGCCGGCAGCCTGTCCATCACTCCCCCGGTCACCGATGCCGGACGATTGCCGAGGAAGGCCAGCGCCAGCGTCGCGCCAAAGAAAATCGCGGCGGCAACACCGGTCGACTTCGACAGGAAGTTGGACGAGCCGGTCGCGCCGAACAGGCTGCCCGAAGCGCCGGACCCGAACGCGGCGCCCATGTCGGCGCCCTTCCCGTGTTGCAATAAGACCAGGCCGATGATCGTCAGCGCGGACAGCACCTGGATGACGATCATGACGGTAAGCAGTGTGTTCATTAAAAAATTCCAGTTCTAGGATAAAACGTTATGCGGCTGCATGAATGATGGCGAGGAAATCGGCCGCCTTCAGCGCCGCGCCTCCGATGAGTCCGCCGTCGATGTCTTCCATCGCCAGCAGGTCGGCTGCGTTGTCGGGCTTCATGCTGCCGCCGTAAAGGATCTGGATCTGCGTCGCGGCAGCGGCATGGCGCGCGGCCAGCCGGGCGCGCAGGAAAGCATGGACATCCTGCGCCATCTGCGGCGTCGCGGTCTTGCCAGTGCCAATTGCCCAGACCGGCTCATAAGCGATGACGAGCCGGACCAGGTCGGCGTCTGCCACTTCTTTCAGCACCGCATCGAGCTGGCGCTGGACGACCAGCTCGGTCTGGCCGGCGTCGCGCTCTTCCAATGTTTCGCCGACGCAGACGATGGGCCGCAGTCCGGCAGCCAGCGCACGCGCCGATTTCCGTCCGACCAGCGCATCGCTCTCACCATGGTAGGCGCGCCGCTCGGAATGGCCAGTAATAACGTAAGCACAGTCGAAATCCGTCAGCATCGCTGCGGATATTTCGCCGGTATAGGCGCCCGACTCGTGGTCCGACACGTCCTGCGCGCCCCAGGCGATGGCGCCGTCGGCCAGCATCGTGCGGCATTGTTCGAGATAAGGCGCTGGCGCGCAGACTGCCACGTCGCAGGAGGGAGAGGTCAGGTGGGACTGGATGTCGGATAGCAGCGCAGCGTTGGCTGCGAGGCTGCCGTTCATTTTCCAGTTACCGGCAATGAGTTTGCGGCGCATATTTTCTGAATTTTCAATAACCCGTCATTCTAGCGCGGCGCGTCCGGGACGGTCAAATTGAGACCCGGCTGGCGAGCCTGCCGCCAGCCGGGTCAGGCAGCTATTAGATAACCTGCAGCACGATCTTGCCCACGTGCGTGCTCGACTCCATCAGCGTATGCGCCTCGGCTGCCTGCGCCAGCGGGAAGGTCTTGAAAATGACCGGCTTGATCTTGCCCGACTCAAGCAAAGGCCAGACCTTTTCCTTCAGGCTGGCAGCAATTGCGGCCTTGAAGGCGACCGGACGCGGGCGCAGCGTGGAACCGGTGATTGTCAGCCGGCGACGCAGCACGTCGCCCAGGTTGACGGTGGCCTTCGCGCCGCCCAGCAGCGCGATGATCACGATGCGGCCGTCGTCGGCGAGGCAGCTGACTTCGCGCGGTAGATAGTCGCCGGCGACCATGTCGAGCACCACGTCGACGCCCTTGCCGCCGGTGGCGGCCTTGACCACCTCGACGAAATCCTCGGTCCGGTAATTGATGCCCTTCTCCGCGCCCAGCGATTCGCATGCGCGGCACTTGTCGTCGCTGCCGGCGGTGGCGAACACACGGTGTCCCATCGCGGTGGCGAGCTGGATGGCGGTCACGCCGATGCCGGAGGTGCCGCCCTGGACCAGCAGGGTCTCGCCCTCGCTCAGGCGCGCGCGGTCGAACACATTGCTATACACGGTGAAGAAGGTTTCCGGCAGGGATGCCGCCTCGACCGCGGACAGGCCCTTGGGCACCGGCAGGCACTGCGCGATGGGCGCCGCGCAATACTCGGCATAGCCGCCGCCCTGCACCAGCGCACAAACCATGTCGCCCTTGGAAAAGCCGCTGCCGGCCAGGTCGCCGTCGACGATCTCACCGGCCACTTCCAGGCCGGGCAAGTCCGACGCGCCGGGCGGCACCGGATAATTGCCGGTCCGCTGAAGCACGTCCGGGCGGTTGATGCCCGCCGCATGGACCTTGATGATGACTTCGCCCGCATTGGCAACCGGCATCGGCCGCTCGCAGAGTTGCAGTACGTCGGGTGCTCCGGGCTTGGTAATTTCTATAGCGCGCATGGAATGTCCATCAAAACAGTCGCGGTGACTGGGGTTGAAAAACGCTGATTGTAATGGCAACAGCCGATCAACGCTTTCAGCCAGGCTGGTCGATGCGTCGCCGCGGCCTGCCGCCCTCCAGCACATCGGGCTCTTCCTCGGTGCCGACGACGAGCCGAGCATTACGCTTGAAGGTGAAATAGGCCCAGGCCCAGTCGGTCAGCACCATCAGCCGGCTGCGAAAGCCGATCAGGAAATACACGTGGACGAAAAGCCAGAACAGCCAGGCGGGAAAACCCGAGAACTTGATCTTGCCGACCTGCGCGACTGCCGATTTGCGTCCTATGGTCGCCAGCGACCCGTAATCCTTGTAGTGGAACGTTTCCGGCGGCTT
This sequence comes from Noviherbaspirillum suwonense, assembly GCF_900182955.1. GTDB lineage: Bacteria > Pseudomonadota > Gammaproteobacteria > Burkholderiales > Burkholderiaceae_D > Noviherbaspirillum_A > Noviherbaspirillum_A suwonense. The sequence continues at coordinate 60,496 of NZ_FXUL01000004.1, read as the reverse complement.
GCCCCGCATCCGCAGCAGGATGTTGCGCGCCGCGGTGCGGCCCATCTGCTTGGCCGCGGGCGAGACGCCAGGCACCGGCTTGCCGTCCGATGTCGCGGAAGCCAGGTCGCCGACCACGTAGACTTCGGGATGGCCGGGAATGGTCAGGTCGGGCCCGACCGGCACCCTTCCCGCGCGATCCACCTGCACGCCCAATGTCTTGCCTATGGGCGATGCGGCGACGCCTGCCGACCAGATGACGGTTTTCGCGGCGAGCCGCTCTTCCCCGTTGGAACCGGTGTACGTGACCCCGTCTTTATCGATCGCGGTAACCTTGCAGCCGGTGCGCACATCGACGCCAAGCTGGACCAGCTGCAGGCGGGCCTTTTCGGACAGGTCGGGCGGATAAGGCGGCAGCACCCTGTCGCTGCCTTCGACCAGCACGACCCTGGCCCTGCGCGAATCGATGCGGCGGTATTCGCCATTGAGCGTATAGCGGCCAATCTCGGTCATGGTTCCCGCCATTTCCACGCCGGTCGCGCCGCCGCCGACCACGACGAAGGTCAGCCAGGCCGATTGCGCCGCCTCATCGGTCTCCCGCTCGGCCCGCTCGAAGCTCATCAGGATGCGGCGCCTGATCTCGAATGCGTCGCCCAGCGTTTTCAGGCCGGGTGCGAACTCGGCCCACTGGTCGTTGCCGAAATAGCTGTGGGTGGAGCCGGTGGCGACGATCAGGTGGTCATAGGCGATCACATCGCCATCGGCAAGGCTGACCGTGCGCTGGTTTGTGTCCACCGACGTCACCGATCCCATCAGCGTCGTCAGATTGCGCTGGCGCGCCAGGATGTGCCGGATCGGCGCGGCGATGGCCGGTCCCGACAGGCCGGCAGTGGCGACCTGGTATAGCAGGGGCTGGAACAGGTGATGGTTGCTGCGATCGATCAGCGTGATGCGCACGTCGGCGCGCGCCAGGGTGCGGGCGGCTTCGAGACCACCGAAGCCGCAGCCCAGAATTACGATATGGGTCATAGGCAGCGTTGTTGCCCGCGCAGGCGCCGAAGACCGGCAAGCGTGGGCAAGGGAATAGTCACAGGGGCGAGTCGGTAATAAACTGGCAACAACCTTAGCACGAAATCAGTGCGCCGCCATGTTGCCGTACGGTCTTTCGCCCCGCGAATGGATTCCCGTCAAAGCTGCGGATTGAGCTTCTCCGTCTTGGAATGCAGCTTGTTGAGCGCCGACAGGTAGGCCTTCGCGGACGCCACGACGATGTCGAGGTCGGCACCGACGCCATTGACGATGCGTCCGGCCTTGGAAAGCCGCATCGTCACTTCGCCCTGCGACTGGGTGCCGGTGGTGATGGCGTTTACCGAGAACAGCAGCAGCTCGCAGCCGCTCTGCGCATTCGACTCGATCGCATTGACGATCGCGTCCACCGGGCCGTTGCCCTGCCCGCTGCAGCGGACTTCCTTGCCGTCGACCGAGAACACGATTTCTGCCGCCGGACGTTCGCCGGTTTCCGAATGCTGCGACAGCGACACATACCGGTAGTGCTCGTTCTCGTGCGACTGCTGCTCGTCCGACACCAGCGCCATGATGTCTTCATCGAAGATATCCGACTTGCGGTCGGCAAGCTCCTTGAAGCGGCCGAATGCGGCGTTGACTTCCGACTCCGATTCGAGCTTGATGCCCAGTTCCTCGAGCCGCTGCTTGAACGCATTGCGGCCCGACAGCTTGCCCAGCACGATCTTGTTGGCGGTCCAGCCCACGTCTTCCGCGCGCATGATCTCATAGGTGTCCCGTGCCTTCAGGATGCCGTCCTGGTGGATGCCGGACGCATGGGCGAACGCATTGGCGCCGACCACCGACTTGTTGGGCTGCACCGCGAAACCGGTGATCTGCGAGACCAGCTTGGAAGTCGGCACGATCTGCGACGCATCGACGCCGATGTCGAGGTTGAAGTGGTCGCGCCGCGTCCGCACCGCCATCACGATCTCTTCCAGCGCGGTATTGCCGGCACGCTCGCCGAGGCCGTTGATCGTGCATTCGACCTGGCGCGCCCCGCCTATCATCACGCCGGCCAGCGAGTTGGCCACCGCCATGCCGAGGTCATTATGGCAATGCACGGACCAGACCGCCTTGTCGGAGTTGGGAATCCGCTCGCGCAGGCTGCGTATCATCTGGCCGTACAGTTCCGGCACGCCGTAGCCCACCGTGTCGGCGAAGTTGATGGTGCTCGCGCCTTCTTTGATGACCGACTCGATGACACGGCACAGGAAGTCCATGTCGGAGCGGCTGCCGTCCTCGGGGCTGAACTCGACATCGTCGGTGAACTGGCGCGCGAAACGCACCGCCAGTCTGGCCTGCTCATGCACCTGGTCCGGCGTCATCCGCAGCTTCTTTTCCATGTGCAGCGCCGACGTCGCGATGAAGGTATGGATGCGCTTGCGCGGCGCCGCGGCCAGCGCTTCGGCTGCCCGTGCAATGTCGCGGTCGTTGGCGCGCGACAGCGAGCAGACGGTCGAATCCTTGATGATGCCGGCGATGGCCCGGATGGCTTCGAAGTCGCCTTGCGACGACGCCGCGAAACCGGCTTCGATGATGTCGACCTTCAGCCGCTCAAGCTGGCGGGCGATGCGTATCTTCTCGTCCTTCGTCATCGATGCGCCCGGGGACTGTTCGCCGTCACGCAAGGTGGTGTCGAATATGATCAGTTTTTCTGCGCTGGCGGCCATGGCTGCTCTCCTGGTGATGACGGTGACGACGGGTGTCGGGTCTGGATGGATAATGATGATGGCGCCTGCCGGTCCGGCAGGCTAGTCGTGATCTTCGGCGATGTCGTGTTCCGGGCGGGTCTGCACGATGCTGACCGGCTTGCCCTTGATCATGCGCCAGAAAAAGATCGCATAGCCGGACAGGCCGTACAGGATGAACAGGCCGAACAATACCTTGGGCGGATCGCTCGACACGGCGACGAACAGCAGCACGATCACGAATACCGCGATGAAGGGCACCGACTTGCGGAAGTTGACGTCCTTGAAACTGTAGAACGGCACGTTGGTCACCATGGTCAGGCCCGCGAACAGCGTGATGCCCCATGCGGCCCAGGTGAGCTGGGCGCCCGCATAACGCAGGTCGTCCATCACCCAGACGAAGCCGGCCACCAGCGCGGCCGCCGCCGGGCTGGGCAGGCCCTGGAAATAGCGCTTGTCGACCACGGCGATATTGGTGTTGAACCGGGCCAGGCGCAGCGCGCCGCCGGCACAGTAGACAAAGGCCGCCAGCCAGCCCCACTTGCCCAGGCCGCGCAGCGACCATTCGTACATCACCAGCGCCGGCGCGGCCCCGAAGGACACCATGTCGGACAAGCTGTCGTACTGCGCGCCGAATTCGCTCTGGGTATTGGTCAGCCGGGCGACGCGGCCGTCGACCGCATCCAGCACCATTGCGGCGAATATGCCGATCGCGGCCTGGTCGAACCTCAGGTTCATCGCCATCACGATCGCATAGAAGCCGAAGAACAGGGCCGCCGTGGTGAAGGCGTTCGGCAGCAGATAGATGCCGCGGCGACGCCGGATGACGGTGGCCTCGGCCGGCGCCTCCGGCGGCGTGCGACGCAGGCCGTGGCGCAGCGAGCGCGGCGACTTGGGAAACTGCGTGACATTGCCTTTGGGCTTGCGCCGGTTGAATGTACCCATATTGGTTCCGTTTCAGTGAGATGCGAGCGGTACGGCATGGTCGCACCGTGCGCCCGCGAAACAGACAACAGATGCGCACATGGGTTCGATGACGCTACGGCGGCAATTATAAAACGTCGTTATTCTAGACGAGCGCTGCCCAAAAGTAACCCTTCCCGCTTCAACGGAATCGGACCTTGCCCACCGCGCGCATCTGCAGCGTCGTCTCGCCCGGCTCGAAACTCGGTTCCTCGACCGCCTGCGCATCCTGGGCGGCCGCCGAACGCATCATCTTCGGCGCCATTTCCTGCTGGACGTAATTGCCCGATCCCTCGAAATCGAGCGTGTCGAGGATCGCATCGGCGGGATTGCGTCCCATGGCCCGCGAGATGGACGCGATGCGCTCGCCGAGGTTGCGATAGGTTGCCGCGATCCGCTCCTCGTCGAGCTTTTTCGCGCTCGCCGACGACAGGCCGAAACGCAGCCCGTTTACCGCGAGCACCTTCTGAGCGGCCGCCACCGTCGCCGGGAGCGTCGCGAGGCTGGTGGTGGTTGCATCCAGGTACTGGCCGACCCGCCATCCGACCGGCTGCAGGCGCGCGCCGGCCGCCCGGGGCGACTGGTTTTCAGGGTAGACCGGATAGGTGTAATAGCCGCGCGTCTGCAAGACAGCGGACGGATCCTGCCGCTTGACGATGTCGACGCCCTGCTTCATTTTCTGGTTCACGCGTGACGCCGCGGCGGACTTGTCCTTGTCCTGCTCTTCCACCATCAGCGTCAGCACGGCTTCATCGTTGGCAAGCCGCACTTCGCCGGAAGCCGGCACCACCACCAGCGTGCCGCTGGTCTGGAAACTTTGCGGCGCCTGCGCCCAGCTTGGGGAAGCCAGCGCGGCGACGGCGATCAATGCTGCAATCTTCTTCATGGATACTCCTTGATACAGACGAAAAAAAAGCTGCGCACAAGGCACAGCTTCTTGTGTCGATTGGACCAGGTCAGTTCTTGCTTTGGTCGACCAGCTTGTTCTTCGCGATCCACGGCATCATCGCGCGCAGCTTGGCGCCGACTTCCTCGATCTGGTGCTCGGAAGTCAGGCGGCGACGGGAAATCAGGGTCGGCGCGCCGGCCTTGTTTTCCAGGATGAAGCTCTTCGCATATTCGCCGGTCTGGATGTCCTTCAGCACCTGGCGCATCGCATCCTTGGTCTCCGCGGTCACCATGCGCGGGCCGGTCACGTACTCGCCGTATTCCGCGTTGTTGGAGATCGAGTAGTTCATGTTGGCGATGCCGCCTTCATAGATCAGGTCGACGATCAGCTTCAGTTCATGCAGGCACTCGAAGTAGGCCATTTCAGGCGCATAGCCTGCTTCGACCAGCGTCTCGAAACCGGCCTTGATCAGTTCCACGGTGCCGCCGCACAGCACGGCCTGCTCGCCGAACAGGTCGGTCTCGGTCTCTTCGCGGAAGTTGGTCTCGATGATGCCGGCGCGGCCGCCGCCATTGGCCATCGCATACGACAGCGCGATGTCACGGGCATTGCCCGACTTGTCCTGGTACACCGCCACCAGGTGCGGCACGCCGCCGCCCTGCGCGTAGGTCGAGCGCACGGTGTGGCCCGGCGCCTTCGGCGCGATCATGATCACGTCGAGGTCAGCGCGCGGCACGACCTGGCCGTAATGCACGTTGAAGCCGTGGGCAAACGCCAGCACGGCGCCTTCCTTGGCATTCGGCGCGACATTCTCGTTGTAGACCTGGGCGATGTTCTCGTCCGGCAGCAGGATCATGATGACGTCGGCAGCCTTGACTGCCTCATTGACCTCGGCCACGTTCAGGCCGGCGGCCTGCACCTTGTTCCAGGAAGCGCCGCCGCGGCGCAGGCCGACAGTGACCTTGCAGCCGGAATCGTTGAGGTTTTGCGCATGGGCGTGGCCCTGCGAGCCATAGCCGATGATGGCGACATTCTTGCCCTTGATGAGGGACAGGTCGCAGTCTTTGTCGTAGAAAACTTTCATGATCTTCCTAAGATTTATGTGTTGGTGGCTGGTTAAACTTTGAGGATGCGCTCGCCGCGGCCGATGCCGGAGCCGCCGGTGCGCACGGTTTCGAGGATGGCGCTGCGGTCGATCGAGTCGATGAATGCGTCGAGCTTGCCCTTGTTGCCGGTCAGCTCGATCGTGTAGGTCTTCTCGGTGACGTCGATGATGCGGCCGCGGAAAATGTCCGCGGTGCGCTTCATCTCTTCACGCTCCTTGCCCACTGCGCGCACCTTGATGAGCATCAGTTCACGCTCGATGTGCGCACCTTCGGTCAGGTCGACCACCTTGACGACTTCGATCAGTCGGTTCAGGTGCTTGGTGATCTGCTCGATCACATCGTCGGAACCCGAGGTGACGATGGTCATGCGGGACAGCGTTGCGTCCTCGGTCGGCGCAACGGTCAGGGTTTCGATGTTGTAGCCACGGGCGGAGAACAGGCCCACCACGCGGGACAGGGCGCCGGCTTCGTTTTCCAGCAGCACAGAGACGATATGGCGCATTACAGATCCTCCGAACCCAGCAGCATTTCAGTCAGGCCCTTGCCGGCCTTGACCATCGGCCAGACGTTCTCGGTCTGGTCCGTGATGAAGTTCATGAACACCAGCCTGTCCTTCATCGCAAATGCTTCGCGCAGCGCGCCGTCGACATCATTCGGGTTCTCGATCTTCATGCCGACGTGGCCGAAAGACTCGGCCAGCATCGTGAAGTCCGGCAGCGAATCCATGTACGACTCGGAATAGCGCGAGCCGTAGTCGATCTGCTGCCACTGGCGGACCATGCCCAGGAAGCGGTTGTTGAGCAGGACGATCTTGGGCGTCAGGTGATACTGCTTGCAGGTCGCGAGCTCCTGTATGCACATCTGGATCGACGCCTCGCCGGTGATGCAGGCGACGGTGGCGTCGGGATTGGCCATCTGCACGCCCATTGCGTACGGCAGGCCGACGCCCATCGTGCCAAGTCCGCCGGAGTTGATCCAGCGGCGCGGCTTGTCGAAGTTGTAGTACTGCGCCGCCCACATCTGGTGCTGGCCGACGTCGGAGGTGATGAAGGCGTCGCCGTTCGTCACTTCCCATACCTTCTGCACCACGGACTGCGGCTTGATGACTTCGCGCGAGGTCGGGTACTTCAGGCAGTCGCGCTCGCGCCACTGGTTGATCTGCACCCACCAGCTGGCCAGCGCCGCCGGATTCGGGCGGATCGCCTGCGCGTCGGCGGCGTCGATCTGCGTCAGCAGTTCCTGCAGCACGTCCTTCACATTGCCGACGATAGGGATGTCGACCTTGACGCGCTTGGAAATCGACGACGGGTCGATATCGATATGGATGATCTTGCGCGGATGCGACGCGAAATGCTTGGGATTGCCGATCACGCGGTCATCGAAACGGGCGCCGATGGCGATCAGCACGTCGCAGTGCTGCATGGCCATATTGGCTTCATAGGTCCCGTGCATGCCGGGCATGCCGACGAACTTGTCGCTCGACGCGCGGTAGGCGCCGAGGCCCATCAGCGTGTTCGTGCACGGGAAGCCCAGGCGGTCGACCAGCTTGTTCAGTTCGGGCGAGGCATTGGCGAGGATGACGCCGCCGCCGGAATAGATCATCGGCCGCTCGGCCGACAGCAGCAGCTGCATCGCCTTGCGGATCTGGCCGGCATGGCCCTTGTCCACCGGCTTGTACGAGCGCATTTCGAGTTCCTTTGGATACTCGTAAGCGCAGGTGTGCATCGAAATGTCTTTGGGAATGTCGACCAGCACCGGGCCGGGACGGCCGGTAGTGGCGATGTAGAACGCCTTCTTCATCGTCATCGCCAGGTCCTTCACATCCTTCACCAAGAAGTTGTGCTTGACGCAGGGACGGGTGATGCCGACGGTGTCGCACTCCTGGAACGCGTCCTGGCCGATCGCCGTGGACGGCACCTGCCCGGAAATGATCACCATCGGGATCGAATCCATGTAGGCGGTCGCGAGGCCGGTTACCGCATTCGTCACGCCGGGACCGGATGTCACGAGCGCCACGCCGACCTTGGTCGAGCTGCGCGAGTAGGCATCCGCCGCATGGATGGCGGCCTGCTCGTGGCGAACCAGGATGTGCTGGAATTTGTCTTGCTTGAAGATAGCGTCGTAGATGTAGAGCACGGCGCCGCCGGGATAGCCGAACACGTGTTCCACGCCTTCTTCGGCCAGGCAGCGGACAACGATGTCTGCGCCGGTGAGTATTTCCTGGGTCATTACCAAGTCCTTTCAAGGTCCCATTGGAGATTGATCGGATGCTCTCTCCTGTCGAAACCGCCGTTGAAACAGTCCTGGGGCATCCCTTCCTTGTGCGGTCACGCTGATTCGTCGCGCAGGGTTGTATGCGGTTCAAATCGGCGCTAAACGCCACTCGTTCAGCCGGAGGTTCTGGGTTCTTGTGCGGGTTTCTCGCGCTTTTGGCGCGGGTTAGAGCAAACAGCTTTCAAATGAAGCGCGTCTTCGACAGCGGCATCATCATGGGGCGCGCGCCGGAAGACATCAAACGACCCCGAGTTGCGGGGGAACGATAAGGTACTGCGTGATGCATTATTGGTCAAGACAAATTGTTCACAAAACCGGTGCAATGCCACCCGTTTCAGCCAGAAAAAGCGGACAACCAGGGTGTTTTTTGCTAGCATGCGCAACATTGCAAATCCGCATCAGCAGGCTGTCCCGGGTTTTCGACCCTTTCCACCCTTAGCGCCGGCAATACGAGCGCGTCGCACCGAATGGCCTCCGACAAAGAACTTTCCGACTTTCTCCAAAGCGTCGAACGTCGTGCGTTCAAGCAGGCTGCATTTGCCGTCCGGCGGGACGAATCGGCACTCGATATCGTGCAGGACGCGATGATCAAGCTGTCGGAGAAATACGGGGACAAGCCGGCTGCCGAACTCCCGCTGCTGTTCCAGCGAATACTCCAGAACACGATCCACGATTACTTTCGCCGCGAAAAGGTCAGGAACACCTGGGTGACCCTGTTTTCCGGACTGCGGGGCAATGCCGACGACAGCGACCAGTACGACGTGCTGGAAACCTTCGAGGCAGAGGAAGGCAGCATGGCGGCCGAGTCCAGCGAGGACAAGGTGTCGCGCGACCAGGTGCTCAACGCGATCGACGACGAAGTACAAAAACTCCCCGGACGTCAACGCGAAGCGTTTCTTCTACGTTATTGGCAGGATATGGACGTCGCGGAAACCGCCGCGATCATGGGATGTTCGGAGGGTAGCGTAAAGACCCACTGCTCGCGAGCGACACACACCCTGGCTCATGCCCTGAAATCCAGAGGAATACGTTTATGAATGCCAAAGAAATCAACTTCGCATACCGGGTCCGGCATGCGCTCAATGAAAATCTCGATCAACTGCCTGCCGCTACCGGCAGCCGCCTTGCGGCCGCGCGGCAGCTTGCGCTTTCCCGCAAGAAACCGGACACCGGCCGCCGGGTGCTTCTGCCGCGTCTCGCAGCGGCGCATGGCAGCGATGGCGCAGGCTTCTTCAGCCGGCCGGTTTCATGGCTCGGCCGCATGAGCGTCGCGCTGCCTGTCGTCATCGTGTTCGCCAGCCTGGTCGGCATGTATCAAGCCGAGAAAAGACAGCACATCGTCGATCTTGCAGAAATCGACGCAATGGTGCTGACCGACGAATTGCCGCTCAATGCCTATCTCGACCACGGATTTAATGCCTATCTTGCGCAACAGGGCGAATGACGTGGCGCGTTCCGCATGGCGCGCAGCTTCAGCGCCTGCCTGCGTGATCGCCTGCGTGATTGCTTTGACGAGCAGCGTGTCGTCGGCGCACAGCGTCGGTGCGCAGGCTTCCGCGACAGCCAAGCCGGCGGCCGTGGCCAAACAGGCCCCTCTTTCGAAACCCCTGTGGGCGGAACTCAATCCGACGCAGCAGCAGGCGCTCGCGCCGCTGGCCGCGGACTGGGACAGGCTGGACGGCGCGCGCAAGAAGAAATGGATAGAACTGACCAAGCGCTACTCCAGCCTTCCGCCTGAACAGCAGGCAAGGATGCAGGAGCGCATGCGGGAATGGGTCAAGCTGACGCCGGAAGAACGGCGGGTTGCCCGCGAAAGCTATTCGCGGACCAAGAAGCTGGAACCGGACCAGAAAACCGCGCAGTGGCAGGAGTACCAGCAGCTTTCCGACGAACAAAAGAAGAAGCTGGTGGAAGAAGCGGCCGCCCGGAAGCGCGTCACCAACCTGCCTCCCGCCGCGCACGACAAGAGCAAGCTCGTCCCGCCATCGAAATCCGTGCTCAGGCAGCCGCCGCCGCAGCCGTCCGCCGTTCAGTAGTTGCCTATTTTGGAACCGCATCCAATCCCCCCGTTAAGGGTGCGCCTGGCGTGCATGGTGTACGAGGCCATGCTGCTGTTCGGCGTCCTGTTCATCTCCGGCTACCTGTTTTCGACGCTGACCCAGCAGCGCCACGGGCTTTACCTGCGCGGCGCGATGGAGACCTGGCTATTCCTGGTGCTGGCGGCCTACTTCTCGTGGTTCTGGGTGCATGGCGGCCAGACGCTGGCGATGAAAACCTGGCGCATCCGCGTCGAACGCACGGATGGAAAAGACCTGCCGGCCTGGCAGGCGCTGCTGCGCTATGTGCTCGCCTGGATGTGGTTCCTTCCCGGCCTGCTCCTGGCCTGGCTGATCAATGCGAAGGGCTGGATGCTGGTGCTGCTGCCGGCCGCGAGCATGGTTGCCTGGGCGCTGACGATGTATCTTGGCCCGGACCGCCAGTTCCTGCATGACAGGCTGGCCCGGACCCGCCTGGTGCGCCTGCCGCTGAAACTGGGCAAGCGCAAGCGCGGCCGGCAACGCTGAGACAATCCGAACGCTGAGACTGTCAATAACCGATCGTCCCCGATAACTGGCCATGGTCGCTCGCGTCACCCGCATCCTCCTGGCAATACAACTGCTCGCCGCGGCCGGCATCTACCTGCTGCTGACGCGATACGCGGGCCTGCACGGCAAGCTGCCGGCGGCCCTGCTGGCGGTCGCCATTGTGCTGCTGGTGCGCATGACGATCACCGCCAACAACTTCGGCCTCTCCTGGATCTACCGCAGCGAAACGCCCTTCGACCATCGGCTTGGCCGGCTGGCTGCGTTACGCCTGTTTTTAATCGAGTATTGCGCGTCGATGGTCTCGTCATCCTGGACCATGGGCTTCTGCACCTTCCGCGACCGCCCTGGGGAAGCCGACACGGCGCCGGTGCTGCTGGTCCACGGCTACGGCTGCAACAGCGGTTATTGGCACTTCATGAGCCGTGCGCTTTCCCGCGCCGGCATCGGCCACTATGGCATCGACCTGGAGCCGATGCTCGCCAGCATCGACCAGTTCGTGCCGGCGCTGCATGCGCGGATCGAGGAGATATGCCGGCAGACCGGCCGCGAGCAGATCGTCATCGTCGCGCACAGCATGGGCGGCCTGGTCGCGCGCGCGTACCTGCGCGACCACGGGGCGCGACGCGTGCTGCGGGTGGTCACGCTGGGCACGCCGCATCGCGGCACCGGGCTGGCCCGGTTCGGCGCCGGCGAGAATGTCAGGGAAATGCTGTGGACCGGCGACGCCGAGAACGGACGATGCAGCGCCTGGCTGGACAGCCTTGCCCGCGATGAAGATGCCGCATTGCGGCCGCTCTTCATCTCGATCTTTTCCCACCAGGACAATATCGTTTCCCCGCAGCTGTCGTCGCACCTCCCCGGTGCACGCAATATCGAGTTCAACGGCATCGGCCACGTGGCGCTCGGCCTGCACCCACGGGTGCAGCAGGTCGTTATCGACGCGATCGGTTCGGCCGCCTAGGCCGGTGTGTAGCGCCGGTCAGCCCGGCTTGCGCCGGACGAGGCGCCAGAACACCAGGCACGGCACCAGGATGGATGGCAGGAGCAGCATGATGTTGCGCAGGCTTGCCGCCCAGGGGAAGGGATTGAAATGGATCGCCCACCATCCGACAGTCAACGTCGTCCACAGCAGGGCCGCAAGCGCCGACACGGCCAGGTCCACCCGGCCGCGCCGCCAGCGCCATGCGGCCAGCGCCAGCAGCGGCGGCAGCACATACAGCAGGCTTGAGCGGAACGCGGTCACCAGCGCGCCACCCATCGCGTCGATGGAGAACCACGGCGGACTGAACTGCAGGGCCAGGAACAGGCAGGCAATGCCGGCCAGCCATGACCACAGGACGATCCGGAGCAGCGGAAGCGCTGCGTTTTCTGTTTTCATTCGGGGAATCTGGCGAGCCGCCGGGCGCCGATCTGGCGCATGCCCTCGCACTTGTGTTGAAACTTTTCGATTGTATGGCAACCATAGTGGAGACAGCTTGACGCTTTCGCCAATCCGGCGCACTGCGTCGCAATGCTCCACAGCATCGAAATCAGGACCAAACATGACGATACGTTCGAAGACAAGCGCAGCGATATTGCTGCTGACACTGGCGCATGCCGCCGGCGCAGCCGACCTGGTAGAGAAATCGGCGAGTTCGACCAATCTGCGCACATTTACCGCCGCACTGAAAGCCTCGGGACTCGACGACAGCCTGAAATCCGGCGGCCCGTATACCATTTTCGCCCCGGAGGATGGCGCGTTTTCCAGGCTGCCTGCAGGGAGCTGGGATGCGCTGTACAAGGACAAGGCGAAGCTGGCCGCCGTGCTCTCCCACCATATCGTCCAGGGACGGATGCTGGTCGCCGAGGTCAAGCCGGGCAAGGCCAGCACGCTGCAGGGCGCGCCCGTCACGCTGAAGTCGGATAACGGCAAGGTCACGGTCGACCAGGCCAACGTCATCGAGAGCGATGTGGCCGCCGACAATGGCGTCATCCATGTGATCGACACCGTCGTCATGCCCTGACGCAGCGGCGCGGCCGGCGCCGGGTTGGCTTCGGGAACGGCGGATCCGATGCTATGCTTATGGCCTACCGGACAGTTCAGGAACGTTTCCCGCCAATGCAAGCAAAAGCGCCACGCCGTACCCGCGAACGGATACTGGAAACATCGCTGCGCCTGTTCAACGAGTTCGGCGAACCGAACATCACGACGACCATCATTGCCGAAGAACTCAACATATCCCCCGGCAACCTGTATTACCACTTTCGCAACAAGGACGATATCGTCGACTCGATCTTCGTGCAGTTCGAGGATGAGATCAACCGGATGCTGTCGGTGCCGGCAGACCGGCGCCCGACGATAGAAGACGTCTGGCTTTACCTGCACCTGATCTTCGAACTGGTCTGGCGCTACCGTTTTTTCTACCGCGACCTGTCCGACCTGCTCTCGCGCAACCGCAAGCTCGAACTGCAGTTCAAGCAGATCTACCGGCACAAGGTGCTGGTGGCGAGGCAGCTGTGCGCCGGGCTGCGCAGCGACGGCGCGCTCGACGCCAGCGACCAGGAAATCGAGGCGCTGTCGGCCAACATGGTCGTGGTGGCCAGCTACTGGCTATCGTACGAATACGTGCTCAACCCGCGCCGCTACACCGAGCAGCAGGTCATGGCGGATGCATTGATGCGCGGCTGTTACCAAGTGCTATCGCTCGTCGGTCCCTACCTGCGCGGCGACACCCACGCCCTTTTCCGCAAACTGGTCGACGAGTACTCGAAGCGACCTCCAGAAAAACTGACATCATGAAAAAAATAGCAACACTGTGCGTCTATTGCGGCTCCGCCGCCGGCGCTTCCCCGGCCTATGCAGACGCTGCCCGCGCACTGGGCCGCGAACTGGTCCGGCGCGATATCGGCCTTGTCTACGGCGGCGGCAATGTCGGCCTGATGGGTGCGATCGCCGAGGAAGTCATGGCCAACGGAGGCCGGGCGATCGGCGTGATACCGGAGGCGCTGATGAAGCGCGAACTCGGCCACCATGGCCTGACCGAACTGCACATCGTCAAGGACATGCATGAACGCAAGGCCATGATGGCCGAACTGGCCGGTGGATTCATCGCGATGCCGGGCGGTTTCGGCACGCTGGAAGAGCTGTTCGAGGTGACGACCTGGGCGCAGCTCGGCCTGCACCAGAAACCGATCGGCCTGCTGAACGTGAACGGGTTCTACGATGGGCTGACCGGCTTTGCCAACCACCTCGTGAACGAGGGATTCGTGCGGGCCGATCATGCCCAGCTGCTGATGCATGCGCCGGACGCGGCCGCGCTGCTGGACCAGTTCGAGAGCTATGTGCCGAATATCAAGGTGAAGTGGCTGGAACGCGAGCAGGCCAAGGAAATCGTTCCCTGAAGCGAAGGCGCATTGCCGGAATACGCGCTGCTCGTCGCAGCGCTGCGCGCCGGCCGTGGATTTCACGCCAGCCGGCCTGCCGCATCGGACGTTCTCCGCCGGCCCGATGTCCCGGCCTTCAGGAAACGGGCATTACTGCAGCGCCAGCGCCTGCCGGAAGTCGTCCACCAGGTCGTCGGTATCCTCGATGCCGACCGACACCCTGATCAGCGATTCCGCGATCCCCATGCTGGCGCGACGCTCCGCGCCCATTTCATAGAAGATCGTATGCGCCACCGGGATCACCAGCGTCCGGGTGTCGCCGAGATTGCTGGCCGGGATCGCGAGCTGCAGCCGGTTCAGGAAATCGAAGCAGTCGATATCGTCCTTCAGCTCGAAGCTCAGCAGGCTGCCATAGGCCCGGAACAGTTCGCCCGCCAGCGCATGCTGCGGGTGGGATGCCAGGCCGGGATAATGGACCGCCGCGACCCGCTCGTCCGCCTCCAGCATGCGCGCCAGTGCCAGCGCATTCCCGCATTCCCGCTCCAGCCGCAGCGCCATGGTTTCCGCGCCGACCGCGATGTGATGCGCCGCTTCCGGCCCCAGCGAGCCGCCGAAGTCGCGCAGGGCCTTGGCCCGGATCTGCGCCATGCCCCACTGCACCGGCGGGAATTTCCGGTAGTTTTCCGCGATGTGCGGATAACGTGCCCAGTCATAGGTCCCGGTGTCGGTCAGGCTGCCGCCCAGCGCGATGCCATGGCCGGCGATGGACTTGGTCAGCGCATTGACCACGAGGCCCGCGCCGACCGATTTCGGCTGGAACAGGTAGGGCGACGTCATCGTGTTGTCGACGATGTAGAGAATGCCCCGCTCGCGGCACAGCGCGCCGATACGCGCCAGGTCGGCGACCTGGGTCCGCGGATTGGCAATGGTTTCGACGAAGACGATGCGGGTCGCCGGCGTCAGCGCCGCCTCGACATTGGCGACATCGGTCGCGTCGACCATCGAAACCGACACGCCCTGCGCGGCCACCGTCTGCCACAGACTGTTGGTGTTGCCGAACAGGAAAGCCGACGATACAACGTGGTCGCCATCCCGCAGCAGCGCCTGGGCTACCGCGCCGATGGCTGCCATGCCTGTGGAAAAACAGATGGTGCCGTAGCCGTTTTCCATCTTGTTGACCTTGTCTTCCAGCGCGGACACGGTCGGATTGCCCTGCCGGCCGTAGCGGTAGCCGGGCTGCCGGCCCTGGAACACCGCAGCCAGTTCACGCGCGTCCTTGTAGCCGAACGCCACCGAGGTATGGATGGGCTTGTGCAGCGAGCCATGCTCGATGTTCTTCTGGCGGTCGCTGTGCAGGATCGTGGTGGTGAAGCCGTACTGTCGTTTGTCGTTCATGTGTGGGATTTCGCTAAGGCTCGATGCGCCCGGGGCCGCGCTGGCACGGTCCCGGGCTCGGTGATCAGTCCGCCGGCGCCAGCGACAGGTTGAGCTGCGAGCGCACCATGTCGTCGTTGGCGGGTTCCGGATTGCCGCGCGCGTATTCGATGCGGTCCAGGTAGTCCCGCGATATGTCGCCGGTCACGTAGTTGCCGTCGAAGCAGGAAGCCTCGAACTGGCGGATGGACGGGTTGGCATCCGAAATGGAGCGCTTGAGCGCGTCGAGGTCCTGGTAGACCAGCGCGTCGGCGGTGATCTCGCGGCACACTTCCTCGTCGGTGCGGCCGTAGGCGATCAGTTCGCTGCGCGTCGGCATGTCGATGCCGTAGACATTCGGGAATTTCACCGGCGGCGCGGCCGACGCGAAAATCACGCGGCGGGCGCCGGCGTCGCGCGCCATCTGCACGATTTCCCGGCTGGTGGTGCCGCGGACGATGGAGTCGTCGACCAGCAGCACGCTCTTGCCCTTGAATTCAGATCCGATCGCATTGAGCTTCTGGCGCACCGACTTGCGGCGTATCGCCTGGCCGGGCATCAGGAAGGTGCGGCCGATGTAGCGGTTCTTGATGAAGCCCTCGCGGTAGTCGAGGTTGAGCTTCAGCGCCAGTTCGATGGTGGACGGCCGCGCCGAATCGGGTATCGGCATCACGACGTCGATATCGCCGGTGCTGAATTCGCGCTTGATCTTGTCGGCCAGGTATTCGCCCATCTTCAGGCGCGAGTGATAGACCGACGCGCCGTCGATCACCGAGTCCGGACGGGCCAGGTAGACGAATTCGAATGCGCACGGGTTGAGCACCGGGTTGTCCGCGCATTGCTGGCTCGTCATGTTGCCGTCGACATCGATGAAGATCGCCTCGCCGGGGATCACGTCGCGCACGAAGCGGAAGCCCAGGCCTTCCAGCGCCACCGATTCGCTCGCCACCAGGTACTCGGTGCCGGCGTCGGTCTCGTTGACGCCCAGGCACAGCGGCCGGATGCCGTAGGGGTCGCGGAAGGCCAGCAGGCCGAAGCCGGCGATCTGCGCGACCACCGCGTACGAGCCGCGGACCCGGCGGTGCAGCGATGCCACCGCCTTGAACAGCGCGGCCGGATCGAGCGAATAGCCGAGCGTGGCCTGCTGGATTTCATGCGCCAGCACGTTGAGCAGCACTTCGGAGTCGGAATTGGTGTTGATGTGCCGGCGGTCGTTGCGGAACATCTCGATCTTCAGCTGCTCCCAGTTGGTCAGGTTGCCGTTGTGCGCCAGCGTGATGCCGAACGGCGCATTGACATAGAACGGCTGCGCTTCCTCTTCGCTGGACGAGCCGGCGGTCGGATAGCGGCACTGGCCTATGCCCATGTTGCCCAGCAGCGAGCGCATGTTGCGGGTCCGGAACACGTCCCGCACCAGGCCATTGGCCTTGTGCATGTAGAACTTGTTGCCCTGATTGGTTGCGATGCCCGCTGCATCCTGGCCGCGATGCTGCAGAAGCAGCAGCGCATCGTAGATCAGCTGGTTGACGGGGTTCTGGGAGACGACGCCTGCAATGCCACACATGGTGGAGCTCCTAACTAAGACAATTCAAAACTGTACATGCCGGGCAAATTCGTCCGGCAGGAAAGGCTTGACGCTGCGCGCGGCGGATTCGGCATAGACGCTGAGCATCGCATCTTTCCAGAAAGGCTGCTGCGGGATGGCGGTCATGCCGCAGAGGATCACGGTCACCAGCACGATCAGCAGGCCGCGCGCGAGACCGAACAGGCTGCCCAGGCTGCGGTCGACGAACGAGAGGCCGCTGGCCTTGATCAGCGATTCGCACATCAGTATCAGCAGGCCCATCAGCATGCGCGTGCCGATGAACAGCACCACGAATGCGATGATCAGCCTGGTCAGCGCGCCTGGCACGACATCCGGCAATAATTCCGCCAGCGTCTGGCCATACATGTTGGCGACCAGGAATGCCGCCACCCAGCTTGCCAGCGACAGCACCTCCCGCACGACGCCGCGCGTGGTGCTGACCACGATCGAGGCGACCAGCACGAACAGGGTCAGGTAATCGAAGAGCGTCACCGCCAGTCACGCGCCGTTACCGGCTTCAGGCCGGCACCAGCGTGCCTGCGAGCCCGATCTTCGACAGCTTGGCCCGCACGCGGTCGGCTTCTTCCTTGCTGCTGAACGGGCCGACCCGGATACGGGTACGGCTGCCGCCGTCGGTAGAAACTTTCTGTGTGAACGATGCAATGCCGGCCGACTTCAGCTTGCCCTGCAATTCATCGACCTTGTCCTGGGTGGCGAGCGCCGCGACCTGCACGACGAAACGGCCGCCATCCTTCTTGGGTTCGGCCTTGGCTTCCGCCTTCGGCTCGGGCCGGCCCTCGAGTATGGCCCTGGCGCGGCTGGCTTCATCGACTTTCTCGACGGGCTTGGCATGGGCGATCTCGGTCTTGCGCTCGGCCTTCGGCTCCGGCTTCGATTCCGTCTTGGGTTCAGGTTTGTGTTCGGGCTTGGCCGGGCGCGGGCTTTCCGGCTTGGCTTCGGCCCGTGCTTCGGGCTTGGGCCGCGGTTCCGGCTTGACCAGTTGCGGCATTTCGGAGCGGGCGGCGGTCGACGGCCCGGTGTCGACCGGCGGCGGCAAGGTCGCGGGGTCGATGACTTCCTCGTCCTTGTCCAGCCCGACGCCGACCGGCGCCTTGGCGACGTTGGCTACCGGCGGCGGCGCGTTGCGGACCGTTCCGCCCTGCGTGCGCTTGTCCTTGGAAGGAATGTCGATGGCGATGTCGTCGGTGACCGGCTTCGGTTCGGAATCGAGGATCATCGGCAGGCCGACGACGGCCGCCAGCACCAGGGCGACTGCCCCGACCAGCCGGCGACGCGCGCGCTTTTTCTCGGGAAGCACAGGGTCCGGGGCCTTGCCGCGCTCCTTGCCTGTCTTGCGCTTGCCACGATTGCGGACGGCGTCCGAATCCTCTTCTGCGCGACTCTGGAACGTGCTGTCGGAGCGCGATTCCTGCTTGTTTTTACGGAGGAATGAGAGCAAGCCCATGCGATTGATGCTGAATCTGTCAGTGATATTCGGATTTGCGCGCGGCGATCACGCCTGCCACGGTAAGGAAAGAGCCGAAAACAGCAATTCTATCATTCTCGCCTGCCCTGCTCCGCGCATTTGCATAGGCTTCGGCGGGGCTGGCGAACGTCGCGATGCTGTGTTCGGCGTCCGCTGCGCCGCTCTCGACGCCGGCTTCGGACAGCTTTTCGGCAATCTGCGCGGCGCTGGCCGCCCTGGGCAGGGGCAAATCGGTCACGCACCAGTGGTCAACGAGCGGTTTCATGTGCGCAATGATCCCGTCGATGTCCTTGTCCGCCATCGCACCGAACACCGCGTAGGTATAAGGATGGAAACCCATGTTGCCGAGATTTTGCGACAGCGCCGCGGCCGCATGTGGGTTATGCGCAACATCGAGGATCACCGTGGGCCGGCCGGGCATGACCTGGAAGCGTCCCGGCAGTTCGACCATCGCCAGCCCGCTGCGCACTTCCTGTGCGCCCAGCGGCAGGCGGTCGCGCAGGGCTTCCAGCGCGGCCAGCGCGGCGCAGGCGTTGAGCAACTGGTTGGCGCCGCGCAGGCCCGGGTAGCCCAGCGCATTGCGGCGCACGCTGCGACCGCCATAGTTCCACTGCTGCTTGTCGCCGGAGTAATTGAAATCGCGGCCCAGCAGCCACAGGTCGGCGCCGATCTTTTCAGCATGGTCGATCAGCGATTGGGGCGGCACCGGGTCGCTGCAGATGGCCGGACGCCCGGCGCGGAAGATGCCGGCCTTCTCGAACCCGATCTGCTCGCGGGTCACGCCCAGGTATTCGGTATGGTCGATGTCGACGCTGGTGACGACGGCGACATCGGCGTCGATCACGTTGACCGCATCGAGCCGTCCGCCCAGGCCCACTTCGAGGATGACCGCGTCCAGCCCCGCCTGTGCGAACAGGCGCAGGATGGCCAGCGTGGTGAATTCGAAATAGGTCAGCGACACATCGCCGCGCGCCGCTTCCACCGCGGCGAACTGTTCGATCAGCGCATCGTCGCTGACGATCTCGCCGGCCACCCGTGCCCGCTCGTTGAAGTGCACCAGGTGCGGCGAGGTGTACAGGCCGACCTTGTAGCCCGCCTGCAGCAGGATGGCTTCCATCATCGCGCAGGTCGAACCCTTGCCATTGGTGCCGCCGACGGTCACGACCGGGCAATCGAGGCGGAGTCCGAGCGCGTCGCGCACCTGCGCAACCCGTTCCAGGCCCATGTCGATGGCTTTCGGGTGTTGGGCTTCGAGGTAGGCAAGCCAGTCGGCGAGGTTGGTGGGCATGTTCATGTCGGCTTATCTGGAGACGGGTGTTCAAATGAAAAGGCCCGGGCCTGGAAACAGGACCGGGCCAGCGGCTGCGCCAGCTGTCAGGCCAGCACGTCGGCGGACTGGTTTTGCAGCAGCGCCAGCAGCCGGGCGATTTCCTCGCGCATCTTGCGGCGGTCGATGATCATGTCTACCGCGCCCTTCTGCACCAGGAATTCGGCGCGCTGGAAGCCTTCCGGCAGCTTCTCGCGCACCGTGTTCTCGATCACGCGCGGCCCGGCGAAGCCGATCAGCGCCTTCGGTTCGGCAATGACCACGTCGCCCATGAAGGCAAATGACGCGGAAACGCCGCCCATGGTCGGGTCGGTCAGCACGGAAATGAACGGCAGCTTCTTTTCGGACAGCTTGGTCAGCATTGCCGTGGTCTTCGCCATCTGCATCAGCGACAGCAGGCCTTCCTGCATCCGGGCGCCGCCGGTGGCGGTGATGCAGATGAATGGCACCTTCTGCTCCAGCGCGATCTGCGCGCCGCGCACGAAGCGCTCGCCGACCACCGACCCCATCGAGCCGCCCATGAATTCGAATTCAAAGCAGGCGACCACCACCGGCAGCGTCATGATGGCGCCGCCCAGCACGACCAGCGCATCGGTCTCGCCGGTTGCTTCCATTGCGGCTTTCAGGCGTTCCGGGTATTTCTTGCTGTCCTTGAACTTCAGCGTGTCGACCGGCAATGCCTCGTGGCCGATCTCGTAGCGGCCTTCCGGGTCGAGCAGCGAGTCCAGACGTTCGCGGGCGCGGATGCGCAGGTGATGGCTGCACTTGGGGCAGACGTGGAGGTTGGATTCCAGGTCGGTGCGATACAGCACCGCTTCGCATGACGGGCACTTGACCCAGAGACCTTCGGGCATCGACTTGCGGTTGGCGCTG
The DNA here is from genome assembly GCF_900182955.1 of Noviherbaspirillum suwonense. Lineage (GTDB taxonomy): Bacteria > Pseudomonadota > Gammaproteobacteria > Burkholderiales > Burkholderiaceae_D > Noviherbaspirillum_A > Noviherbaspirillum_A suwonense. Next base: position 39,900 of record NZ_FXUL01000004.1, on the reverse strand, counting down.
TCGGTGCGTTGTATGCGCGGGGGTAACAATTTTTCTAGCCAGCTCATGGCGACCCTCTCTCAATCTTCTCAATATTGTGCTGTTCTTGGGATGCCCCGGATGGCGCGGCAACCACCACCCGCGCACAAGGGGGCAATATTACACCGCCGTGACCGACGCCGCGCTCTGCTCGTCGAGGGCGGCGCGGATGCTGGCGACGAAGGCATGGGCCACGCCCACCGCTTCGTCCAGCGGCGCTTTCTCCATTTCCTGGATGATGCGGCTGCCGATCACGACGCCGTCGGCGACCGACGCGATGGCCTTGGCGGTGGCGGCGTCGCGGATGCCGAAGCCCACGCCGATCGGCAGCTTCACATGGGCGCGGATATGCTCGAGGCGGCGGCTGACGTCGTCGATGTCGATGTTGCCGGCGCCGGTCACGCCCTTGAGGGACACGTAGTAGCTGAAGCCGCCGCCGACCCTGGCGACCTGGCGGATGCGTTCCTCGGTCGAGGTCGGCGCCAGCAGGAAGATGTTGTCCATGCCCTTCTCCATCATCATCCGGGCAAAGTCCTCGCACTCCTCGGGCGGATAGTCGACCACGATGGTGCCGTCGACGCCGGCCTCGTGCGCGGCGTCGACGAAGGCCTGCTGGCCCATGCATTCGATCGGGTTCGCATAGCCCATCAGCACAACCGGCGTGGTCTTGTTGGTGCGCCGGAATTCACGGACGTAGCCGAGCACGTCGGTGGTGCCGACGCCGTGCTTCAGCGCGCGCTCGCTGGCGCGCTGGATGACCGGGCCTTCCGCCATCGGGTCGGAAAACGGCACGCCGAGTTCCAGCAGGTCGACGCCGCCGGCGACCAGCGAATGCATCAGCGGCACGGTCAGTTCGGGCGCCGGGTCGCCGGCGGTGATGAAGGTGATCAGCGCGGTTCTTTTTTGCGCCGCCAATGCGGCGAATGTAGGTGTTATGCGGGACATGGCCTGCCTATAGTCATGCAGCCGGCGAAAACGCCGGCCGGGGGATTAACGGATATCGGATGCCGGAAAGGACAGCGGATTACAGCGCGCGCCTGTCGCGTTCGGCGACCGTATGCATGTCCTTGTCGCCGCGGCCGGACAGGTTGACCAGGATGGTCTTGTCCTTCGGCAGCGTGGCGGCCAGCTTGGCCGCATAGGCCAGCGCATGCGCCGATTCCAGCGCCGGGATGATGCCCTCGATGCGGCAGCTCTTGTGGAACGCATCGATCGCTTCATCGTCGGTGATGGAGACGTACTGCGCGCGGCCGATGTCCTTCAGCCATGCATGCTCGGGGCCGACGCCCGGATAGTCGAGGCCGGCGGACACCGAGTGGGTCTCGATGATCTGGCCGTTCTTGTCCTGCAGCAGGTAAGTGCGGTTGCCATGCAGCACGCCGGCGGTGCCGGCCAGCAGCGACGCCGAGTGGCGGCCGGTCTCGATGCCGTCGCCCGCGGCTTCGACGCCGATCAGCTGCACGTCCTTGTGCTCGATGTACGGGTAGAAAATGCCCATCGCATTCGAGCCGCCGCCGATGCATGCCAGCACGTAGTCAGGCTGGCGGCCGGTCATTTCGGGCATCTGGGTCAGGCACTCGTTGCCGATCACGGACTGGAAGTCGCGCACCATCATCGGGTAAGGGTGCGGGCCGGCCACCGTGCCGATGATGTAGAACGTGTTCTCGATGTTGGTGACCCAGTCGCGCATCGCTTCGTTAAGCGCGTCCTTCAGGGTCTTCGAGCCCGATTCCACCGGCACCACCTTCGCGCCCAGCAGCTCCATCCGGTACAGGTTCTGGACCTGACGGCGGGTGTCCTCGCTGCCCATGTAGACCACGCATTCGAGGCCGAAACGGGCACAGATGGTGGCGGTGGCCACGCCATGCTGGCCGGCGCCGGTCTCGGCGATGACGCGCGGCTTGCCCATGCGCTTGGCCAGCAGCGCCTGGCCGATCACGTTGTTGATCTTGTGGGCGCCGGTATGGTTCAGGTCCTCGCGCTTGAAATAGATCTGCGCGCCGCCGACGATCTCGGACCAGCGCTTGGCATGGTAGATCGGGCTGGGACGGCCGACGAAATGCTTGAGCTCGTAATGGAATTCCTCCATGAACTCGCGGTCGTTCTGGTAATGCGCATAGGCCTCGCGCAATTCGGTCAGCGCATGCGTCAGCGTTTCGGAAACGAAGCTGCCGCCGTAGGGGCCGAAGTGGCCGCGTGCGTCAGGCAGGTTGTATTGCTCGGTCTGCCCTTCGGGCGGGCGTGTCTGGGTCTGGGTCGTCATGCTATTCCTTCAGGTAGGGCTGGGCTGAGGCGGTAATCCGCCAGGCGGACGGCGGCGACGAAAGCGCGCATTTTCTCGCCGTCCTTGACGCCCTTCTCGCGTTCGATGCCACTGCTGACATCGACGGCGTAAGGGCGAACGCGCAGCACCGCGTCAGTCGCGTTGTGTACGCTCAAGCCACCACTTAAAACGACCCGAGGCGCGAGTTCTTCTGGGATGAGGGACCAATCGAAAACCTTTCCGCCACCGCCGTAGGCATCGACCCAGGTATCCAGCAGCAAGGCTGAGTACAGGTGGCCGCCGGCGCGACAATTGGAGTCGTATTCTAACAAATCATCGGGTTTCGTATCGGGACGGACCCGGAACGCCTTGATGAAGGGCAGGTTCACCGCGGCCGCCAGCGCATGGCACTGCGCCGGCGTCTCGTCGCCGTGGAACTGCAGCAGCGACAGCCGCGCGGCATCCGTGGCTTCCCGCAGCTGCGCCGCGGTCGGGTTCACGAACAGCCCCACCGTGGCGACGAAGGGCGGCACCAGCGCCGCCAGCGCCGCCGCCTGGGCCAGGGTCAGGTTGCGCGGGCTGGGCGGATAGAACACCAGGCCGATCGCGTCGGCGCCGGCGGCGACCGCATTGCGGACGTCCTCGGCCTCTTTCAGGCCGCATAGCTTGATCCGGGTGCGCGCGGGATGGGAAATGGCGTTCATAGGGCGAATACGGGTTGGGTGATCGGGGTGGCAGGCAGATGCCAGTTGGGGCCGTAATCGATGTTCGCAAGGTAAAGGCCGTCCGGCATGAAGGTCGGCGCGGCGAGCTTGCGGTCGCCGTTGGCAAGCAGGCAGGCGATCCAGTCCGGCGGCTGGACGCCGCTGCCGACGGCGATCAGCGAGCCGACGATATTGCGCACCATGTGATGCAGGAAGGCGTTCGCGGTCAGCGTGAAGCGCAGCAGGTCGCCATTGCGCTCTACCGAAATCGCATGCATGTCGCGCACCGGCGAACTGGCCTGGCACTGGGCCGCGCGGAAGGCCGAAAAGTCATGGCGGCCGACCAGGTGCTGGGCGGCATCGTGCATGCGGGCGGCATCCAGCGGCCGGAACGCCCAGCCGGCGCGGCCATGCAGCAGCGGCGCGCGCACCGGGTGGTTGTACAGGTAGTAATGGTAGGTGCGGCCGATGGCGCTGAACCGCGCATGGAAGCCGTCGTCGACTTCCTGCGCCCAGCGCACGGCGATCGACGGCGGCAGGAAGTTATTGACGCCGCGCACCCACGACTGCATCGTGCGCGCCACGTCGGTGTCGAAATGCGCGACCTGGCCGATCGCATGCACGCCGGTGTCGGTGCGGCCAGCGCACTGGACCGGGATGTCCTGCAAGGCGAACTGCCGGATCGCGGCCTGCAGCGCATCCTGCACGGTCAGGCCGTGCGGCTGGGTCTGCCAGCCCTGCCATGGGGCGCCGTCATACTGGATGCCGATTGCTATGCGTTTCAAATGAGTTCCGATGGGTCTGGTTGGCTGGCGGACGACGGGATGGGCCGTGCTGGCGATTCCGGCGGTCGCGACATTCGCCTCGCCTTGCGTAATGCGCTTCGCCTGCCGCGTCCTGCGACGTCCGTGATTTCAGGGTGTTGCGATGGGCAAGGTTATACCAATCCCGATTCATGCCGTACCGGATGAGATCGACGGTCCCGCTCCATAGGGTGTAATAAGCGCAGCGCATTACACCACCGGCCAATCAACCACCGTCGCCTGTTCGCGACGCATGGTGATGGTGTGATGCGCTTGCGCTTATTGCACCCTACGGGGTTTCGTCGCGCGTTGTGGACCGGGACTGGAGTACGTCCTTTAATGACAAAACGGGCGACAGCAGCGCTGCGCCCGTTCGGCAAGGAAAACCCGCTTCAGGCGAGTTTTTCCAGCAGGCCGCGCGCCTTCTCGCTTTGCTCGGTGTCGCCGCCGCGGATCACTTCCTCCAGCAACTCCCGGGCGCCTTCCCGGTCGCCGATTTCCTGGTAGGCCGATGCCAGGTCCAGCTTGGTGGCCATTTCGGCGGTGTTCGAATACGCATGCTCGCCCAGCGTCGGCACGTCCTGCAGCGCCTCGCTGTCCGCGCCATGGCTATCGAGGTCGAGGCTGATGCCGGACAGGTCGAAATCCACGGGCGTCGGCTGATCTGCCAGGGTTGCCGGGTGCGGCTGCGTCGCATCGGGTTCCGGGTCCAGCAGCGCGAACGACTCGTCGTCGGCCGGCTCGCCGTGTTGCGATGCTGGCACGCCAGGCGTGGCGGCCGGCACGTCGTCGTCATCGAGCCTGAAGTCCATCAGCCTGGAATCGGCATGCTCGTCCAGCGTGGAGTCGGCAGGCGCGGCAGGCGCAACCGGCGGCGTGGTCTTGCCGAAGCTGTCGAGGTCGAAATCGAAATCGAGCAGGTTGGATGCCGGCTCGGGCTCTGCCGGCACGGGCGCCGGGGCCGTGGAAGCGGCGAGCGGCGCGTCGTCAGGCAGGTCCGTGGCGACGATGCTGTCCGTCGCAGGCGTTGCCGCTTCGTCCACCTGTGCCTGCGACTGTGCTTGCGCCGGGGGCGGCGTGTCGTCCAGCTTCAGCTCGTGCGGCGTATCGTCGACCTGTTTCGTGGCGCTCAGCAGGCCGTCGAAATCGAGGTCGTTGTCGTGGTCTTCGTTGTGGGCATGCGGCGCTGCGGCGAGCGCGGCGGCGCCGATGCCGGCTGCGCCAACCGCCGCTGCCGTCGCTGCGGCGCCGGTGCTCATGCCGGGACCAGCCGCATCCACCGGCTTCTTCGCCGATGCATACAGCGGATTGGCCGGGTCGAGCGCGCTGCCGAGCGTGGCCGCCTGCGCCCACTCCTCGCCTTCGCCCTTGGTCAGGCTGAACAGCTCGGTCGCGGTGGTCTCGAAGGCGCGCAGGTCCTTGCGCGACGAATAGATTTCCAGCAGCTTGCCGCGCACCGCGGTGCGGTCGGGCTGGGTGCGCAGCGCCTCCTTCAGGATTTCCTCGGCCTGCGCGTCCCGTCCATAGGCGATATAGACATCGGCTTCCGCCACCGGGTCGACTTCATTGGTGTCGAGCTGGCTGGCGGACGGGGAGAAATTCGAGTTGAACACGCTGTTGCTGGTGTCGACGCTCTGGCCGCCGGCCGCGCCGAACAGCGTATTGGTCTTCAGCGTCGAAGTCGGGAGGATGCTCGCGCCGCCCAGGGACTTCGCCTTCTTGGCCTTGCGGGAACGGCTGATGCCGAGCGCAGCCAGCAAGGCCAGCAGCAATGCCGATGCGCCCAGGACCACCGGGTTGCCGGTGAGGTCTTCGAGCAGGCTGGGTTCAGCCGCCGGCGGCGTGACAGCCACCGGACGCGGCTTGGCCGGCTTGGGTGCGGCATCGCCAGCCGCCGGGGCCGGTTGCGCGGGCGCGGCGGTCACCGCTGCGGGCGCAGGTGCGGGTGCCGTTGCGGCTGGTGCTGGGGCTTCGGCGGCAGGCGCCGGGCTTGCGGCCGGCGCAACGGTCGCGGCTGGCGCAGCCGGCGTCGTCGCCGCAGTGCCTGCAACTGCAGCCGCCTGGTTCTGCCTTGCCGCGAGGTCGCGGTTGCGGATCTCCAGAAGGCGCTGCAAGTCGCCTACGGTCTTTTCCAGTTCCCTGACGCGGGAATTTGCTTCGGCGAGCGCCTTTTCCTGCGCAATGCGTTCCTCGGCATTGGCGCCGGCAGGCGCGCCCGAGCGGGATACCTGCAGCCGGTCGCGCGAGTCGCCGGCCGGGTTGCGCTGTTCCTCGACTTTCGCGGTGATCTTGCCGGACGCAAGCTGCCCGCCTTCGCCCTGGCCGCTGCCGGCGCCGGCAACCTGCCCTGCCAGCCGGTTGCGGTAATTATTGAAGTCGGCCGACTGCGCGACCACGATGCGGCGGGCTTCTCCGCTGGGCACCGCGCGCGCCGCTTCCGCGCCCGGCACGGTTAGGATCTGGCCGGAACGGAGGCGGTTGATGTTGTCGCCGACGAAGGCATTCGGGTTGGCGCGCTGAAGCGCAACCAGCATCTGGTCCAGCGACACGCCCTCCGGTTTCACCTGGCCGGCGATTTCGGCCAGCGTATCGCCGCGCTTGACCGGATAGGTATTTCCGCCTGCGCCGGCGTCGGCTGACGACGACGAGGCTGGGGCCGGGGCTGCCGGCGCCGATGCGGCAGGCGCCTGCCGTCTAGCCGGCGCAGCCGGCGTCGAGGTGGCAGCCGCGGCGGCGGCCGTAGCCGCCGCTGCAGCAGCAGTCGGATTGCCCGCCGGGGCCGGCGCGGTTTCGGCCGGCTGGGCGCGCCGGGTGCCGGCCGGATCGAGCAACACGACGTATTCGCGCAACAGGCGACTGCCATTGCTGTTTACTTCCAGCAAGACATCGACGAAAGGTTCGTTAACCGGCTGAGAAGACGTGATGCGGACGATCTGCCGGTTCCCGCGCTGCTCGATCGCAAATCTCAGGTTGGCCAGCGACGGGTTGTAATCGATGTTCGCCTGCCTGAATGCCGATGCCGGCGCCAGCCTGACCGACACATTGCCTGCTTCATCCCGGCTTACCGAAGTCAGTTCGATCTCGGCCAGCAGCGGCTGCCCCAGCGAGGACAGGACGGTCAGCTGACCCAGTCCTGCAGCGCCGGCGCTGCCCAGCATGGCGGCGGACACCACTGCGGCCCCCAACGCCTTCCAGGCTCTCGAATGCGGTTTCCCGGTGTCTTTTTCAGTCGTTTTCTTGGGCATAGAGGGTCATTCCGCGGCACATCCGGCTTTGCCGGAATGCACCAAAGTGGCTTCGATCGGGAAGTTTCACCTTATCACCGTGACGCTGGCGCTTGCAAGCAGGCGCCCTGGCTGGATAAAGCAAGCCCGTCATATCCGGCGGCTACCGGGGTCTGACGGGCGGACATTGCGCTTAGGAAACACAATCTACGACCTGAGGCCGCGCTTGTCAAGCCTCGAGGACGATACGCAACATCCGGCGCAGCGGCTCGGCTGCACCCCACAGCAGCTGGTCGCCGACGGTGAAGGCGGACAGGTATTCGCCGCCCATCTGCATCTTGCGCAGGCGCCCGACCGGGATGGTCAGGCTGCCGGTGACGGCGGCCGGAGTCAGGTCCTTCATCGACGCTTCGCGGGTGTTGGGCACCAGCTTCACCCACTGGTTGTTGCTGGCGATGATGTCGTTGATCTCGTCCAGCGGCACGTCTTTCTTCAGCTTGATGGTCAGCGCCTGCGAATGGCAGCGCATCGCGCCGATGCGCACGCACAGGCCGTCGACCGCGATGGCAGGCTTTGCGCCGGCGCCGAAGGCGTCGCCGCGGCCGAGGATCTTGTTGGTCTCGGCGCCCGCCTTCCATTCCTCGCGGGACACGCCGTTGCCGAGGTCCTTGTCGATCCACGGGATCAGGTTGCCGCCCAGCGGCACGCCGAACTGCTGGGTTTCCTCGGCGCTCATCGCATGCTGCTTGGCCAGCACCTTGCGGTCGATTTCCAGGATGGCGGAAGCCGGGTCGTCCAGCAGCGCCTTGACTTCGGCGTTGATGGAGCCGAACTGGGTCAGCAGCTCGCGCATGTGCTGCGCGCCGCCGCCGGAAGCGGCCTGGTAGGTCATCGAGGTCATCCAGTCGATCAAGTCGTGCTGGAACAGGCCGCCCAGGCCCATCATCATGCAGGACACGGTGCAGTTGCCGCCGATGTAGTTCTTCACGCCGCGCGACAGCGCGGTGCGGATCACGTCGAGGTTGACCGGGTCGAGCACGATGATCGCGTCATCCTTCATGCGCAGGGTCGACGCGGCGTCGATCCAGTAGCCGTTCCAGCCGGCGGCGCGCAGCCTGGGGAAGATCTCGCTGGTGTAGTCGCCGCCCTGGCAGGTGAGGATGATCTCGCACTTCTTCAGCGCCTCGATGTCGTTGGCGTCCTTCAATGCGGTCTCGTTCTTCGCCTGCGACGGCGCGCGGCCGCCGGCGTTCGATGTCGAAAAGAACACCGGTTCGATCTGTGCGAAGTCGCCCTCTTCCTGCATGCGCTGCATCAGGACCGAGCCCACCATGCCGCGCCAACCTACCAAGCCTACGAGTTTCATCTTTATTCCCCGGAATTGTATTGATTACTGTTTGCTGCCCTGCATCGTCAGGCGGCCAGCGCCTTGACTACCGCATCGCCCATTTCGCGGGTGCCGACGCGGGTCGTGCCTTCTTCGTAAATGTCCGGCGTGCGCAGCCCCGAAGCCAGCACCTTCTTGACCGCCGCCTCGATGCGGTCGGCCTGTTCGGCGCGGTCCAGCGAATAGCGCAGCATCATCGCGGCCGACAGGATGGTCGCCAGCGGATTGGCGACGCCCTTGCCGGCGATGTCGGGCGCGGAGCCGTGCGACGGTTCGTACAGTCCCTTGTTGGCCGCGTCCAGCGAGGCCGACGGCAGCATGCCGATCGAGCCGGTCAGCATCGCGGCCGCATCCGACAGGATGTCGCCGAACATGTTGCCGGTGACGATCACGTCGAATTTCTTCGGCGCGCGCACCAGCTGCATCGCCGCATTGTCGACATACATGTGGTCGAGCGCGACGTCCGGGTATTCCTTGTGGACGTCAGTGACGATGTCCTTCCAGAACTGGAAGGTCTCCAGCACGTTGGCCTTGTCGACGCTGGTCAGGCGCTTGCCGCGTTTCTGCGCGGCCTGGAAGCCGACATGCGCGATGCGGCGGATTTCCGGCTCGGCATAGCGCATCGTGTCGAAGCCTTCGCGCTCGCCCTTGAACGGGCCGTCGACCGCGATGCGCACGCCGCGCGGCTGGCCGAAGTAGATGTCGCCGGTCAGCTCGCGGATGATCAGGATGTCGAGTCCCGACACCACTTCCGGCTTCAGCGTCGACGCGCCGGCCAGTTCCGGATACAGGATGGCCGGACGCAGGTTGGCGAACAGCTTCAGGTTCTTGCGCAGGCCGAGGATCGCCTGTTCCGGCCGCAGCGGCCGGTCCAGCGTGTCGTACTTCCAGTCGCCGACCGCGCCGAACAGCACCGCGTCGGCTTCCTGCGCCAGCTTCAGCGTGCCGTCCGGCAGCGGATGGCCATGCGCCTCATAGCCGGCGCCGCCGACCGGCGCGGTCTCCAGTTCGAACTGTTCATCCAGCGATTGCAGCACTCGCACCGCCTGCTCGATGATCTCGGGACCGATGCCGTCGCCCGGCAGGACTGCTATTTTCATTGTAATTTTCCGTGAAGGTCAGATGGTGTTGGCCAGCCAGGGCTGCGCGGCCAGGTGGCGTTCCTCGAACGCGCGGATCTTGTCGGCTTTCTGCAGCGTCAGGCCGATGTCGTCCAGCCCGTTGATCATGCAGAATTTGCGGAAGGCGTCGATATCAAAGGAAAACACGCTGCTGCCGTTTTTCGTCGAGACGGTCTGCTGCTCCAGGTCGACGACCAGCCGGTAGCCGGGAAACGCCTTGACCTCGTTGAACAGCTGGTCGACTTCGCCTTCGGTCAGCTTGATCGGCAGCAGGCCGTTCTTGTAGCAGTTGTTGAAAAAGATATCGGCGAAGCTGGGCGCGATGACCGCGCGGAAACCGAACTGGTCCAGCGCCCACGGCGCATGCTCGCGCGACGAGCCGCAGCCGAAGTTCTTGCGCGCCAGCAGGATGGACGCGCCCTGGTAGCGCGGCTGGTTCAGCACGAAGTCCGGGTTCAGCGGCCGCTTGCTGTTGTCGATGCCGGGTTCGCCATGGTCGAGATAGCGCCATTCGTCGAACAGGTTGGGGCCGAAGCCGGTGCGCTTGATCGACTTCAGGAATTGCTTGGGGATGATGGCGTCGGTGTCGACATTGGCCCGGTCCAGCGGGGCGACAAGGCCATCGAGCAGGGTGAATTTGTTCATGTCGTTTGCTTTCTGTTCCGTTGTTGCCGCTTAAAGCGAGCGCACGTCGACGAAGTGGCCCATCACGCCGGCGGCGGCGGCCATTGCCGGGCTGACCAGGTGGGTGCGTCCGCCGGCGCCCTGGCGGCCTTCGAAATTGCGGTTCGAGGTCGATGCGCAGCGCTCGCCCGGCTCCAGCCGGTCGGCGTTCATCGCCAGGCACATCGAGCAGCCCGGCTCGCGCCATTCGAAGCCGGCGTCGCGGAAGATGCGGTCCAGCCCCTCGCGCTCGGCCTGTTCCTTGACCAGGCCCGAGCCCGGCACCACCATTGCCAGCTTGACGTTGGAAGCGCGGAACTTTCCGCGCACGATGGCGGCGGCGGCGCGCAGGTCCTCGATGCGGGAGTTGGTGCAGGAGCCGATGAAGACCTTGTCGATGCGGATGTCCTCGATCGCGGTGTTCGGCTTCAGCGCCATGTAGACCAGCGCCTTCTCGATCGCGTCGCGGCGCACGGCATCCTTTTCCTTGTCGGGATCGGGCACGCGGCCGTCGATGGCGACCACCATCTCGGGCGAGGTGCCCCAGGTGACCTGCGGCTTGATCTCGGCCGCATTGAGCGTGACGACCAGGTCGAAACGCGCGCCCGGGTCGGACTGCAGCGTGCGCCAATAGTCGACCGCGCGGTCCCAGTGCGGACCCACCGGCGAGTACGGACGGCCCTTGACGTAGTCGATGGTGGTCTGGTCCACCGCCACCATGCCGGCGCGGGCGCCGGCTTCGATGGCCATGTTGCAGACCGTCATCCGGCCTTCCATCGACAGCGCGCGTATGGTCGAGCCGCCGAATTCGATTGCATAGCCGGTGCCGCCGGCCGTGCCTATCTTGCCGATCACGGCCAGCACGATGTCCTTGGCGGTGACGCCGGCCGGCAGCGCGCCGTCGACCTGCACCAGCATCGCCTTGGACTTCTTGCCCAGCAGCGTCTGCGTCGCCAGCACGTGCTCGACCTCGGAGGTGCCGATGCCGTGCGCCAGACAGCCGAAGGCGCCGTGGGTCGACGTATGCGAGTCGCCGCAGACCACGGTCATGCCCGGCAGGGTCGCGCCCTGCTCCGGCCCGATCACGTGGACGATGCCCTGGCGCCGGTCGCGCATGTTGAAATAGGTCAGGTTGTAGGTGCTGGCGTTCTGGTCCAGCGTCTCGACCTGGAGCCGCGACGTGGGATCGGCGATGCCTTCGGCACGGTCGGTGGTCGGCACGTTATGGTCGGCAACCATCAGGTTGGCGGAGCGCCGCCACGGCTGGCGTCCTGCCAGCTTGAGTCCTTCGAACGCCTGCGGGCTGGTGACTTCATGCAGCAGGTGGCGGTCGATGTAAAGCATCGTGGTGCCATCGTCGCCAGTATCAACGACGTGGGAATCCCAGAGTTTGTCGTACAGAGTTTGAGCCATGGTCGGGGGAAGGCGCAGCGCGCAGGTGTCGGTAAACAGTCTGCGATTATGCCATAGAGATCGGGAATTCAGCCCGTTCCGGCCGGCATCGCCGGGGCGCCGCGGCAAGCGCCCCGGCGCCGGCCTTATCCGCCCGCGCCGGCCGGGATCGGCGGCGTGCCGGCGACGACGTCGCCGCACTGCGCGCGGTGGCGCAGCGCATGGTCCATCAGCACCAGCGCCAGCATCGCCTCGGCGATCGGCGTGGCGCGGATGCCGACGCAGGGGTCGTGGCGGCCGAAGGTTTCCACCATCACCGGGTTGCCGGCCTTGTCGATCGAGTGGCGCGGGGTGCGTATGCTCGATGTCGGCTTGATCGCGATCGACACCGTGATGTCCTGCCCGGTGGAGATGCCGCCCAGCACGCCGCCGGCGTTGTTGCTGGCGAAACCCTGCGGCGTCAGTTCGTCGCCATGCTCGGTGCCCTTCTGCGCGACCGAGCGGAAACCGGCGCCGATCTCGACGCCCTTGACCGCGTTGATGCCCATCATCGCGTAGGCGATCTCGGCGTCGAGCTTGTCGTAGATCGGCTCGCCCAGCCCGACCGGCACGTTCTGCGCGACGACGTCGATGCGCGCGCCGCAGGAGTCGCCGGCCTTGCGCAGCGCATCCATATAGGCCTCGAGTTCGGGCACGATGCCTGGATTGGCGGCGAAAAACGGGTTGTCCGGCACGTGTTCCCAGCCGACGAAGGGAATCGGCAGCTCGCCCAGCTGGCTCATGCAGCCCTTGAACACGGTGCCATATTGCTGGTTCAGCCATTTCTTCGCGATGGCTGCCGCGCCGACCACGGGCGCCGTCAGCCGCGCCGACGAGCGGCCGCCGCCGCGCGGGTCGCGGATGCCGTACTTGTGCCAGTAAGCATAGTCGGCATGGCCGGGCCGGAAGGTCTCGACGATATTGCCGTAGTCATGGCTGCGCTGGTCCTGGTTGCGGATCATCAGCGCGATCGGCGTGCCGGTAGTCCGGCCTTCATAGACGCCGGACAGGATTTCGACGGTGTCCGGCTCCTTGCGCTGGGTCACGTGGCGCGAGGTGCCGGGCTTGCGGCGGTCCAGTTCGGGCTGGATGTCCGCTTCGGACAGTTCGAGGCCGGGCGGGCAGCCGTCGATGACGCAGCCGATCGCAGGACCGTGGGATTCGCCGAACGTGGTGACCGTGAAAATTGTGCCGAGTGTATTGCCAGCCATGATGTCGCCAGGGGAAAGGTTGAGCGGAAGCGAGCGATTTTACCAGCGCGGCCGGGCGCGCTGGCATCGGCGACGGCTTCGGGCGCCTACTTCCAGTCGCCGCGCAGCGCCAGCACCTGCCGCCGCAGCGCGTCCGGCGTGACCTCGGCCGGCGCCAGCGGCTCGCCGACCGACAGCGACAGCCGCGACCAGGGCCCGCGCCGGAACGAACGCTCGAACGGGTTGCCGTCGCCGCGGGTCAGCAGGCTGCCCCACAGGCCGCGCAGCGCCATCGGGATCACCGGCACCGGCGTGCGGGCGACGATGTGCTGGACGCCGCTCCTGAACGCGTCGATCTCGCCATCGCGGGTGAGCTTGCCTTCCGGGAAGATGCAGACCAGATCGCCCTCTTCCAGCGCCGCGGCAATCTGGTCGTAGGCCTGTGCCATCAGCTTCGCATCTTCCCTGGCCGGCGCGATCGGGATCGCCTTGGCCGCGCGGAACAGCCAGGAAATCACCGGGATGCCGAAGATGCGATGATCCATCACGAAGCGGATGGGCCGCGGGCTGGCGGCGGCGATGACCAGCGCATCCATGTAGCTGACGTGATTGCAGACCAGCACCGCCGGCCCGGCTTCCGGGATGCGGTCGGCGTCCACCGCCTCGACCCGGTGCAGCGTGTGGATCAGCATCCAGGCGAAGAAGCGCATCAGGAATTCCGGCACCAGCAGGAAGATGTAGAGCGCGACCACCGCGTTCATCAGCGCGGTCACCATGAAGATCTGCGGAATCGACAGGCCCATGCCCAGCAGCACCATCGCCACCAGCGCCGCGGTCACCATGAACAGCGCATTCATGATGTTCATGCCGGCAATCGTGCGCGACAGGTGGGCCGGGTCGGTGCGGGTCTGGATCAGCGCGAACAGCGGAACGATATAGAAGCCGCCGAATACGCCGATGAAAACGCAGTCGAACAGGATGCGCCAGCTGCCTTTCTGCGCGACGAAGTCCTGCACGCCGACCAGTTCGGTGTTCACGTAGGACAGGCTGGCCAGGAACAGATCGAAACCGAACACCGACAGGCCGATCGCGCCGAACGGCACCAGGCCGATCTCGATCTTGTGCCCGGACAGCCGCTCGCACAGCAGCGAGCCGGCGCCTATGCCCAGCGAAAACACGGTCAGCAGCAGCACGAACACGCCATGGTCGCCATGCAGGTAATTCTTGGCATACAGCGGAAATTGGGCGAGCAGGATCGCGCCGTAGAACCAGAACCAGGAGTTGCCCAGCACCGACAGGAACACGGTGCGGTTCTGGCGGGTGTGGCCGATGTTGCGCACCGTCTCGGTCAGCGGGTTCCAGTTGATGCGCAGGTTGGGCGCCGGCGCCGGCGTCAGCGGCACGCCGCGGCTGGTCAGCCAGCCGAGCACGGCGATGGCGATGGTGCCGAATGCGACCAGGTGCACGCCCCAGGGCTTGTGCAGCACCAGCACCGCGCCCAGCACTTCGCCGAGCAGGATGCCGACGAAGGTGCCCATCTCGATCACGCCGTTGCCGCCGACCAGTTCCTCGGCCTTCAGCTGCTGCGGCAGGTAGGCATACTTGACCGGGCCGAACAGCGTCGAGTGCAGGCCCATGCCGACCACCGCCGCCACCAGCAGCCACAGGCTGTGCGTGAGCCAGCCGGCGGCGGCGACCAGCATGATCGCGATTTCGAGCAGCTTGACGAAGCGCGTGAGCCGCGATTTCTCGAACTTGTCGGCAAGCTGCCCGGCCGTGGCCGAGAACAGCAGGAAAGGCAGGATGAAAAGGCCGGGGATCAGGTTGTTGAGCAGGCCGACATCGGTCGTGGTCCAGGTCAGCGCGTCATAGGTGATGATGGTCAGCAGCGCGGTCTTGAACACGTTGTCGTTGAACGCGCCCAGGAACTGGGTCCAGAAAAATGGCGCGAAGCGGCGCTGGCGCAGCAGGGCGAACTGGCTGTTTTTTTGCATGGTCCGGGCTAAAAATAACGCCGGCACAGAAGATGCCGGCGGGAAATCAAACTCGAATTCTAGCTCAGGCGATTGCCTCCGCGATCGCCGTCCCGCTCAGGCAGGCGTTTTCGATCCGGCCGCAGCCCTCGAGTCCGCAGGAAAACCAGTCGCCGCAGACGCCGATGCGGCGCGCCTCGTCCCATAGAAACAGCCCGGGCAAAGGCTGCAGCGCCTGCGCATACGGCCAGCGGTGCACCGCGGCATAGACCGGCTGCACCGCCGAGCCGGTCACCTCGTGAAACGCCTTCAGCAGCTTTTCCTTCGCCCGCTCCGGGTCGTCCATCAGGTGCTCGGCGCCCCACTCCGGCGTCGAGTGCGCGATCCAGTGTTCGCCGGGCCGGCGCTGCGGCTTGGAGGCGTCGCGCGCGATCCAGCCCAGCCGGCCGCCGCGGACCCAGGCGCCGTCGTACGACAGGCCCAGCGTGTCCTGGAACGCCATCATCAGCGACCAGCAGGGCGCCATGTGCATCTGCGCGGTCTGCGCGGCGAGTTCGGGCGCCGGCTCCAGCAGCAGCGTCGCCTGGTCGGACGGGATGGCAAGGATCACCGCGTCGAACGGCCCGGCGGTGGCGGCGATGGGCACGGTCTCGGCCTCGACCGACAGCAGCCACTGCTGGCCGTGCGGCTCGATGCGGTTGACCCGCTGCCCCATCCGCACATCCATCCCGAGCGCCAGCTGCCCGGCCAGCGAGCCCATGCCGGGCACGCCGACCAGCCGCTGCTGGCCGCGGCCGGATGGACGGGCCTTGCCGTCCTCCAGGCTGACAAGCTTGCCGCTCCAGGGCGCGACCCATCCCGCCTTGCGCCAGGCGGCGGTGCGCTTCTTGAAGGCATCGCTCTGCACGGTGAAATACTGCGCGCCGAAGTCCAGTCCGCCGACCTCGGTCTCGCAGGTCCGGGCGCGGCCGCCCGCGTCGCCATGCTTTTCGTAAAGGGTCACGGTATGGCGCGCCGCCTGCAGTTCACGCGCGCAGCAAAGACCGGCGAGGCCGGCGCCGATGATGGCGATATGCATAAGTCTCCTTGTCGTTCGTGCGGATAAGCCGCTGGCCGGAGAATACCGGCAGCGCATTAAAAAAGCCGTTCATGGTGTGCTTGCGCGCCATGAACGGCTTGATCGGGGCATGACAGGCCCTACTCGTCTCCCTCGCTGGGCCAGTCGCGGATATATGCCTTGAGCATCCTGTTCTCGAAGCTCTGCGCTTCGAAGACTGCCTTGGCGACGTCGTAGAAGGAAATCACGCCCAGCAGCGTCTTGGCGTCCACCACCGGCACGTAGCGCGCATGGCGCTCCAGCATCAGGCGGCGCACTTCGTTGATGTCGGTGTCGGGCGTGATCGTGATCGGGTGGTCGTCCATGTGCTTGCGCACGGTGCCGGCGCCGACCGAGCCCTGGTTGCCGTGGATGGCCTTGACCACTTCCCGGAAGGTCAGCATGCCGACCAGTTCGCCGAACTCCATGACCACCAGGGAGCCGATATCCTTTTCCGCCATGGTGGCGATGGCCTGCTGCAGCGAGCTTTCAGGGGTGACGGTATAGAGGATGTCACCCTTGACCTTGAGAATTTCCGAAACTTTCATCTCCGCCGCCCGTTGTAGTTTTGCCTAACGCAATGTAGCGTATGCGGTCTGAAAAATCCAGCGCGCCCGCGGTGGCCCGGCCCGGCCTTAACTGCTACGATGCCCGGCAATCAACAAGGAGAGAGACAGCCATGAGCGATCCCAGATACCCGGGTTTCGACACGCTGGCGCTGCATGCCGGCGCCGTGCCCGACCCCGCGACCGGCGCCCGCGCCACCCCGATCTACCTGACCACGTCCTATGTGTTCAAGGACTCCGACCATGCCGCGGCGCTGTTCAACATGGAGCGCTCGGGCCATGTCTACTCGCGCATTTCCAACCCGACCAACGCGGTGCTCGAAGAACGCATCGCCGCGCTCGAGGGCGGCGTCGCCGGCATCGCCGTGGCCAGCGGCCAGGCCGCGATGCACCTGGGCCTGGCCACCATCGCCGGCGCCGGCTCCCACGTGGTGGCGTCGCGCGCGCTGTACGGCGGCTCGCAGAACCTGCTCGGCTATACGATGAAGCGCTTCGGCATCGACACTACCTTCGTCGACCCGCGCGACATCGACGCCTGGCGCAATGCGATCCGGCCCAACACCAAGGTGCTGTTCGCCGAGACGCTGGGCAACCCCGGCCTCGACGTGCTCGACATCCCGCGCGTGGCCGAGGTGGCCCATGAGCATTTCCTGCCGCTGATGGTGGACTCGACCTTCACCACGCCCTGGCTGCTGCGCCCGTTCGACCACGGCGCCGACCTGCTGTTTCATTCGGCGACCAAGTTCCTGTGCGGGCACGGCACCGCGGTCGGCGGCCTGCTGGTCGATGGCGGCACCTTCGACTGGCAGGCGGCGCATGACCGGACCGGCAACTTTCCGGAACTGTGCGAGCCGTACGACGGCTTTCACGGCATGGTGTTCTCCGAGGAATCGACGGTCGCGCCGTTCGCATTGCGCGCGCGGCGCGAAGGCCTGCGCGACTTCGGCGCGGTGATGAGCCCGCACAATGCGTTCGCCATCCTGCAGGGCATCGAGACCCTGCCGCTGCGCATGGAAAAGCACGTGGCCAATGCGCGCCGCGTGGTCGAGTTCCTGGCCGCGCATCCGGCGGTGGAGTCGGTGTCCTACCCCGACCTGCCCGACCACCCGGACCATGCGCTGGCGCAGAAGCTGCTGCCGCGCGGCTGCGGCGCGGTGTTTTCCTTCGGCATCCGCGGCGACCGGGCCGCCGGACGGCGCTTCGTCGAGGCGCTGAACATTTTCTCCCACCTGGCGAACGTCGGGGATGCGAAGTCGCTGGTGATCCACCCGGCCTCGACCACCCATTTCCGGGTGCCGGCGGAACAGCTTGCCGCCTCCGGCATCACCGAGGGCACGATACGGCTGTCGGTCGGCCTGGAAGATGCCGACGACCTGATCGACGATTTGTCGCGCGGCCTGAAAGCCTCGCAGAAGGGACGCTGACATGGATTACCAGGTAGAGGGAAAGCGCGCTTACTGCTACACCGGCGGCAAGCCGTACAAGCCGTCGCAGCCGACCGCGGTGTTCATCCACGGCGCGCAGAACGACCACTCGGTCTGGGGTCTGCAGACGCGCTATTTCGCGCACCATGGCTACAACGTGCTGGCGGTGGACCTGCCGGGCCACGGGCGCAGTGCGGGGCCGGCGCTGACCAGCATCGAGGCGATCAGCGCCTGGCTGCTGGCGCTGCTGGACGCCGCCGGCGTCGAGCGGGCGCTGCTGATCGGCCACAGCATGGGTTCGCTGGCGGCGCTGGAGACCGCCGGCGCGGTGCCGGCGCGGGTCAGCAAGCTGGCGATGGTCGGCACGGCCTATCCGATGCGCGTATCCGACGCGCTGCTGGGCGCGGCGCGGGACGACGAGCAGCGGGCCATCGACATGGTCAACATCTGGTCGCATTCGACCATGTCGCCGAAGCCGTCCAGCCCGGGGCCCGGCTTCAACGTGATGGAAGGCTCGCGCCGGCTGATGCAGCGCATCGCCGCACGCGGCCCGGAACACCTGTTCCACACGGATTTCTCGGTCTGCAACAGCTATGCCGGCGGCGAAGCGGCGGCGGCGCGGGTGACCTGCCCCACCCTGCTGCTGCTGGGCCAGCGCGACATGATGACGCCGCCGAAGGCTGCGCGGATGATCAAGGAATCCATCCTGCATGCGCGCAGCATCGAGGTCGCCGCCACCGGCCATGCGCTGATGACGGAGCAGCCGGACGCGGTGCTGGACGCGCTCTACGGATTCGCCACCGAGCTTTGAGCACGACCGGTTCGCGCCGGTAACGGGCGCCTGGCGTCCGCCGCCGCGGTGGCTGCGCGCAGCAGGCATGCGCAGCGCCTGCAGGCCGGGGCCGTCGCGGCCGTCATTCAAGCCGGCCGAGGCTGCCCATGCTGGTGAAAGTAATCCGCCAGGGTCTGCTGCAGGCCCTGCTCGACCGCCGCTTCAACGGCCTGCGACAGGGGCATCTGGTCGGTCGCGGTAAAGACGAACATCCGGTAGACGTCGGCCAGCCGCAGCTGCCCAGGGTTGGCCAGCAGCGTCCAGCTGTCCAGCCCGACCGTATCGCGCTTGCCGAACTGCACCCGGCGCCGCGGCGCCTCGTGCCGGATGCGGCCGACCCAGCCGGCGTCCAGCATCTGCTGCAGCAGCCGTTCGGATTCCTCGAAGCCGATGCGGGTGCGTTCGCGCAGCAATGCCGCCGACACCGCCGCCGACTCGCCGCTGCGGGCCTGGTACAGCACTTCCAGCAGCGACAGCGCGTCGATGAATGCGCTGCCCGGCAGCGCCACGTGCCACCAGCGTTCGTAGCGCACCACCGGCAGCGCCGCGGTCAGCGTGGCGCCCATCAGCGTGATCATCCAGCCGAGGTAGATCCAGACCAGGAACAGCGGAATCGCCGCCAGCGCGCCGTACAGCACGGTGTACGTTGGAAAGCTGGCGATGAACACCGCGAACAGGCGCTTGGACAGCTCGAACGCGATTGCCGCCAGCACGCCGCCGCAGGCGGCGTCGCGCCAGTCGATCAGGCGGTTCGGCACGACCATGTACAGCAGCGTGAACGCGCCGGCGGTCAGCGCCAGCGACACCAGCGTAAACATCACCGCGCCCAGCAGCGGCAGCTTCAGGACCACGCCGTTGGTCGCCGCAAACAGGTAGCCGGTCACCGAGATCGACACGCCGATGAGCAGGGGGCCGAGCGTGATGACTGCCCAGTAGGTCAGCACCCGCTGCGCAAACGGCCGGCGGGTGCGCACCCGCCAGATACGGTTGAAGGTGCGGTCGACCGTGCCTATCATGGCCACAGCGGTGGCGATCAGCGCCACCGCGCCGACGGCCGACAGCCGCGTGGCCTGGCTGGCGAACTGGTTCAGGTAGTCGAGGATGGTGCTGGCAATGCCGGCCGGAATGAGGCTGCGCAAAAAATAGCTGTCCAGCGCGCGGCGGAAGGTGTCGAACAGCGGGAAGGTCGTAAACACTGCCAGCGCAATGGTCAGCAAGGGCACCAGCGCCAGCACCGTGGTGAAGGTCAGGCTGCCGGCGACCTGCGGCAGCCGCTCCTCGCGCAGGCGCTGCCCGGCGAAGCGCAGCAGGTCGCGCACCTGCACGTGGGCGAATCGGGCAAGCAGGGAATGGTCGTTGGATGGCATGCGCTGCGCGGCGTCGGCCCGATTTGTTATTGGCAAAGCCCCCTATAATACCAAGCATGACCCAGCAAGCGATTACCCTCCTCGTGCTCTACTATTCCCGCCACGGCGCCACCCGCAAGCTGGCCGACCTGATCTGCCAGGGCATAGACAGCGTTCCCGGCTGCGAAGCCAGGCTGCGCACGGTGCCCGCGGTGTCCGCCGTCAGCGAAGCCAGCGAGCCCGCCATCCCGGCCCAGGGCCCGCCCTATGTCGAGCTGGCCGACCTGCGCGAATGCGACGGCCTGGCGCTCGGCTCCCCCACCCGCTTCGGCAACATGGCGTCGGCGATGAAATATTTCTGGGACGGCACCAGCGCCGAATGGCTGGCCGGCACGCTCGCCGGCAAGCCGGCCTGCGTCTTCACCTCCACCGGCAGCCTGCACGGCGGCCAGGAAAGCACGCTGCTGTCGATGATGCTGCCGCTGCTGCACCATGGCATGCTGCTGCTGGGCCTGCCCTATACCCACCCGGAACTGATGACCACGGCCAGCGGCGGCACGCCGTATGGCGCCAGCCACTGGTCGGGCCTGAACGGCGACCGCCCCCTGGCCGACGACAGCCGCAGCCTGGCAATTGCGCTGGGCCGGCGGCTGGCCCAAACTGCACTCAAACTGCGAGGCGCCTGATGGAAAGTCCTGCCCAAAGAAATTTCTACATCGGCGCGGTCGCCAGCCTGGTCGCGCTGATCGTGCTGTGCGTCGCATGGGAAACGGTGCTCGCGCCGCTGCGGCCGAACGGATCGTGGCTGGTGCTGAAGGTCATCCCGCTGCTGCTGCCGCTGCGCGGCATCCTCAAGCGCGACATCTATACGCTGCAATGGTCGTCGATGCTGATCCTCATCTACCTGGCCGAAGGCAGCGTGCGCGCCTACACCGACACCGGCGTGTCGGCCTGGCTGGCCTACGCGGAAATCGCGCTGGTAGGCATCTTCTTCCTCTGCAGCCTGCTCTACCTGCGGCCCTACAAGAAAGCCGCGAAGACGCTGGCGAAGCAGGTCATCAAGAAAGCATCGGAATCCATCAATGAATAATTTTCTCGATTTGTGCCGGGAGGCGATAGGCGCTTCCCACGTGATCACCAACGAAGCCGACATGGCTTCCTACCTGGTCGACTGGCGCCGCCGTTACACCGGCCGCGCGCAGGCAGTACTGCGTCCCGGCTCGGTGGAAGAAGTCGCCGCGCTGGTGCGCCTTTGCGTCGACGCCGGCGTGCCCATCTGCCCGCAGGGCGGCAACACCGGCCTGGTGCTGGGCAGCGTGCCGGACCTGAGCGGCCGCGCGGTGGTGCTGTCGCTCGGCCGCATGAACCGGATCAGGGACATCGACCTGGTCAACAACACGATGACCGTCGACGCCGGCTGCATCCTGGCGAATATCCAGCAGGCGGCCGACGAGCGCGACCGCCTGTTCCCGCTGTCGCTGGGCGCGGAAGGCAGCTGCACGATAGGCGGCAACCTGTCGACCAATGCCGGCGGCACCGGCGTGCTGCGCTACGGGAACACGCGCGAACTGTGCCTGGGACTGGAAGTCGTGACGCCGCAGGGCGAAGTCTGGAACGGGCTGCGCGGCCTGCGCAAGGACAATACCGGCTACGACCTGCGCGACCTGTACATCGGCGCCGAAGGCACGCTGGGCATCATCACCGGCGCCGTCATCAAGCTCTTCCCCCGTCCCAAGGCAACGCTGACCGCCCTCGCCGCGATGCAGACCACGGATGCCGCGCTGAAGCTGCTGACGCTGGCCCGGCAGCAATGCGGCGCGACGCTGACCGGCTTCGAGCTGATGTCGCAATTTTGCCTGGAACTGGTTGCCAAACATTACCCACAAATGCACGCTCCGTTTCCGCAGCCCTATCCGCAGTACGTGCTGCTGGAGCTATCCGACAGCGAGTCCGAAGAACATGCGATGGCAATGCTGGAGTCGTTGATCACCGGCGCGCTGGAAGAGGAAACGATACAGGACGCGGTTGTCGCGGGCTCGATCGCCCAGTCGCGCGCGCTGTGGGACATCCGCGAGCACATCACGCTCGCGCAGGCGGACGAAGGCAAGAACATCAAGCATGACGTGTCGGTGCCGATCTCGCGCATCGGCGACTTCATCCACGAAACCGACGCGCTGCTGGCGGACCGGTTTCCGGGCATCAGGATGGTCACCTTCGGCCACCTGGGCGACGGCAACCTGCATTACAACGTGTCCCCGCCGGTCGACATGCCGGCGGACGACTTCATGGAACGGCAGCACGAAGTCAACCAGGTCGTGCATGACAGCGTGCATCGCTTCCACGGCTCGATCTCGGCCGAGCATGGGCTGGGCGCATTGAAGCGCGAAGAGATCAAGCAGTACAAATCGGCGGTCGAGCTGCGTCTGATGGGAGTGATCAAGGATGCGCTCGATCCGCTCCACCTGATGAACCCGGGGAAGGTGCTCTAACCGGACAACGAGGCTGCCATGCGACATACGATACTGCTGTCCCTGCTGATGGCAGTAGCGATGCCCGCCATGGCCGTCTATAAATGCGTGTCGCAAGACCACGTCACCTATAGCGACGTTCCCTGCGGCGCAGCGCAGGTCGTGCTCCCTCCTCCGCCGCCGTCCATCGACGCGGCGGGCGCCAGGCAGCAGGTGGACAAGGAGCGGCGGCAGCTTGCCGCCATCGAGAAAGCCCGCGATGCCGAACGGGCTTCCCGTGAACGCGAGCAGCGCGCAGACAGGAAGGACAAGGCGGCACGGGCCGACAAAAAGAAATGCGTGCGCCTGGAACTGGAAAGGAAATGGAGCGCCGAGGATGCGGCATCGGTGTCGAAAACCATTTCCGCGAAAACCGAGGCCATCAGGAGAGCCGCGCGCCGCAAGGCGGAACGCCACGATGCCGAATGCGGCGCGGCCTTATGACAGCGGGCCTTCCCTGCATCGCTGGAACCGATCGCAGATGCCAGTAACCAAGAGACTCCCAACGCATGACGCTGCATCGTTGCATCGTTATCTCGTTGCATCCGACAGCGGCCTTACGGAGAACTGGTGCAACAAGCTTATCGCAGGCTCGTACAGGAATTTTGCAGGATCGCCGGCCACGGTCACGCCGGGGCCATTGCCGATGGTGCTTCCTTCCGCGTCGATGGCATCGACTGCACGCTGATCCATCTCCATGCCCTCAGGCCGGACACCCTGCATTGCTATATCGACTTCGGCCTCGTTCCCGAGGCAGGCGGCGCCGACATTTACAGGCAGCTGCTCAATGCCAATTACCTGCAGCTGGCCAGCGGAAGCGCTGCTTTCAGCATGGCGCCGGCGACTGGTCGTATCGTCCTGATCAGCACGCTGAAGCTGGTCAGCGCCGACCCGCAGATACTGCACGATCTGCTTACCTATCATGCCCAGCAGGCGCTTGAATGGCGTCGCACCTTCTACCTCGACCAGGCTGCCATCGCCTGAGCGGCAGGCAGCGGGATACCCGCCTCGCAATAAGTATTCTTAATCGTTTTGATACTTATTTTCTATAATTTATCCCGCTTGAATTTGCACAATCTATTGATAAACTCACCATTTATACTTGGGCCTATCCCATGGAACCAAATTGGTGGAGTTCGCACAATGGCAAATGATCGCTATCTGCAGGTTGAACAAATACGGATGACTGACGCCTACAGCCAGGCACGGTCGCTGTTCGATGAAAAGCGGGAAGTATTCCTGAGACTCAGCGAGATCAATCGCCGGTTGCGCGACCTGCAGGAATGCGCGCCGGACGCGGTCGTTGCAGCGCGCAGCGACGTGCCGTTCAGGAATCCGCCGGGCCGGCAAAAATCCGGATGAGCATGCCGGATGACAAAGGCGCAATCGATGGCGCGCCAATGACGGAAATAACAGAAGTGCCGGGAGGATGAACGAATGAAAGCGGGAGCCTGGCCTGCCCAGAGGGACTCGAACCCTTATGACAGGTAAAAATTGTACCCTAACTGACTGACTGACTGAGTTAGCAATAAAAAACAATGGTATATAACGTGATGTAGTTGCTTCATAATACGCACTTGACTGCATATTTATATTTTTTCAAGCGTCATCTGGTTATTGAAATAAACGCTAAAGCGTGTCGGCCTGGGTGGGCGCAATAAGCCGAGGCGATTTGTCTTAGAGCATCTAACAAAATGGGATTTTTACTGTCATAGCAACTCGTCGATATATATCGTGGCGAGGCAATATGGCACGCGAACTGGTTGATGATGCATTGTGGAAATAGTCTAGCCACTGCTTCCAGTCAGGCGGCGGCGCAGGACGCCTCCTGGCCGCAAGCCGCTGGACGATAGGCGCGTCCTGACGGGCATCCTGTTTGTTTTGCAGTCGGGAATTCCATGGTAAATGCTGCTCCAAGAAATGGGGTGCGGCTCCGGTTTGACCTGCTGGCGCCGGGTGCATGCCTGGCAAAAGGCCGGAGTGTGGCGCAAGCTGCACCGTGTGCTGCCGGATAAACTGCGTGGCGCCGACAAGCTCGATTTCTCCCGTGTCGTTGCCGACAGTTCATCGGTACGGGCTGGGCATGGCGGAAAAAACTAGACCGAACCCAACCATTCGCTGTAAGGCGAGCCGCAAGCACCCTTTGCTCGTCGATGCGCAAGGCATCCCGGTCAATGTCATTCTGACCAAGGCTAACCGGCCTGATGTCACGCAGCTCCTGCCATTGGTCGATGGCGTCTACCCAATTCGAGGAAAACGCGGGTGGCCGTTGAAAAAGCCCAAGTCCGTTCAAGCCGATCGTGCCTACGATAGTCGCGCCCATCGTTTGGCACTGGAGCAACGCGGCATCGGCCACCAAATTGCCAAGCGTCGAGCGGCGCATGGCAGCAATCTTGGCACGACCCGATGGGTCGTTGAACGCACGATCGCCTGGTTGCATCAATTTCGGCGACTGCGCGTACGCTACGAACGACTGCCCTCGATTCAAGAAGCATTTTTTCACTTAGGCTGCGCCCTTATTTGCTGGCGCATTTTGAAAAACTCATTTTGTTAGGCGCTCTTAGTTTATCAAACGGGAATGTCCACAGAACTCAGGTTATCTCACCGCAAGGTCTCCAATTATCCAACTGTTCGAATTTCCGGAGCCACCCCTGCAGCCGGCCTGCCAATACGGAAAGCGGATGTCGCAAATCGACCATCTGGTCGCGCCTGGCTCGGAAAAAATCGTCAGTTGCCATCTGCAATGCTCCCCATCTCCCTCAGGTTTCACTAGGGCTTATGCTAGTTCTTAGGGATCAGGATCAGAGAACTAGCGGCTAACTCCTTGTGGTCAAAAGGCTTTTAGAGATTTGCATGGACGACTAGTTAACTGACTTCCATAACTTGATTCGTTAAAAGCCAGGCGGCTGTTCGCACACCGTTCACAGAAGGAAAATTTTCCGCCCAATAACGTAGCAGTCCTATCGCATTGATACGGTCCGTAAAACGCGGGAAAAGACGATCCACGTCCACACCGCTCACAAAAGCAATGGGACGAGCCAAATTGGGGTGAACCAGAACAGTATTTTCACAAACCATACTATCGATAATACATGGCCTTTTCTCAAACTTTGTGTTTTTTGAAAACTGAAAAAAAGTGTCATTTTTTATATCACATACTTTTCCAAATTCGATATCGTTTTGGCGAGGCGCGATGGCACGAATATGGGAAACGGATCTCGACTTCCAAAATGGAGATTCATCGAAACGTTTCACCTTCGCATACGAGCTGGTCGCCCAAAAAATATGCATTGCAATAGTTTCAGATTGGTAATCACAGTAAAACTTTTTGCACAAATCCAAACGCGCCGGCTTATTTAATATCGTACGAATAACTGCACTTGCCGTTAATCCAGTATGCATTGCCTTCTCTACCCCGCTAGACGACAATGGATCTAAGCTAAAAGAAGCATCTCCTACCTTAATATAACTGTCCTGCAGCGGATCGGCGACGCAATAAGCTGTCGCATTTCGCAGAATTAAATTTTGTGACAAAGGACAGCTGGAAAACTTTGAAAAAAACTTTGACTGAGATAGGGCTGACCGCCATTTCTCTTCTATTTCTCTCTTTGAGGACAAATTAAAGGTATCAGAATCGGAGAACATCATTACGGTAAGTCCCTTATTAGGAAGCGAACTACCCCAACACCAAGCTTGCGGAAAAGCCTCAACGTACGTCATAGGTGAACTGTCTGAATTCTGAAGCGTTCCACAAAGCGCTATCGTTCGCGGTGAATTACGTGTTTTCTTTTGAGGTAAGAAACCGCTCTTTCCGCATGCGTCAACAACAAATCGACTAGAAATTCGCGAACTTTTTCCGTAAACCGATAGATCCACTTCCCATCCAAGTGTCGAATACTTAGTTCGGGTGACAATTGCCGGGCGAAACACTGCCACACCAAAATCCTGAAGTGACTTTAAAAAAAATTCATTAAATCGGGAGCGATCGACAATCATGCTGACGTCGTTATTGAAGAAATTAACATCAGGCTCGGCGGCGTTCTCCCAAAGAACAATTTTGGGACTAAAGTTCAACAGCGCAGCTTTTAGGAACGATTCGCGTATTCCAATAGCGTCGAGGACTGGCCAAATCCCGTCGGTAAGTGATTCGAATGAACGGGCGTCCGAAGGCACGTATTTTTCAATCACACAGACATGTACTCCACGAATTGCAAGGCTAAGAGCAGTAATGCAGCCGGAGGGGCCACCGCCAATAACACAAACATCAAAACCTTGCATTGTCATCCAATTCAGTTTACTTACCGGCTAGGATAATTAAACCAGTCAGGTTGCAGTGACGAAAGTCTCCCATAGGCCTGCAAACAATATTCAAGCCAACCACGGATGAAATCACATGCTGGTCGCCCTCGGGCAATTACTTCATGATGGCAGCCACCGGAGCAAAGATAGCGAGCCCAACAGTTGGTGCATGGCATCTGTTTATGGACGTGTCTGGTAGCAAGCCAAATATTACGTTTTGTCTCATCAATACCGTCTTCTAAACTCCCCATTTTTCCTATCGGGTCTCCGACAAACCTATGGCACGCGGCAAGATTGCCATCCGCAGACACGCCTAGGTATCCCGCGCCGGCACCACAGGGATATGGTCGATGAGTGCCCCTGTGGATCTCATTGAGTGCATTGATAATATTGCTAAAAGCGTATTGATTGCCTCGTAATGTTCTTAATTCAAACTCATGTCCGCAATCTATCATTTCTGCAAGAAGTTGATCGAAGTCAGCTTGGGTCATTTCGCCAATCCCATCTGGAGAGTGAAGGACCGGCGAAAGCCCAACCGAGTGGAATCCAACGTCAAGAAAATTATTTACCGCTTCTTTGAGACGTGTGTTACCAGGACAGACAGTAGCTCGCACCGACACTTGCATTCGATTTTGTAACGAAAGCAAAGGTTCTACACGCTTGATAATCTGATCGAAACTGCCCTTGCCATTTTTAAAAGTCCTTCGCTTATCATGCTCTTCCTTTAAGCCGTCTAAACTTATAGTTACGGCGAAGCCATACTCTTCAAAAAATGATGCATCATTGTCGTTAAGAAGTGTGCCGTTCGTCGTGAGCGAAAAACCAGCTTTCACTCCACGCTTTTCGGCAAGATTCGCAGCGTATTTAGTAACAGCCTGGATGACAACGCGGTTAAAAAGCGGCTCACCTCCCAAGAAAGCAAGATTAACATTTTCGCCTGCTTTAATGTCCTCAAATAAAAGATCTACGGCTCTCCGCGCTGTGTCCCATGTCATGCTTTTATCATCGCTACCAAAATTGCCCTGACTCGCGTAACAGTAGGAACAGCCC
This sequence comes from Noviherbaspirillum suwonense, assembly GCF_900182955.1. Classification (GTDB taxonomy): domain Bacteria; phylum Pseudomonadota; class Gammaproteobacteria; order Burkholderiales; family Burkholderiaceae_D; genus Noviherbaspirillum_A; species Noviherbaspirillum_A suwonense. The sequence goes on along the minus strand of NZ_FXUL01000004.1, from coordinate 12,003 downwards.
ATATTGCACTTTTGAGCAACCGCTAGCGATAACGCACGAAGCTTAGGATTAGTAAGCGGTTCATCAGTAATCAGCGGAGGAGTAAGAAGATTTAAGTTACGCAGGACATCCTCAACTGCTTGATCGCCATTTTGAGCTGCCACATCTAGCCTATCCAGTATCTCATCATCGACGTCGAATAACTGGGTACCATTAACAACAAGTAGCTGGCCTTGACCTCCATATCTCTGCCAGTGTGCATGTCTCGATTTGCAGCTGTTCACGCTCTGGGATGTTTGTAATTCTTCTTTACTAGCTTTCCGAACCCGGATTACAGGATGCTCGTTTAACATTGCTAAGTCTCCTCTCCATCTTTTCCTTCAACTTGGAAGCGGAGCATCTCTTCCCACCTTTGGAATAGTTCATCATAAGTTACCAAGCGACTGTCCTTTCTGTCATCTAAAATATATTCCCCTGTTCGGTTGCGTGAAATCCAATTATCGCCACGACTTCTTCCGTTTTCGGCAGGAACTACATTCACGAAGTCAGGGCGGCTTGCTGGCCAGTAGTAGCAAGAACATTCACGGTAGTCATGTTGCCATGGGGAGCACAGACCTTGAGTTAATTCGCCTGGTTCCAGTAATTCATGGGCAAATTCGCCCGACTCATCTTCAAACATTACGCGAACCACCATTTCAACTTCAAGAAGTGCGTTAGAGTCAGCGGGCAAAGGGACTGGAAGCTCCTCCTCCTCAATACTAAAGAAACACTTTACAGTTTTCCCTTGATTTTGCATGGCATATGCTAATGCGTTGGACCATTCTATCGCTACTAGACCGGGATTTTCATAAGAAGGAAGGAGCACCGCACGACCCTCCGGAATCCGAGGCCCGAAAACTGGAACAACTATGTCGATATCATCAACTCTGAGCAAACGGTGCGACTTTAGCCCAGCATAATTTGTGTCCGTAACTTCAGATACATAATTATCGCCTTCTAACATAACTATCCCAACGAATGCACGTCGCCAAAAATTCTTGAAGTCATACTCTAGTCCAGGGAAACAATTTGAAATCGTAGATGTCGGCAGAGTACTTGCTGGATTTCCAGCGGAAAGGTGCAACAATTGTGCCATACGGTTCTTTGGTTCGATTTTTGGATCCATTTTCATTTATCCTATCGCTGCTAAAGTAGTCCGCGCACTGCAGCCCTAACCACCTGGCTGATTTGTCGTCTGGTCAAGGTAAGCGCGCGACCATCCGCGCCTCGTAACATAGGTGGCATTTTCCTCCTACCCTTATCGCTAAGATCACCGACCTCTTCTGGCCGTCGCAATACATCGGCAAACCACGGCGCCGAGCCGCTTAGGAGAGAAGAGTAGATGCGTTCATGCAAAGCAATCACCCCGAAATTGTCTACTAGTGATTGAGCCATAATCGGTTCATACTCTCGGCCAAAGTTGCTTGTATCTTGCGTACCTAATGTTCGCGCAATATTTGACCTTCCACTGACCACATTGCCGTTCATAACCGTTGTGTTCATGAAGCGAATTGACTCAAGTGCTCGGCGTACAATCTCAGCGGCCGACTGAATTGATACTTCTTCATCCGCCACATCAGGACCCAAAATAAGCTGCTCAAGTTCATCGGCAACGGTCCTAAGGGGGAGCGAATCGGGCGCAAATGTAGGCATGGCTGAGCTAATCCAAGCTTGCGCACGAAGTGTAGTTCCATCATTACGTGAAAGCTTTATCGTAACGGGCCCGTCGCATACATCATCTAAATAACCCCAACTAATGGGCCGCCCATTCCAGTCCGGCCAGTATCCATGGTAAATGTCGCCAGGGCTGGTCGGATGATGGGTGGACGACGCTTCATTATCTTTACCAAACCCACGCCATTTACCTCGCGATGTGTCATAGACGATCCTTTCTTCTTTACCTACAAAAACCGGATCTATGACATCTTTATTTTCATCCATGTTATATCGCAGCGTACTGGAGCCGTAGACAAGACCCGCTGGAGGGATAAATCTTAAACGGATCTCTGGAAATTTTAGCGTCGGTTTTATAAACCTTACACTTCCGAAATCAATAGATTTGCCTTCCAAAAAATTGGCGCATATTCCGTTAAGCTTATGCAGTTCAAAATCATTAAAAGATCCTGTCTTGCTAAGAACCTTATCATTTTGATCGCCAGTTTGGCGAAATACTTTCAAGTTGCCAACGTTAACATTCCACTCGATATTTTGTAACCCAAGACCCTCTGCTTCGAGCAGCGAGTATGTAAGCGGCACCAATGTCCCGTCCGAAATAAGCGCGAAAACTTCTATAAAAGGCGCAACAGGGCGTATTTGAAAGCCGTCTCTAAACTTTATATTACGCGGTATATATGCGTTTATTACTTCGCCGGTCTGATGGTCAATGTTAAACGTCGTCTTTGGAACAATCTTCCGGTAACCCAACGGATCATTTTCGTCGAAGCGTAATTCGTACGCCTCAAGAGGATGTTCCGATGAGCCAAATCGTCCAATCGCCATCGACGGTAGTAGCCGAAGTCCTACAATAGCCATGTTCGTCACCAGTAGTTTAAGTTAGGTCAGTCGTACGAGATACTGTTATCAAGCTATTGATCAAAGCTTCAATTTTCGTCAAGGCTTTCTGGTCAGTGGAGATAAGTACATCTAAAAAGCTCCGATGGCGCGCGTCTACGACTTTTTTCAAACGGAATGAGATATCAATCGAAGCGCTAAATAGGTCGAGATAAAGAGCCCATCGATCAACCGGATCATGAGGCAGTGTTAGTGTGTACGGCATTTGAAAAGGTGGCCCAGCCATCTCTTGGTCATTGTCTGTAGACACTGGAGACTGAATCAGTATTCCGGAAATCGAGCGAATGTTGTACATTTCCCCAAATGTTGTATGAATTAAAAGTCCTCGAGGTGATACTGAACTCGACATTGAGGTGTCATTACGGTAATCGTAGCTATGAGCTAAACTCGAGAGGAGAATGCGGTAGCGAATATTAAAAAGGTTGCCCCAAAGCTTGCTTATTGGATGTGTAATCGTGCTTGTCGGCAGTTGATTGGTGTCGGAATTTCTTAAGTCTACGGGTGACACCGATGGATTGATTACTACATTTCTTGTTGGGATCCAGTCTTTTCTGTCCGGAAAATCCCGGTATATATTAAGAAATCTAGCAAAGTGTGATTTTGCCTCAGAAGCATTCACGGAATTGGCTTCCCCTTGCACTGCAATTGCATTTAAAGCAGAAACTGCATCGGAACGGGAAGAAACCGGACGTAGGATCAGGCTAGGAGATCCCTCTGGATCTTGTGCTTCCGGATTACGTCTTTCACCGTTTGCATATCCTCTTCCCCATTCATCCCAGTTACTTTGGAAAGAATGCGTAGTGTCTCTAAAGTATTTGTCTTCTAGAGCATGCTCGTCTTGGATTATGTCAATAATCTCCTTATAAACCTTACCGACGCGATTTAGATAGGGAGTGCCATCTCCATCTTGGATAATTTCCCTTATCTCATCTGCCTCTTGCCCACTCCAGCTATCGGGATCAGGCGCTTCAGCATAAACATATTTTGCAAGTGAGGTACGTGTCAGCGGCTCTAGAAGAAAAGGAAATGGGTACAGTTCTGAATAAGATGGGTAATCTTCCCTGTCGAAATTTAGCGGTCCCCCGATACACCGCAGCACGTTTTGCACAGTCATGAGGTGTGCCATTTCCTCTTTCGCTATTCCAAGGATCGTTGATTGCCATGATGCAACTTTTCTTCTATACCGTTCTGGAACTTGATCGCCCCCTAGCGAGTAAGCTGCATAAAGGTATTGAACCATTAGCATGTGCTCAATTTCGGCCGCAACGTGCAGTAACATAACCACGTATTGGTGCGCACCAAACTCCGAAGGAAAACGTTGCGACCTGTCGTCTAAACTACTCTCTTTATTCAAACCGTGTTTCAAGACTAATTGACCAATGTCTTGATCTATTAGCAAATGAATTTGCCGTCGAGTTCGAGCTCTCATAAGTTATATCCTTGCATGTTTAAATCTAGTTTATTAACAAGAATTATTTTCCAAATAGCAAGTTTCGTTTGTGCTGAATCTCGTACCTATGAAAGCGCTGCGAACATAAGTTAGAAGAATCCCATTCCCTCTAAAAAACCGATAATGCATTAATCCATTTTTGAAAGTGTGGTGATGGTCATTGGTCGAGGACGGCTTGACAGCTACTCTGTTTCGTCAAATCTCGAGTACCGAACCCTTATTAGAATCCTTAACCTGTGCTCGACTTTGATATTCCACAAATCATGCTTATGATATCGGCACATCATTCATTTTTGTATTGCGGTCCTACTTGTGCTGATCGGCGCGTGAAGCTGCAACCCTGCTTCTAATGGTGAATTTATACAAAACGAGCATTAAGGTTTGATTTATAGACGCACACACTATCAATAAAACTTCGGACTTAATTTTGCAGCGGTCGGTGCAGGATGAGCAATTAATTGCGAACATCTTCTACTCGCACGATGCTCTCTTTATGTTATCAGTTGTTTAAAGAGTTGACTTGGGGTATGGAATGAAAGAAACTAGTCATATTATTTTGCGCTTAAAACCTGCTTTTAAACATAACATGTTTTCTGGACCCTCGTTTTCATTACCTAGTGAGACTCAGTTTTTCAAGGGTAACGTAGGACAAGTTTTGATTTCAGCAGCTTCTCCTTTACTCGCTGACGACAGGATTGCGGTTGAAACCAAGATGATCCCAAGGTCTAAACTCGGCATTCTTGCAAGGGATCCGGGTGTTCTTGCAATTGCGCCAGACATGCCTATGAAACTTCTTCGACCGTTGACAAAAGCACAAATAAAAAGGTTTACTGCTAGTATTGAGTCGCCCGGAAAAGTGCTTTCAGCAAGGAAGCATGATTTTTTTGAATGGGGAATAGAGGCGACTGGTGCTGGCACATCAAAATACACAGGTCAAGGTATTACTGTAGCGGTTCTTGACAGCGGGATTGATGCCAAACACGAGGATTTTAAAGGTATTGACATTATAGAGAATGATTTCACTGGTGAAGGAAATGGCGATACTGATGGACATGGAACCCATTGTGCTGGAATAATTTTTGGCAGGGCACACGAGGGCTCTAGAATTTCAGTAGCACCAGGCGTACAAACTGCGTTAATTGCTAAGGTGATCGGCAAAGACGGGGCGTCTAGTGAAAATGTTTTAAACGCCATGTATTGGGCAGCTGAACGAGGAGCGACGATCATTTGTATGTCTGTTGGCTTTGATTTCCCAGCTTTGGCCCTTGAATTAGAACGCAACGGCCTGCCGAAACAGATCGCTTTTTCGAGGGCACTTGAAGCCTACAGAGCAAACATAAATCTTTTTGATAAAATGGCGGCGTTCATCAAGGCACGGGCTGGTTTAGGAAATCCGACTATCATAGTTGCATCTGCAGGTAACGAGAGCGAGAGGCAAATTGATTCTAATTTCGAGGTTGCGGTGTCTCCGCCCGCCGCAGCAGAAAGTGTGATTTCTGTTGGCGCTTTTATGCCAATTTATACGGAGGGCCGACGTAGGTATGCGGTTGCTCCATTTTCAAATACTGGCCCGAACATTTGCGCGCCCGGGTTCGATATTGTTTCATCAAAATTAGGCGGCGGGCGACATAAGCTAAGTGGTACGAGTATGGCGGCTCCTCATGTAGCTGGTATTGGAGCGCTTTGGGCAGAAAAGTTGAAAACAGAGGGCATGTTTAATGGTCTTTTGCTGACGAGTAAAATAATTGGTTCAGCCACTACGACAGATTTGGTGCAAGGCTTCGATGTTTTTGATGTAGGTGCCGGGATGGTAAAAGCGCCATAATTTCGTACCAAGGTAACCTCGGAAAAGTAAGCGGATTTGAAAGTAGAGTTTTCTCCAATTAGAAACGGGGAAGTTGTACATGAAGAAGTCGCGCTTTTCGGAAAGCCAGATCATTACCATTCTCGAACAGGCAGAAGCCGGCACTCCAATTTCAGAACTGTGCCGAGAGCAAGGCATCAGGTCAGCATTGTTCTATCGCTGGCGCAATAAGTTCGGCGGCATGGATGCCACCTTGATGGGGTGAATGAAGGAGTTGGAAGAAGAATCGGCGGCTGAAGAAGATGTACGAAGAGGAGCATCTGGAGGCAGAGATCATCGCTGAGGCCATGCAAAAAAAAGTGGTAGCGCCATCTCGACGGCGGGAAATGGCGCAACAGGCAGTAAGAGACAAAGGAATCAGCATCCGGCCGGTATGGGAGGCGTTCGGCATTGGTCAGACCTGCTATTGGCATGAGGCCAAGCTGTCGTCGCAGAGCAGTGAGATTGGCGACTGGCTGATTTGCCTGACGACCAACCAGCGTAACTCGGGCTTTGGTTTGTGCTTCCAGTACCTACATAACGTCAAGGGTTACCGTTGGAATCACAAACGTGTCTATCGGATATATCAACAATTGGAACTAAATCTACGTATCAAGCCGAAGAAACGCTTGGTGCGGGAGAAGCCTAAGCCACTGGCCGAGCCAACGGCGGACAATCAAGTTTGGTCGATTGACTTCATGCACGACCAATTGGTCAACGGCCGCAGTATCCGGCTGTGCAATGTGATTGATGATTTCAACTGGGTAGGCCTGGAAATCGAAGTCGGCTTCTGGCTGCTGTCCGAGCGGATGATCCGATCGCTAGAACGCATCATGGAATGGCGAGGGCATCCCGAAAGGATTCGGTGCGATAACGGCCCTGAATAGGTCAGCGGCGCTCTCATGTCATGGGCAAGCCGGCGTGGCATTCAGATCGAATTCGTCCAACCCTATAAGTTACGGCAGAATGCCTATCGAACGGTACAACCGCACAGTCCGGAATGACTTGCTGGCACACTACCTGTTTGACAATCTCGAAGAAGTCAAGTCCAGAGTGCCCACCGTATCGCTGATGTAATAAGCTCGATGCCCTTCGGGCAGCCACTCTTGCAAGACGTAAGGCAACAGCATCTGCTGCTGCGGGTCGTAAGGGAGGTAGCTTGTAGTCATTCTCCCTTAACGTTTACTTTATCCAATCCGATGACCTGTCAGCGTTCTGCCGCGCAAACTTTCAGGGCCATTTACTGCAATAGGAGAAAAATCTTAGCAGGCCGAATGACCTATAACAGCCGGGTCTTCTTCCAACGATTTGGTATGAAGTTTGCCAGTGCTGTGACTGCAGATCTGCATATAATCGACTCTGACTGCATCGAATGCAATTTGTTTTTAGGGTCACTGTTCTATTTCTAATGAGTGAAACTCAAACTTCTGACCAGAAAATTCTATAATTCTTAAAGTGAGTTGAAAAGTTAGCTCGTTACTTCCACGACATTGAATAGAAAAAACCCGCTGTGGCGGATTGCTTTTTAAAAAATAGTTTCTGCAGTTAGCAGATTCAACGTTTGAGCAAGACCGAAAAAATTTCATTATTTCGTTGATTGATTTGCTTCTACGCACGACTGTTATTAACTGAGATTCCAAATCGTGCAACGGAAGATGGCAATTGAGGACTGGCATCATATAAATTCAATTCATCTGTTGGAGTCGAATAATAGATATCCCCACATTGCTATTATGATCGCCGTCAAATCTCTGATTGACTTCACGTTCGGACTTGGAAACAACCGCTTTTCCTTTTCTATAAATTTCAGTGGGTCGTTTCGTGTTTTATTTTACTAAATTGGGCACGCGCTCTAAACTATTTGACTGCTAGCAATTTTCCCTAAAAAGAGTTCGACCAATTTCTACGCGAGCAACATTGAAAATATGTCTAACAAAGCTGTACTTGCCCCGTTTTAACGTTTTTCTGCTTGTTTTCTTTCAGCCTTTCAGGCAGCGTACTACCGCAACGATCCGGTTAACAACTTACCGAAGGATTGCGGCTGCCTCCAAATTTTAAAGCTTAATTTGTACGGGCCAATTATTAATAATTACTAACCGTCTGAGTATGATCTCACAACCGCTTGTCCGCATTTAGCTGGTTACCCAGGATTATCTTCTTTTGTAAGCAAATGCCCAAACTCGGTTGTTCGTGTGCAGTGTTCCCCTTGGCAGCCTGTCGTTGGGCAGACTAGCGGGATGAGGCAGGTCCCACGCGTTTCAAAATCGGCCTCGCCGCGAACGAGTATTCCTTCAACTTCGTGGGTGTCACTGTTAAATACGGGTGAGCCGGAATTTCCACCAAAAGTATCGAGGTTTGCGACAAAATATTCGTTTTGTGTATTTTCACGAACTAAGGCACCGTCAGCGAATTTTGCCGGTAGTCCAGAGGGATGCCCAATGACGTGCACGGATTGACCATCTGGTATTTTACCACTCCTACGAATTTTAACGACAGGGTGATTTTCTACCCTACGATCTAGACGAATAAGCGCCCAATCTGCGGCATCTGGTGTGTTTTTGATATCAATGACTTCGGTACCCGTATATATTTCAATATTATTAATAACCGTCTCCGGTTTTCCCTTTATAGCTTCGCGAAAGCCGAACAAAAATTTAATAGATGATACATTGCTCGTCGTTACGCAATGTCCGGCTGTAGCGATTATATCTGGAGCCACCAAAAATCCCGTGCAGAAAGCACCTGTTGGCTGATCAAAAAATGCCACATTAGATTCTTTGCATAAGTTATGGGAGATGCCGAAACTTTCGGTGATAAGCGTGGATGTCCCGTTTGAATTATCCAAGACCTTGTCTTCTTTGAATAAAGCTACAACGCTATCCGCGTCAACTAAAAATTTCTTTTCAGACACCTCATACATGTCTTTGCGATCGTCCACGCCATAAATGACTTTTTGCTTTGCTTTAAGCGCCTTCAACAACGTTGGAATGTCGGACGCAGCTATATTTTTCTCTTTTGTAAGAGCCGTACTACTTCCGTTTTCTTTTTGCGGTTTGTTCCGTGAGCGAATCACCTTAAGTAATTCCTCATGGTCAACGCCTTCTAAGTCTTTATCGTTAGACATAATTCTTCCTTGGATAGATGTCGAAATTTAGTCTCTCGCTGTAAAAGTTTCGCCATGCCGTAACCGCGATGCCGTTCATGGTATTTTCAGAATGCTCTTTCTTTTCTTGCATATTTTGATGTCAGTCAAAAACTTGGACTGAAGGGTATTACAGCAGGCAACGCTTAACGGGCTGTGAAACACTTAGTTTGATTGTTGTTATATTTTTCTTAACATGGTTTTGTTATTTATGCATCCATAAAAAAGCCGAATTAGGACGCTTGTTCCTCAGTTTTCTTTTACAACGTTTTTTTGCGAGAAAATGATGTTAAAGGGTTTTGTTAAGCAAATCATGCCGTCCAGCCCATAGGCTGCGGCTTGGATATGCTGAGCGCATGCAACCCGCCCCTCTTGGAATACTGAACGACGAACCGGAGAGCGTACAGCGTGGCGTTAAAATCGCGCGGCTCGCGGTTGATCAGGGTCGATTACGCCATGAACTGGGATGGCTAGGCAAACGGCAAGCGCGGCAGCAGTGCGAGTTTCAGTGACGAAGCGATCCAGTTTTGCCTGAGCATCAAGCGCCCGTTCAGCTTGCCTCATCAACAACAATGGGCGTGGCGAAGCCCGCTCGGCCTTGCAGGCCTGGCCTCGCCTGTTTCCGACTACAGTACCGTGAGCCGGGGGCAAAAGACATTAGGCAAGTCACTATTGAAGTCGCACCACCTACCGTAACCAGTCTGCATTTGCTGGTCGATAGCACTGGTATCAAGTTGCTGTACAAAGGTGAGTGGAGTACAAAATGCACGGCGCCGATCACCGGCACCAGTGACGCAAGATCCACCTCGGTATTGATGCTGCCACGCTTGAGATTAGTTGCCCGATATTTAAGCCCTTGGTTTTACACGGAAGTGTTTCTATGATTAAACCTAAATTAGAAATAGAATTGACGATTTAGCGATGATTTCTATGACAAGAACGGCTTCAAATATGAATTGCACAACCTTATTATGTAAGGTAGGAGGAACGGATGTCGCTTCCGTTACGATGACACGAGCGCATATTCTGCCGGTACCTTTTCTAAGGTCGCAACACTGATATGTGGCCAAGCATTCCGTCCTGGCGATTCATCTTCACGAGGGTGGAAGAAATCTAACATGACAACTTGAGAATATTGGAGCCTCAGTTTTGGATTGCCAAATTGGTCAACTTCAGCGAGCTCTTGAATCCAAAAAGTTGATTTCATGCTGACTGCTTCGGCTTCTCTTACAGAAAATGGAGCATTCGTTATTCCACCGGTCCTTCGAGTAGAATCTACAGTTAAAGTTGTCGTCTTAACTATATTGACACCTTGGTTTGCAAACCTAAGAATCTTGTTCATGTCATCCGGACTGAATCCAGGAAAACCAGGAACTGTGACGTTTCCCATGAAAGGGTTATCGATGTAATGCTTGTAAGGTGCGAAATACGGATCAGACTTAAAATCATAATCCGGAGTACTGACATCCTCAAATCGACCTAAAGGCAATCCGCTAATTGGTGGAATTGCCGGCATGCCTTTATGTAGTTCAGATTTTCCAAGCGCCAGAACGGAATTTCCATGGGGAATAGATGCAAGTCGCGCAACATCAATTTCATCTTCTGTCACAGTGTTATCTCTAATTCGATCGTCTTTTGATCTACGATTCTTCATGTATAACCATAATCCGGGTTCGTGATGGATCGGCAGACCGGTCCCACCTGCGTCATCGCTCACTGGTCGGTCTTCCGCCACGACCTGAGCGATTTTCTGTTGATAATCAACTGTTACTACAAATTGATCAAAATTGGGATCTCCAGACCTTAACAAACCTCGATTCGGCACATCATCGTCCACAAAAGTAAAGCGAAGTTCTTCATTATACTGATTCATCAGTACTCTGAATTTGAACCCTGCAGGCGACGGTAGAGAATTATGGAACGGTAGTGCAATCATGTTCCATCCAGTTCCGTTCGCAGTCCATATTCCTAAAAGATTTTGGAGCGGGCCAAGATTTTGAGGCGGCGGGGATCCTCGATTGGTAAGTTTGCGAACTAGCGTAGACTGTGGTGGCACTACATCCGAGAACTGCCGGTTTCTGTTGTCAATTGGATTTTTTTTAACCATAACAACTGTCTCCTTAATCTTGACTTATGCAATGCCTAATTTACGTTATCGTGCCTGCGCCTTACAACGAGCACTACGTAGCTGAACCGACTAAATATCTACCGCCTGCACTAATCTTGACCCGCCAAAGAATTGTTAAATTGTGCTACATCAAAGTTATATAAAAGTGCCAGGTGCTTTGGGGACTAGTAAACTCCAACTATAGTCGGTGCGGCGACGGCACAAAAATAGCTTGGTATATCTTGTACGGATGGTCGTTTGATTTATGCCGAAAGCTGTTGCAGAAACTGGTAAAGCACCGCTCAGTGTGTGCTTAATAGTAAAAGTCAACGCTAAGTAAGGAAAAAACATTAAGAGCATCTAACAAAATGAGTTTTTCAAATGCGCCAACAAATAGGGGCGCAGCCCAAGTGAAAGAATGCTTCATGAATGAGGGCAGTCGTTCGTAGCGTACGCACAGTCGCCGAAATTGATGCAACCAAGCGGTAGTGCGTCCAACCACCCGTCGGGTCTTGCCAAGATTGCTGCCATGCGCAGTTCGGCGTTTGGCAATTTGGTGGTCAATGCCGCGTTGCTCCAAGGCCAAGCGGTGTGCACGACTATCGCCAGCAGGGCTGGTATCAAAACTTGAACGCTTGCAGGCGCATTACACGTATTTCAGCAAACAGATTACGGGGATGGAGCATGAGTTGGGAGAGCAGCTTGCTGAAGATGATCTCGGACAGCAACTGATGACCGTGAAGTAGCCCCATGATTCCCCGGGCCGTCGGTATTCCGTAAACTAACGACTAGGAATACTGCTATGGATAGACCTATGCCTTCGGGAAGAAATCAGCAAGTGGAAGTCATTACCGGGGTCCAGCGGCGCAGAC
>NZ_FXUL01000003.1 GCF_900182955.1 Noviherbaspirillum suwonense | reverse complement strand
GGTTCCGTTGTGACGCGGAACCGTCGCTCACTCAAAATACTGACAGTTGTGTTCTTGCGAACCTTTCTGTATTTCTTCTGCGTGAGCACTTGCTTGTATAACTTGAGCATTCCGGCATTGCTGCCGGCGCACTCCATCAAGTGCCCACACTTATCGGCTGTTAGTTGTTAAAGAACCGTCATTCTGTCTGCTTCGGCGCCTGAAGGGCCGGGGCTGCGAAGCGTTGTGTTCGTCAGCAGCAGAGAGGCGAGATTATGGGGCGCTTGCTTCTTGTCGTCAATAGTCTTTTGTCGCTTCGCTTCAAAAAATTTTCGACTGCGCCTGCACTTTCATCGCCCCGCCGCGGTGGTTTGCGACGGGAGGCGGACTATATCAAAGATGCCGAAAATTTGGCAAGCGTTTTTCGAGAAAAGCGTTCATGCCCTCTTTCTGGTCTTCGGTGGCGAAGGTGCTATGGAACAGCCGGCGTTCGTACTGGACGCCGTCCGCGAGCGCAGACTCATAGGCGCGGTTGATCGAATCCTTGATCATCATGACCACCGGGAGCGACATCGACGCGATGGTGTTTGCGGCAGAGATCGCTTCATCGATCAGCTTGTCGGCCGGCACGATGCGCGACACCAGCCCTGCCCGTTCGGCTTCTTCCGCATCCATGATGCGCGCCGTCAGGCACATGTCCATCGCCTTGGCCTTGGACACGGCGCGCGGCAGGCGCTGGGTCCCGCCTGCGCCCGGCATGGTGCCGAGCTTGACTTCCGGCTGCCCAAATTTTGCCGTGTCGGCGGCAATAATGAAGTCGCACATCATGGCCAGCTCGCAGCCGCCGCCCAGTGCATATCCGGAGACAGCGGCGATGACCGGCTTGCGCACCTGCCGGATGGTTTCCCAGTTGCGCGTGATGTACTGGCCCTTGTAGACATCCATGTAGCTGTAGCCGGCCATCGCGCTGATGTCGGCGCCGGCCGCAAACGCCTTCTCGCTGCCGGTGATCACGATGCATCCGATGTTTTCATCCGCATCGAAGGAAAGCAGCGCGCTGCCAAGCTCATCCATAAGCTGATCATTCAGCGCATTGAGCGCCTTGGGACGATTCAGGCGTATCACTCCGACTTTGCCCTGGGTTTCCACAATGATATTTTCATGCTGCATGGAAGTCTCTCCTGAAGTTTGCCGGATGGCCGGCGAATTGTAGCCGCTGCCAGGCGGTGGCACCGCGGCGCCAGCCTGCCTGCCGATATCACGCACGCTGGCGCCAGCCGTGCGTAACCAATGCCGCCCTTACCTGCGGGACAGTTCCTGGCCAGCGCCGAGTTTGGGCAGCAGCACCCATAGCATGCCGCGCTGCTTCATCCTGCCAGCCTTCTCGCCCGCTTCCGCGCCGAAGCCCCAGAAGTAATCCGCCCGCACCGCATTCTTGATCGCGCCGCCGGTATCCTGCGCAACCATCATCCGCTGCAGCGGCAGGTTGCTGCCGGGTTGCGTGGTCGACAGAAAAACCGGCGCGCCCAGCGGGATGTAGTTCGGGTCCACGGCGACCGAACGCTGCGGGGTCAGCGGCACGCCGAGCGCACCCTTAGGTCCCTTGCGCGGGTCGACCAGTTTTTCCTCCTTGAAGAAGACATAGCCGGGATTGGCATTGAGCAGTTCCTGCTGGCGCTTCGGATTGGCGGCCAGCCATGCCTTGATGCCCTGCGCCGACGCCTGGTCCATGGTCAGTTCCCCCTTGTCGACCAGGTAGCGGCCGATCGAACGGTACGGATGCCCGTTCTGGTCTGCGTAGGCGACGCGCACGGTTTCCCTGGTGTCGGCGATCTGGACCCGGCCCGAGCCCTGGACCTGCAGGAAGAACGCGTCGATCGGGTTGTCGACCCAGATCAGTTCGGACCCGGCCAGCGCGCCGGACTGGGCCAGCTCGGCGCGTGCCGGATACGGCACCACCTTGTTGCCTGCCAGCCTGCCGCGCAGGCGCATGTTCTTCAGTTCGGGATAAATGCCGCCGAGATCCACGGTCAGCAGGTCGTCGGGCACCCGGTGCAGCGGCGTCTGGTAAGGGCCGCCGCGCTTGCGGGCGCCATTGAGCAGCGGTTCGTAATAGCCGGTGACGAGGCCATTGTCGGTGCCGTCAGGATTGAATACCTGCTGCGGCGTGAAGAACGCTTCAAAGAATGTGCGGATTGCGCGCGTGTTGCCGCTGTCGACCGTGCGCGCGATCGAACATGGCTCCCGCCATTCGGCGCGCTTGGTCATGACGTCGCAGGATGCGAGAAATGCCGGCCAGGCGTCGCGCAGTTCATCGCGGTCCCAGCCGGGAAGGCTGCTGAAGGCGACCGGGCGCAGCACCGGGCCGGGCGCGGCGCCTGGAGCAGCGGCGGCGGCAGGAGCCTGCGCCGTTTCCGTCGACTTGACCGGGGGCGGAGGCGTGGTGCTGCATCCCGCGAGGATGATCGCCGCGGCAAGCGATAGCGATCCGAGTAAACTACGACGCCTGGTTGACATTAAGGATGAATGATATGTGGTTATTGGTGGTGGAAGCATGCGTTGCTTTATTCGTGCTGGTGTTTATCGTTTGGTGGACCATGTTCGCGGGCAGGAAGCCGGACCAGCATGCCCGCAAGCCGCCGCCGGCCAACGAGGACGACGACAGGAAGGCCTGAGTCGCAGGCCGGATGACGGCGCCGCCGGTGCAGTCAGTGTAGCGTGCGCGGCAACGACAGCACAAACTCCGGCACGGGCGCTTCGAACCGTGTGCCGTCCTCGGCCACGCAGAAATAGGATCCGGACATCGAGCCTTGCGGCGTGGCCAGCGACGTCCCGCTGGTGTAGTCGAATTGCTCGCCCGGCTTCAGCAGCGGCTGGTGGCCGACCACGCCCAGTCCCTTCACTTCTTCAACCTTGTCATTTGCATCCCTGATGATCCAGTGCCGCGAAATGAGCTGTGCCGCCACCTCGCCGGTATTGCGTATCGAGATCGCGTAAGCGAAGACGTAGACGTTGCGTTCCGGGTCCGACTGCTCTTCCAGGTACTGGGTCCGGACCGAAACGGTCAATTCATAAGCTGCCATACATTTCCTTCTGCTGGAGTGGTGCGCAGCGTCATCGCCCGGGGCTTGAAACCCGGGGCGGCGCGCCAATGTAGAATACCGGATTGTTACAGACCCTGAATGCCATGCCTACTTATCGCATTGCTCCCAGCATCCTTTCCGCCGATTTTGCGCGCCTCGGCGAAGAGGTGCGCAACGTGGTCGCCGCGGGGGCCGACATCATCCATTTCGACGTGATGGACAACCATTACGTTCCCAATCTCACGATAGGCCCGCTGGTCTGCGAGGCGATCCGCCCGCATGTGCAGGTGCCCATCGACGTGCACCTGATGGTCAAGCCGGTGGATCGCATCATTCCCGACTTCG
Organism: Noviherbaspirillum suwonense; assembly: GCF_900182955.1. GTDB lineage: Bacteria > Pseudomonadota > Gammaproteobacteria > Burkholderiales > Burkholderiaceae_D > Noviherbaspirillum_A > Noviherbaspirillum_A suwonense. Next base: position 344,079 of record NZ_FXUL01000003.1, on the reverse strand, counting down.
CCAAGGCCGGCGCCAATATCATCACCTTCCATCCGGAAGGGTCCGAGCACATCGACCGCACGCTGCAGCTGATCCGCGACCAGGGCTGCAAGGCCGGCCTGGTGTTCAACCCGGGCACCCCGCTGCATCATCTCGACCACGTGATGGACAAGATCGACATCATCCTGATCATGTCGGTCAACCCCGGCTTCGGCGGGCAGTCCTTCATCCCGGAAGCATTGAAGAAGATCGCGGCAGTGCGCCAGCGCATCGATGCATCGGGCCGCGACATCATGCTGGAAGTCGATGGCGGCATCAAGGTCGACAATATCGCGGACGCGGCGGCGGCAGGCGCCGACACCTTCGTCGCCGGCTCGGCCATTTTCGGCAAGCCGGACTACAAGGCCGTGATCGACGCGATGCGCGCGCGACTGGCAAGCCTGTGAACGCGCCCGCCAGCCTGTTCGCGGATATCCGCGCAGTCATCATCGACCTCGACGGCACGATGCTGCACACCGCGCCCGATTTCCTGGTCGCGATCAATGCCATGCGCGCCGAACTGCAGCTTGCGCCGGTTGGGGTCGACGTGATCACCCGCTTCGTCGGCAAGGGCACGGAAAACCTGGTGCGCAGCGTCCTCGGCGTCGATTACACGCATGACCAGGTGGCCGAGCGCTACCCGCAGGCGCTGGAAGCCTACATGCGGCATTACACCGTCATCAACGGCAGGCACTCGACGGTCTACCCCGGCGTTGCCGAAGGCGTGCGCCAGATGCAGGAACAGGGCCTGCGCCTGGCCTGCGTGACCAACAAGCCGATCGCCTTCGCGCTGCCGCTGCTGGAAACGACCGGCCTGCTGCCGGCCTTCGAAGTGGTCTACGGCGGCGATTCGCTGCCCCGGAAAAAGCCGGACCCGATGCCGCTGCTGCAGGTCTGCGCCGACTTCAGCCTGGCGCCGCACCAGGTGGTGGCCATCGGCGACTCGTCCAATGACGCCCAGGCCGCGCGCGCCGCCGGGTGCCGGGTGCTGAACGTGCCGTATGGCTATAATCATGGCCAGCCTATACATGACGTTGATTCGGATGGTATAGTCGACACGCTGCTCGACGCAGCCCGATTACTCTCAGCAGCAAACCCCAATCAACATGTCTCTCAATAAAAAACGCAGCTTTTCTGCGCCGGCCGTTCCTGAGGCCTGGCCCTGGCGACGCTGGCAATCTTGGACTCGTTAGTCCCCGATTAGCTGTCGAGCGCGCGCACGCGCGCCCGATCACGTTTTTAAACTCATGGACCGCCACCTATCCTGCGCGCGGTCGGGAGAGAAGCATGACTGAACTCGAATTCAAATCGCTGGCCGCGCAAGGCTACAACCGCATCCCGCTGATCGCCGAAGCATTTGCCGATCTCGAAACCCCGCTGTCGCTGTACCTGAAGCTGGCACAGCAGCAGAACGGCGGCAAGAACACCTTCCTGCTGGAGTCCGTGGTCGGCGGCGAACGCTTCGGCCGCTATTCCTTCATCGGCCTGCCCGCGTCGACGCTGCTGCGCAGCTATGGCCGGCGCATCGAAGTCGTCAGGGACGGCGCCGTCGTCGAAACGGCGGAAGGCAACCCGCTCGATTTCATCGCGCAATTCCAGGCCCGGTTCCGGGTCGCCATCCTGCCGGGCATGCCGCGCTTCTGCGGCGGGCTGGCCGGGTATTTCGGCTATGACACGGTGCGCCATATCGAAAAGCGCCTGGCCGACAGCGCACCCAGGGACGACCTCGGCCTGCCCGACATCCAGCTGCTGGTGACCGAGGAACTGGCCGTCATCGACAACCTTTCCGGCAAGCTCTACCTGATCGTCTATGCGGACCCGACGCAGGCCGAGGCCTTCCCGCGCGCGCGCCGGCGGCTGCACGACCTGCGCGCGATGCTGCGCCGGGCGGTCGATGCGCCGGTGACGTCGGCGTCGGTGCGGACCGACGCGGTGCGCGACTTCGACAAGGCCGACTACCTGCAGGCGGTGGCGCAGGCCAAGGAATACATCATGGCCGGCGACCTGATGCAGGTGCAGATCGGGCAGCGCATCAAGAAGCCCTACGTCGATTCGCCGCTGTCGCTGTACCGCGCGCTGCGTTCGCTCAATCCGTCGCCCTACATGTACTTCTATAACTTCGGCGACATGCATATCGTCGGCGCATCGCCTGAAATCCTGGTGCGCAACGAAGGCACGCCGGACGGCGGCAAGAAGGTCACGATACGGCCGCTGGCCGGCACCCGGCCGCGCGGCAATACGCCGGAACGCGACGCCGAGCTTGCCACCGAGCTTCTGGCGGACCCGAAAGAAATCGCCGAGCACGTGATGCTGATCGACCTGGCGCGCAACGACATCGGCCGCATCGCGCAGACCGGCAGCGTCAAGGTGACCGACAAGTTCGTCATCGAAAAATACTCGCACGTGCAGCACATCGTCTCCAACGTCGAAGGCACGCTGAAGCCCGGCATGTCCAACCTCGACGTGCTGCGCGCGACCTTCCCGGCCGGCACGCTGTCCGGCGCGCCCAAGGTGCGGGCGATGGAAATCATCGATGAACTCGAGCCGACCAAGCGCGGCATCTATGGCGGCGCCTGCGGCTACCTGTCCTTCGGCGGCGAGATGGACCTGGCGATCGCGATCCGCACCGGCGTCATCAAGGACGGCATGCTGTATGTGCAGGCGGCAGCCGGCATCGTCGCCGACTCGGTGCCCGAGATGGAATGGCAGGAAACGGAAAACAAGGCGCGCGCTGTGCTGCGCGCGGCCGAGCAGGTGCAGGACGGCCTGGATGGAGGGATCTGACATGCTGCTGATGATAGACAACTACGACTCGTTCACCTACAACCTGGTGCAGTACTTCGGGGAGCTGGGCGAGGAGGTGCGCACGGTGCGCAACGACGAGATCACGCTGGAAGAGATCGTCGCGATGAAGCCGGACCGCATCTGCATCTCGCCCGGCCCCTGCACGCCGCACGAGGCCGGCGTGTCGATCCCGGTGCTGCAGCAGCTGGGCGACAAGCTGCCGATACTCGGCGTCTGCCTGGGCCACCAGGCCATCGGCGCGGCCTTCGGCGGCAAGGTGATACGGGCAAAGGAAGTCAAGCATGGCAAGACCGATTTGCTGCACCATACCGGCGTCGGCGTGTTCAGGGATTTGCCCGATCCGTATACGGTGACCCGCTATCACTCGCTGGCGATCGAGCGGGAGTCGCTGCCGGACTGCCTCGAGGTGACCGCCTGGACCGATGATGGCGAAATCATGGGCGTGCGCCACAAGACGCTGGCCATCGAGGGCGTGCAGTTCCACCCTGAGTCCATCCTGACCGAGCACGGCCACCAGCTGCTGCAGAATTTCCTGAAGCGCTGACTTTTGGGACCACACATCATGCCGATCACACCCCAGGAAGCGCTGCTGCGCTGCATAGAACACCGCGAGATTTTCCATGACGAGATGCTGTCGCTGTTCCGGCAGATCATGTCGGGCGAGATGTCGCCGCTGATGATCGCGGCGCTGACCATGGGGCTGCGCGTCAAGAAGGAAACCATAGGCGAGATCGCCGCGGCCGCGCAGGTGATGCGCGAGTTCGCGACCAAGGTGCCGCTCGACGACACCACCGGCCTGCTCGACATCGTCGGCACCGGCGGCGACGGCGCGCATACCTTCAATATCTCCACCGCATCGATGTTCGTCGCGGCGGCGGCCGGCGCCCGCGTCGCCAAGCATGGCGGACGCAGCGTGTCGTCCTCCTCCGGCAGCGCCGACGTGCTCGAGGCGCTGGGCGCGAACATCAACCTGCAGCCGCAGCAGGTGGCCGACTGCATCGCCGAAACCGGCATCGGCTTCATGTACGCGCCTAACCATCATGCGGCGATGAAGCATGCGGCGCCGGTGCGGCGCGAACTGGGCGTGCGCACCATCTTCAACATCCTCGGCCCGCTGACCAACCCGGCCGGCGCGCCCAACATCCTGATGGGCGTGTTCCACTCGGACCTGGTCGGCATACAGGTGCGGGTGCTGCAGCGCCTCGGCGCACAGCGGGCGATGGTGGTCTGGGGCCGCGACAACATGGACGAGGTGTCGCTAGGCGCAGCCACCATGGTCGGCGAGCTGATCGACGGCCAGATCCGCGAATATGAAATCCACCCGGAAGACTTCGGCCTGCAGATGATCGCCAGCCGCAACCTGAAGGTGTCGGGCGCGGAAGAGTCCAGGCAGAAGGTGCTGGAAGCGCTGGACAACGTGCCCGGCCCGGCGCGCGACATCGTCGCGCTCAATGCCGGCACCGCGCTGTATGCAAATGGCCTGGCAGGCGATATCGGGGCCGGCATGGCGACAGCGATCGAGGCGATGGCGTCCGGCGCGGCGCGGGCCAAGATGGAGCAGTTCGTCAGCGCGACAAGAAAAATCGGCGGCGCCTGACCACGGGCGCGCATACGGCAAACAGAACCAGCAGGCAGACCATGTCCGACATACTCAACAAGATTCTTGAAGTAAAGGCCGACGAAGTGGCCGCCGCCAAAAAGTACCGCAGCCTGCAGAGCCTGCGCAGCGAGGTCGAGAGCGACCGCGAAGCACGGGCAAGCCTGCGCGGATTCGAAGGCAGCCTGCGCGGCAAGATCGCGGCGGGCCGGGCCGGCGTGATCGCGGAAGTGAAGAAAGCTTCGCCGTCCAAGGGCGTATTGCGCGCCGACTTCAAGCCGGCGAATATCGCCGAAAGCTACGCACGGCATGGTGCTGCCTGCCTGTCCGTGCTGACCGACGTGCAGTTTTTTCAGGGCGCGCCCGAATACCTGCAGCAGGCGCGCGCGGCATGCGAGATCCCGGTGCTGCGCAAGGATTTTCTGATCGACATGTACCAGGTCTACCAGGCGCGCTCATGGGGCGCGGACGCGATCCTGCTGATCGTCTCCGCCCTCGACCATGGCCTGATGGCCGAACTGGAAGCCTGCGCCCATGAACTGGGCATGGACGTGCTCGTGGAAGTGCATGACGGCGACGAACTGGACGCGGCATTGCGGCTGAAGACGCGGCTGCTGGGCATCAACAACCGCAACCTGCGCACGTTCGAGACCTCGCTGCAGAACACGCTGGACCTGCTGCCGCGCATCCCGACGGACAAGCTGGTGGTGACCGAGTCCGGCATCCTGAATGCCGACGACGTCAGGCGCATGCGCGACGCCGACGTCCATGCCTTCCTGGTCGGCGAAGCCTTCATGCGCGCGCCGGACCCCGGCGTCGAACTCGAACGCCTCTTCGCCTAATCCCGGCCCAGCCAGGCGCTGCGCAAGCGCGCCGCCGCGGCTGGCTTGGCTTCCGGCGTCAGCGTGACGTCCGGCGTATCGTCCGCTTTCAGCACCACCGTAAACGTCATCAGTTCGTCGCGCCGGAATGCATGCACGGTGATCGTGTCATTCACGCCATAGCGGGACATCAGCACATCGAGATTGCCGGCGGTCACGCGCAGGCCGTCGATGGCGACCAGCAGGTCGAGCGCGGACAGGCCCGCCAGGTGCGCGGGGCCGCCTTCATAGACATTGGCCAGCTTGCAGTCATTGCCTTCCTTGACCGTGCGCGCGCCCAGCGACGGCTTGCCATTCTTGCGCTTGTCGGCCAGCGCGATGGCGAATGGCGCGAGCAGTTTTTCCAGCGGCACGTCATCGGTGCCATGGATATGACGGTCGAAATAGCGCTTCAGGCTGACGCCGCTGACCTCCTCGAACAGCCCCAGCGCCTCGGCTTCCCCGATGCCCTGCCCTGCCCCCGCCCCTGCCCCCGCTCCTGAACCATCGCTGTAGAAGTCCCGGCCGTAGCGGGTCCATAGCGCGCGCATCACGTCGTCGAGCGACTTCCTGCCGCCGGTGGCGGCGCGTATCGTCAGGTCCAGGCCAAGCGCGACCAGCGATCCCTTGGCGTAATAGCTGACGATGGCATTGGGCGCATTTTCATCCTGGCGGTAATACTTCACCCAGGCGTCGAAACTGGACTCGGCGACGCTCTGGCGATTGCGGCCGCTGCCGCGCAGCACGCCGTTGGCGGTCTTGGCCAGCAGCTTGTAATAGTCGGGCTCCGCGATCAGGCCGGCGCGCACCAGCATCAGGTCGTCGTAATAGCTGGTGAAGCCTTCGAACAGCCACAGCAGCGAGGTATAGCCTTCATTCTGCAGGTCGTACGGCGCGAAGGCGGCGGGCTTGATGCGCTTGACGTTCCAGGTATGGAAATACTCGTGGCTGCACAGTCCCAGGTAGGTCCGGTAGCCGTCGGTCATCTCCTTCTTGCCCTGCACCGGCAGGTCGGCGCGGGAACAGATCAGCGCGGTGGAAGCACGATGCTCGAGGCCGCCATAACCGTCGCCGACGGCCAGCGTCATGAAGACGTAGCGCTGCATCGGCGCGCGCCGGCTCTTGGGCTCGAACAGGCGGATCTGCGCTTCGCAGACCTTCTTCAGGTCGGCGCACAGGCGCGCCATGTCCAGCCAGGGCACCTGGCCGGTGATCACGATGTCATGCGGGACGCCGTGCGCCTTGAACGTCGCCAGGGCGAACGCGCCAAGCTCGACCGGATGGTCGATCAGCTCGTCATAGTCGGCCGCGACGTAGCGGCCGAAGCCGTAGCGTTCGGCATCGAGTTCGGGCAGCGCGGTGGCCACGCGCCAGTCGGCATACTGCTCGCCCTGCGGACGGCGGATGTCGACTTCGTGCGGCGCCTGCTCCTGGCCCAGCACGCGCAGGAAGACGCTGGTGCCGTTGAAGAATGCATGGGTCTGGTCGAGATGCGCGGTGCGCACCGACAGGTCCCATGCATAGACCTCGTAGACCACGACCAGCGGCCCGTCGCAGCGGCCGGCCTGCCAGCTGTGCTTGTCGGTCTTTTCCAGCGCGACCTTCCTGCCGTTCGACGTCGCCGCGATGCGCACGATGTTGCGCGCGAATTCACGGATCATGTAGCTGCCGGGTATCCACGCCGGCAGCACCAGCCGCTGGCCGGCCGGGTCCGGCACGTCCACCGTGAGCGTGACTTCGAACAGGTGGGCAGCGGGGTCCCTGGGGATGATGCTGTAGCGTACCGGGTGCGTCATGCGCTGTTCCACCTTATGCATTGACGTTGACGACCAGGCGGCCGCGCACCTTGCCCGCGATGATTTCCGGCGCCTGCGTCAGCGCCTCGGCCAGCGTGATCTCGCGCGTGATGGCGTCGAGCTTGGCCGTGTCGAGGTCGCTGGCGAGGCGGCTCCAGGCGGCGATGCGGCGCTCGCGCGGCGCCATCACGCTGTCGATGCCGATCAGCCTGATGCCGCGCAGGATGAAGGGCGCAACCGATGCCGGGAAGTCCAGCCCCTGCGCCAGCCCGCAGGCCGTGACCACGCCGCCGTAGCGCACCTGGGCGATCGCATTGACCAGCGTGTGCGAACCGACCGAATCGACGACGCCGGCCCAGCGCTCCTTCTGCAGCGGCTTGCCGGGCGCGGACAATGCGGCGCGGTCCAGCACGTCCACCGCGCCCAGCGATTTCAGGTAGTCGGTTTCGTCGAGCTTGCCGGTGGACGCCACTACCCGGTAGCCCCAGCCGGACAGGATGGCGATGGCGACGCTGCCGACGCCGCCCGACGCGCCGGTGACCAGGATCTCGCCGCTGTCCTTGTCCACGCCCTGCTCCTGCAGCGCCAGCGCCGACAGCATCGCGGTGTAGCCCGCGGTGCCGATCGCCATTGCCGTGCGCGCCGACATGCCGTCGGGCCGGCGGATCAGCCAGTCGCCCTTCAGGCGCGCGCGCTGCGCCAGGCAGCCCATATGGGTTTCGCCGACGCCCCAGCCATTGAGGATGAACGCGTCGCCCGGCTTCCAGTCCGGGTGGGACGATTCCAGCACCTGGCCGGCGCCATCGATGCCCGGCACCATCGGCCATTTGCGCACCACCGGCGCGCGGCCGGTGATGGCCAGGCCGTCCTTGTAGTTGATGGTGGAATAGTCGATCGCGACGGTGACATCGCCGTCGGCCGGCAACTGGGCGTCGTCCATCTGGCTCAGCTGCGCAGCGGTGCTGCCGTCGTCGTTCTTGTTAAGCAGGATGGCATTGAACATGGGAGCGCTTTCAGGTGGGGAGCATCGATTATAGTGGGCGTTTGGCGACGGCGTGCAGGCTGCCGGCGCGACGTTCCAGGCACGGCAACATTGAAGGGAGGACAAGCAAATGACGTATGGAAAATTGTATGCAGCGGTAAGGTCCACAGCAGAGGCGCAAGCATGATTACCGCAAAGGAAGGACTGCAGAGACTGATGGAGGGCAACCGCCGTTTCGTCGCCGACGAGCGCAGCAGCGAAAGCTACGCGAGCCAGGCGCACCGGGCCGCGCTGGTGGCGGGACAGGCGCCGTTCGCGGTGATCCTGGGCTGCTCCGACTCCAGGGTGCCGGTGGAAATCGTGTTCGACCAGGGTCTGGGCGACCTGTTCGTGATCCGGGTGGCCGGCAACATCGTCGCGCCATCGCAGGTCAGCAGCGTCGAGTTCGCCGCCGAGCGCTTCGGCACGCGGCTGGTCGTGGTGCTGGGGCACTCGCGCTGCGGCGCCATCGAGGCGACGATCGATGCGCTGCAGGCGCCGCCGCACCTGCGCCTGCGCGACCCGCATTCCATCGTCGACCGGGTCAGGCCCAGTGTCGAAGGCTTATTGCAGACGGAACTGCGGCACGATCATGACGCGCTGGTGCACCATGCGGTGCGGGCCAATATCCGCGCGTCCGCCGACCATTTGCGGCATGGCTCGCAGGTGATCGAGCAGCTGATCCGGAACGATGGACTGATGGTGGTGGGCGCCGAGTATTCGCTGGAAACCGGGATGGTCGAGTTCTTCGACGGCGCCGACTGAGGAAAGGCGGGTCGGCGCGCCGACCTGCCGCGCGAAGCGGCGCCGCCGGAAAGCACGCGCCGTTCGCGACATGCGGGGCCGCCTACTTGACCGACGCCAGCTTCGCTTCCAGCCCCTTGGCGTCGATGGCGCCGGGTATGCGGGAGCCGTCGGTGAAGAAGATGGTTGGCGTGCCGGTAATGCGCATCTTCATGCCCAGCGCCTTGATCTTGTCATTCGGCGTGTTGCAGGCTTCCGGCGCGGTGGGCGCGGCCTTGTTGTTCAGCATCCAGTCGTCCCAGGCCTTGTTGCGATCGGCCGAGCACCAGATATTCTTGGACTTGACCGCCGAATCCGGCGACAGGATGTTGTACAGGAAGGTGTAGACGGTGACATTGTCCACGTCCTGCAGGTTCTGCCGGAAGCGCTTGCAATAGCCGCAATTCGGGTCTTCGAAAACAGCGATCACGCGCTTGCCGTTGCCCTTGACGGTCTTCAGCGCGGACTCGAGCGGCAGGTCGGAGAACTTGATCTTGCTGAGCTCGTCCACGCGCGCCTTCGTATAGTCCTCGGTCGTGTTGGCGTCCAGGATGCGGCCGACGAAAAGGTACTTGGCCTGCGCGTCGGTATAGAAAATCTCGCTGCCGACGCGCACTTCGAACAAGCCGCTGTAGGGCGTCTTGGTCACCGAGTCGACGGCGGCGCCGTCGCCCAGGCGCGGCTGTATCAGTTTCCTGATCGATGCTTCCTGCGGGCTTTCGGCAAACGCCGAGGCAACGGCGAACGTCAGTCCGAGCGCGACGCACAACTTGCGTGTATTCATCATTCATCAACCTTTTTTTACGGAAGGCGCCAATGGATTTCCCATCGCGTGGGCCATCAGGCGCCGTTTTAGGACAGGCAGTTGGTCGAGCAGGTTCAATCCCATATTGCGCGCGATGCGCAGCGGCTCGAATTCGGTGGAAAACAGCCGCTCCAGCCCATCGGTCGCGACCTGCATCAGCAGGATGTCTTCCTTGCGTTCCCGGGCATAGCGGCGCAGCAGCCGCGCATCGCCGCAATCGCGTTCGGCGCCGCGTTCGGCCAGCACCTGCAGCAGGCTGGCCACATCGGCAAAGCCCAGGTTCATCCCGTGGCCCGCGAGCGGATGGATCACGTGCGCGGCATCGCCGACCAGCGCCACGCGCTGCGAGACGATCGCATGCGGGCGGATCAGCGCCAGCGGAATGTCCCTGACGTTCTCGGGCTCGAGCGGCGCGAGCTTGCCGAACGGTTGCCGCGGCAGCGCGGAAAGCCGTTCGGCCAGCCGGGACAGCGGCTCCTGCATCAGCTTGTCGGCCAGTGCGTCGGGCGCGGACCAGACCAGCGACACCTGGTTGCCGGGCAGCGGCAGCAGCGCGACGATGCCTTCCGTCGACGTGAACCACTGGTGCGCGGCGCCATGGTGCGGCAGCTCGGTGCTGAAGTTCGCCACCACCGCGCGCTGGCCGTAGGGACGGTAGTCGATGCCGACATCGCATTGCGCCCGCACCCACGACTGGCCGCCGTCGGCGCCCACCACCAGCGCCGCCGGCACGGTGGCGCCATTGTCCAGATGCACGGTCGCGCGTTTTTCATCCTGCTCCAGGCGCACCGCGCGGGCCGAGATGACCTTCAGGTTGGGCGCGAAGCGCAGCGCGGCGTCGAGCGCGGCATTCAGGTTGCTGTCCTCGACGATCCATGCCAGCAGCCCGGCGCGCGCGCTGTAGGCATCGAACGCCAGCCGCCCGGCCGCTTCCGGCCCGTCGCCATTGACCACCATCGCATCGACCGGCGCGATGCGCGAGGCGTCGAGCGCATCCCATACGCGCAGCGACGACAGCAACGCATGCGCAATCTGGTTCAACGCATAGACCCGCACGTCCCACCCGGCCGGCGCGGCTTTCGACTGCGCCGCGGGCGGCGTCAGCAGCGTCACCGACGACCCGGCCTGCGCCAGCCCGAGGGCCGCGACCTTGCCGATGATGCCATTGCCGATGACACAGATATCGCTTGCTGGATTCATGGATGCGCAATCCGGGAGAGTGAATTCATCCGCGCATTATAGCCCGGTCGCTTAACGGTCATTGCGGGCGGGCCTTGCATATCGCGCGAAGTTTGTTATACTTCACCGCCTTGGCCTGGTAGCTCAGTCGGTAGAGCAGAGGATTGAAAATCCTTGTGTCGGTGGTTCGATTCCGCCCCGGGCCACCAAGATGATCTCTTACAGAACGCCAACCTTTGCAGGTTGGCGTTTTTGTTTTGGGACTCGCCTACTTCGCCCCTCTCCTGCACGTCCCCGCTTCCGCTATTGAGTAGCCGCCAACCCGGCCAAATCATCCGGTCAGGCAGCGTAACCATCCCTGATCAACGATCCTCATAGCCCTGGCTGACCCGGCGAATAGCTGACATCTCCGCTCGCCGCGCCCTCGCGCCAAGGCTGCGCGCCGATGCACGTCTCCGTGCTTCCATCAACTCATTGTGGTGCAGATCCGGCCGGCCCGGATTTCCTGGTGCGTTTCCGTGCGCCCTCTTCAAGGCGGCCCTGGAAAACGCATCCTCCAAGCCCATAAAAAAATACCTATATAAATCATATAGTTACATAACATCTCCCGAACTGCAACCTTGCGTTCGCCCAGTGGCATGCCCTTTGCTAGATAAAAACCAACTTGTATCCAAGATTGAACACATGTTGTTGCCTGAACCTCCCGACCTGTCATTCAGCACCCTTCGCCGGCGCTACCGCAGCGGGGAATTGCTGCCCAGCGCGTTGATGCGCGAGATCTGCGAACGGATCGAGGCGGCTGCGCGTCCGGAAATCTGGATCGGCAGGGTGGCGCTCCCGGACTTGCTGGCGCAGGCGGCATTGCTCGATGCGGCCTTGCACGCTGATGCGGCGGACGTGTTCGAAAAATTTCCGCTGTTCGGACTGCCGTTTGCCGTCAAGGACAACATCGATGTCGCGGCCATGGCCACCACGGCCGCCTGCCCGGCCTACGCGTATGTGCCCGCCGCGTCCGCGCAGGTCGTCGAGCGGCTGCAGGCGGCGGGCGCCATCCTGATCGGCAAGACCAACCTCGACCAGTTCGCCACCGGCCTGGTCGGCACGCGTTCACCTTATGGCGCGGTGCGCAATGCCGTGGACATGGACTATGTATCGGGCGGCTCCAGTTCCGGGTCCGCGGTGGCGGTGGCGCTGCGACTGGTCAGTTTTGCGCTGGGCACCGATACCGCGGGGTCCGGGCGCGTGCCTGCCGGCTTCAACGGCATCGTCGGGCTCAAGCCCAGCCGCGGCCTGGTCAGCATGCGCGGCGTGGTGCCCGCGTGCCGCAGCCTCGATTGCGTCTCCGTGTTCGCCGCGTCCGTGCCCGATGCGTGGCGCGTGCTGCAGTGCGCAGCCGCCTACGATGACGCGGACCCGTATTCCCGCCGGGTGAGCATGGCCGGCGTCAGGCAGCGCGGTTACCGCATCGGCGTTCCAGATGCGCTCGAATTTTTTGGCGATGCGCTGGCCGAAGCGGCATTTTCGAAGGAAATCGCGCGCATCGCTTCCCTGCCCAATGTGGAGATCGTGCCGATACCGTTTGCGCCCTTTGCGGAAGCGGCGAACCTGCTGTACCAGGGACCGTGGGTTGCGGAGCGCCGGGCGGCAATCGGCGATTTGTTCGACCAGCAGCCGGAAGCCATGGACCCGGTCGTGCGCGATGTCGTCGGCAATGCAGCGCGGTTCAATGCAGTCGACGCATTCCGTGCGCAGTATCGCCTGGCCGATCTCCGGCGTTCGGCGGAACGGTCGATGGCGACCATCGACATGCTCGTCGTTCCGACCGCGCCGACGATGCCGACAATCGCGGCGGTCGCGGCCGACCCGGTGCGGCGCAACAGCGAGCTCGGGTATTACACCAATTTCGTGAATTTCTTCGACCAGGCGGCATTGGCGATCCCTGCCTCGCCGCGCACCGATGGCCTGCCTGCGGGCATCACGCTGATCGGCGCCTGCGGGACCGACCATATGCTGGCCGCGGCGGCGATCGCCATCGGCGCTGCGCCTGGCGAGCGCAAACCGGCGGCGCCGGACGATGTCCGGCCGCTTGCCGCCGACCCGCTGCCGTTCAACGAGCCGACCGTCAGCCTCGCCGTCGTCGGCGCGCATCTCGAAGGCCAGCCGCTTGCCTGGCAATTGCTGGAACGCGGCGCGCGCAAGTCTGCGTCGACCGCCACCGCGGCGGCCTACCGGCTGTATGCGCTGCCCGACACCACGCCGCCCAAGCCCGGGCTGGCGCGGGTTGCCAATGGCGGCATGGCGATCGCGGTCGAGGTCTGGGAACTGCCGCTGCGTCATTTCGGCAGCTTCGTGGCCGACGTCCCGGCGCCGCTCGGCATCGGCTCGGTCGAGCTTGCCGACGGCCGGATCGTGAAGGGTTTCATCTGCGAGCCGTCGGCGCTGGACGGCGCGCAGGACATCAGCGCGCACGGCGGCTGGCGCGCCTACCTGGCAAGCCGGTGAAGCGACCGTGTTCAACAGAAGGAAAACCAGCAGGAAAAGCGGAAGGACAACCGGAAGGACAAGGCCGGAACCGTCCCGGCCCGTCCTCCCGCCGGCCGCTCCACCCCATTTCAATCTTCTTACTGCAAGGACTGTGACATGAACAAATTCAATCGCCGCGATTTTCTGAAAACGACCGGCGCCGCCGCGCTCGGCAGCGCGCTGCCGTTCGGGCTGGCGCAGGCGGCCGGCGAAAAAATGACGGTGGGCTTCATCTATGTCGGCCCGCGCGACGACTTCGGCTACAACCAGGCGCATGCGCAGGCCGCGGCCGTCATCAAGAAAATGGCGGGCATCAAGGTCATCGAGGAAGAAAAAGTGCCGGAAACCGTGGCCGTTCAAAAGACCATGGAAGCGATGATCGAACAGGATGGTGCGACCCTGATTTTCCCGACCTCGTTTGGCTATTTCGAGCCGCATGTGCTGAAGGTCGCGGAAAAATACCCGAAGGTGCGTTTCGCCCACTGCGGCGGCCTGTGGACCAAGGGCAAGCATCCGGCCAACGTCGGCAGCTTCTTCGGCTACATCGAGGAATGCCAGTACCTCAACGGCGTGATGGCCGGCCACATGAGCAAGACCAAGAAGCTCGGCTTCGTCGCGGCGAAGCCGATCCCGCAGGTGCTGCGCAACATCAATGCATTCACGCTGGGCGCGCAATCGGTCGACCCGTCGATCACCACGCGCGTGATCTTCACTGGCGACTGGTCGCTGCCGGTCAAGGAAGCCGAGGCGGCGAACAGCCTGATCGACCAGGGCGCCGACGTGCTGACCTGCCATGTCGACGGCCCCAAGGTGGTCGTCGAGACCGCGGAAAAGCGCGGCGTGATGAGCTGCGGCTACCACGCGAGCCAGGCCAAGCTGGCGCCCAAGGGCTACCTGACCGGCGCCGAATGGGACTGGCAGACGCCGTACACCACGCTGGTCAAGGCAGCGCAGGAAAACAAGCCGATGATCAACTTCCTGCGCGGCGGCCTGAAGGAAGGCTTCGTCAAGATGTCGCCCTACGGCGCGCCCGACACGGCCGCCGCCAAGACCAAGGCCGACAGCATCCGCACGCAGATGGTGGCCGGGCAGTACCCGATCTTCAAGGGACCGCTGAAGGACAACAAGGGCGGCATCGTGATACCTGCCGGGACCGTGCATGAGCAGACCGCCATCGAACTCGAGTCGATGAATTACCTCGTCGCCGGCGTTATCGGCCAGGTATAGCGCCTGGCCGGCGAGCTGCGCGGTCCGCGGTGGCGGATCGCGCAGCCCGGCGGCTGGCAACCCAACCTTGATCAGGCAATGTCAATTCATCTCATTTCAGGATAGCCATGCGTGCAATTTTCGAACGACTGACGTCGAGGATGCTGCCGGCGCTCCCGACGCTCTGCGCGCTGGCCGGGGCGTTGCTGATGTTCGTGCTGTTTCTTTTCCTGCAGGGGAAACCCGCGCTCGAGGCATGCCGCCTGATTTTCGTCGGCGCCTTCGGGTCGGGCTTTGCCTGGCAAAACACCCTGCAGCGCGCAGCGCCGCTGATGCTGACCGCCCTGTGCGTGGCCTTGCCGGCCCGCGCCGGCCTGGTCATCATCGGCGGCGAAGGCGCGCTGGCGCTGGGCGGCCTGGCCGCCGCACTGACGCCGGGCATCCTGCCTGCCGGCCTGCCCTCGATCGCCGGCCTGGTCCTGATGGCGCTTGCCGCGAGCGCGGCGGGCGGGCTGTGGATCGCGCTGGCCGGATGGCTGCGCCAGGTGCGCGGCGTCAACGAGACGATAGGCAGCCTGCTGCTTTCGTATATTGCGATCGCCGTTTTCCGGCACCTGGTCGAAGGCCCGCTGCGCGATCCCGCGAGCCTGAACAAGCCCTCGACGGTGCCTGTCCCAACTGACTACCTGATCGGCGCCATGCCGGGCCTGAACGTGCACTGGGGCTTGTTCTGGGGCGTCGCCGCCTGCATCGCCGCCTACGGCCTGGTGCGCCATGGCGTGTTCGGCTTTTCGATGTCGGTCGTCGGCGGCAACGTGCGGGCCGCAAGGCTGGTCGGCCTGCCGGTGAACCGGATCGTCGTCATCGCCTGCCTGCTCGGCGGCGCGGCGGCGGGCCTGGCCGGCATGATGGAAATCGCCGCGGTCCACGGCAGCGCCAACAGCGCGCTGATTGCCGGCTATGGCTACAGCGGCATTCTCGTCGCATTCGCCGCGCGCCAGAATCCGCTGGCGATCATTGCCTGCGCGCTGCTGATCGGCGGCATCGAATCCAGCGGCAGCCTGCTGCAGCGCAGGCTGGACCTGCCCGACGCGACGACGCTGGTGCTGCAGGGCCTGCTGTTCATCAACCTGCTGGCGTGGGAAACCATCACCGGGCGCCTGGCGACATGGCGGCTGCGTATCACCACGCCGCGTACTGATCTTGGAGCCGCGCATGCCTAGTCCCGATACCGCTTTCGACTTCGGCGCGCTGCTGCTGGCGCTGTTCGCCGGCGCCATCCGCGTGGGCACGCCCTTCCTGTTCGTCAGCCTCGGCGAATGCCTGACCGAGAAGGCCGGCCGCGTCAACCTCGGGCTGGAAGGCATCCTGGTCTGCGGCGCCATGACAGGCTATGCGGTCTCGCTGATGACCGGCTCGGCATGGCTGGGCGTGCTGGGCGCGGGCCTGTCGGGCCTGGTGCTGGGCGCGCTGCACGGACTGATCTGCTCGCTGCCCCGCGTCAACGACATTGCATTCGGCATCGCGCTGATGCTGTTCGGGCTGGGCATCGCGTTCTACCTTGGCAAGCCGTTCATCCAGCCGCAGGCGCCGATGCTGCCGGCGATTGCGCTCGGCGAATGGAGCGCCAATGCGCAGCTGCGCAATGCGCTGCAGATCAACGGGCTGTTCCTTGCCGGCGTGCTGCTTGCCGCGCTGCTGCACTGGGGTATGGCGAGCACGCGCTGGGGCCTGGCGCTGCGGCTGGTCGGCGACCATGCCGAAACCGCGCGCGCGCTCGGCTACCGTCTCACGCCGATCCGGGTCGCGGCAACGAGCGCCGGCGGCTTCCTGGCCGCGGTGGGCGGCGCGTATCTGTCGCTCTACTATCCAGGCAGCTGGAATGAAGGCTTGTCCAGCGGCCAGGGGCTGATGGCGGTGGCGCTGGTGATCTTCGCGCGCTGGCAACCGCTGCGCTGCCTGCTGGCCGCATTGATCTTCGGCGCCGCCGGCGCGCTCGGGCCGGCGCTGCAATCGCTGGGCGTCAGCTCGGGTTATTACCTTTTCAACGCCGCGCCATACGTCCTGACGCTGGCAATCATGATCTTCACCTGCCGCCCCGACCGCACCCTGAGCGGCGCGCCCGGCGAGCTGAGCCTGACGCGCTGACGTCAATCTTCTTACCATTTTATTGAAAGGATGCACCCATGTCCGGATTAGGCGGCCTGAACAAATCTCCCAACGGCGTCGTCATCGGCCTGGCGCAGCTGCAGCTGCCGGACCCGCGCACGCGAGAAGCAATATGGACACAGACCCAGAAGATCGTCGCCATGGTCGGCAAGGCGCGCCGCAACAACCCGGGCATGGACCTGATCGTCTTTCCCGAGTATTCGCTGCACGGCCTGTCGATGGACACCAGCCCGGACATCATGTGCTCGCTCGACGGGCCCGAAGTCGCCGCCTTCCGCGCCGCATGCGTCGAGCACCGGATCTGGGGCTGCTTCTCGATCATGGAGTTCAACCCCGATGGCAATCCGTACAACAGCGGCCTGATCATCGACGACAAGGGCCAGACCGCGCTGTATTACCGCAAGCTGCATCCCTGGGTGCCGGTCGAGCCGTGGGAGCCGGGCGACCTCGGCATTCCGGTCTGCGACGGGCCGAACGGCAGCAAGCTCGCGCTGATCATCTGCCATGACGGCATGTTCCCGGAAATGGCCCGCGAATGCGCCTACAAGGGCGCGGAAATCATGATCCGCACGGCCGGCTACACGGCGCCGATACGCCACTCGTGGAAGATCACCAACCAGGCCAACGCCTTCTGCAACCTGATGCAGACCGCCAGCGTCTGCATGTGCGGCTCCGACGGCACCTTCGATTCGATGGGCGAAGGCATGTTCGTCAACTTCGACGGCACGGTCATGGTCGAAGGCGGCAACCGCGTCGACGAGATCATCGGCTGCGAGCTCAGGCCGGACCTGGTGCGCGAAGCGCGCAAGCACTGGGGCGTGGAAAACAATATCTACCAGTTCGGCCACCGCGCCTAT
This sequence comes from Noviherbaspirillum suwonense, assembly GCF_900182955.1. Lineage (GTDB taxonomy): Bacteria > Pseudomonadota > Gammaproteobacteria > Burkholderiales > Burkholderiaceae_D > Noviherbaspirillum_A > Noviherbaspirillum_A suwonense. Next base: position 326,460 of record NZ_FXUL01000003.1, on the reverse strand, counting down.
GTCGCGGTCAAGGGCGGCGCGCAGGATTGCCCGTACACCTACATGCAGGACCTGATGGAAGGCCGCTACCGCTTGCCGTGGGAAGACGAGGTCGTCCATACCGATGGCAGCTCCTGCGGCTTTGCGCCGCCGACGCGGCGCTACAAGGCGTGAGGCCGGCATGATCACGCAACGCCACCTCGACGCCGATCCCTACCCGTGGCCCTTTGATGGCGCGCTCACGCCGGCCAACACCGCTCTGGTCATCATCGACATGCAGACCGACTTTTGCGGCGTCGGCGGCTATGTCGACAAGATGGGCTACGACCTGTCGCTGACCCGCGCGCCGATCGCGCCGATCAAGGCCGTGCTGCAGGCCATGCGCGCCGGCGGCTTCCACGTCATCCATACCCGCGAAGGCCATCGTCTCGACCTGTCGGACCTGCCGGCCAACAAGCGCTGGCGGTCGCAGCGCATCGGCGCCGGCATCGGCGACGACGGGCCTTGCGGGAAAATCCTGGTGCGCGGCGAACCCGGCTGGGAAATCATCGACGAACTCGCGCCGCTGCCGGGCGAGGTCATCATCGACAAGCCGGGCAAGGGCTCGTTCTACGCGACCGACCTCGACATGGTGCTGCGCACGCGCGGCATCCGCAACCTGATATTGACTGGCATTACGACCGACGTCTGCGTGCACACCACGATGCGCGACGCCAACGACCGCGGCTATGAATGCCTGCTGCTGGCCGACTGCTGCGGCGCGACCGACAAACGCAACCACCTGGCCGCGATCGAGATGATCAAGATGCAGGGCGGCGTCTTCGGCGCCGTGGCCACGGGGCCGCAGCTGCTGGCCGTGCTGGACAGGGAGAACTGACATGGCTGCGCTCAGCCTGGCCACGATCGGCGCCGGCAAGTCCTTCGGCAGTTTCCGCGCGCTCGATGACGTATCGATCAAGGTCGCGGCCGGCACCGTGCATGCGCTGCTGGGCGAAAACGGCGCCGGCAAAAGCACGCTGGTCAAGGGCCTGATCGGCTACAGCCCGCTCGACCAGGGCGCCATCCTCCTCGACGGCCGCGAGTGCGCGATCGGCAGCCCGCGCGACGCCCATGCGCTGGGCATCGGCATGGTGTACCAGCATTTCACGCTGGCGCCCGGCCTGACCGTCGCGGAAAACCTGCTGCTGGCGCGCGGCCACCTGCCGTGGCGCATCTCCTGGAAAAAGGAACGCGCGGCGCTGGAGGCATTCATGGATACGATGCCGTTCCGGCTGGCGCTGGGCAGCATGGTCAGCGGCCTGTCCGCCGGCGAAAAACAGAAGCTGGAGCTGCTCAAGCAGCTCTACCTGCAGCGCCGCTTCCTGATACTCGACGAGCCGACCTCGGTGCTGACGCCGCAGGAGGCGGAGGAAGTGCTGGGCCTGGTGCGCGACCTTGCGCATCGGGATGCGCTGACGGTGCTGATGATCACTCACAAGTTCCAGGAAGTTACCGCCTTCGCCGACGACGTCACGGTGCTGCGCAAGGGCCGCATGGCCGGCCAGGCCAGGGTCGCCGACACGTCGCCGGATGAACTGGCGGCCTGGATGATGGGCCAGGGACGCGTCGTCGTCGCCGGCGCGGCCCGCAAGCCGGTGGCGACGGACGCGCCGGTCGGGCTGGACGTGCAGAAGCTGTGCGTTGGCAGCGACCGCGGGACCGAGGCGGTCGGCGGCCTGTCGCTCCAGGTCAGGCGCGGCGAGATCGTTGGCATCGCCGGCATTTCGGGCAATGGCCAGAAGGAGCTGGTGGAAGCCCTGCTGGGCCAGCGCAAGGCCACCAGCGGCGCGATCGTGGTCAATGGCGCGCCGTACCGGGCGACGCGCGCCGAGATGCAGGCGCAGAAAGTCTTTTGCCTGCCCGAAGAACCGCTGCACAACGCCTGCATTGCGGGAATGAGCGTCGCCGAGAACATGGCCCTGCGCGACTTCGACAGCGCAGCGCTGCGCCTGCCCGGATGGCGCATCAACCGGGCGGCCATGCGCGAGCGCGCCGACAAGCTGATTGCCGCATTCAACGTGAAGCCGGCGGCGCCGGACCGCCCGATCGGCACCCTCTCCGGCGGCAACGTCCAGCGCGCGGTGCTGGCGCGCGAACTGGCCGAGTCGGTCACGGTGCTGATCGCCGCCAACCCGGTGTTCGGCCTCGATTTCGCGGCGGTGGCGGATATCCATGCGCGCATCGTGGCCGCGCGCGAACAGGGCGCCGCCGTGCTGCTGGTCAGCGAGGACCTCGACGAACTGCTGGAGCTTGCGGATCGCATCGTGGTGATGGCCAACGGCGCGATCGTGCATGCATCGGATGCGGGCAGCAGCGACAGGGCGACGCTGGGCCGCCACATGGCCGGCCACGCGGTCGCGGGCACAGCGGCGAAAGCCGGATTGAAGGAAGCCGCATGAGGCCGCACGGGCGCGTTCCGATGCCGGCCTGGCATGGCGACTGCTTCCCTGCCGCGCTCTGCGCCGGCGTCGCGCTGCCGGGCGCCTGGCGAGGCCCGATGCCCGCGACCGGATGGCGGCGCAAGCGCGCCGGCGCATCGTTGCGGCCCATCTGCGTGTAATCTGATGACTGAATCATCTTCGATACGATTGCCGCTGACCGCAACCAACGCAAACGCCATGACGCATAATCCCGCCAACCCGCTTGCCGAGCAGGTGTATGCCCGCTTCAAGGAAGACATCTTCGAATTCCGCCTGCTGCCGGGCGACCATTTCACCGAGACGGAAATGGCTGCGCGGTATGACGTTTCCCGCACGCCGATGCGCGATGCGCTCTACCGGCTGCAGCGCGACGGCTTCCTGGAAGTGGGTTTCCGGCGCGGCTGGCGCGTGCGCAAGCTCGACTTCGCCTACTTCGACGACCTGTACGATCTTAGGATCGTATTGGAGACCGCAGCGATGGAACGCATCTGCCAGATGCCGGACCAGCCGGAAAAATTATTGAAGCTCAAGGACATCTGGCTGGTCCCGAAAAACGAACGCGAAAAGGATGGACGCACAGTCGCATGCCTCGATGAAAGCTTCCATACCACCCTGGTCAGTGCCGCCGCCAACGGCGAAATGACCCGCGTGCACACCGACCTGACCGAAAAGATCCGCGTCATCCGCCGCCTCGATTTCACCCAAACTGCCCGCATCGACGCGACCTACCAGGAACACGCAAAGATCCTGCAATTCCTGCTGCGCAAGAAATTCGCGGAAGCCTCGCTGCTGCTCCGCTCGCACATCCAGCTGAGCAAGCTCGAGGTGCGCAAGATCACCCTGCACAGGCTGCACGAGGCGCATGCGCCGGGCTGATTCTTGGCGGTTTTATCGTGCTGGTCCAGAGCATTGATGTTGCTGGCGCCGGTGGACGGAACGATTGCAGGCCGCGATTACATTGCGTCGCTATGCACTTGCTGGGTATTGGTGAAGTACATCGCGCTGCTCTGGCAGCCCGCGCATTCCTGGTAAAACCGCGGTCCATCCTTGCGCAGGCGCGGCTTGTGCCCTTCCTTGCTGCAGTGGAGCTTGATGGGCGTATTGCCATCGCAGCTGCCGCATTTGAAGTAATAGCCAAATTTGCCGTACTGGATCGAGATGTCGGTGCCTTCGCATTTGCGGCAGTGATGCACCGGTGCGCTTGATGTCGGCCGCGATGTAGGCGCTGGCGTTGGTGCTGACGTTGGCGTTGGCGTTGGCCTTGGCGTTGGCCTTGGCGTTGGCGTTGGCGCTGGCCTTGGCGCTGACGTTGGCCTTGGCGTTGGTGCTGGCGATGCCGAATGCCCAAATTGCGTTGTCATGCCGGCGGCGCTATCGACTGCCGGCGCCGGGGCAGCCGCTGCAGGCGCCGGCCATTGCGCGGAATGGCCGAATTGTGTTGCGGAGGTTGGAGTCGCATCGGAAATGGGCGATGCATCCGTCATGCCGAATTTGGCCGCATAGTCGATGGCAATGGGTCGATGCAAGCGGACAAGCTTCTTTGCGATATCCGCAATCGACTCCGAAAACGTCGCCTTGGCGAAACCGCCGAGCAGGCCGAGAATGCTGGCATTGTCCAGATTCTTTTGCATCGCGGTCAGGAACTGGTCCGCCTTGACCACCCTGTCGCTATTGAACCGTTTCGAGCGGTCTATCCTTGCCTGCGGCGCAATCAGGATCATCGATTCGATCGTGGGTTCGCCCATGCCCAACTTCTTCAACACGGTGCGCAGCACCGCCGCATGGCGTTCGTTTTGTTCGATCGGCGACGGCATGCCCTCGTACGTTTTTTTCCAGTCGTTCCAGCGCAGGAATTCGCCCTCGTCGGTGATCTTGACGCCATGCGCGAAGTGCTTGGTTTCCAGGATATAGAAGCGCAGCGTCCGGTGGATCAGCAAATGGTCGATCTGCGCGACCCGGCCATCGCCAAGCTGTATGCGCAAATCATGGATGACGGCGGTCTTTTGACTGTCCTTGAGCTGGAAGTCGATCAGGTAGGCTGCTTCCTGCTCGCCCTTGATGCCAGCGCGCAGCATCCGCAATTCGCGTTCAACCAGGGCTTTCTTGCCAGGGACGGCACATGCCAGCAAGCTCTCCAGGGCGGCAATCGCGCCGGCTTTGCTGTCTGCGTTCTTGCAAATCATCCTGTCACTCCCGAATCAAGAATATTGTCCTATATAAATGTTTCTATATTGTAACAATAGATCGCTCGGGAATGGAATAATTTATTTCCTAAGAGAAATTCATCTGCATTGCAGATGCCTTTCCATCGTAGTCGTCTCCCTCACGCCAGTTCAGCCACCCTCACCCGGTTGCGTCCCGCATGCTTGGCCTGGTAAAGCGCGGCATCGGCCCTTGCCAGCAGCGCGGAGAACTGCTCGCCGGCTTGCAGCGTGGCGACGCCTACGCTCACGGTGTAGCCGGTGATCGCTGCGGCTGTCGGGACGGGCTGTTCCAGCACCTGCCGCAGGCGATCGGCTACCTGCAAGGCCGCGGCGGCGTCCGAATGCGTCAGCAGCAGGGCGAACTCTTCTCCGCCGAGGCGGGCGAAGCAGTCGATTTCGCGGACGATGGCGCTGGCGCGCAGGACCAGGTCGACCAGCACGCGGTCGCCTTCGGCATGGCCGTGGCTGTCGTTGATCTGCTTGAAATGGTCGACGTCCAGTATCAGCAGCGATACCGGATCGCGATGCCGCGCCACGCGCCGCAATTCGCGGTCGGCCACCTGGAACAGCGCGCGGCGGCTCCAGGCGCCGGTCAGGTAGTCGCGGTTGGCCTGTTCCTCGGCCCGCACCACCATCCTGTCATGCACCATCATCATGCCGCCCATCGTCAGCAGCGGCAGCACCAGCGTGCCCACCGCCAGGAAAAACAGGTTCCAGGCCGTGGTCTGGTAGTCGGCAGTCTGCATGTCGCTCTGGAGCGCATACATCAGGCCGCGGCCGAGGTGGCTTGCCGCCAGCAGCAGCGCAACGCCCGCCGTGAAGAAGTAGGAATAGCGGGAGCCGGCCTGCGCCTGGCAGCGCAGGATCGTCACGCCTATGGCCGCGCAGACGGCGCCGTGAAACAGCGAGACCGCCACGGTGCGCATCGCGATGGCGTCGACCAGGTAGTGGAAGCCCGCGACCCCGGCCATCGTGCAGATCCAGCCGACGGCCAGCATGCGCACAGGCACCGGGCGCTGGAAAAACTGCTGGAAACCGGCATAGATGACGGCGATGCACATTGCCAGCAAACCGTTGGCCGCCTCGACGCTCAGCAGCGGCGGCAGGACGCCGCGTCCGGCATACAGCAGGAGCGCCAGGACGGCGAGCACATTGGCGGCGAACCAGGACCGCACGCCCGGTATGCCGCTGCGCATCAGCGAGCCCAGCACAAGCAGCATGATCACGCTCAGGGCCGCGGTGATGAGCAATAGGGTAACGGGGCTAAGCATGGGGCGGGAATGGCAGAGAAAGGGAAAAATGCCGGAAAGTATAGCCAGTCCACCGGACCATTAGTAGCAGCATGCGCGCTGCGTCGCATTTCATGGACACGCGTCCATGACCGTCCCTATAGCGGCAAATGGGGCGGCAACTTGAGCCGGCAATTCGCTCCCCTCGGGGCGCGCCGGTCGGCCCGATAAAAAAGCCCGCGCGCGGCGGGCTCGATGAATGCGGCGGAACCGTTCAGGCCTTGCTGCGCCCGGCCTGCTTGCGGCGCGATCCGGCGAAGCCGAGCAGGCCAAGGCCGAGCAGGGCCATGGTGGCGGGTTCCGGGACGGTGGCCGGCAGCTTCTCGAATACCGCGAGATCCTGCTTGCTGGCGCTGGCATACCAGGTGACGGAATACGCACTTGCGGTCGGGAGATTCGTGAGCCAGTTCTGCGCTATTGCCTTGGCCCCGCCGGATACGTGGTCCGCCTTGAAATTGCCGGTGTCCAAATTATATTTGTCGGAATTTTCATTCACGATTTCCCAGGCGGCCAGCTGGAATGCGCCGGACGTCTCGCTACCGACGACCTGGCTCAGCGCTTCCGTCGCCAGCAGCGCAAGCATGTCGACCGTGTTCCGGCTCACACCGGCGGGAACGCCGACCTTGTAGTCCTTTACCGCCTGGTTGAACGTGGTGAGCTGGAAGATATCCACGCACCAGGCCAGAAAGGTTTTTGTGCCATCGGTCACCACGAACTCGCCGGCCTTGACGTTCAGGTTCGTCGAGGTGGAATGGATGCTCGCCGTCGTGGGATTGGCGTATTTCATGTCGGTCACCGTCAGGGTCATCGCCGCAACGGGCTGGCTCATCGCAATGGCGCCGATTGCGGTGACTGCCAGACCCAACAGTGCTTTCTTGAGTGATTTCATTATGACTCCCTGATGATGGTGAAGGACGACTCGTCCAATAATTTACTCTATAGCAATGTTTATGCCAGTAAATATATTTACCTTAATAAACAATTGCTTAAATGATATTGAGTATCTGTAAACCAAATGACAACACTATCGGTGTAAAAAGTTTCGACAGAGAAAGTAATTGTCGAAACGCATACTCTGTCGATATTGGCGCGGGCTTACGCTGCATGCAGGAAACCATCGCCACGCATGCGGGTCACATCGGGATGAACGCAGCGCCCGCTGCGAGCAATCCATTGGGACCGGAAAGGCCTACCTGCATGCCAGAGCCAATACAAGAAAGCGCCTTGCCGGCGACAGCCGCCACGGAATCGGTGTCGATGCCCGCGGCGGAAAAGGCGCTGGTCGCGCATCGGCGCCTGTGCCAGCACTACGGCTGCCCGTTGCGCTATTTCCATACCATCGACCCGATGAGCGAACTGGTGTCCTCCCTGCTCTCGCATCGGACGCTGAACCGCGACTCGGGCCTGGCTTTCCGCACGCTGCGCGAGCGCTTCGCGGACTGGGCGGCGGTGCGCGATGCGCCGGTGGCCGAGGTGCAGGACGCCATTGCGGCCTGTACCTGGCCTGAACAGAAGGCGCCGCGCCTGCAGGCCGTGCTGCGCGAGGTGTCCGCGCGGCAGGAATCGACGGCCGGCGGCACGCTGTCGCTGGAATTCCTGCGCGACTGGCCGGTGGACAAGGCGCGCGCCTGGCTGGAAACGATGCCGGGCGTCGGCCCCAAGACCAGCGCCGCGGTGCTGTCGTTCAGCACCTTGCGCGGGCGGGCGCTGCCGGTGGACAGCCACCATCACCGGGTGGCGGCGCGGCTGGGCCTCATCCCGGAGAACCTGGCGGTCGGCCCTTCGCACCGGGTGCTGGAAGCGCAATTGCCGCCGGAGTGGGACGCGCAGCAGGTCTACGACAATCACCAGGTGCTGATGCGGCACGGCAAGGACACCTGCACCTGGCGCGCGCCGCGCTGCAGCGCCTGCCTGCTGCTGGACCTCTGCCCGCATGGCCAGGCGCGGGTGAAGCCGGCGGCGGCCGCCGCGGACTGACAACGGACGGATAGCGCGGCGCAGGCGGCGACGCGCATCGCCGGTCCGTCACCGATGGCGCCGGCAGGACGCGCTGATTGAACGGTCGTCGGACCGCGCGGTCTTACCTGTGCGTCCCATCAAGGCTCCAATGACCATCGAACGCATGATCGTCGCAGGCGCTTCGGCAGGCGGCGTGGAAAGCCTGATCGCTTTCACCGCGTCCCTTCCGGACGACTTCAGCGCGCCCATCTTCGTCGTGATGCATCTTGCCCCGAACTATGTGAGCAAGCTGCCGGAGATCCTTGCGCGCAAGTGCCCGCTCCCCGTCCGGCATCCGCAGGACAACGAGAAATTCCAGCCGGGACATGTCTATGTCGCGCCGCCAGACCATCACATGCTGATCGAGGACGACTGCGTCATCGTCACGCGCGGACCCAAGGAAAACCGCAACCGGCCGTCGGTCGATGCGCTGTTCCGCTCGGCGGCCTACTACTACCGCGAAAAGGTGATCGGCATCGTGCTGTCGGGCGCACTCGACGACGGCACGTCCGGGCTGTGGAACATTAAGCGCATGGGCGGCATCGCCATTGCGCAGGAACTGGCCGAATGCATGGTCGACTCGATGCCGGCCAGCGCGATGCAGCAGGTCGACATCGACCACGTGGTGTCCGCGGCGGCCATGGGGCCGCTGGTCGACCGGCTGGTCAGGGAAAGCGTGCAGGCGACGCCGACCGGCAGCGAAAAGGTACACCGGGTAATGGGCCTGGAAGTCAGCATCGCGGTGGAGGGCGACGCGTTCGAGAAAGGCATCATGGATGTCGGCAAGCTGTCCCCTTTCGCCTGCCCCGAATGCCATGGCGTGCTGGTGGAACTGAACGAGGGCGGACGCAGCCGTTTCCGGTGCCATACCGGCCATGCCTATTCGTCCAGCGCGCTGATCGCCGAGATCAGCGGCTCGGTCGACGACAGCTACTGGAAGGCGATGCGCGGCCTGGAAGAGGCGGCCATGCTGCTGGAAAAGGCTGGCCGCGAGCTGCATGACGAAAACCAGATCGCCGCGGCCGGGGTGTTCAGGGCGCAGGCGAAAGTGGCGCGCGACCAGGCCCTGAAACTGCGGGACACCGTGCTTTCGAGCCAGCGCTACAGCGGCGACAGCCTGCTGCAGAAAGCCGGGAAAGACGAGGAATGACCGCGGCCCTTGCTTGCTGTCATCGTCCTTACATATTGGCCATCTATACTTCGCGCATGCGCTTCACGGGGTCCGGCAAGGCCGTCGACATGTCCGGGCGCATCCTCCGGAGCTGGCGGCAGGCAACAATACCAGCACCATCTTCCATGACGCGAAGGGAAAGTCCTACAGCAGATATCGCCGTTGGCTGACTTACCCTGCCCTGCGTTTGGCACTACGATGTGCCTGTCTCCTCCATCCTCCCAAGGTTTGGATTTCAGCCCGCTGCCAGCAAGCCAGCGGGCTTTTTCTTGCCTTTTAGAAATGCTGCACTGCATGTAGACAGTTGGCGCATTTGCATTCATCATTCGCTCACAAAATCCATGCCTATGAGCTGGGGAGCGAGAAGACAGGGGAAGCCCGCATCGATGTCGATTGCGGGTTTTTTCTTTTCCGGCCCGGAAAAACAAACGCGCTGCAACGGCAGCCGTGCCGCTCCGCGCGGCTCGCCCCCTGCGATTCCATCCCGTTCCTCACAGGCCGGCGCACCGGCCCGCATTACCCCGCAAGCCTGATCCAGCATCCGTCGCCGCGCCACCCGATACCTGGAGTACCGGATGTGTTGATCGTTTCGCACCTTATCAAGCAGCCGCACCGCCCATAGAATCCCTGCATCCGTGTTTCATCAACAGGACGTGGGCGCCGGCTTTGGGCGTCCGCGCTCCAGCCATCGAAGGTAGCCCCGGCATGTCATTCCATCCCGCTGAATTCCTGCATCGCCTGTATGCAAGCGCTGTCGACGCGGTCAGCGCGGAACGCTGCCTGCCGCCCTTCCTTCCCGCGCCGCCCAGGCAAGGCCGCACGCTGGTCATCGGCGCCGGCAAGGCGGCCGCGGCGATGGCGAAGGTGGTCGAGGACAACTGGGACGGGCCGCTCGACGGCCTCGTCGTGACGCGCTACGGCCATGGCGTGCGCTGCCGGTCGATCGAGGTGGTGGAAGCCGCGCACCCGGTGCCGGACGCGGCCGGCCAGGATGCCGCGCGGCGCATGCTGCAGATGACCGCCGGCCTGCAGCAGTCCGACCTGGTGATCTGCCTGATCTCCGGCGGCGGCTCGGCGCTGCTCAACATGCCGGCCGAAGGCATCGCGCTGGCGCAGAAGCAGCAGGTCAACCGGGCGCTGCTGAAAAGCGGCGCCGCCATCTCGGAGATCAACTGCGTGCGCAAGCACCTGTCGCTGATCAAGGGCGGCCGCCTGGCAATGGCCTGCGCGCCGGCGACGGTGGTGACCCTGCTCATTTCCGACGTGCCGGCGGATGACCCGGCGATGGTGGCCAGCGGCCCGACGCTGCCGGACGCGACCACCTGCGACGATGCGCTGGCGGTGCTGCGCAAATATGCGATCGACCTGCCGCCCGCGCTCCACGCGCACCTGGCCAGCGGCGCCGGCGAGACGCCCAAGCCCGGCGACGCCTGCTTTGCCGGCAACCGGCATCACGTGGTGGCCACGGCGCAGCAGGCGCTGGACGCCGCGGCGGCGGCGGCGCGGCAGGCCGGCGTGACGCCCTACATCCTGTCGGATGCGATCGAGGGCGAGGCGCGCGATGTCGGCCAGGTGCATGCGGCCATTGCCCGGCAGGTCGCGCTGCATGGCCAGCCGTTCAGCAAGCCCTGCGTCATCCTGTCCGGCGGCGAGACCACGGTGACGGTGCGCGGCGCCGGCCGCGGCGGGCGCAACGCGGAGTTCCTGCTGGGGCTGGTGTGCGCGCTGCAGGGCATGGAGGGCGTGCATGCGATCGCCTGCGACACCGACGGCATCGACGGCTCCGAGGACAATGCCGGCGCGCTGGCCTCGCCCGACACGCTGGCACGCGCGGCGGCGGCCGGACTGGCCGCCCGGCCCATGCTGGAAGCGAATGACGCATACGGCTTCTTCGCCGGCATCGGCGACCTGGTGATGACCGGCCCGACCCGGACCAATGTGAACGACTTCCGCGCCGTGCTGATCCTGTGACGCCGGCCGGCGCATCCCTTCCCCCCTTTTTTTACTAAAGCGACCAGCGATGAGACGACTGCGTAATGCCAAGATTGTTGCCACCCTCGGACCCGCCAGCGGCGACGCCGCCACGATCGCCGCGCTGTTCGCGGCGGGCGCCGACGTGTTCCGCTTCAACTTCAGCCACGGCTCGCACGAGGACCATCGCGCCCGCTACGGCATGGTCCGCGAGATCGAACGGCAGACCGGCCGCCCGATCGCCATCCTCGCCGACCTGCAGGGCCCGAAGCTGCGGGTCGGCCGCTTCGGGCCTGGACCGGTGATGCTGGAGGAAGGCGCGCTGTTCACGCTGGACATGGTCGACCAGCCCGGCGACGCCAGCCGCGTGTTCCTGCCCCACCCCGAACTGTTCGGCGCGGTGGCGGCGGGCCACACGCTGCTGATCGACGACGGCAAGCTGCGCCTGCAGGTCGAGCAGGTCGACGCCGAGCGCATCCGCACGCGAGTGGTGGCGGGCGGCGTCATCTCGGACCGCAAGGGCGTCAATGTGCCGGACGTGATCGTCCCGATTCCGGCGCTGACCGAGAAGGACAGGCGCGACCTGTCGTTCGCGCTGTCGCTCGGGGTCGACTGGGTTGCGCTGTCCTTCGTGCAGCAGGTGTCCGACGTGCTGGAAGCGCGCGAACTCATCGGCAACCGCGCCGGCATCATGTCCAAGATAGAGAAGCCGGCCGCGCTGGGCCAGCTCGAGGGCATCGTCCGCGCCAGCGACGCGGTGATGGTCGCGCGCGGCGACCTCGGCGTCGAGCTGCCGGCCGAGCGCGTGCCGCCGGTGCAGAAGCGCCTGATCAGCATCGCCCGCAAACATGGCAAGCCGGTGGTGGTGGCGACCCAGATGCTGGAGTCCATGGTGTCGGCGTCCACGCCGACGCGGGCCGAGACGTCCGACGTCGCCGGCGCGGTGTACGACGGCGCCGATGCGGTGATGCTGTCTGCCGAGTCGGCCAGCGGCAGGTACCCGGTGGAAGCGGTGGCGATGATGAACCGCATCATCGAGGAAGTCGACCGCGACCCGCTGTACCGGACGCTGATGGATGCGCAGCAGCAGCCGCCGCTGCCGACCCGCGCCGACGCGATCTGCTCGGCGCTGCGCGACGTCACCCGTATCATCCGCGCCGCCGCCACGGTCAGCTACACGACCTCGGGCCACACCAGTATGCGCGCCGCGCGCGAGCGGCCCGACACGCCCATCCTGAGCATCACGCCGAACGTGCACACCGCGCGCCGGCTGGCGCTGGCCTGGGGCGTGCATTCGACCGTGAGCCCGGACGTGCGCTCGGTCGAGGAGATGGTGGAAGTCGCCATCGCCGCGACGCTGCGGGAAGGCTTCGGGCGGGTTGGCGAGAACATCACGATCTCGGCAGGCGTGCCGTTCGGTGAGTCGGGCAGCACGAATCTGCTGCATATTGCGGCGTTGCGGTAGGGAGCGGCGAGGGAGGAATGGCGGATTGGCGATGCGCTGAACATCGGGGCGCAGCCGGCAGGGAGCGGCGCAAGCCCTTGATCGGCGGGCCAAGCGATGCGCTCGTCCCGCGATACTGTTATTACTGCCGGAACGGCATGGACAGGGCTGGCAGCCGGCCGGCCGGCCCGGCCCTGCCCCGTTCAGTTCACCAGTTCACGCCATGACACGCGCTTTGCCACGCCCCGGGTCGCGGTCGAGGTCGGATTCTCCTCAATGCTCAGGCCGCCCCCGGTGTCGGTGACAAGAGTGACCGCCTTGCCGGTCGCGAGCCGGGTCAGCTTGACGCCGGCCACCAGTGCATTGCCGCCCAGCCGGATGCCGACCACGCCTCCCTTGGCGCCCGCAGCCGCCAGGCCGGTCTGGAAGTCGAAGTTATATAACCATGCATAGCCGCCGACCGTGCATGCGTCCACATTGGGCACATTGCCGACCACGGTCAGCAAGCCGAATTGCTGCTGCATGTCGACGTTGACGCGCTCGCCGGAGCTTGCCAGGTCGACGTACCATCCCGCCTTCGTCGCCCAGTTCATGGCGGTGCCATCGGTGGGAACGGTGCGCTTGTTGTCACCGGCAAGCGTCTGCAGCGTGCGGTTTACAAGAACGCCGGCGGATCGCGCCAGGCCCAGGCCGGTTGCGGTGAGGTCATCCCTCAGTGCGTAGACCGACTGCACGCTGACGTCGGTGAGGTCGCTGGCGGCAAAATAGCGCCCGGTGCCGACATGAACGACCGTGTAATGCGTGCCATTCGAGACGACATCGGTCAGCTCGGGCTTGGTCGTCACGGACTGCAGGCCGGCGCCCGCGATCTGGCCCAGGCGGGCCAGCAGGAATGCCTCGCGCCCAACCGGCGGCGTGAGGTCGTCGGTGTCGAAGCGCCACACATTCCCCAGCATGTCGCCGCCATAGAAGCGTTCCGCGCTATTGCTCGTCGGGACCGGCACCCATGCGTTGATCTTCGCAAGGTTGCTCGGCGTGGTCGTGTCGCCGGACCCGGTGCTGAGGCGCAGCAGCAGCTGCCCGGTTGCGGCATTGAGCACATACAGGTAACCCTTGCCATCGCCCGGCGACACATTGTTGTAGCCGGAGGTAAACACCACGACCCAGGTGCCATCCCTGCGCTTGGTAATCACCGGGTTGCCGAAGGTGTAGCCAAGATTTGCATCGTCGCTGACGGAGAAATTCCACAGCGCCTTGGGATTGGCCGGGTCGGTCACGTCCAATGCATAGTAACCGCGCCCACCCGCGTTCAGGCCGCCGACCAAAATCGATTTCCAGGCAGTCGCAGCACAGGTCGCCGAGGGCGCGCCCGGGCAGATGTCGCCCACGGTTGGCGAGCCGTCGACGAAGTAGCGATGGTTGGCGGCATAGTTCTGGTCGGCCAGCCGGTAAAGCTCGGGCATCACGACCGGCGGCACATAGGCCCATCGCTCGACGCCGGTGTCGCCATTGAAGGCATGCAGCATCCCATCGTTGCTGGCGACGTAAACGGTGGCGGGACGCGTGGTTTTCTGGTTTTCCTTGAACGTCGCATAGTTGAGGTCGGCATACTCGAACGGCGGCGCTTTCACATAGACCGGCTGCGATCCGACAATGTCGCCCAGCGTATGCTCGCGGCTGCGGTACAGGCGCGAGGTGTTGCTTGTAAGGTCTTCGAAACCCTTCTGGCCGCGCAGGAAATTGACCAGGTTGGCGCCTGATACGGCAGTCTGGTCCGCAGTCGACAGCGTCGTGCACTGCGACAGCTTGCTGCCGCTGCAGATGTTGTTGAAATATCCCTTTTCCGTCGCATTGAGCGCGGTCCAGGTGAAGGACTTGAGCTTGCTGGTGGCGCTGCCGTCGAAGGTATAGATGGTGCGGCTGTCGCTGGTTGCCGAGACCAAGCCGTCGAGCAGTTCCTGGGCCGACCACAGCGGCGTGGTGGAGATGGCGCCGGTCGCCGGGTCGATGGTCTTTGCCTGCAGGTCGCCGTCCCATTTGACCGTACGGTACAGCGCCGAGTACACAAAATTATCGCCGGCGACCGGCTCCAGGTTACTGGTGGCCGCCGCGGATGACGCACCGGTGCGTGCGCTGACGCCGGCCAGCGCCTTGCTCAGGCCGGTATAGAGCGCATCCGGGCTGGTCGCATTGAAGTAGGTGCCCCTGCCATTGACTGCTGCATGCCACAGGTCGTCGATGCGGGCAGCGCCTTCGTCGGTTATCGCGTCCGGCCATTTCTTGGATCCCTGGATCAGCGCGTTGTAGTCGGCCGACCCGCCCGACAGATAGTCGTCGGTATATTTCAGCGTGCCGCTGACGCCCAGCCCCAGCGTGAACGTGGTCATGTGCTGCTGGGCGTTGCGGTCCGTGCTGCCGCCAGGCACGTTGTTGTCACAGACCAGTGCCGCACTGCTCCCGAGCGCGCCCGTGCAATTGTTGAGCGCCGGCGTCCTGAGGTCCTGGTTGTAGTAATACATCGCGACGTCGGCCAGCGTGTCGGCTTTTTTCAGGTCGTCGCGCATCGGTCGGGCCTGGGTGGTTGCGCTGTCGGTGTCTCCCACGCCGACGTTGCGCGCCAGCGTGCAGCCAGCGCCGTTGCGCCCGGAGCAGCCGCTGTCGCGCCCGGTGTTCCAGTAGCCGTCCGTCGACAGGATGGCGAAGTTCTGCTGGCACGAGTACTGGACCGGGTCCGCCACCGTGGAGCCGTTGAAGGTCAGTCCGTTGAGTTTGCCTGCATAGATCAGCCCGGCCGTCGACAGCGCCGAGCGAAGCGGCGTGCCGTTGTAAGGGACGGCCGCCGTCAGCGTGTCGTACCACGATTTTTTCTGCGTTGCGGTGAAGTCGCCGATGTTGCGGTAGTCGGCGCCCGTATTGTTATTGATGCTCATGAAGCCGACCCGGTAGTTGTCGCCGACAGCCGCGAACGCCCGGGAGGCGGCGGTCTTCATCGCCAGCATGCGGGTGCGGTAGTAGCTGTACCAGTTGGCAAAATTCTGCCGCTCGTCGGTTGCGCCCGGCCCGGAATTCGAGCTGACCACGCGCTTTGTGAAAAGGTTGGACACCGTGACGTTGTTGACCTTGTCGTTCGTTCCGATGGCGGTATTGCATTCCCGGTAAAAGAACGATGTCGTGTCGCCATAATTCGGGACGTCCTGGCTGCCGCTGTAGGTGTAGTAGTAAGCAGCGCCGGCGCCGTACGAATAACGCGTATAGGAGCCGTTCGCGGCATACCAGCCGTTGGCGGCCTCGGGCACGAAGCGATTGACGATGAACTGGCTGCCGAGGTTGACGACCGGCGAGCTGTTGTCGAAGCCGTCAGAATACGCACCGCTGAAACTGGCATTGGCAAAGCTGCGCCCGGTCGAGTCCAGCGGCGGCAGGTACTTGACCGTCGGATCGTAATAGGCGCTGTTGCAATGGCTGCTGGCATAACCGTAAGCGCCCCGGAAATCGTCCGCGGCATCGGGCATATAGGTCCATGACATACTGCCCGAGTCATCCAGCACGAACATGACGTTGGGCTTGACCGACGTCGATGGCGACGACGCGATGGGCACGTTCGCGATGTCGGTGACCGCGGCCTGGGCAGCGAGCAGCGGCCAGAGCAGGACTGACGCTACCGCTGCAATCGTTGCAATTGCTGTTGAATGCTGCTTCATGATGCTTTCCTGGTGTGCCAGTTGCGGAACTGGGCTATGCCTGCTGCGGGATCGTTGCGTCCGCCGCTGCGCGTTTTTCAGAAATGAACGATGGTTTCGACAAAACTGACGGTGTTCCTGGGTCCCCTGACCCGTGTCGTGATCCGGAAATACTCGCCTGGCAATGCGCCGAAACGCTTGTCGTCGCCATATTTCAATTCGCCCCTTTTCGGGCTGGCGTCACTGCCCTGGCTGAAGCTGGCGCAACTGTTTTGCGTGTCGTTCGGGTCGAGGGCGCGCAGGCAGAGGCGATTGATGACGTAGCTGACCGTGTTGTCGACGCCGACCGGCGCCGCCGGCGCCGGGTCGATGCAGTTGGCGCTGCGCTGGCTGTTGCAGCTGTTCTGGTCCCAGTCCACCAGGGCCAGCGCCGGGTTGCGCTGGCCGCCGGTCATGTCCACCAGGTCCATGCTGGTGGCGTAATAGCCGTCGCCGGGACTGTCTTCATAAAGCTCGGGGCCGCCTATCCGGTTCTGCAGCCAGGCGATGGCAGCCTCGGTGCCGGCGTCGGCAGCCGCGGTGGCTCCCTGCTTGAACGAGAGGTTGCCGGCAACCGCATTGCCGGAATCGATCTTGCGCACCATTGCCAATGTGCCCATGGTCATCAGAACCAGCACGATCAGCGCGATCACGAGCACCATGCCGTTTTGACGCACGATTCTTTTGACGGGGCGCGACCGGTTCATGATTTGCCCCAGATCTGGTTGCGCAGAGGGATCACGGTTTCGAACACCTTGTAGCGATAGCACTGCCACAGCGCATTCGCCGTTCCGTCCGGGTTCTTGCTGACGTCGATCGTCGTCGTCCTCAGCACCCCGGTTGCAGGATCGGCCGCGGTCCATGTCGGCCGGACCAGGACCGGGGAAGCACGGGTGTAGTTGTCGCAACTGCCGTTGGCAAGCGGCTTCTCCATCTCGGCGCTGCGCGCGACGACCGCGATGCGCGCAGCGTACATGCGCTGGAGGTCGCCGGTGTCGCCCGCCGTGCCGTTGCCATCGGCATCGATGACTGTGTCGCGCCATGCGTCCACTTGCGCATCCAGTCCCGCTGGCCGCGTGTCGAAGCCGTATTGCGCCTTCAGGCTGACGATGTCGGGAAACAGCTGCTGGTCCGTGTTGGCATTGCCATTCGCCGTATAGTCCGACAGCAGCAGGTTGGCGCTGCTGTCGACCGAATAGGTGCGGACGGAGAAGCTGCCCATGTTGAACAGCAGCGCATCCGTGGTGTAGCCGCTGGTCGGGAAGATGGTGGCGCTGCCGGCCGGGTTCCACCGGCTGCCGGCGCTGGTATGGTTGACCTGGACGTTGCCGGTGGGGATATCGGTGACCTGGAACAGCGCGCAGTTCTTGCCGGGCTCGTAAGCGATCATCATGTCGCCCGGCGCGATCCCGAGCACCGTGTTGAGGAAAAAGCTGCTGCCCTGCGAAGGATGGTCAGTCACCACCCTGGCCGGGACGCTGGGGTTGCGCTTGGCGCTGGAGACGACGCGTATCGTGTCGGGCAAGCCGTTGGCGCCCTTGGTGATGATCAGCGGCGCCAGGATGAATGACCCGCCCAGCGGCGATGGCGCGGTGGGAGTCGCGCCGTTGTAGGAGCTGTTGAGCGTGCAGCCAAGCAATGCCGGCAAGCTCAGGCCATAGCCGGCCATGCGCACATCCCGCTCCAGCGTATACATGGCCAGGCCGCCTTGCATGTGCGCGTCCGACGCTGCGATGGCCGCGCGGCGCGGCGCTTCGAACATCGACAGGGCCTGCATGATCGCCAGCACCGCGACCATGCTGATGACCAGGCCGACCATGATTTCAACCAGGCTGAAACCCGCGCTGGACTTGCTGCCGTATCGCTGCGTGACCATGTCTGCCCCGTTCCTTACTGGTTGATCATCGCGGACATGGTGTAGTTGCTGGCCGCTTGCGCGCCGGGCAGTTTCCAGCGCACCGAGACAGTGACGACATTCTGCGCGTTCACCAAGATGATCGGCGGATTGGCCGCCACATCCGGCAGCACGCCGGCGACCGCGGTCTTCCACTCGACATACCTGGCGCCGTTCGGGCTTTCGTAATTGCTCTTCAGCGTGGCATTGGTCTTGTCGTCGACCCACATGCGGGCAACGATCTGATTCGCCAGGAAACTCGCGTTATTGCGGAATTTCGCGTCGGCCGTGTTCTTGAGCGAAGTTGCCACCATGCCGATCATGCCGAGTATGCCGACTGAAAAAATCAGTAGCGCCACCATGTTCTCTATCAGGATCACGCCTCGCTGCGTTGTGGCTTTCATCGTCGGCCTCCCTTAACAGCCTTGTGAATTGGCCGCGCGCGACAGGGCCGGGTCGCACATGCGCACCACGCCGCCGCTGCCTACCGTGATCACCATGCGCCTGGCGCCCGCGCTGGCCGGGTTGATGACGTCGACCCGGGCAATGTCGGCGCCGGCCGCGGGCACTGAGCGGCCAAAGCCGTCGAAGGTCACGCCAGCGGGCAAGGCGGCGCCCGCGGCAAGCGCGGTGGTGAACTGGGTGGACGGCGCAGGGTTCGGAATGATCGCCGTGCTTGCCCCGATCCGGGCCTTGCTGCTGGCCTCGACCGCGGTCCGGGCCTGTATCGTGGCCGGGCAGTCGGGCGCGGTCGTGATGCTGACGCAGCCCACCCGCCAGCCGATCTGGCCGTCGGCCTCGGTCAGCGTGAAACGTACCGGCGCATTGCGCTTGATTGCCTCCCCTCGCGCCAGCTGCATCCCGCTCTGCACGATTTCGGCGCCGCCGCGTATCTGCGCATTGCTGATCCATGCGGACATCGAAGGCATGCCGGCGGCCATCAGGATGGCAAGGATCGCGATCCCGATCATCAGTTCGATCGAGGTGACCCCGCGCTGCAGGCGATTCAGCATCCGCCGCCCTTGCGCACGATCCAGCAGTTGGCAGGCGTTGTGCCCCAACCGCTGCTTGCCGGCACGCCGGTGGTAGTGCGTGTATTTGACTCATTGACCGCGTAGACGAAGCCGGCCATCGTGCCGGTGCCGGTGGCGGTGGCGGTGAAGGCGGATGGGGTCAGTCCCGTGCAGGAAAACGTGAAATTGCTCGACGTCGGCAGGGGCGCCACGGTCCCGGCCGCGCAGCCGCCCACATAGGTGCGGTTGTCCAGGTAGTACTGCTCCATCTGCGTGCGCAGCGTGGACAGGCCATTGGTGGCATCCGGGATCCGGCCCCGCGTCACGTAGTCACGGTAGGAAGGAATTGCTACCGAGGCCAGGATGGCGACGATGGCCACGGTCACCATCAATTCGATCAGCGTGAATCCACGGTGGGAGCGGCGGGCAACGGTCTGCATATTTTTCATAATGATTTACTGGTATGTCGGGGTGCGAGGGTAAGGGCATCGCCGATGACGCCAGCGCGACAACATTACCAAATATTTATCATGGGAAATATATTTGGAGTGATATTACTCTTGGGAAATGATGGCTGCAATCATCAATTGCAGTTCCGGAGAGATTCTGCGGATCAAAGAAGGGGAAAATTGCGTTAAAGTCAAGAGTGCCGATGAAGGCGCCCAGTGAAAAGCCCGTTGGCTGGGGCATGGCGATGGCATGGCCTGACGTGGCATCGGCGCAACGCAGGGCGCGCCAAGCTACAATGCTGCCTTCACCGCAAAGTGCATACCGTACTTTCTTCAACCGGAGCAACCATCATGAGCAAGAGCCAGGACAGCAAGAAAGCAGTGAAGAAAGAACCCGCCAAGAGCCCCAAGGAAAAAAAGGAAGCGAAGAAGGTAAAGAAGGAAGCCAGCAAGCGGCAATGATGCGCTGACCCTTGCTGCGCCGGGCCGCGGCGGGCCCGCGGTCCAGTGTTCAGGCAGGCACGCGCCAAGCTACTCAGGCGCTCAGGCGCCTGGGCACCCCAGCACCGAAGCAGGGACCCGATAAGCCGCGGCCAGTCCGCGGCTTATTTTTTGGGGCCGCTGCGTTTGCCGGGCGTATGCGGGCGCGACTTGTTCTTTTGCTCGAAGACGGTTTTCGCGTCCTGCTCCGCGCGTTCCTGGGTGCGCATCTCCGGCAGGTCGTCATGCAGGCTGAAGAAGCCGGCCGCCTGCGCACGCATCACATGCTTGATCGCGTCCTCGTCGCTGACATCGTATTTCTCGGTAATCAGCGTTGTCACTTCATCCAGGTATTCCTCGTACGTCATGTTGCCTCCGGTTTGGTCAGGCCACATTCTCGCGCAGTTCGGCAAAAACCGATGGTACTATCCGCGCTCCCCCACCCCTTGCCCCGCTGCCCTCCCCCCGATGAAAGTCCCGAAACGACTCCAGCCCCTGGTTGACGAGGGCCTGGTGGATACCGTCCTGCGCCAGCTCATGAGCGGCAAGGAAGCCACCGTCTATGTCGTGCGCTGCGGCGACGACGTCCGCTGCGCCAAGGTCTACAAGGAGGCCAGCCAGCGCAGCTTCCGGCAGGCCGCGTCCTACCAGGAAGGCCGCAAGGTCAAGAACAGCCGGCAGGCGCGGGCGATGGAAAAAGGCACGCGCTACGGCCGCAAGATGCAGGAGGAAGTCTGGCAGAACGCCGAGGTCGATGCGCTGTACCGGCTGGCGGCGGCCGGCGTGCGCGTGCCCCGGCCCTACATCTGCTTCGAGGGCGTGCTGCTGATGGAACTCGTCACCGACGCCGACGGCCATGCCGCGCCGCGCCTGGCCGAAGTCGACCTGAGCATGGAGCAGGCGCTGCTCTTCCATGCGCAGCTGCTGCGCGAGGTCGTGCTGATGCTGTGCGCCGGCGTGGTCCACGGCGACCTGTCGGGCTACAACATCCTGGTCGATGCGGACGGCCCGGTCATCATCGACCTGCCGCAGGCCATCGATGCGGCGGGCAATACCGAAGCCGCGGCGATGCTGGAACGCGACGTCGCCAACCTGGCCGACTGCCTGGGCCGCTTTGTGCCGGCGCTGCTGGAACTACAGTACGGCAAGGAGATCTGGGCGCTCTACAGCGCCGGCCTGCTGACGCCGGAGACGGTATTGACGGGCAGGGTCGCGGCGCCCGCGCGGCCGGCCGATGTCGGCGCGGTGCTGAGGGAAATCGATATCGCGCGGCGGGAAGAGGAAGAGCGGCAGCGTTACCTGCAGCAGGACTAGAAAAAGCGCAGGCCGGGCTCCTTGCGGCAGCCCGGCCTGCGTATTGTGCTTGATGCCTTGCGCTTGATGCCTTGTGCTTGATGCCTTGTGCTTGATGCTGGCCGCCTAGCGCGGCAGCACCGACGAACCCATCAGGAATTCATCGACCGCGCGGGCGCACTGCCTGCCTTCGCGGATCGCCCATACCACCAGCGACTGGCCGCGGCGGGCGTCGCCGGCGGCGAAGACCTTGTCGACCGAGGTCTTGTAGCAGCCGTCGCCGTCGGTGGTGGCGCGCGCATTGCCGCGGGCGTCCTTGTCGATGCCGAATGCGTCCAGCATCTGCTGCACCGGCGAGACGAAGCCCATGGCCAGCAGCACCAGGTCGGCCTGCAGCTCGAACTCGGAGTCCGGCACTTCCTGCATCCGGCCATCCTTCCATTCGACGCGGGCGGCGATCAGCTTCTCGACCTTGCCGTCGCGGCCTTCGAGGCGCTTGGTGGCGACCGCCCAGTCGCGCTCGCAGCCCTCTTCGTGCGACGACGAGGTGCGCAGCTTGGTCGGCCAGTAAGGCCAGACCAGCGGCTTGTTCTCGGTTTCCGGCGGCTGCGGCAGCAGCTCGAACTGCACGATCGACTCGGCGCCATGCCGGTTGGACGTGCCCACGCAGTCGGAGCCGGTGTCGCCGCCGCCGATGACGACCACGTGCTTGCCGGTCGCCTTGATCTGGTCCTTCAGCTCGTCGCCCGCATTGACCTTGTTCTGCAGCGGCAGGAAGTCCATCGCGAAATGCACGCCCTGCAGTTCGCGGCCCGGCACCGGCAGGTCGCGCGGCTGCTCGGCGCCGCCGGCGATGACGACCGCGTCGAACTCCTGCTGCAGCTGTTCCGGCGAGATGGTCTCGCTGGCCCAGTTGGTCACATTCTTCGGGAAGTCCTTGCCGACCAGCACGCCGGTGCGGAAGGTCACGCCTTCGGCCTTCATCTGCTCGACGCGGCGGTCGATGTGCGACTTCTCCATCTTGAAGTCCGGGATGCCGTAGCGCAGCAGGCCGCCGACGCGGTCATTCTTCTCGAACACGGTGACATCGTGGCCGACGCGCGCGAGCTGCTGCGCGGCCGCCATGCCAGCCGGGCCGGAGCCGACCACGGCGACCTTCTTGCCGGTCTTCGTTTCGGCCGGCTGCGGCACGACCCAGCCGTTTTCCCAGCCCTTGTCGATGATGAAATGCTCGATCGACTTGATGCCGACCGGGTCATTGTTGATGCCCAGCGTGCAGCCGGCCTCGCACGGCGCCGGACAGATGCGGCCGGTGAACTCGGGGAAGTTGTTGGTCAGGTGCAGGTTGTCCAGCGCCTCGCGGTAGGTGCCGCGGTAGACCATGTCATTCCAGTCCGGGATGATGTTGTTGACCGGGCAGCTGTTGTTGCAGAACGGGATGCCGCAGTCCATGCAGCGCGCGCCCTGCACTTTGGCCTGATCGTCCGACAGGCGCAGCGTGAATTCCTTGTAATGCCTCGTGCGCTCGGTGGTCGGTTCCGCTGCTTCCTGCAGACGCTGGAACTCCAGAAATCCGGTGACTTTACCCATGTGTATGTGCTCGCTTCCTCAATGTGCTCTACCGCCGCGCGCCATGCATGAAACGGCGCGCGGCACTGTTCGTTGTCAGGCGGTGACCTTGTCGCGCGCTTCCCGCGCAGTGCGGGCCGCGTCCATCTCGGCCAGCGCCCGCTTGTACTCGGTCGGGAAGACCTTGACGAACTTCGCGCGGGCATGCGCCCAGTCGTCCAGCAACGCCCGCGCGCGGGTGCTGCCGGTGTACTTGAAGTGGCGCTCGATCAGGCCCTTCAGGATCGCCTCGTCGGTCTGGCTGGCGCCGCCGCGCAGCTGGCTGTGCCAGACCGCCCTCGGCATCTTCGCTTCCTGGTCGGCCGCGGCCTGCACCGACTCCAGCGCCACCATGGACATGTTGCACTTCCGCGCGAAGTCGCCTTCCTCGTCGTAGACGTAGGCAATGCCGCCGGACATGCCGGCCGCGAAGTTGCGCCCGGTCTGGCCCAGCACGACGACGGTGCCGCCGGTCATGTATTCGCAGCCATGGTCGCCGGTGCCTTCCACCACTGCCACCGCGCCCGAGTTGCGGACGGCGAAACGCTCGCCTGCAACGCCGTTGAAGAACGCCTCGCCGGCGATCGCGCCGTAGAGCACGGTGTTGCCGATGATGATGTTGTCCACCGCGCGGCCGCGGAACTCGGTGTTCGGGCGCACCACGATGCGTCCGCCCGACAGGCCCTTGCCGACATAGTCGTTGCCCTCGCCGACCAGGTCCAGCGTGATGCCGTGCGCCAGGAAGGCGCCGGCCGACTGGCCCGCGGTGCCGTGCAGCTGGATATGGATGGTGTCGTCCGGCAGGCCTTCATGGCCGTACTTCATCGCCACCTGGCCGGACAGCATCGCGCCGACCGTGCGGTTCAGGTTCTTGATCGGCGAGATGAAGGAGACCCGCTCGCCGCGCTCCAGCGCCGGCTTTGCCTGCGCCAGCAGCTTGTGGTCGAGCGCGCTTTCCAGGTCGTGGTCCTGGAACTCCGCCTGGTACAGCGGGATGTCGTCCGACATTTCCGGCTGGTGGAAGATGCGGCTGAAGTCCAGTCCCTTGGCCTTCCAGTGGGACACGGCGCGCGACTTGTCGAGCAGGTCGGTGCGGCCGATCAGTTCGTTGTAGCTGCGGATGCCCAGCTGCGCCATGATCTGGCGCGCTTCCTCGGCGACGAAGAAGAAGAAGTTGACCACGTGCTCGGGCTTGCCGGTGAATTTCTTGCGCAGCACCGGGTCCTGCGTGGCCACGCCCACCGGGCAGGTGTTGAGGTGGCACTTGCGCATCATGATGCAGCCCTCGGCCACCAGCGGCGCGGTGGCGAAGCCCACTTCGTCGGCGCCCAGCATCGCGGCGATGACGACGTCGCGGCCGGTCTTGATCTGGCCGTCGGTCTGCACGCGGATGCGGCTGCGCAGCCGGTTCAGCACCAGCGTCTGCTGGGTCTCGGCCAGGCCCAGTTCCCACGGCGTGCCGGCATGCTTGACCGACGACAGCGGCGACGCGCCGGTGCCGCCGTCATGGCCGGCCACCACCACGTGGTCGGCCTTGGCTTTCGCCACGCCCGCGGCCACGGTGCCCACGCCCACTTCGGACACCAGCTTGACGGAAATGGCCGCCTTCGGATTCACGTTCTTCAGGTCGTGGATCAGCTGCGCCAGGTCCTCGATCGAGTAGATGTCATGGTGCGGCGGCGGCGAGATCAGGCCCACGCCCGGCACCGAGAAGCGCAGCCGGGCGATGTACTCGGACACCTTGTGGCCGGGCAGCTGGCCGCCTTCGCCGGGCTTGGCGCCCTGCGCCATCTTGATCTGGATCTGGTCGGCGGAAATCAGGTACTCGGCGGTGACGCCGAAACGGCCCGACGCCACCTGCTTGATCTTCGAGCGCAGCGAGTCGCCTGCCAGCAGCGGCATGTCGACCTCGATCTGCTCGCGGCCGACGATGGACGCCAGCGTGTCGCCCTGCTTGATCGGTATGCCCTTCAACTCCTGGCGGTAGCGGTTCACGTCCTCGCCGCCCTCGCCGGTGTTGGACTTGCCGCCGATGCGGTTCATCGCGATGGCCAGCGTCGCATGCGCCTCGGTCGAGATCGAGCCGAGCGACATCGCGCCGGTGGCGAAGCGCTTGACGATTTCCTTGGCCGGCTCGACTTCCTCCAGCGGGATCGCCTTGGCCGGGTCGAGCTTGAACTCGAACAGGCCGCGCAGGGTCATGTGGCGACGCGACTGGTCGTTGATGATCTGCGCATATTCCTTGTAGGTGCTGAAGTTGTTGGCGCGCGCCGAGTGCTGCAGCTTGGCGATCGCGTCCGGCGTCCACATGTGGTCTTCGCCCTGGACGCGGTATGCATATTCGCCGCCGGCGTCGAGCGCGTTGGCCAGCACCGGGTCGTTGCTGAACGCCAGCCGGTGCAGGCGCAGCGCCTCCTCGGCCACTTCGAACACGCCGATGCCCTCGACATTGGACGCGGTGCCCTTGAAGTACTTGTCCACCAGCGCGCGGTTCAGGCCGATGGCCTCGAAGATCTGCGCGCCGCAGTAGGACATGTAGGTCGAGATGCCCATCTTGGACATGACCTTCATCAGGCCCTTGCCGACCGCCTTCTGGAAGTTGTAGATCACCTTCTCCGCCGACAGCTCGCCGGGCAGGCCGCGCGCCATGTCGGCCAGCGTGTCCATCGCCAGGTAGGGATGGATGGCTTCGGCGCCGTAGCCGGCCAGCAGCGCGAAATGGTGCGTCTCGCGGGCCGAGCCGGTTTCCACCACCAGGCCGGTCGACGTGCGCAGGCCCTTGCTGACCAGGTGCAGGTGGATCGCCGAGGTCGCCAGCAGCGCAGGAATGGCGACGTTGTCGCCGTCGATCTTGCGGTCGGAGACGATCAGGATGTTATGGCCGGAACGCACCGCGTCCACCGCCTGCGCGCACAGCGACGCCAGGCGCGCCTCGATGCCTTCCTTGCCCCATGCGAGCGGATAGCAGATGTCGAGCTCATGCGAGCGGAACTTGCCGCCGGTGTGGGCGCTGATGTCGCGCAGGCGCGCGATGTCGGCATAGTCGAGGATGGGCTGCGAGACTTCCAGCCGCATCGGCGGGTTGATGTTGTTGGTGTCGAGCAGGTTGGGCTTGGGGCCGATGAAGGACACCAGCGACATCACCATCGCTTCGCGGATCGGGTCGATCGGCGGGTTGGTCACCTGCGCGAACAGCTGCTTGAAGTAGTGGTACAGCGTCTTGTTCTTGTTGGACATGACCGCCAGCGGCGAGTCGTTGCCCATGGAGCCGGTGGCTTCCTCGGCCTGCACCGCCATCGGCGACATCAGGAACTTCAGGTCTTCCTGGGTGTAGCCGAACGCCTGCTGGCGGTCCAGCAGCGGCACCTCGGACACCGGCGCGACGGCGTCGGCTTCCAGGTCGTCGAGCTTGATGCGGACCGACTCGATCCACTGCTTGTACGGCTTGGCGTTGGCGTAGGTGTCCTTCAGTTCCTTGTCGTCGATGATGCGGCCGGCGTCGAGGTCGATCAGGAACATCTTGCCCGGCTGCAGGCGCCATTTCTTGATGATCTTGGACTCGGGAATCGGCAGCACGCCGGACTCGGACGCCATCACCACCAGGTCGTCGTCGGTGACGATGTAGCGCGCCGGGCGCAGGCCGTTGCGGTCGAGCGTGCCGCCGATGTGGCGGCCGTCGGTGAAGGCCATCGCGGCCGGGCCGTCCCACGGCTCCATCATCGCCGCATGGTATTCATAGAAGGCGCGGCGGTTGTCGTCCATCAGCGTGTGGTTTTCCCAGGCTTCCGGGATCATCATCATCATCGCCTGGGCGATCGGGTAGCCGGCCATCACCAGCAGCTCCAGCGCATTGTCGAAGCAGGCGGTGTCGGACTGGCCTTCATAGATCAGCGGGAACAGCTTTTTCAGGTCGTCGCCCATCACGGCCGACTTCATCACGCCTTCGCGCGCGCGCATCCAGTTGAAGTTGCCCTTGACGGTGTTGATCTCGCCGTTGTGCGCGAGCAGCCGGTACGGGTGGGCCAGCGGCCATTCCGGGAAGGTGTTGGTGGAGAAGCGCTGGTGCACCAGCGCCAGCGCGGAAATGCAGCGCTCGTCCTGCAGGTCCTTGTAATAGACGCCGACCTGGTCGGCCAGCAGCAGGCCCTTGTAGACCACGGTGCGGGCGGACATCGACGGCACGAAGAACTCCTTGCCGTGCAGCAGGTTCAGCGCCTGGATCGCGTGGCCGGACGACTTGCGGATCACGTACAGTTTCCGCTCCAGCGCATCGGTCACCATGATGTCCTGGCCGCGGCCGATGAAGATCTGGCGGATCACCGGCTCTTTCTGGCGCACGGTGGGCGACATCGGCATGTCGATGTCGATGGGCACGTCCCGCCAGCCGAGCACGACCTGGCCTTCGGCCAGCACCGCGCGTTCGATTTCCTGTTCGCAGGCGATGCGCGAGGCGGCTTCCTTCGGCAGGAACACCATGCCGACGCCGTACTCGCCGGGCGGCGGCAGGTTCACGCCCTGCTTCGCCATTTCCTCGCGGTAGTACTGGTCGGGAATCTGGATCAGGATGCCGGCGCCGTCGCCCATCAGCTTGTCCGCGCCGACCGCGCCCCGGTGATCGAGGTTCTTCAGGATCAGCAGGCCCTGCTCGACGATGGAATGGCTCTTGGTGCCCTTGATATGGGCGATGAAACCGACGCCGCAGGCGTCATGTTCATTGGCTGGATCGTAAAGACCTTGCGCGTGCATGGGGTTTCCTCACTGCTGAAAAGATTGACCCTGCAGAATAGTGCAAGGAATCAGATAGTTCAACAGGAAAAATTAGGGTCAGAGTCCAATTAAAATCACGCCCTATCGAAGTTCATTTTAATTGGTGACAGAGTCATTTTGGTGCGATAGGCATGCTTTTTGGCGGCCTCCCGCGCCGGGCCGGGCCGACGCGGCGCTGCGTGCGTTTCTCCAGTTCGCTGCGGAACGCGTCCGAACCCAGCGCCCACTCTGCCCGCACTGCCCGCTCCAGCCGGGCAATCTCGTTGACCGACATGCCCTGCTCCATCAGCCGCCGGTATGCCGCCTCCCGCTCGAACGGCGTGTTGCCGAGCGCCCAGTACAGCGGATGGTCGGCGGTCAGCGGGTCGGATTCGATGCCGGCATGGTGCGCATAGCTCGACCAGCGGTAGTCGGCCGGCTCGGCAGCCGCGCCGAGCAGCACCGGGCGCATTTCCATGTAGAGGCAGCAGTCCAGGAAATGGCTGCCGGCGTCGACCACGGTTGCCTTGTAGCGGCTGCCCCAGAGCGTGCCCGAGCGGCCGTACTTGCGGTTGAACCAGGGTACGTAATACCGCCCTATCCATTGCATCATCCGGCCCGGCCCTTCATGGTCGGAGGGCGTGACCAGCAGGTTGATTTCTTCCGGCAGCAGCAGGTAGGCGTGGATGGCGACGGCGAATTTTTTGCCGGCTTCCCGCAGCCATGCCAGGTAGGCGGCGTAATCCTCGCTGTCGCGAAAGACCGGCTGGCCGTCATGCCCGTGCTGGCTGACGTAATGCGGCTGGTGGGGAACCACGAGGCGTGGGAGGCGGGCCATGGAGGCGGACGGTCCGTTCAGGAAGCCGCCATTGTACCGTCGGCATCCGACCGGGATTCAAGGAAAAAGCCAGGCCGGAAATGGATCGATGACGAAATTTACTTGCGTCTCATCAACTCTTTGGCCGCAAAAACGTTGCAATATACTTAACATATTCAACGGAGACTTATCATGGGTACCTTCAAGGAAGTCGTCTGCGGTTCGCTGATCGTCATCACCTTTGCAGCGATCCTGTATTCGGTTCCGCTCTGACGCACGCTGCAACGCAATAGGCACGGATGCGCGGCACACGCGCCCTTTCCATGCTGATTACAGCGGCACGAGTTCCAGCCTGGTCGCGATGTCGCCGTCCTGCGCGCCGGTCGCCTGCTCCGGCTTGCCCAGCGCGATCCTGGATTCCGGCAATGACGATTTCACCAGCTGTTCCCTGACCATGCTGCCGCGCTCTTTCTGCAGCGCCGCGAGCGCATCCTGCGGCAGCGGCTGCGCGGCGATCAGCTTGTCCAGCAGCTGCGCATGCCAGGCTTCCGGCGTCACATCCGCCGCCGGCTGCGGCGCCTCGCCCGGGAAGCGTTCGCGGTACAGGGCGACGATGGCTTTCTGCACGTCCGGGCCGGCGGTGTCGACCGGTCCCGGCTCCTCGTCTGCCGCCAGCTTCACGCCCATGCGGCCCAGCAGCGCGCGCCGCGCGGCCAGCGAGCGCAATGCCGCCTCGTCCTGCTCGGCGCTGACCGCCGGATGCACCAGCAGCTTCACCGCGGGACGCTTGGCCAGCGCCTCGGCCAGCTTGTCGAGCTTCTGCTGCTCGGGCGGCGCCAGCTCCGCGCTGCCGGGATCGAACGCGATCACATCCATCTTTTCGCCGCCGCCGCCAAACAGCGACGCCAGCGCGCGGAACGGCGCCGAGACGATGTTGCGCAGCACGGTGCCGATGGCGCGGCGGGCCACCGCGCCGAAGCTGAACTGCGGATTCTGCAGGTCGCCCGTCACCGGCACGCCGATGTTGATGATGCCGTTCTCGTCCTCCAGCAGCGACAGCGCCAGCTTCAGCGGCAGGTCCATCGCGGTCGGGCTTTCCACCTTCTCGCCCAGCCTCACCTTGTTGAGCACGAAGCGGTTGTCGCCGACCAGGCGGCCTTCCTTCACCTGGTAACGCAGGTCCGAGGACAGCGTGCCGGCCGTCACCCGGTAGCCAGCGAAGCGCACCACGTACGGCGTCAGCTGGCTCAGGTCGACGTTGCGGAAGTTCATCCGCACGTCGGTCGCATAGGCCGGCTTGAACGGGTTCATCGCGCCGCTGATGCGGGCGTCGCCATAGTCGGCGATGGCGGCATTGAACTGCATCTGCGCGCGGCTGCCGGGCGCGCTGGAAAGCCCGGTCATCACGCCCTCGAAGTCATGCATCCGGGTGCTGAACTGCGGCTGCTGGCTGAAGTCGGCAAAGGTCAGCACGCCGTCGTCGACGCGGATGCGGGCGATCGAGACCGGGAACGGGTCGCCGTCGGCGGCCTTCGCCGGCGCACTGGCGGCGGCCGTTTTCTGCGCGCCGGGGGCCGGCGACTTCCTGAACACCCGCGACAGGTTGACCGTCTGGTCTTCGGCAATGATGAGCTTGCCGACCGGGCCGGCGATATTGAGCTGGCCGATCTCCAGCCGGTTCGGCGACAGCGCCAGCCGCATGTTGGCGGCCGAGATGGCGTCCCACGACAGGAAGGGCTGGCGCGGCGCGGTCTCGTCGATCGCCACCTTGTCCAGCGATGCGCTGCCGGCATAGGTGATCTTCGGGCCGGTCGCATTGCCCACCCGCAGCTTGCCGGCGCCCGACAGCGTGCCGCCGGTCAGCACCAGCCGCGCGGCCTCGGTGATATAGGGCTGCGCCAGCTTCAGCGGCAGGCCGGCGGCCTTGATGTCGAACTCGCCGCCATAGTCCTGCAGCTGCAGGCTGCCCTGCGCCTGCAGCGTGCCGCCGCCCACGCCGGCCCGCAGCGCCACGCGCGCCGGCGCGGCGCCGGCCGTGTCCAGCGCACTGACGCTGGCGACGATGTTGTCGGCATCGACCGCCAGCGGCGGCTGCTGGCGGGCATCGGCATAGGAGGCGCTGAAGTTGCGCAGGTCGATGCTGTCGGCGGTGATGCGCCATGGCGCCGCGGCTGGCGCCCGGCGCGCCGCCACCGGCGCCTTGTCCGGGGGCGGGGTCGAGGCGGTGGAAGCGGTTGAAACGGACGAAGGCGTCGTAGCCGGGGCAGCCGGGGAAGCCACCGCAGGCGACGCCGCCGGGCCGGTCCAGTTCAGGCTGCCGTCGCTGGCGAAGCGCACGCTTGCGGCGCCGTCGGCCAGCGTCAGGCTGCCGAGGTCGAGCTGGCGCGACGCCAGCCGCAGCCGCGCGCCCTTGAGTTCGAGGCTGTCCGCGTGGGCGAGTTCGCCGGGCTGGCGGGCATCGTTGGCGACCAGCTTCCTCAGGGTCGCGGACAATCCGTCGACGAGCGCATCCGGCCCCGAGGCGGGCAACGACAGCGTGACGCTCTCGGCCGCGCCGCGGCCCTCGGCAAGGCCGTACAGCGGCTCCGCGCGGGCGCCGCTGACGTTCAGCGCGGCGACCGAGACCTTGGGCGCGTTCAGGCGCACGGTGAGCGGCGCACTGCCTTCGCGCCTGGTGCTCGCGCTGCGCACGTCCAGCGCGGCCGCGCCCGACCTCAGCTTCTGCGCGCCTTCCTGCCGGGTCATCCCGGCCAGCGTCAGCGCCGCGTCATCGGCCCGCATCGAAAAGCCGCCGGCCAGCGGCTTGAGCGCCAGCCGGCCGGCCTTGGCGGCCGGGGCCGATAGCGCCATGTCGCTGCCGGCCTGCTTCAATGCCAGCTGCGGCAGCGACATGGCGCTTTCCTCCAGCACGTACGCATTGTCGCTGCCGGGCGCGAGCAGCAGCGCGCGGCTGCTGTAACGGGCTTCGGGAAAGCGTAGCCGGGTCGCGCCCTGGGCGAGGCTGGACGAACCGAGCGCCAGGCTGATGTCCGCAATCCTGCCCTGCAGGCCGGCTTCGGCCTGGGCCAGCTGCGCATGCGCCAGGGCCAGCGTCCCGCTCTCCACGGCGATGACGGCGGCGCCGGACTTCAGCGCCAGCCCGGCCAGCGTCAGCTCGACCTTGTCCAGCGTGGCCGCGAGCGCGCCGCCGGCGAGCGCCGCATCGATCTCGCCATGCAGGCCCAGCGTGCCGGCGACATCGGTCAGCGTCACCTGCCTGTGCAGCGCGCGCGCCAGGGTGCCCGCCTGCACGCCGGCCAGGTCGAGCGTGCCGCGCAGCGCCACGGGCTGCAGGCCCAGGGAGCCGCCGGCGCGCAGCACCTCGCCCGCCTCGGAACGGGCGGCCAGCGTCCACTTGCCGGCCGCGTCCGGCAGCGTGCCGATGTCGCTTGCGTCCAGCGTTACCGGGCTGATGCGGGCGATCAACGGCTGCTGCAGGCGCTGGTCGACGACATCGACGCGGCCGTTCCGGATGCTCAGGCGCTGCAGCAGCATGCGCGCCGGCGGCTGGTCGGGCGGCGCCGGATTTTTCTGCAGCGCCGACAGCAGCGGCTGCAGGTTCAGCGCGCCCTGCTTGTCGTATTCGATGCGCAGCATCGGCTGTTCGAGCTGGATGTCGGCGAGGGTCCACGCGCGCCGGAACAGGCCCGACATTTCCAGGTCGGCGCGCAGCTTCCCGGCCGACAGCAGCGTGCCTTCCCGGACCGTGCGCAGGCTGATGTCATTGACTTCCAGCGCCAGCGTCAGCGGATTGAAATAGACCTCGCCCAGCGTCAGCGTCGCGCCCAGCTGGCGCTGGGCCTGCTGCGGCAACTGCCATTTCAGCAGCGCCGGCACGCCGAACAGCCCGCCCGCGAGCCAGGCGATCGCGACCGTGCCGACGGCCAGCATGGGCCTGCTGCCGGCGATGCGGTCGAACCGGTGGCGCAGGTTGCTGATGGACTTGCTCATTTGCTAGGGGTCAATACCATGGATACGGCATTCGCACTTTGGATGCGCGATTGTAGACCGAACGGGAGCGGGAATGGCGGGAAGCGGTTTTGCCCCAGGGCGTGGGGCCGGGCGCTGCGTGGGCGAATGGGGAGGCGCGCGCAGCGCCCTCCCCGCCCGCCGGCCGTTCAGCGTGTCAGCGCCAGCCGCACGCTTTCCAGCAGGTCGCGCATCTGGAATGGCTTTTTCAGCACCGCGTTCTTGCCGACCACGCGCTCGATTTCCTGCATGTCGGCATAGCCGGTGGCAATGATGATGGGCAGGTCCGGGCGTTTCAGGCCGACCTCGGCGGCGAGCTGCGCGCCGTTCATCCCCGGCATCAGGAAGTCGACGATCATCAGGTCCGGCATCGCGCTGTCGATCTGCGCCAGCCCCGCTTCGCCATGCTCGGCCTGGGTCACCCAGTGGCCCGACATTTCCAGGCATTCGACGATGAACTGGCGCACGCCGGGGTCGTCCTCCACCACCAGGATGCGGGCCTGGCCGGCGGTGCGCGGCGGCTCGGCTGCGCGCGCGGCGGCGGCCTCGGCCGCATCCTGCGGCGCCAGCGGCAGCCAGATCTCGACCGTGGTGCCTTCGCCGGCCCGGCTTTCGATGCGCGCGGTGCCGCCGGACTGCTGGGCGATGCCGTAGACCTGGCTCAGTCCCAGGCCGGTGCCCTTGCCGACCGCCTTGGTCGTGAAAAACGGGTCGAACACCTTGTTCAGGATCTCGGGGTTGATGCCCTGGCCATTGTCCCGCACCGACACCACCGCATACCGGCCCGGCGGCAGCAGGCCGTCGGGCGGCTGCCGCAGCGCACAGTCGATGACGAGCCGGCCGCCATTGGGCATCGCGTCGCGCGCATTGATGGCCAGGTTCAGTATCGCCAGCTCGGTCTGGCTCAGGTCGGCCATCGCCGGCGGCAGGTCGGGAGCAAGGCCGAACTCAAGCTGGATGTCCGGCCCGATCGCGGCCGACAGCAGGTCCCTGACCTCGCCCATCAGGTGCGTCAGGTCGACCGGGCGCAGGTCCAGGCTCTGGCTGCGCGAAAAGGCCAGCAGCTGGCCGGTCAGCTTGGCGCCGCGTTCGGCCGAACGGCGGGCCGTCTGCGCCATGCGCTTGATGCGCTCGTCGCTCGACTGCCGCTCGATCAGTTCGACATTGCCCAAAATGACATTGAGCAGGTTGTTGAAATCGTGCGCGATGCCGCCGGTCAGCTGGCCCACCGCCTCCATTTTCTGGGCCTGGACCAGCGCCACCTGGGCCCGTTCGCGCTCGGTGATCTCGCGCATCAGCCTGTCGTTCGCCTGCGCCAGCTCGGCCGTGCGGGCGTCGATGCGCTGCTCCAGCGTCTCGTTGAGCTCGCGCAGCGCTTCCTGGCTTTCGCGCAGGCGCCGCTCGGCCGCGCGGCGTTCGGTGATGTCCTGGGACACGCCGGCCACCGCCACCGGCCTGCCATCCGCGTCCAGGCTGGCCTTGCCCTGCACATGCAGCCAGTGCAGCGAGCCGTCCGGCCAGATCACCCGGTATTCGATGCTGAAGCCGCCGCCGGCGATGATCGTCGCCTTCATCAGGTCATGGTAGCGCCGCCAGTCTTCCTGCTGGATGCCGGCGACCAGCTGGTCGTAGCCGAAAGGCTGCGCCGGGTCGCGGCCGAAGCTGCGCTTGCAGGTGTCCGAAGCCCGCAGCTCCATGCCCGGAAAGTCGATTTCCCAGGTGCCGAGGCGGCCGGCTTCCAGCGCGATGTGCAGCCTTTCCTCGGCCCGTATGCGCACCTGCAGGTCGGTGCGCGCCTGGTACTGGCGCTTGCGCGCGCGCAGCGCGGAGGCGGTGGCGCGGCGTATGGTTTCCGCATTCAGCGGCCGTTCCAACAGCAGCACATTGGCGATATTGCCAAGCAGCATGCGGGCCGCTTCCTTGCGCGGCGCGGCCTGCCGCGACACCAGCAGCACGAACGGGAAGTCGGACCACGACGCCTGCCGCGCCAGCCAGGCGGCGAGGATGTCGAGGTCGGCGCCCTGCAGCGCCTCCTCCGAAATCACCGCCGCGCCGGCGCCGGCGTCGAGCTCGCGCATCAGCGCCGGGTAGTCGCCGCAGGCGGCGCACGTCAGCCCGCTGCCGGCCAGCACCTGCGCGATGACCTGGGCGTCGCGGCCGCGCGGCGCCAGCACCAGGATGCGCTCTTCGGCGCTACTGGCCGTCATTTTCACCGTCGTCCGCCACCTGCATCATCGCCGTGCCGCCACGATAGGTCGGCAGGCCGGTCAGGATGCCCTCGAAATTTTCCAGCGCGTCGCCGACCTGTATGCCGCCGTCCGCGGTAATGCGGAATTCATGCAGCGTGCGCTGGTGGTTGTTGGTCCGGCTCTTGATGACGAACATTGCCGTGCGTATCTGCCCTGCCGCCTCGAAGAAGCGCAGGAACATGGTGGCGTCGCTCAGGTAGCTGAGGTCGACGTCCACATGCACGTCGCCGATGACGCCATGCTGGCCGAGCACCAGCACCGTGGTGATGCCCTGCTGGTTCAGGTAGCTGAGTATTTCGTGCATCTGCAGGATCAGGAATTTCTCGCCGGGCATCGCCTGCAGGTAGGCATTCAGGCTGTCGATCACGACCAGCTTCGCGTGGTTCTTCTCGACGGCCGTGCGCAGCATGTGGGAAAACTCGCCGGGCGCCACCTCGGCCGGGTCGATGTGATGGATCACCAGCAGGCCGTTGTCGATATACGGCTGCATGTCCATGCCCAGCGTCCTGCTGCGCAGCATGAAGGTGCTCATGCCTTCGTCGAACAGGTAATAGGCGACCCGGTCGCCGCGCTGCATCGCGGTCAGCGCGCAGCGCATCGCCGTCGTGGTCTTGCCGATGCCGGACGGGCCGCAGACCAGGAACGAGGTGCCCGGCACCAGCCCGCCGCCCAGCAGCCGGTCGAGCCCGGCCGAGCCGGTGGAATGCATGTCCACCGCGAACGCGCGACCGTGTTCGGCCGCCACGAGCCTCGGGAAAACCTGCAGGCCGCCGGTGCCGAGGATGAAGTCGTGATAGCCGCCGCGGAATTTCAGGCCGCGCATCTTGATGACCCGCATCCGGCGCCTTTCCGGCCCGAACTCGTGGGCCGCCTGTTCGAGGCTGATCACGCCATGCGCAATGCTGTGCAATTGCTGGTCGCCCGACTCCGACGTCTTGTCGTCCAGCAGCAGCACCGTGCATTTGCGCGACGCAAAGTAATGCTTCAGCGCCAGGATCTGGCGCCGGTAGCGCAGCGGGTTCTGCGCCAAGAGCCGCATTTCCGACAGGCTGTCGAACACGATGCGCACCGGCGCCTGCTGGTCGACCTGCTGCATCACGCTCTGGGTCGTCTCGCCAAGCTCGATTTCCGACGGATAAAGAATCGATTGCTCGCCGTCGGGGTCCAGGTTCATGTCGTTGATCAGCTCGTACACCGAGATGCTGTCGAGCATCCAGCCATGGCTCTCGGCCACCGAGGCCAGTTCCTCGGCGGTCTCCGACAGCGTGATGTACAGCCCTTTTTCGCCCTGTTTCGCGCCTTCCAGCAGGAATTGCAGCGCCAGCGTGGTCTTGCCGGTGCCCGGCGTGCCCTCGACCAGGTAGACCCGGCTGGGCGTGAGCCCGCCGCCCAGTATGTCGTTGAGTCCGGCGATGCCGGTGGATGCCCGTGTTTTGTTGGCAACGGTTTGCGCCGGGCCTGTTTTAGTCTGCATGGTCGGCCCGTGAAAGCGCTGAATATAAAGGAGAAAGTATAAATGAAAAGCAATATTGGCAGTTGCGGTACGCCCATCCTCCGGCCATCCGGGTTTGCGTCGGATCAGCGACAGCGCAAAAGTGGACCGGTCCCTGTCCTGATGGCTAGGGTCTGCCGGCGGCCGGCATGCATGCGGGGCAATATGTTAGGCTAGGCCCCCCTTTTGTCCCGCATCGCCATCGCCATGCCCAATCCGCCGGCGCGCCCTGTCCTTCATCTTTTCAACGGTTTCCAGAACCCCTACGGCGGCAGCGAGCAGGAAGCGCTGTCGCTGTATGCGCTGCTGAAGGACCGCGCGGACGTCAGCCTGTGGGCAACGTCGTCCAAGGTCTCCAGGGAGCTGATGCGGCAGTTTCCGATCCGGCGCGTGGCCCGGCGTCCGGGCGCCTTCCCGCAGGGCGGCACCTATGTCTTCATCGGCGCGCACTGGCGCAACAAGCTGTGGCCGTATTTCGTGCAGAAGCCGCGCCGGCTGATCTACCTCTACAACACCTTCCACCCGAAAGTGGTGGCGCTGACCTCGGCGATGCCGCGCCTGCTGGGCTGGCCGCGCACCGAATACGTGCTGATCTCCTCGTTCCAGAGCCGGCTGCTGTCCCTGCCCGGCGAAGTGCATCCGTCGCCTATCGATATCGAACGTTTCCGGCCGGCGCCGCGTTCGCCGGATGCGCCGCACCCGCGCATCGTCATCGGCAGGATGAGCCGCGACGTGCCGGAAAAGCACCATCCCGACGATATCGCGCTGTACCGCCGGCTTGCGGCCAGCGGCTACGCGGTGCGCCTGCAGGGCGCAAGCTGCCTGGCGGACCGCCTTGCCCCGGAGGACGGCATCGCGCTGTCGCCGGAAGGCGCGATGCCGGCGGCCGACTTCCTGCAAGGCCTGGACATCTTCTACTACCGCAGCCACACCCACGTGGAAACCTTCGGCCGGGTCGTTTTCGAGGCCATGGCCTGCGCGCTGCCGGTGGTCTGCCATGTCAACGGCGGCTATGCGGACGCGATCCGGCATGGCGAGAACGGATTTCTCTTCGAGACCACTGAGGAAGCCGCCGCGCTGCTCGAACGTCTCGCCGCCGACGCCGGCCTGCGCGCGCGCCTCGGCGCCGCCGCGCGGGCGACGGTCGAGCAGATGTACTCCGCCGCCGCCCAGGAACAAAGACTGGCGTTTTACCTCCGCTAGGCCGCCGCGCCCGGATGCAGGCACAGGCCGCGCGCCCTTTCGCCGGCGGCGCGCCGCCCTGCCCGCCCATGTCGGAATTTCTTACAACCCCGCCCTCGCCGGAAACCCATGTTCATTTAAGCAATTGTTTTTTATGGGTAATATTTATTGGCATAAACATTGCTACTTCGATAATGCAATTAGAACCATAATCCAAACCGACTCCAGGGAGCGAAAAATGAAAATGTTGAAGAAAGCCTTACTCAGCCTTGCCTTCATGACGGCAGCCGCTACTTCGATCACCGCCAGCGCGGCAGTGGTCACTGACAGCATCGCGAGAAACCCTGATGAGTTGATCTCGATAGCGCACTGGGCCACTTTCACCCACGACATCGGCAGCGGCTACACGCCAGGCAGCGATCGACTGCTTTCCGCGGTGCTCGAAGTCCGCCTGACAGACCTGCTGTTCAATGAAAACTATTTCATTACCGTAGGAACGGGCCAGCTCAAAACCGGCAGCGACGTCCCGAACGGCACCTACAATTCGGCACATGGCGGCGAGATCGTGAATTTCGCGCTGAATTCGGCATCGCTCGCGGATCTCGCGACAGACGGAAAAATTTCCATCACCGTCGGCACTATCAACCCATTGAGCACCTTCTTCTTCGCCGACTCGACCCTGACCGCGCAGGTGCCGGAGCCGCTGTCCATCGCCCTGATGGGCATCGGTTTCCTGGGCATAGGCGCGGCGCGGCGCAAGTCCGCAAAAAACAAGGCAGCCTGATCGCCTGAGCCGTCCAGGCCTCCCGGACCGGCGCGCATGCGGCGGTCCGGGAAACAGAAAGCCCCGGTTCCGGGGCTTTTTTCATGCTGGCCGGCGCGGCGCGAGCAGCGCATCGCCGCTTTTCCCGGCCCACCGCGCTGTCCTGGCGCAGGACAGGGCCGGCACGATCGGCGCTTCCCGCGCCCGATCGAAAAAAACCCCGGCATCCATCGAGGATTGCCGGGGTTGTGCGTTGCCTGGAACTGCGCGGGCGTCAGAACGGAATATCGTCGTCCATGTCCGAGAAGTTCGGCGCCGGGCGCGGCGCCGGGCGGCTGCCGCCGCCGGACGCGCCGCCAGCGGGCGCGCCGGCGTTCTGGCGTGCCGGCGGGGCGCTGCTGTAGCCGCCGCCGTCATCCATGCCGCCGCCGGCGCCGCCGCCCATGCCCTGGCGGCTGCCCAGCATCTGCATCGTGTCGGCCTTGATTTCGGTCGAGTACTTTTCGACGCCGTCCTTGTCGGTGTACTTGCGGGTGCGCAGCGAGCCTTCGATGTAGACCTGGCTGCCTTTTTTCAGGTACTGGCCGGCGATCTCGGCGAGCTTGCCGAAAAAGCTGATCCGGTGCCATTCGGTCTGTTCCTTCTTTTCACCGGTGGTCTTGTCTTTCCATGTGTCGGTGGTTGCGACGGCGATCGACGTCATTGCGTCGCCGCTGGGCATGTAGCGCGTCTCCGGGTCGCGCCCGAGGTTGCCAACGATGATGACTTTATTGACCGAAGCCATGGGTAGTTCTCCTTAACTGATTTAAACGGCGGCAGGTTGCTGACGGGGGCCGCGCCGCGGCAGGTTTTGCATATTGGACGCAATTATAAGCCACACAACAGTCAGTCCCGCGCCCAGGATGAACACCGTCGACGGCCCCGAATGCTGGGTCAGCCAGCCGCCCGCGGCGCCGCCGCAGAACAGGCCCAGCGCCTGCAGCGTGTTGTAGACGCCGAGCGCCGCGCCGCGTCCGCCGGGCGGCGCGATGCGCGACACCAGCGACGGCTGGCTTGCCTCGAGGATATTGAACGCAATGAAGAAGGCGAGCAGCAGCCCGACCAGCGCCATCCAGTGCGGCGCGGGCTGCGACAGGACCAGCCACATGCCGCCCTGGACCAGCAGCAGCAGCGCGATCGCGCCGACGAATACCTGCTTCATCCGGCCCTGCTTCTCGCCGATGAAGACCGGCGGCAGCATCAGCACGAAGGACAGCAGCACGACCGGCAGGTAGACCTTCCAGTGCTCGGCCACCGGCAGGCCCATGCCGCGCACCAGCGCCGCCGGCACGACGACGAACATCGCCATCTGCGTCAGGTGCAGCGCAAAGACGCCATAGTTCAGGCGCATCAGCTCGCGGTTCTTCAGCACCTCGGCGAAGCGCACGGTCTGCGGCGGCAGCGGCGCAGCCTGCGGCACGACATAGATCACCACCAGGATCGCGGCGATGGACATCAGCCCGATCAGCGCGAACATGCCGCCCATGCCGATGGCGCTGTAGAGCAGCGGCGCGGCCACCAGCGACAGCGCGAAGGACAGGCCGATCGAGCCGCCGACCATGGCCATCGCCTTGGTGCGGTGCTCCTCGCGGGTGCTGTCGGCGATCAGCGCGGTGATGGCGGCGGAAATCGCGCCCGCGCCCTGGATGGCGCGGCCGACGATGACCCAGCCGATATGGTTGGCCATGGCCGCGACGAAGGAGCCGAGCGCGAACAGCAGCAGGCCGATGATGATGATGCGCTTCCTGCCGTAGCGGTCGGACGCGATGCCGAAGGGAATCTGCCCGAAGGACTGGGTGAGCCCGTACATGCCCATCGCCAGCCCGATCAGCGTGGCGCTGTCGCCGCCCGGCATGCTGCGCGCGTGCACCGAGAACACCGGCAGGATCAGGAACAGGCCCAGCATGCGCAACGCGAAGATCGAGGCCAGCGAAGCGCTGGCGCGGACCTCGGTGCGGGTCATGCCGCCGTCCTGCGAAGGTGGCTGCGAAGGCGGGGACGATGCGGAATGTAAGGATGACATGGGTAGATGTTAGCGGCAAAAGCCGGGTAATACAGCGAACTTCAAAACCCGTTATAGTATCAGGTTGACCCGCACTGACCCGGTCCCTGCCGAGATTGATTGCACCGCAGCCGGGATACTCACGCTGAAAGTATTCATGGAAGAAATTCGCATTCGAGGCGCGCGCACGCATAACCTCAAGAACATCAACCTCGATCTGCCCCGCAACAAACTGATCGTCATTACCGGGCTCTCCGGCTCCGGCAAATCCTCCCTCGCCTTCGACACGCTGTACGCGGAAGGCCAGCGCCGTTACGTCGAGTCGCTGTCGGCCTATGCGCGCCAGTTCCTGCAGCTGATGGAAAAGCCGGACGTCGACCTGATCGAGGGCCTGTCGCCGGCCATTTCGATCGAGCAGAAAGCCACGTCGCACAATCCGCGTTCGACCGTCGGCACCGTCACCGAGATCCACGACTACCTGCGCCTGCTGTACGCCCGCGTCGGCACGCCCTACTGCCCGCAGCACCCGGAAAATCCGCTGGCGGCGCAGTCGGTGTCGATGATGGTCGACGCCGTGCTGGCCATGCCGGAAGACACCAAGCTGATGATCCTCGGCCCGGTGGTGGCCAACCGCAAGGGCGAGCACGTCGACCTGTTCGAGCACATGCAGGCCCAGGGCTTCGTGCGCTTTCGCATACAGAGCGGGACCAACCCGGCCCGCATCTACGAAATCGACGACCTGCCCAAGCTGAAGAAGACCGAGAAGCACACGATCGACGTGGTGATCGACCGCATCAAGGTCAAGGCCGACATCAAGCAGCGGCTGGCCGAGAGCTTCGAGACCGCGCTGCGCCTGGCCGACGGCCGCGCGGTGGTGGTGGACATGGACAGCCAGGCCGAGCACGTGTTCTCCAACAAGTTCGCCTGCCCCGTCTGCGGCTATTCGCTGCAGGAACTGGAGCCGCGGCTGTTCTCGTTCAACAACCCGATGGGCGCCTGCCAGGAATGCGACGGCCTGGGCCACATCGAATTCTTCGACCCGCGCCGCATCGTCGCCTTCCCCAACCTGTCGCTGGCTTCCGGCGCGGTCAAGGGCTGGGACCGGCGCAACCAGTTCTATTTCCAGATGCTCTCCAGCCTGGCCGCGCACTACGGCTTCGACCTCGACGTGCCGTTCGAGGACCTGCCGGAGAAGGCGCAGGACGCGGTGCTGCACGGCTCGGGCCGGCAGACCGTGCCGTTTACCTACATCAACGAGCGCGGCCGCGCGGTGGTGCGCGAGCATACCTTCGAAGGCGTGGTCAACAACCTGCAGCGGCGCTACCGGGAAACCGACTCCATCGCTGTCAAGGAAGAACTGGCCAAGTTCATCAACAAGAAGGAATGCCCGTCCTGCAACGGCGCCCGGCTGCGGATCGAAGCGCGCAACGTGAAGGTCGGCAACGGCGCGCAGGAGCGCGCGATCTATGAAGTGGCGGCCACGCCGCTGCGCGACACGCTGGCCTTCTTCGAGAACCTGAAGCTCAAGGGCGCCAAGCGCGAGATCGCCGACCGCATCATCAAGGAAATCATCGCGCGCCTGACCTTCCTCAACAATGTCGGCCTCGACTACCTGTCGCTCGAGCGCAGCGCCGACACGCTGTCGGGCGGCGAGGCGCAGCGCATCCGCCTGGCCTCGCAGATCGGCTCCGGCCTGACCGGCGTGATGTACGTGCTGGACGAGCCGTCGATCGGCCTGCACCAGCGCGACAACGA
The DNA here is from genome assembly GCF_900182955.1 of Noviherbaspirillum suwonense. Lineage (GTDB taxonomy): Bacteria > Pseudomonadota > Gammaproteobacteria > Burkholderiales > Burkholderiaceae_D > Noviherbaspirillum_A > Noviherbaspirillum_A suwonense. The sequence goes on along the minus strand of NZ_FXUL01000003.1, from coordinate 284,436 downwards.
CCGCCTGATCGAGACGCTGAAGCACCTGCGCGACATCGGCAACAGCGTGCTCGTGGTCGAGCATGACGAGGACGCGATCCGCTGCGCCGACTACATCGTCGACATGGGCCTGGGCGCGGGCGTGCACGGCGGCGAAGTGATTGCCGAAGGCACGCTGGCGCAAATCTTGAAGAACAAGAAGTCCCTGACCGCGCAGTACCTGAACGGCACCTTCGCCATCAAGGTGCCGGAAAAGCGCACGCCGCCCGACCCCAAGCGCCAGTTCATCATCACTGGCGCCACCGGCAACAACCTGAAGAACGTCACCTTCAAGGTGCCGGTGGGCCTCCTGACCTGCGTGACCGGCGTGTCCGGCTCGGGCAAGTCGACGCTGGTCAACGACACGCTCTACCATGCGGCGGCGCGCCACCTGTACGGCTCGCAGGCGGAGCCGGCGGCGCATGACTCGATCTCCGGCATGGAGCATTTCGACAAGGTGATCTCGGTCGACCAGGCGCCGATCGGACGCACGCCGCGCTCCAACCCGGCGACCTATACCGGCGTCTTCACGCCGATCCGCGACCTGTTCGCGACCGTGCCGACCGCCAAGGAACGCGGCTACTCGGCCGGGCGCTTCTCGTTCAACGTCAAGGGCGGGCGCTGCGAGTCGTGCCAGGGCGACGGCGTGCTGAAAGTGGAAATGCACTTCCTGCCCGACGTCTACGTGCCGTGCGACGTCTGCCACGGCCGGCGCTACAACCGCGAAACGCTGGAAGTGCAGTACAAGGGCAAGAACATCACCGAGGTGCTCGGGATGACGGTGGAGGAAGCGCACGAGTTCTTCAAGCCGGTGCCGGTCATTGCCCGCAAGCTGCACACGCTGCTGGACGTGGGCCTGGGCTACATCCGCCTGGGCCAGAGCGCGACCACGCTGTCGGGCGGCGAGGCGCAGCGGGTCAAGCTGTCGCTGGAACTGTCCAAGCGCGACACCGGCCGCACGCTGTACATCCTCGACGAGCCGACCACCGGCCTGCACTTCCATGACATCGACCTGCTGCTGAAAGTGATACACCGGCTGCGCGACCAGGGAAACACGGTGGTCATCATCGAGCACAACCTGGACGTGATCAAGACGGCCGACTGGCTGATCGACCTCGGTCCCGAGGGCGGCGCGGGCGGCGGGGAGATCATCGCGGCCGGCACGCCGGAAGCCGTGGCGAAAACGCCCGCCAGTTTCACCGGCAGGTACCTGGCGCCGATGCTGAAGAAAAAGAAGTAAGGCAGCCCGCCCGCAGGCCAGGCCCGGTCGTCCACGGGTTTGGCCTGCGGGCGGCGGTTATACTTCGGGCTGCCGCGGCGCAGCAATGCTGTTTTAATGCACGGACAGACAACTAATTGTCATTAGTGCATTAAAATGGGCAGGCTTGCGCAGTCCGACCCGTGTATAGCCAGAAAGAACACCTCGTGCAACAAACCGAACAGCGTCCCGTCGTCATGCAAACCGTCATGACATGGCTTTTCTGCCTGTACCCGGTATCCCTGATCACCAACAAGACCGCCAACGACATCGTCACCGTGCTGATTTTCCTGGCGGCATGCGCGACGCTGGCGATGGCACGCCGCCTGCCGGCCGCGGCGCCCGCCCCGGTCCGGCGCCTGTGGCTGCTGGCGCTGGCATTGCCGCTGGCGCTGGTGACGGTGCAGTACCTGGCCACGCCGCGGCTCATCGCGCTGCGCGATTTCGACGACCTGTCCCGCTTCTTCCTCTGCATACCGGTCTACCTGGCGCTGCGCATCCTGCGGCCGCCGATCCGCCCCTTCCTGTGGGGCTGCGTGTTCTTCACCGTCTACAGCATGGGACTGATGGCCGTGCACATGCACGTGCTGCACCTGGACCGCGGCATCAGCCCGAACGGCTTCCTCGGCACCATTCCGCAGACCTCGCTGTCCATCATCCTGGCCATGGTCGCGCTGCAGTGCTGGGTTGCGCCGAACGGCCTGCTGCGCAGCCGCATCGCGCCGGCGGCGCTGCTGGCGGTCGCCTTCAGCGTGCCCCTGCTCAGCCAGACGCGCAGCGGCCTGGGCGTGGCGCTGGCGCTCGGCATCGTGCTCTGGCTGCTGCTGCCGCGCAAGAACCTGCGGGTGCTGCTGCTGAGCGTGGGCGCGGCGGCCGTCGTCATGGTGGTGGTGATGAGCAACAGCACGCTGTGGGCCAGGGGCGACCAGACCGTCGCCGAGATCGAGCACTACATGACCGAGGAACATTTTGTCAGCACCTCGACGACCACCCGGCTGGAACTGTGGCGCTTCGCCGGCAGGATGCTCACCGAGCACCCGCTGATCGGCGTCGGCAACCATAATTTCGCCGGGACGCTGGCCGGCTACAAGTCGAGCGGCAAGACGCCGGCCGAACTGGGCATGTTCACCCATCCGCACAATGACATCCTGAAGTTCGCCGCGGAAGGCGGTTTGCTTGGTGCGGCCGCCATCCTGATGCTGTATTTCGTGCCGCTGACGGCGGCTTGGCGGCGCTACCGGCTGCAGCCGTCGGCCGCCAGCCCGGCGCTGCCGCTGGTCATCCTGTGCAGCGGCTTCCTGCTGGCCGGCATGGTGGACGTGGTGCTGGCATGGCGGCCGACCATCATGTTCTATGGGCTTGCGGTCAGCCTGCTGCTGGTGAACATGGACAACGCCGGGGCCGATGCATGATCACGGTACAGTGCATTTCGCTGGCCGACGAGCATGCGCGCCGCGCCTACATGCGGGCCCAGCTCGACGCCTGCGGCCTGCCCTACCGCTTCTTCGACGCCGTCCGGGTCGACCTCGGCCGCGGCTGGCCCGACGCCTACGCCCGTGACCGGCGGTTGCGCCACAGCGGCGTCGACATGCGCGCCGGCGAAATGGGCTGCTACCTCAGCCACCGCGAGGTCTGGAAGGCCTTCCTCGCCGGCGACGACCAGCTCTGCCTGGTGCTGGAAGACGATGTCGAGATCGGTCCCGACTTTGCCGCCGTCGTCGACGCGCTTTGCAGGGATACCGGCGACTGGGAATTCGTGCGCCTGACCGGCGTGTTCCAGCGCACCGCCTACCCGCTGCGGCGCCTCGCCGGCGAGCATTTCCTGGTCGACTACCTGGAGCAGCCCAACGGCACGCAGGGCTACCTGCTCAACCGCCGCGCGGCGCGCCGGCTGGTCGACTACACGGCCGACATGGCGCATGCGATCGACATGGCGATCGACCGCGAATGGGAGCATGGCGTCAACATCATGGGCGTGGCGCCGGGGCCGATCTCGCACCAGGAAAGCTTCGAGACGACCCTGGGCAGCGCAAGCAAGCCGCGGCTGTCGCTGCGCCAGAAGCTGATGCGGGAACTGCACCGCGCCGGCGGCAACATCCGCAAGCAGCTGTTCCTGGCGAAGAAGCGCCGGCGGCTGGGCGACAAGCGCACGGTGCGCTAGGCAAACCGCGCCAGCCCCTCAGTCAGGCCAGCCCCAGCCACAAGCCCAGCGGCACGAACGCCAGCGACACCAGGTTCCCGAGCAGCACGATGGACGCCACCTTGTCCGGCTCCTGCTGGTACTGCTCGGCGATCATGAAGCAGAACACCGCCGGCGGCAGCGACGCGAACAGGTACATCTGGCCGCGCTGCATCGCCGAGAGCGGCAGCACCAGGTCGAGCAGGCCGGCGCAGGCCAGCCCCGTCAGCGGGCAGGCAATCGCGCCGACCAGGCCGATGTGCCAGCTCTTGAAGCTCACGTCCATCATCCGCACGCCCAGTGAAAACAGCATCAGCGGTATGCAGGCGTCGCCCATCATCTTCAGCGCGATCTGCAGCGGCCCCGGCAGCCTGAGCTTGAGCACCGCGAACACCATGCCGACCATCATCGCCAGCATCATCGGGCTGCTCATGAACTTGAAGAAGGAGCTGCGCCGTCCGCTGCGGCCAGCCTCGATGATCTTGATGCCGACCGAGAAATACACCAGGTTGGCCGCCATGAACAGCGCCACCGCCGCCGACAGCCCGGCCTGGCCGAACGCCAGCGCCGCCAGCGGCAGGCCCATGTTGCCGCAGTTGTTGTACATCATCGGCGGCACGAAGCTGCGCGGGTCGTAGCCGAGCAGGCGCGCCACGGGCCATGCCAGCAGGCCGGAGCCGAGCGAGATCAGCGCGCCGGCGACGATCAGCGACAGATTGTTGGCGACATCGAAGTCCTTGGCGGCCAGCGCGGTGAAGATCAGCAGCGGGCACAGCACTTCCATGCTGACGCGGTTGACCGGGACCATGTCGGCGCGCACGCTTTCGCCGCGCAGCCGCGCATAGCCGTAACCGAGGCCGATGATGACGAACACCGGCAGGATGATGCCGAGTATGCGTTGAAACATGTCCATCGGCGCTCAGTCCCTCGCTGCGGCGCCGTGACTTGCCACGAAGCGTTCGACATCGTCCAGCACCGGCGCCAGGCTGCGCAGCGGACGCGACAGCGTGGCGACCAGCGTCGCATGGCCGGTGCGGCCGTAGTAGAAGGTTTCGGCGTCGACGCCTGCCTCGCGCAGGCGGCTGGCGAGCCGGCCGGTATTGCGCGCCGGATCGACCACGGCATCCTTTTCCGATGCGATCAGCAGCGCCGGCGGCGCGCCCGCGCTGACATGGTTGACCGGCTGGGACGACGGCGGCGTATCGGGGAAATGGAATACCGGCTTCACATCCGGGCTGTCGATCGGCAGGAAGTCGTACGGGCCGGCCAGGCCGATCCAGCCGCGCAATGCCGTCGGCTTCATGCCCTGCGCACCCAGCCAGCGTCCATCGAGCGCCATCATCGCCGCGTTATAGGCGCCGGCGCTGTGCCCCATCACGAACAGGCGCTCCGGGTTGCCGCCGTAGCTGCGCACCTTGCGCGCGGTCCAGGCGACCGCGGCGGCGCTGTCTTCCAGGAAGCCGGGATAGCTGGCCTGCGGATAAAGCCGGTAGTCCGCAATCACCGCCAGGATGCCGCGCGAGGCCAGCGCCTCGCCGACGAACGCATAGTCGGCGCGGTCGCCCATGCGCCAGTTGCCGCCATAGAAGAACACCACCACCGGCGCGCCGACCGCCACGTCGCGCGGCGCATAGATGTCGAGCTTCTGGCGCGGGTCGGCGCCGTAGCTGATGTCGGCGCTCTTGTGATAGCTGGCCGACGGGGTCAGCGTGTTGATCGCGCTGAGCGGGCTGCAGGCCACGCAGGCGAGCATGATGCCGGCGGCGAAAATCACCGTCAGGGATCGCTTCAAAAACGGCATAAAACTCCATTCATATCAGGGAGGAAGCAGGCGGGGCGCGGCCGTCTGCGCTGCACGGCGCGATTTCTTGAACACGCTATTGTAAAACGCTTCCGTCAGGCGATCGTTTCGTGCACGGCCTGGCGCGGAAAGCGATGAAATCTGCAGTTGCGCGCCCGCGCCCTGGCGGCGTCAGGCCCTCAGCAACCTTTCCTCCGCCAGCGCGATCGCTTCCGTCGCCCCGCGCAGCACGACGATGTCGCCGCCATGGAACACCGTTTCCGGCGAGATGTCGATGCGGCTCCTGCTGCGCCGGATCGCGGTGATCTCCGCGCCGACCTCGTGCAGTCCCAGCGTTCCCAGCGACTTGCCGATCGCATGCGCGTCGCCGGACAGGGCCACCGAGTGCAGCCGCACGTTCAGGTGCTCGGCGCCGTCCGGGCTGTCGTCGGCGCCGTGGAAGTAGCCGCGCAGCGCCGCATAGCGTTCGCCGCGCGCGTCCTGCACCCGGTGCAGGACGCGCCGCAGCGGCACGCCCAGCATCAGCAGCGCATGCGAGGCCAGCATCAGGCTGCCCTCGATCGCTTCGGGCACCACTTCGGCGGCGCCGGCGGCGCGCAGCTTGTCGAGGTCGGTGTCGTCATGGCTGCGCACGATGACCGGCAGCTGCGGCGCAAGCTCATGCACATGGTGCAGCGTCTTCAACGCCGACGGCGTGCTGGCGTAGGTGATCACCAGCGCCGCGGCGCGGTGGATGCCGGCCGCGACCAGGCTTTCGCGCCGCGCGGCATCGCCATACGACACGTTGGCGCCGGCCGCCTGCGCCTCGTGCACCCGTTCCGGGTCGAGGTCCAGCGCGTGATAGGCGATCTTCTCCTCTTCCAGCAGCTTGGCCAGGCTCTGGCCGCTGCGGCCGAAGCCGGCGATGATCACGTGCTGCTGCGTGCTCATCGTGCGGGTGGCGATCTGGGTCAGCGCCAGCGACTGCAGCATCCATTCATTGGCCGACAGCTTGAGCACGATGGCGTCGGACTTGGCCAGGATGAACGGCGTGATCAGCATCGACAGCACCATGGACGCCAGGATCAGCTGGATCAGGAAGGGGTCGACCAGCTGCAGGCCGCCGGCCTGGTTCAGCAGCACGAAGCCGAATTCGCCGGCCTGCGCCAGCCCGAGGCCGGTGCGCAGCGCGACGCCGGTGGAAGCGCCGAAGGCCCGCGCCAGCGCCGCGATCAGGCCGAACTTGATCAGCACCGGGCCGACCAGCAGCAGCAGCACCAGCCACCAGTTCTGCAGCACCAGCGGCACATTGAGCAGCATGCCGATGGTGATGAAGAACAGGCCCAGCAGCACGTCGCGGAACGGCGCGATGTCTTCCTCGACCTGGTGCTTGTATTCGGTCTCCGACACCAGCATGCCGGCGACGAAGGCGCCCAGCGCCAGCGACAGGCCGGCGCGTTCGGTGATCCAGGCCGCGCCCAGCGTGATCAGCAGCAGGTTCAGCATGAACAGTTCCTGCGAGCGGCGCTTGACGACGATCTGGAACCAGCCGCGCATCAGCTTCTGTCCCAGGAACAGCAGCAGCACCAGCACCATCACCGCTTTCAGGCCGGCCCACAGCAGCGTCGGCAGCAGGTCGCGCGGGTTGGCCAGCGCCGGCACCAGGATCAGCAGCGGCACCAGCGCCAGGTCCTGGAACAGCAGGATGCCGATGATGCGGCGCCCGTGCTCGCTTTCCAGTTCGAGCCGCTCGGTCAGCATCTTGGAGACGATGGCGGTCGAGGACATGGCCAGCGCCCCGCCCAGCGCGAACGCGGCGCGCCAGCTGATCTGCATCATCGGCGGCAGCACCAGCGCGGCGAACCAGCCGAACAGCATGGTCACCGCGATGGTCAGCAGCACCTGCGCCATGCCCAGGCCGAACACGGTGCGCCGCATCGACGACAGCTTGGGCAGCGAGAATTCGAGGCCGATGGAAAACATCAGGAACACCACGCCGAACTCGGCCAGCGTATGGGTGGTCGCGTTTTCCTCCGCGAGGCCGAGCGCATGCGGGCCGATCAGGATGCCGACCGCGAGGTAGCCCAGCATCGGCGGCAGATGCAGCATGCGGAAGCCCACCACGCCAAGCACGGCTGAGCCCAGCAGAAGCAGAGTAAGTTCGAGAGCTGAAAACATGGGCGCGGGCAGGAAAGCCGGTCCTGGTTGAAAAATCGAAACAGCCTGTTGCCGCGGCTGGATAGCGACCGATCAAATCACCGGGTTTTTGTTATCTCTGGCAGGTTTTTTGCTTTCGTAATTCGTTTATACTTTGGGCATGAGTGTACCCGATGAAAAAACAATGTCGAAGCCTTTCGACACCAGCCCGGCCCAGCGCGCAACACAGATGGCGCGTGAAACACTGCAGATCGAAGCCGACGCCATCCTCGCGCTGAAAGACCGGATCTCCGCCGACGACGGCAGCGTCGGCCGCGCCGTCGCGCTGCTGCTCGGATGCACCGGCCGCGTGGTGGTGTCCGGCATCGGCAAATCCGGCCACATCGCCCGCAAGATCTCGTCGACCCTGGCCTCTACCGGCACGCCGTCGATGTTCGTCCACCCGGCCGAAGCCGCGCACGGCGACCTCGGCATGGTCACCGAGAACGACGCGTTCATCGCCATCTCGAATTCCGGCGAGACCGCCGAACTGCTGGCCATCGTTCCGATCATCAAGCGCATGGGCGCCAAGCTGATCGCGATGACCGGCAATGAATTCTCCAGCCTGGCGCTGCTGGCCAACGTGCACCTGGACACCCGGGTCGAAAAGGAGGCCTGCCCGCTGAACCTCGCGCCCACGGCCAGCACCACCGCGACGCTGGCGATGGGCGACGCGCTGGCCGTGGCGCTGCTCGACGCGCGCGGCTTCCGCGAGGAAGACTTTGCCCGCTCCCACCCGGGCGGCGCGCTCGGCCGCCGGCTGCTGACCCATGTGCGGGACATCATGCGCAGCGGCGACGCGATCCCGGCGGTTGCCCGCGACGTGTCGCTGAACCAGGCGCTGCTGGAAATCACCCGCAAGGGCATGGCCATGACCGCCATCGTCGACGACATGCGCCGCCCGATCGGCGTGTTCACCGACGGCGACCTGCGGCGGCTGATCGAGCGCGAGCAGGACTTCAGCAAGCTTGCCATCGCCGACGTGATGCATGCCAACCCGCGCACCATCGGGCCGGACCAGCTGGCGGTGGAAGCGGTCGAACTGATGGAGCAGCACCGCATCAACCAGTTGCTGGTGGCAGACGCCGAAGGCAGGCTGGTGGGCGCCCTGCACATCCACGACCTGACCCGCGCCAAGGTGATCTGATGCAGTCCCAGGAAGAAGCCATGATCGCCAGGGCGCGCCGCGTCCGGCTGATGGTGTTCGACGTCGACGGCGTGCTGACCGACGGCAGCCTGCATTTCGGCGCCGACGGCGAAATGATCAAGACCTTCAACGTGCTCGACGGCCACGGCATCAAGCTGCTGCAGCAGTCCGGCGTGATCACCGCCATCATCAGCGCGCGCAAGTCGCCGCTGGTGGCGCGGCGCGCGGCCGACCTCGGCATCGTCCACGTGCAGCAGGGCGTGCATGACAAGCTATCCGGTTACCGCACGCTGCTGCAGGAATGCGGCATCGCGGCCGAAGACAGCGGCTTCATCGGCGACGACGTGATCGACCTGCCGGTGCTGACCCGCGTCGGCTTCGCGGCCAGCGTGCCCAACGGCCATCCCGAGGTGCGTTCGCGCGTGCATTACGTGACTACCGCCCGCGGCGGCCAGGGCGCGGTACGCGAGCTGTGCGACTTCATCCTGCGTGCGCAGGGCAACTACGAGGCGGCGCTGGCGCCGTACCTGCAATGAAAAAGGACCGCAGGCGCTTCGGCGCGCTGCCGCTGCTGATGCTGGCCGTGGTGCTGGCGCTGGGCAGCTTCTGGCTGCTGGAAATCATGCGCAAGACGGGCAATGCCGCGGGAACCGCGACGGCGCGCGTCGACCCGGACTATTTTGTCGAGAACTTCAATTTCGTTCGGCTTTCGGCTACTGGCGAAGCGCAGTACAACATTTCCGGCAAGCGCATGGTGCACAACCCGGCCGACGACACGCATACGGTCGACCTGCCGGTCGTCAACAGCCTGAGCCGCGAACGGCCGCCGATGACGGCCCGCGCCGAGCGTGCGTGGATCGAACCTGACGGCAGCCGGGTGCACATGTATGATCAGGTCCGCATCGACCGGCCCAAGACCCCGGCCTCCACCCTGTTCCACATGGAGTCCGATTACCTGCTGGTGCTGCCCGACGAGGACATCATGCGCACCGACAAGCCGGTCCGCATGACGCTCGGCGACTCGCAGCTCAACGGCACCGGCATGGTGGCCAACAATGCGACCGGCGAAGTGCAGCTCGCGAGCCGCGTGCAGGCGACGCTGCCGCCCAAGAACGCGGCGCCATAAGCCTTGAACGGCTCCGGGCTTCCGCGCATTACCTTAGAGAACACTGATGAAAAGAATCCAATGCTGGATCGTTCTGCTGCTGGGCATGGTTGCCGCAGGCGGCGCACAGGCGGAAAAAGCGGACGCTTCCAAGCCGACCAACATCGAAGCCAACCAGATGGCCTACGATGACGTCAAGCAGATCAATACGTTTACCGGCGACGTGGTGCTGGTGCGCGGCACGCTGACCCTCAAGGCCGACCGCATGGTCGTCACCCAGGACCCGGCCGGTTACCAGTACGCAACCCTGTATGCGAAGCGCGGCGAGAAGGCGACCTTCCGCCAGAAACGCGATGGCGGCCCCAACCTGTGGATCGACGGCGAGGCGGCGGACCGCATCGAGTACGACACCAGGACCGAGGTCGCCAAGTTCTATGTCAATGCGCGGGTGCGGCTGCTGGACGGCACCCGGCCGACCGACGAGGTCGAGGGCGATTTCATTTCCTACGACAGCAAGCAGGAATTCTATTCGGTCAACAACACCGCGAGCGGCGCCAGCAAGGCCGGCGGCGGACGCATCAGGGCGACCATCCAGCCGCGCAACGAGACGAAGGCGCCCTGACATGGACAACAGCACGCTCAACGTCCGCGGCCTGCAGAAAACCTATGGCGCCCGCCAGGTCGTGCGCGACGTCTCGCTGCACGTGGAGAGCGGCCAGGTTGTCGGGCTGCTCGGGCCCAACGGCGCCGGCAAGACCACCTCGTTCTACATGATCGTCGGCCTGGTGCCGTCCGACGCCGGCGAAATCGACCTGGACGGCGTCGACATCTCGCGCCTGCCTATCCACCGGCGCGCGTCGCTGGGCCTGTCCTACTTGCCGCAGGAAGCCTCGGTATTCCGCAAGCTGACCGTGGAGGAAAATATCCGCGCGGTGCTGGAGCTGCAGCGGCTGGACGGAAAGCCGCTGTCCAAGGCCGCGATCGGAAAACGGCTGGACGCACTGCTGTCCGAACTCCAGATCGAGAAACTGCGCGACAACCAGGCAATGTCGCTGTCCGGCGGCGAACGCAGGCGGGTCGAGATCGCGCGCGCGCTGGCCACCAACCCGCGCTTCATCCTGCTGGACGAACCCTTTGCCGGCGTCGACCCGATTGCCGTCATTGAAATCCAGCGCATCGTTCGATTCCTGAAGGAGCGCAATATCGGTGTGCTGATCACCGACCATAACGTTCGCGAAACCTTGGGTATTTGCGATCACGCCTATATCATCAATCAAGGCGTGGTCCTGGCCAGTGGCAGTCCAAACGACATCATTGCCGACGAATCGGTCAGGCGCGTCTATCTGGGCGAGCATTTCCGGATGTAGGCGAAGGCACAAATGAAACAGACCCTTCAACTCCGCGTATCACAGCATCTCGCATTGACGCCGCAACTGCAGCAGTCGATCCGGCTGCTGCAGTTGTCCACCCTGGAATTGCACCAGGAGCTCGAACAGATCCTGTCCGACAATCCGCTGCTGGAGCGGCTGGACGATCCGCTCGATCATTCGGTGCGCCTGCTGGCTGACGGTTCGGTCAGCAGCGCCCCCACCACGACCGCCAGCAGCGATGCGCCGGCGCCCGACGCGGCGCCCGCGGGCGACGGCGAGACCAGCTTCGAGGGCGGCGAAGGCGGCGACAGCGGGGAAAGCAGCGGCGACAGCGACTGGAGTTTCGACGACGTGGCCCGCACGTCCAAGGCGCCCGAGGACGATGACGCCAGGCCGCAGATGGAAGCGCATGACGTCACGCTGCGCGAGCACCTGCTGGAGCAGATGCGCGTGACCGTGAAAAACCCGCGCGACCGGGCGCTGGTCGAACTGGTGGTCGATGCGCTCGACGACAATGGCTACCTGACCGAGCCGCTGGAGGAAATCCATGCGCGCCTGCCCGAGGAACTCGAAGTCGAGGCCGAGGAAATGTCGATGGCGCTGAAGCTGCTGCAGAGCTTCGACCCGCCCGGCGTCGGCGCGCGCGATGCGGCCGAATGCCTTTCCCTGCAGATCCGCCGCATGCCGCGCATCCCGCTGGTCACGCGCCGGACCGCGCTGGCCATCGTGGAAAAGCATCTGCAGCTGTTCGCCCAGCGCGACTTCAACAAGCTCAAGAAGGCGCTCGATTGCGACGACGAGGACCTGCGCGAGGCGCAGGCGGTGATCCGGCAGTGCAACCCGCACCCGGGCGCCGCGTTCGCCAGCGACGCCTCCGACTACGTGGTGCCGGACGTGATCGTCAAGCGCACCAGGGCCGGCTGGCAGGTGGTGCTCAATCACGACGTGATGCCGCGGCTGCGGGTCAATGCGCTGTATGCCAACATCCTGAAGCAGAACAAGGGCGAGGGCTCGATGAGTTCGCAGCTGCAGGAAGCGAAGTGGCTGATCAAGAACATGCGCCAGCGTTTCGACACCATCCTGCGCGTCGCACAGGCCATCGTCGACCGCCAGCGCAATTTTTTCTCGCACGGCGCGGTCGCCATGCGTCCGCTTGTCTTGCGGGAGATTGCTGATACACTGGGTTTACACGAAAGCACCATCTCCCGTGTGACTACCCAGAAATATATGCTTACGCCGCATGGCATGTTCGAACTGAAATACTTTTTCGGCAGCCATGTCGCAACCGATGCCGGCGGTGAAGCGTCATCGACTGCGATACGTGCGCTGATCAAGCAACTCATAGGAGCCGAAGACCCCAAGATCCCATTTTCCGATAGCCGAATCGCAGAAATGCTGGCGGAACAGGGCATGGTGGTTGCCCGCCGCACCGTTGCAAAATATCGGGAAGCCCTGAAGATCCCTCCAGTTAACCTGCGCAAGGCCTTGTAGTTTTTGCTGCATGTACCAGTCGCCAAGTTTCATGTCCGATGAAACCTCTGCCGGCATTTCACAGGAGCGTTGTATGAATCTGACCATCAGTGGACATCATCTCGAAGTGACTCCCGCAATCCGTGAATACCTGCAAGGCAAGCTAGAGCGCATCAGGCGCCATTTTGATCATGTCATCGACATCGCCGTCATCCTGGCGGTGGACAACCTCCCCGAGAAAGAAAAACGCCAGCGCGCCGAGATCACCCTGCGTCTGCGCGGCAAGGATGTGCACGTGGCCAGCCTCGCGCAGGACCTGTACGCCGCCATCGACATCCTGATCGACAAGCTCGATCGCCAGGTGATCAAGTACAAGACGCGCACCCAGGAACACCAGCATCCGGGCTTCAAGCGCATGCCCGGCGAAAGCGTCGAGGGCGGTTCCGACATCGATGCCGACAGCGTCCCGGCCCCCGCGCCGTGAGCCTGCCTGAATTTCCGGCCGCATAGGCCAGCCAGTCCGAGGGCGCGTTCTGCGCCCTTGTTGCTACCCGCGCCGCAAAAATACTGTTTATTCATACAGTACTTGTGATACATTATCGCCATGTTCAACGTTTCTGATCCGGAGAAAACGCCATGGCGCTTCTGAATAACACCGCACCGAATGCAGTCGATTTCGACCGTCCCCAGGCTGGCTTCATGCTGCGCGTCGGCCGCCGCGAAATGCAGATCCGCCGCGAAGTCCGGCGCAGCCAGTACAGCGTGAACCCCATCATCGACTGCCGTCCCGGCGATGACCCAGGCCACCTGCAAATGCTGCTGTTCAACCGCTGGACCGTGGTGCTCGCCAAGGCCAAGTCGACCCACTAAGCGACCCGCCGAGTTTTATCCTGGCGGAATTCCGCTGGCTATCTGCCAGCCCGCTGCCACTGAAGTCGAATGCCGGTAAACTGTGCGTTTTCTTTTGGACAGCAAAGTTTATGACCGCACATGTCACCGGGACTATCAAGAATCGTATCGGCTTTATCACACTGGACCGGCCCAAGGCGCTGAACGCGCTGTCGCTCGACATGATCCGGGCATTGACGACGCTGCTGAATGACTGGCAGCAGGATGACGACGTACTGGCTGTGGCAATACGCGCCAGCACGGAGCGGGCCTTTTGCGCCGGCGGCGACATCCGTTTCTTTTACCAGGTGGGAACCGCGGGTCCTGCGGGCGGCAGCGCGTTGCTCGAGGATTTCTTCACCGAGGAATACGCGCTCAATCACCTGATACACCATTATTCCAAGCCCTACATCGCCTTCATGGACGGCATCGTGATGGGCGGCGGCATGGGCGTGTCGCAGGGCGGCCCGCACACCCGCCTGCGCATCGTGACCGACAAGACGGCAATGGCCATGCCGGAGGTGCACATCGGCCTGTTTCCCGACGTCGGCGGCAGCTATTTCCTGTCGCGTTCGCCCGGCAAGGTCGGCGACTGGCTTGCGCTGACCGGACAGACCGTAAGCGCGGCCGACGCGCTGTATGCGGACCTGGCCGATGTTGCCCTGCCCGCTTCGGCGCTGCCCGAACTGTACTCGGCGCTGGAGACCCAGCCGTTTGCATCCGGCGCGGAGGTGATTGCGCTGATCCATGCCAGCGCCGCGCCCTACGCGGCCGGGTTCAAGCCCGAAGACAGCATGCTCGCGGCCAACCGGGAAGCGATCGACCGTCATTTCGCGCATCACAAGGTGCCGGCCATCATTGCTTCGCTGGAAAGCGACGGCGGCGAATTCGCATCGAAGACGCTGGCGGCGCTGCGCCGCGGTTCGCCGCTGCTCCTGTGCGTGACGCTCGAACAGTTGCGTCGCGGCGCCGACATGACGGTGGCCGAATGCCTGCGCATGGAGCGCACCATGGTCCGGCATTCCTTCGAGGGCCAGGAGGTGCTGGAGGGCATACGGGCGCGGGTGATCGAAAAAGACAATGCGCCGCAGTGGTCGCCGGCCACGCTGGACGAGGTCACCGACGAACAAATCGGGCAATTTTTCAGCCCGGTATGGCCGGATCATGCACATCCGCTGCGGGCGCTGTAATACGCTGCAGCGCATTACCAGCTTGCCAATATCGATCCCGGTTCACAAGGCGCCATGAAACCCCGTAGGGTGTAATAAGCGCAAGCGCATTACACCATTCGTTGCGAATGAGCGATGGGGGTTGATTGGCCGATGGTGTAATGCGCTGCGGTTATTACACCCTACGGGCCAGGTGACGAATCGGCACCATGGATCTCCTTCGGTGCGCGATGACTTGGGATTGGTACACGTCGATCCGCTTCTTTCGATGCGCGGCGAATGCCGCAATGCGCCAACGTTTATTCGTACGGCCACATTGACGGGTGCTCCTGGCGAACGCGATTGTTTTCCCGGCTTGTTGGACGGCTGCGAAGAGCCGCGCCGGCTCAGAGTTCGTCTATCGTAAACAAGCGCCGATGCTCCCGCATCGCATAGCGGTCCGTCATGCCGGCAATGTAATCGGCGATGCTGCGCGCCTGCCGGCCCTGGTGCTCGCCGGCATCCACGCCTGCCGCCTGGGCGATCTGGTAGGACGGCGGCAGCAATATCGGCTCGCGCATGAAAATCTCGAACAACTCGGTGACGATGCGCCGCGCCTTGCTGGTCATCCGGTTGACCTGGTAATGCTGGTACAGGTTCTGCCGCAGGAAGCGCTTGAGCAGCAGGGCCTCGCCGCGCATGCTGCTTGAAAACGCGATCAGCGGCCCGGCGATGCGGACTTCTTCCACGCTCTGCACGCCGCTTTCGCGTATCCGCTCCTTCGACGTGTCGATCAGGTCGACGATCAGCGCATTGATCATCCGGCGCACGGTTTCATTGATCGCACGGCGTCCGCTGATGCCCGGATAAGCCGTCTCGGCCTCGCGCTTGTGGCGCGCAAAGAAATCGATGCCTTCGAGCTGCTCGACCGTCAGCAGCCCGGAACGCAGGCCATCGTCGATATCATGGTTGTTGTACGCGATCTCGTCGGCCAGGTTGGCCAGCTGCGCTTCCAGCGTCGGCTGCTTTCTTTCCAGGAAACGCTTGCCGATGTCGCCCAGCTGCGCGGCATGGGTCGCCGAGCAATGCTTCAGTATCCCCTCGCGGGTTTCGAACATCAGGTTCAGCCCGTCGAAGCCGCCGTAGCGGCGCTCCAGGATGTCGACCACGCGCAGGCTTTGCAGGTTGTGCTCGAAACCGCCGTGGTTTTCCATGCAGGCATGGAGCGCATCCTGTCCGGCATGGCCGAATGGCGTGTGGCCCAGGTCATGCGCCAGCGAAATCGCTTCGACCAGGTCTTCGTTCAAGCCGAGGTTGCGGGAAATCGACCGGGCGATCTGCGCGACTTCGATGCTGTGCGTCAGGCGCGTGCGAAACAGGTCGCCTTCATGGTTGACGAAGACCTGGGTCTTGTACTCCAGCCGCCGGAATGCGCCGCAATGGACGATGCGGTCGCGGTCGCGCTGGAACTCGGTGCGGGAACTGCTTGCCGGCTCCGGGTAACGCCGGCCTGCGGACCGCGCCGACTGCGCGGCATAGGGGGCGAGGCCGGCTTCGAAGTCCATGCTCAGCGCGCCGTGCAGGCTTGCAGCGTCGCCAGCAGCGCGTCTTGCGGCACGGTGGTGATCAGCGGCGCGCCCAGCGGCTTGAGCAGGATGAAGCGGATCTGCCCGCCTTCGTTCTTCTTGTCGACCTGCATCAGCTCCAGCCAGCGTTCCGCGCCGAGGTCAGGCGCGACATCCGGCAGGCCGGCAGCCCGCACCAGCGCCGCCACCCGCTCGCGCTCGGCGGCATCGATCAGGCCGAGGCGCTGCGACAGGTCGGCCGCCATCACCATGCCGCAGCCGACCGCTTCGCCGTGCAGCCATTGCCCGTAGCCCATGCCCGACTCGATTGCATGGCCGAACGTGTGCCCGAAATTCAGGATGGCGCGCAGCCCCCCTTCCCGCTCGTCCTGGCGCACCACGTCCGCCTTGATCTCGCAGGAGCGCCTGATCGCATAGGCCAGCGCTTCCGGGTCGCGCGCCATCAGGCGGCCGATATTGGCCTCGATCCAGTCGAAAAAGGGCGCGTCGATGATCGCGCCGTGCTTGATCACCTCCGCCAGCCCGGCCGACAGCTCCCGCGGCGGCAGCGTGGCGAGCGTGGCGGTGTCGGCAACCACCGCCCTGGGCTGGTAGAACGCGCCTATCATGTTCTTGCCCAGCGGATGGTTGATGCCGGTCTTGCCGCCGACCGAGGAATCGACCTGCGCGAGCAGCGTGGTCGGCACCTGGACGAAGGGCACGCCCCGCATATAGGTCGCCGCGGCGAAGCCCGCCATGTCGCCCACGACGCCGCCGCCGAGCGCAATGACCGTGGTCTTGCGGTCGCACTGGTCGCGCAGCAGGCCGTCATAGATGCGCTGCAGGTTTTCCCAGGTTTTCTCTTCCTCGCCATCGGGCAGGACGATCTCGGTCACGCGCTTGCCGGCTGCGCGCAGCGACTGCACGAGCGCATCGAGATACAGCGGCCCGACCACCGTGTTGGTGACGACCGCGGCGCGTTCGCCGCTGACCGCGTCGGCGACCAGCTTGCCATGTGCAAGCAGGGATTGGCCGATGCTGATCGGGTAGCTGCGTTCGCCGAGATCGACCTGCAAAGTGATCGGCTCGGCCACGGTCTGGGCAGTCTGGGCGGTCTGGTTCATCGGCGGATTGTCGGCGTCCGACAGGCGGACGCCCAATGGGTTTTCGGGAAGTTTTTCGAGGTAGGCGATGATCGTCTGGACCAGGTATTGTACGTTAGGGCGTCCGGTCTCGATGATGATGTCCGCCACTTCCTGGTAATAGGGCTCGCGCTGCGCCGACAGTTCCTCGAGGCGGCCGCGCGGGTCGGCGGTTTGCAGCAGAGGCCGGTTCTTGTCGTGCCCGGTGCGCTGCAGGATGCTGGAGACGCCGGCGCGCAGGTAGATGACGAGGCCGCGCGACTTCAGGTAGGCGCGGCTCTGGGGATTGAGGATGCTGCCGCCGCCGGTCGCCAGCACCACGCCCTCGCAGGCGGTGAGGTCGCGGATCATGTCCGCTTCCCGCTGGCGGAAGGATGCCTCGCCCTCGATCTCGAAGATCAGCGGGATGGACGCGCCGGTGCGCGCCTCGATTTCATGGTCGGAATCGAAGAAGCGTTTGTTCAGTCGTTTTGCGAGCGCGCGGCCGACGGTGGTCTTGCCCGAACCCATCAGTCCTACCAGGAAAATATTGCCCGCCGCGCCAGCCGGGATTACCACAGCCCCCGTGCAGGGTGTGCCCCTGCGTTCAGGAAATTCAATTCGTTATTACCTCACAGCCAGTTTATCGCTGAGAACCTTGGGCGTCAGAAAGATCAGCAGTTCAGTCTTGTTATTCCTGCGCGATGTCGATTTGAACAGGTTCCCCATGACCGGAATGTCGCCAAGCACCGGTACTTTGTTGATTGTATCGCGATCTTCCTGGATATAGATGCCGCCTATGACGACCGTGCCGCCGTTTTCAATCAGCACCTGGGTTTTCACGTGCTTGGTGTCGATCGCCAGGCCGCTCGCGGTGTTCTGGCCGACGCTGTCCTTGTTGACGTCGACGTCGAGGATCACGTTGCCATCCGGCGTGATCTGCGGGATCACTTCCAGCTTCAGGTTGGCCTTGCGGAACGACAGCGCGGTGGCGCCGCTGCTGGTCGCGGTCTGGTAAGGCAGCTCGGTGCCCTGCTCGATCGTCGCCTTCAGCTGGTCGGCGGTGATGACCCGCGGGCTGGACAGGATCTTGCCCTTGCCGTCGGACTCCAGCGCCTGCAGTTCCAGGCTGATGAAGCGGGTCGCCGCGGTGTTGAACAGCGTCAGAGCAACCGAACCCGGCGACAGGCCGCTGCTGGTGCTGGTCGGCAGGTTGACGGAATTGCCGCCGACCGGCGTCGGTCCGGTGCCGGGGATGCCCTGCTGGCCGCCGGCCACGATGTGGTTGTTCTGGATGCCGAAACCGAGCTTGGCGCCGAGGTCGCGGCTGAACGTGTCATTCGCCTCGACGATGCGCGCCTCGATCAGCACCTGCCGGCTGGCGATGTCGGTCTTCTGGACCAGCTTGCGGATTTCCTCCACTTTCGACGTGATGTCGGTGACGAACAGCTGGTTGGTCCGGGGATCGATGACGGCGCTGCCGCGCTTGGACAGGATGCTGCGGCCATTGCCGCCGGCATTGTCGAGCAGGGTCTTGAAGGACTCGGCCTTCTGGTAATTGAGCTGGAAGGTCTCGGTGCGCAGCGGCTCGAGTTCGGCGATCTGCGAGCGTTGTTCCAGCTCCAGTTTTTCCTTGGTCAGCAGTTCATCCTTGGGCGCAATCCACAGCACGTTGCCGTTCTTGCGCATGTCCAGGCCCTTGGCCTGCATCACGATGTCCAGCGCCTGGTCCCATGGCACGTCCTTCAGGCGCAGGGTCAGGTTGCCGGCGACCGTGTCGCTGGTGATGATGTTGAGGCCGGTGAAGTCGGCGATCACCTGCAGCACCGCGCGCACTTCGACGTTCTGGAAATTCAGCGAGAGCTTCTCGCCGCGGTAGCCCTGGGTGCCCTGGCTCAGCTTGTTCGGCTCTTCCTTCAGCGGCCGCACTTCGACCACCAGCTGCGAGTCGCTCTGGTAGGCGCTGTGTTCCCACAAGCCCTTGGGCTCGATCACCATGCGCACGTTTTCACCCTGCGATGTCGCGGTGATGGTGCGCACCGGCGTGCCGAAGTCGCCGACGTCGAGGCGGCGGCGCAGCATCTCGGGCAAGGCCGTTTTCGCGAAATCGACAACGATGTTCTGGCCCTGCTGGCGCACGTCCACGCCGACCTGGTTGCCCGGAAGGTCGATGACGACCCGGCCTTCGCCGGCGGTGCCGCGGCGGAAATCGATGTCGCGGATGGCAGGCTTGCCGGCCGGCGCGCCCGCGGGAGCTGCCTGGGTCGACTGGGCTGCCTGGGCTACCGGGACGCCGGCCGCATTGACCGCGCGGGGGACGCCGCCGGTGCCGTCTATCGTCACGATGACGGTATTGCCGTCGACCGCCGTCGCATAATTCAGCGGGCGGTTGAGGTTGAAGACCAGGCGCGAACGCTCGCCGGCCTGGACGATGTTGACGCTGCGCACGTCGCCGATGCCGACTTCCTGCACCGGCGTATTCAGGCTGCTGCTGGTGCCGGCGAAGTCCAGCGCGATCCGCGCGGGGCTGGTGATCGAAAAACCGATAGGCGGCTTCTGCACCGGGTTCTTCATCGCGATCTTGACGATCACGTTGGCGCCCTGCTGGTTGGCGCTGATGGATTCGATGGCGTTTTCCTGCGCATGGCTGACGCCGAATGCGCCGGCGATGCAAACGGCTGCACAGGCTTGCCACAGCGAACGATAGTGGTGGTTCATCATTTCTTTATCTCCTGCAGCTCCAGCTTGGCAGTGCGCTCGACCCATTCGCCGGCTGCGTCCTGTACGATTTCCTTCAGCTCGACTTCGCTATCGGTAATTTTGGTGATCTGGCCGAAATTCTGGCCGATGTAATTGCCGACCTTGGCCTGGAACAGCGTGTGTTCCGCCTGCACCAGCGCAAAGCTGGCGCCCTGCTTGCGCAAGGTTCCCACCATTTTAAGGTTATCCAGAGGAAAAGTTTCCAGTGGTTCACGACGGCGGTCGGTATTCGGCTGGAAGCGGTTGCCCGTGCCGGACGGCGCCGCCGTCGCGTTCACGAACTTGGCGGGGCTGTACGGGTCGGCCGCGCTCTTGCCGGCATAGGTGAACGGCGTGAATTTTTTCGGCTCGGTGAGCTTGGGCACCACGACCTTCGTCTGGCGCCGGGTCTCATCCATCCACTGCTTCACTTCCGGTATGCCGCCGTCGCCGCAAGCTGCTAGCAGGGCGGGCAACATGGCGCACAGGGACGCGCGTGCTATCCGGGACGGGCTCATTTCTTGATTCCCTTCTTGGCATCGGCCTCCGCCTTGCGCTGCGCGGCGACTTCCTCGCGGTCGAGGTAGCGGAATGTCTTGGCCACCGCTTCCATGGTCAGCGCGCCATCCTTGCCGGCAACCAGGTTCAGGTTGTTCAGCGTGACGATGCGCGGCAGATTGGCGATGTCGCTGGTGAATGCGCCGACGTCGTGATAATTGCCGGTGATCTTGATGTCGATCGGCAGCTCGGCGTAATACTCCTTGACCACGACCTGGCCCGGCTTGAACAGCTCGAACTGCAGCCCGCGCCCAAGGCCGGCCTGGTTGATGTCCGACAGCAGCGCATCCATTTCGGCCTTGCTCGGCAGCTGCTTCTCCAGCGTGGCGACGTATTCGCCGACCTGTTCCTTCTGCTTGCGCAGCGCTTCCAGGTTGACCGCCTGCTGCACCTTGCTCTTGTAGGCTTCGCGCAGGCGCTGCTCTTCCTGCTCGCCCATGCTCAATTCCTCGAGCTGGCCGTCCCAGTAGAAGTACCAGCCCAGCGCCAGCACCAGCAGCAGCACGCCGACGCCGCACAGCGCGCGCGGCAGCAGCGGCCACTGCCCCGGATGGCGACCGCTCAGGTTCTGGAACTGGGCGCCGATATCGAAACTTTTCATGTTTGCCATGGTGTCTTTTCCGCGTCAGGGGCGTTTTGCGGCGGCGATCGGCGCTACCGCGGCCGCTGCGGCCGCCGCGTCCGCTTCACGGCTGCGCTTGATGCCCACGTTGACCGTGAACTCGAATACCTTGCGCAGGTCCTTGGCCTGCCCCGTGGTGGCGGCCCGGATTTCCACCAGGTCCGGCCGCTCCAGCCAGGGCGACACGTTGCCCAGGTTGCGCAGGAGTTCGGAGACCCGCTCGTTGGACTGCGCGTAACCGTTCAGCATGACCTTCTGTCCTGCCTGCTTGAACGAGCGCAGGTAGGTGCCTTCCGGGACCTGCCTGACCAGTTCATCCATCAGGTAGACCGGCTGGTTGCGGTCGCTCTGCAGGTCTTCGACCGCCTGCTGCCGCGCCTTCAGCGCCTCGATTTCCTGCTTCAGCGTGGCGATTTCCTTGATCTGGATATCGAGCTTGGCGTTTTCCGCCTGGATGAAGGCATTGCGCTCGTTCTGGCTGGCGATGCGCGTGGCGATCACGCCGCCGACCGCCAGCACCATCAGCCCGCCGACGAACACCGCGGCGATGAGCATCGCCACGAACGCGGTCTTGCGTTCCTTGCGCCGCGCTTCCCGGTGGGGAAGCAGATTGATTCTGACCATCAGTCAAACCTCCGCATCGCCAGCCCGCAGGCGACGAGATAGGCGGGCGCATCGGCCCGCAGCTGTTTTTCGCGCACCGATGTGCCCAGCTGCATGCCCTGGAACGGGCTGACGACGGCGGTGGACACCTTGGTGCGGCTGGCGACGATGTCGACCAGGCCGGGTATGGTGGCGCAGCCGCCGGCCAGGTAGATCTGGTCGATGCGGGTATAAGGCGTCGATGTGAAGAAAAACTGGATCGCGCGGGTCACTTCCAGCGCGGCGCTTTCCAGGAAAGGCTCCAGCAGTTCCCGCTCGTAGCCTTCGGGCAGGTCACCGGTGCGCTTCCTGTTTTCCGCCTCTTCCTGCGCCATGCCGTAAGTGCGGACGATGTCCTGGGTGAGCTGGTTGCCGCCGAACGGCTGTTCGCGCTCGTACAGCGGCTGGCCGTCGAGCAGCACGGAAATATGGGTGATCTGGGCGCCGATCTGGAACAGCGCGACGATCTGCCCCTGGCCGCCCTGCGGAAGCAGCTCCATCACGCGGCCCAGCGCGGCGCGGGCGGCGTAGGACTCGATATCCATGATCTTCGGCTTGAGGCCGGCGGCTTCGGCGACGGCGACCCTGTCCTCGACCTTTTCCTTGCGGGACGCGGCCAGCAGCACCTCGACATCTTCCAGCGAATTCTGCAGCGGGCCGATCACGTCGAAATCGAGGCTGACCTCTTCCAGCGCAAACGGGATGTACTGGCTCGCCTCGTTTTCGACCTGGAGTTCGAGTTCGTCTTCCGACAGGCCGCCGGCAAGCACGATCTTCTTGGTGATGACCGACGCCGGCGGCATGCCCAGCACCGCCAGCCTGGCGCGGGTGCCGCTCTTCTTCCAGACCCGGCGCACCGCTTCCGACACCTGCTCGATGTTGTCGATGTTGCCGTCCGCCACCGCGCCGCGCGGCAGCGGCTCGCTGGCGTAGCGTTCGAGCCGCAGCATGCCCTTGCCGGCGTCGGACAGTTCGACGAGCTTTATGCCCGACGAGCTAATGTCCAGCCCGATCAGCGGCGCATTTTTTTTCTGGAATAAGGAAGAGAAGTCCATGGCAGAAATTTCCCCTAGAAAACAAGTTTTCTTGTTTGGCTGCGGGTTTTGTGCGCTGGCCTGACATTCGGTACGAGTATGTACATATCAAAAAAACCTTTAAATACCGATATTTAGCGCATGCGCAGGGTGTCTTCAGATCGTAGCAACAAGCTTCTCTGGATGTAAAGCAATTTCCACAGGGTAACACTATTTCGCGTTGCAAAAACCTGACGAAGCGATTGGATGGTGGACAAAAGTGCTCATTTGGGACCGTGGTGCGCCTGCGGACTGTGCTGCCGTTATAATGAGCAGTCTTTAAGACCCCCCTTCCGCACTCCTTCCCTATCCCCGCAATGAGCCCTCCAAACACCCCCGACCGTCCCTCGTCACGGACCACGCCGCCGCCCAAGCGCCGCATGAACCTGTTTGCCCGACTGACGCTGGGCGCCTTCGGAATTCTTGCTGGCTTTGCTGTTATCGGCGTTTTATTGCTGGGCTTTATGCTTGCGATGGCTTATCCGAACCTTCCGGAGCTAAATTCTTTAACTGACTACCGCCCGAAGATTCCGCTGCGGATCTTTACCGCCGATAACGTGATGATTGGCGAGTTCGGCGAGGAGCGCCGCAATGTCGTCCGTTTCAAGGAAATCCCGGACGTGATGAAGCAGGCGGTGCTGGCGATCGAGGACGACCGGTTCTACGAGCATGGCGGCGTCGACTATTTCGGCATCCTGCGCGCCGCTGTCCATAACCTCTCGGGCGGCGCCCGCCAGGGCGCGTCGACCATCACGCAGCAGGTCGCCCGCAACTTCTTCCTGTCGAGCGAGCAGACGCTCAAGCGCAAGCTGTATGAAGTGCTGCTGGCCTGGAAGATCGAGCAGAACCTGAGCAAGGACCAGATCCTCGAGGTCTACATGAACCAGATCTACCTGGGCCAGCGCGCCTACGGCTTCGCCTCGGCGGCCCAGGTCTATTTCGGCAAGAAGCTGTCCGACATCACGCTGGCGGAGGCGGCGATGCTGGCCGGCCTGCCGAAAGCGCCGTCGGCGAACAACCCGGTGGTCAATCCAAAGCGGGCCAAGGCGCGCCAGCAGTACATCCTGCAGCGCATGCATGACCTCGGTTACGTCAGCGACGAGGCCTATGCCGAGGCGAAGAAGGAAGAACTGAAGATCAAGAGCGAGACCAGCGAGTTCGGCATCCATGCCGAGTACGTTGCCGAAATGACGCGCCAGATGGTCTACGAGCAGTTCCGCGAGGAGACCTACACGCGCGGCCTGAACGTCTTCACCACGATCACCAAGTCCGACCAGGACGCGGCCTACATCGCGCTGCGGCGCGGCGTGATGGACTACGAGAAGCGGCACGGCTACCGCGGCCCGGAAGGCTATATGGATATTCCGGCGGCGCGCGAGGAAGCCGAGGACGCCATCGAGACCGAGCTTGCCGACCATCCCGACAGCGACGACCTGATCGCGGCGGTGGTCATGGAAGCCAGCCCCAAGGCGCTGCGCGCGGTGCTGGCCTCCGGCGAAGAAATCTCGATCACCGGCCCCGGCCTGGCGTTCGCCGTCAACCTGCTGAGCGACAAGGCGCCGCCGAACCGCCGCGTCAAGCGCGGCGCGATCATCCGCGTGACCCAGGAAGGCAAGACCTGGAGCATCACGCAGATGCCGGAAGTCGAATCGGCCTTCGTATCGGCCAGCACCGAAGACGGCGCGATTCGCGCGCTGATCGGCGGCTTCGACTTCAGCCGCAACAAGTTCAACCATGTCACGCAGGCATGGCGGCAGCCGGGCTCGTCGTTCAAGCCTTTCATCTACTCCGCGTCGCTGGAAAAGGGCCTGTCGCCGAGCACGGTGATCAACGACTCGCCGCTGACATTCGACGCCGGCCAGACCGGCGGCCAGGCATGGGAGCCGAAGAACTACGACGGCAAGTATGAAGGCCCGATGACCATGCGCAAGGGCCTGACCAAGTCCAAGAACATGATCTCGATCCGCATCCTGAACCGCATCGGCGCGAAGTATGGCCAGGAATATGCGACCCGCTTCGGCTTCGACGCCGACAAGAACCCGGCCTACCTAACGCTGGCGCTGGGCGCGGGCGCGGTGACGCCGCTGCAGATGGCCGGCGCGTACGCGGTCTTCGCCAATGGCGGCTACAAGGTCAATCCCTACCTGATCTCGAAGATCACCGACGCGTCTGGCGCCGTGCTGTCGGAAGTCAAACCCGACCGCGCCGGCGTCGAGGCGAACCGGGTGATCGACGCCCGCAATGCATACGTGATGGACAGCATGCTCAAGGATGTCGTGAAGTACGGCACCGCGAACAAGGCGATGGTGCTGAAGCGGCCGGACATCGCCGGCAAGACCGGCACCACCAACGACTCGATCGACGCCTGGTTCGCCGGCTACCAGACCAAGCTGGTGGGCATTGCCTGGATAGGCTTCGACCAGCCGCGCAACCTGGGCAACAAGGAAACCGGCGGCGGCCTGGCATTGCCGATCTGGATAAACTACATGCAGAAGGCGCTGAAATCGATGCCGGTGGACGAGCGCACGATGCCGGACGGCCTGATCGCGGCCAATGGCGACTACTACTATGCCGAGTACCCGCCCGGCACCGGCGTGCGTACGCTGGGCGTGGCGGAAAATCCGGGCGGGCCGGCAGGCCAGGAAGCCGAGAAGACCCGCGACGAAGTCAAGAACGAGCTGTTCTGACCTGAATTAGCCGGCATCCCTCAGCGTCAGGGGGATGCCGGCCTGCTCGGACGCCATGGTCGACAGCGCCTCGTAGAACTCCGAGCCGTCCCGCGTATTGATCCAGCGGTTATCGACGCGACGGTAATGAAAGCCGCCCGAGCGCGCGGCGATCCACATTTCCTTCATCGGCGCCTGGCTGTTGACGATGATCTTGGTGCCGTTGTCGGCAAACTCGATCTGCAGCACATTGCCGCTGCGGCTGCACTCGATATCGACATCGGTGTCCTCGGCCACCTGTTCCATCGCGCTTTCGATGTTGTCCAGCGTGGACTCCGCCAGGGCCAGGAATTCTGAATCGGTCATGTTACACTCCGCTAAGTTTAGTCACCCGTGATTCTAATCGTGAACTCCCCGTTCCACCTGTGCCGTTCCGGCCTCATTGCGCTGGCCTTCCTGCTGTCGGGCTGCGGCCAGACCGGCCCGCTGTACATGCCGGTCAAGCCCGCGCCCAGGCAGTCCGCGCCTGCGGCCGTGGCGCCACCGCCGCTGCCGGCGACCGCGACGCCGCCCGTACCTGTTTCCCAATAATTCCCTTCCCCCCACCATGCCGCATTTTTCCTATCGCGACGGCGAATTCTGCGCCGAAGCCGTGCCCCTGAAAGACATTGCCAGCCGCTTCGGCACACCGACCTACGTCTATTCGAAGCAGGCGCTGACCGAGAATTTTGCGGCCTATGCGGACGCCTGCGAGCGGCATGCCCGCGGCGCGGACGCCGCGCTGGTCTGCTACTCGGTGAAGTCCAATTCCAACCTGGCCGTGCTCAACCTGCTCGCGGGCATGGGCTCCGGCTTCGACATCGTGTCGGGCGGCGAACTGCTGCGGGTGATCGCCGCCGGCGGCGACCCGCGCAAGGTGATCTTTTCCGGCGTCGGCAAGTCGCGCGACGAGATGCGGCTGGCGCTCGAGCATGACATCCTCTGCTTCAACGTCGAGTCGATACCGGAACTGCACCGGCTCAACGAGGTGGCGGCCGGGCTGGGCCGCAAGGCGCCGGTGTCGCTGCGGGTCAATCCCAATGTGGACGCGAAGACCCATCCATATATTTCGACCGGGCTGAAGGACAACAAATTCGGCGTGGCCTATGAAGACACGCTGGCCACCTATCGCGCCGCGGCCGACCTGCCGCACCTCGATGTGGTCGGCATCGACTGCCATATCGGCTCGCAGCTGCTGGACGATGCGCCGCTGCTGGAAGCGCTGGACAAGGTGATCGAGCTGGTCGACCAGCTCGAGGCGCTGGGCATACCGCTGCATCATCTCGATATCGGCGGCGGCCTGGGCATTACCTACGACAAGGAAGCGCCGGTCGCGGCCGGCGACTACCTGGGGCGGCTGTTCGCCCGCATCAACGCCTGGCGCGACGAGAAATACCAGGGCAAGGGCATCAAGGTGCTATTCGAGCCGGGCCGCTCGATCGTCGGCAACGCCGGGCTGCTGCTGACCGAAGTGCAGTACCTCAAGCATGGCGCCACCAAGAATTTCGCCGTGGTCGACGCCGCGATGAACGACCTGATGCGTCCCGCGATGTACGAGGCGTGGCACGGCGTGAAGGAAGTCATCCAGCACAGCGGCGATGCGGCGGCCGTGTATGACGTGGTCGGCCCGATCTGCGAATCCGGCGACTGGCTGGCCCGCGCCCGGACGCTCGCCATACGGGACGGCGACCTGCTGGCCATCATGTCGGCCGGCGCCTACGGCATGACGATGGCGTCGAACTACAACACCCGCGGCCGCGCCGCCGAAGTGATGGTGGACGGCGCGCAGGTGCACCTGGTGCGCCAGCGCGAGAACCCGGCCGACCTGTTCGTGCTGGAATCGCTGCTTCCCTGAAGGGACGGCAGCGCCGTTATCCCGGACCGGGCGGCAGCGCCCGGCGAGGCGGCGGCAGTGACGGTATGTGCGCCTTCCCTCCCGGCGCATTACGTCCACGCAAAGCGGCGGGCATCTCCGCCCGCTAGACTTTTCCATCGCCGGCGCCCGGCACTGGAAAGCCTTCCCGATGGATCATCAACTTCAAAGCGTCCTGCGCTACCTGCAGGACAACAAGCTCAAGCTCGTCACTGCCGAGTCCTGCACGGCCGGCATGATCGCCTCCACGCTGGCCGACGAGCCCGGCAGCGGCTGCTGGCTCGAGTGCGCCTTCGTCACCTATTCGGAAGAGGCCAAGATGCGCTGCATCGGCGTGAAGCCGGAAACCATCAAGCGCCATAACCTGACCAGCGAGGAAGTCGCACGCGAGATGGCCGAAGGCGCGCTCAGGGCCGCCAATGCCAATGTCGCGATCTCCGACACCGGCGTTGCGGGCCCCGGCCCCGGCGAAGGCGGCATCCCGGCAGGCACCATCTGCTTTGCCTGGTCGTTCGAGCACAAGGACGGCGTCACCACCTTTTCCGAGACCCGGCGCTTCGACGGCGACCGCAACGCGGTCCGCCATGCGGCAACCGATTATGCAATCAACCGCATCTGGCACTACCACAATGCGCTGGCCGCGGACGACGCCCGTCCGCACAAGCTGCCCGAGGCGGTGTAGGCAGCCGGACCCGACTGCCTCCGGCTCAGCGCTTCTGTTCTATCCGCCTGAACTCATCCGTCGAATCGGGCGTGCCTTCGATCATCTGCTGCAGCGCCCGCGCATCGTTGAGCGCGTCCGCACTGTCCGGTTCCGTCTCGGGCCGCGCCTCATCCTGGCGTTTTCCGGCATCGGTTTCCTGCTGCTTGTCCTTGGTCATGCTGCCTCCTGGTCAATGCCAGGTTGGACTGCACGTATCGCCGATGATTCAGCAGGCCGCTTATGCAGGATCAAGCAAACAATTTTAGTTGCGTCGTAGAAATAAATTATGATGTAATATAATTTCTTACCGGAAATTTATCGGTTGTTCCTGATTTCTACACTTTGAAACATCCCATCCCGACATGAGCAAGCTCGCGTTCAACCAGCCAGACCTTCTCTCCGCCATCGATGCCGAGCCGGCAGAGGGGCTAGACCAACTCGATTTCGGCGTGATCGGCTTCGACGCCGAAACCGCCGTCACGCATTACAACGCGTTCGAGTCGCAGGCGGCAGGCCTGTCGCCGCAGCGCGTCCTCGGCCAGCCGCTGTTTACGCTGGTTGCGCCCTGCATGAACAACTTCCTGGTGGCGCAGCGCTTCGAGGATGCCGCCGAGTCGGGCACGGCGCTGGACGACACCATCGACTATGTGCTGACGCTGCGCATGCGCCCGATCAAGGTGAAGTTGCGCCTGCTGGCCGGCGCGCAACGCGGCACGCGCTACGTCCTCGTACAGCGCGCCTAGCCGCGGGACGCGGCGTGAACACGATGGAAGAAGAGTACGAAGCGCTGCTGCAGTTTCTGTACCTGGTCCCGGTAGGCGTGGTGCAGTTCGCGCCGGATGGAACCATCGGCATGCTCAACCCGCTGTGCGCGCAGCTGCTGATGCCGCTGTCCTCCCATGGCGGGCTCGACAACCTGTTCGACGCGCTCGAGCAGGTGGCGCCCGAACTGCGCAACATGGCTAACAACTTCATGGCGACGCACGGCACCATCTGCGAGGGCCAGCGGGTGCAGCTCAGCGCCGGGATACCGGGGAAGATGGATGCCCGGATGCTGTCGGTCTCGCTGTTCAGGCTCGACGGGAAGCGGCTGATGGCCGTCATCACCGACATCACGCAGGTGGTCAAGCGCGAACGCCAGCTCAAGCAGAGCGAAGCCTGGTTCAATGCGGTGCTGACCGGCGTCACCGATTATGCGCTGATGTCGCTCGACAAGAGCGGCCGGGTCGAAGCCTGGAACCAGAGCATTGCACGGGTGACGGGCCACACCGAGCGGACCGTGACCGGCTGCGAACTCACGCTTTTCTTTTCGCCCGGCTCCATTACCAGCGACCGCGTCGCCGACCGCCTGCGGGAAGCCGACGCCAACGGCTGGAGCCTGGACAATGGCTGGTGCGTACGGGCCGACGGCAGCCGGTTCTGGGCCAACACGATGATCGCGCCCCTCGCGCGGGACGATGACATGCCCGAGGAGGAAAAGGGCTATGCGCTGATCGTGCGCGACATTACCGACAAGCGGGAAGCCGGCGACAGCGTGATGCGCGCAAGCGCCTGCGACTTCCTTACCGGCATCGCCAACCGCCGCACCTTCTTCGAGGCGGCCGAGCTGGAGCTGGAGCGCTGGCGCCGTTTCCCGCGGCCGCTGTCGCTGATCGCCATCGATGCCGATTTCTTTAAGAACATCAATGACACCTGGGGCCATGCGGCCGGCGATGACGTGCTGCGCAACCTGGCGCTGACGCTGGCGGCGAACGTGCGGGAGATCGATGTCGTCGCAAGGATGGGCGGCGAGGAATTTGCCGCGCTGCTGCCGTCGACCGACCTTGACGGCGCGCTCAGGCTGGCGGAAAGATTCAGGGTGGCAGTCGAAGGCCAGCGGGTGCGCAGCGGCAACGACGAGATCGGCTATACCGTCAGCATCGGCGTCGCCAGCATGGGGCCTGGGATAACGGGCGTGGACCAGTTGATGAAGCTGGCCGACCGGTCGTTGTACGCAGCCAAGAAAGCAGGACGCAACTGCATCCGGCACCAGCATGCCGACCATCCGCTGCCGGCATTGCAGGCAGCGGCGCCGGAGCCCGCGAGCGATTAACTGAACTACTGGTTTGCCGGGCTACCGGGCGACGGCGCCACCCGCCACGGATTTACTTGGCTGGCGCGGGTGCGGGCGCCGGCTGCTGCGTCTGGGCTTGCGCCTGGGCAGCATCTTTCTTGTTGGCGCGATGGCGTCCGACTGCGCAGCCGGCAGCCGCGCCCAGCACGCCATGGTTGCCAGCCACGTGGCCGGCGACGCCGCCGACCGCTGCGCCCTTCAGGCAACCCTTGGCGGACGCGGCGCCCGACAGCGAAGCGAGCGAGGCGAACAGGCACAAGGCGAGAAGTTTCGATTTCATGGTGTTGCTCCGGAGATGAGTTATACGGCGCGGAAACCGGACCGGATCTGGTCCGTCCGCCTGTAAAGCATTATCTCCAGGCAGGTTCATTCCAACAGTGCGATGCCGAACATAAACACCCATGCAGGATTGGCGGTCAGGCTTTTTCTGGCTTGGGCTTGCCCTGCGCATCGCTCAGGCGGTACTTGGTGCGGCGGTCGCCCATCAATTCCCGCAGCTCGCGGATATCCATGTTGGAGACTTCGTGCATGCGGATCAGCATGGATGCGCCCACCGGCAGCCGGCGATGGCGGATCTTGCTGATGACCGGCGGCGCGACCTCGAGCGCACGCGACAGCGCGGCATCGTTCTTCAGGTTCAGGCGCTCGATCAGCGAGTCAAGCAGGTTGTCCGGGTTATAGGTCACCTGGGACGTGAGCTCATGCGCTTGTTGCGATGATTCCTGAGGCTGTTCCATATTTATCTCCATCCGGATCGGTTGATTGGGCGCCGTTGCCGGCGCCTCGTGATGCTAAATTGTCCATCATTTAAAACTTGCAAGAGAATAGCACTTTGCCAATGTAACGGCCAAGCACAACCTGCAGCAATTCCGGGGATTTTCTGCGCTGGACGGGATTTCAGCGTATCGGTTCGGCTTCCGCGCCGGCCTGCGTTTCGCCGCCGCCCGATGCGCCCGAGGTGGCCACCGGATGATCGTCGCCATAGTCGACCGCGCTGCGGGCAGCCATGCGGGCGCCGGTCACCGGGTCGCGGCCCATGCCGCCGAGGATGGCGCCGACTTCCTCGGCGCTGCGGGCCGGCATGGCGTCGGCCTTGCCGGCCTTGTCAGCCAGGGCGGCTGCCTGGCTGTCGCCGGCCCAGACGCCGCCGCCGACATAACGCCGCACCACGATATCGGCGCGGGTGGTCGGAGGCGGCAGCGATTCCAGTGCGGCGGCGGTCGTCACCACTTCGCCCTGGTTGTCCATCATCGCCGGGGGCGGCGCGGCGGCCATCAGAGACGGACGGGCCGGGCGCGGGAACGACGCCTTCACGTCGAGCATGCCCTTGGCCGTTGCCGCACGGAAGAAGTCGCCGACCAGCAGCAGCGCGCTATGGCCGCCCTGGCCCCAATAGTCGCTGCGCATGGTGACGCGGGCATCGTTGAAGCCGACCCATGAGCCGACCACGAGATTGGGATGCATCAGGATGAACCAGCCGTCGGTATTGTTCTGCGTGGTGCCGGTCTTGCCGGCGATATCGGCGACGATGCGGAACTGGCTCTTGATCGCAGTGCCGGTGCCGCGGCTGACCACGCCGCGCATCATGTCGATCAGTTCGGTCGAGGTTTGCTCGCTCATCACCCGCACCGGCGCCTTGCTGAATTCGGCCAGCACCCTGCCCTCGCGGTCCTTGATGCTGCGGATGAAGATCGGCTCGCGGTATTCGCCGCCGCGCGCGATCGTGCCATAGGAAGCCACCATTTCAAGCAGCGTGACCGGGCTCGTGCCCAGCGCCAGCGACGGCACCGCGTCGAGCTTGCTGCGGTTGACGCCGGCCGCCTTGGCCAGTGCGACGATGTCGTTGACGCCGACATCCTGCATCACCTGCGCGGTAATGGTGTTCTTCGAGTAGACCAGGCCGTCGCGCAGGCTCATCGGCCGGCCGCTTGCGCCGCCCATGTCCGCCGGCCGCCAGAAACGGCCGTCGCCCAGCCGGATTTCCACCGGGCCGTCCGCATACATCCGTTCCGGGCTGAAGCCGCGTTCCAGCGCCGCGCCATAGACGAAGGGCTTGAAGGTCGAACCCGGCTGGCGCTCGGCCTGGGCCACATGGTCGTACTGGTCGCGCTGGAAGTCGCGGCTGCCGACCCAGGCCCGCACTTCGCCGCTGGCCGGGTCCATCGCCAGGAAGCCGGCTTCCAGCCGGGTCTTGGCTTCCTGCAGCCGGGCGATGAAGGCCGGATCGCGCTTGAGCCGCGCCAGCGTCGCCGCCTCGCCGTCGGCGGCAACCGCGCGGCGGAACTCGGGCGTCTCGCGCAGGAAGCTGTCGAGCAGCGTGCCGCGCTCGGTCCACAGGTAGCGGAAAGGCTGCACCCTGGCCTGCATCTTTTCATAGGCCGCCGGCGTTTTCGACAGCAGACGCGGCGACGCCGTGCCCCATTCGACATCGGCCACCGCCTGCAGCACCTGCGACTGCCGCTCGACCGCTTCCGCCGCCAGCGCCTGCAGCTTCGGGTCCAGCGTGGTCTGGATGACCAGGCCTTCGGCGCCGAGATCGCGGTTGTTCCGCTCGGCCCAGTCGGCCAGCCACTTGCGGACATATTCGGTGAAATGCGTCGCGCTGCCGGCCGCTTCCGCCTGCCGCTGGAAGTTCAGCCCCAGCGGCGTGCCGCGCAGTCGCCGGAATTCCTCGTCGCTCAGGTGCCCGCCGCGCACCATCTGCGCCAGCACCACGTCGCGGCGGCCGCGCGCGCGTTCCGGGTTGACCACCGGATTGTAGTAATGGGTGCCCTTGAGCATGCCCACCAGCGTCGCGCTCTCGAGCGCGCCGAGTTCAGCCGCCGGCTTGCCGAAATACGTGCGCGCCGCCATCTCGATGCCGTAGACGTTATAGAGAAACGGCACGGTGTTCAGGTAGGTCTCGAGAATCTCATCCTTGGTATAGCGTTGCTCGATGCGCGTCGCCGTGATGATCTCCCGCAGCTTGCGGTTGACCGTCCGCGCACGCCCGATCTCTTCCGGATACAGGTTGCGCACCAGCTGCTGGGTGATGGTGGAACCGCCCTGGGTATCGCCATTGGCCGTCCGGAACGCCGCCGCCAGCGTGCGCCGCACGTCCACGCCCGGATGCTCGTAGAAACGCTTGTCCTCGGTATCGACCAGCGCATGCACCACCTGCGGCGAGACCCTGTCCAGCGGCAGCCATTCGCGCTGCACATTGCGCAGGGTCGTCAGCTCGCTGCCATCGCCCGCCAGCACCACGCTCGGATGCACCGCCCGCACGGTACGCAGGTGGTCGACGTCCGGCGTTTCCTTGATCGTGATCCAGACCAGCCCCGCCAGCAGCAGCGCCACCGCGACGCCCGCAACCGCCAGTACGCCCGCCATATGCAGCAGCATCCCGCCTGCCCCACGCACCCAGCCGCCACGCGCGCCAACGCCCCTGTTGTCCACGTTCGTTCCTTGCCAATTGATTGAATGCAATATTGACAAGTTTTGCGCAAACAGGTTTTGCGTGGATCGTTGATATGGGGTGGGGGAAAGGGAATCTTTGCGCAAGATTTGCGCAAAATCGCATGGAGATGAAGGCGGCGGGCCGTGAGAAATTCGAGGTGGCGCCGAGCGGTGCAGCGCACCAACGCCTATCGGCAAGCGATTTTCAGATGAGATAGCAGTTTCGCGCAGCGACCGGAGCCGTTGCCCGCGCAGCGACAGTTGCGGTTGCGGTTGCCGTTGCAGTGGCCGTTGCTTTTGAAGTGGCCGTTGCTTTTGAAGTGGCCGTTGCCGTTGCCTTGGCAGTGGCTGTTGCAGTGAATCCCGTTGATGACGCCACGTCGCTGGTGCCGAAATCGGAAAAAGAAGCGTCCGCTGTCTGAGCGAAGCGAGTTTCGGACGCTTCCCGATTTCGGTGCCAGCGGCGTGGGCACCCCGCGCAGCGGGGCGGCATCTCCGGGGTCGCCTTCTCTTGCCTACTTCTCTTGGCGAAGCAAGAGAAGTAGGTCGGCTGCCGGGCCGAAACCCGGCTAGGTCGTCCGGCAGGACAGACAGTATTGCTTCATCCGCCCGCCGGCGTACCGTCGCGAAGCCGCTTCTGCAGTTTGCGACGGCTGCACGTTACGAGAACACGCCACAGCAAGGCGCCGATGCTACGTCTGCTGACGGGTGGAACATTGAGGCTTCACTGCCGTGGGGAGTAGCCGGGTGTTCGGCCCGGCAGCCGACCCGCTTTTTTGCTTCGCCAAAAAAGTGGCGCAAAAAAGGCGACCCCTACGATGGCGGTCCGCTGCGCGGACTGCACGCGCCGCCAGCACCTGAAACGGGAAGCGTCCGAAACTCGCTTCGCTCAGACAGCGGACGCTTCTTTATCCGTTTCAGGCGCTGGCGACGCGTCGCCATCTAACGGGGATTCACTGCAACGGCAACGGCAACTGCCACTTCACAAGCAACGGCAACTGCAACCGCAACTGTCGCTGCGCGGGGCCAGTCGCAACTGCATCAGGATGCAATTTTCCCCTGCCCCCGCCGAAACCACCAACCCGATCAAACCTCAATCAGGCCTGATCAGGTCCCCGCTCATGCGGCATGAAGCTCCTCCACCTTCTCCCCCCGCAAGGCCGCCAGCAACGCCGCCTCCTTCGCCCGCGCAGCAAGCAGGTGCCGCTCCTTCACATGCCCATATCCCCGTATATCCTCCGGCACCGCCGCCAGCGCAATCATCTGCGCCAGATTGTCCGAAGACAGCCGCGGCAGCACACCCAGCAGCGTGTCGCGATAATGCCCGATCAGCTCCCGCTCGGTCCGCCGCTCGGCGGTATACCCGAACACATCGAGCGCGCTCCCCCGCAGGCCCCGCAGCCGCGCCAGAATACGGAACGCGCCCATCATCCATGGCCCGAATTCCCGCTTGACCAGGTGGCCCTTGCTGTCGCGCCTGGCCAGCAGCGGCGGCGCCAGGTGGAATTTCACCTTGTAGTCGCCTTCGAACATGCCGGCGATCTTCTGCGCGAACGCCGGGTCCGAATGCAGGCGCGCCACTTCGTACTCGTCCTTGTAGGCCATCAGCTTGAAGTAGTAGCGCGCCACCGTCTCGGTCAGGCGCAGGGGCTTGCCTGCCTCGACCACGGCGCTCTCGGCCTGCCGCACCTTCGCAACGAGGTCGGTGTACTGCGCCGCATAGGCGGCATTCTGGTAGCCGGTCAGGAAGGCGACGCGACGGGTGATCACGTCGTCCAGGCCGGGCGCGCGCTTGAACTCGATCACCTGGGCCGGTGCGCTGGCGCGGGCCAGCTTTTCCACCGCTGCAAGGTCATGCGCGGCGACCCGGCCCCAGGCAAATGCCTGGGTGTTGAAGGCGACCGACACGCCATTGAGCTCGATGGCCTTCAGCACCGACGCCTCGGCCAGCGGCACCCAGCCTTTTTGCCACGCATAGCCCAGCATGAACATGTTGGTGGCGATGGTGTCGCCCATCAGCGCGGTCGCGATGCGGCCGGCGTCGACGAACTCGGCCTGGCCGGCGCCGCAGGCGCGGTTGATGTCCTGCTGCGCGCCGGCTTCGGGGAACTGCCAGTCCGGGTTGCGGACGAAGGCGGCGGTCGGCGTGCCGGTCGCGTTGATCACCGCGTGGGTGCGGCCCTCGCCCATGCGCGACAGCGCGTCGCGGCCGGCGGTCACGATTTCATCGCAGCCGATGACGAGGTCGGCGGCGCCGGTGCCCACGCGGGTCGAAAAGATTTGCTCCGGGTGGTCGGCCAGGCGCACGTGCGACAGCACCGGCCCGCCCTTCTGCGCCAGGCCGCTCATGTCCAGCACCGAGCAGCCCTTGCCTTCGACGTGCGCGGCCATCGCCAGGATCTGGCCGACCGTCACCACGCCGGTGCCGCCGATGCCGGTGACCAGGATGCCGTACGGCTCCTGCGTGCCCGGCAGCGCCGGCGTCGGCAGGCTGGCCTGCGCCGGCATCGGCTTGCCGGCCTCGGCAACGGCGGCCTTCTTCGGCTTCCTGAGCTGGCCGCCCTCGACCGTCACGAAGCTCGGGCAAAAGCCGTTGACGCAGGAATAGTCCTTGTTGCACGAGGACTGGTTGATCTGGCGCTTGCGGCCGAACTCGGTTTCCAGCGGCTCCACCGACAGGCAGTTGGACTGCACGCTGCAGTCGCCGCAGCCTTCGCAGACCGCCTCGTTGATGACCACACGCTTGGCCGGGTCCGGGTACTCGTTGCGCTTGCGGCGGCGGCGCTTCTCCGACGCGCAGGTCTGGTCGTAGATCATTGCCGAGACGCCCTGCACCTCGCGCAGTTCGCGCTGCACCGCGTCGAGTTCGCTGCGGTGGCGTATCGTCACGCCCGGCGCCCAGTCGACGCCGGCCGGGTACTTGTCCGGCTCGTCGGTCACCACGATGATCGGGTGCACGCCTTCGGCCGCGATCTGGCGCGAGATCATCGCCGGGTCGATCGGGCCATCCACCGTCTGGCCGCCGGTCATCGCCACGGCGTCGTTGTACAGGATCTTGTAGGTGATGTTGACCTTGCCTGCCACCGCCGCCCGTATCGCCAACAGGCCCGAGTGGTAGTAGGTGCCGTCGCCGAGGTTGGAGAACACGTGCTTCTCGCTGGTGAACGGCGCCGCGCCTATCCAGGTCGCGCCTTCCGCGCCCATGTGGGTGAAGGTCGCGGTTTCGCGGTCCATCCATAGCGCCATGTAGTGGCAGCCGATGCCGGCCAGCGCGCGGCTGCCTTCGGGCACCCTGGTCGAGGTGTTGTGCGGGCAGCCCGAGCAGAAATGCGGGATGCGGTCCTTGGCCGGGTCGGGCGCGCTGACCTTCAGCACCGCTTCCTTGGCCTCCAGGTAGGCGATGCGCTCGCGCACCCGCGCCTCGATCGGATGGCCGGCGAAGTAGCGCGAGATGCGGCTGGCGATCGCCCGCGCAATCTGCGCCGGGTTCAGTTCATAGGTTGCCGGCAGCAGCCATTCGCCGTGCCCGGCCTGGTGCTTGTTGCTCCACTCGCCGGTGTCGTCGAACTTGCCCACCACGCGCGGACGGACGTCGTCGCGCCAGTTGTACAGCTCTTCCTTCAGCTGGTATTCGAGGATCTGGCGCTTCTCTTCGACCACCAGGATTTCCTCCAGCCCCTGCGCGAATTCGCGCACGCCTTCGGCTTCCAGCGGCCAGGTCATGCCGACCTTGTAGAGGCGGATGCCGATGTCGCGCGCCACCGTCTCGTCGATGCCGAGGTCGGCCAGCGCCTGCCGCGTGTCGAGGTAGGACTTGCCGGCGGTGATGATGCCGATCCGGGCGCGCGGGCTGTCCCAGACGATGCGGTTCAACTTGTTGGCGCGGGCATAGGCCAGCGCCGCGTACCACTTGTAGTTGCTCATCCGCGCTTCCTGCTCCAGCACCGCGTCCGGCCAGCGGATGTTGAGCCCGCCCGCCGGCAGCTGGAAATCCTGCGGCAGCACGATCTGCACACGGTCCGGGTCGAGGTCGACCGCGGCGCCCGACTCGACGATGTCGGTCACGCACTTCATCGCCACCCACAGCCCGGTGTAGCGGCTCATCGCCCAGCCATGCAGGCCGTAGTCCAGGTATTCCTGCACAGTGGACGGATACAGCACCGGGATGCCGCAGGCTTTCAGGATGTGCTCGCTCTGGTGCGCGGTGGTGGACGACTTCGCCGCATGGTCGTCGCCGGCCAGCACCAGCACGCCGCCATGGGCGCTGGTGCCGGCCATGTTCGCATGCTTGAAGACGTCGCCGCAGCGGTCCACGCCCGGCCCCTTGCCGTACCACATGCCGAACACGCCGTCGTACAGCGCGCCCTCGAACAGGTTGACCTGCTGCGTGCCCCAGATGCTGGTGGCGGCCAGGTCTTCGTTGACGCCCGGATGGAAGCGCACATGCTGCGCGTCCAGGTATTTCTTCGCCTTCATCGCGGTCTGGTCGACGCTGCCCAGCGGCGAGCCGCGATAACCGGTCACGAAGCCGGCCGTGTTGAGGCCGGCATGGGCGTCGCGGATGCGCTGCTGCATCGGCAGGCGGATCAGCGCCTGGGTGCCGGTCAGGAAGGCCCGGCCGCGCTCCAGCGTGTATTTGTCGTCGAGGGATATCGGACCGGCCGGCGATTGCCGATCGGGTGGTAATGGTGCGTTCATACTGTCTCCATGCCAAAAATTGTGTCTTTGGGGTGCGACTTCTCGCGGCCGACAACCCACCTTGTGGGCGGGCCATCTTGTTCGACCTGGCTTAAACATTAACATATCGCCCGTTAAGGCGATTAATGAATTGCTACCGTACTTGTTTAATCAACTTTCCAGTGCTTTTCGCCCGGCAGCAGCGTGTTGGCCGGGTACGGCGCCTGTTGCGACAGGCGGGCATAGATGGGTGTGAAATCGGGCGCAGTTTCCTGGAACAGCTGTTCGAAATCGCGGATCACGAAATACGTGTCCTGGTAGTCGTCGATACGGTAGAGCGTGCGCATCACCCGTTCCACATCGAAGGCGATGCGGCGCGGTTTCGGGCTGGTCAGGCAGTGCTCGATTTCCCCGCCCGAGGACAGGATGCCGGCGCCGTACGCCCGCAGGCCCTGCGCGGTTTCCATCAGGCCGAATTCGATCGTGTACCAGTAAAGCCTTGCCAGGTAAGGCAGTCCGCCCAGCGGCATGGCCTTCAGGCCGCCCTTGCCGTACTCCTGCAGGTGGTCGGCGAACACCGGGTTGAACAGCAGCGGCACGTGCCCGAAAAAGTCGTGGAAGATGTCCGGCTCGACGATGTAGTCGACTTCCGCGGGCGTGCGAAGCCAGACTGTCACCGGGAAGCGGCGCGCCGCCAGGTGTTCGAAGAACGTCTGGTCCGGGACCAGGCCCGGCACGGCCACCAGCCGCCAGCCGGTGGCCGCATGCAGCTTTTCGGACACCTGGTCGAAACGCGGTATGCCGTCCTCGGCTTCCAGCTTCGCCAAGCCCTCGATGTACACGTCCGCCGCCCGGCCCGGCAGCAGCTTCGCCTGCCGCGCATACAGCCGCCGCCACAATGCATGCTCGTCCGGCGTATAGGCATTCCAGTCCTGCCGCACCACGTACTGCGCGTCGGCGTGGGTATAGTCGCCGCGCAATGCGCCGCTGCCGGATTTCTCCGCCACCGCTTCGAGGAATGCCGCCTGTCCTGCCGGATCGAGTTCTGTGTTCATGGTTGTGTGCTCGTGCTGTCGTCCTTGATGACCCCGCGCCGCACCTGGTCGAGTTCGATCGACTCGAACAGCGCGCGGAAATTGCCCTCGCCGAAACCCTGGTCGCCCTTGCGCTGGATGATCTCGAAGAAGATCGGGCCGATCACGTTCTGCGTGAAGATCTGCAGCAGCAGTTCCTTCTGCGCCTCCTGCCCCGGCTCGGCCTGCGTCGATGCCTTGCTGCCGTCGATCAGGATGCGCAGGCGCTTGAGCTCGTCCAGGTTTTCGCCATGGCCGGGCAGGCGGCGGTCGACCAGGTCGTAATAGGTTTCTATCGTGTCCTGGAAGCCCACGTTCCTGTCCTTCATCGCGGCGACCGCGCCGTAGATATCGTCTGTCCCCAGCGCAATGTGCTGGATGCCCTCGCCATGATAGGCATCGAGATACTCGGCAATTTGCGATTTGTCATCCGACGACTCGTTGATGGGAATGCGGATCTTGCCGCAGGGCGAGGTCATCGCCTTGGACTTCAGGCCGGTCAGCCTGCCCTCGATGTCGAAGTAGCGGATTTCGCGGAAGTTGAACAGCGTTTCATAGAACGACGCCAGTTCCTTCATGCGGCCGCGATGCACGTTGTGCGTCAGGTGGTCGATATAGGTCAGGCCGACGCCTCGCGGCTGCGCATTGGCGCCGGGTATCGCGACGAAGTCGACGTCGTAGATGCTGATGTCGCCGATCGCCCCCGCCGGCACGCCGCTGGCGGC
Source organism: Noviherbaspirillum suwonense (assembly GCF_900182955.1). Classification (GTDB taxonomy): domain Bacteria; phylum Pseudomonadota; class Gammaproteobacteria; order Burkholderiales; family Burkholderiaceae_D; genus Noviherbaspirillum_A; species Noviherbaspirillum_A suwonense. The sequence continues at coordinate 244,253 of NZ_FXUL01000003.1, read as the reverse complement.
ATTCTTGCCGCGCCAGCGGTCGACGAAATAGATCAGCGAATCGCCGACGCCCTTGATCGCCGGGATGTTGAGTTCCATCGGGCCGGTGCGGTTGTCGAAACCCCAGGCGCCGAGTTCCAGCGCCCGCTTGTACGCATAGGCAGCGTCGTTGACGCGGATGGCGATTGCGCAGACCGACGGGCCATGCTGGCGCGCGAAGCGCTGCGCAAAGGAATCCTGCTCGGCATTGATGATGAAGTTGATGTCGCCCTGGCGATACAGCGTGACATCCTTGTGGCGGTGGCGGGCGATGGCGGTGAAGCCCATGGTCTCGAACAGCGCGCCCAGCGCCTTCGGGTCCGGCGCCGCATATTCGACGAATTCGAAGCCGTCGGTTCCCATCGGATTGTCCCAGGTCTGCATCTCCATGCTTTTCTCCTTGATTGACTAGCGAACAGTATAGGCAGGAGTGGCTGGCATTAAATTGCAATCCCGCCTGGTGTTTGCCGGCCTTGCGCAATAATATTGCGTCGATACGATTATCTGGGGCAGATTATGGCGCGGATTGAACTGGACAAGATGGACAGGCGGATTCTGGCGGTGATGCAGGAGAACGGGCGGCTCAGCAACCAGGAGGTGGCCGAGCAGGTCAGCCTGTCGCCGTCGCCCTGCCTGCGGCGCATACGGCGGCTCGAACAGGCCGGCGTGATCCGCAAATACGTGGCGCTGCTGGACGCTGACAAGCTCGGGCTGGGCCTGCTGGCCTATGTCAACGTGCGGCTGGAAAAACACGGCGAGGGCGGCGCCCGTTCCGCGACCTCGTCACGCGCGGCCTTCGCGGCCGCGGTCATGCACTGGCCGGAAGTGATTGCCTGCCATGCGATGACCGGCGACATGGATTACCTGCTCCGGGTGCATGTCGAGGACATGGAGCATTTTTCCCGCTTCATGATGGACACGCTGCTGCGGCATCCGGCGGTGCTGGACGTCAGGTCGAGCTTTGCGCTGCAGCAGGTGAAGGAGACGACGGCACTGCCGCTGGGCTGAGCGGGCGGCCGGCCGGGACAACGGTCGCGTCACCCTGGCCGGCGCCGACCGCGCTCAATGTTCCTTGGTCAGGCTCGACAGCCACTTGGAAGCGGCGCGGGCATTGGCTTTCAGCGTGTAATCGAGCATCGCCACCTGTTCCTCGACCGCTTCCTGCATCACGGTGGCCGGGCTGGGCGGCGCCAGTTTCAGGTAGGCATCCGCCTCGCCGTAGGAGCGCTCGATCGCCATGCCGGCTTTCTTGGCGATATGCATCATCGTGCGGTTGGAAGACAGGCAATGCATGTAGAGCGTATCGACATCCGCGTTGCGGCAGTGGATGGCGGCGCGCTGGAACAGCTTGGTGCCTATGCCCATGCCGCGCGCCTCGGACGAGACCGACACGCCGAATTCGGCCACCCGCTCCTTGGTCGTCGCATCGCGCACCGCCGGCAGCGCTTCGCGCGGGGCGAAGGCCAGGTGGCCCACGCCCATCAGCTTGAACCGGTTGTCATAGACGCCGAACACCGTATCGCGCGAAAAATTCAGCTTCTGCACATAACGGGTCAGCAATTCATCCGGCAGCACCGTGCCGAAACGCAAAAGCCGGTCCGACTCGTTGAGCGCAAGGAAGTGCATCAGCAGGCGGCGGCGGTCCCGTTCCGAGAGCGCCTTGACGCGCACCGGAAACTTCTCCGGTCCTTCCTCGGGATCGCGCACGGCCAGACGGGATAAGGCATTACTCAGTAAATTCATTGTTTGCTCCAGACGGTCGCAGCATGCTGCAACGCACAACTCATTCTAGGACATGTGTGCGAAAAATGCTGGAATCCGCTCTCTAATACGAGCAGTTTTGTTTGTACTCAAAGGAGTTGGGGCGAGATAGTGAAAGTTTGAGTAGAAATTAGTGAAATAAGGCCGGAGATACGTTCTTTTAGGGCAATACATTTAAAATGTTGTTTCTTTGACGCATAGTGCAACTGCAGCAATCCGGGCCTGGTGTATCGCTTCCGTTATCCGGGATGGCTGGTCCGGATGGCTTTTCGCGACTGACTGGGCAATGGCGCCGGCGTTGACCGACCGCGCCGCTTCCATCGCCTTCTGCAGCAGCTGCATCTGCGGAAACGGCCGTTCCTCCAGCCCCATGCGGCCGCGATGGTCGCATTCGGCAACCTGCAGCATGTCGACGAAGCGCTGCGGCTTGCGGAAGGCGTCGCAGCGCTCCAGCATCTTCACGATAGTGGCCGGCCGCAGTTCCTGCGCGCGCTGCACGTTGCCATGCTCGCGTGCGGCCATCAGCGCCAGTTCGCGGCAGTCGTTGGGTATTTTCAGCCGGTGGCAGACCGCTTCCGCCAGTTCGACGCTGCGCGCCTCGTGGCCATAATGGCGCGGCCATTCGGACGGCGGCGTGGCGCCCTTGCCGAGGTCATGCATCAGCGCGGCGAAGCGCACGGGCAGCGTGCCGCCAATGCGCGCGGCCATGTCGACCACCATCATCACGTGCACGCCGGTGTCGACTTCCGGATGATGCTGGGGCGGCTGCGGCACGCCCCACAGCTGGTCGAGTTCCGGCAGGATGCGGGCCAGCGCGCCGCAGCCGCGCAGCACCTCGAACATCCGCGACGGCGCCCGCTCCATCAGCCCGCGCGACAGTTCCTGCCAGACCCGTTCCGGCACCAGCGCATCGACCTCGCCGGCCAGCACCATCGCGCGCATCAGCGCCTCGGTTTCAGGCGCGACGGTAAAGTCGGCGAAGCGGGCGGCAAACCGGGCCAGGCGCAGGATGCGCACCGGGTCTTCGGCAAAGGCGTCCGACACGTGGCGAAACACCCGCGCTTCCAGGTCATGCTGGCCGCCGAACGGGTCGATCAGCGTGCCGTCCTCGGTTTCGGCAATCGCATTGATGGTCAGGTCGCGCCGCACCAGGTCTTCTTCCAGCGTCACGTCGGGCGCCGCGTGGAACAGGAATCCCCTGTAGCCGGGCGCCGTCTTGCGCTCGGTGCGGGCCAGCGCGTATTCCTCGCTGGTTTTGGGATGCAGGAACACCGGGAAGTCCTTGCCGACCGGGCGGAAGCCCTGGGCCAGCATCTGTTCGGGCGTGGCGCCGATGACCACGTGGTCGCGATCCTGGACCGGCAACCCGAGCAGCCGGTCGCGCACCGCTCCGCCCACCACGAAGGTTTTCATATGCAGCCCGCCCCTTACTCTGGCCAGTCCTCGAAGCGCTCGACGACTTCGGTTTCCGCCTCGGCCTCGCGCATCCATTGCGCCACCGCCGGATGTTCGCGCACCCGGTCGGCATAGGCCTGCAGCGCCGGCGCCAGGAACACGCCGTAGGTCTGGAAGCGGGTCACGACCGGCGCGTAATACGCGTCGGCAATCGAGAAGTCGCCGAACAGGAACTGGTGATGGCCGAAATTGGACAGGCAGGTTTCCCAGATTTCGCAGATGCGGCCGATGTCGCCCTGCGCTTCCGGCGAGCGGCCCCGGCCCGGCAGCCGGGCGCGGATGTTCATCGTCATCGCATTGCGCAGGCCGGTGAAACCCGAATGCATCTCGGCGCAGATGCTGCGCGCCAGCGCCCGCGCGACCATGTCCTGCGGCCACATGTTCTTTTCCTGGAACTGCTCGGCGAGGTATTCGCAGATGGCCAGCGAGTCCCAGATCGTGGTTTCACGGGTGACCAGCACCGGCACCCGGCCGGAACTGGAGTACATCGCGATCTTGTTGCCGGTTTCCGGCTGGTCCAGCGGGATGCGGATTTCCTGGAACGGGATGCCGAAGGCGGTCATCGCGACCCACGGCCGCATCGACCACGAAGAATAATTCTTGTTGGCGATCACCAGCTTGTAGCCGGAGTGCTCGGCGCTGGCGAGGGTTTCGGAAAGCGTCGGGTCGAGTATGGTTGATTGCATGGCAGGATATCCGGGTGTAAGGCGGGAATGCGGGAAGGCGGCCGGGTCAGCCGCGCCGGCGGGTATGGTCGTAGCCTGTCGGCGACGGCTGGTCGCCCAGGTAGAACGGGGCGATGTCTTCCGGCGCGGTCGGCATCGGCACGGCGCCGGGGGAACCGACATTATCGGTTTGCATCGAGTCGAGGTTGTCGCGGCTCATCAGGGGTCCGCCCGGCGCATGCTCGAGGAACCAGGCCTGCATCCGCGCCAGCGCCGGCGGCAAGCCGAACACCGGGCGCGGATGGCCGCTGTAGCGGCCCGCCAGCTGCACCAGCTCGCGCAGCGTGTAGACCTTGGGGCCGACCAGCTCGACGACCTGGCCGATCGTCGCCTGGTCTTCCAGCGCGGCGACGAACGCATGCACCACGTCCTCGACATACACCGGCTGGAAGCGGGCGTCGGCGCCGCCGATCGCCACCACCGGCAGGATCTTCTGCAGCGACGCGAACAGGTTGAGGAAACTGTCGCCCTCGCCGAACACCACCGAGGGCCGGAAGATCGTGACCGCCAGCCCCGGCTGGGACAGCGCCGCCGCCTCGCCGGCCGCCTTCGAGCGCAGGTACATCGACGGCCCGTCCGGCGACGCGCCCAGCGCGCTCATGTGCAGGCTGCGGCGCACGCCGGCCCGGACGCAGGCCGCCGCCACCTTGCGCGGCAGCTCGACATGGGCGCGCTCGAAGTCCGGTCCGTAGGCGGTGCCGCTCCTGCCGCGGCGCGAGTGCAGCACGCCGACCAGGTTGATCACCGCATCGACGCCGCGCATCAGCTGCGCCAGCGCGGCCTCGTCATGGATATCGGCCTCGACCACGTCGACGCCCGGCAGCATCTGCAGATGTCTGGCGTTGATGGCGCGGCGGGTCGGCAGGACGATGCCGCGTCCCTGCGACGCCAGTTGCGCAACGAGGCGGCTGCCGATGAATCCGCTGCCGCCGAGCACCAGCACGTTGGCGCAATAGGGACCATGCAGGATAGCCATCAGAATGCATCTCCGTTCGAACTGCCGTTATAACCCTTGGGCGTGATCGTGCCCAGCCTGGCCTTGAGCGACTGCGGCGCATTCTCGAACAGGGCCGCGTAGTAGGTCGCGTTGGACATCACGTTCTTCACATAGCCGCGGGTTTCCGCGAACGGGATGGTCTCGGCGAAGATCGCGCCTTCCACCGGCCGCGTCAGCGTTGCGCGCCAGGCCTTCGGACGGCCCGGACCGGCGTTGTAGGCGGCGGTCGCCAGCGGCTGCGAATTGTCGAGCGACTGCAGCACCATGTTCAGGTAATTGGTGCCCAGCAGGATGTTGGTGCCGACATCGTTGATGCGGGCCTGGCTGAAGTCCAGCAGGCCGATCTTGCGCGCCACTTCCTTCGCCGTCCCCGGCATCAGCTGCATCAGCCCGGAGGCGCCGACATGCGAGCGCGCGGCCTGCACGAAGCGCGATTCCTGGCGGATCAGCCCGTAGACCCAGGCCTTGTCCAGCCCCAGGTCGCGCGTGGCCGGATGCATGATGTCATGGTGCGGCGACGGGAAGCGCTGGGTGAAGTCGACCTCGGTCTTCGTGCGGTCCGAGGTGTTGACCATGCGGTCCAGCACATTGCTGCGGCGCGCGAATTCAGCCGCGGCCAGCAGCTGGCGCTCGCTCATCTTGCGCAGCTGCCAGTTCCACTCGCGGTAACCCTCGAAGCGCATGTTCAGGTCGAAGAAGCGGAACGCCCGGCGGAAGCCCTGGTTCGACGCCATCGCGGCCAGGTCGTCCTCGCTCGGGGCGGCGGCGCGCGGCGGTATCGTGATCTTCTGTCCCAGTTCCTCCAGCGCGAGCTGGCCGTAGAAGCTGGTCAGCCCGGCGATCGACTGGAAGCGTTCGTCCGCCTGCTCGCGCTGGCCCTGCGCCTTGTAGGCCCGGCCCAGCCAGTAGACCCAGGCGCTGTCGTCCTTCAGCGACGCCGGCATCGCCTCGATGCTGCTCCTGACCAGCGCCCAGTCGCCGGCGCGCAGCGCGCTGCGCACCCGCCACTGGTAACCGTCGAGCGACAGCGGCGCCGGCAGGGTTTTCTTCCAGTACTCGACCGCATCCGGCTGCAGCTTCTGCGCCGCCTGCATCGCCACCATCGACCAGCCGATGGCGACTTCGCGGGGCGACAGGTAGGACGATGCGCCCAGCACTTCGGCGCCCGCCTGTTCCAGGTTGCCGCGCGCGACCCGGCCCACCGCGATCAGGAAGGCTTCATGCACCGCGCGCGGGCCGCTGGCGCTCTTCGCGATCACGGCGGCTGGCTTGTCATAGGCCAGCTGCACCAGGTTTTCCGGCGCGTCGGTCGCCAGCGCCAGCCGGCGCATCAGGTTGGGATAATTGTATTCGGCCGCCAGCCGCACCTGGTTCCAGACTTCCTCGTCGGTGAACTGGCGGGTTTCCGCGAGCCGCATCACCAGCGCCGGGCAGGCTTCGCCATAGTCCTTGGGCGACACCAGCAGCGAGCGCGCCTCGGCCGCGACATTCTGGCCGCGATCGATCCTCGACATCAGCGCATAGCACTTGACCTGCGTATCGTCGTCCAGCGCGAACAACGGATATTGCTCGTCGAAGGTCCTCCAGTCGCGCACCTTGCCCAGTTCCAGCAGCCAGTCGTTGCGCAGCCGGTCGGCGATGGCCGTGTTCTCGTAGCGGCGCAGGAAGTCGCGGATTTCCGCCTCCGGCAGGTCCTTCATGCGCGGCTTCAGGCGGTAGTAATCGATGTAGGAAGGGATGGAATAATTGCCCAGCCGGGAAGCCAGGTCGGACGTCCTGAGGACATCGTTAACCTTCGCTGCTTCGCGCAGCGCGGCAAACATGTCGTCCTCGCTGCTGTATTGCTGCTGTTGCGGGCGCTGCTGGGCGTGGGCGGCGGGGACCATGATTGCGGCGCACGCGAGCGCCAGGCCGGCTGTCCATTTCATCGGAAACATCGGTTTGCTGCCTTATTCTTGATCGTTTGGTGGGTGGACTAGAATAGCACGCCCCATCGGCCATCTGGCCTGCGGGAATCACGTTCGAATATCGCTTACAACATGATGGAAAAGCATCAATTACGGAAGACGCTGCTCGCCATGCGCAGGGCAATGCCGCCGGACGAGAAGGCCTGGCGGGACAAGGCGATCGCGGAACGGCTGGCCGCTTGGCTGGAGGAAAACCCGGCGGCATCGATCGGCCTCTACTGGCCCACGCAGGGCGAGCCGGACCTGACCGGCGTCTATTCCCTCCTTGCCGACCGCGGGATACGGCTGGCGCTGCCGGTGGTCGTCGGCCGCGACGCGCCGCTGGCGTTCCATCCGTGGCGGCCGGGCGATGCATTGGCGGCCGACGCGCACGGAGTGATGGCGCCGGCCCAACGCGGCGCCCCGGTGCGACCCGAATTGCTGGCGATACCCTGCGTGGGATTCAATGCCCAGGGTTACCGGCTGGGATATGGCGGCGGTTACTACGACCGCACGCTGGCGGTGGAAGCACCGCCCCGCACGGTCGGGATTGCGTATGCGGCATGCGAGGCGGTGTTTGCGGCGAACGCACATGACGTCATGATGGGAACGATCATTACCGAGCGTTAAACGCGCAGGCCTGCCAGGGGTCCCGGATATCCTATCCACCTCAGGCACCGGGTTTCGACTATTCGGACACGCCCACGATGATCTTCTTCAAGCCAAGGACCACGTCCCCTTCCACGTTGAATTCGCCATTCGCCTGAATGGAAAACGTCAACTCGCCGCAAAACGCCGAATTGTCGGGATCCAGTAGCACCGCATACGGTGCGGCGCTCATTGCGGCCAGGTTATCCTTGAACAGGAAATACTTTACCGTCAGGATTCCATCCGCGGTTTTCGACACGATCTGCTCCATTGGCAGAACCATCGGCGTCAGCGCACGCTCGCCCAGGGGACCGTGCAATCCGAGCGATTCCTCATCAGCCGGATGCATCAGGAATATTTTCTTCTCGGCCATCGTCGAAATGACTTGATTCGATACGTCCTGCGTGCAAAGCCTGGAAACTGTCATTGCCTGCTCTTTCGAAATCTGCAAGCGGGAAATCAGCGCGTGGATGATTGCCTGTGATCGTTCATCAGGGGTGCGGCCCGAGAAGCCGTCCATGGGCTCAGTCCCGATCCATATATGGAAGCCCCGGTTGTCGACTTTAAACTGCTCGCAAAACGGATTGCCCGCATCATGGCTGCTGTTTTGACTCAAGTTGGAAATTTCCTTATGGCTCTTTGTCAAACTTTCCTGAAAACTGGCAAGTTCAGAGGGTGAAAATTTCTTGCATTCGAAGTCGCGTTTCCAGTCTGACTCTTTTGAAAGATGGCGAGCCAGCATTGTTACGATCATTTTCCTGTCGCTTTTACGAGGGGTTCCACACTTCCTGGAACTTCCGATTTTCGGCAAAAGCCTTGTCAGGAATTTCGCGGCATCGGTTTCGCCATGCGCATGTAATTTTCCTGATAAATAATTCAGGCACTGGATGATCCTTTGCCGATCGCGCGGAACCATTTTTTCGACTATTTCCCCCTGTGTATTTCCAGGCTCGAAGAAAGACAACTCCTGGAACTTTTTCATGCGCGCGTCATGTTTTTCCGCCAACAGAACGGCAGGCAGCAGATACCACACGCTGTCCATCAATATCGCACCTGTGGCAGCAGACGTGAGCGTCACTAAAAGATCGGTTTCGGAAGATTCCGCCCGACGACCCGCTTCCGCCTTGAGAACTGCCATGTCCTCGGACGATATGCCAATTTCCATCGTTGGCAGACCGTACAGGCCGTCGTCAAATGCCTTGACCAGTTTGTCGTCGCTTAATGCGCCGGCGTGTCTCGCATCAATCAGCCATTTGTCATAACCATTCGGTGAACTGGCCGAAGGGGCTGCAGAATGTGGCGCTGTCTTTACATGCTTTGCGGCAGCCAGCGCAAAAATTCTCCGGATCTCGTTTGGCTTGCATCCGCTGGCGTGTATAAAGCGTTCAAACTTCGTGTAATTGCCGTTTGCAGCGCCAGGTTTGTCCAATTCATCCAGCCGATTTTTCGCAGCCCATGTCAGGTGGATGACCGCGGCCTTTTCGGAGGATGCTCCAGAAAGATGCGGATTCAGCAGGCCAAAGATCTTGTCTATATTCTGCATGCTGTTTCGATCCAGCAGCTCGTTGAAAACTTTATCATCGGACAGGAGTTTTCCGCAGACCGCCTCGTTGACTGCATCGAATAATGAAGAGTATGCCCCATGTGGATTCGACGCTATTGTCAGCAAACGAAATGCACGCAGGCTGTCACCAGCAATCAGCGAATCAACGATAGAACGAATGTTGCATCCGTCAGCCACTGCGCCCTGAAAAATCCTGGCAATCTCGTTGTCATCCTCGTCATTTTTAATGCTTGGATCCAGGCTCAACAAGGTAGCCAGTTTCTTCACGGCAGCGCCATGCGCCTGTGTCCGGCTCTCAATAGCAGGCTGTAGCCAGCCTAGTGAATCACCTTTTTCGCAGACCGATTTCAGTGAAGTTGCTGCGTGACTTTCCATGCTGAGGAATGCCTGGTAGATGACGCGATCCACGTCGACGCCATACCATCTTGCATCGGCACACCGCTTGTTAAAAGCAATGTCCCAATTGTCCAGCTTCATTTTATGGGGGGATTGAAGCATCTGATTCAAATCTTTTTCGATAGCGAGACGCTTGGTCACAAGCGCGCTGGAACATGAGAAAAAGTCTGTAACGGTCAGCAGGACTCTTTCAAGTATTGATTTGATGTTCTGGGTGCAAACGATTTTCTGACTTGCACGCGGAATGGATGGCTTGGCGGCGACATAATGCCGCGTGGAGAAATTTTCTTCGTCGCCGGGGGTAGTGATTGGAGCAGATGCGGAATAAGGTACATTCCAGTTCTCGTACGACTGTTCAGAAATCGCATGCATGGCAATCCTCGGGCTATGGAAACTGGCCGATCTGTACCACGCATGTCGAGCCACGTTCCCCATTGATTTATGGAGCCTGCCTTCCAGGAATCAAACCATCCGGCTACTGCCACTGCGCCGGCCGGCGCTCGACCGGCCGGCTAACATGGCTACGGCGCGAGCCCGGCAACCTGGAACGTACGCTGCGCAGAAAACATCCGCTCGAATGAAATTTTTGCGGACAACTCTTCCAATATTTCGCCCTCCCGATTGATTTCTAAATTTAATTCAGCCATGAACGAAGAAGCGTTTTCATCGGTATGAACAGTGACTTCGCTTATGTCTGCGCCTTTCCATTCCCTGATATTTTTTTGCACGGCATGGACGCGAATGACAAGATTTCCGTTGGCCTTCATGAAGACATTCTCATCGAATTGCAGGTCGGCAGGCAGCAAACCTTCGCTGGCAATGGCAGCCCCGGATAAATTCCCTGCTTCCATTTCATCGACAGACAGCGAACACAATTTTTCCTGCAAGACGAAATCGGAAAAAACATTGGCGATGCTTTGATTGGCGACCCTGCTTGCCATGAAAATTTGCGCATCGCTGATGTTGCGGAGCTTGCGCATTGCATTCAGGTATGCCTGACCCCGGCTTACGGATTGCATTGGAACCCTGGCATCGACAATTTTCGGGATCAGCACCCCGTTCACTGCCAGGTGCGCTTGCGTCGTATCGCGCAGGAACTGGCTGCAAACCGGAAATTCCTGCGAGTTTTCCGCGACCTTTCTTGAAGAGGCCGCTTGCGAGATATGTTCCAGAAGCATGGTCCGCAAGGTATTTTCCTGACCAACGGTCAGCCTTTGCAAACCTGGTCCGCGCTTCCAATTTCCGGCGTCAGGAAGAAAGTCAGAAAGCGCCTCATCCATTTCGTCCTGATCCCGGGCAGCAAGCGGCGCCAGATCGGCCGCATCCTGTTCTTCGATCAGCCTGGAAAAAAGCGGCTCTGTCCTTGTCCTTGTGCCGATTTGATCGTCGTCATTCATCCTTAATTTGTCGGACAAATGCTGGAACATCAATTTTTTATAGGCGCGTGAATATCTGCCGGGCGTTTCGTCGCCCAGATCTATCCCGATCGACTGTGGCGCCACCCCGGCACCGGCCGCATCCTGAAGTTCGACGCGGATTTTTTCCCATGCGCGGATCTCCAGCGCAGCGCGAACCAGGCGGCGGCATGTAAAAGGGAGATGGGTATCGGGATTGAACTGTTCAGCTATCAGCCGGGCTACCGCTATCGTCGCTGCATCGGCACGTCTTATTGCCTCTTTAACGAGCAGATCACGCGTGCCGGGTGGGATTTTATTTTTAGGGAAGGCAAGATAAGCAATCAGCTTGTCATCATCCAGGTCGGCCACGTCGGGCGATGCAAGGTAGTCATTGGCCGCTTCCACCAGCATGCGATCCCCGGCGGTTACCTTGGCAAGATTTGCCACTTTGACGATTGTTGCGGGATCGGATGCAGCGATTGCCTTCCTTAATATCGCCTTCTGTTCAGCAGTAGAGAAACATGCTGACGCCGATTTATTCGTCGATAAAAAACGCTGCCTGGTGCCATCGTCTCCGGGCGAACCGGCCTGGATAAGATGTTTCCTGAAACTTTCGAATAATTCAGTCCTTGCATTGAAAGTCGTGCGGTGCTGTTTTTCTGTTTCTTGCGCTGCCTTGAGCTTCCTGAAGTTATAGCAGCCTGCCAGTTTTCCGAAAGCGTCAAGTTCTGTGTCGTTTGCTGCAGTCAACCGGATATCTTTAACGTTTTTATTTTCCAACTGTTTTTCCAGGAGGAAAAAGGCGCGAGCGGAAAGAGCCTGGAGGACAGAAAGCTTTCCACTGCATCCCATGTAGTGATGCGTCGCCAGAAACAGCAATTCATTTTTATCCGATCCCTGCAATACCTGGTCGATCAATTCACTTCTTAATCCGGGACAGGCCGCCCTGAAGGCAAGGTCCATCTGCGACCAGAGTGTTTGCTGGACAGCCGAATCAAATCCTGCAGATGCCTGGGAATATTCATTCGATTTCAGAAACCCGATTCTCAGCTGACGCTTCAAATTCTCATGGGCCAGGTGGCTGTCAGCAAGACAATCGGAAAGGATGGCAAGTGCCGTTGTCGCCTGGCAGCTTGTCTGCATGGAAAAACGTTCACCGGCATTCGCAGCGGAATAGACTTCCCGGGCCACGTTCTCTATATCGACGCCGTACCAGATCGCGTTTTCCAGGCTCGTTTCCAGCTTGGTGCGGGCTGCTTTTTCTTCCTGGGGAGAATTGGTCTTGAAGGTCGACTTCAATGCCTGCTGCAAGGCGATCCTTGCATTTTCGGGGTTTTGTGCGCGTGCGGTCCTGGGAAGCCTGCTGTCCAGTATTTTGCGCTCCACCCAGTAAATCAGGTTTTTAACGCTGCCGCTTCCCAATACCTGCCACCAGGTCGACCGATGGGAGATGCGGGGCGAGCCAGGCGCGGCAGTGGTCCATGCGCGGCCCTTCGCGGCGGATGGCGAGGCGGCTTTCCGGGCGGCTTGCTGCGGCGCGGAAGGTGCCGTGTAGGAAGGAAAAAGGCAAGCCCACATTTTGCACTCCAGGAGATGGAGAAAAATGTTAGGTAGCTTGCCAACCCGAATCCGTTCCTTCAGCGCGGCATGCGGCGATGCCTGGCTTGATATTTCACTAATCCACCGCTTGCGCTACAAGCCCAGCCGCTTCCATATGGCCGTCGTCGGCCCTGCCTGGTTCAGCGTATAGAAATGCAGCCCGGGCGCGCCGCCCGCCAGCAGCCGTTCGCACAGTTGCGTCACCACGTCCAGGCCGAATGCCTTCAGCGACGCGGTGTCGTCGGCATAGCCGGCCAGCTTCAGCCGTATCCAGCGCGGAATCTCGGCGCCGCACATGTCGGAAAAGCGCATCAGCTGGGTGTAGTTGGTGATCGGCATGATGCCTGCCACCACCGGCACGTCCACGCCCAGTGCGCGGGCGTCATCGACGAAGCGGAAATAGGCATCGGCGTTATAGAAATACTGGGTGATGGCGGCGTCGGCGCCGGCTTTCACCTTGCCGGCAAAATGGCGCAGGTCTTCCTGCGCGGACCTGGCTTGCGGATGCACTTCCGGGTAGGCGGCGGTCTCGATATGGAACCAGTCGCCGGTCTCGGCGCGGATGAATTCGATCAGCTGGCTGGCATAGGCAAACTCGCCGGACGAGGCGTCCAGCATGCCGTAGCCGCTGGGCAGGTCGCCGCGCAGCGCGACCACGCGGCGAATGCCGTGCGCCTGGTACTCGGCCAGCATCGCGCGCAGTTCGTCGCGATTGCGGCCGATGCAGGACAGGTGCGGCGCGGCTTCGTGGCCTTCGGCGCTGATCTCGAACACGGTGTCGCGGGTGCCGGACTGCGTGGAGCCGCCGGCGCCGAAGGTGACGGAAAAATAGCGTGGCTTGAGCTGCGCCAGTTCGGCACGGGTGGCGCGCAGCTTTTGCGCGCCTTCCGGCGTCTTGGGCGGGAACAGCTCGATGCTGTAAGTGTTCTCGGACATTATTTTCTCAACAGTAAGGCCGATAGCCCCCAGGAAATCACGCTGTAGATCAGCGCGCCGCCCACCGCGGACCAGAAGCCGGCCACGGCGAAACCGCCGACCAGGTTGGCGACCAGCCAGAACATCAGGCCGTTGATGACGAAGATGAACAGGCCGAGCGTGACCAGCGTGACCGGCAGCGTCAGCAGCACGAGTATGGGGCGTATCAGGGTATTGACCAGGGCAAGGATCAGCGCGGCGACGAGCGCGGTGCCAAGGTCCTGCACGTAGACCGTGCGGAGAATGTAGGGCACGGCAAACAGGGCGATGGTATTGATCAGCCAGGCTAACAGCAGTCGCATGCGTGCTCCTCGGTGGACTCCAACGATACGGCGGGCAAAAAAAGGGCGGCTCGCGCCGCCCAGCCAGTCTTAGTAGCGGTAATGCTCGGGCTTGAACGGGCCTTCCTTCGACACGCCGATGTAGCCGGCCTGCTCGTCGGTCAGCTCGGTCAGCTGCGCATTGAGCTTCTTCAGCTGCAGGCGCGCCACTTTTTCATCCAGGTGCTTGGGCAGCGTGTAGACGCCGACCGGGTACCTGTCGGTGTTGACGAACAGTTCGATCTGGGCGATGGTCTGGTTCGCGAACGACGAGCTCATCACGTAGGACGGATGGCCGGTGCCGCAGCCCAGGTTCACCAGCCGGCCTTCGGCCAGCAGGATGATGCGCTTGCCGTCCGGGAAGATCACGTGATCGACTTGCGGCTTGATGTTTTCCCAGGTGTGCTCGCGCAGCGCGGCGACTTCGATTTCATTGTCGAAGTGGCCGATGTTGCAGACGATCGCCTGGTCCTTCATCTTCTTCATGTGCTCATGGGTGATCACATGGTAGTTGCCGGTGGCGGTGACGAAGATGTCGGCATGCTCGGCCGCGTAATCCATGGTCACGACGCGGTAGCCTTCCATTGCCGCCTGCAGCGCGCAGATCGGGTCGACTTCGGTGACCCAGACCTGTGCGGACAACGCACGCAGCGCTTGGGCCGAACCCTTGCCCACGTCGCCATAGCCGGCCACGACAGCGACCTTGCCAGCGATCATCACGTCGGTCGCGCGCTTGATGCCGTCCACCAGCGACTCGCGGCAGCCGTACAGGTTGTCGAACTTGGACTTGGTGACCGAATCGTTGACGTTGATGGCCGGGAACGCCAGCTTCAGGTCGCGGTGCATCTGGTACAGGCGATGCACGCCGGTCGTGGTTTCCTCGGTCACGCCCTTGATCTCGGCCAGGCGGGTCGAATACCAGCCGGGTTGCGATGCAAGGCGTTTCTTGATCGAGTTGAACAGGCAGACCTCTTCTTCCGAGCCCGGGTTCTCGAGCACCGATGCATCCTTTTCAGCGCGCGTGCCGAGGTGCAGCAGCAGCGTGGCGTCGCCGCCGTCGTCGAGGATCATGTTCGAATACTGTGGACCTTCAGCGGTGTCCGGCCATTCGAAGATGCGATGGGTGAATTCCCAGTAGTCGTCCAGCGATTCGCCCTTGAACGCGAAGACCGGGGTGCCGGCGTCGGCGATGGCCGCGGCGGCGTGATCCTGGGTCGAGTAGATGTTGCACGACGCCCAGCGCACCTTCGCGCCCAGCGCTTCGAGCGTCTGGATCAGCACGGCGGTCTGGATGGTCATGTGGATGGAACCGGTGATGCGCGCGCCCTTGAGCGGCTGGGCGGCGGCGTATTCCTCGCGGATTGCCATCAGGCCGGGCATTTCGGTCTCGGCGATGCGGATTTCCTTGTGGCCCCAGCTTGCCAGGGACAGGTCGGCTACGACGTAGTCGGTGAAATCAGCGTTGGATTTTGGTGCTTGTGGCAGGGCGCTCATCACGCCTCCTTTCTGTAAAAAACCAAGAAAAAAGTCACGTGAGCGCGGTTGCGGTGTTGATACGCCAAGCCTGGCAGGATGACCACCCTGTCGCAACGCTCCTTGACGAACCGCGAATTTTAACGGAAAAACCCGCGGCTGTCAGGGACAGGCTTACCAGCCCTGGTATTGCCGGCCGCCAGCCTCGGGAATGAAATGCTGCGGGTCCTGCTTTGCGAGCCTGTCGCTTATTCTTGCTTTCATCTCGCCAAGCGCGGCGGCGCTGGATGCGTCATTGGCGGCCGCCAGGCTTTTCTGCAATGTTTTCACCTCTGTCCGCAACGCATTCAGGCCCGCGGTGCTGCCGGTGAATTTCAGCCGGACCGAAAACACCAGGATGGCGAAGCGGGTTGAAAACGGCACGCTGCCGGACGCCTTCCCTGCGATGGGCTTGCCAAGCCCGTCGGCCAATTGCTGCCTGGGCGAACGCATGCCGATCGGCATCGGCTGCGTGCGCTGCACCTTCTGCGCCCTTTGCTCGCCCGCCCGCGTCTCTGCTTTGCCGATAGCCAGATTGGCAGGAAAGACATAATCTGCGAATTTTTTAAAGATGTTGTTTGCCGGAACTAGGATACTCATGGGAACCTCGAAGCAGTTAAAGACCGGCTTCAGTCCCCGCTGCCGCCCTTAACGTTCCAGCAGCGCACGCCGGCTTGTTTACGGCCGCGCATCCGCCAGCTTCTGCGCGGTCACGCTTCGCCCTACCCAGTTGAGCATGTCGCGCCAGATCCGGTCCACTTCGGCATCCTTGGGCATGTCCTGCGCATGCGGCAGTTCGATCGTCACGACCGGCACCTTGCGCTGGCCGCCGCCGTAGTTGCCGAGCGAGCCCGGATAGACGCCGATCGGGTCGTAGCGCAGCAGGCCGAAACGGTTGGGCGGGGCTGCCGGACCGTCGAAGTCGAGCAGGCCGAACGGTGCATGGACCGAGATGATCAGGTCGGGCTGGAAGCGGCGTATTTCATCGTCCAGCCAGCGGCTTTCCGGCTCGGACAGGGCCGAGCGCCCCGGATACCTGCGCGGGTCGCGGCCGGTGACGCGGTTCCAGTAGCGGTCGGTTTCGCGCTGCCAGTCCGGGGTCGGGAAATTGCGGTTGAGGTCGACGCCGCGCGCGTTGACGCGGGTTTTCTGCCTGGCCAGCATGCCGTCCGGATTGACCACCGGCGCAATGCTCCAGCTGAACTGGCGCGCGGTCGGCGTCTGCATGTTGCGCATCCAGCGGAAGATGATGGCCGACGAGGTGGGCTCATCGCCATGGATGCCGCCCAGCAGCAAGATGCGCACCGGCTTGGCCTTGTCGGCCGGCTGCGCCGGTATGCGGCGCACCAGCAGGGGCACGCCCTTGACCGAGCGGCCGCCGCCCGGCGCAAGCATCTGCGCCTGGCAGTCGGACGCGGCCACGCCGGGCAGCGCCTGGCTGATCTGCACGCAATGCGCCGACGGCTGGGCCGCATGCGCCGGCAACGCAGCGGCGGCCCAGCACGCAGCCAGCGCCGCCGCCGTTGCGCGGACTCGCACGTTCAGCCGACGCTGGCGCGCAGCGCTTCGGCCTTGTCGGTCCGTTCCCAGCTGAACTCCGGCTCCTCGCGGCCGAAATGGCCGTAGGCGGCGGTCTTGCTGTAGATCGGGCGCAGCAGGTCCAGCATCTGCACGATGCCTTTCGGACGCAGGTCGAAATGTTCCCTGACCAGTTCGGCGATCTTTTCATCGCTGATCTTGCCGGTGCCGAAGGTGGTGACCATGACCGAGGTCGGCTTGGCGACGCCGATCGCATACGAGATCTGGATCTGGCAGCGCTCGGCGAGGCCGGCGGCGACGATGTTCTTGGCGACGTAGCGGCCCGCATAGGCGGCCGAGCGGTCGACCTTGGACGGGTCCTTGCCGGAGAACGCGCCGCCGCCGTGGGGCGCAGCGCCGCCGTAGGTGTCGACGATGATCTTGCGGCCGGTCAGGCCGCAGTCGCCCTGCGGGCCGCCGATGACGAAGCGGCCGGTCGGGTTGATCAGGAAGCGGGTGCCGTTGAGCCATTCCTGCGGCACCACCGGCTTGATGATCATCTCGATCGCGGCTTCCTCGATCTGCTTGTGCTCCATCTCGGGCGCATGCTGGGTCGACAGCACGATGGTGTCGATGCCGACCGGGCGGCCGTCGACGTAGCGCAGCGTGACCTGCGACTTGGCGTCCGGGCGCAGCCATGGCAGGCGGCCATCCTTGCGCAGCTGCGACTGGCGCTCGACGATGCGGTGCGCGTAATGGATCGCGGCGGGCATCAGTTCCGGCGTTTCATTGCAGGCGTAGCCGAACATCAGGCCCTGGTCGCCGGCGCCTTGGTCGAGGTCGATGCCGCGGCCTTCGTCGACGCCCTGCGCGATGTCGGGCGACTGCTTGTCGTAGCAGACCATGACCGCGCAGCTCTTGTAGTCGATGCCGAAGTCGGCATTGTCGTAGCCGATGCGCTTCAGCGTATCGCGGGCGACGCCGATGTAGTCGACGTTGGCATGCGCGGTGATTTCGCCGGCCAGCACCACCAGGCCGGTGTTGCACAGGGTCTCGGCGGCGACGCGCGCCTTCGGGTCCTGCTCGAAGATGGCGTCTAGGATCGCGTCGGAAATCTGGTCGGCTACCTTGTCGGGATGGCCTTCGGAGACGGATTCGGAGGTAAAGAGGTATTCGTGTGCCATGCAGGCTCCATGAAAGTGATAGTCGAAAAGTCGCGGCCTATCTATGAGCCTGCGACGCTTTAGCGAGATTTGTAGGCCGCCTCGCAAGTTGTCTGTTAACTCGGCGGATAAAACTTCGTGCTATTTTACGCGTCTTGAAAAAAACGCGCAAAACGCTGACGTCTTCCTTAATGCTTGTCAACCTATTCCGCCTGCTGTCGCGCCTGCCGCTGCCAGTGCTGCACCTGACCGGCGCCGCGCTCGGCTGGCTGGTCTATGCCGCCTCCCCTTCCTACCGCCGCCGCCTGAACGCGCACCTGCAGCGCGCCGGCTACAGCGGCCTGCGCAGCAGCGCCATCGCCGAAGCCGGCAAGAGTTTGATGGAACTGCCTTTCGTCTGGTGCGGCCCGGCGCGGCGGGTGCTGCCGGTTGCCCATATCGAGAGCCTGGACCTGCCGCGGGCCGCGCTGGCCGAGGGCCGCGGCCTGATCTTCCTGACGCCGCACCTGGGCTGCTTCGAGATCCTGGCGCAGGCGGTGGCCGAGCACATCCCGCTGACCGTGCTGTACCGGCCGCCGCGCAAGGAGGCGCTGAAGCCGCTGCTGGAAGTGGCCCGGGCGCGGCCGGCCATGCGGCTGGCGCCGGCCAACCTGTCGGGCGTGCGCATGCTGCTGAAGACGCTGAAAGGCGGCCAGGCGATCGGGCTGCTGCCGGACCAGGTGCCGCAGCAGGGCGAAGGCGCGTGGGCCGACTTCTACGGCAAGCCGGCCTACACGATGACGCTGCCGGCCAAGCTGCACCAGATGAGCGGCGCGCCCATCCTGCTGGCCTATGCGGAAAGGCTGAAGCACGGGCGCGGCTACGAGCTGCGCTTCGTGCGCTTCGAGGAAAACCTGTCGGGCACGCCGGAGCAGCAGGCGCGCAGCATCAACGCGGCGATGGAAAAGCTGATCGCGCTGTGCCCGGCGCAGTACTTCTGGAGCTATAACCGCTACAAGACGCCACCCGGCGTGGCGCCGGCCGCAGTGGCGTCGCCGTCATGAGGCTGCTGCTGGCATTGATGTGGCTGCTGCACTGGCTGCCGCTGCCGCTGCTGGGCCGCCTCGGCACCGGCGTCGGCAGCCTGCTCTACCTCGTGATGGGCCCGCGCCGCCACATCACGCAGACCAACCTGCGGCTGTGCATGCCGGAACTGTCCGAGCGCGAACGCAATGCGCTCGCCCGCCGCCACTTCCAGCATTACGCCCGCAGCGTGCTGGAGCGCGGCGTGCTCTGGTGGGGTTCGACCGCGCGGCTGCGGCGGCTGATACAGGTGGAGCCTGGCGTGCCCGACGTGCCCGGCGCGAAGGACGTGCAGGACGTGCAACGCGAGCCTGGCGTGCCGCTGGCGCAGATCGGCGCCGGACCGACCATTTTGCTGTGCCCGCATTTCGTCTGCCTCGATGTCGCCGGCGTGGCGGTGATGCTGGAGTCGTCGCTGTGCTCGATCTATACCGCGCAGCGCGACCCGGTGTTCGACGGCGCGCTGCGCCGCGGCCGCACCCGTTTCCGGCCGATCGAGCTGGTGTCGCGCGCGGCCGGCATCAAGCCCATCATCCGCGCGATGCGCCGCGGCCTGCCCTACTTCATGCTGCCCGACCTCGACTTCGGCGCCAGGGACGCGCTGTTCGTGCCCTTCTTCGGCGTGCCGGCCGCCACGCTGACCGCGCCGGCCCGCATTGCCGCGGCGACCGGCGCGAAAGTGATCCCGGTGGTGGCGACCTTCCTGCCCGGCTACCGCGGCTGGAAGGTGCGCTTCTTTCCGGCCTGGGACGATTATCCGGGCGACGACCTGGCGGTTTCCGCGCGCCGGATGAATGCGTTCATCGAGGCGCGCGTCAGGGAGGCGCCGGGCGAATATTTTTGGGCGCACAAGCGTTTCAAGACCCGCCCGCCAGGCGTGCCCGACGTGTATGATGCCTCGTCCGATTCCACCGTCCCGATGGCGACCGACCCAGCGGACGGCTACTGAATTTCCCTGCCATGAAACTCAAGTTCACCAAGATGCACGGCGCCGGCAATGACTTCGTGGTCATCGACGCCACCGCCCAGGAAATTGCCTTCACGCCGGCGCAGTGGCAGCGCCTTGCCGACCGCCGTTTCGGCGTCGGCGCCGACCAGATGCTGGTGGTCGAAAAGGCGCAGACGCCGGGCATCGATTTCCGCTACCGCATCTACAACAGCGACGGCGGCGAGGTGGAGCAGTGCGGCAACGGCGCGCGCGCCTTCGTCCGCTACGTGACCGAAAAAGGCCTGACCGCCAAGCGCGCGATCCGCGTCGAGACCCTGTCCGGCGTGATCGAGCCGCGGATGGAAGACGACGGCGGCATCACGGTCGACATGGGCGCGCCGGTGCTGGAGGCGGCGCGGGTGCCGTTCGACGCCAGCGGCCTCCAGGGCCAACCGCAGAACGACGACACGCTGTGGCCGCTGGACGTGAACGGCCATACGGTGCTGGTGTCGGCGGTCTCGATGGGCAATCCGCATGCGGTGCAGTTGGTCGACGATGTCGACGCCGCGCCGGTGCTGCAGGACGGCCCGGCGATCGAGCATCATCCGCGCTTCCCGAAGCGGGTCAACGCCGGCTTCATGCAGGTCGTCGACCGCCACGCGATACGCCTCAGGGTATTCGAGCGCAGCGCCGGCGAAACCCTGGCCTGCGGCACCGGAGCCTGCGCGGCAGTGGTGGCCGGCATCCGGCGCGGCCTGCTGGCGTCGCCGGTGCGGGTCGGGACCCGCGGCGGCGAACTGTCCATCGCCTGGGCCGGCGGCAATGCGCCGGTGCTGCTGACCGGTCCCGCGGTCACCGTGTTCGACGGCGAAATCGAACTCTGACGACACACCATCCCCTAATCCGCTTTCATTCTCCGAAAACCGTCATGTCCATGGAATCCACCACCGTCGCCGCCTACCTTGCCAGCCATCCGGATTTCTTCGAGGAGCACACGGAGCTGCTGTCGTCGGTGCGCCTGTCCAGCGGCCTGTCCGGGCGCGCCATCTCGCTGCAGGAGCGGCAGATGGAAGTGCTGCGGGAAAAGTACAAGCAGCTGGAACTGAAGATGTCCACGCTGATGCGCAACGGCCAGGAAAACGACGCGATCGCCGAAAAATTCCAGCAGTGGACCTGCAGCCTGCTGGCCAGCCGGCATGACACCGAGCTGCCGCGCATCCTGGTCGACGGCCTGCGCAACCGTTTCGACGTGCCGCAGGTCACGCTGCGGCTGTGGGGCGTCGGCGCCGACCATGCGAACGCCTGGTTCGCCAAACCGGTCTCGGGCGACATCCGCATATTCGCAAACGGCCTGGATGCGCCGTTCTGCGGCCCCAACAACGACTTCGAGGCCGCCGGCTGGCTCGACGATGCGGGCACGGTGAAATCCATCGCGATGCTGCCGCTGCGCGCGCCCGGCGCACAGCAGGCGTTCGGCATGCTGGTGCTGGGTTCGCCCGATGCGCAGCGCTTCTCGGAAACCATGTCGACCGATTTCCTGATCCGCTTCGCCGCCACCGCCAGCGCCGCGCTGGCCAGCCTGCTGGCCTGAGGCCGCGATGAGCGCGCAGCAACGCCAGGCCCATTACCACGGCTACCTGCAGAACCTGGCGACGCAGCGCCGGCTGTCGCCGCACACGGTCGAAGGCTACCGGCGCGACCTGGCAGAACTGGAACGGCTGGTCGCGGCGGCATTCGCGCCGCCGGCCGCCGCACCCGCGCTGGAAGCGCTGGACCATTTCCATATCCGCAAATTCGCGTCGCAGATGCATGGCGCCGGCCTGCATCCGCGCTCGATCGCGCGCCGGCTGTCGGCTTGGCGCGGCTTTTTCAACTGGCTGTCCGAGCAGCTGCCGCTGGCGGCCAACCCGGTCGACGGCGTGCGGCCGCCCAAGCGCGGCAAGCCCCTGCCCAAGGCGCTGTCGGCCGACGACGCGGTGCAGCTGGTATCGAACAGCCGTCCCGGCCGCGACCCGCTGGCGCCCGACCAGCTATGCGACCGTGCGATGTTCGAGCTGCTCTACTCCAGCGGCCTGCGGGTGTCGGAGCTGGTGTCGCTGGACGCCGGCTATGTGCAGGAAGGCGGCTACACGTCGCCCGGCTGGATCGATTACGCCGGCGGCGAAGTCACCGTCACCGGCAAGGGAAGCAAGAAGCGGGTGGTGCCGGTCGGCGCCGCCGCGCTGGACGCGCTGCGCGCCTGGCTGACTGTCCGGCCGCAGCTGCTGCGCGCCGATGCCGGGGCCGACACCGCGCGGCACGCGCTGTTCCTGTCGCTGCGCGGCAAGCGCATGACGCCGCGCATGGTGCAGGTGCGCATCAAGGCGCATGCGCTGGCGCTGGGCATACCGACCGACGTGCATCCGCATGTGCTGCGGCATTCGTTCGCCTCGCATGTGCTGCAGTCGTCCGGCGACCTGCGCGCGGTGCAGGAGATGCTGGGCCATGCGTCTATATCGTCAACCCAGGTATATACGTCGCTCGACTTCCAGCGGCTGGCGCAGGTGTATGATGCGGCCCATCCGCGCGCCAGGAAGCGCGACGCCTGATCTCCCTTACCGACACTGCCAGATACTGCGCGACACAGCCATGATCCCGACCACCATCCTGACCGGCTTTCTCGGCGCCGGCAAAACCACGCTGCTGAACCGACTGCTCAAGGAGCCGCACGGCTACAAGATCGCGGTCATCGAGAACGAGTTCGGCGCCGAAAACATCGACAACGAGATCCTGGTGCAGGACAGCACCGAGCAGATCGTCGAGATGAACAACGGCTGCATCTGCTGCACGGTGCGCGGCGACCTGATCAGCGCGCTGTCGTCGCTGGCGATCCGGCGCAATGCCGGCGAGCTGCACTTCGACCACGTGGTGATCGAGACCACCGGCCTCGCCAACCCCGGCCCGGTCGCGCAGACCTTCTTCATGGACGAGGAAATCAGCCTGCATTACATGCTGGACGCGGTGATCACCGTGGTCGATGCGCGGCACGCGATGACCCAGCTCGACGAACGCGAGGAAGCGCAGCGCCAGGTCGGTTTCGCCGACCGCATCCTGCTGTCCAAGACCGACCTGTGCAGCGCCGGCGATGTCGCGACGCTGGTGGCGCGGCTGAAGCGCATGAACCCGCGTGCGCCCATCGGCAGCAACGGCCTGGAAGGCGAACCGGTCGCCAGCCTGCTCGACCTGCGCGGCTTCAGGCTCAACGACAAGCTCGACATCGACCCGGACTTCCTGGCGGCCGAGACGCAGGAGGACGGCCACGTGCATGACGAGCACTGCGGCCATGACCACCACCACCATCATGGCCATACGGACGATATCGCCGCGTTCGTCTTTCGCAGCACGCGGCCGTTCGATACCGCGCGGCTGGACAACTTCCTGGGCGGCCTGATCCAGGTGTTCGGTCCGCGGCTGCTGCGTTACAAGGGCATACTGTATATGGAGGGCGCGGACCGGAAAGTCGTGTTCCAGGGCGTGCACCAGACCATGGGGTCGGATATCGGCGCACCGTGGCTGGATGGCGAGGAGCGCGGCAGCAAGATGGTGTTCATCGGCGTGAGCCTGCCGCAGTCCACCATTCTTCAGGGACTGGAGCAGTGTTTGATATAAACTATCGCGGTTTTTCCAGATGTGACAAGCAGTCACCGGCGCCTGCAACATTGTTGAAATAAAGATTCAACATGCTTACAGTCTGTAATGCAATAAGATGGCCGATTTTCATCATCCCTGGCCGGCATTGACAAAAGAATTACCGGGAGCTACTTAATGCTTTGACAGCATTATTCATTCCGGCATACTACTGAGCAGCAACAAAACGTTTGTCCGTTTAACGGATACATTTGACTAAACCGTAGTTTCGAAAGTTACCGAAGTGGCAACCAAGACAACCAAACCGACCGTCGCCGACGATGCCTTGCTCACCGAAGAAGAAATTCTGAAGATGGGCGAGAAGGATTACATGAATGCCGCACAGCTGGCGTTTTTCCGCGCCCGTCTGCAACAGCTTGAAAAGGACTTGCTCAAGAATGCCGGCGAGACGACCGAGCACCTGCGGGAAACCGTGCTGGTGCCCGATCCTGCGGACCGCGCGACGATCGAGGAAGAGCATGCGCTGGAACTGCGCACGCGCGACCGCGAACGCAAGCTGCTGAAAAAGGTGCAGCAATCGATCGCCTCGATCGACACCGGCGACTACGGCTGGTGCGAGGAAACCGGCGAGCCGATCGGCATACCGCGCCTGCTGGCACGTCCCACCGCCACGCTGTCGCTGGAAGCCCAGCAGCGCCGCGAACTGAAACAGAAACTGTACGGCGATTGAATCCCGTACGCATCTCCGTCTCCAGCCGCAGCGCCCTGGTGCTGCTGATGCTGTGCTGCCTGCTGGGCGCGCAGTGGCTGGGACTGGGACACCGGGTGTCGCACGCCGGCTGGGGCGTCCCCGGGCAGGCGGCGAAGGCTGCCGTTTTCAGTAGCGGCGCAAGCAATGCAGGCAGCACAAGCAGCAGTATCGGCAAAATCGGCGACATCGACCTGCGCCACTCGTGCGCCGCGTTCGACGACGCCACCCTCCCCGCGCTGCTGACCACGCCGCCTTACCGGGCGCCGCTGTTGCCGGCAGCCAGCGTGCTGGCGCTGTGGGCTGCATTCCTGTCGTGGAACCAGCCGTTCTCCTGCCATTTCCAGTCCCGCGCACCACCCCTTTCCTGAACGTTTTCCGGCTCCCTTGATGCTGCCGCGCCGTCCCGCTTGACGGGATTGCCGGCCGCCACGTTTTCGCCCCAAATCGATTTTCAGGAAAAACCATGCAATTCCAACGTTCCACCATGGCGCGCGCCGTCCTGCTCGCTTGCGTCGCCTATGCCCAATCCGCACACACCGTCCATGCGGCCGATGCGCTGCCCGAAGTCGTCGTCACCACCAGCCCGCTGGCCGGCAGCGCAGGCGAGCAGATCCTGACGCCTGCCCGCGTCGTGTCCGGCGACGAACTGCGCGACCGCCAGGCCGCCACGCTGGGCGAGACGCTGTCCCATGAACTGGGCGTGTCCGGCTCCGCATTCGGCGCCGGGGCGTCGCGGCCCATCATCCGCGGCCTGGACGGCGCCCGCGTGAAGATGCTGCAAAACGGCATGTCGTTATCCGACGTCTCGACGCTGTCGAACGACCATGCAGTGGCGACCGAGACGGCAACCGCACGCCAGATCGAGATCCTGCGCGGCCCGGCTGCCCTGCTCTATGGTTCAGGTGCGATAGGCGGGCTGGTCAATGTGATCAACGACCGCATTCCAACCAGCCTCGCGCCGGCGCCTACCGGCGAAGCCGAAGTGCGCTACGGCAGCGTCGACCAGTCCAAGAGCCTGTCGCTGTCGCTGGACGGCGCCGCCGGCGCGGTCGGCCTGCATGTCGACGGTGATGTGCGCAACGCAATCGACTACCGGATACCCGGCAACGCGGTACAGGACGATCCGGCATCCGCGTCAGGCCGGCTGCCGAATTCCTTTGCCCGGCAGAACAATGTCGGCTTCGGCCTCTCCACCGTCCAGTCCTGGGGCTACATCGGCGCGTCGGCATCCACGCTGGACAAGCGCTATGGCATCCCGACCGAGGAGCAGGCCCAGATCGACATGCACCAGAATCGCTATGACATCGACGGCCTGGTCCGCAAGCCCTTCGCCGGCGTTGAAAGTGTTCGTCTACGTATGGGATACACCGATTACCGGCATGACGAACTCGACGCCGAGGGCGTGCCGCAAACCAATTTCAAGAACAGGGCGCTGGAAACACGGCTGGAACTGACGCATGAGCGCCTTGCCGGCTGGCGCGGCACGCTGGGCATGCAGGCCAACAACGAACGGTTTTCGGCGCTGGCCGCCGACGGCAGCGGCGCTACCGTGCCGGCAACCCGGTCCAATACCGTCGCCGGCTTCCTGGTGGAGGAAAAGGATGTCGGCCCGGTGCGCCTGAGCGCCGGCGCCCGGCTGGAGTCGGTCAAGCGCGAGCCGGACAACCTGCGCGACCGCCGCTTCAACCTTGGTTCCGGTTCGATCGGCGGCCTGTGGGCATTCCAGCCGGGCTACGGCCTCGGCCTGACCGGGTCGCTGGCGCAGCGCGCGCCGTCGACCGAAGAACTCTATTCGCGCGGACCGCACGAGGCGACCGGCACCTATGACATCGGCGACCAGGACTTCGCGCGCGAAACGTCGCGCAATCTCGAACTCAGCCTGCAAAAGACCGACGGCCTGGTGCGCTGGAAAGCCAACCTGTTCTATAACCGCGTCAAGAATTTCGTCTATGGCGACATCACCGGCGCCCAGGTGGACGCCAGCGGCACTGCCGGCGGCGAATTCAACGAGCGCATCTTCCGCCAGGGCGACGCCACGATACGCGGCGCCGAAGCCGAGATTTCCTACAATCCGCGCGGCGCAGGCTGGTCCGGCCGTGTGTTCGCCGACACTTCCCGCGGCACGCTGGAGAATGCCGGCAACCTGCCGCTGCAGCCGGCCAGCCGGGCCGGCGTCGACGTCAATTACCGGCAGGGTCCGTGGCGCGGCAGCATGACCGTGCTGCGCGCATTGCGGCAGGACAGGCTGGCCGTCTTCGAGACCAGCGCCACGCCCGCTTATACCCAGCTCGACGCCAGCGTGGCGTACACGCAGAGCCTCGGCCGCTATGACGTGACCTGGTTCCTGATAGGCAGGAACCTGCTGAACCAGGACATCCGTTATTCGACATCGGTCCTGAAGGACGAGGTGCCGCAGCCTGGGCGCAACCTGATCGTGGGCGTGCGGACCGCGTTCTAGCGCGGCGGGAAAGGTTTAACACCAATTCCGTTTCAGAAGGTGCGATGAAACTCCGGAGGGTGGACGTAGGGTGTAATAAGCGCAAGCGCATTACACCACTGGCCAATCAACGACCATCGCCTGTTCGCAACGAACGGTGTAATGCGCTGCGCTTATTACACCCTACGAGGCGCGCAGACGCATCGGAAGCATCGGTCTCATCCGGGACGCGATGCCCTGGGATGTGTAGGAAGCTGCCTTGCCAAAGGTCGGCAGGACAGGCGGATTGCCTATCCTGCCGCCGGCGACCTGGCGGCGGCGCGCTGGCCGAACCGCCAGTACACCCGCGCCAGCAGCAGCGCCGCGACGATCAGGCCGAACAGGATGGGCTGCGAGAAATCGTTCTTGCCGGCCTTCATCCACCAGTAATGCAGGATACCCAATGGCGCGACCAGGTAGATCAGCCGGTGCAGCCACTGCCAGCGCTTGCCGCCCAGCCGCTTGATCATTGCATTGGTGCTGGTCGCCGCCAGCGGGATCAGGAGGACGAACGCGGTGAATCCCACGGTGATGAAAGGCCGCTTGACCACGTCCTTCAGCATTTCCGCGACATCGAAGAAATGGTCGAACCAGAGAAACGTCATGAAGTGCAGCGCCGCGTAAAAGAACGCGAACAGGCCGATCATGCGCCGCAGCCGGATCAGCCAGTTCCACCCGGTCAGCCGCCGCAGCGGCGTCACCGCCAGCGTGATGCACAGGAAATACAGCGTCCAGTCCCCGGTATTGCGGGTAATGAATTCGACCGGATTGGCGCCCAGCCAGTCATTGATCGTGTACACCACCAGCCGCAGGAAAGGCAGCGTCGCGACGATGAAGAGCACGACCTTCAGGCGCCGCAGCTGCGCCGGATTCAGGCTCGACAGCGAGGTCGCCATTAGAACAGTTTTCGCAGGTCCATGCCGGTGTACAGGCTGGCGACCTCGTTATAGCCGTTGAACATCAGCGTCTTGCGCTTCTTCGCAAACAGCCCGTCCTCGCCGATGCGGCGCTCGCTGGCCTGCGACCAGCGCGGATGGTCGACCTCGGGATTGACGTTGGAATAAAAGCCGTATTCGGATGCGGCCGCCAGGTTCCACGCGGTTTTCGGCTGCTCCTTGGTGAAGCGCACCTTGACGATGGACTTGGCCGACTTGAAGCCATATTTCCAGGGCACCACGATGCGCACCGGCGCGCCGTTCTGGTTGGGCAGGACTTCGCCGTACATGCCCACGGTGAGGAGCGTCAGCGGATGCATCGCTTCGTCCATGCGCAAGCCTTCGACATACGGCCATTTCAGCACCGGGCTGCCGAGGCCGGGCATCTGCGCCTTGTCGGCCAGCGTGACGAACTCGACGTACTTGGCGTCGCCGGTCGGCTCGGCCTTCTTGATCAGTTCGGAAAGCGAGTAGCCGACCCAGGGCACCACCATCGACCAGCCTTCGACGCACCGCAGCCGGTAGACCCGTTCTTCCAGCGGCGCCAGCTTCATCAGGCTGTCGAGGTCCAGCGTCATCGGCTTCTTGACCTCGCCCTCGATCGCAAGCGTCCACGGCCGGGTTTTCAGCGTGCCGGCATTGCGGGCCGGATCGGCCTTGTCGGTGCCGAACTCGTAGTAGTTGTTGTAGGTGCTGGCATCCTTGAACGAGGTCTGCTTGTCCATCACCACGAAGGCCGGATTGGGCTTGGCAGCGAGCTTTTGCCCGGCCTGCGCGAACGCTTCGCGGTTGACCATTTCCAGCAGCGCCCCGCCGGCGATGGAGCCGACCGCCATCTGGCGGATAAAGGTGCGGCGCGACTCGAACACCTCGCGCGGCGTGATTTCGGACGAATACGGCAGGTCGATGCCGTTGGGGCCGCGTTTGATCAGCATGTTTGTTGCTCCGGAGTCTGTTTTTCGACTGGAGCACAGTACACCAAAATCGACGCAGCCGCTGTGCCCCGGTCTTGCGGAAATCGCGCCCTACAGTTCGCCGTAGGAATGCAGGCCGGACAGGAACATGTTGACGCCAAGGAAAGCAAATGTCGTCACCAAGAGGCCGACTACCGACCACCAAGCGGCGATCTGGCCGCGCAAGCCCTTCATCAGCCGCATGTGCAGCCAGGCTGCATAGTTCAGCCAGACGATCAGCGCCCAGGTTTCCTTCGGATCCCATGACCAGTAGCCGCCCCACGCTTCGGCCGCCCACAGGCCGCCGAGAATGGTGGCGATGGTGAAGAAGGCAAAGCCGACCGCGATCGACTTGTACATCACGTCGTCCAGCAGCTCGAGCGACGGCAGCCGGTCGGCCAGGATGCCATTCGACTTGCACAGGTAAGCCACGCCCACCATCGCGGCCAGCGCAAACGTGCCGTAGCCGATGAAGTTCGCCGGCACGTGGATCTTCATCCACCAGCTTTGCAGCGCAGGCACCAGCGGCTGGATCTCGGCCGCATTGCGGGTGACCGTGTACCACAGCAGGAAGCCGACCGCGGCCGAGACGATCAGCATGACGAAGGCGCCCAGCTGACGGGTTGCATATCGTTGTTCGTAGTACAGGTAGAACAGCGCGGTGATCATGCAGAACAGGATGAAGACTTCGTACAGGTTCGAAACCGGGATGTGGCCGACATCCGCACCGACCAGGTAGGACTCGTACCAGCGCACCAGCATGCCGGTGAATCCCAGCACCACGGCGGCCCAGCACAGCTTGCTGCCGATGGCGGCGCCGAAGTCCGAACGGGCAATCAGCCCGCCCCAGTAGAACAGCGTCGACAGGAAGAACAGCGTGCTCATCCACAGGATGGCCGACTGGCTCGACAGCATGTACTTCAGGAAGAATTTGGTGTTGGCCATGTCCAGCGAGCCGGCATACATCGAGATCGCCGACAGCGACAGCAAGGCCAGCAGCGGCATCAGCCATCGCACCGACTTCCAGTGCCAGCCCAGCCAGGCAAAGGTCGGCGCGGCCAGCACCAGGATGGCCTGCTCGTAATAGTCCATGTGATGGCCATAGCGATTCAGCGCGAACAGCGCACCGGCAAGCAAGGCCAGCGCGTACAGCCAGTCGATGACGGTGAGCCGCCGGAAGAATCCGGCCGGGCGGGTGTAGGCAACGTTGCCTTGTTGGGTGAGTTCCATGCGGTTTCTCCGGTTGTGCCGCGTCGTCGGCAGCACCTTGGTGCAATGTTCCTGGGCAGGCGGCAAGTATAGTGGATAGTGCCGGCCCGCCGCTTGCGCCGTGCGCAGGCTCGCCTGTGAGCCTGCGGCTAGCGGTCCTGCCCGTGCAGCAGCCCTGTCTTCAGCGTATCAAATTCCTTGTCGAAGTCCAGGCTGCGGCGCTGGGTGCTCATCGCCATCAGCGCATGCGCCCTGCCGTCTTCGGCATTCCTGACCCATACCCAGACCCGGCGCTCGCGGATGTACAGCATCGCGAACACGCCCAGCACCAGAAACAGGCAGCCCAGGTAGACCACGTTCTTGCCCGGCGAGCGCGTGACCTGCAGCACCGATGCCTTGATCTCGTCGAAGCCGTCCAGGTTCATGTAGACCGGCGCGCCGTAGAAGAAGGCATCGGCATATGCGTTCGTCGCCAGTTGCAGGAAACGCGCATGCTTTTCGTCGCTGTCGACCGGCTTCAGGCCGTCTTTCTCGCGCGCCACCTGCCACAGTTCCCACATGCCGCCGTTGAGTATCTTCATGAAGATGTCGGCGGCCTTTTCCTGCTCTGCCGCCGGCACCCGCTCCAGGAAACGGGCCACCGCGACATAGCCGGATTCGGTCGTGTTTCCGGCGAAAATGTCCATGCCTTTCTGCGCCGATTCCTTGAGCTGCGTGCGGACCGTCTCGCTGCTGCCCGGCATCGCGCGCGCCGCATAGCGTTCGGCAGCCTGCGCCCGCAGCGCCGGGTTCTGGATCGCCGCGCGCAGCCGCATCCACTCGGCGACCGAGTCGTTGTCGTCGGCCGGGATGCGCAGGTAGCGGAACGGCTCGTTCGGGTTTTCGCGCACGCCGGACAGGTAGACCCAGGCGCCATCGGCCAGCACCGGCTGCATGTAGTTGTGGAATTCCCGCGCCTGTCCGGTCTTGTCGCGCAGCTTGTACTGCACGCTGGGGCCGACGTTTTTCAGGTCCTTGGTGTTGGTGCCCTTGCCCGCCGAGCCGAGCTGCTGCTGCAGGCTGTCGGCCAGCGACTTGTTCTTGGTGACGGCGCGCAGGTCCTGTCCGCTCTGGGCCATGTTCTCGACATTGAACGGACGGAAACCCGACCACTCCACCGTATATTCGCCCGACTGGCTGCCCGTGAGCGGCGTCGATCCGCCGACTTCGCCTTCGAGCTTGAAGCCGGCGGCAAGCGGCCCGGTCATCGGGTAACCCGCCAGCTTGAGCTTGGTGCCGCCATCCTCGAAACTGGACTGGTAGAGCGCGAGGCCCTTGTAGATCAGCGGCTGGTTGACCTTGATCGTCGCCGGGAAGGTTTCGCCGGTTACATGGTCGGTCACCTGGACTTCGCTGGCGAACAGCTTGGGCATGCCGGTCGAATAGAAGTCGATGATGAAGCGGTTCAGCTTGACGGTGAACGGCAGGTCCTGGATCAGCACGCCATTCTGCCGCGCGATGATGGCGGTGGCGCTGGTGCCGCCCTCGGGAATGAGCATGTTGCCGCGGAAAGTCGGGTTGCCCAGGCCCAGCCGGTGCTGCGCCGGAATCTGGGCGATCACGCCATTGCCGGCAAACGGCGTCTTGCCGTAGGCCCATTCCTGGAAGCGGATGCTGAGGTCGGAATCGAGCAGGCCACCGACGCAGATGATGACGATTGCGCTGTGGGCGAAGATATAGCCCCACTTGTTGGCGGCGCCCTTCTTGGCGGTGATCAGCGTCGCCTGCTCCTTCTGCACGACCTTGACCCGGTAGCCATGCGCACTTATCCGCTCGGCCGTTTGCCGCACCAGCTGCGCCTGGTCCTGCGCATCATGCCATTCGGCCTTGTGATGGAAATTGCGCAGCGACTGTTCGCGCACGTTCTCGCGCCAGCTGCGCATGTCGGCCAGCATGCGCGGCGCATTGCGCACGATGCACAGCGAGGTCGACATGACCAGGAATGCCAGGATCAGCAGGAACCACCAGGCCGAATACACCGAGTAAAGGCCCAGCTTGCCGAACACGTCGAACCAGAACGGGCCGAACTGGTTGACGTAATTGGGCATCGGCTCGTTCTGCTTCAGCACGGTGCCGATCACCGACGCAATCGCCAGCACGGAAAGCAGGCTGATCGCAAAACGCATCGACGACAGCAGTTCGATGGCGCTGGCCAGCGCACGCCGTTCGGTCTTCAGTTGTATGCCTGCGGTGCTCGTGCTCATGTCGGTCGGTTCATTTCCGCTTGCGCGCTGCGCGCGTCAACGCGTTATAAAAACAAAAGGGGCAGCCTTGGCCACCCCCGCATGCATGCCTTCTTGTTTTTTGTTTTATTTCAGACCGGCAATGTAGTCCGATACCGCGGCGATCTCGTCGTCGGACAGGCGCTTGGCGATGGTGGTCATCTGGGCGCTGTTGTTGCGGGTGCCTGCGCGGAAGGCGGTCAGCTGCGCGCCGGTGTATTCCTGGTGCTGGCCGGCCAGCCGGGCAAATTGCGCCGGGATGCCTGCGCCGCTCGCGCCGTGGCAGCTAGCGCATGCCGGCACGTTCTTCTCCGCGATGCCGCCGCGGTAGATCTTCTTGCCAAGGTCGATGCTGGCCTTGTTCTTGGCCGCGCCCGGCTTGGGCTGCTGCTTGTCCAGCCAGGCGGCGATATTGTGCATGTCCTGTTCCGTCAGCGCCTTGGAAATCGGCGACATGATGGGATTGTTGCGTTCCGGCGTGCGGAAGTTCATCAACTGCTTGTAGGTGTACGGCTCGTGCTGGGCCGACAGCTTGGGGTTCTGGACGATGGTGGAATTGCCGGCGGCGCCGTGGCAGGAAACGCATGCCGGGATATTGCGGGACGTGTCGCCGTTGGTAAAGATGGTTTCACCCTTTGCAGGATCAGCCTTGACGACTTTGGCTTCTTCCGCTGCGCTGGCTATGGAAGACACGGCGAGCAATGCAACGAACAAGGATTTTGCAAACGGTAGAAACGCACGATTCATTCAGACACCCTGAGGCTTGATTTTAGATTTTGCGCTGTCGCCAACAGTGCTTGCGAACATTTCAAAAACCTGTTGGAGAGGCAGCATTTAACCCCTTATTGTACAATAGCTTTCCGGCTTTTCGCCTCTCCAGCAGCATTTTCTGTACAAACCATGTCCCAACTCTGGCAGGCACGCTTCTTCACCACCGTCAATCACCTGCGCGATCTGCCCGGGACGCAAGTCCCCGAGATCGCGTTCGCCGGCCGCTCCAACGCCGGCAAATCGACGGCCATCAACGTATTGTGCAACCAGAAAAAACTGGCCTTCGCATCGAAGACGCCGGGCCGCACGCAGCATATCAATTATTTTTCCATCGGCGGCGCGCATGTCGGCCAGCATCGCAAGGACGAGACCCGGGTCGATGAAATCCGCGGCCTGCTGGTCGACCTTCCCGGTTATGGCTACGCCGAAGTCTCGGGCAACGCGAAGCTCCACTGGCAGGCGCTGCTGGGCGACTATGTGCAGCGGCGCGCGCAGCTGGCCGCGCTGGTGCTGATCGTCGATTCGCGCCGCCCGTTCACGGAACTGGACATCCAGATGCTCGAATGGTTTGCGCCGACCGGCAAGCCCATCCATTGCATCCTGACCAAGTCCGACAAGCTCAACCGCAACGACGCGACCAACGCGCTGCGGCAGGCGCAGACCATCCTGGCCAGCTACGTGATGGAGGACGGCAGTCCCTGCCCGTTCACCGTGCAGCTGTTTTCCGCGCTCAAGCGCACCGGCCTGGACGAGGCGACCGACCGTATCGAAACCTTGCTGGGACTGAACCTGCCGGCGCCGGAACAGGCCGCGCCGGATTTGCCGGATGCGCCGCAAGCCGCGGATGACGCAGCGCAGGCATAAAAAAACCCTGGAGAAAGGGGAGTATCTCCAGGGTAGTAACGCCTTATCGTTCAGAACGAAAGGCCCCGCTCAGGGAGGAGAAGCGGGAGGCACTTGATGCACCTGTCGGTATGAGATGCATCGCTGCGAAAAGTTTCAAATTCTTTTACCCTTCTATCGAGATTTCTTCCGAGAACAGCCATGGCCCAAAACCCGCTACCACCGCAGTTTCCCGCCATCCGGATGCGCCGCATGCGCAAGGATGCGTTTTCCCGCGCGATGATGCGCGAGAATGTCATCACCCCAGCCGACCTGATCTACCCGGTATTCCTGCTTGACGGAAAGAACCAGTGCGAAAAGGTGTCGTCGATGCCCGGCGTCGAGCGGATGTCCATCGACCACCTGATCGGCGTGGCGGAAGAATGCGTCGCGCTCGGCATCCCGGTGATGGCGCTGTTCCCGGTCATCAATCCGGCGCTGAAAACCCCGGACGGCATCGAGGCGACCAATCCGAAAGGCCTGATCCCGCGCGCGGTGCGCGAACTCAAGCAGCGCTTCCCCGAACTCGGCCTGCTGACCGACGTGGCGCTGGACCCGTACACCAGCCACGGCCAGGACGGCGTGCTCAGCAATGACGGCTACGTGCTGAACGACGAGACCACCAGCATCCTGGTGCGCCAGGCGCTCACGCAGGCCGAGGCCGGCGTCGACATCGTGGCGCCGTCGGACATGATGGACGGCCGCATCGGCGCGATCCGCAGCGCGCTGGAGTCGCACCACTACATCCACACCCGCATCATGGCGTATTCGGCCAAGTATGCTTCGGCCTTCTACGGCCCGTTCCGGGACGCGGTCGGCTCGTCGGCGACGCTGGGCAAGGCCAACAAGGCGACCTACCAGATGGACCCCGCCAACAGCGACGAGGCGCTGCGCGAAGTCGCGCTTGACCTGGCCGAGGGCGCGGACATGGTGATGGTCAAGCCCGGCATGCCTTACCTCGACATCGTGCGGCGGGTGAAGGACGAGTTCCGGGTGCCGACCTTCGCCTACCAGGTCAGCGGCGAGTACGCGATGATCCAGGCGGCCGCCCAGAATGGCTGGCTGGACCATGACAAGACCATGATGGAATCCATCATGGCATTCAAGCGGGCTGGCGCCGACGGCGTGCTGACCTATTTCGCGCTCGATGTGGCGCGGCGCCTGAAGCACAATCCCTGATCGACCGGCGCCGCCTGCATGGATATTTTCCTGATTACCGACACGCAGGTACGCCTTCTCGACGAAGTGCCCGCCGCCCAGCCGCAGCAGGGTTTCCTGTGGCTGGATGCGACGCACGAGGAAGTGGTCGCCGCTCCCGAGGCCTGGCGCGCAGCCGTCGAGCGTGTCACCGGCGTCCACCTGTACGACCCCCACCTGACCGACGCCGTCAACGTGCGCCACCCGTCCTATTTCGATTCCACGCAGGACTACGAAATGGTGGTGTTCCGCAAGCTTGCGCTGAATGGCGAGTCAGCCGCCAATGCCGAGCAGGCCAAGGTCTCCGCCAACGTGACCAAACTCGCCACCCGGCCTGTCACCTTCGTCGTGATGGACAGTGCGCTGGTCACCGTCAGGGCATCGCACAGCCGCACGATAGAAAGCGCGCGCACCCGGCTGCTGGAATACCGCCCCAAGGCCAATGGCAACAACCATAGCGGCCGCCCGCCTTCTTCGCCGCGCGAACTGATGCTGCGGCTGCTCAACGCGATGGTCGACCAGTATCTCGACCTGCGCCAGCCGCTGTCGCTGCAGATCGACCGCTGGCAGCGCGCGCTGCTCAATACCCAGCGTCCGTTCAACGACTGGCTCGCGCTGCTCGATGCGCGCATCGAACTGCGCAAGCTCGATCATCTCTGCGAGGAACAGCATGATGCGCTGCAGGAATTGCGCGACCATTTCGTCGACACCTTCCATGGCCAGGACAACAGCCGCGCCAGCGACCTGTTGCTGGTGCGCATCAACGACGTGATGGAGCACATCACCCGCGTGCTCAACCACGCGCGCCGGCTCGAGTCGTCGATCGAGTCGGCGGTGCAGATCCATTTTGCCGCGATGGCGCACCGGACCAGCGAGATCATGCGCACGCTGACCGTGATCACCGCGCTGTTCATGCCGCTGACGCTGATCACCGGCATCTTCGGCATGAATTTCGAAGTAATGCCCCTATTGAAAGACCGCGCGGGCTTCTGGATCACCATGGGTGCGATGGTGGTGATGGTCGCAGTGCTGCTGTTCTTCTTCCGCCGCCGGCGCTACCTGGAAGACCAGGTGCGCGAGCAGGCGCATGTCGATTCCCGGCGCAAGCCCGGCTAGCCCGCAAGCCAACCCCGGGCCGACCCAAATGAAAAACGCCCCGAGGGGCGTTTTTTGTTGCCTGTACGAAAAGGCGTGCCGCCGGAGGGCGTTTTACTTGTTCGGCTGCGGCGTCAGGCGCAGGTAAGGCTTGGCCGCCGTGTAGCCTTTCGGATACTTCTGCTTGATCACCGCCTCGTCCTGTATGGTCAGCGGGATGATCACGTCGTCGCCGTCGCGCCAGTTGCCCGGCGTCGCCACCGTGTAGCCATCAGTCAGTTGCAGCGCGTCGATGACCCGCAGCACTTCATCGAAATTGCGGCCGGTGCTCATCGGGTAGGTGATGATCAGGCGCACTTTCTTCTTCGGATCGATGACGAACAGCGAGCGCACCGTCATCGTTTCCGACTGTTCCGGATGGATCATGTCGTACAGCGTCGACACGGTCTTGTCGGCGTCGGCAATAATCGGAAAGCCGACCACGGTCTTCTGGGTCTCTTCGATATCCTTGATCCAGTCCACGTGCTTCTCGGCCGGGTCGACCGACAGCGCGATGGCCTTGACATTACGCTTGTCGAATTCGGGCTTGAGTTTGGCGGTCAGCCCGAGTTCGGTCGTGCAGACCGGCGTGAAGTCGGCGGGATGGGAGAACAGCACCACCCATGAATCTCCGGCCCACTCATGGAACTTGATGCGTCCGATGGAGGAATCCTGTTCAAAGTCCGGTGCGGTGTCGCCAAGTCGTAAGCTCATCTCGATCTCCTTCTTTGTTATTAAGACGAAAACTATAGCGCTCCTGCCCCCGGTGTTCCAACGATTTTTACCGACTATGCAAATTACCGGCGGCAGGGTTGGGCGCTTCAGCGGCCGACGACCGCCATGGACGCGAGGAAACGGTCGGCATCCTGGTAGCCGATCACGCGTCCGCCCGGCGTCTCCGCGCCGTCCTTGCCGAAAAAGATGATGCCCGGCGGGCCGAACAGCCGGAAGCGTTTGAGCAAGGCCTTGTCGTCGGCATTGTTGGCCGTGACGTCGGCTTGCAGCAGCACCATGTTGTCGAACCGGGCGCGCACCCGCGGGTCGGTGAACGTCAGCTTCTCCATTTCCTTGCAGGACACGCACCAGTCGGCATAGAAGTCGAGCATCGCCGGCTTGCCGCTGCTGGCGGCCTGCGCCAGCGCAGCGTCCAGGTCGGCCGGCGACTTGACGCGGATGAAGCGGGTCGTGTGCTGGTCGCCGCTCAGGTGCGCCAGCGGCGCCAGCGGGTCGCGGCCGCCGGTGGCGAGGCCGGCCAGCTCGACCGCGCCGAGCATCAGGAACAGCAGCCCGGCCAGCTTGCCGCCCCAGCGGGCGTCGCGCGGCAGGATCAGCCATGCGCCGTAGCCTATGCCCAGCGCCGCCCAGCCGGCCATCTGCAGCCACTCCGGCAGCACGGGCGCGACCATCCACAACGCCGCGGCCAGCATCAGCACGCCGAAGAAACGCTTGACCGCGTTCATCCAGGCACCGGCGCGCGGCAGCAGCGAACCGGCCGACAGCCCGATGATCATCAGCGGAATGCTCATGCCGATGGCCATTGCGAACAGCGCGCTGCCGCCGACCACCACGTCGCGGGTCTGGCTGATGTAGAGCAGCGCGCCGGCCAGCGGCGCGGCGACGCAGGGGCCGACGATCAGCGCCGACAGCGCGCCCATCACGAAGACGCCCGCCAGCTTGCCGGAGGTCTGCCGCTCCGAAAACTGGCTGAGCCGGGTTTGCACCGACGCCGGCATCTGCAGCTGGTAGACGCCGAACATCGACAGCGACAGCGCCGCCATCAGCAGCGCGAACGCCGACAGCACCCACGGGGTCTGCAGCGCCGCCGACAGCCCTTCGCCGAGCAGGCCTGCGGTCACGCCCAGCGCGGTGTAGACGATGGCCATGCCGAGGCTGTAGGCGGCCGACAGCGTGAATCCGCGCAGCCGGGTCGCCTTCGCGCCTTCGCCGACGATGATGAAGGACAGGATGGGCACCATCGGCAGCACGCAGGGCGTGAACGCCAGTCCCAGTCCCAGCAGCAGGAACAGCGGCATGATGGCGAGCAGGCGACCGCTCTTCAGCGAGGACTCGATGCGACCCATCTCGGAGTCGGGCGCCGCGCCGTCCAGAGCGGACGCGCCGGCGGGTGCGCTGCCGGCGGCGCCGGATGTGCCGCGCGCCGCCGACAGCAGGCCGCCGCCGCCGGTCGGCGAGAGGCTGGCCTGCGATTCCATCGGCGTGTAGCACAGGCCCTTGTCGGCGCAGCCCTGGCTGGTCGCCACCAGCCTGAAAGGTCCTGCGGCCTCGACCGGTATCGTGACGACAACGAGCTTGCGGTAAGTCTCGACGTCCTTCTGGAAGGTCTCGTCGAACTTGACCTTGCCGGCCGGGATGGCCGGCGCGCCCAGGGTCGCGCCTTCCGCCCGGAAGGCAAAGCGCTCCCGGTACATGTAGTAGCCGTCGGCAATCTGGTAGCTGACCTCGATGGTTTTCGGGTCCAGCATGCGGCTGGAAAACCGGAAGGCCGCTTCCGGCTCGAGGTAATCCTCCTCGGCATGCGCATTCGGCGCCGTCAGGCCGGCCAGCAGGGCCAGGAGAGACAGCAGCGCCGCCAACGACAGCAGCGAAAGGAACGCCGACGGCATGGACAGGCCGCGGCGCAATACACGCTTAAACATCGGTTTCTTTCCTTGTTTCCTTGACGATCCACGCCAGGTAGGCCGGCAGGCCGGCGCTGACCGGCAGGGCAATCACTTCCGGCAAGTCATACGGATGCAGCGACCGGATGGCTTCCTCAAGCGCCGCATAGCGCGCTGTCGTGGTCTTGATCAGTAGCGTCACTTCGGCAGCCTCCTCCACCGCGTCGTTCCAGCGATAGATGGACTGCACCGCGGGCAGCATGTTCACACAGGCAGCCAGGCGCTGCTCGACCAGCGCGCGCGCCAGCTGCCGTGCGCTGGCGACGTCGGACAGATTGGTGAGGACAAGCAGCGCCTGTTCCATGATGTGCCTTTGCGATCGTGTGGCAGTTTCCGGCGCAGCCTACTTGAGCAGCCGGCGACGGGTCAGCATCGTGGCCAGGTAGAAGCCGGCGATGCAGTAGATGACCAAAATCGCCAGATCCTGCACCGGCGTCGCCGGCCAGTTCCCGAGTATCAGCGGACGCACCAGGTTGACGGCGGCGCCCAGCGGCAAGGCCTGGGAGACGATCTGCAGCCAGCCCGGCAATTGCGCCACCGGATAGTAGACGCCCGACAGGAAGATCATCGGCGTCAGCACCAGCGTGAAATAGTAGGTGAAAAAATCATAGCCCTGCGCAATCGCGTTGAAGACCAGTCCCAGCGACGCGAAGGTCATGCCGATCAGGAACAGCAGCGGCAACGCGAGCAGCGTATGCGGATGCAGGCCTATCCCGAGCAGGAACATCACGCCCAGGATGGCGACGCCGGAAAACAGGGACTTGGTCGCGGCCCACAGCATCTCGGCCAGCACCACGTCGTCGAGCGCGAGCGGCGCATTCAGCAGCGCTTCCCAGGTCTTTTGCACGTGCATCCGCGAAAACGCCGAATACAGCGCCTCGAACGAGGACGCCATCATCACCGACATGCAGATTGAACCCGAGGCCAGGAAATGGATGTACGGTATGCCGTCGACGGTCTTGAGCAGGCTGCCTAGGCCGTAGCCGAAGGCGATCAGCGTGATCAGCGGGTCGGCGATATTGCCGAGCACGCTGGCGACCGCCAGCTTTTTCCAGACCAGGAAATTGCGCCGCCAGATCGGCAGGAAGCGCAGCGAAAAAGACGGCAACGCATAGAGTGCGGTAGTGCTCATTTCAATCCCTCATTTCACGGCCGGTCATTTTCAGGAACAGGTCTTCCAGATTCGCCGGCCGGTGGATGTAGCGCACGCCGCTGACGGTTGCCAGGCTGTCCAGCAGGGGCTGTGCATCGTTGGTATAGCAGAATACGGTCTCGCCGCTGACTTCATAACGCTCGGCCATCCTGCGTCCGGTGGACTCGCCCCAGGACAGCGCATTCTCGCCGTATGCCTCGATGACCTGCGATTCGATATGCGCGGCGATCAGGTCGCGCGGATTGCCTTCGGCGATCATCTTGCCATGGTCGATCACGGCCAGGCGGTCGCACAGGCGCTCGGCTTCGTCCATGAAATGCGTCGTCAGCAGGATGGTCTTGCCGTCGGCCAGCAGGGCCTTCAGGCGCTCCCAGATCATGTGCCGCGCCTGCGGGTCGAGGCCGGTGGTCGGTTCGTCCATGAAGATCAGGTCGGGATCGTTGACCAGCGCCCGCGCCAGCGTCAGCCGGCGGCGCATGCCGCCGGAAAGTTCGCTGATCCGCGCGTCCTTCTTGGCCGTCAGGTTGGAAAATTCCAGCAGCCGCGGGATGCGCTCGCGGATCACCGCATCGGCGATCCCGAAATACCGGCCATAGACCAGCAGGTTTTCGGACACCGTGAAGTCCGGGTCGAGATTGTCGCCCTGCGGCACCACGCCGACCCTGACGCGGGCGGCGCGGGCATCGTCCGGCACCGGGCGGCCGACCAGCGTCACGTTGCCGCTGTCTGGCTTGGTCAGTCCCAGGCACAGCCGCAGGGTCGTCGTCTTGCCTGCGCCGTTCGGGCCGAGCAGGCCATAGCATTCGCCGCGACGCAATGAAAAAGACAGGCCGTCGATGATGGTGTGCTTGTCGTCGCCCGTGCCGTAGGTCTTGCGCAGGTCTTCGACTGAAAGTATCGCTGATGCTCGCATGCGGATTTTTTTCCTCTGATGCGGCAATGGCCGCAACTGCTTTTACTGGAACGCCTCAATGACAAAAGCCAGGCATCAGCCTGGCTTTCGATTGTACAACGCCTGTCAAAAGCGCCTGGGGCGCCCCGACATGCTTAGTCGGCGCTGGTGTCTTCCACTGCCTCGGTGATTTCCGGACGGTCAACCAGTTCGATGAAGGCCATAGGCGCGTTGTCGCCGACGCGGAAACCCATCTTCAGGATGCGCAGGTAGCCGCCATTGCGGTTTGCATAACGCGGGCCGAGTTCGGCGAACAGCTTGACGACCATTTCGCGGTCGCGCAGGCGGGAAAATGCCAGGCGCTTGTTGGCCAGCGTGTCGGTCTTGCCCAGGGTCAGGATAGGCTCGACGACGCGGCGCAGTTCCTTGGCTTTCGGCAGGGTGGTCTTGATGGCTTCGTGGCGCAGCAGCGAAACAGTCATGTTGCGCAGCATGGCGAGACGGTGGGAAGAGGTGCGGTTCAGCTTGCGAAGGCCGTGACGATGACGCATGGTGATTCCTTTCGGTATTGAGTTTGATTCCAGCTCTTCTATCGCCGCCAGATCTGGTCGGCGCGGGCCGGTAAGCTTGGTTTTAAAAGTGCAGCATGATATCCGAAAAAACCCCGCTGGAGGCACAATGTGCCCCAGCGGTTTCGGTAATTACTTCTCCAGGCCGGCAGGCGGCCAGTTTTCCAGCTTCATGCCCAGGGTCAGGCCGCGCGAAGCAAGGACTTCCTTGATTTCGTTAAGCGACTTGCGTCCCAGGTTAGGCGTCTTCAACAGCTCGTTCTCGCTGCGCTGGATCAGGTCGCCGATGTAGTAGATATTTTCGGCTTTCAGGCAGTTCGCGGAACGGACGGTCAGTTCCAGGTCGTCCACCGGACGCAGCAGGATAGGATCGACCGACGGTGCGCGCGACGGTGCTTCGGCAGTCGCCTCGGTGCCTTCCAGCGCGGCAAACACATTGAGCTGGTCGACCAGCACGCGGGCCGACTGGCGGATCGCTTCTTCCGGCGAGATGACGCCGTTGGTCTCGATGTTGATGACCAGCTTGTCCAGGTCGGTGCGCTGTTCGACGCGAGCCGACTCGACTGCATACGACACGCGGCGGACCGGCGAGAACGATGCGTCGAGAATGATGCGGCCGATCGTCTTGTTGGTGTCTTCAGCCAGGCGACGCACGTTGCCCGGCACATAGCCGCGGCCCTTTTCGACCTTGATCTGCATGTCGAGGTTGCCGCCGGCGGTCAGGTGGGAAATCACATGATCCGGGTTGACCAGCTCGACATCGTGCGGCAGGTCGATATCGGACGCCAGCACGGCGCCTTCGCCTTCCTTCTTCAGGGTCAGCGTGACTTCATCGCGATTATGCAGCTTGAAGACGACGCCCTTCAGGTTCAGCAGCATGTCGACAACGTCTTCCTGCACGCCGTCGAGCGACGAGTATTCGTGCACGACACCCGCGATCGTGACTTCGGTCGGCGCGTAGCCAACCATCGAAGACAGCAGCACGCGGCGCAGCGCATTGCCGAGCGTGTGGCCGTAGCCGCGCTCGAACGGTTCCATCACGACTTTCGCGTGGCCGGGACCGAGCACTTCGACTTCGATAATACGGGGTTTCAACAGGCTGTTTTGCATGAAATGTCCTTTTCAATACCCTCGGCTCATTACACCGATAAGGCTGATGGCATTACGAGAAAGCCCGCCACGGATGTGGCGGGCCAGGAGAAACGGAGTGCTGCCGGGAAGATTAACGGCTGTACAGTTCGACGATCAGCGATTCGTTGACGTCGCCAGCGATGTCGCTGCGCTCGGGAATCGACTTGAACGTGCCTTCCATTTTCTTGCTGTCGACGGTCACCCAGCTAGGCATGCCGATCTGTTCAGCCAGCGACAGCGCCTCGACGATACGGGTCTGCTTCTTCGACTTTTCACGCACGGCGATCACGTCGCCCGGCTTGACCTGGTAGGAAGCGATGTTGACGACGATGCCATTGACAGTGAATGCCTTGTGCGAGACCAGCTGGCGGCCCTCAGCACGGGTGGAGCCGAAGCCCATGCGATAGACAACGTTGTCCAGGCGGGTTTCCAGCAGCTTCAGCAGGGTTTCGCCGGTGTTGCCCTTGCGGCGGTTCGCTTCGGTGTAATAACGGCGGAACTGGCGCTCCAGGATGCCGTACATCCGCTTGACCTTCTGCTTTTCACGCAGCTGGTTGCCGTAGTCGGAGGTGCGAACGCCCGAAGTGCGGCCATGCTGGCCTGGCTTCGAGTCCATCTTGCCCTTGGAGTCCGCCGAGCGACGTGCGCTCTTCAGAAACAGG
Organism: Noviherbaspirillum suwonense; assembly: GCF_900182955.1. GTDB lineage: Bacteria > Pseudomonadota > Gammaproteobacteria > Burkholderiales > Burkholderiaceae_D > Noviherbaspirillum_A > Noviherbaspirillum_A suwonense. Next base: position 200,988 of record NZ_FXUL01000003.1, on the reverse strand, counting down.
TCGGTGCCTTCACGGCGGGACAGTTTTACTTTTGGTCCGATATAACGTGCCACGAGAATTTCCTTAGTAATGACGCCCCAGGCTCATGGGAATTCCATGCAGTGCCAGGCGCTAGTCCGGCTTTCAAACGGCCAGACGGTGGTCTTGAAAATAGTCCCGTCAGGTTTCATGACGGGCAAATGCAGGTAATGCTTTGCCTTGCAGCTTGAAACGTCTTAGATGCGACGACGCTTCGGAGGACGGCAGCCATTGTGCGGAACCGGCGTCACGTCCTGGATCTGGGTGATCTTGATGCCCAGGTTGTTCAGCGCGCGTACAGCGGATTCACGGCCAGGACCTGGTCCCTTGATACGGACTTCCAGGTTCTTGACACCAAACTCGACAGCCACTTTGCCGGCAGCTTCTGCTGCGACCTGCGCCGCAAACGGGGTCGATTTACGCGAACCCTTGAAGCCTGCACCGCCGGACGTTGCCCACGACAGCGCATTGCCCTGACGATCAGTGATCGTGATGATGGTGTTGTTGAAGGATGCGTGGATGTGCGCAATGCCTTCGGCAACGTTCTTTTTGACTTTCTTGCGCACGCGTGATGCGGCGGCGTTGTTTGGTGCTTTTGCCATAATGATTTCCTTGAATCCCGATGCTGCTGTGGATTATTTCTTCAGCGATTGTGCTGCCTTACGCGGACCTTTGCGGGTACGTGCATTGGTGCGGGTACGCTGACCGCGAACCGGCAGGCCCTTGCGGTGACGCAGGCCGCGGTAGCAGCCGAGGTCCATCAGACGCTTGATGCTCATCGAGACTTCACGACGCAGATCGCCTTCGACAACAAACTTGCCGATCTCGTCACGCAGCTTCTCGAGCTCGTTGTCGTCCAGGTCCTTGACCTTCTTGTCGGTCGCTACACCCGTCTTCTGGCAGATTTCCTCTGCGCGTGGACGGCCAATGCCGAAGATCGCGGTCAAGCCGATCACGGTGTGCTGATGGTTGGGGATATTAACCCCTGCAATACGTGCCATTCGTTATTCCTCGATCAATAACGTTAATTAACCTTGGCGCTGTTTATGGCGCGGTTCGATGCAGATAACACGAACGACGCCCTTGCGCTTGATGATCTTACAGTTGCGGCAGATCCGCTTGACTGATGCGAGCACTTTCATTTTCGCCCTCTCTCTTCCAGTTCTTGGTTCAATTGAATTACTTGGTACGGAACACGATACGTGCACGACTCAAATCATAAGGCGTCAACTCTACCGTCACCTTGTCACCCGGCAGGATACGGATATAGTTCATCCGCATCTTTCCCGAAATATGTCCCAACACAACATGCCCGTTTTCCAATTTCACTCTAAACGTGGCATTCGGCAGATTCTCCAGAATCTCGCCCTGCATCTGAATAACGTCGTCTTTTGCCATGCGATTCGTTGTCAGCCCTGACGCTTAGCGCGTCGGGATGCCACCCTTGAAATTAGCCTTGCGAAGCAATGAATCATATTGCTGCGACATGACATAGTTCTGTACCTGCGCCATGAAGTCCATTGTCACCACGACAATGATCAGCAATGACGTGCCGCCGAAATAGAAAGGCACCTTCCAGCGCGCAATCAGGAACTCCGGCAACAGGCAGACCAGCGTGATATACACGGCGCCAGCCAGCGTCAGGCGCATCAGGATGCGGTCGATGTACCGGGCAGTCTGTTCGCCTGGACGAATACCTGGCACAAATGCGCCGCTCTTCTTCAGGTTGTCCGCCGTTTCCTTGCTGTTGAATACCAGCGCGGTATAGAAGAAGCAGAAAAATACGATCGCACCTGCGTACAGCAGCGCATGAATCGGCTCGCCCGGCGCCAGTGAAGCAGACAGATCCTTCAGAAAACGCACAAAAGGATTCGTCGTCTCGCCTGTCGTGAACCAGCTCGTCAGCGTTGCCGGGAAGAGAATGATCGACGATGCAAAGATCGGCGGGATCACCCCTGCCATGTTCAGCTTCAGCGGCAGATGACTGCTTTGGCCACCGTAAATCTTGTTGCCAACCTGACGCTTCGCATAATTCACCAGTATCTTGCGCTGGCCACGTTCGATGAATACCACCAGGAACGTAACTGCAGCAACGATCAGGCAGATCAGGATCGCGGAAATCGCGCTCATCGAACCGGTCCGAACCAACTCGAACAAGCCGCCGAGAGCATTTGGCAGTCCAGCTGCGATGCCGGCAAAAATGATGATCGAGATGCCGTTGCCCAGACCGCGCTCGGTGATCTGCTCGCCCAGCCACATCAGGAACATGGTGCCGGTGATCAGGGTCACGACCGTGGTAAAGCGAAATGCATAGCCAGGATCGAGAACCAGTCCAGCCTGCGACTCCAGCGCAACCGCGATACCCAGCGCCTGGAACGTGCCCAACAGCAGCGTGCCATAACGGGTGTACTGCGTAATCTTGCGCCGTCCGGACTCACCTTCCTTCTTGATCGCCTCAAGCTGGGGCGACACCACCGTCAACAACTGCATGATGATGGACGCGGAGATGTACGGCATGATCCCGAGCGCAAAGATCGTGAAACGCGACAGCGCTCCGCCCGAGAACATGTTGAACATCCCCAGGATGCCAGTCTGGTTTTGCTTGAAAAGCTGCGCCAGTTGGGTCGGGTCGATGCCTGGGACTGGAATATGTGCGCCAATACGGTACACAACCAGCGCTGCCAGCAGGAACCACAGACGGTTCCAGGGAAACCCGCTTGCAGCGCCTTTAGCCAGTTGAGGAGTAGTCGCCAATTGGTACTCCGTTCAGGATGCCGATTTAAGCAATCGAGCCGCCAGCGGCTTCAATTGCGGCTTTGGCGCCCTTGGTTACGATCAGGCCCTTGAGGCTGACTTTCTTGGTCAGTTCGCCAGAAGCGATCACGCGGATGACGCGAGCCAGCTCGCCGACGACGCCGGCCTGCTTCAGTGCCAGGATGTCGACTTCGCCGACTGGCAGCTTCTCGAGATCGGAGAGACGCACTTCCGCCTTGTAAGGCGCTGCCAGCGACTTGAAGCCGCGTTTCGGCAGGCGACGCTGCAGAGGCATCTGACCGCCTTCGAAGCCGACCTTGTGAAAGCCGCCCGAACGGGACTTCTGACCCTTGTGGCCGCGACCTGCGGTTTTGCCCAGACCCGAGCCGATGCCGCGACCAACGCGACGCTTTGCGTGCTTGGCGCCATCTGCCGGTTGAATGTTATTCAGTTCCATGTTTGCTCCGTGCGCAAGCCGCGAGGCTTACGACACCACTTTCACGAGATACGAGACCTTGTTGATCATGCCGCGAACTGCCGGCGTGTCTTCAAGTTCGCGGACAGAATTGATACCGCGCAGGCCGAGACCGCGAACGGTCGCGCGATGACTTTCGCGCGTGCCGATCAGGCCCTTGACCAGTTGCACTTTGATTGTGTTTGCCATGTCGTTCACCTTAGCCCAGGATTTCTTCGACGGACTTGCCGCGCTTGGCTGCAATATCCGACGGGGTGTTCATCTTCGACAGGCCGTTCAGCGTGGCGCGAACCAGGTTGTAAGGATTGGTCGAACCGTTGGACTTGGCCACGACGTTGGTCACGCCCATGACTTCAAAAATAGCGCGCATCGGGCCGCCGGCGATCACGCCGGAACCGTCTTTTGCAGGACCCATCATTACCGACGAGGCGCCATGCTTGCCGGTCACGGTGTGCTGCAGCGTGCCGTTCTTCAGGGTGACCTTGATCATCTTGCGGCGGGCTTCTTCCATTGCCTTCTGCACGGCGACCGGCACTTCCTTCGACTTGCCCTTGCCCATGCCGATACGGCCATCGCCGTCGCCAACCACTGCCAGCGCGGCGAAACCCATGATACGGCCACCCTTGACCACTTTGGTCACACGGTTGACCGCGATCATTTTTTCGCGCATGCCATCATCTGGCTTGTCGCTTTGCATCTTCGATTGCATCTTTGCCATGACGATTCTTCCTTAGAACTTCAGACCGGCTTCGCGAGCGGCTTCTGCCACTGCCTTGACACGGCCGTGATAACGGAAACCCGAGCGGTCGAATGCGACTTCGGCGATACCGGCTTGCAGGGCTTTTTCGGCCACACGCTTGCCCACCAGAGCCGCCGCGGCAGCGTTGCCGCCCTTGCCCGACTCGCCAGCCAGCTGCTGGCGCACTTCGGCTTCCAGCGTGGAGGCAGAAGCCAGGACGGTTGCATCCGGACCGATGACCTGCGCATAGATATGCAGGTTGGTACGGTGCACCGCCAGGCGATTTACTTTCAGCTCGGCGATTTTCGCGCGAGTCTGACGTCCGCGACGCAGACGTGATTGTTTCTTGTCCATCGTCAGCCCCTGTTACTTCTTCTTCGTTTCTTTAATCACTACGCGCTCTTCAGCGTAGCGAACGCCCTTGCCTTTGTAAGGCTCGGGAGGACGGTAGGCGCGGACTTCGGCAGCAACCTGACCAACGCGCTGCTTGTCAGCGCCCTTGATCACGATTTCTGTCTGGGTCGGCACCGTGGCGGTGACGCCTTCCGGCATCGCATGCACTACCGGATGCGAGAAGCCCAGCGACAGGTTCAGGCTGTTGCCCTGAAGTGCAGCACGGTAGCCAACGCCGACCAGGGTCAGCTTGCGCTCGAAACCCTTGGTGACGCCGGTAACCATGTTGTTGACCAGTGCGCGCAGCGTGCCGAACATGGCATTGGCTTCGCGGCTGTCGTTGGCCGCTTCGAACGTCAGCGTGCCATTGTCGTTGGTGACTTTAACCAAGTCGCCGTTGATCGCCTGCGTCAGGCTGCCCAGTGGGCCCTTGACGGTGATCTGGTCTGCCGCGATGGTCGCTTCCGCGCCGGCTGGCAGTGTGATCGGCATTTTACCTACACGAGACATGTTTCTCTCCTTAGGCCACGTAGCAAATGATTTCGCCACCGACACCGGTTGCGCGCGCTTTGCGGTCGGTCATGACGCCCTGCGGGGTCGACACGATCGCCACGCCGAGGCCGTTCATAACACTAGGAATATCGTCCTTGCCTTTGTAAATACGCAGACCAGGGCGGGAAACCCGCTGCAGACGCTCGATAACAGGGGCGCCTGCGTAATATTTCAAACCGATTTTCAATTCTGCCTTGCCGTCCGCTTCCGCGACAGCAAAATCCTCAATGTAACCCTCGTCCTTCAGGACGTTGGCAATAGCAACCTTGACTTTGGACGACGGCATTGCAACCGTGGTCTTCTTGACACCTTGCGCATTGCGGATACGGGTCAGCATATCGGCGATAGGATCGCTCATGCTCATTGCTTCTTCTCCTATTACCAGCTGGCTTTGGTCATGCCCGGGATCTCGCCACGCATGGCGATTTCACGGACCTTCGTGCGGGCAAGCCCGAACTTCCGGAAGGTGCCACGGGGACGACCGGTGAGTGCACAACGATTACGTTGGCGGGTCGGAGCCGAGTTACGTGGCAGCGCCTGGAGTTTCAGGCGCGCTTCGTAGCGCTCTTCTTCCGACTTCGATTGGTCGTCAATGATTGCCTTCAATTCAGCGCGCTTGCCTGCGTATTTCTGCACCAGGTCGGCACGCTTCTTTTCACGGTTAATCAGTGAGAGTTTTGCCATGGCAACCTCAGTTTCTGAACGGGAATTTAAATGCGGCGAGAAGCGCTTTTGCTTCGTCGTCGGTCTTCGCGGTTGTGGTGATACTGATGTTCATGCCACGCAACGCATCAATCTTGTCGTACTCGATCTCGGGGAAAATGATCTGCTCTTTCACACCGATGTTGTAGTTGCCGCGGCCGTCGAATGCACGACCGGACACGCCACGGAAGTCACGCACGCGGGGCAGCGCAACAGTGATCAGGCGATCCAGGAATTCGTACATGCGGGCGCCACGCAGGGTCACCATGCAACCGATCGGATAGCCTTCGCGGATCTTGAAACCTGCGATAGCCTTGCGAGCCTTGGTGATCACCGGCTTCTGGCCTGCGATCTTGGTCAGGTCGCCTACGGCGTGCTCGATGATCTTCTTGTCAGCCACGGCTTCGGACAGACCCATGTTCAGGGTGATCTTCAGCAAACGCGGCACTTCCATCGGCGACTTGTAACCGAATTTCTCGGTCAGCTCGCCAACGACTTTCTCTTTATACTGCTGTTGGAAACGTGCCATGATCTTTACGCCTTAACGACTTCGCCATTGGACTTGTAAGCGCGGACTTTCTTGCCGTCCACCACTTTAGAGCCCACGCGATCTGCCTTGCCCGATGCTGCGTTGAACAACGCAACGTTGGACACGTGAATTGGCATCAGCTTGTCGACGATGCCGCCAGTGGTACCCGCCATCGGGTTCGGCTTGGTCGCCTTCTTGGCAACGTTTACGCCTTCCACAACGACGTAATCTGCGCTGACGCGCTGCGCGACGGTGCCGCGCTTGCCTTTGTCTTTACCAGTCAGGACGATGACTTCGTCGCCTTTTCGAATGTTGCTCATGTCGACTCCTTACAGAACTTCTGGTGCGAGGGAGACGATTTTCATGAAGCGCTCAGTGCGCAGCTCACGTGTAACCGGTCCAAAAATACGCGTACCAATCGGCTCCAGCTTTGCATTCAGCAATACCGCAGCATTGCCGTCGAACTTTACCAACGAGCCATCTGGACGACGCACGCCTTTGGCGGTGCGAACGACGACTGCATTGTAAATTTCACCCTTTTTGACGCGGCCGCGTGGCGTGGCTTCCTTGACGGTCACCTTGATGATGTCGCCGATGCTGGCATAGCGACGCTTCGAACCACCCAGGACCTTGATGCACAAAACTTCGCGCGCGCCGGTGTTGTCGGCTACTTCGAGCCGGCTTTCAGTTTGAATCATGATATTTTCTTTCCCAACTTTTCCCGTTCCGTCCGCACAATGCGGCTTTCACGGTCAGTCTTGGTCCCGTCAGCACTCTTTAAGCAAAAGGGCGCCGATTAGGTGGACGATTTCCAAAACTACTTGCTGTTCGGTACTGCCAATTGCAGGCAGCGATTCCCTCGAGCCGGAAAATCATTTGCTCGAGGAAGCCAAGGAGTATGGCAGATAATCACTGTACCTGCAATACCCAATTACACGATTTGCGCTGCCTGTACCACGCGGGTGACGGTCCACGACTTGGTCTTCGAGATGGGACGACCTTCCTGGATCTCGACGACGTCACCAGCTTTGACCTGGTTCGATTCATCGTGCGCATGATATTTCTTCGAGCGCTCGATGATCTTGCCGTACAGCGGGTGTTTCATCTGGCGCTTGATCAGGACGGTGACGCTTTTGTCCATCTTGTCGGAGACGACTTCGCCGACCAGGGTCCGCTTGGACGTTTCTTTTACTTGCTCAGTCATTTGGTCGCTTCCTTCTGGTTCAGTACAGTCTTGACACGGGCAATGTCGCGACGCACTTTCTTCAGCTGCGAAGTGTTGTTCAGCTGCTGCGTTGCGATTTGCATGCGCAGGCTGAATTGCGCCTTCAGCAGGTCGGTCAGCTCCTTGTTCAGGGCAGCCTGATCCTTGCCGAGGAGTTCAGATGCTTTCATGTTTCGCTCCTATTATTGGCCGACCTGGCGGACGACGAACGTAGTCAGCAGCGGCAGTTTGGCTGCGGCAAGGCGGAATGCCTCGCGCGCCAGGGTTTCATCGACACCATCCATCTCGTACAGGACTTTGCCTGGCTGGATTTCGGCGACGTAGTATTCCGGATTACCTTTACCGTTACCCATACGGACTTCGGCCGGCTTGTTCGAAATCGGCTTGTCCGGGAAGATACGGATCCAGATCCGGCCGCCACGCTTGATGTGACGGGTCATGGCACGACGTGCTGCCTCGATCTGGCGCGCGGTGATACGGCCACGGCCAACGGCCTTCAGGCCGAATTCGCCGAACGACACCGCGGTGCCGCGATCGTGAGAAATGCCCTTGTTGCGGCCTTTCTGCTCTTTACGATATTTTCTGCGTGCTGGTTGCAGCATGTTTTATTCTCCTGGCTTGGTAGCGCGCACACGCTTGGCAGCACCCGGTGCGCCAGGCGCGCCTGGAGCGGACGGCGCTGCAGCTTGACCTTCGGGACGGCGGCTGCGGGCCGGAGGACGTCCGGTGCCTGGCTTGCCATCATCGCGGCGCGGTGGGCGACGCTTCTTGTCATCATCGGACGGCACGTCGATGGTCGGGGCTTCGCCGCTTGCGAGACGATCGCCCTTGTAGACCCAGACCTTGATGCCGATGATGCCGTAGGTGGTTTCCGCTTCGCTGGTGCCATAGTCGATGTCAGCGCGCAGTGTGTGCAGTGGCACACGGCCTTCGCGATACCATTCGGTACGGGCAATCTCGATGCCGTTCAGACGACCGGACGACATGATCTTGATGCCCTGGGCGCCAAGACGCATTGCATTCTGCATCGCGCGCTTCATTGCGCGGCGGAACATGATGCGCTTTTCGAGCTGCTGCGCGATCGAGTCGGCGATCAGCTGTGCATCGGTTTCCGGCTTGCGGATTTCCTCGATGTTGACGTGCACGGGCACGCCCATCATCTTGGTCAGCGCTGCTTTCAGCACCTCGATGTCTTCACCCTTCTTGCCGATGACGACGCCAGGACGCGAGCTGAAAATCGTGATCCGCGCATTCTTGGCCGGACGCTCGATGACCACGCGGCCAACCGATGCGCTCTTCAGTTTCTTCTTCAGGTAAGCACGCACCTTCAGGTCTTCGGACAGCATGCTGGCGAAGTTGCTGCTGCTGGCGAACCAGCGCGAGCCCCAGTTGCGGGTAACCGAAAGACGGAAACCGGTAGGATGTATCTTCTGTCCCATCGTGACTCCTTAGTTGCCGACAGTCACGAATATGTGACAGGATTGTTTAGAGATACGATCGCCACGACCTTTTGCACGTGCGGTGAAGCGCTTGAGTACAGCGGCCTTCTCGACGTAAATGGTGGTGACTTTCAGCTCGTCGATATCCGCGCCATCATTGTGCTCGGCGTTCGCAATTGCGGACTCCAGAACCTTCTTGATGATGACAGCACCTTTTTTAGGGCTGAATTGCAGGATGTTCAACGCTTGATCAACTTTTTTGCCCCGGATCAGGTCGGCGACGAGACGGCCTTTTTGGGCCGACAGGCGCACGCCACGGAGGATAGCTTTAGTTTCCATATCGGACCTATTTCTTCGCCTTCTTGTCAGCCGCATGGCCTTTGAACGTGCGGGTTACCGCAAATTCGCCGAGCTTGTGGCCAACCATGTTTTCGGAGACATACACGGGCACGTGCTGGCGGCCGTTATGCACTGCGATAGTCAGGCCGATGAAGTCCGGCATGATGGTCGAACGACGGGACCAGGTCTTGATAGGCTTCTTGTCCTTGGTCGCCTGGGCTGTTTCGACCTTTTTCACCAGGTGGGCGTCGCAAAACGGCCCTTTTTTCAATGAACGTGTCATGGTTATTCCTTATTTCTTGCCGCGGCGAGAGACGATCATCGAAGTCGTGCGCTTGTTGCGACGCGTCTTCTTGCCCTTGGTCTGTTGACCCCATGGCGATACCGGATGACGACCAGCTGCCGTCTTGCCTTCACCACCACCGTGCGGGTGATCGACCGGGTTCATAACCACACCACGGACCGTTGGGCGGACACCGCGCCAGCGCATTGCACCGGCCTTGCCGATCTTGCGCAGGTTGTGCTCGCCGTTGCCGACTTCACCGATCGTTGCGCGGCACTCGATGTGCACGCGACGGACTTCACCGGAGCGCAGGCGGACCTGGGCGTAAGTGCCTTCGCGTGCCATCAGCACGACGCCGGCGCCGGCGGTACGGGCCATCTGGGCGCCCTTACCTGGCAGCATTTCGACGCAGTGCATCGTGGTGCCGACCGGGATATTGCGCAGAGGCAGGCAGTTGCCCGACTTGATCGGCGCTTCCGAGCCATTCATCACGCTGTCGCCAACGGACATGCCCTTGCTGGCGATGATGTACTTGCGCTCGCCGTCCGCGTAGCACAGCAGTGCAATGTGCGCGCTGCGGTTCGGGTCGTATTCAACGCGCTCGACTTTCGCCGGGATGCCGTCCTTGTTGCGACGGAAATCAACCACGCGATAGTGCTGCTTGTGACCACCACCGATATGACGGGTGGTGATGTGACCGTTGTTGTTACGACCGGCAGTCTTGGACTTCTTTTCGATCAGGGCTGCAAACGGACGACCCTTGTACAGGTCGGGCGTCACAACCTTGACCATACCGCGCCGTGCCGGCGAGGTTGGTTTCATTTTAACGAGAGCCATTATTTAGCCTCCTCGGTGAAATTGATTTCCTGACCGGGCTTCAGGCAGACAAATGCGCGACGGGTGTGGTTGCGACGGCCAGTGAAACGGCCCGAACGCTTTTGCTTGCCTTCGCGGTTTGCGACCTGGACCGACTCAACCTGGACCTTGAACAGCATCTCGACCGCAGCCTTGATCTCGAGCTTGTTGGCATCCGGCGCGACCAGGAAGACGACTTGCTCGTTCTTCTCTGCGACGAAGGTGGCTTTCTCCGAAATCACCGGAGCCAGCAGCACTTTCATCAGGCGCTCTTCGCTATGTTTCACGTTGTTCATGCCAGCATCTCCTCAATCTTGGCCAGTGCAGCCTTGGTGATCAGGATCTTCTTGTAGTGAACCAGCGATACCGGATCGGCATGGCGCGGCTCGCAAACCAGCACGTGCGGCAGGTTGCGCGAAGCCAGCAACAGGTTTTCATCAAGGTTGTCAGTGATCACCAGCACGGAGTCCAGCCCCATGCCCTTCAGTTTCTGCGCCAGCAGCTTGGTCTTGGGCGCATCGACCGACAGGTCTTCAATAATGGACAAACGGTCTTCACGGGCCAGCTGCGACAGGATCGAGCAGATACCTGCGCGATACATCTTCTTGTTGACCTTCTGGGTGAAGTTTTCATCAGGCGAATTCGGGAAAATCCGACCGCCTCCACGCCACAGTGGCGACGACGACATACCGGCGCGGGCGCGGCCCGTACCTTTTTGGCGCCATGGCTTCTTGGTCGTGTGATGAACTTCTTCCCTGTCCTTCTGCTTGCGGTTGCCGCTACGGGCATTGGCCTGGTAGGCCACCACGATCTGATGGATCAGCGCTTCGTTGTAGTCGCGACCGAAAATGGTATCCGGCGCAGCAACGTTCGATGCAGCCTGGCCCTGGTCATTCAGGAGCTTGAGTTCCATCGCTTATGCTCCCTTCTTTGCTTTGACTTTGATCGCCGGGAACACTACTACCTGGCCATTCTTGGCACCAGGCACAGCGCCCTTGACCAGCAGCAGCTGGCGCTCGGCATCGATACGTGCGATTTCGAGGTTCTGGGTCGTCACGGTGACGTCACCCATGTGACCGGTCATGCGCTTACCCGGGAAAACACGACCCGGATCCTGCGCCATACCGATGGAACCCGGCACGTTGTGCGAACGCGAGTTACCGTGGGATGCGCGACCCGATGCGAAGTTGTGACGCTTGATGGTACCGGCGTAACCCTTACCGATGGAGGTGCCCTGCACGTCCACTTTCTGACCAACTTCGAACAGGCTCAGGGGAACGACATCACCGACCTTGAGTTCGGCGACGCGCTCTGCGCTGATACGGAATTCCTTAAGTACGGTGCCAGCTTCGACGCCTGCTTTTGCGTAGTGACCGGCGGCTGCCTTGTTCACACGCGAAGCGCGACGCTGACCGAATGCGACCTGAACGGCGGTATAACCGTCCGTCTCGGGCGTTTTGATTTGAGTCACGCGGTTGTTGGACACGTCCAGCACGGTAACAGGGATCGAGCTCCCGTCATCCGTGAAGATGCGCATCATGCCAACCTTGCGACCAACCAGGCCTTGGCCTTGATCTTGGTTCATTTTTTCTCCATTCCCGCCTGCGATTGGGCGGGGCTGATGTTGTGCTACTTGACTACCGGCTCTGCAAAAAACAAAGCCGGCCTTAAACTAAGCCGGCAATTATAACGCGGGACTTTGCCCCATACAACAGAAAGTTGATGAAGTCAAAGCCCCGCGAGACAAAAACCTTACTGCAGCTTGATTTCTACGTCGACGCCGGCAGGCAGGTCGAGCTTCATCAGCGCGTCGACAGTCTTGTCGGTCGGATCGACGATGTCCATCAGGCGCTGGTGGGTACGGATCTCGAACTGGTCGCGCGAGGTCTTGTTGACGTGCGGCGAACGCAGGATGTCGAAGCGTTCGATACGGGTCGGCAGGGGAACCGGGCCCTTGACTACGGCGCCGGTGCGCTTGGCGGTCTCGACGATTTCCTGAGCGGATTGGTCGATCAGGCGATAGTCGAATGCCTTCAGGCGGATGCGGATTTTCTGGTTCAGCTTGGTAACTGGGGTCGACATGTGATTCTTCCTTAAAAGAGCGAGCCGCGGACGGCTGTCCGTCCGCGGTAATGATGAGTCAGATAAGTGTGTCTACTGCAATCAGTCCATGATTTTTGCAACGACGCCGGCGCCAACAGTACGGCCACCTTCGCGGATTGCAAAACGCAGACCTTCTTCCATCGCGATCGGGTTGATCAGCATCACGGTGATCGACACGTTGTCGCCTGGCATGACCATTTCCTTGTCCTTCGGCAGCTCGATCGAGCCGGTCACGTCGGTCGTGCGGAAATAGAACTGCGGACGGTAGTTGTTGAAGAATGGCGTATGACGGCCACCTTCATCCTTCGACAGCACGTAGATCTCGCCGGTGAAATGCTTGTGCGGCTTGATCGAACCCGGCTTGGCCAGCACCTGGCCCCGCTCGACGTCTTCACGCTTGGTGCCGCGCAGCAGCACGCCGACGTTGTCGCCTGCCTGGCCCTGGTCCAGCAGCTTGCGGAACATTTCCACGCCCGTGCAGGTGGTCTTCTGGGTGTCGCGGATACCAACGATTTCCAGTTCTTCGCCAACCTTTACGATGCCGCGCTCGACGCGACCGGTCACCACCGTACCGCGGCCCGAGATCGAGAACACGTCCTCGACCGGCAGCAGGAAGGCGCCGTCAACAGCACGCTCCGGCGTCGGGATGTAGGTGTCCAGCGCATCGGCCAGCGCCATGATCGACTGCTCGCCCAGCGGGCCGGTGTCGCCTTCGAGCGCCAGCTTGGCCGAACCCTTGATGATGGGCAGGTCGTCGCCTGGGAACTCGTACTTCGACAGGAGCTCGCGCACTTCCATTTCAACCAGTTCCAGCAGCTCTTCGTCGTCGACCATGTCGCACTTGTTCAGGTAGACGATGATGTACGGAACGCCAACCTGGCGCGCCAGCAGGATGTGCTCGCGGGTCTGGGGCATCGGGCCGTCAGCGGCCGAGCACACCAGGATTGCGCCGTCCATCTGCGCGGCGCCGGTGATCATGTTTTTCACATAGTCGGCGTGGCCTGGGCAGTCGACGTGCGCATAGTGGCGATTTGCGGTTTCGTATTCGACGTGAGCGGTGTTGATGGTGATGCCGCGCGCTTTTTCTTCCGGCGCTGCGTCGATCTGGTCGTAGGCCTTGGCTTCGCCGCCGAACTTCTTCGACAGCACGGTCGCGATTGCCGCGGTCAGCGTGGTCTTGCCATGGTCGACGTGGCCGATGGTGCCTACGTTCACGTGCGGTTTGGTCCGCTCGAATTTACTCTTTGCCATTTGATTCTTCCTTCAAAAAGAACGATGTCTTTGACTGCAAAATGCCGGCCCTGAATGCCAGGGCCGGCGTGCGGGAATTACTTGCTCTTGGCGCTGACGATTGCTTCGATCACGTTCTTCGGCGCTTCAGCGTAGTGCTTGAATTCCATCGTGTAGGTTGCGCGACCCTGGGTTGCGGAACGCAACGTGGTCGAATAGCCAAACATTTCGGACAGCGGCACTTCAGCCTTGATGATCTTGCCGCCACCGCCGGCGATTTCATCCATGCCCTGCACCATGCCGCGGCGGGACGACAGGTCGCCCATCACGGTACCGGCGTAGTCTTCCGGCGTCTCGACTTCCACTGCCATCATCGGCTCGAGGATGACCGGGCTGGCCTTGCGGCAGCCGTCCTTGAATGCCATCGAACCAGCCATGCGGAACGCATTCTCGTTCGAGTCGACGTCATGGTAGGAACCGAAGGTCAGCGTCACCTTGACGTCGACGACCGGATAACCAGCCAGCACGCCGGAGTTCAGCGCTTCGCGGACACCCTTCTCGACTGCAGGGATGTATTCGCGAGGAATCACGCCGCCCTTGATCGCGTCGATGAATTCGAAGCCCTTGCCCTGTTCCTGCGGCTCGATCGTCACGACAGCGTGGCCGTACTGGCCGCGACCGCCGGACTGCTTGACGAACTTGCCTTCGACATCGGAGACCGACTTGCGGATGGTCTCGCGGTAAGCCACTTGCGGCTTGCCGACGGTGGCTTCGACGTTGAACTCGCGACGCATACGGTCGACGATGATCTCGAGGTGAAGCTCGCCCATGCCGCCGATGATGGTCTGGCCGGATTCTTCGTCGGTCTTGACGCGGAACGACGGATCTTCCTGTGCCAGGCGATTCAGCGCCAGGCCCATTTTTTCCTGGTCGGCCTTGGTCTTGGGCTCGACAGCCTGCGAGATCACGGGCTCAGGGAACACCATGCGCTCCAGGGTGATGACCGCGGTCGGATCGCACAGGGTCTCGCCGGTGGTCGCATCCTTCAGGCCGACAGCAGCGGCGATATCGCCGGCGCGGACTTCCTTGATCTCTTCACGCTGGTTTGCGTGCATCTGCAGAATACGGCCAAGACGTTCCTTCTTGTTCTTGACCGGATTGAACACGGTGTCGCCCGACTTGATCATGCCCGAGTAGACGCGGAAGAAGATCAGCTGGCCAACGAACGGGTCGGTCATGATCTTGAACGCGAGCGCGGCAAACTTTTCGTCGTCTTCTGCACGGCGGGTGGTTGGCTCGTCGTTCTCGTCCAGGCCGCCGACCGGTGGAATGTCCACAGGCGACGGCAGGTATTCGATCACGCCGTCCAGCATGGCCTGCACACCCTTGTTCTTGAACGCGGTGCCGCACATCATCGGCACGATTTCGCTGGCGATGGTGCGCTGACGCAGAGCGGTCTTGATCTCGGTTTCGGTCAGTTCGCCTTCCTCGAGATACTTGTTCATCAGCTCTTCGGTGGCTTCGGCAGCGGCCTCGACCATCTTTTCACGCCACTCGTTCGCCTGCTCGACCAGCTCGGCCGGAATGTCGCGGTACTCGAACTTCATGCCCTGCGACGCGTCGTCCCAGTAGATGGCTTTCATCTTGACGAGGTCGACCACGCCCAGGAAGTTTTCTTCCGCGCCGATCGGGATCTGCAGGGGGATCGGGTTGGCCTTCAGGCGAGCGCGCATCTGGTCATAGACCTTGAAGAAGTTCGCGCCGGTACGGTCCATCTTGTTGACGAAGGCAAGGCGCGGCACCTTGTACTTGTTCGCCTGGCGCCACACGGTTTCCGACTGCGGCTGCACGCCGCCCACGGCGCAGTACACCATGCAGGCGCCGTCGAGCACGCGCATCGAGCGCTCGACTTCAATGGTGAAGTCGACGTGGCCCGGCGTATCGATGATGTTGATGTGGTGCTCTGGGAAGTTATTGCCCATGCCTTTCCAGAAGCAGGTCGTTGCAGCGGACGTGATGGTGATGCCGCGTTCCTGCTCCTGCTCCATCCAGTCCATGGTCGCAGCGCCGTCATGCACTTCGCCAATCTTGTGATTGACGCCGGTGTAGTACAGCACGCGTTCGGTGGTGGTCGTCTTGCCTGCGTCGATGTGAGCGGAAATGCCGATGTTGCGGTAGCGCTCAATGGGGGTCTTGCGAGCCATGATTGATCCTAAATCGTTTAATGAACAAAACCGAGCGCCATTTTTTCAGTAAAAAAATGTGCCCGGCTTCGTACAGATTGCAGAGATGGAAACCCGCTGCGCGCAGCGCGGCAGTGGGCCGTCCATGTTCTTAGAAGCGGAAGTGCGAGAACGCCTTGTTCGCTTCCGCCATGCGATGGACTTCATCGCGTTTCTTCATCGCACCGCCACGGCCTTCAGCGGCTTCCATCAATTCGCCACCCAGACGCTGCGGCATGGATTTTTCGCTGCGCTTCTTGGCAGCTTCACGCAGCCAGCGCATGGACAGCGCTGCGCGGCGGACCGGACGCACTTCAACCGGCACCTGGTAGTTCGCACCGCCAACGCGGCGGGACTTCACTTCGACCATCGGCTTGCAGTTAGTCAGTGCGGCGGAGAACACTTCCAGCGGGTCCTTGCCCGATTTGGTCTGGATGTATTCGAAAGCGCCATAAATGATGTTTTCAGCGACCGACTTCTTGCCGGACAACATCAGGGTGTTGACGAATTTGGCGACATCAACATTGCCGAACTTTGGGTCCGGCAGAATTTCCCGTTTGGGTACTTCACGACGACGTGGCATTTCAATTCCTTTCGATCTTCAGTTGAGCTGCAGTACGACTTCTACTACCCGCTCGCGGCCAGCCATTCAGACTGACCACTTACTCGACCCATTTGGGGCCGATACCTGTTCCACCGGCTTGCGGCGGAAATACGATTACTTCTTGCCGGCCTTGGCACGCTTGGTGCCGTACTTCGAGCGAGCCTGCTTACGGTCCTTGACGCCCTGGGTATCCAGTGCACCGCGAACCATGTGGTAACGCACACCCGGCAAGTCTTTTACACGGCCGCCGCGCAGCAGCACGACGCTGTGCTCCTGCAGGTTGTGGCCTTCGCCGCCGATATACGAAATGACTTCGAAACCGTTGGTCAGACGCACCTTGGCGACCTTACGCAGCGCCGAGTTCGGCTTCTTCGGGGTCGTCGTGTAGACGCGGGTGCAGACGCCGCGCTTTTGCGGGCTGTTTTCCAGCGCCGGCGATTTGCTCTTGACGCGTGCGGAAACACGCGGCTGGCGAATCAGTTGATTGATGGTTGGCATCGTTCTAAATCCAACAAAATTACAACATTAAAAGAGATACCCTGACACAGAGTGTTTCGGGAGCGAAAACTTGGGAAGCTTGCGTATGAACAGGACGTTCATCACGCGTTCGATTTAGCTGCGGGGCATCAAGCGTGCCGTGGGCGGGAACTGCGGACCAAAGAGCGCTTAAGCCTGGAAAGCTTAAATTCGAGAACTCGCGAGTATATTCTTGTAGGCCGACTGGGTCAACTGTTCTTTAACTTAAGCAAGCTCCGCGGATAAAGTGCGGCTGATGACCGTCGGAAAGTCCCGGGCTTTCCGGGATAATGTCGGTTTTCCGCCCTTACGCGTATTTCTGCCCGATGCATCGCTTCCGCAGCCGTTCTGTCCTGTTCGTCGCCGCGAGCTACCTGGTGCTGTCGGCGCTGCCGCTATTACCGGCACTATTCGGCAGGACGCTCGCCGATCCCGCCTTGCTCGCGGCGGCGACACTCTGCAGCTGGATCGCGGTCTGGGCCGTGTTCAAGCGGCCGGCGTGGTTCCATCTGCTGCTGCTCCCGGCGTTCCTGATGCTCCCGGCCGAGATCTATCTCCAGGTTTATTTCGGCCAGAGTATCTCCGTCCACCACCTTGGCATCATTGCGGAAACCAGCCCGGGAGAGGCGCTGGAATTTCTTGGCAACAGGATCTGGCTGCTGGCCGCGGCGCTCGTGCTTGCCCTCGCCTGGTTCGGGCTGGCATGGCGCGCTGCGTGGCGCACCCATGCGCTGGACTGGCGTGGTCCGTCCCGCGCCATCACCCTGGTTCTGACAGGCATTTGCCTGGGACTGTGGCTTGTCGGGGGCAGCCCAATGTCGCCGAGTGCGGCCGCTGCGAAAAAGTCCGGCACGCTTCCGTCCTGGACTCGCGTGTCGGTGAATGAAAAGGTTCTGGCCAGGAGCTGGCCTTATGGCATCGTGCTGAATGCAGCGTCGTACCGCAAGGAGCGCCGCTATCTGGCCCAGCTATCCGCACGTAGCGCCCAGTTTCGTTTCGGCGCGCAGCAGGCCAGCCAGCGGGACGCGCCGCAGGTCGTGGTGATGGTGCTCGGCGAATCGTCGCGGGCAGACCGGTGGAGCCTGAACGGCTATGAGCGTCATACCAATCCGCTGCTCGAAAAGGAAACGAATCTGGTGAGCCTGACCGACATGATCACGCCCGTCTCCGCGACGCGGCTGTCGGTGCCGGTCATCCTGTCGCGCAAGCCGGCGACGCAGAGCCTGCGCGCCGGGTTCTCGGAAACCTCCTTCATCTCGGCCTACCGCGAAGCCGGCTTCAAAACCTTCTGGCTCTCGAACCAGATGTCCTTCGGCGAGTTCGATACGCCGGTCTCGGTGTTTGCCAAGGAGGCAGACGTCACCCGCTTCTTCAATCTGGGCGGTTTCACCAACCGTTCGGACCTGGACGATGTGCTGCTGGCGCCGCTGCAGGCGGCAATTGCGGACCCGGCGCCCAAAAAGCTGATCGTCCTGCACACGCTTGGGAATCACTGGAATTACAGCCATCGCTATCCGCAGGAATTCGACCGCTGGAAACCCTCCCTGTTTGGCGTCTACAAGCCGGCTTACACCAGCCTCAAGCTCAAGCCCGAGATCAATAACAGTTATGACAACTCGATCCTGTACACCGACTGGCTGTTGTCGCAGGTCATCGGCGTGCTGAAGACCGGCCCGGCGCTGGCCAGCATGATGTATGTGGCCGACCATGGCCAGACGCTGTACGACGGCAGCTGCAAGCTGGCCTTCCACGGGCATAACACGCAGTTCGAATTTCATGTGCCGGCGCTGGTCTGGTATTCGGATGCCTACCAGGCGGCATTCGCGGGCAAGGTGGCTGAACTCAGGCAGCACCGTGCCGCCCCGCTGTCGACCGAGAACATGTTTCATTCCCTGCTGGACCTGGCCGACATTCGCTATGCAGGGGAGAAGCTTGACCGCAGCGTCTTCAGCGACCGGCTGGCCAGGCATGTCCGTTATGTCGATAGCTACGGCTGGACCGATTATGACGACGCGACCCTGAAAGGCGACTGCAGGGAGGTGATCGGCCGGAAAAAGCCTTTGCAACGGGAAAAGTGATTACTGTTCCAGCGATTGCCCATAAAAAAACCCCGCATCGCTGCGGGGTTTTTGTTTGGCGCGTTGAAACGATCAGCCTTGATCTTCCTGGCTGCCGGAGCTGGTTGCCGCCATTTCGGCTTCCGCTTCCGCGATGCGTGCCGCCTTTTCGGACTGCAGCAGCGCGGTGCGCTCTTCCGCTTCCCAGGATTCCTTCTCCTTGCGGGCGCGGTGGAACGCGAGGCCGGTACCGGCCGGGATCAGACGGCCAACGATCACGTTTTCCTTCAGGCCGCGCAGACCGTCGCGCTTGCCCATGATCGCTGCTTCGGTCAGCACGCGGGTGGTTTCCTGGAACGAAGCGGCCGAGATGAACGAATCGGTCGACAGCGATGCCTTGGTAATACCCAGCAGCACGTTCTCGTAGGTCGCCGGGATCTTGCCCTCGGAGATCACGCGATCGTTTTCGTCCAGCAGTTCCGAACGCTCGACCTGCTCACCGGTGATGTAGCTGGTGTCGCCGGCTTCCATGACCTGCACGCGGCGCAGCATCTGACGAACAATGACTTCGATATGCTTGTCATTGATCTTCACCCCCTGCAGACGGTACACGTCCTGGACTTCGTCGACGATGTAGCGGGCCAGAGCCTCGATACCCAGCAGGCGGAGGATGTCCTGCGGATCGGCCGGGCCGTCCACGATCATCTCGCCCTTGTTCACCACCTGGCCGTCATGCACCAGCACCTGCTTGTCCTTGGTGATCAGGAACTCGTGCTTGGCGCCGTCCATGTCGGTGATTTCCAGGCGCTGTTTGCCCTTGGTCTCCTTGCCGAATGCCACCGTGCCGGTGACTTCCGCCAGCATGCCGGCATCCTTCGGCGAGCGCGCTTCGAACAGCTCGGCAACACGCGGCAGACCACCGGTGATGTCACGCGTTTTCTGCGACTCGGTCGGGATACGGGCCAGCACTTCACCCACCGACACCTGCTGACCGTCTTTCACGGTGATCAGCGCGCCGACCTGGAAGCCGATCGTCACCGCGTGTTCCGTGCCGGCGATCTTCACTTCCTGGCCCTGCTCGTTCAACAGCTTGACCTGCGGACGCAGCGACTTGGTGACCGAGCCGCGACGCTTGGCGTCGATTACCACCAGGGTCGACAGTCCGGTGACCTCGTCGATCTGGCGGGCAACCGTCACGCCCTCTTCCACGTTCTCGAATTTCACCGTGCCGGTGTATTCGGTAATGATGGGTCGGGTCAGCGGGTCCCATGTCGCCAGCGCGGTGCCGGCACGGATGGCCAGGCCATCCTTGACGATCAGCGTGGCGCCGTACGGCACCTTGTGACGCTCGCGCTCACGGCCGTGGTCGTCGGTGATCAGCACTTCGCCGGAACGGGAAATGACGATCTGGTCGCCCTTGCCGTTGGTGACGTAGCGCATGGTCGCCGTGAAACGCACGGTGCCGTTCGACTTCGCTTCGACCGACGATGCCACCGCTGCACGCGATGCCGCGCCGCCGATGTGGAACGTACGCATCGTGAGCTGGGTGCCCGGCTCGCCGATCGACTGCGCCGCCACCACGCCGACCGCTTCGCCGGCATTGACCAGCACACCGCGGCCGAGGTCGCGGCCGTAGCACATGCCGCACAGGCCATAACGGGTGTCGCAGGTCAGCGGCGTGCGGACCTTGACTTCGTCGATGCCCAGGCGTTCGATTTCCTCGACCATGTCCTCGTCCAGCAGCGTGCCGGCGTCGTACAGGTTGGCCTGGGTTTCAGGGTTGACGACGTCGGTTGCCGCCACGCGGCCCAGGATGCGGTCGCGCAGCGCCTCGATCACTTCACCGCCCTCGACCAGCGCCTTCATCGACGCGCCGTTGGAGGTGCCGCAATCGTCCTCGATCACGACCAGATCCTGGGTCACGTCGACCAGGCGACGGGTCAGGTAACCGGAGTTCGCGGTCTTCAGCGCGGTATCGGCCAGACCCTTACGGGCGCCGTGCGTCGAGATGAAGTACTGCAGCACGTTCAGGCCTTCGCGGAAGTTCGCGGTGATCGGCGTCTCGATGATCGAGCCGTCCGGCTTCGCCATCAGGCCGCGCATACCGGCGAGCTGGCGAATCTGGGCGGCGGAACCACGGGCGCCGGAGTCGGCCATCATGTAAATCGCGTTGAACGATTCCTGGGTGCCCTTGGTGCCGTCGCGGCGAACCACGTCTTCCACCTTCAGCTGTTCCATCATGGCCTTGCCAACTTCGTCGCCGGCCTTGCCCCAGATGTCCACGACCTTGTTGTAACGCTCGCCTGCGGTCACCAGACCGGAAGCGTATTGCTGCTCGATCTGCTTGACTTCCTGCTCGGCAGCCGCGATCAGCGTGACCTTCTGCGGCGGCACCAGCATGTCGTCGACGCAGATGGAGATGCCGGCGCGGGTCGCGAGGCGGAAGCCCGACTGCATCAGCTGGTCGGCAAACACCACGGTAGCGCGCAGGCCGCACTTGCGGAACGAGATGTTGATCAGGCGCGAGATTTCCTTCTTCTTCAGCGCGCGGTTCAGCACCGAGAACGGCAGGCCTTTCGGCAGGATCTCGGACAGGATGGCGCGGCCGACGGTCGTCTCGTAACGGGTGACAGTGCGGTCGAAACCGGTGCCGTCCGCGTTGCGCGGGAACTCGACGATACGCACGGTGACGCGGGAGGTCAGTTCGACTTCCTTGTTGTCATACGCGCGGATCACTTCGGACACGTCCTGGAACAGCATGCCTTCGTTCTTGCCGTTGATCTTCTCGCGGGTCGCGTAGTACAGGCCCAGCACGATATCCTGCGACGGCACGATCGACGGCTCGCCGTTCGATGGGAACAGGATGTTGTTGGAGGCCAGCATCAGCGTGCGGGCTTCCATCTGCGCCTCGATCGACAGCGGCACGTGGACAGCCATCTGATCGCCGTCGAAGTCGGCGTTGAACGCCGCACAGACCAGCGGATGCAGCTGGATGGCCTTGCCTTCGATCAGCACCGGCTCGAACGCCTGGATGCCCAGGCGATGCAGCGTCGGCGCACGGTTCAGCATGACCGGATGTTCGCGGATCACGTCTTCCAGAATGTCCCAGACCACAGGCTCCTGGATTTCGACCAGCTTCTTCGCGGCCTTGATCGTGGTCGCCAGGCCCATCAGTTCGAGCTTGTTGAAGATGAAGGGCTTGAACAGTTCGAGCGCCATCAGCTTCGGCAGGCCGCACTGGTGCAGCTTGAGCTGCGGACCGACCACGATGACCGAACGGCCCGAGTAATCGACGCGCTTGCCCAGCAGGTTCTGGCGGAAACGGCCGCCCTTGCCCTTGATCATCTCGGCCAGCGACTTCAGCGGGCGCTTGTTGGCGCCGGTCATGGCCTTGCCGCGGCGGCCGTTGTCGAGCAGCGAGTCGACGGCTTCCTGCAGCATCCGCTTTTCATTGCGGGTAATGATTTCCGGCGCGCGCAGCTCCATCAGCCGCTTCAGCCGGTTGTTACGGTTGATGACGCGGCGATACAGGTCGTTCAGGTCGGAGGTCGCAAAGCGGCCGCCGTCCAGCGGCACCAGCGGACGCAGTTCCGGCGGCAGCACGGGCAGCACTTCCATGATCATCCAGTCCGGCTTGATGCCGGAACGCTGGAACGCTTCGAGCACTTTCAGGCGCTTCGCGTACTTCTTGATCTTGGCTTCGGACTTGGAGTCCTTCAGTTCCTGGCGCAGCGTGTCGGCGTCACGGTCGATGTCGATCGAACGCAGCAGCTCGCGGATGCCTTCTGCGCCCATGAAGGCGGTGAAGTCGTCGCCGTACTCTTCGTACTTGGCCGCATAGTCGTCTTCCGACATGATCTGGCACTTCTTCAGCGGGGTCATGCCGGGATCGGTCACGACATAGGCTTCGAAGTACAGCACGCGTTCGATGTCGCGCAGGGTCATGTCGAGCACCATGCCGAGGCGCGATGGCAGCGACTTCAGGAACCAGATATGCGCGGTCGGAGAAGCCAGCTCGATATGGCCCATGCGCTCGCGACGCACCTTGGCCAGCGTGACTTCGACGCCGCATTTTTCACAGATGACGCCGCGATGCTTCAGGCGCTTGTACTTGCCGCAAAGGCACTCGTAGTCCTTGATCGGGCCGAAGATCTTGGCGCAGAACAGGCCATCGCGCTCCGGCTTGAAGGTACGGTAGTTGATGGTTTCCGGCTTTTTGACTTCGCCGTAGGACCATGAACGGATTTTGTCGGGCGACGCGAGGCCAATCTTGATCGCGTCGAATTGTTCATTTTGCTGAACTTGCTTGAATAGATCGAGCAGTGCTTTCATCTATCACTCCAGGGTGGCGTGAAAAAACTTGTTTGTAAGACCGAGCCGCAACCGGACATTATCCCCCGGACTGGCATCCCTTGCAGGACACCGCGTCCGGGGCAGAAAATCAGTCGCGCTCCAGGTCGATGTCGATACCCAGCGAGCGGATTTCCTTCACCAGCACATTGAAGGATTCCGGCATGCCTGCATCGATCACGTGATCGCCCTTGACCAGGTTCTCGTACACCTTGGTCCGGCCGTTCACGTCGTCCGACTTCACCGTCAGCATTTCCTGCAGCACGTAGGACGCGCCGTAGGCTTCCAATGCCCACACTTCCATCTCGCCGAAACGCTGGCCGCCGAATTGCGCCTTGCCGCCCAGCGGCTGCTGGGTCACCAGCGAGTACGGGCCGGTGGAGCGTGCATGCATCTTGTCGTCGACCAGGTGATGCAGCTTGAGCATGTGCATGTAGCCGACCGTGACCGAGCGCTCGAAGGCTTCGCCGGTGCGGCCGTCGTACATCGTGACCTGGTTCTTGGACGGCGTCATGCCGAGCTTGGCGGCGATGTCGTCCGGATACGCAAGGTCCAGCATCCGGTGGATTTCCTTCTCGTGCGCGCCGTCGAACACCGGCGTGGCGAACGGAACACCCTTCTTCAGGTTTTCCGCCAGCGTCAGGACTTCCACGTCGCTCAGACCGTCGATGTCTTCCTGCTTGCCCGACTCGTTGTAGATCGTGGTCAGGAACTTGCGCAGTTCGGCAGCCTTGGCTTGCGCCTGCAGCATTTCGCCGATACGCAGGCCCAGGCCCTTGGCGGCCCAGCCCAGGTGGACTTCGAGCACCTGCCCGACGTTCATCCGCGACGGCACGCCCAGCGGGTTCAGCACGATGTCGGCCGGGGTACCGTCCGCCATGTATGGCATGTCCTCGATCGGCACGATGCGGGAAACCACACCCTTGTTGCCGTGACGGCCTGCCATCTTGTCGCCAGGCTGCAGGCGGCGCTTCACCGCCAGGTAGACCTTGACCATTTTCTGCACGCCCGGCGGCAGTTCGTCGCCCTGGGTCAGCTTCTTGCGCTTCTCTTCGAAGGCCAGGTCGAACTGGTGACGCTTCTCGGCGATGGATTCCTTGATGGCTTCCAGCGCGGCAGCGGCATCGTCATCCGCAGGACGGATGTCGAACCAGTGATACTTGTCCAGGTCGTCCAGGTAAGCCTTGTCGATGGCCACGCCCTTGGCGATCTTCTTCGGACCGCCGTTGACGACTTTGCCGATCAGCATTTTTTCCAGACGCTGGAAGGCGTCGCCTTCAACGATGCGCAACTGGTCGTTCAGGTCCAGGCGATAGCGCTTGAGCTCGTCGTCGATGATCTGCTGGGCGCGCTTGTCGCGCTGTATGCCTTCGCGGGTGAAGACCTGGACGTCGATCACGGTGCCGACCATGCCCGAAGGCACGCGCAGCGAGGTGTCTTTCACGTCCGATGCCTTTTCGCCGAAGATGGCGCGCAGCAGCTTTTCTTCCGGGGTCAGCTGGGTCTCGCCTTTCGGGGTGACCTTGCCGACCAGCGTGTCGCCGGCTTCGACTTCCGCGCCGATGTAGACGATGCCCGACTCATCCAGGCGCGCCAGCTGGTTTTCCGCCAGGTTGGAGATATCGCGGGTGATTTCTTCCGCGCCCAGCTTGGTGTCGCGCGCCACGACCGACAGTTCCTCGATGTGGATCGAGGTGTAGCGGTCGTCGGCAACCACTTTTTCGGAGATCAGGATCGAGTCTTCGAAGTTGTAGCCGTTCCATGGCATGAACGCCACCAGCATGTTCTGGCCCAGGGCCAGTTCGCCGAGGTCGGTCGATGCGCCGTCGGCGATCACGTCGCCGCGTGCGACGCGGTCGCCCACTTGGACGATAGGACGCTGGTTGATGTTGGTGTTCTGGTTCGAACGGGTGTACTTGATCAGGTTGTAGATGTCGACGCCGACTTCGCCAGCCTGCGCTTCGTCGTCGTTGACACGGATCACCACGCGGCCGGCGTCGATGTAATCGACCACGCCGCCACGCAGCGCCTGCACCGTGGTGCCGGAGTCGACCGCCACCGTGCGCTCGATGCCGGTGCCGACCAGCGCCTTTTCAGGACGCAGGCAGGGAACGGCCTGGCGTTGCATGTTGGCGCCCATCAGCGCGCGGTTCGCGTCATCGTGCTCGAGGAACGGGATCAGCGATGCCGCGACCGAGACGATCTGGCCCGGCGCCACGTCCATGTACTGCACGCGCTCCGGCGACACCAGGATGGTCTCGCCCGCTTCACGGGCAGACACCAGCTCGTCCGACAGCGTGCCTTCCTCGTTGATGGTCGCATTCGCCTGGGCGATGATGTAGCGGCCTTCCTCGATCGCCGACAGGTAGTCGATCTGGTTGGTGATCTTGCTGCCCTCGACCTTGCGGTACGGCGTCTCGAGGAAACCGTACTCGTTCAGCCGTGCATACAGCGCCAGCGAGTTGATCAGGCCGATGTTCGGGCCTTCAGGCGTTTCGATCGGGCACACGCGGCCATAGTGGGTCGGGTGCACGTCGCGGACTTCGAAGCCGGCGCGTTCGCGGGTCAGGCCGCCCGGTCCCAGTGCGGAAACGCGGCGCTTGTGCGTGATTTCCGACAGCGGGTTGGTCTGGTCCATGAACTGCGACAGCTGGGACGAACCGAAGAACTCGCGGATGGCAGCCGAGATCGGCTTGGAGTTGATCAGGTCGTGCGGCATCAGGTTGTCGGCTTCGGCCTGGCCGAGGCGTTCCTTGACGGCGCGCTCGACGCGGACCAGGCCGGCGCGGAACTGGTTTTCGGCCAGTTCGCCGACGCAGCGCACGCGGCGGTTGCCGAGGTGATCGATATCGTCGACTTCGCCGCGGCCATTGCGCAGCTCGACCAGGATCTTGATCACGGCCAGCACGTCTTCGTTCGACAGCGTCATCGAGCCGGTCAGTTCATCGCGGCCGATGCGGCGGTTGAACTTCATGCGGCCGACGGCCGACAGGTCGTAGCGGTCTTCGTTGTAGAACAGGCCGTTGAACAGCGCCTCGACCGAATCCTCGGTCGGCGGCTCGCCGGGACGCATCATCCGGTAGATCGCGATACGGGCTGCGGTCTGGTCGGTGGTGTCGTCGGTGCGCAGGGTCTGCGAAATGTAGGCGCCCTGGTCCAGGTCGTTGGTGTACAGCGTCTGGATGCTGGACACATTCGCTTCGCGCAGGCGGCCGAGCAGTTCTTCGGTCAGCTCGTCGTTGGCGTTGGCCACCACTTCGCCGGTGTCGGCGTCGATGATGTTGGTCGCCAGCACGCGGCCCAGCAGGTAGTCTTCCGGCACCGAGATGTGCTTGATGTCGGCGCTTTCGATTTCACGGACATGGCGCGCGTTGATGCGCTTGTCCTTGGCGACCAGCACCTTGCCTTCGCGGTCGGTGATGTCGAAGCGCGCGACTTCGCCGCGCAGCCGCTCGGAGACGAACTCGAGTTCGGCGCCGTCATTGCGCAGCGTGAAGTTGTCGAATACAAAGAAGTTGGCCAGGATCTGCTCGAGCGTCATGCCGATGGCTTTGAGCAGAATGGTGACCGGCATCTTGCGGCGGCGGTCGACGCGGAAGAACAGGATGTCCTTCGGGTCGAATTCGAAATCCAGCCACGAGCCGCGGTAAGGAATGATGCGCGCCGAGAACAACAGCTTGCCCGACGAGTGGGTCTTGCCGCGGTCATGCTCGAAGAATACGCCAGGCGAGCGATGCAGCTGCGACACGATGACGCGCTCGGTGCCGTTGATCACGAAGGAACCGGTCGTGGTCATGAGCGGCAATTCGCCCATGTACACTTCCTGCTCCTTCATTTCCTTGACGACCGGCTTGGTCGGCGATTCCTTGTCCAGGATCACCAGGCGCACCTTGGCGCGCAGCGGCGACGCGAACGTCAGGCCACGCTGCTGGCATTCCTTGACGTCGAACGGCGGATCGCCGAGGACATAGGACAGGAATTCAAGGCGTGCAAAGCCATTGTGCGAAACAATGGGGAAAATTGACGAAAAGGCGGACTGCAGGCCTTCGTTCTTGCGTTGCGACGGCACCTTGTCCGCTTGCAGAAAGCCGGTATAGGATTCGAGCTGGGTTGCAAGCAGGAACGGGACGTGGTGAACGTTGGCGCGCTTCGCGAATGACTTGCGAATGCGTTTCTTCTCAGTAAATGAGTAGTGCATGAACACTCCGTGAGTGACAGGAAGGATAGAGAATTCAGGATTCGACACAGGTGCTGCGATGATGTTGCACCACCCCTATCTGCGAAACCTCAAGTCTCGGCCCTTCAAATCTGTGATTTAATAGACCGCCATGACGGGCGGGTGTTGCATGTTTTTACTGTCTTGAAACTTTTCGTCGTTTATGAAACGCAAAAACGACAAAGGAGCCAAAGCCGAACCCCTCCTTTCGGAAAAGGGCTCTGCGCTTTGACTCATGCGCTGTATGTCGCGCTAGCAGGCCGCAATTACTTGATTTCTGCTTTTGCGCCAGCTTCTTCCAGCTTCTTCTTCGCTGCATCAGCGTCGGCTTTCGAGACGCCTTCCTTGACTGGCTTCGGTGCGCCGTCAACCAGGTCCTTGGCTTCTTTCAGGCCCAGACCGGTGATTTCGCGGACGGCTTTAATGACGCCGACCTTGTTCGCGCCGAAGTTTTCCAGCACAACGGTGAACTCGGTCTGCTCTTCAACAGCCGCTGCGGCACCGCCGCCAGCTGCAGGACCTGCAACCGACATTGCTGCTGCGGAAACGCCAAACTTCTCTTCGAATGCCTTCACCAGGTCATTCAGGTCCATCACAGACATCTGACCTACGGCTTCCAGGATGTCGTCTTTGCTAATTGCCATTTGAAACTCCTAAATTTGATTCGATAGTTACATCTAGTCGGTAATGACGAGAACGGACAGCCCGATCAGGCTGCTTCGACGGGCGCTTCGGCTTCTGCCGGAGCGGCATCGCCACCGTTCTTTGCGGCCAGGGCGGCGAGTGCACGGGCAAATCCGGAAACCGGCGCCTGCATGATGCCCATCAGCTGGGACAGCAGAACTTCACGGCTAGGGATATTGGCCAGTGCAGCAACACCTGCCTTGTCCAGCGCTTTACCTGCGTAGTTACCGCCACGAATGACCAGCTTGTCGTTGCCTTTGGAAAAGTCCGACAGGACTTTGGCAGCGGCGACGGCGTCGTCCGAGATCGCATAGATCAGCGGACCGGTCATGTCATTGGCGAGGCCAGAGAACGCGGTACCTTCGACAGCACGGCGAGCCAGCGTGTTTTTCAACACACGCAGGTACACGCCCTGGTCACGCGCCTTGGAACGCAGTTGCGTCATTTGACCGACCGGGATGCCACGGTATTCAGCCAAGGCGATAGTCTGTGCCGATGCAACCTTGGCAGAGATTTCTTCGACTACGGCCTGTTTTTCATTCCGATTGAGACCCACGGTCAAGCTCCAAAAATGATGTTCGGCTACGACACAACCCTATGGCTGCTTGCCTTGCATCGGTTCGAACACGGCGTCCGAAGTTAGGAGTTCACTGCTGTCGCGATCCTGCTTGCACAGCGGGCAGACTACAAAACTTGTTCGGGCTCGCCATCTGCGTTGGGTGCCGGGGCTTGCGCTTCCGGCTTTTAACATCGCGCACTGCCTGCATGCGCATCAGCCCAACGGTCTTTGATTGCCCGGGCCTTCGTCCGCGAGGAGTCCGGCCCGGCCCAAAGATGCGCCCGGCGCCGTTGCCGGCACCGGGACTTGATTCAGTATTTAAGCGGCCAGAGTGGTCTGGTCTACGCGGACACCGGCGCCCATCGTGGACGACAGCGATACCTTGCGCAGGTAGATACCCTTGCTGCTGGCTGGCTTGGCCTTGTTCAACGCATCGATCAGCGCAACCAGGTTGTTCTTCAGATCGGCGTCGGCGAAGTCCTTGCGGCCGATGGTTGCGTGGATGATGCCGGCCTTGTCGGTACGATATTGCACCTGGCCTGCCTTGGCGTTCTTTACAGCCGTTGCCACGTCCGGGGTCACGGTGCCGACCTTCGGGTTAGGCATCAGGCCGCGCGGTCCGAGGATCTGGCCCAGCGTACCGACGATACGCATGGTGTCAGGCGAGGCGATCACGATGTCGAACGGCATGTCGCCGGCCTTGATGCGTTCTGCCAGGTCTTCCATGCCGACCACATCGGCGCCGGCAGCACGGGCTGCCTCGGCCTTGTCGCCAGCGGCGAACACCGCAACGCGAACGGTCTTGCCGGTGCCTGCTGGCAGCACGACGGAGCCGCGAACGACCTGGTCCGACTTCTTGGCATCCACACCCAATTGAACCGACACGTCGATCGATTCATTGAACTTGGCGGTAGCGCATTCCTTGATCAGTGCGATTGCATTGTCAAACGGATACAGCTTGGTGCGATCAACTTTGGCCTTGATTGCCTTGGCGCGTTTGGACAGATTAGCCATTACAGACCCTCCACCGTGATGCCCATGGAACGGGCAGAACCGGCGACGGTGCGCACGGCTGCTTCCATGTCGGCTGCCGTCAGGTCAGCGTTCTTGGTTTTTGCGATTTCTTCAGCTTGCGCGCGGGTGATCGAGCCAACCTTGTCGGTATGCGGCTTCGGCGAACCCTTTTGAATGCCAGCGGCTTTCTTGATCAGGTACGTTGCCGGCGGCGACTTCATCACGAAGGTGAAGGACTTGTCTGCGAATGCGGTGATGACGACCGGAATCGGCATGCCAGGCTCGATACCCTGGGTCTGTGCGTTGAACGCCTTGCAGAATTCCATGATGTTCAAGCCGCGCTGACCGAGGGCCGGGCCGATCGGGGGAGACGGATTTGCTTTACCAGCTGGCACTTGCAGCTTGATAAAACCGATGATTTTCTTTGCCATGATGGCTCCAGTTTGAGTGAGTGTTAGCGCCGACAGGCAAGCGTGCTAGCCCGCCTGCCGGCTCCTCTGTTGATACGCGCCGGTTTCACTATGAAAGATGCGCCCGGCACGGGCGCTTGCTGCATTCTTAAACTTTTTCGACCTGGCCGAATTCGAGTTCGACCGGCGTAGCGCGTCCGAAGATGGTCACGGAAACCCGGACCTTGGACTTTTCGTAGTTGACTTCCTCGACGTTGCCGTTGAAGTCGGTAAACGGGCCATCCTTGATACGGACCAGCTCGCCAACTTCGTACAGCACCTTGGGACGCGGCTTTTCGATGCCTTCCTGCATCTGGTGCAGGATCTTATCTACTTCGTGCGGTGGGATCGGCGTCGGCTTGTTGGACTTGCCACCGATGAAGCCAGTCACTTTGCTGGTGTTCTTCACCAGATGCCAGGTGTCGTCCGTCATTTCCATTTCGACTAGCACGTAGCCGGGAAAGAAACGACGTTCGGTCACCGACTTGTGACCATTCTTGACTTCGATGACTTCTTCGGTCGGCACCAGGATGCGACCGAACTTGTCTTCCATGCCGGCACGCGTGATGCGCTCGGTCAGCGCGCGCTGCACGCTTTTTTCCATGCCGGAGTAAGCGTGAACCACATACCAGCGCTTGTTGCCGGTAGGCGCGGACACCACTGCCTCGGTAGGCACGCCGTCTTGCAGATTTTCGCTCATTATCGTTTCCAGCCCAGAATCAAGTCATACAACACGAATTCCAGTATCTTGTCGGTGCCCCAAAGAAAGATCGCCATCACCAGCACGAAGCCGAACACGATGGCGGTAATCTGCATGGCTTCCTTGCGGGTCGGCCACACCACTTTCTTTGTTTCACGGATAGCTTCCTTGGCGAACGCCAGAAAGCCCTGGCCTGACAGAGAAGTCCAGAGCAAGCCAATTCCAACCAGCAGACCGGCGACCAAGGCCAGCGATCGCACCAGTGTCGACTGCCCTGCAAGCAGATAAAAACCTACTACACCGGCAACAGCAGCGCAAATAGCCAGGCCGACCTTCACTTTGTCGCCTGACGTATTGACGGTCTGCACGGGTTGATTAGCCATACAATTTTACTTTCGGTGCCCTGCACCTGAAACGGTGGCAGGGGCGGAGGGCCTCGAACCCCCGACCTTCGGTTTTGGAGACCGACGCTCTGCCAATTGAGCTACGCCCCTACGTTAAAACGGTAAACCCGGAACCACCGAATCACCTGCGCCAGAAAACCGGCACAGGCTTTTCAGATTATTCCTTAGTCCATGATTTTTGCAACGACGCCGGCGCCGACAGTACGGCCACCTTCGCGGATTGCAAAACGCAGACCTTCTTCCATCGCGATCGGGTTGATCAGCATCACGGTGATCGACACGTTGTCGCCTGGCATGACCATTTCCTTGTCCTTCGGCAGCTCGATCGAGCCGGTCACGTCGGTCGTGCGGAAATAGAACTGCGGACGGTAGTTGTTGAAGAATGGCGTATGACGGCCACCTTCATCCTTCGACAGCACGTAGATCTCGCCGGTGAAATGCTTGTGCGGCTTGATCGAACCCGGCTTGGCCAGCACCTGGCCCCGCTCGACGTCTTCACGCTTGGTGCCGCGCAGCAGCACGCCGACGTTGTCGCCTGCCTGGCCCTGGTCCAGCAGCTTGCGGAACATTTCCACGCCCGTGCAGGTGGTCTTCTGGGTGTCGCGGATACCAACGATTTCCAGTTCTTCGCCAACCTTTACGATGCCGCGCTCGACGCGACCGGTCACCACCGTACCGCGGCCCGAGATCGAGAACACGTCCTCGACCGGCAGCAGGAAGGCGCCGTCAACAGCACGCTCCGGCGTCGGGATGTAGGTGTCCAGCGCATCGGCCAGCGCCATGATCGACTGCTCGCCCAGCGGGCCGGTGTCGCCTTCGAGCGCCAGCTTGGCCGAACCCTTGATGATGGGCAGGTCGTCGCCTGGGAACTCGTACTTCGACAGGAGCTCGCGCACTTCCATTTCAACCAGTTCCAGCAGCTCTTCGTCGTCGACCATGTCGCACTTGTTCAGGTAGACGATGATGTACGGAACGCCAACCTGGCGCGCCAGCAGGATGTGCTCGCGGGTCTGGGGCATCGGGCCGTCAGCGGCCGAGCACACCAGGATTGCGCCGTCCATCTGCGCGGCGCCGGTGATCATGTTTTTCACATAGTCGGCGTGGCCTGGGCAGTCGACGTGCGCATAGTGACGATTTGCGGTTTCGTATTCGACGTGAGCGGTGTTGATGGTGATGCCGCGCGCTTTTTCTTCCGGCGCTGCGTCGATCTGGTCGTAGGCCTTGGCTTCGCCGCCGAACTTCTTCGACAGCACGGTCGCGATTGCCGCGGTCAGCGTGGTCTTGCCATGGTCGACGTGGCCGATGGTGCCCACATTCACGTGCGGTTTGGTCCGCTCAAATTTGCTTTTTGCCATCTTAGACTCCTAACGATTTGATGAGAATGTCCAGGCACTGCCCGACTATCTTGCTGATGTGCTTGCTGCCTGAGGCGCATCGCGCGATGCGATGCGCCCCGTATTAGACTGGTGCCCTTTACGTGGATTGAACACGTGGCCTCTCCCTTACCAAGGGAGTGCTCTACCACTGAGCTAAAAGGGCAAAACCTTTGTTGCATGATGCTGAAACTCAGCACCTTCAACCGAAAACTGGAGCGGGTGAAGGGAATCGAACCCTCGTCATAAGCTTGGAAGGCTTCAGCTCTACCATTGAGCTACACCCGCAAGGGTGACCACACAGCCACTCACAACTAAAACAATCACCTACCGCGCTTCGCCTGTTGGTGGAGGGGGCTGGATTCGAACCAGCGTACTCGTAAGAGGGCAGATTTACAGTCTGCTGCCATTAACCACTCGGCCACCCCTCCGCAGGGAACCCCGAACTATATTGGGAAACCCTCGGCCTGTCAACTTCGAAGTGTTTTCTACATGCACTTGCCGTCGAAGGAGCCGAAGAATAGCACGAGCCCTGCAGGAAATAAAAGTGCGTTTTGCCCGGGAAACAAGAAAAATGTGGAGACTTGTTGGGACAGCGCCGGTTTTACGCGCCACTGCCGTGAAAAAACCACATCAACCCGCGATAATGCCTGATCGTCAACCCAGCAGGCTCGCTCCATGTCCCGTGTTCTCGTCCTTTATGCGCATTCGGCGCCGCAGGCTTCCCGCGTCAACCGGCAAATGGTTGCCGCAGCGCGCTCGTTGCCCAATGTGACGGTC
The DNA here is from genome assembly GCF_900182955.1 of Noviherbaspirillum suwonense. Classification (GTDB taxonomy): domain Bacteria; phylum Pseudomonadota; class Gammaproteobacteria; order Burkholderiales; family Burkholderiaceae_D; genus Noviherbaspirillum_A; species Noviherbaspirillum_A suwonense. The sequence goes on along the minus strand of NZ_FXUL01000003.1, from coordinate 167,424 downwards.
AACGAACTCTATGAGCTCTACCCGGACTTCGTGATCGATGTGGCGCGCGAACAGGCCTTGCTGGCCGAGGCCGACCTGATCGTCATGCAGCATCCGATACAGTGGTACGGCATGCCGTCCCTGCAGAAGGAGTGGCTGGACCAGGTGCTGGAACACGGATGGGCCTATGGCAAGAACGGCAATATGCTCAAGGGCAAGCGCTTCCTGCTGGCGATCACGACCGGCGGCGGCGCCGGCGCCTACAGTGCGCAGGGGGAACATGGCTATCCGCTTGCCGCGTTCCTGCCGCCTTACCGCCAGACCGCGGTGCTTTGCAAGATGCAATGGCTGGAGCCGCTGGTGATGCATGGCGCCCGCCAGGCCGATGAAGCAGCCGTGGCCGCGCATGTCGACGCCTATCGGCGCATGCTGGAAGGCATGCCGCCGTCCGCTCCTTTTCACCCTTGAACCGAGGCAAGTAAGCAAGATGGAACAAAACCTGTTGCAAAACGCGATGGTCTATTTGCTCGCCGCGGTGGTCTCGGTTCCGATCGCCAAGCGTCTTGGCCTGGGCGCAGTGCTGGGCTACCTGCTGGCGGGCATTGCGATCGGCCCGTGGGGGCTGGGGCTGATCCGCGGCGTGCAGGACATCCTGCACTTTTCGGAGTTCGGGGTCGTCCTGCTGCTGTTCCTGATCGGCCTCGAACTGGAGCCCAAGCGGCTGTGGGCGATGCGCCGGCCGATCTTCGGCGGCGGCGGCGCGCAGGTGCTGCTGGTCGCAGCCGCCCTCACCGCGGTCGCCCTGCTGTTCGGCGTCCACTGGAAAATCGCGCTGATTGCTTCGCTTGGCCTGTCGCTGTCGTCGACCGCCATCGCGCTGGCGACGCTGGACGAGCGCAACCTGATGGCGACGCCTGCCGGAACCGCCGGGTTCGCCATCCTGCTGTTCCAGGACATCGCCGCGATCCCGATGATTGCCATCGTGCCTATGCTGGGCATCGTCACCCAGGACGACAGCAGCAACTGGCTCGGCTTCGCGCAGGCGGTTGCGGTGATCGCGGTGCTGGTGCTGGGCGGGCGCTACCTGATCCGCCCGGTGCTGCGCATCATTGCCAAGACGGCGCTGCGGGAGATCTTCACCGCCTTCGCGCTGCTGCTGGTGATCGCCATTGCGATGCTGATGCAATGGGTTGGGCTGTCGATGGCGCTCGGCACTTTCCTGGCCGGCGTGCTGCTGGCCGATTCCGAATACCGGCATGCGCTGGAATCCGACCTGGAGCCGTTCAAGGGCCTGCTGCTGGGCCTGTTCTTCACCGCGGTCGGCATGTCGGTGGACTTTGCGGTATTCCTGGCGCAGCCGTGGCGCATCCTCGGCATGGTCGCCTTGTTTCTCCTGATCAAGGGTGCGGTGCTCTACCTGCTGAGCGCGCGCCTGGGCATTGCGCGCAGCCAGCGCGCGCTGTTCGCCTTCATGCTGGCGCAGGGTGGCGAATTTGCCTTCGTCGTGTTCGGCGCGGCGGCCACGGCCCGCGTATTCACGCCCGAAGTGGCGGCAATCCTGGTGGTGACGGTGACGCTGTCGATGATGATGACGCCGCTGCTGCTGCTGGTGCATGACCGTTTCATCGCCCCCGGCTATGCCGCCGCGAAGAAGCGGCAGGACGACAAGATAGAGGCGAACGAGGACCACGTGATCATCGCCGGCTTCGGCCGCTTCGGCCAGATCGTCGGCCGCCTGCTGCATGCGAACGGCGTCGACCTGACCGTGCTCGACCATGACCCGGACCAGATCGACCTGCTGCGCCGCTTCGGCTTCAAGGTGTTCTACGGCGACGCCACCCGCATCGATCTGCTGCATGCGGCTGGCGCCGGACGTGCGCGGGCGCTGGTGCTGGCAATCGATAATGTCGAGGACAGCCTAAAGCTGGTCGAAGCTGTGCGCGCCGCGTTCCCGGACCTGCCCATCCTGGCGCGGGCGCGCAATGTCAGCCATTACTACGACCTGATGGACCGTGGCGTCACCATCATCGAGCGCGAAACCTTCGAGAGCGCGCTGCTGCTCGGGCGCAGGGTGATGCAGCAGCTCGGCGTCAGCGCCTGGCAGGCCCGCCAGGCCACGATGAAGTTCCGCGCCCATACGCTGAAGTCGCTGGACGATGTCTACCCGTATTACCGCGACCAGCAGCAATACGTATCGATGGCGCGGCAGGCCCGGGACGAACTCGAGGCGATGTTCGCCCGCGACGCCGAAGCGCGCGCCAGCCAGCGCAAGGACGGCTGGGACTGACGGGCGCTAGACCGGCGCCTGCGGTTCGCGGATGCGCCATGCGGCCGCCACGGCAAGCGCCGAAATGACGGCGATGAACACGAAGGTTTCATCGAAGGCGCGCAGGCTGTGCGCGCCCGTGCCGGCCGGATACAGCGACAGCCGCCATTCCAGCACGATGCCGACCAGGCTGACGCCGATGGCGCCGCCGAGTTGGCGCAGGAAGTTGATGGTGCTGGAACCCTGGGCAATGAGCGCGAAGTCGACGCCGCGCATCGATCCCAGGCTGAGCGCCGGCAGCACCAGGCCGAGACCGATGCGTCCGACGATGGCCCACAGTATCAGCACGATATAGCTGGTGTCGGGCTTGACCAAGGCCATCAGCGCAAACGACAGCGCCAGCAGCAACACGCCGGTCGCGACCAGCAGATGCGGCGGGAAGCGGTCGACCAGGCGCCCGCCCAGCCAGATCGTCACCGCCAGCACGCCGCCGGCCGGCAGCAGCACCAGCCCGGCCTGCGACGGCAGGTAATGCAGGCCGAGTTGCATGTACACCGGCAGCAGGTAGGTCGAGCCGAACAGGCCCATGCCGTAGATGAACGCGACCAGCGCGCCCATCGCAAACTGCGGATAGCGGAACAGCGCCATGTTCATCAGCGGATGCGGGGTCTTTAACTGGTAGACGACGAAGCCGACCAGGCCCGCCAGGCCGATGCCCAGCAACACGGCGGCAATCAGGCCGTTCTGGCGCACTTCGACCAGCCCGTTGAGCAGGCAGATGATGGCGACGCCCGCCAGCAGCAGGCCGCGCCAGTCCAGCGGGCGGGCTTCGCCGCCGGTGGCGTTGGCGGCGAGGTAGCGATTCGCCATCGCCAGCACCGCCAGGCAGAAAGGCACCATGATGAAGAAGATCGAACGCCAGCCGAAATGCTCGACCAGCACGCCGCCCACGCTGGGGCCGAGCGCCGGCGCCAGCACCACGCCGAAGCCGAACAGCCCCATCGCCCTGCCCTGCTCATGCTTGGCGAAGGACCGCAGGATCATGATGGCGGGAATGGGCTGCACCACGCCGCAGGCCAGGCCCTCGACCACGCGCATGGCGATCAGCATCAGGTAGTTGACGGAAACGCCGCCGAAGATGCCGCCGCACAGCAGCAGCAGCATCGCGCCGCCGTAAGTGCGGCGCAGGCCGAAGCGCAGCAGCAGCCATGGGGTCGTCAGCATGGACAGCGTCATGGCCAGCATGAAGCTGGTAGACACCCATTGCGCCCGTTCCTGGCCCAGCGTGAAATGGCGCGACAGGTCGGGCACTGCCACATTGACGATGGTGGATGACATGATGGCCGCCATCGACCCGATCATCACGGTGATCAGCACCAGCCATTTATAACGCTCGCCGTAGCGAGCCTGCAGTTCTTCCCCGGTCTGGGCCATGTCTCTGGATTATTTTTAGCGTTGGCCGGGCAGTATACCCAGTTGCAGACAGGACAGGTTTGTCCCCGCGCCAACCGCCTGGCTGCCGTGGCGCGCATGGATGGACAGGCATCGCGCCTGCAGGCCTACAGGTAGCGGGCGACCAGGAAAATGACGGTGGACAGCAGGATGGTGGAGGCGAACGGCAGGAAGACGGTCTTGCCGAACAGCGAGAACTTCACGTCGCCGGGCAGGCGGCCCACGCCCAGCTTTTCCAGCCATGGCAGCAGGGCCGAGAACACGATCAGCGCGATGAATATCGTCAGGACCCAGCGTATCATGCGCGGCTTTCCATTAATTGATGCAGGATTGTAGCGCGGCCGCCGGCCTGTACGCGGTCACAGCCGGTGGCTGCGGTCGTTGCGGGCAAACTTCTCCGGCAATTCGACCTTGGTGCCGAGCGCGATGACCTTGAACAGCTCGCCCATCTCGGCCGGCGACGTCAGTTTCTGCAGCTCGTTGGCCCGCGGCAGGTAGCGCAGACGGTCGGTGGCGGGGATGCGCTGCAGCAGGTCGCCGATGCCGGCATCGATCAGGAACGCAGCCTGGCTGGTATAGCTCAGCACGTCGAGCCCGCTGTTGACGGCGGTGCGGGCGATCGCGGTGAAGTCGACATGGGCGGTGATGTCCTGCAGGCCGGGCAGGTAAAACGGGTCGCCATGCGCATGATGGCGGTAGTGGCACATCAGCGTGCCCTCGGCGCGCTGCGGCAGGTAGTACTCGTGCGCGGGGAAGCCGTAATCGATCAGCAGGGCGGCGCCGCCGTGGCCGGTGTAATCGTAGCCGGCGCGCAGCATGTCGGCCAGCGTGCGCACGAAGCCGAGCGCGATCGGATGCACTTCGGTCAGGTAGCCTTCGGGCAATGCATCGGCATTGGGGATCTGCGCCAGCAGCGCCGGGTCGCAAGGCCGGTCGCGGTAGACGAACTTCTTCGGCGCCAGGCCGATGCCGCGCTCGCGCCATCCCTGCGCCGTCTTGGTCACCAGCTGCACCGGCATCGCGTCGAGCACCTCGTTGCCCAACACAACGCCGGAGTAGACCGCTGGAAACTGGTCGAGCCAGGTGACCTGCGAAAAACCGCGCAGCGTCTGCTGCTGGCGCGCCCGCAGTTCGCCGGACAATTCGACGATGGAATAGCGATGCACCGCGACGCCCATCGCCGCAAGCTCGGTCAGCACGTCGCGCGCCAGCTTGCCGGTGCCGGCGCCGAACTCCATGATCTGCGGCGTGGTCTTGCCTATCAGGTCGGCCACGACATGCGCGATCGTCTGGCCAAACAACGGCGACATTTCGGGCGCGGTTGTAAAATCACCGTCCCTGCCAAGCTTGGCGGCGCCGCCGCTGTAATAGCCGACGCCGGGCGCGTACAGCGCCAGCTCCATGAAACGGGAGAACGGTATCCACCCGGAGTTGTGGCGTATGTCGTTGGCGATGAGGGTTTGCAGCGAGCGCGAAGCCATCAGCGCATCGAGACCAGGATCGGGCAGTTGCAGTTGCATAGACGGTATTGTAGTCAATCGCTTTAGGGGTTGTATATGAATCTACGCGGCGCCGGAAGGCTTGCACGCAGACATGATCAGACCACGGCGGCGCGGAAAGTTGCACTGGTGACGGGCGCGGGCAAGCGTCTGGGCCGCGCCATCGCGCTGGCGCTGGCCGAACGCGGCTGGGACATCGTCGTGCATTACCGGCATTCGGAAGACGACGCCGACATGACCGCGCTCGATATCGAAGCGCTGGGCCGGCGCGCGCTGCTGCTGCAATGCGACCTGTCCGACGAAGCGGCGGTGCGCGCGCTGCTGCAGCGCACGGCCGCCTTCGGCCCGGTCACCTGCGTGGTCAACAATGCGGCGCTGTTCGAGCAGGACGATGCAAGCGACTTCTCGGTCGCGCGCCTCGATGCGCACATGCATGCGAACCTGGCCGCGCCGGTGCTGCTGGCGCAGGCGCTGCACGCGATGACCCCGGACGGCGCCCAGGCCGTGGTGATCAACCTGCTGGACCAGAAGCTCCATAACCTGAATCCCGACTTCCTGTCCTACACCCTGTCCAAGGCCGCGCTCCAGGCCGCCACCACCATGCTGGCGCAGGCGCTCGCGCCCAAAGTGCGGGTCGTCGGCGTCGCCCCCGGCATCACGCTGCCGTCGGGCGCCCAGACGGAAGCCGCCTTCCAGCAGGCCCACCAGGTCACCCCACTGGGCCGCTCCAGCACCCCCGACGATATCGCCGCCGCCGTCTGCTACCTGGCCGAAGCCGGCGCCGTCACCGGCACCACCCTGGTCGTCGACGGCGGCCAGCACCTGCTCCCGCTGCCGCGCGACGTGATGTTCCTTGCCACCTGACCGGTGGCTTCCCAACTTTTTTGAGAAATCAATGCTGCCTACCCTGTTTTACCCGGAGCTCTCCGACTGCCGCCGCCTGTTCCTGCGCAATTACGAAGTGCAGATCAACATCGGCGTCCATGAATTTGAAAAGCAAGGCGAGCAGCGCGTCCTGATCAACGTTGATTTGTTTATTCCGCTGGCGATGTCGACGCCGCAGGGGGACCACCTGGATGAAGTGGTGGACTATGACTTCATGCGGGACACGGTTGCGCGGCGCATGGCGCAGGGGCATATCCATTTGCAGGAGACGCTGTGCGACGATGTTGCGAGGGCGATGTTATTGCATCCCAAGGTGAGGGCGGTGCGGGTTTCGACGGAGAAGCCGGATGTTTATCCGGATTGCGAATCCGTAGGGGTCGAGGTGTTTCATGTCAAGCAGGCTTGACGGGAACTGACGCTGGTAGTTGTCCCTCGCCGGGAAGGCCGTGGTTGTTAGCTCCGCGCAGCGACAGTTGCCGTTGCAGTTAGCCCCGCGCAGCGACAGTTGCCGTTGCCGTTGCCGTTGCCGTTGCCGTTGCCGTTGCCGTTGCCGTTGCCGTTGCCGTGAATCCCCGTCGATGGCGACACGTCGCCAGTGCCGAAATCGGATAAAGAAGCGTCCGCTGTCTGAGCGAAGCGAGTTTCGGACGCTTCCCGATTTCGGTGCTGGCGGCGTGTGCACCCCGCGCAGCGGGGCGCCATCATCGGGGTCGCCTTCTCTTGCCTACTTCTCTTGGCGAAGCAAGAGAAGTAGGTCGGCTGCCGGGCCGAAACCCGGCTAGGTCGTCCGGCAGGCCAGCCGGTATTGCTTCATCCGCCAACCGGCGTACCGTCGCGAAGCCGCTTCTGCAGTTTGCGACGGCTGCACGTTCGCACGGCGCCAATACGCAAGGCGCCGATGCCGCGTCTGCTGACGGGTGAAACGTTGAGGCTTCACTGCCGTGGGGAGTAGCCGGGTGTTCGGCCCGGCAGCCGACCCGCTTTTTTGCTTCGCCAAAAAAGTGGGGCAAAAAAGGCGACCCCTACGATGGCGGTCCGCTGCGCGGACTGCACGCGCCGCCAGCACCTGAAACGGGAAGCGTCCGAAACTCGCTTCGCTCAGACAGCGGACGCTTCTTTATCCGTTTCAGGCGCTGGCGACGCGTCGCCATCTAACGGGGATTCACTGCAACGGCAACAGCCACTTCACAAGCAGCTGCAACGGCAACGGCCACTTCACAAGCAACTGCAACTGCAACTGCAACCGTCGCTGCGCGGAAGGTCAACTACAACTGTCGCTGCGCGGGCTAACAGCAACCACAACTGTCGCTGCGCGGGGCTGCACGCAACGGCATCTGCCCCGCAGCGACAACTTCCTCGATCAGATCAACCTGATCACGGCCCCGCCCTGCCCCTGCGGCTCCGCCGGATCAAAAAGCGTATCGCCCTCCACCGCCCCACCCTCCGCCAGGGTGAACGAATTGAAATCAAACAGCTCCCGATCCAGCATGTGCGACGGCACCAGATTGCTCATCGCGGTGAACATGCTCTTGATCCAGAGCGGATTCTTCGCCTCCCACGCGTTGGCCATCTCCCGCATCGCCTGCCGCTGCAGGTTAGGCTGCGTCCCGCACAACGTACAGGGAATGATGGGAAAGCCCATCGCCGCCGCATACTTCTTGATGTCCGATTCCTTGCAATAGGCAAGCGGCCGTATCACCACGTTCTCGCCGTCGTCGGCCCGCAGCTTCGGCGGCATGGTTTTGACGGTGCCGCCGTAGAACAGGTTGAGCATGAAGGTATGCAGGATGTCGTCGCGATGGTGTCCCAGCGCGATCTTGGTTGCGCCGATTTCCTTCGCGGTGCGGTACAGGATCCCGCGCCGCAGCCGCGAGCACAGCGAACAGGTGGTCTTGCCGGGGGCGACCTTTTCCTTCACGATGCTGTAGGTGTCTTCCTCGACGATGCGGTAAGGCATGCCGATGCCGTCGAGGTAGCGCGGCAGCACCTCTTCCGGGAAGCCGGGCTGCTTCTGGTCGAGGTTGACCGCGAACAGCTCGAAGTTGATCGGCGCGACCTTTTGCAAATAGCGCAGGGTTTCGAGCATGGTGTAGCTGTCGGCGCCGCCGGACAGGCAGACCATGACCCGGTCGCCTTCTTCTATCATGTTGAAGTCGATGACGGCCTTGCCGGTCTGGCGGCGCAGGTTCTTTTCCAGGATCTCGAAGCGCCGCGAGCCGGTGTGCATCTGCTCCTGGGCGCCAGCGAGGTCTTCGGCTTCGGTGTCGTTGGAGGGGCTGACGGCGGTATTCATACGTGATCTCTTTGTTAATGGAAGCGGCATGCAGCAAGCAAAAGCGCCGGTAAGGCAGACGGGCGGAGGCGGCATTTTCTCACATTGGCGGGTGCGGGGCCGGAGCCGGGCGGACGCGGGCGTCGGGGGTGGCGCATGCCGTTCCTGATCCTGAGCCGGCGCGGGCTGGCCGACCTGCAGGCGGCAGGCCCGATACGGGATGGGCTGTGGCTGAACCCCGGGGTGCTGTCCAACGATGAAATCGCGCAGCTGCGGCATGAGGGCGTCACGCTGAACCTCCTGCCGCAGCCGGTCGATCCGCATTCGGCGGCGCAGCGGGAAGCCGCCGCGCGCGGGCTGGCCGGCGGCGGCACGCTCTGGGTCGAGCATGCGCCGGACGACGCCGCGACGATGCATCCCGCGCTGCAGAAGGCGCGGGACATCGCGCAGGACGGGGCGGCCAGCCTGGTGCGGGCCGCGGCCCGGCGCATGCGGCGCCATGCAGCCGGCGACGGCGCCGCCATCATCGTGCCCTACATGGGCTACGGCACCGCCGACTGCCTGACGCTGAGGGGACGGGTGCTGAAGGATGAAGGCTTCCAGCCGCCCGACCCGGCCCATAGCGGCCTGCGCAACCTGGTCGAACTGTACAAGCGGCTCGGTTCGGATGAAGTGCCGGGCGCGGTGCTGCGCGCATCGTTCGGCGGCATCGAACAGGACATCGTGGCCGACGACTCCGGTTATTTCCATGCGGCGCTGAAGCTGCCGCAGCCGCTGGCCGGGGGCTGGCATGCGGTGCGGCTGACGCTGCAGGATCCGAAGCCGCGCAGCGGCCCGCCGGCGGAGGCCGAGGCGCGGGTGCTGGTGCCGCCCGCCGCCGCGCGCTTCGGCGTCATCAGCGATATCGACGACACGGTCCTGTGGAGCAATGTGACCAGCAAGCTGCGGATGCTGAAGATGCTGGCGATGTCGAATGCCCACACCCGCAAGCCGTTCAAGGGCGTCACCGCGTTCTACCGGGCGCTGCAGCGGGGCGCGGAAGGCGACGCCGGCAATCCGCTGTTCTATGTGTCGAGCAGCCCCTGGCACCTGTACACGCCGCTGGTCGACTTCCTGGAGTCGCAGTCACTGCCGCTGGGTCCGCTGCTATTGAAGGAACTGGGTGTGCGCAGCCTGTTCGGGGCCGGCAGCCACATGGACCACAAGCTGACGCATATCGCGCAGATCCTCGAGACCTATCCGCACCTGCCCTTCGTCCTGATCGGCGACAGCGGCCAGCAGGACCCGGAAATCTACCGGGAAGTCGTGCGGCGCTATCCGCAACGGATCAGGGCGATCTATATCCGCAGCGTCAACCCGGACCCGGCGCGCATCGAGGCGATCGACCGGCTGGCGGAGGAGGTGAACGACAGCGGCACGCAGCTGGTGCTGTCCCTGGACAGCGAATTCGCGGCGGCGCATGCGGCCGGCGCGGGCCTGATTGCCGCGGCCGCGGTGGCCGACGTGCGCGCCGACAAGCGCGGCGACCAGGCGGCGCCGGCCCTGCCCTGACGGTCAATCCATGCGCACCCGCTGCGCATGGGCATACACCACCTGCCTGTCCTGCCGCACGAAGCCGGCCAGGGTCAGGCCGCCCTGCTCGGCCAGCCGCACCGCCATCGCGGTCGGGGCCGAGATGGCCGCCAGCAGGCGGATGCCGGCGGCGGCGGCCTTGTGCACCATCTCGAAGCTGGCGCGGCTGGTGACGACGGCGAAGCCATCGCGCGGGTCGATGCCGGCATAGGCGAGCGCGCCGATCAGCTTGTCCAGCGCATTGTGGCGGCCGACATCCTCGCGCGCGAGCTGCAGGCGTCCGTCCCAGCCTGCCCAGCCGGCTGCATGGACCGCGCCGGTGGCCTGGTGCAGCACCTGCCTGTCCTTGAGCGCCGACATGGCCGCATGCAGCGCCGGCGCGCTCACGCTGCCGCCGGCCTGCACCGGCGCGATCGGCCGCGCCACCTGGTCCAGGCTCTCGGTGCCGCACAGGCCGCAGCCGGTGCGGCCGGCCAGGCTGCGGCGGCGCAGCTTCAGCGCATGCATCGCGCCGCTGGCGATGGTCATCTGCAGCGCAATGCCCTGCGCCGACTGCTGCACGTCCATGTCGTACAGGTCGGATGCGCCGGCGAGGATGCCTTCGCCCAGGCTGAAGCCGAGCGCGAAGTCTTCCAGGTCCATCGGCGTCGCCAGCAGCACCGCGTGCGATATGCCGTTGTAGACCAGCGCCACCGGCACTTCCTCGACCACGGTCTCGGTGGCCGCCAGGCCGTGGCGCCAGGCGACGACCTGGCAGCTGGCTTCCGGCAGCGTGTCCATCGTTGCGCAGTTCATGCGGCCTCCGTGCGGCTGAGCGTGATGGAAATCGCCTTGGCCGCCGGCACCATGCTTTCCTCGGCGTGATGCCACAGCGGGATCAGCGGATTGCATTCCGGGAAATAGCCGGCGGCGCAGCCCTGCGGCACGTTGTAGGGCGTCACGCGCAGGCCGGCCACGGTACGGTCCACGCCGTCGTCGGCCAGGGTGGCGGCGGTCACCCGGTCGCCTTCGGCGAAGCCGAGGCGCTGGATGTCGCCGGGGTTCATCAGCAACACGCGGCGGGTGCCGTAGACGCCGCGGAAACGGTCGTCGTTGTGATAGATCGTGGTGTTGAACTGGCCGTCGGAGCGCAGCGTGAAGAGCGTCAGCACGTCGGGCCGGCCGGGCATGTCGGGGTTTTCGTCGAGCGAGGCCGGCGCGACGAACGTGGCCTTGCCGGTCGGCGTCTTCCAGATCCGCTGCCTGGCGGCGATCGGGCGGGCAAAGCCGCCGGGCTTCCACATGCGCGCCTCGAAATCATGGAAGATTTCCGGCCAGGTCCTGGCGATCTCGGCGCGTATCAGGCTGTAGTCGCCGACCCAGGTCTGCCAGTCCAGCGCCGGATTCGGCGCCAGCGCGGCCTGCGCAATGCCGGCGACGATGGCCGGTTCCGACAGCAGGCCGGGGCTGGCCGGCTCGACCTGGCCGCGCGATCCATGCATGCAGCCGGTGCTGTCCTCGACCGACACCGCCTGCTCGCCGCTGGCCTGGCGGTCGATCTCGATGCGCCCGAGGCAGGGCAGGATGTAGGCGACCTCGCCGTGCAGCACGTGGCTGCGGTTGAGCTTGGTGGCGATCTGCACCGACAGCCGCAGCCGCCGCCATGCCGGCTCCAGCAGGTCGGTTTCCGGCGCGGCGCGCACGAAGTTGCCGCCCAGGCTGACGAAGGCCCGGACGCTGCCGTCGAGGATGCCGTGGCAGGTATCCACCGTCGCCAGTCCCTTGTCGCGCGGCGCCTTGAAGCCGAACTGCTGCTCCAGCTTGTCCAGCGGCACCAGCTCCGGCTTTTCGCTGATGCCGACCGTGCGCTGTCCCTGCACGTTGGAATGGCCGCGCACCGGGCAGATGCCGGCGCCGGGCTTGCCGATATTGCCCTTCAACAGCAGCAGGTTGGACAGCATCTGCACGTTCTGCACGCCTTTCTTGTGCTGGGTCAGGCCCATGCCGTAGACGCCGATGACGGCCCGCGCATTGGCATAGGCGCCGGCCGCCAGCTCCAGCGCGCCGCGGTCGAGGCCGGACTCGCGTTCGATCGACTCCCAGCTGCAGGCCCGCGCCGCCGCGGCGAATTCCTCGAAGCCATGCGCATGCTGCTCGATGAAGCGGGCGTCGAGCACGCGCGCCCTGCCGTCGCGCAGCGCGGCGTCGTCCCACTCGACCAGGAACTTGCACAGGCCCATCAGCGCCGCGCTGTCGCCGCCGGCCTTCAGCTGCAGGTACTGGGTGCTGATGCCGGTCTCGTCCGCGGTCAGCATCTGCGCCGGGTCCTGCGGATTGGTGAAGCTGACCAGGCCGCGCTCGCGCAGCGGGTTGAAGGTGATGACCGGCACCCCGCGCTTGCGGGCTTCCTGAAGCTGGTGCAGCATGCGGGGGCTGTTGGTGCCGACGTTCTGGCCGAAGAAGAAGATGCAGTCGGTCGTCTCGAAATCGTCCAGCGCCACCGTGCCGATCGGCACGCCTATCGTCTCCGGCAGCGCCACCGAGGTGCTTTCGTGGCACATGTTGGAGCTGTCGGGCAGGTTGTTGCAACCGTACATTCGGGCAAGGAGCTGGAACATGTAGGCGGTTTCCAGCGACGCGCGGCCCGAGGTGTAGAACACCGACGACTTCGGCGCCAGCTTCTTCAGTTCCGCGCCGATCTCGTCAAACGCCTGCTTCCACGTCACTTCCAGGTACTTGTCGCTGGCCGCGTCCCAGCGCAGCGGTGCGGTCAGCCTGCCTTCCGCCTCCAGCGCGTGGTCGGTCCAGGATTCCAGCTCGGTCGCGGTGTGGCGCTGGAAAAAGCCGGGGTCGACCCGCTTGCTGGTGATTTCCCAGGCGGTGGCCTGGGCGCCGTTGGAACAGAATTCGGCCGGATGCGGATGCGCCGGCTTGGCCCAGGCGCAGCTGACGCAGGCGAAGCCGTCGGGCTTGTTCTGCTTCATCAGCACGCGGCCGCCCTGCAGCAGCACCTTTTCCTGCGCCAGGATCTTGGTCACCGCCTTGACCGATCCCCATCCGCCGGCGGGCTGATGGGCCGATTCGAACTTTTCTTCCTTGCTCATGACAACTGTCTCCCGACACGATGGACGCCCTGCCCGGCGCCGGCGCCGGCAAGGCACGGTTTGTGGAATGCTGCGAAATTTCCCCGGCTAGGCGGACGCCTGCGCCGCCGGCTTGCGCCACAGCCGGTTCATCAGCGGCTTGACGCTGGTGCCATGGAGCAGGATGGACAGCGTGATCACCACCAGCGTCAGCTGGATCAGTTCGCGCGCCAGCCCGGTCGGCAGGCCATGCTGTATCGCATAGCTCAGGTAATAGATGGAGCCGATGCCGCGCACGCCGAACCAGCCCGAGATGCCGCGTATCCGCATCGACGTATTGGTGCCGATCAGGCCGATGAAGACGCTGACGGGCCGGGCCACCAGGAACAGGAACAGCGCAAAGCCGACCGAACTCCAGGTCCAGTATTCCCGCACCATCATGCCGCCCAGCAGCAGCACCAGCATCAGCTCGGAGAGCCGCTCCAGGTGCTCCTTGAACACCAGCGCCTCGACGCTGACGATCTGCGGCGGCGCTTCCTCGCCCTCGGGCGCGGGCGCCAGCGCGGCGATGTGCGCATCCTCCCCTTCGAGCTTTTCCTTCGAGACGCCGGCCTTGCTGGCCAGCCGCATTTCGGCCTGCCGCAGCGCGACGCCGGCGAAGAAGACGGCCAGGAAGCCCCAGGTGCTGACATAGACGGCGAAACCGTAGACCACGCCGATCAGGCCGAGGCCGACCAGGTCGTCCAGCACCTCGTGTTTTTCCGTCATGCCGCGCAGCCGCCAGCCGATATTGGCGATCAGCACGCCGCCGGCGACGCCGATGGCGATCGCGCCGACGGTTGCCCAGACCACGTCGACCAGCATCCAGCGCCAGCCGAACTCGCCCAGTTCATGCAGGCCCAGCATGCCCAGGCCCAGCATCACGAAGGGAAATGCGGTGCCGTCGTTCATGCCGGCCTCGCAGGTCAGCGTGAAGCGCAGCCTGTCGTTGTCGCCGGGATGGCGGGTCTGAACGTCGGTGGCGAGGACCGGGTCGGTCGGCGCCAGCACCGCGCCCAGCAGGATGCCGGCGCCCAGCGGTATGCCGAGGACGAAGTAGGCGAAACCGGCGATCATCGCGACCGTGATGGTCATCGACACCCAGGCCAGCCGGACCGGCGCGCGCCACTTGGCCCATGTCAGGGGCACCGGCATTTTCACGCCGGCGGAAAACAGCGAGATCAGCACCGCGATCTCGGTCAGCACTTCCAGCAGGCCGGATTGTTTCAGCGGGTCGAAGTAGAAAACGTTGAGCAGGGTCGGGCCGAGCAGGATGCCGGCTGCCAGATAGATGATGGCCGATGTGAACGGAAGCCGCTTCAGGGAAGTGGCTGTCAGTCCGCGCGTCAGCATCAATATGCCGACCAGCAGAAACCATAGTGCATTCGTCATTGCCGCAATTCATCTCGTGTGTAAGGCAATGTGACTCTGCAATGGCGGCTTGGTTGCAGAATAGACAAAACCAGCGCACCGCTTAACGTTTCTGTTGATTGTCCTCAACAGGCAGCGGGCACACCGACCGGACTTTCAGATGCAGTGCGGCCTTGACCAGCAGATGCGCGCTGACCGGGGTGCTGATGAAAAGAAATAGCGTGATCAGCAGTTCATGCAAACTGGGCTCGCCGCGTGCGGCGAAATACAGCATGGACGCGACCAGCATGCCGCCCACGCCGAGCGTGGACGCCTTCGACGGCCCGTGCAGCCGGGTGTAGAAGTCCGGCAGACGCGCCAGGCCCCAGGAGCCGAGCAGCGCAAACAGCGCGCCGCCCACCAGGAAAAAGGAAACCAGCGCTTCGATCAGCGTCGCCATGTCGCTCTCCTCACTCGATGATGTCGCCGCGCAGCAGGTACTTGGCGAGCATGGCGGTGCCGACGAAACCCACCATCGCCATCAGCAGCGCGATCTCGAAATACGCGCGGCTGTTCTGCTGTATGCCGAACAGCACCAGCAGCGCCATCGCATTGATGTACAGGGTGTCGAGGGCCACGATGCGGTCCGGCAGGTCCGGCCCGCGCAGCAGCCGGTAGAGGTTGAGCAGCAGCGCGGCGGCAAGCAGCGCCGACGCGATCCAGATGGCGGTGTTCAGCATGCGAATATCTCCTTGAGCGGCAGTTCATAGCGTTGCCTGATGTCGGCGATCAGGGCGGCTTCGTCGTCGACATCGAGCGCATGGACCAGCAGCCAGCGCCTGTCCTCGCTGATGCTGGAGGACACCGTGCCCGGCGTCAGCGTGATGATGCAGGCCAGCGTGAACACCGCGTACGGCTCGCGCAAGTCGACCGGCACCCGGACGAAGCCGGGACGCAGCGCCGCGCGCGGCCCGAGGATGAGCCGGGCGACGGCCAGGTTGGCGACGACGATGTCCCACAGCACGGTCAGCAGCAGGCGCAGCGCCAGCAGCGGCCGGCGCAGCGGCACCCGGCGGCCCAGCAGGCGCGAGGACAGCAGCGGAATGCTCCAGCCGAGGAAGGCGCCCAGCAGCACGTGCGCCGGGGCCAGCGTGCTGTTGAGCATCAGCCACACCGCCAGCAGCGTCGCCGACGCGTAGGGGTAAGGCAGCCATCTTGCGGTCTTCATCGGCGCTCTCCGTTTGCGGCGGCGGCGGGATGCTGCAGCACGCTGTCGATGTAGCCGGCGGGCTGCAGCAACTGGCTTGCGGTTGCCGCCGCGTAGTCGGCCGCCGGTCCTGCCGCCGCGGTCAGCGCGACGATGCAGCCCATCAGCAGCAGCGCCGGCAGCGCGTCGGCCGCCAGCACTTTCGCCGGCTGCCAGGCGGGCATGGGCATGGGCGCGGACGCCGGTTCTGCGGTATCCGTGTGCCAGAACACCAGGCTGCCGGCGCGCGCCATGGCGACCAGGGCCAGGAATGCATTGCCCAGCACCACCGCCCAGACCAGCGCCGCGGCGTCATGCGCCTGCGCCGCCTGCAGCAGCAGGACCTTGCCGAGGAATCCCGACAGCGGCGGCAAACCGACGACCGCGATGGCCGTGGTGAAAAACAGCGCGCCCAGCAGCTTCGGGGGCGTGGGCGCGGCGCCGCGCGCAATGCTGTCGCCGTCGATGCGGCGGCGGCGTATCAGGTCGACCAGCAGGAACAGCAGGCTGATCACCAGCGTGCTGTGCAGCAGGTAATACAGCGCCGCGGCGATGCCGGCAGCCGAGAACATGCCGACGCCGGCGCAGATGATGCCGACCGAGGCGATGTTCAGGTAGCCGGCCATGGTGCGCAGGCTGCGCCCGGCGAGCACGCCGAACGTGGCAATCGCCACGGTCATCAGCGCCGCCGGCAGCAGCCATGCCTCGACGACGCCGGCGGCCACGCCCGACGCCGGTCCGAAGACCAGCGTGGCCACCCGCAGGATCGCGTAGACGCCGACCTTGGTCATGATCGCGAACAGCGCGGCGACCGGCGCTTCGGCGGCGCTGTAGGCGCGCGGCAGCCAGAAATACAGCGGGAACAGCGCCGCCTTGGTCGCGAACACCAGCAGCAGCAGCAAGGCTCCGGCGCGGATCAGCGCGCCGTCCGCGGCCGGGGCGGCAGCCACCTTCTGCGCCATGTCGGCAAAGTTCAGCGTGCCGGTCACCGCGTACAGCAGGCTGGCGCCGACCAGGAACAGGAAGGAGCCGGTGAAGTTGATGGCGACATAGTGCAGGCCGGGCAGCAGCTGGCCGTTTTTGCCGCCATGCAGCAGCAGGCAGTAGGACGCGATCAGCAGCACTTCGAAGAAGACGAACAGGTTGAACAAGTCGCCGGTCAGGAAAGCGCCGTTGATGCCCATCAGCTGGAACAGGAACAGCGCGTGGAAGTGGCTGCCCTCGGCGTCCCGCCCGCGCATTGCATGCAGCAGGCTGCAGGCGGCGATGACGGATGTCAGCAGCAGCATCATCGCCGACAGCCGGTCCAGCACCAACACGATGCCGAACGGCGCCGGCCAGTCGCCCAGCGCATAGACCTGGTGGCCGCCCTGGGCCGCCAGCATGACGAGCCAGGCGGCGAGCGCCGCCAGCGCGGCGCAGACGGCGCCGGCGGCAAGGCGCTGCCAGCGCAGCGACGGGCGCAGCAGCAACAGCAGCGCCGCAGCCAGCGCCGGCAGCACGACCGGCGCGATCACCAGGTGGTTCATTGGGACGCCTCGCCGTCGACATGGTCGCTGCCGTGCGCATGCCGCGCGCGCAGCGCCAGCACGACGACGAACGCGGTCATGCCGAAGCCGATCACCAGCGCGGTCAGCACCAGCGCCTGCGGCAGCGGGTCGGCATAGCCGGCGGCGCCGGCGGCAATCAGCGGCGGGGCGCCGGGCGTCAGCCTGCCCATCACGAAGATGAAGAGGTTGACCGCGTACGAGATGAGCGTGAGCCCCAGCACCATCGTGAAGGTATGGGCCTGCAGCAGCAGGTAGACGCCGCCTGCCGTCAGCAGGCCGATTGCGCCAGCGATCAGCAGTTCCATGGTCAGGTCTCCTTGTCGGTTTCAGGGCGGGCGGCGACGGTCGCCCGGCCCAGGCTGGACAGCACCAGCAGCACGACGCCGACCACGGTCAGGTAGACGCCGAGGTCGAAGGCCATGGCGCTGGCCAGCGGCAGGTCGCCGATGACGGGCAGATTGGGATGGCCGTGCGCGCTGGTCAGGAACGGCCTGGCGAACAGCCAGCTGGCGATGCCGGTCAGGCCGGCGATGAACACGCCGGCGCCGATCACCGGCGCGAATGCCAGCTGCATGCGGGCGCCTGCCCAGCCGATGCCGTTGGCGATGTAGAGCAGGATCAGCGCGATGCCGGTCACCAGGCCGGCGACGAAGCCGCCGCCGGGCAGGTT
The DNA here is from genome assembly GCF_900182955.1 of Noviherbaspirillum suwonense. Taxonomy (GTDB): domain Bacteria; phylum Pseudomonadota; class Gammaproteobacteria; order Burkholderiales; family Burkholderiaceae_D; genus Noviherbaspirillum_A; species Noviherbaspirillum_A suwonense. The sequence goes on along the minus strand of NZ_FXUL01000003.1, from coordinate 149,582 downwards.
GTGGCCGCGCATGAAGATGAATACCGCCACCATCAGCGCCAGCGGCAGCAGCAGGCTGGTCAGCACCGACAGCATCAGCGGATGCAGGTCGGGCGACCAGGGCCTGCCGTCCTGGTCGGCGGCGCGGCGCGCCGACAGCGGCTTGCCCATCATCGCCGCGATGCCGAGCGCGGCGATGGCCAGCACGATGATTTCGCCGAAGGTGTCGTAGCCGCGGAAGTCGACCAGGATGACATTGACCACGTTGGCGCCGCCGCCGCCCGGCATGCTGTTGGCGAGGTAGAAGTCCGACAGCGACCGGAACGGCCTGGTCAGCACCGCGTAGGCCAGCGCCGCCATGCCGCCGCCCGCCGCCAGCGCGATCGCCGCCCGGCCCAGCGTGCGGCCGCGGCGGGAGCTGGGCTCGGCCGGGCTGTGCTGCGGCAGCCAGTGCAGGGCCAGCAGCAGCAGCACGATGGTGACGACTTCCACCGTGACCTGGGTCAGGCCGAGGTCGGGCGCTCCCAGCCAGGCGAACACCAGCGTCGGCACCAGGCCGACGGCGCTGACCATGATGAGCGCCACCAGCCGCTGCCGGTGCAGCGCCACCGCGGCGGCGATGCAGACCGCCAGGATCAGCCAGATCACCAGCGCCATGCCGTTGACCGGGGTGCGCGGCCGGTCGCCGCTGCTCCAGCCGAGATGCAGGAAGGGCCAGGCGGCCAGCACCAGCGCGGCGATCACCAGCCAGCCCAGATAGCGCTGCAGCGAATTGTTCTCCAGCCCGGCGGTGAGCCGGCCCGAAAAGCCGAGCAGGCGGCCCAGTCCCTTGTGATAAAGCCAATGGCCATTGAACAGGGTGGGCAGGTGGCGGTGCAGGTCGTACGTGCGCTGCAGGAAATAATAGGCAAACAGGCCGCCGGCCAGCGCGATGCCGCTCATCGCCAGCGGCAGGTTGAAGCCGTGCCAGATCGCCAGCGAATACGGCGGCACCGGCGCCCCGTTGACCGTGGCGTCGACCGCCGCCGCCAGCAGCGGCGCGACGGTGTGCTCGGGGAAGATGCCGACCGCCAGGCAGACGGCGACCAGCAGTTCGACCGGGATGCGCATCCAGTGCGGCGGTTCGTGCGGCGTTTTCGTCAGCCCCTGCGGCTCGCCGTTGAAGAACACGTCGTCGATGAAACGCACGCTGTAGGCCACGCTGAACACGCTGGCCAGCGTGACCGCCACCGGCAGCAGCAGGCCCCACTGCGCGCGCCCGGCGAACTGCACGGTCTCGGCCAGGAACATCTCCTTGGACAGGAAGCCGTTGAGCAGCGGCACGCCGGCCATCGCGCCGGCCGCCACCATCGCCAGCATGCCGGTATAGGGCATCGTTTTCCACAGGCCGTTCAGCTTGCGCATGTCGCGGGTGCCGGCTTCGTGGTCGATGATGCCGGCGGCCATGAACAGCGACGCCTTGAAGGTCGCGTGATTGATGATGTGGAACACGGCGGCCACCACCGACAGCTTCGTCTGCAGCCCGAACAGCAGCGTGATCAGGCCCAGGTGGCTGATGGTGGAATACGCGAGCAGGCCTTTCAGGTCATGTTTCCATAGCGCCGCATAGGCGCCGAAGGCGAAGGTGACGAATCCGGTGGTGGTGACGATATAGAACCAGGCGTCGGTGCCGGACAGCACCGGGTAGAAACGGGCCAGCAGGAAGATGCCGGCCTTGACCATGGTGGCCGAATGCAGGTACGCGCTGACCGGGGTCGGCGCGGCCATCGCATGCGGCAGCCAGAAGTGAAACGGAAACTGCGCCGACTTGGTGAACGCGCCCAGCAGGATCAGCACCATCAGGGGCAGGTACAGCGGGCTGGCCCGCACCTGCTCCGCATTGGCGAAAATCTCGGTCAGCTCGAAGCTGCCGGCCGCCTGGCCCAGCAGCACCATGCCGGCCAGCAGGCTCAGGCCGCCGGCCCCGGTGACCGCCAGCGCCATCCGCGCGCCCTCCCTCGCGTCCGAGCGGTGATGCCAGAAGGCGATCAGCAGGAAGGACGTCAGCGAGGTCAGCTCCCAGAACACCACCAGCAGCAGCACGTTCTCCGACAGCACCACGCCCAGCATCGCGCCGGCGAACAGCAGCAGGTAGGCAAAGAAGCGGCCTATCGGGTCGTCGTCCGACAGGTAGTACGCGGCATACAGCACCACCAGCAGGCCGATGCCCAGGATCAGCAGGCAGAACAGCAGCCCCAGGCCGTCAAGCCGGAACGAGAGGTTGATGCCGGCCTGCGGCAGCCACTGCCAGGCGGCGCGCAGCGTCTCGCCGGCCAGCACGCGCGGCGCCTGCGACAGCAGCAGCGCCAGCGCGGCCGCCAGCACCGCGCCCGCGCTCCATGCGCTCGCATTGCGGCCGCTGCGCATGGCCAGCACCGGCAGCCAGGCCGCGAGGAACGGGATGAGAACGATCAGGGGAAAGGTCAATGACTGCAAGCTCCGGTGGTCTTCTATCGGGTTGACCCGGCATGGCCGGGGACGGGATGGCGTGGCCGCCGGGCGCTGCAAACCGCAGGCTGGCGTGGGAACTGCATGGCGAAGGGCAGCGCCATGTTAGCGGATAGGACCGGTCGGCGCCAGCGCAGCGCGGCCAGCCGCGGTTGAAAATGACTTCCGTTTTTCCTGCCGGTCGGTGCGGCTCCATGCGGCGGCGCAGGCAGGCGCAGCCGCCTTTCGCATCGGCCCGGCGGCGGCCAGGAAAGCCGGGCGCCAGGCGCCGGATGTCGCCCGGCAACCTTGCCCGCCCTTGCCGTGCGGCTGCATCCGCGGATGGCCGCGGCCCGCGCTTATCGCAGGCCGCGGCGCCCGTTCCCGCTCAGCGCCGCCGCGCGCTATTGTCCATGCCCGGCATGGTGTTCATGCCCTTCCATCGCGTCCGCGCCATGGTCCGCGAGCTGGGCGTCGAACCACTGGTGCAGCACCGGCACCAGCGCCGGGTTTGAGGTGGCGTACCTGATCTGGGCGCCGTTCGCCAGTTCGCGGTACTGGATGGAAATCTCGCCCGGCTTCGCCTGCCGCAGTTCCGCCAGGCCAGGCATGTCGGCGCCATGGATCTTCGCCGGCGCGCCGAAGTCGCCCTGCTCGAAACGCCCGGCGATCTCGCGCAGGTGGCTGCGCACCTGCCGCAGCTGCCTGCCGTCCTTGTGATTTTTCACCATGACCTGCTGCAGGCCGCCGTTGCGGCTCTTGGTGAATACATGGCTGCTCGCCGCCAGGTCGAAGGGCATGACCTCGGCGCCGCGGGCAGCGACTTCCGCCTGCCTTTGCTGGGCCTGCGCCGGCATTGCGGCAATGGCGGCCAGGCAGAACGCGGACAGGGCGACGAACGATGATTTTTTTTGCATCTCGATCCCGCAGGACGGCATGAGGAAGAAGTGGGTATCTAGCGCCGCCCGGCGGCGGCGCGCAGTTCGGCTCAGTTCGGTTCAGTTCAGTTCAGTTCAAGTCAGTTGACCGGAATGCGCTGGGCCGCCGGCGGCGGGTCCAGGCGCGACAGGGTGTCGAAATCGTCGATCCAGCCCTGCACTTCCTTCTCGAAATGCTGCTTCTGCTCCGGCGTGCTGATATTGAAGATGCCCGCCACCATGCGCATCTGGGCGGCGCGGTATTTCTCGAAGTAATTCTGGTATTCGGGATGATTGTAGTGATCCATCGCGCCAGATACATACTGGCGGATCATGCCGACCGCGGCTTCCCGCGTCGGTTTCTCGGCTTCGATCCGCTGCAGCATGCGGATCATTTCCGCCTGGCGCTGCATGCGGTCGGCCAGCACCAGCTCGTCGTCCAGCGGACGGGCGTCCGACAGCAGGCGGATCTGGCGCTCCTGCTCGGTGGAGAAATTGCCGAACCATATCTTGGCCTGCTTCATCGAGCGCTTGAAACGCTCGCGTTGCCGCTGTGCAAGGTCGCCGCGCAGGTGTTCCTTCCGGAAAGTCTCGTTATTGTCGGCAAACTTCCGCTCGATGCTGGCAATCTGTTCCGGCCTCAGCGCCAGCGCCAGGTCGGCCGCCACCGGCGCGGCACGGTCGGTGATGACCAGCACGCGGCGGCGGATATCTTCATAGTCCTGCACCAGTTCGGCCTCGCTGACCGGCTTCTGCACCCGTTTTTTCGCCTGTGCCAGCAAGGGCAGGTATTCTGGCAACTGAGTGCGGCGGTGCCAGGCGAAAAGACCGGCCAATTCCTTTTTTACCCACGGTTTTTGATCGGCATCGAAACCGATGTAGCCATTCAGCCAAAAATAGGAAACTGTTTCCCCGTTGTTATAGCCCAGACGTGCCATGCTGCAGCCCGACAGGAAAACGACAAGCAGTCCAATAAGCAACCGTACAGCGGCCGTTTGTGCGAATTTGCAAGGAGTTCGCATGTTAAAATTTTGCATCATTTCAACTAATCACTTATGAATATCGTCATTCTTGCGGCAGGAATGGGAAAGCGCATGCAGTCCGCGCTACCCAAGGTCCTGCACCCGTTGGCCGGCAAACCGCTTCTTTCCCACGTGATCGATACCGCCCGCGCACTGTCGCCGAGTTCGATCTGCGTCATCTACGGACATGGGGGAGACATGGTGCCCCAGAAGCTGCAGTCTGACAATCTCGCATTTGCCCGCCAGGAACCCCAGCTCGGCACCGGCCACGCGGTCATGCAGGCGCTTCCGCAACTGCGCGACGACGTCCCGACACTGGTCCTGTACGGCGATGTGCCGCTGACCCGGGTCGGGTCGCTGCAACGCCTGTTGGACACTGCCGGCGACGACAAGTTGTCGATACTAACGGTCGACATGGACGACCCGACCGGTTACGGCCGTATCGTACGCGACCAGGACCGGATCGTCCGCATTGTCGAGCAGAAAGACGCGACGGCCGACGAGCGGGCCATCACCGAGGTCAATACCGGCATCATGGTGGCGCCGACCGCGCGGCTGCGCGAATGGCTGTCGACGCTGTCGAACGACAATGCGCAGGGCGAGTATTACCTGACCGACATCGTCGCGCGCGCCGTGGCCGACGACGTGCCGGTGGTCTCGGCGCAGCCCGGCGCGGTGTGGGAAACGCTGGGCGTGAACAGCAAGGTGCAGCTGGCCGAGCTGGAACGCATCCACCAGCGCAACCTCGCTTACCAGTTGCTGGAACAGGGCGTGACCCTGGCCGATCCGGCCCGCATCGACATCCGCGGCAGCCTGGTCTGCGGCCGGGACGTGACCATCGACGTCGGCTGCGTGTTCGAGGGCGACGTGACGCTGGCCGACGGCGTGACCGTCGGCGCGAACTGCGTGCTGCGCAACGCCCGCGTTGCCGAGGGCGCAGTCATCAAGCCGTTCTGCCATATAGAAGACGCGGTGATCGGCGCGAAGTCGATGATCGGGCCGTACGCCCGGCTGCGGCCCGGCACCGAGCTGGGCGAGGATGTCCATATCGGCAACTTCGTCGAGGTCAAGAACAGCCAGATCGCGGCGCACAGCAAGGCCAACCACCTGGCCTATGTCGGCGACAGCACGGTCGGCTCGCGCGTCAACATCGGCGCCGGCACCATCACCTGCAACTACGACGGCGTCAACAAGTTTCGCACCGTGATCGAGGACGACGTCTTCATCGGCAGCGACACCCAGCTGGTGGCGCCGGTGACGGTCGGCCGCGGCGCGACGCTCGGGGCGGGCACCACGCTGACGGCCAATGCGCCGGCCGGCAAGCTGACCGTGTCGCGCACCCGGCAGACCACGATAGATGGCTGGAAACGGCCCACCAAACAACCCAAATAGGAAGACCACCATGTGCGGCATCGTCGGCGCGGTTGCGCAGCGTAATATTGTCCCCATCCTGCTCGAAGGCCTGAAGCGGCTCGAATACCGGGGTTACGACTCCTGCGGCGTGGCCGTGAACAACAATGGCCTGAAGCGCGCGCGCAGCGTGGCACGCGTGGCCGAACTGCAGGAGCAGGTCGCCAGGACCGAATTCGAAGGCAACACCGGCATCGCCCACACCCGCTGGGCGACGCATGGCGCGCCGGCCACCAACAATGCGCACCCGCATTTCTCGACCAAGGATGGCGAGCAGCGCATCGGCCTGGTCCACAACGGCATCATCGAGAACTACGAGGAAATCCGCACCGAGTTGAAGGCGCTGGGCTATGTGTTCGAGTCGCAGACCGACACCGAGGCCATTGCCCACCTGGTCAACCACATGTACGACGGCGACCTGCTGCGCACGGTGCAGAAAGTGGTCAAGCGCCTGCATGGCGCATTCGCCATCGCGGTGTTCGCCAAGGACGAGCCGCAGCGCATCGTTGGCGCCCGCCTCGGCTGCCCGCTGATCGTCGGCCTGGGCGACGGCGAGAATTTCCTGGCGTCGGACGCGATGGCGCTGGCCGGCAGCACCGACCAGATCGTCTACCTGGAAGAAGGCGACGTGGTGGACGTGCGGCTGGACGGCGTGCAGATCTACGACAAGCTGGACCTGCCGGTCGAGCGCCGGGCGCAGACGGTGCAGGCGTATTCGGGCGCGATCGAACTCGGCCCCTACCGCCACTACATGCAGAAGGAAATCTTCGAGCAGCCGCGCGCGATTTCCGACACGCTCGAAGGCGTACTGGGCTTCACGCCCGAACTGTTCGGCCCGAAAGCCGAAGCGGTGTTCAACGATATCGACAGCGTGCTGATCCTGGCCTGCGGCACCAGCTACTATTCCGGCATGACCGCGCGCTACTGGCTGGAGTCGCTGGCCGGCCTGCCGACCAGCGTCGAGATCGCCAGCGAGTACCGCTACCGCAAGCCTGCCGTCAACCCGAACACGCTGGTGGTGGTGATCTCCCAGTCCGGCGAAACCGCCGACACGCTGGCCGCGCTCAAGTATGCGCAGGAGCTGGGCCACAAGCATTCGCTGGCGATCTGCAACGTCGGCACCTCGGCGATGGTGCGCGAAACCGAACTGTCCTACCTGACCCGCGCCGGCGCCGAGATCGGCGTGGCCTCGACCAAGGCCTTCACCACCCAGCTGACCGCGCTGTTCCTGCTGACGGCGACGCTGGCCAAGATGCGCGGCCGCATGGACGCCGAAGCCGAGGCCTTCCACCTGAAGAACCTGCGCCACCTGCCCAATGCGCTGCAAAGCGTGCTGGCGCTGGAGCCGCACATCATCGCCTGGTCGGAAGCCTTTGCGCGCAAGGAGCATGCGCTGTTCCTGGGCCGCGGCCTGCATTACCCGATCGCGCTCGAAGGCGCGCTGAAGCTCAAGGAAATTTCCTACATCCACGCCGAAGCCTACCCTGCCGGCGAACTCAAGCACGGCCCGCTGGCGCTGGTGACCGAGGACATGCCGGTGGTGACGGTCGCGCCGAACGACACGCTGATCGAAAAGCTGAAGTCCAACATGCAGGAAGTGCGGGCCCGCGGCGGCCAGCTGTACGTCTTCGCCGACGGCGACTCGCAGATGCATTCGAGCGAAGGCATCCACGTGATCCGCCTGCCGGAACACTACGGCCTGCTGTCGCCCATCCTGCACGTGGTGACGCTGCAGCTGCTGGCGTACCACACCGCGCTGGCGCGCGGGACGGACGTGGACAAGCCGCGGAACCTGGCGAAGTCGGTGACGGTGGAGTAAATCCGGGGCGGCATCCGTGCCCGGCTTTGATTGACTAAAGTTATGGCGAATTTCTTGGGAAAAAACTACGATTCGCCTATTATTAGATGTAATGGAGAATTTGACCAAAAATCTGGAATTATGGTGAATATCCAATTGAGTTTCCAGAAGGTTATTTAGGTTAGGTTCAGGTCAAGTAACGCATCGGTAACTATCAGTGCCTACTAGTGAGATTTCGCTTGGACGAAGACATGCTCTGAAAGATGCCGCAATGCCAGCAAAATATCTACAAAGCAATCCTCCCCAGTATGACTTGCCTAAAAGTTAATAAAGCCAGCAACCAAGTGCACGCTTGAGAAGCCGAGGACTGCATTTCTGCATTAAAAGTTTGCGGCACGAAGCTTTATCCGCATTACGCATTCGATTCCGATATGCAACTATGCCCTGTGCTGACTGAAATGTTTGTTGTGTTGGGTACCCCAAATGACCCATGGGATACTTCGACCTGATTTGGGTTATCAAAAGTCTGGATACAGTTACAACAGCCTATAAAATGTGCAGACTGAATTAGAGGGAGCCATATGCTCCCCGAGTAACATTAATAGCTGGGGCTTGGCTGATCACGGATCGACGATACAAAGCAAATGCAATACACGTATCGCCTTACTATCTTTTAATGCTGCAGTCCATCCTGTTGGTTTCATTATAATCAAAGCCAAGCTTTTGAAAGCAAAGAAGCCTCGCTAGGACATATGTTCTGCATGCCCTCTCAAACACCATGTATAGCCTGAACGTCTGCAATGCAGCGAAAGCGGACAGTTGCGGTAGTCCTTTCATTAAGCCGCTCATTAAACGAGGATAAGGACTTTAATTTGACAGTTGAATGCAACAACACTAGCTAGAAGTATCCATTCGTTGCCTCTAGGCATATAAGTGTTCTACGCTCCGCTATAATGCCTGCCAAAAATGCAGTATGACTATGCCAGTTGACAGACCCCAGACAAAAAGCCAGCCATGGCCCGAAAAGCGCACAGGAGACGATAGTTGTTCGAGATAAGATTCCTTTCAGGGAATAAATTTAAAATCGAAGAAGCTTCGACAATTTTGAAGCGCGTATCGGTATCAGTAATTCCAATTAATGAAAAAATAGAGGAACTACAAACAGCGGATACGCATAATTTGGTAAAGGACAAGGCATTAAAGGCATTTCAGTTGATTGGTAGGCCGCTCTTCGTAGAACACACAGGTCTCTATCTGAGTCATATGAATGGACTACCGGGCGGCCTCACTCAAATTTTTTGGGATACTCTGCAAGCAGAACGATTCACCCAACTTTTTGGGTCAGCCGCAGACAATAGCGTCATCGCGAAAACATTAATTGGCTTTGTTGATGGCAGAAAATTTGAGTTTTTTGAAGGAAGTATAAAAGGAAGCGTGCCAGTCGCGCCACGAGGCAATAGAGATTTCCAATGGGATTGCGTCTTCGTTCCAGATGGGTATGCTCAAACATTTGCGGAAATGGGGGATCAGAAAAATGAGATATCAATGCGACGCCGTGCCTTGGATCAATTTAGTGAATATCTTGAAAACAGAGGGAAGGTGTAAGCATGCAAGAACTTGTTGAGGCAATAAGAAACCGAAAGGCGATTCTGTTCGCGGGTGCAGGGCTGTCTATGAATCTCGGCCTCCCTTCGTATGGTTCATTAATTTCTAGGTTAGCGCAAGAATTAGATTTTGATCCTCAACTATTTCAGTTGTCTGGCGATTACCTTTCACTCGCCGAGTATTACTATCAGGTTAAAGGTAAACTAGGACCTCTTAGAAGCTGGATGGATACGACTTGGCATGCCAACTCTATCGATATCTCCAAATCTTTTTTGCATCGTGCAATTGTTGAGTTAAAGTTCCCCTCTATATACACTACAAACTATGATCGCTGGATCGAACGCGCATTTGAGCACTGGAACGTGCCATTCAGTAAGATAACAAACGTGTCTGACATCGCCCTAGCAAAAGAGGATAGAACCCAAATAATTAAATTTCACGGGGACTTTGACGACGACGATTCCATTGTTCTCACCGAATCCAGCTATTTTGATCGTATGAGTTTTGAGTCTCCTCTTGATATTAAGCTTCGGGGAGATGTGCTCGGAAAATCGGTCCTATTCTTAGGGTACAGTCTCTCTGATATTAATATGCGCTATTTGCTATATAGGCTTCATAAACAGTGGGAGCTTGAGGGTTTTCAGAAAGCGCGGCCGAAATCGTACATATTTCTTACTAGGCCAAATATTGTCCAAGAAGGAATTCTGCGCTCTCGTGGTATAGTGCCTATTGTCGCAGAATCAGATAACCCAATGGATTCGGTCAAAACCTTTTTATTGGATCTGCTCAAGGAAGCATATGGAAAGACAATAGAAGAGCCTTAACTTTTATCCAAATGGAAAACCGATCATCAATTCAGCAATTGAGTATTAGGACGGTTAACTAAATATTGCTTAGTTTGCCGGCAGAAATAGTTTTTTTTAAAAACTAATATCAATTTAGGCATAGCCATAATTCATCATCTTTCGAATTAAGAAACAATCTAGCGGCTCGCTATGCCATAAATTTATTCATCTTGATAGAATTATCTTTTATCCTTACTTTAATCCTTGCTGATTTGTAATGCCAAAGGGAATATGAACAGACGGTACAACTTTAGAAGCTGCCTCTAGGTGACCTGACTGATCGTCAAAGAAAATGTGGGGACGCAGCACGGCAAGTACCCTTCGTTTCTCAATGCCACCCAGGAAGAATGCGTCATTAGCCATGACGCCCCAACTCTTTAACGTATTCAATGCACGCTCATGGGAAGGTGCATTGCGAGCTGTAACTATAGACACTCTAAGGCGATTTTTGTATGAGGGGTCAGCTTTTTTCCGGCGTTCTTCTTCAGATTGAATTTTTGATACTTGAACCAGGAACTGTTGAAGTGGACCGGGATTGTGAGGTTGCATTACGTTTGTAACTTCATGTGCATGGAACTGTTTTAAATCCTTTGTTTCCTGAAAAACAGTTTCCGATTCGTCGTCGGCCAACACACCATCAAAGTCAAACGCGATCCGCAGTTCCTCATCATCTTCATCATCTATAACGGATGAATTCATTACATGCCCTGCAGGAAATTTAAGGCCTATTGCTGCTTCAACGTCATCCATACTTCCAGACAAAAAAAGTGATATGTTAAGCGCGGGAATATATTTATATGGAGCTAGCCCTTGCATAAAGATCGCCCTTGTCATTCCCAAACCGTAATATTCAATAGATTTCATTACTCGAAGTCCAGTGTCGGGGTCATTCTTAGACAAGAGCACTACTTCAACAAGGGGGTTGTTCGTGGAATCGATGGAAAGGTCATTTAAAGACAGTAATCGCTTAATGAAAGAAAATGCAATTCCTTTAGGGAGTGGGTTATTGAGATTTTGTTCTTGGAATCTTCGATAATTTTCCTCACCTTCACGTTTGAATACTTCGTCTGATTCAGATAGATCAAACATGGCACTCGACGCAACTCCTATAACTAAGCGGTTATCAAGATCATATGGCATAAGTTGGATTTGGTAAGCTAGATGAAAAAATAAAATGCAGATGGTTTTGCTGGAATAATTCTAAGCTATATTACACGGAAATGCCCAGTTTATTTTTGAAGTGAGCGAAGCTTAATTTTACCTATGAAGTAATAATATGGGCGTATTGCCGGACCGGCAATGTTGCAACCGTATATGAGTCAGTTTATGAAATGAAAGGCTCGCGTCGATAACTGCGTCTAGTCGACTAAATGAGTAAAAGATTGCAAAATTTTAGTAATACAATTCGATCTTACTTATGCTGCTGCTACGGCACCACAGGTTGTAGCACTTGCCGGTTTGCTTAATATCCTCCTAATATTTATAAATGGGTGGAAAATAAGATCGCTAATATATACTGATAATGGATTTCTTTAGGTGCTGCAGTTAAGGTTGTTGAAAAATTTTCAAGAATAGGATAAAGCTATGAAGATGAAACACCGTCGAAAGCAGTGGTACCAGAATCGGAATTCAGATGTACGACCTATCAAGTTGTATCATCAAAAGGTATCGTCAGCATTGTTTGCGGCGTTGCTAGAGGAAGATCGGTACTGTTTATTGCTTGCCGGGCATATTCATGATGAACTCAATTGGCTGCAGCGCATGGCCTTCATCTCTACTCGCCAACAAAACTTAGGGTCATCAGTGGAACGAGGCGGAAAAATGATGCAAACGACAATGCTGGTACGTCTACTTCTTGGAAAACTGTGGGAATTCAACGAAGTTTTTTCACCACAAAATGCGCATTTACGTGCCTTTGTTGTTAAATACTACAAACCAGAAGAGAAAGATGCTGGATCAAATAAAGTTCGTGAAATTTTAGCTGCATTCGAATCACAAGAGTGGCTTAGATCCGCACGTAACAAGCACTTTTTGCATTATCCAAAATTTGGGGATATAAAGGACGCTCTTAACGATGCCAACATGGAGTGGCATTTCGAGTCATTTCACGGAAAGAATTCTGTTAATACTTTTTACCCAACGGCTGACGTGTTAGCCAACTACTCGTGGTTTAGACGTGTAAACGTAGAAAAACCAACAAGTGGCTTTGAAGATGCTGTTGATGCCTTGATCGGGCTTACGCGACTGACCTTAGACGCTCTTGAAGTATCTATTGCGCACTTCATTGATGTGAACCTAGTCCAGTTCCGCGATAGTAAAGAAATTACCCTTTCTGGTCCTCCCCTTCGGAGCCTGCGATTGCCGTATTTAGTGGCAATATAAATTCTGTCGGCATCATTCTTTGGTCCGCTTTCAGTCTTTTGTGAATTTGGGGCTGATGCCTTGTCATTTAGACAAAAGTGGCTGTTAAGCTGCTTTAAGGGCGCATCGCTTTAAATCTCAGGCCGGAATTTTGATATCTCACGTCTTGCAACGTACGTTCGTACAACGAGAATAGCGCTAAATGCCGCTCTTCTGCACCACCCCAAATAGCATCCACTTCACGGCAATGCCTCGTTAAAGCATCATCTAATGCAACTATTAGAGTCCGTTCAGCTATTCCATTTCTCCTGAAGGGAGTGTCTACAAACATTTGAAATAATTCACAGACTCCATCGAAGAAACGCACATATCTAAATGCTACAACTCTTTCATCTATAAACGCTACGTAGAAAACATGATCTAGAGCCGAATTGGTAGTTAAATCTTCCAAATGTTGATGTCGTCTGACCAAGTCAACTTCAAGGGCGAAAAATTCATCGGGCGTCATTGCTCTAATCATATAAATCTCCATCTATGTAATTTTTATATTAACTGATTGTTTCTGGTGCAATCTTGACACTTGGAATAGACTAATGATGTGACGTTTTTATATTCACATAATTAGGGCGAGATATTCCGCATTTTTCTCCAAAAATTGCATGCGCATTACGCTCCCAATCGCAACAAAAAATGCATTATGCTTATTTAGATTAGCTATGTGATTTCGTCATTTTTTCAACTTAACGCCTTAGATAAGCAATAGCTGCTTCCAGAAGGTGTGTGCTGTCATGAAACTTGCCAAGGCCGGTATTGCAATTCGTGCAAAGTAGCCCTCTTATTTTCCCGTTAGGATCGTTGTGATCATGGTCAACTGCCGGATATCTACGGATACCTTCCAATGTCCAATGCGGGGTCTGACATATCATGCATTTCCAGTTTTGTGCTTCACCCATCACAAGATAATCTTTGAATGAAATGTTTATATTGAGCTTTTTCCAATTGGCCTTTCGTTGCGATTTTTCTTTACATCCTAAGCAGACAGCCGCTTTTGACTTTGGAATTTTTAAATTCGGATCAAACCTTGCTATTGGCTCGACCAAATTGCATTTGCTGCAATGACGGTTCATTTTCTCACCTAGAGAAAGTTAAAGTTTAATTAGGTATTATTTAATTTATGAAGAGTTTTTATATAATTACCGCGTTAAAATTTTACAAATAACGAACTTAACCTGATCTCACTGCAAGAGAAAATGATCAATAATAAATCTTTTTCCAATGTGTGGTGCGAGTTTCTATCCTTAACGTCACAAGCTGGATGTTCGCTTACAGTTTGCGGTCAAGGCTCGAGGACTGGGTCCGCCGCCTTCGGCAGCCTTTGAAAAACACGCGCCAAATTTCTGGCGACAACAACACTCCTTTTCTTGATATTAAGGGCAGCGTTAAATATGCAGTGGAAATGTCCGCTATCAGTCTAAATATGACCGCTTATAAAAGCGGACATTACAGAAAGATCATTAGACGCAAGAAACGCATCCTACGCAGAAGTTGATCATTGATGGGCCAACGCCACGACCAATCATTCAAACCGGGTTAGTATTTGTAGAAAATGCAACGTCCTTTTGTGCATCCAGTGTTGCTACTCTATCTAACAGTGACCTACGTATAGATAAAAAAGTATCGCCGTCCATTGTCAATCGTTTCAGGGCGGGGCTGAAAGCAGTTAATGTGAGTTCTCAAATTAACATTTTAGGACCGAGGTATAAGAAAGGTTAGCCAGTCCGGCATTCCCCTATTTCTGCGGAATAAGCGTCGTCACAGTAGGCACGTTATCCATATTTTCCACCGCAAACTTCACCTTGCTTCCCTTCGTAAGGCCTGATAGCGCCGATTTTTCTTTGACTGCGAAAGTCATGGTCATCGGCCCCATATTCATGTTTTCAATGGTGCCGTGCTTCAGCGTCACATGACCCGCCTTTGCGTCGACGTCCTTGACCTCGCCGTCTGTGAGTTTCGTGGCCTTTGCAGTATCCATTTTCTTGCCGCCCTCATCCTGTCCGCCCCCAGCCTGCTGAGCATTAGTGCTCATGGCAAAAAGTGCAAATCCAAGAGTGGCGACGGCTTTCGAAACTTGGTTCTTCATAGTTCTACTCCTTCAGGTTGAAATTGCGTTTGTGATTGGTTTTTCGGGTTTTGGATGGCCTGCCGAAGCTTGCGCTCCTGCAAGAGGCGCCAAGCCGCTGGGATGACGAACAAGGAAAGTAAGGGGGCGGTAATCATGCCACCCACCATAGGCGCGGCGATGCGCTGCATGACCTCCGAGCCGGCGCCTGAGCCGTACATGATTGGGATTAGGCCGCCCAGGATAACGGCAACAGTCATCGCTTTCGGGCGCACACGCATCACCGCTCCTTCACGTATCGCATCGACAATCAGTTCCTTGGTCAACAGGTGTCCCGCCTGCAACCGCTGGTTCAGGGCATTACGAAGGTAAATCATCATGACCACGCCAAATTCCGCAGCTAGGCCGGCCAAGGCAATGAACCCCACCGCTGTAGCAACCGATATTGCATGGCCAAGGAACCAGATGAACCAGAATCCACCAATCAGGGCGAACGGGACTGTAAGCATCAAAAGCAGCGCTTCAGAAACCGACCGGAATGCGAGATACAGCAGGACAAGGATGACCGCCAGCGTCAAGGGAATAACCGTCTGCAGTTTTGCAGTGGCCCGCTCCAGGTATTCAAACTGGCCCGACCAGCCTATTGAGTAACCGGGTGGCAGTTTCACCTCCTTGGCCACAGCTGCCTGCATTGCATTGACAGCCGTTCTTAGGTCTGTACCGCGAACGTCGACGTACACCCATCCGGAAAGCCGGGCATTTTCGCTGCGTATCATCGGCGGCCCGTCCGTGACTTTCACGTCTGCGACGTCGCCGAGGCGAATCTGCGCACCCTTCTCAGTTATCACAGGAAAATCGCGCAGCAATTGCACTGAGCCCCGGTAGTCTTGGGGATAGCGCACGTTGATAGGAAAACGCTGGCGTCCCTCGATAACCTCGCCTATGTTCTCACCACCGATGGCCGACGATACGACAGACTGGACATCGGCTACTGATAACCCATAGCGTGCAGCGCGCCTGCGGTCGACATTCACATCGATATACCGACCACCACTAAGGCGCTCTGCGAGCGCGGACGTCACACCTGGTACCGTTTTGACTGCAGCCTCAATGCTGGCAGCGACCCTGTCAATTTCTGCGAGGTCAGGACCAGAAACCTTGACGCCGACAGGTGTCTTAATGCCCGTTGACAACATGTCAATGCGGTTTCGTATTGGCGGCACAAACACGTTAGAGAGACCTGGCACCTTCACCACGCGGTCTAGTTCCTCTACCAGTTTCTCCGGCGTCATCCCCTCCCGCCACTGCTCACGCGGCTTGAACTGAATCGTGGTTTCGAACATTTCGAGCGGCGCCGGGTCGGTGGCTGATTCCGCTCGCCCAGCCTTGCCAAAAACAGTAGCCACTTCGGGAACGGTTTTGATGAGCCGGTCAGTCTGCTGCAGCAGTTCACTCGCCTTAGATGCCGACAGGCCAGGCAGCGCCGACGGCATGTATAGCAAATCACCTTCGTCGAGAGGTGGTAAAAATTCCCCCCCAAGGCGGGACAACGGGATGACCGTCAGGGCAAGAGCAACAAGTGCAATCGCGATGGTTGCAATTGGATGGCGCAGCGTCACCTCGAGCAACGGACGATAGGCTCGAATCAGAACCCGGTTAATCGGGTTGGAAGCTTCACTGGGAATACGTCCCCGAATCATGTATCCCATCAGCACTGGCACCAGGCTGATGGCAAGCCCGGCTGCGGCAGCGAGGGTATAGGTTTTGGTGAATGCTAGCGGCGAAAAAAGCTTGCCCTCCTGCGCTTCCAGTGAAAATACCGGGATAAACGAGAGCGTCACAATGAGGAGCGAAAAGAACAGCGCCGGTCCAACTTCTATCGAAGCTTCCTGGATGAGCGCCCAACGCTCCCGGTTGCTTATTGGCCGGCCCTGGTTTGCATGCTCATGTGCTTCCAGGTGCTTATGGGCGTTTTCAATCATGACCACTGCCGCGTCCACCATGGCGCCAATAGCAATGGCAATCCCTCCCAGCGACATGATGTTTGCATTCACGCCTTGGTAGTGCATCACGATAAAGGCAGCCAGCACACCCAGCGGGAGCGATACGATGGCGACCAAAGCGCTACGAAGGTGGAACAGGAATATGGCGCAGACGATTGCAACGACAACAAACTCCTCGATGAGCTTGTCCCGGAGATTCGTGACTGCCGCCGTAATCAACTTCGAGCGGTCATAGACCGGCACGACCTCTACACCTTTAGGTAAAGAGCTTTGTAGCGAAGCCAGCTTGGCTTTGACTGCTTTGATGGTGTCCAAAGCATTCTTGCCAGAGCGCATGACCACCACACCGCCGGCGACCTCACCCTCCCCATTGAACTCAGCGATGCCACGCCGCATTTCAGGACCTAAACGCACTGTGGCCACGTCTCTAAGTAAGACCGGCGTTCCGGCCTCGTTGGCACTCAGCAAAATATTGCGGAAATCTTCAAGCGTTCGCAGATACCCGCGGGACCTCACCATATATTCCGTCTCGGCCATTTCCACCACCGAGCCCCCGGATTCCTGATTGGCCTTGCCAATCGCCTCCAGCACCTTTGCATGAGAAATGCCGAATATTCGCAGCTTGTCGGGGTCGAGGACGACCTGGTATTGCTTGACCATGCCGCCGATGCTGGCGAGTTCAGCGACGTCTGGAACCGTCTTGAGCTCGTATTTTAGGAACCAGTCGTTCAGCGCCCGCAACTGACTTAGGTCTTGTTGGCCAGTGCGGTCCATCAGCGCGTATTCGAACACCCAGCCAACGCCTGTGCCGTCCGGCCCCAGTTCAGCACGCACGCCTTGGGGCAGACGGCTCTGAACCTGGTTGAGGTATTCCAAAACCCGGCTGCGCGCCCAGTACAGGTCTGTAGCATCGTCAAAGAGGACGTAGACAAATGAGTCACCGAAAAACGAATAGCCCCTGACCGTCTTAGCGCCTGGTACTGCTAGCAGAGCCGTCGTCAATGGATAGGTGACCTGGTCTTCGACCAACTGCGGCGCCTTGCCTGGATACTGGGCTCGAATGATGACCTGGGTATCGGACAAATCGGGCAACGCGTCCAAAGGGGTGTTTTTCAGCGACCACAAACCCCATCCTGCAATGGCAACTGCCGCAAGCAAGACCCAGAACCTGTTGGCAATCGACCAGCGAATAACCTGGGCAATCATTTCTTGCTCCCACCAGCCGGCACAACGGTTTCAAGCAGGTAGCCGTCCTTGCTTTCCTTGAACGCAAACTCAACCTCTTGGCCAACCTTGATATCGGAAAAATCTTCCGGGCGTGGCTTGCCGAAGTCCATGGTCATTGCGGGCCATTTCAATTCCGGAATGGGCTTATGGGACAAGGTGAGGCTGTCCGGGGATGCTTTCTCTACCTTGCCGACACCGCGGTAGACCGGCGACAGACTTGTAGAGGTCGGCTCGGTCGCCGATGGACCTTTTTGCGCCTGCATTTGTGCTTGCGCCGTATCGGCAAACTTGGGCAGAACCGACTTCAGGCTAGCTTCGGAATCAATCAGGAACTGACCGGAGGCCACAACTTTCTGACCTTCGGAGAGACCGGTCAGGATTTCCGTATCATCGCCCACATCGCGTCCAGTTGTGACCGTTACCGGCTGCATGCTGTTGTTTTCGCCGGCCACGAGGACTACGGAGCGCTTCCCAGTTGTAATGACCGCCTCAGTGGGCACCAGCACCCGGGAAACCGGCTTTTCCGCACCAATGCGGACACGCATGAGCATGCCGGGAGTTAGGCTGCCGTCTTTATTATCGAGCTCAAGACGGGCTTGGACCGTACGAGTTGTTGTGCTCACGCCCGGAAGGATTTCACGCACCTTACCGGTATATTTGCGGCTGGCGTCGCCAGAGGCGGTAGCGTCTACTGTCATTCCAGGTCTTGCTGAGTTGGCTAACGCTTCAGGAATCTCAGCGACAAGCCATACCTTGTTGAGCCCCGCCACCTTGGCAATCGTCATGCCGGGCGAAACCATGGCTCCTTCCCGCACGCCCAGCTCGGTAATCACACCGTTGACTGGTGACGTGAGCGTCAAATTTCTCTGCGCTTGACCAGTCTTTTCAGCCTGCGCGATGAGTCCGGGTGGGATGGAAAGCGCCTGCATCCGCTGGCGGGCCGCTGCGGCAAGCGTCTCGTTTCCAGAGCGCTTGAGTGCAAGGTACTCCTCTTGGGGCGCAATCCAGTCCGGCACAAAGAGCAAAGCGACCGGTTCGCCGCGCTTGATGCGCTGCATGGGCGCCCGGGCATAGAGCCGGTCGATATAGCCGGTTACCCGGCTTTGGACGACCTCGGCAATGCTTTCGTCAAACTGCGTTGTGCCGATGAGGTCGTAAGATTCGCGGGTTTCTTCACGCCGTACCGTGGCAAACCGGATGCCTAGATTCTGCTGCAGGGTGGGACTGACTTTCACCCCGCCTTCATCACCGCCTTCATCCGCATACACGGGGACCAGCTGCATGTCCATAAAGGGTGATTTGCCCGGCTTGTCGAATTTATTCCCTGGCACCATGGGGTCATGCCAATAGAGCACCTTGCGTCCGGTCTTCGGGTCAACTTTGTCTCCAGCTGCTGCAGAAGTGGTCTCAGTGGAAGTTGCACTTGCCGGCATGCCACGATGGGTACCGGCCCAATACCCGCCGTATGTTAATCCCGCGCCCGCAAGGGCCAATGCCACAGCTTTCAATGCGATATTTGATTTCATTGCTCAGCCCTCCCTGCGGCCACCTGGTTGTGTGGAATCACGTGGTATTCGAGCTTGGCCCAAGTAATAGCTGCCTCTTTCTCCACGTCTAACACCTGCATCTGGGCGTCGAGCGCCATCCTTTTTGTATTGAAGACTGCAGCTAGGCTGCCCGTCCCAGACCGGTAAGCCGCGGTGGCTACCTCAACCTGCTGGTTTGCGGCAGGCAAGAGTTGAGTCTGTAGTTGGGCTACTCGCTCCTTGAGACTTGCCAGGGTCAATGACTGGTCTTGAATCTCGGCTTTCAGCTCGCGCAGTGCGTCTTCGTACTGCATCCGTGCTTTCGTGCCCAATGCAGACTTTTCAGCGATATCGCGGTCTTGCCTCTGCGCCCGGTTCACCGGGAGCGGGATGGTCACGCCGACCGATACCATGTTGGAGTACTGGCTGCCCCGCTGTGCATAGCCTGCCTCAAAGCTCCAGTCAGGGTTGCGCTCTTTGGTAGCTACAGCGGTTTCGGCGTCGGCAAGCGTTATAGCTCGGCGCGTGCCCAGAAGCATCGGATGGTATTTCTCTAGTTCTTCGACAGGGAGATTTGGCACATGAGACGTCAGCGCTGGTAGTTCACCCGCGACGACCTCCACAGGCGTGGCTACCCAGCGGGACAAAGCGGTTTGAGCGCTTCTCAGTGCCTGCTCTCCTTTGCGGGTGCGGTCCTGAGCTTGGGAGAGTGTCAGCTGTGCTTGGAGCACATCGGATGTGCCCATTTTCCCGCCTCGCAGCGCTGCCTGACCAGTCATCAAGTCCTGGCGCGTTTCATTTTCCAATGCCTTCAGCAATTCCACTGTCCGCTGGGCATAGAGGACGTTTATCCAGGCTAGTGCGGTTTCCTCTCGTACCTTCGCGACATTGGTCAGGTAACTGGCTTCCTCTGTTTCAACGGCTCGTTGGCCACGTTCAGCGCGGGCGGCGCGCTTGTCGGAAGACACCCATTGTTGCTCGACGCCTACTCGGCGCATTGTCATGAAGTCGCGGTTCAGGCTGAACTTGTCGGGTCCGTTGACTGGCAAGTTTTCGATGCCGAACTTGAGCATTGGGTCAGGAAACTGGTCGGCCTTTGCCGCCATTTCCCGACTTGCTTGCACGGAGGCTTGTGCAGCCTGGCTCGACGCCGAGCGTTGGGTTGCCATTTGAAGCGCCTGCTCCAGGCTCATTCTGGCGGTTTGAGCCTGAGAAAAAGTGGAAGCAAGCGTGAGCGCTATGAGCGCACTGAAACGGATTAGATGGCGCGACTGGCCTGCAGGCACCAGTGGCGCGTGGTCATTCAAAAACATACTTTCCCCTGTGAATAGACGAAAGCCAGCCTTGGCAATATGCCGGCCGGCGAATCACTACAGGGTCAAGTCAAATACGAAGTCGAAGCGTTCGGAGGTATGGCGGGTCTACGCCAGTTTCGAGACGCACATCGCCCTGCACAGAAGGAAGGACGACGGGAATAGCCGGCGCAGGAGCCGGGATGACGGAAGAAGCGAAAACTGGAGTTAAGGCTGGTGCCGCTGCTAGATGCTCCAACGCTAGTTGAGCGCCGGACTGAAATTCTGCGCAGTGGACAGGTTTTTCCTTGTCCATCTCGGCGCATGGCATGCCTTCCATTGCGACTTCCTGCACTGGCGCAGGTGCCAGCTCTGGGCACACGTACGCAGCCATTGCGATTCCTGAAGTCAGAACAGTCATGACTAGGAAGCAGGCTATCAGTCGGCAGAAAGATGAAAATGAATGGCGCATGGGTTTCGGGACATCGAACGTGCGTAGTTTAACGACAATTCTTTCACACGTCTAAAAGAATGGGCGTTACTGCAGTGGGAAGGTCAAGCAAGTTCTTTAACATTTGATGTTGGCTCCGAACCCTTCCAGAAACTGACTGCCAAAGGAATATAGTCTCTGGGAGGTTGAAATGGTCATGGACTCAACCGCTGCAAAGGCAGTATTCGTCGTGCTCGCCATAATCGGTGTGTTAGCCCTACTGGCTGCTGCAAGCATGCTGTTCATGCATTCCTCCATGATGGGAGGTTTTCAAACCCATGGGCTCTTGTCTTCCATGACCAATATGTGCCGCGGCATGATGGGGAGCTAGGGTGGTGTGGCGGCCGACAGATGCCCTTTCGTTTGTCTAAGCAGACTGAGCAGCACCGGCATCATCGCCACGGAAGGCCGGGAGCGCAATTGGATGCAATACTGCCGCAAAGATTGATGCACTTAGGGTAAAGCCAAGGTCAGTTCCTTATCCATCGGCGGGTAGCACACCCCCTTTTTCTCGTGGCAGCCTTGATATCCTGCCACTAGGGTAAGACTCTTCGCGTTCGGCGCGCGGTCCAAAATAATTTCCGCCTGAATCGTCTTCTTGTACGTTTCCGTACGGCCATAAAACTGGTCAGTCTTAATTTCACCGGCCGGAAGCTTTACCGCTCGGATGGCGACGCCAGACGTATTCTTGAGAGCGAACTTGATACGCTCGCGGTATAGATAGTATCCATTCGCCGGCGTCAGCTCCGCTACGAGTACCGTCGGGCTTTTGAAAGATGTCTTAAATTTGAACGCAAGGTCAGGCTCGAGCAATTCCTCCTCTTTCGGGCTCGAAAAGAGCCCGCTGAGCCGGTTTTGCACACCCGGTGCGACCGACTGCTGCGCCGAACTGGCTAGGTGCATGGATAGCAGCGCGGTAGCGAGTGCAAGGCCAATAAATACGCGTTTCTGATACATAGATACTTTCCTGACTTACAAAACTCGATGGAGGCTGTCGGCTCCGCCGCATAGAAGCACAAGCCGGCTGCACTGAATGAGCCGGCCTGCTTGACGGAATTAGTTCTTCGAGAACTGCTTGCCCGAAAAATCAACCGTGACGAGATTGCCATCCATCTTGCCCATGCCGGGTGAGTTCGCAGGCATGCCTGGAACGGCGACTCCCTTGACCGCTGGCGTAGAAATGAGCTTGGCCAAAGCGGCCGCAGGCACATGCCCTTCTATGACTTGCCCTGATGCATCCACGACGCCCGTGTGGCAAGACTCAAGCTTTTCAGGCACACCAAGGCGTTTCTTCACCGCAGTCATATCTTCCGAGTTGACCGCTTTTACCTTGTAGCCAGATTCGCGCAAGTGCTCTATCCACTCAGCACAGCAGCCGCAATTTGGGTCCTTGTACACAGTAATGGCTTCGCCCGCAGCGTGGGCAAGCGTCGAGGCAGCCACCAGTAAGGTTGTTAGCAATAGCTTCTTCATTTGTACTCCGTAGTCGAGTGATTTTGATAAAGACCGTGTCCACCCTACTCCTTCCTCCGATAGGAAGGTCAAGCGATTTAACATCAAGTTTCTTTTGTCATTACTTGCTATCAAATGTGGCCTCTACGTGCTTACGATTAGTGACAGCCACCACCATGCGTCCCAAGATGAGTTGGTGCTACGCCATCCGGGGTGGCAAGCGTCTGCAAAATTTCACAGTCCTTGGCTGCTTGCGCGGAATGGCACGTACTGCGTAATGTCTTGAGCTGCTTCTGCAAAGATTGCAGTTCCCGAATGCGCTGGAATACATGCTCGATATGCCTGTCTAGCAGGAGATTCACCTCGTTGCAGCTCTCTTCCGGCGTATCCCGAAATGACAGAAGTTCGCGGATTTCGCCCAGCGTCATGTCGAGCGACCGGCAATGTCGGATGAACTGCAGCCGTTCGGCATGCGACGGGCCGTAAAGTCGGTAGTTACCCTCCGAGCGCGCCGGCGTCGGCAACAAGCCCTCCCGCTCGTAGTACCGAATCGTTTCTACCTGAGAGCCGGTCTGCTTTGCCAGCTCGCCAATCTTCAGCAGTTCAACGCCCATTTGTCGCCTCGTTCACTTTTTTCTTCAATCCACTTGACCCTGTAGTGGCTACAGGGTTTTAAATGGCACTATACAGAAGAAAGGAAGTGAAATGTCTGCTTGCTGCTCTGGAGGATGCGCCTCCGACAAACCCCCGGTTGACCCCACATACCGCCGTATTCTGTGGGTTGCCTTAATCTTGAATGCTGGGATGTTCCTCGTTGAGATGGTAGGCGGCCTAGCTTCGGGCTCGGCTTCACTCCTTGCGGACGCCGTTGACTTCTTTGGCGACGCTTTTAACTATCTCGTGAGCATAGCCATACTCGGCCTCTCGCTGACCATTCGTGCCCGCGCGGCGCTGGTCAAAGGCGTCACCATGGGTGCTTACGGCCTGTTCGTGCTGGGAACCGCTGCCTGGCACTTCACGGCAGGCACGGTCCCAGAAGCGGGCACCATGGGCGCGATTGGCGTACTGGCCTTAGCCGTGAACGTCTTCGTTGCGGTGCTCTTGTTTGCCTATCGGACCGGTGACTCGAACATGAGGTCGGTGTGGCTCTGCTCCAGGAATGATGCTATCGGCAACCTGGCAATTATTCTGGCTGCGCTTGGCGTGTTCGGTACTGGAACCGGTTGGCCAGACATTGCCGTGGCGGCTGTGATGGGCGTCTTGGGGCTGACGGCGGCACGCACGGTCATCGCACAGGCTCGTAGCGAGATGCAAACTGCCTCGGTCGTTCCAAGCCAACCCGTGACCGTTGAACTGAAACGGAGGTAATCCATGGCACCCTTACTGAAAGCCGCTTTTGAACGCGAGATGGCCAAGGCCAGGCGCCTCTACCAGGAAGGCCGACTAGACCAAGCGTTCAGCCACCTGGAGACCGCCCACGTTCTTGTCCAACGCCATGTCGTGCCTCACGTCCGGTCGCACTGGCTCATGTTGAAAATTGGCCTACGCCGTCGTTCCGTGCCCGAGGTCTTTGGCCAAGTTGTCCGCATCGTTCTTGGTGGCATCGGTTCTGCCGTCGGCATTGTGCCAGTTGGCAATACAGGCGGCACCAACATCAGTATGTTCAAGCGGCTGCCTATTGCCGCCGATATTGCCCATATCGCCGACAAGAGGTGACAGCCTGCCACAGAGCCATATAAAGCCTAGTGCTACAATTCCTATCGTGAAAAAATATCTTCTCATCCTGATGCTATTCGCTCTGCCATTCCAGTATTCCTGGGCGGCGGCGGCTGCGTATTGCCAGCATGAGACGACCCATACCTCACATTTCGGTCACCATAGCCATCACCATGTGGCGCAAGCCGAGAAGCTGGCCGAAAAGTCAGACGAGAAAAGCAAGCTGGCAACGCTCGATGACGACTGCGGCTATTGCCATCTGTCGTGCCAGGTAACGCCCACGTCGTTTACACCTGAGCTGACCGTGCCGCAGGCTCTTGCGCCGCCAGTGCTTCAATTTATCTCGTTTTCCTCCTACTTCCCTGAAGGCCCGAAGCGGCCCGATCGCACCCTCGTCGCTTAACGCGGCGAGACGCTCTTTCACATTCATTCAATCTGCAGCACTGAGGTGACGTCTCGTCGAATTCCATCCTGTTTACCTGGAGAATTCGATGTACAAGTTTTTATTGCCACTGATGCTGGTGGCATCCATTTTTCTTCCTGCTGCCGCGCAAACGCTGGATTTGCCACGCAACGGAGACATGGCCCAAGCGTCACCCGACCGCCCGGCCAAGGCTCTGGAGCCCTCCGGGCCACTCACCCTGCAGTCTGCATTGGCACTGGCGCTGAGCGCCAATGCGGAAGTGTCAGCTGCGCGGTATGAACTGGCCGCTGTCGAGGCGTCGGTCGTGCAAGCCGGCGCATCGCCGAACCCTTCGCTCGGTGTGCAGATGCAGGACACGCGACGCACTACGCGTGAAACGACCGTGCAGCTTAGCCAACCATTCGAGCTAGGCGGGAAACGAGCTGCGCGGATCCAGGCAGCCGAGCGCGGCCGTGACGCTGCAGGCGCCGAACTCGGTGCCAAGCAGGCCGAGGTCCGGGCCGCTGTCATTTCATCCTTCTTCGACCTGATGATTGCGCAGGAACGCGTGCGCCTGGCGCAAGAGTCGGCTGACTTGGCTCAGCGCGCCTCGACAGTCGCTTCCAAGCGGGTTATCGCCGGAAAAGTATCCCCGGTTGAGGAAACGCGGGCACGGGTTGCAGAAACAGGCGTACGGCTCGAGCTGCTGCAAGCGAGAAGTGACCTGACCTCTGCCAGGAAGAGGTTGAGCGCGATGTGGGGCAGCTTGACGCCGCGTTTTGAGCGCGCTGAGGGTGAGCTTCAGTCTTTGCCGGCACTGCCCGATCCAGCCGCTTTGTCAGCAGGCTTGGTCAGTTCGCCAGCCTTGGCTCGCGCCCGCTTTGAGGTTGACCGCCGGCAGGCGCTGGCACGGCTCGAACGCAGCCGCCGCACGCCGGACGTGACAGTCAGCCTAGGCGTGAACCGCAATGAAGAACTGGGACGCAACCAGGCCATTGTCGGCGTCTCCGTCCCTCTGCCTATCTTCGACACGAACCGCGGCAACGTTCTTGAGGCGCTGCGACGCACTGACAAGGCGCGCGACGAACTTGCAGCGGTCGAGATCCGTCTGGGCAGCGAGCTTGCTCTAGCCGTTGAAAAACTGACCACTTCCCGCCAGGAAGTCCAGGCACTTCAGCAAGACATCCTGCCAGGTGCGCAAAGCGCCTATGAAGCCGCGACGACCGGCTTCGAGTACGGCAAGTTTGGCTTCCTTGATGTGCTGGACGCCCAGCGCACCCTCTTGCAAGCCAGATCCCAATATCTGCGCGCTCTTTCAGAGGTACACCGCGCCGGCGCTGAAATCGATCGCATTCTTGGCGCGCCGATGGCCGCCGCTAACCAGTAAGACGTCATCATGAAAACCAACCTGACAAAAAAACAGTTTTTATCCATCGCCGCCATCCTTGTGCTAGGTGCTCTGCTAGGTGCTCTCATCCTGAACATGGGCGGTACGTCATCGGTCGAAGCCAAGGAACAGGGCCATTCCAAAGAAAACGCAGAAGCTGGCCACAAAGACGAGCATGCAGAAGCTGGTCACAAGGAAGGAAAGGCGGGCGGCCAACACGGAGAAGAAAAGCGCGCCGCAAAACCCGGCGAAAAGCGCGAAGAGAAGCCGGGTGAAAAGCGTGAAGAAAAGCCCAGCAAGATTGCCTTAAATGAGGCTCAGGCCAAGGCAGCGGGGATCACAGTCAGCACCGCTGGCGCAGCCAACATCAACACTGTGGTCACGCTCCCTGGCGAAATTCGTTACAACGAGGACCGCACTGCCCATGTCGTGCCACGGCTTGGCGGCGTCGTAGAACGTGTCCTGGCCGATTTGGGCCAAGGAGTCAAAAAGGGCCAAGTTCTTGCTGTCATCGCCAGTACCGGCCTTTCCGAGCAACGCAGCGAGCTCTTGACTGCGCAAAAGCGTCTGTCCCTTGCCCGGACAACGTTCGAGCGTGAAAAGAAGCTGTGGGAAGACAAAATCTCTGCCGAGCAGGACTACCTACAAGCGCGCCAGGCAATGCAGGAAGCGGAGATTGCAGTGCAAAACGCGCGCCAGAAGCTGGAAGCCTTGGGCGCGAGCGCCACCAGTGCCAGGGGTCTGAACAGCTACGAGGTGCGCGCGCCGTTCGACGGGATGGTCATGGAGAAGCACTTGTCGCTGGGCGAAGCGGTCAAGGAAGACGCCAGTATCTTCACAATTTCCGACCTGTCGACCGTATGGGCTGAAGTTGCTGTCCCAGCAAAAGACTTGAACGCGATACGGGTTGGCGAAAAGGTCGTCGTCAACGCAACGGCCTTCGATGCGAAAGCAACCGGAACCGTTGCCTACGTCGGTTCGTTGATCGGCGAGCAAACCCGCACGGCCAAGGCCCGCGTTTCCCTGGCCAACCCGAACATGGCTTGGCGCCCGGGCCTATTCGTGAACGTTGAAGTCGTCTCCGGCCAGACCGAAGCGCCAGTCGCCATCTCCGCAGAGGCGATCCAGACGATCGAGAACAAGACCACTGTCTTTCTGAGCGTGCCAGGTGGCTTTGTTGCGCAGGAAGTGACGCTGGGCCGCAGTAACGGCAAGGTTGTTGAGGTGACCAAGGGGCTGCAGGCCGGTGCTCCATACGTCAGCACCAACAGCTTCATCCTCAAGTCCGAACTGGGTAAAGCCGGTGCGGAACACGCTCACTGATGCGAAAGGATACTTATTATGTTTGATCGCATCATCGGGTTTTCAATAGAGCAGCGATGGCTCGTCATGCTTCTCGTCGCGATGCTGGCTGCGTTGGGAATCTATAACTACCAGAAGCTTCCTCTGGACGCCCTCCCGGACATCAGTTCCGTGCAGGTGCAGATTTCTACTGCAGCGCCCGGCTATTCGCCCCTGGAGACTGAGCAACGCGTTACTTATCCGCTTGAAACAGTCATGGCTGGCCTTCCCAATCTGGAACAGACGCGTTCCCTGTCACGGTACGGCCTGTCCCAGATCACGGTTATCTTCAAAGACAAGACGGACATATTCTTTGCGCGCCAACTGGTCAATGAGCGGCTTCAGGAAGCCAAGGAACGGCTGCCTGCCGGCATCACGCCGGTGATGGGACCAATTTCGACTGGCTTGGGCGAAATCTATCTATGGACGGTTGAAGCAAAAGAAGGGGCGAAAAAGCCGGATGGCACTGAATACACCCCAACGGACCTGCGGGAGATACAAGACTGGATTATCAAGCCGCAGCTGCGCAACGTGCGTGGCGTCACTGAAATCAACTCCATTGGCGGCTATGCGAAGGAATACCAGGTCGCCCCAAACCCGGACAAGCTTGCGTCTTACGGCATCACGCTTGCCGACATCGTTACTGCCCTGGACCGTAACAACAGCAACGTCGGCGCCGGCTATATAGAGCGTCGCGGCGAGCAGCTGCTAGTACGCACCCCCGGACAAGTGCGCACCATTGGCGACATTGAAAATATTGTCGTACGCAGCGCGGACGGCGTTCCTATTCGCATCAGCGATGTTGCAGAAGTCGGTATTGGACGTGAACTGCGCACTGGGGCTGCGACAGAAAATGGCCAAGAGGTGGTACTTGGCACCGTATTCATGCTTATGGGCGAGAACAGTCGCGCAGTGTCGAGAGCCGTCGATAAAAAGATGCTTGAAATTAACAAGACTTTGCCAGAGGGAGTACAGGCGGTGACGGTCTATGACCGTACGGTACTGGTGGACAAGGCAATCGATACGGTCAAGAAGAACTTGCTCGAGGGAGCTGTACTGGTCATCGCCGTTCTGTTTCTGTTCCTGGGGAACATTCGCGCTGCAATCATTACAGCACTGGTGATTCCTCTGTCCTTGCTTTTGACGTTCACCGGCATGGTGACGTACAAGGTTAGTGCCAATTTGCTAAGCCTTGGCGCCCTAGACTTCGGGATTGTCATCGACGGCGGGCTCGTACTAGCGGAAGCAGCCGTTCGCCGGCTGAGCCATGCACAGGCGCATTTTGGCCGGTCCCTTACCCTGTCTGAACGTTTTCACGAGGTATTCGCTGCAGCGAAGGAAGTACGGCGACCTCTGATATTTGGCCAGCTCATCATTATGGTCGTCTATCTACCCATCTTTGCGTTGACGGGTGTGGAGGGCCGAATGTTCCATCCGATGGCAATCACGGTCGTCATGGCTCTGTTTGCAGCGATGGTCCTGTCTTTCACGTTTGTCCCTGCGGCAGTCGCGCTGTTCATTGGTAATCGAGTCGCTGAGAAGGAAAACGCACTGGTCCAAGGTGCAAAACGGGGTTACGCGCCGCTTCTTGACTTCGTCCTGGCGAACAAGCCGGTGGTGCTTACTTTTACCGTAGTCACCGTTCTCTTGTCCGGGTTGCTTGCCACTCGAATGGGTAGCGAATTTGCCCCGAATTTGAATGAGGGTGATTTTGCCATCCAGGCGATACGCGTCCCGGGCACCAGCCTGACGCAATCGGTCGCCATGCAGCAGCAACTGGAACGCACACTCAAGGAAAAGCATCCGGAAATCGAAAGGGTATTCGCCCGCACTGGCACCGCGGAGATCGCTTCGGACCCGATGCCGCCCAACATCTCGGACGGCTACATCATGGTTAAACCGGAAAGCGAGTGGCCCATGCCCAAGAAGTCGCGTAATGAATTACTGGCCGCCGTCCAGGAGACAGTCTCGAAACTGCCTGGCAATAACTACGAGTTTTCTCAACCAGTCCAACTCCGGTTCAACGAGCTCATCTCAGGCATCCGAAGCGATGTGGCGGTCAAGCTGTTTGGTGACGACACGGACGTACTGAATAGCACAGCCAACAGGATTGCGGATGTCTTGCGCGGAGTGCCTGGCGCCACTGATGTCAAAGTCGAGCAGACCACCGGGCTTCCGATGCTGACTGTTCAAATAAACCGTGAACAAGCCGCCCGCTACGGCTTGAACGTCGGTGACATACAGGACCTGGTAGCGACCGCTATCGGTGGCAAGGAAGCCGGTACGCTGTTCCAGGGCGACCGCCGGTTCGATATCGTGGTCCGGCTACCTGAAACGTTGCGTAACGACCTGGAGGCGATGAAGCGCCTTCCAATTTCTCTGCCTTCTGGCGCGAATGGCCGGGCCAATTACATCCCGCTGGGCGAGGTGGCGAAACTTGAGGTGGCGCCAGGGCCAAACCAGATTAGCCGGGAGGACGGCAAGCGGCGCATCGTTATCAGCACGAACGTACGTGGCCGGGACATGGGTTCGTTTGTCGCCGACGCCGAAAAGGCGATGGCCCAGCAGGTCAAAGTTCCATCCGGCTACTGGACCACCTGGGGTGGACAGTTTGAACAGCTGCAGTCGGCCTCACAGCGTCTGCAGATAGTGATCCCGGTCGCATTGCTGTTGATTTTCACTTTGCTGTTCATGATGTTTGGCGAAGTGAAAGTCGGACTGGTTGTATTTTCAGGCATCCCATTCGCACTCACTGGCGGCATCGTTGCCCTCTGGCTGCGTGGAATCCCGCTCTCCATATCAGCGGCAGTCGGGTTCATCGCGCTGTCCGGCGTCGCCGTGCTGAACGGGCTGGTGATGGTGTCTTCCATACGCCATTTGCTTGAGGAAGGTCGCTCGCTGGATGAAGCAGTGCACGAAGGTGCAATGACCCGCCTGCGACCGGTGCTCATGACAGCCCTGGTGGCATCACTGGGCTTCATACCGATGGCCATTGCGACCGGTACTGGCGCCGAAGTACAGCGGCCTTTGGCCACCGTTGTTATCGGCGGAATCCTGTCTTCAACGGCACTCACATTGCTGGTCTTGCCATTGCTCTATCAGGTGGCTTACAGAAGACAAATAGCTGAAGAGCTTCGAACAGCTACGCGTCAACCATCCCTTCAACCATCTACGGAACCATCATGAGCGCAGGTCATAACCATGCAGCTGGAAACAACAACGAAAAAGCGCTCTGGATCGCTGTCGCCCTGACAGGTAGCTTCCTGATAGCGGAGGTTATCGGTGGCATCATCAGTCAGAGCCTGGCATTGCTCTCTGACGCTGCTCACATGTTCACCGATGTCGCAGCGCTGGCTATCTCGCTTGCGGCAGTCCGCATTGCACGCCGGCCGGCCGATAAGCAGCGCAGCTTTGGCTACTACCGGTTCGAGATCCTGGCGGCGGCCTTCAATGCGCTGCTGCTGTTCGCCGTGGCTATCTACATCCTCTATGAGGCATACAGGCGGCTTTCCAGCCCACCGGAAATCCAGTCATCCACCATGCTGGTCATCGCAGTTCTGGGACTGATCATCAACCTCATCAGCATGCG
Source organism: Noviherbaspirillum suwonense (assembly GCF_900182955.1). Taxonomy (GTDB): domain Bacteria; phylum Pseudomonadota; class Gammaproteobacteria; order Burkholderiales; family Burkholderiaceae_D; genus Noviherbaspirillum_A; species Noviherbaspirillum_A suwonense. The sequence continues at coordinate 118,634 of NZ_FXUL01000003.1, read as the reverse complement.
GGTGCTTACGGGGGGTAAGGATGAGAGCCTGAACCTCAAAGGTGCGTACCTCGAGGTCTGGAGTGACATGCTGGGTTCACTTGGCGTCATCGCGGGGGCTGTCATTATCCGGTTCACGGGATGGGCTTGGGTGGACTCGGTAGTCGCGGTTGGCATTGGGCTGTGGGTACTGCCCCGTACGTGGGTTCTGCTGAAAGCCAGCCTGAACATCTTGCTGGAAGGCGTACCCGAGGAAATCGACGTTGGCCACGTTGGTGACGCAATAGCGGCGGTGCCAGGCGTGCAGAGCTACCACGACCTCCATGTCTGGGCTATCACCAGTGGCAAAGTCAGCCTGACGGTTCATGTCGTCCATGTCCCGGAGGTGTCAGCGTCCTCGGTGTTGGACGCGATACGGGAGCGTCTGGCACACGACTTTCGCATTACTCACGTAACCATCCAGTGCGAGTTAGTGGAGTGTGAGCAGATCGATGAGGACTACCACTTTGGCTCACATGCCGAGGCACATGGTTCGCATGCAGGGCACGGTCACTAGCTTGGCGGGCTGTGCAGTACAAAAATTCCACGTCCGACCGGTCCTCAATCTAGGGATCCGGTCCCCAACCTAGAGAGTCGGTCAATTTAGAATGTTCCGTTATTCCCTAGGGCTATTGGTAATCCCGGTCTTCGTTGCAGCTTGCGCAGCGCCAGATACGCGTTCTGATATGCCGTATTACCTTTGTCGCCCTTTCAGCCACGTATGGAAGAAATGTGCCGCTATTCCACTTGCGCCGCCTGCCGAAGACATAGAGGCAAAAAAGTTTCACGCCCCGCCTGTTGAGCACGGGAAGGTCTATCTCGTTCGACGCTATCTAACAGAGCATCAACAAACATCTGAGGTAACTCTAAATGATAAAACAATTGCTAAATTGGCACCGGAAACTAACATCGTCCTTAATGTCGAACCTGGAATGCATACGCTCAGGGTCCGTACCTACGACGAGTCGTTGGTTAAGTTAGCAGTGATGCCAGGGGAGACTTACTACGTCAGTTACTCTCTAAAGCTGTGGATCAATACTGTGAGTGGAAAATTAACAGTGATTGATGAGAAAAAAGGACGGTCTTTGGTAACTCAGTCGAAGCTCGCCCTATTGATATCGTCTCCCTGAGTGCATAAGTAACTTTTTTACGAATTACGGTCCAGATAGGTTATCAATTCGTCACTATGATCATGTATAACAGATGTCGGACAAAACACTTGACCTTCCCAATGTGGGAAGCTCTACAGTTGTATATCAGATGTCGCAGAAGCGATACCCAATGAAATGGTATACTTACGACATGAACCGCGTCCTCAAGACATTTTTGGTCTGGCTGCTACTTGCCGCGCTGCCTCTTCAGGGGTTTGCTGCGGCTGTCCAGGCGTCTTGCGGTCCGGCGGCACACCATGACGCTGCCGAAATAACGATGCAAACGGAATCGCATCACCATGAAGGCGACGCTCCAGACAGTGTGACAGTCGTGGCAGCCAAATCTGCCGGCGATTCTGCCGACATCAAGCATAAAGGTTCTCTTTGCAGTGCTTGCGCAGCCTGCTGTGTAGGTGCAGTCGCTCCGCCTTCCGTTCCGGCCTTAATTTCTGCCTATAGCAGCTCGCTGCCTGAAGTCATCTCTCCCTCTCCTTTGGTCACCGGCTTCATCCCGGCCGGCCTCGAACGTCCCCCCAAACGCATTACCGCTTAATCGACGTACCGAGTTGAGTACGCCGGACGGCATTCGTTCGGCTTCCCAGCCCGCGTACTAGCCGCGTGCCTTCGCACGTCTGTCCTTTCGATTTCGAGGTAATCATGTCTTTTTCACACTGGATTACGGTGGCCGCCGTGGCATTCCTGCCGCTCGCTGCAACTGCGCAACAAGCACAACCCAACCCGGCAGACGCAAATGCGTCCGTTGCAGAGACGACCTATGTCTCTGCATTCAAGAACTATTTAACCACTCCGGAAGAAACGACCACTCCGGACCAAGTATGGCGCGCCGCTAATGAGCAGGTTGCTCAAGGCGACCCGCACGCTGGCCATGGTGGGATGCCTGGCATGACGACTCCGCCTGCTGCCCAGCAAGCCGGCTCTACTCAAGCTGACCCGCATGCTGGCCATGCCGGACACGGTGCCGCTATGGCTGCGCCGCGCGCCAATACGCAGGCTGCTACACCGAAGGTTAGCCAATCTCAGTCGGACCCTCACGCGGGGCATGGCGTCATGCCTGGGATGAAGGCTGCGCCTGCCGCACAAAAGCCCAGTTCTACGCAGCCTGACCCCCACGCCGGCCATGCGGGTCACGGTAGTAACCACAACATGCAAGGGAAATGATGATGGACACCCAACAAAAAGCGGCGCAGTTGAAGCCGCTCGCTATCGCGCTCTCTGCCCTGATCTTGACCGGGTGCGCGACTTTCTCGAAGGACGGCGGCCTGGACACCGTGTCTTCGTTGACCAAGGAGCGCACGGGCCAGACGGTCCAGCGCGACAAAACGGAAGACGATGCGGCGGCTACCCAAGCACGCGTCAACCAGCTGCTGGCGCAACCGCTGACGCCCGACTCCGCCATCCAAATTGCCCTGGCGAACAACAAAGGCTTGCAGGCTGCATTCGCAGAACTGGGCGTTGCCGAAGCCAATCGTGTGCAGGCTGGCCGACTCTCCAATCCCGGGTTTTCTTTTGGTCGGCAGCGCGGTGGCGAGGACGTGGAAATCGAGCGCAGCATCATGTTCAATTTCGTCGGCCTACTGACCATGCCGATACGCAGCAACATTGAAGGCCGCCGGTTCGAGCAGGCAAAACTCCAGGCGGCGTCGCAAGCAGTGCAGCTGGCCGCCAACACCCGGAAGGCCTATTTCAACGCCGTCGCGGCGCAGCAGAGCGCTCAATACGCCGAACAGGTGGCTACCGCTGCCGAAGCCAGCGCAGATCTCGCCCAACGCCTGGCCAAGGTCGGCAATTGGAGCAAGCTGGACCAGGCTCGTGAGCATGCGTTTCATGCGGACGCCACGACCCAGTTCGCCCGCACCCGGCATAACGCAACCGCCGCTAGGGAACAGCTGACACGGCTGCTCGGCCTGTGGGGCACCAATGCGGCTTTTAAACTCCCTGAGCGCCTGCCGGATTTGCCTAAGGCCCCAAATGAGGTGGCCAATCTTGAGTCGCAGGCTATGACGCAGCGGCTGGACGTCCAAGTGGCGCAACGCGACGTCTCCGCAACCGCCAGCAATCTGGGCCTGACTCAAGCCACGGGGTTCATCAACGTATTTGAGGCCGGCTACACCAACAAGAGCGAGACGGGCAGCCCGCGCGCCAATGGCTACGAAATTGAGTTGGTTCTACCAATATTTGACTGGGGTGGCGCTCGAACCGCGCGCGCTGAAGCGACCTACATGCAATCTGTCCAGCGTACGGCTGACACGGCAGTACGAGCACGCTCCGAAGTCCGGGAGGCGTATTCAGCATATCGGACGACCTACGAGGTGGCGAAGCACTACCGGGACGAAGTCGTGCCTCTGCGGAAACGAATTTCGGACGAGGTGCTGCTTCGCTACAACGGCATGCTCGCCAGCGTTTTCGAACTACTTACCGACGCTCGCACCCAGGTCAGCAGCGTCAATGCGGCTATCGAAGCACAACGTGATTTCTGGATAGCCGAGACCAACCTCCAGGCCGCCGTCAACGGCAGCGGCACCGGCGGTGGTTCCACCCAAATGACTGGCCAAGCTTCTGGTGAAGCTGACGCCCCCGCACACTAGAAGGATTAGCCATGGTTTCACGTAGAAATTTCTTAACAGGCGCTGCCGCTTTGGTCGGCGCAGGCGCTGTCAGCCGCGCCGGCGCGGCTACCTTGCCTGAATTGGTCACAGTGGACGGCGCCGCAACGCAAACTCCGCTGCTGCCGCCCAATGGCCGCCCATACAACCCCGTCGTCACCCTGAACGGATGGTCGCTGCCTTGGCGCATGAACAACGGTGTCAAGGAGTTCCACCTGGTAGCAGAGCCCGTCGTCCGCGAGTTCGCTCCTGGCATGAAGGCCAATCTCTGGGGCTACAACGGCCAGTCTCCCGGCCCAACCATCGAGGTCGTGGAAGGCGACCGGGTACGCATCTTCGTGACCAATCGGTTGCCGGAGGAAACGAGCATTCACTGGCACGGCCAGCGCCTGCCAGCTGGGATGGATGGCGTGGCCGGCCTTACTCAACCAGCCATCCCAGCTGGAAAGACCTTTGTCTACGAGTTTGTAGCCAAGCGCCCCGGCACCTTCATGTATCACCCGCACGCGGACGAAATGGTGCAAATGGCCATGGGAATGATGGGCTTCTGGGTGACGCATCCGAAGAACATCGACTTCATGAAAGTCGACCGCGACTTTGTTTTCCTACTCAGCAATTACGACATCGAGCCGGGCAGTTTTACGCCCAAGACCAGCACGATGCTGGACTTCAACCTGTGGGCCATCAACAGCCGTGTCTTCCCAGGCGTCGATTCGATGAACGTACGCCAGGGCGACCGAGTGCGCATCCGAATGGGCAACCTGACCATGACAAATCACCCGTTCCACCTGCATGGGCATGAATTTGTTGTAACGGGCACTGACGGTGGTTGGACACGCCCCGAATCCCGCTGGCCGGAAGTGACTCAGGATATCGGGGTTGGCCAGATGCGTGCCATTGAGTTCGATGCGACTGACTTGGGCGACTGGCCCTTCCACTGCCATAAGCCACATCACACGATGAATGCAATGGGGCATGACATTCCGACAATGATAGGCGTGAACCAAAAAGACATTGCCAAGAAAATTAATGGGCTCGTCCCGGACTACATGGCAATGGGCGAACGCGGCGGCTCGATGGGCAGCATGGAGATGTCACTGCCTGAAAACACTCTGCCGATGATGACCGGTACCGGTCCATTCGGAAACATCGAGATGGGCGGAATGTTCACCACAGTAAAAATCCGCAAAGACCAGAAGCCAGGCGATTACAAGGACCCGGGTTGGTACAAGCATCCGGCAGGCACCGTCGCATACGAATGGAAGGGTGACGTGCCAGTAGCAGCCAAAGCGCCCGAAACCGGCAAGTCGGTGCCCGGCGTCGAAATGAATGTTCGAAAGCCGCAAGGCGGCCATAGCAACCACTAACCATCGCAACAGAAGGAGATTCACATGAAAGCAGCACAAAAACACGCTCTATCTATGCTGTTCGTAGCAACTGCAATGGCAGGGGCTTCCAACGCTTGGGCCCATGCTGGTCTCCAAACCTCAGTCCCGGAGAAGGACGCCGAAATCGCTGCTGCGCCGAAGGAAATCACTCTGCAGTTCAATGAAAAGTTGGAGTCGGCGTTCAGCACCGCGAAGCTCGTCGATAGCACTGGCAAGCAGGTCAACGTGGAAAAGCCCACCCTGGATGCTAGTAATCCATCAGTCATGAAGCTGCGCGTTCCGGCTCTGTCACCCGGCAAATACAAGGTCGAGTACGTCGGCGTCGGCCACGACGGCCACCGCCGTAAGGGCGACTACTCCTTCACCGTGAAGTAACCAATGGAAGCGACGGCTCCACAAGTAGCGGCCACTGCGCTCATCAACGTCAGCTTTGCTTGGGTCGTCGGCGTGCTGACCTCCAGGCTTTGGCTGATGAAACAGACCGCAGGGTGGCAGCTAACGGTCGATAAGCGGCTGTCGACTGCCATGTCGGCCGGCCTGCTTGTCTGCATTACCGGCATTTTCCTGTCCCTATGGACCGAATCCGCTGTCATGGGCGACGTTACATGGCTGGAGGCAGGGCCGGCCTTTGCCCAAATGCTGGCGTCTACCCACTACGGACATGCTGGTGCCGCCGCGCTTGCGTTTCTGGTCATTGCGCTTCTCGTCCATTTGTTCCGGCGAGGGGACGTTCCGAGCGTGAGCTACCTAGGCATACTCACTGCCTTGTTGTTGTTCACGGCCGCTGCGCGGGTCACCATCGGACACGCGTACGAGCACGGCCCTTTCAGTGTTGCCGTCGCGGTGGAATGGCTGCATCTAGTCGTGATGGCCTTCTGGGCTGGCATCGTGTTTGTCGCCGGCTGGCTCGTACTCCCGCGCGTGCTGGCCGGTGATTCAACTCCGACCAAGGAGATCGCGACTTACCTGACATCAATGTCGAACTGGGCAGGCGGCGCCTTGGCGGGAATCCTGGCGACCGGCGCATACAACGCTTACCGCGTGCTCGGCAGCCCTAGTCAGCTCATCGAAGTGGACTACGGGCAAGTGCTCACCTTCAAGCTTTGCCTGGTCGTCATAGCCATTGCCCTTGGAGGATTCAACAAATTTGTTGGCCTGTCTGTGGCGACGTCGCAGCGTGGTCTGCGCACCGTTATCACCATCCTGCGCGTTGAATCCGTGGTCCTCTTGCTTGTTCTGATGGCCGCAGCAGTCCTTACCAGCAGCGCGCCACCTGGCTAGCTGCACATTTCTTCTAACAACCTAAATCAACCTGTTCACAAAGGAACTCACCATGAAATCGCTCGTTAAAGCTGCACTAATTGCTACCCTCGCTCTGTCTTCCGTCTCCGGTGCATATGCACAGTCTGAGCCGGCCACCGCAGCAGCATCCAACTCGATGTCCACCGGAGAGGTGAAAAAGGTCGACAAGAGCGCCGGCAAAGTGACCATTACGCATGGTCCTCTGCAAAACATCGGCATGGACGCCATGACGATGGTCTTCCGCGTCAAGGACCCTGCCATGCTGGACCAGGTAAAGACCGGCGACAAGATTAACTTCGTCGCAGAGGAGCCGAACGGTCAGCTGACCGTAACCAAGCTGGAAAAGCAGCAGTAAGACATAGGGGCTGATTTGCGAAAGTCGGCCCTTGGTTTTAGGGGCGCATTGGGCAGGGAATCCTGCCCATGAACACGCTCGCCCAAACTCAGGAGGAGTGGCTTGATTGAACGCTAAACCACTGAATCTATTTGAGTTTTCTCAGAACCTTCGATTTCGCCATATATCGTACGCACAGCGTGTACGGGCTTGACCGCCTGGTCTATTAACCCCTGTATGGAGGAAATCGAACATGTCGATATTCAAAAGCACGGCAATTGCCGTCCTGGCTTGCACCCTGGGTGCCCCGGCCTTGGCACAAGACGCCAAATCTCATGCGGGCGTGCATGACCACCATGCCATGACAAGCTCGCCGAACGCGGCCAAAGCGCCGTATGACCATCAATTTTTGGACACAATGTCCGCGCACCACCAAGGCGCCATGCACATGGCTCAGCTTGTTGAAGAGCGCTCGGCCCATGACGAATTAAAGCAAATGGCCAAGAAAATGATTGGCGACCAGGAAAAGGACATTCAACAGCTGCAGGACTGGAAAAAGCAGTGGTATGCGGGCAAAGGCGACGCTATCAACATGAAGATGCCCGGCATGGAATCCATGAAAGGCATGTCGATGAGCAAGCTGGCCGCCAGCAAGGGGGAACAGTTCGACGCCATGTTCCTTGACATGATGCCTAAGCATCACGCGGGTGGCATCAAAATGGCAAAGGATGCGTTGAAAAAAGCGAAGCACCAAGAAATCAAGGATTTTTCGCAAAAGGCAATTGATTCTCAGACCGAGGAAATTGCGCAGATGGAAAAGTGGAAAAAGGACTGGAAGTTAGCTGGAAAGTGACCGAGTAGAGCGGCTTCCTAGCCGCCGGCACCTTCAGGGAGGACTGGTATGCCCCTTAACGAACTTTGCTTAAAGGAGAAACACCATGGTTCACACCCCCTTAAACAGTACCCGCCAGGCTCCAATGATTTCGCCTGAACGCCGGCCATCTGCCGGTAAGGCACTGGTGGCGATTGGCAGTGCGTTTTTGCTCGCAACATTGGCATTGCCAGCGAGCGCCGACGGGCCAGGCCGTGGTCAGACCGCTGATTTCGAGAAAGCCTATCTCGAATTCATTATTGACCACCACTACTCTGCATTACGGATGACAGATGTGACTTTCTGAAATTGATGCGAAGCAAGGTCCTGCGGTGCCGGGCTGCACCCACCTGATTTTGCTAATAGCTGCGACGATTTTTCGCTGAATAGCTGCGACTGAGCCATAGGGATATCGAAATTGCTGCGACCGACTTCGCCCTGACATGACAACTTAAGTGGCGCCACTGACAGAGCCAAGGATCGGGACCGTGACCGGCTGCTTCCGACCCACTGCAGACAGTCGCTTAAATTTTTTGAACGGCTGCTCTACTACAGTAAGGAGTCATTATTATCCTGCTGGGTTAGCTCCATATGCGGTTTCACCCAGGCGCACCATTACGAACAAAGAACGGTTTGAGTGGTGGTACGGTATGCGTCCTGGACACCGAGCTTGGCTACAATTTTACCGAATCCATCAATTTCTCCTAAGAAAATTTGCGGCGTTGGTTATGGTGCCAATTGAAAGCCTATGATCGATTGGACTTATTAATCAAGTCACCGGCTTACTCAACCATCGAGCGGCGTGGCTTAAAACTGTGTGCGCCAAATTTATTTAAGGCGTCGTGGAATAAATCAGCTGCTGGTCTCGTACACCCAAGTGTAGGCAGGCAATTTCAGCGTCCGACGGCTGCCTTATGTTTAGCCTGCGCACCCAAGGCTGCTGGGACAACCCAAACGTTACTCTTATAGGATATTCATCATGAAAGCAGTTCATCTTTTGGCGTCGATTATTGCTACTCTGTCCTTCGCTGCAGGATCTGCCGTTGCCTCCGATGCCGCACTTAAACAGGCCAATGGCATTCTGGTCGACCATAACGGAAAAACGGTCTATACCTTTGATAAAGACGTCGCTGACAGCGGCAAAAGTGTATGCAACGGCCCGTGCGCTACATTGTGGCCACCCGTAGCAGCCAGTGCCGCACAACCATCCACGCCGTATTCTGTGGTTACCCGGGATGATGGCAGCAAGCAACTTGCCTACAAAGGCAAGCCGCTTTACCTCTATACGGCGGATCAAAAGGCAGGCGATCGAACCGGCGACAACTTCAAAGACATCTGGCACGTCGTCAAAGATTAACGAGAACTACGTCAATGGATAATCTTTCACAGGCATCCTGAACCAACGCGCTATGGAACAGAACAGCGCTCAGCTCGTTGCCTGTATTCCCCGCCTGCGCCGCTATGCACGCGCATTGGTGGGGAACCGCGCCGAGGCTGACGACTTGGTGCAGGACACACTGGAGCGTGGCTGGAGCAAGCTCGCGTCCTGGCACCTTGGCAGCGACATGCGGGCGTGGATGTTCGGCATCATGCACAACCTTTACGTGGACCAACTGCGCAAGCAAGTTGTTACGACGGTCGAGCTAGATGAGGATACGCCCGTGCCATTTTACAATCCACCGCAGATGCAAAACATGGAAATCCGCGATATGCAATCGGCCCTGGCAATGCTGCCGGCCGAGCAGCGCGAAATTCTGCTTCTGGTCGCTTTGGAAGAAATGACCTATGAGGAAATATCTTCCACCCTGCGCATACCCCTGGGCACAGTCATGTCGCGTCTTTCGCGCGCACGCGAACGACTGCGGCTTCTAATGGAAGGAAAAGCCATCCCATCTCGTTTGAAGGTCGTTAAATGACTCAACTACCTGTTACCGAAGCCGATCTGCAATCTTATATAGACGGGCATCTTCCGGAATCGCGGCGTACCGAGATCGAGGCTTATCTTGCCGCACGGCCCGACGAAGCCGAGCGGGTTTTAGCTTACCGTCTGCAGACCGAAACCTTGCGCGTGCTATTTAATCCCGTGTTATCGGAGCCAGTGCCGCCGCGGCTGTCCGGCGTACCTCAGGCAAAAAACTGGATGCTGCAGCGCTGGGCCGCAGGCGTGGCCATTGCCGTAGCCGGTGGCGCCGCCGGGTGGACGCTGCACGGTCAAATGGATGAGCCAGGCGTTTCTATCCAAGCGCAAAGATCAGATCGTATTGCGGAAGGCCGCCAGGTAGCCAACCTTGCGCGGCAGGCGGCGATCGCTCATGTGGTTTATAGCCCAGACGTAAGACGCCCGGTCGAAATCGGTGCGGACCAGGAGGAACAGCTCGTGACATGGCTGTCAAAGCGGATCGGCAGCAAAATTCAGCCCCCGAAACTCGGCAAGCTGGGGTACGAGCTGATTGGCGGACGCCTGCTGCCCGGCGAAAGCGGCCCGGTTGCCCAATTCATGTACCACGATTCAACCGGCCAGCGCCTGACACTGTATGTCTCCACGGAGCAGGCGCACAACAAGGACACGGGTTTCCGCTTTGCTGAGGAAGGACCGGTCAACGTGTTTTACTGGATAGACGGCAAGTTCGGCTATGCCCTATCGGCCGGTACCAACAAAGGTGAACTGGCTCGCATCGCCAGCGCCGTCCACGAACAGCTTAAGGCGCCCGCATGACCGCATATCCCATACCCCTGCCTGCCAGGATTACAACATCCATTTTGCTCTGCCTGGTGCTTATGATGTCGCTGGCATTGCCTCACCAGGCTTCGGCACAACAGACAAACCAGGGGCATGAGGAGCACCAGCATCATAGTGCCGGCGCTGGCAAGGCGCCTGCGCCGTTCATAGCCAGCACCGCCAAGCCTTTTTCAGGCCTGATGGACGACGCCATGGCGGTCATGGACGACGGCATGAGGCGCGCGCTGATGAACGGTGTCCCCGAGCATGATTTCGTCACGATGATGATTCCCCATCACCAGGGCGCGATCGACATGGCGAAAGCACTCCTGCTCAGCACCCGCGATCCGGAAATGCGCAACCTGGCGCAGGCTATCATTACAGAACAGCAGAACGAGATCCGTCTCATGCAGACGTGGCTCACGCGCTACCAGAAATCGCAGGCCGGCAACGCCGCGGCACCGAAATAACTTTCCATTTCTATCAAAAAAAGGCAACCATGAACCGAGTTCTTTTATTGGCCGCTGTCACCATCACTACCGTCTCGGCCAGCCTGGCATGGGCCGCCCCTGCTGCGACGGACCGGGTCTACACAGCCGACCAAAATAGCAACACCGTCTCGGTCATCAACCCGTCCACCAACGCCCTGGTCGGTCAAATCAGATTAGGAAATCAGCGCCCCGACGTGCTCTCACCCCTGTACAAGGGCGAGATCAATGTGCATGGTCTTGGTTTTTCGCCCGACCACAAAACATTGATTGCCATTTCCAATGGGTCCAACTCGGTGACTTTCATCGATACTGCGACCAATAAGGTCAAAGGCGTGACCTACATTGGCCGCTCGCCGCATGAAGGCTTTTTCACGGCAGACGGCAAGGAAGTCTGGGTAGTGGTCCGGGGCGAAAACTATATCTCGGTGATCGACCCGATCACCTACAAGGAAACACGCCGCATCGATACCACGCCAGGTCCCGGCATGGTGTTGTTCCACCCGAACGGCAAGCAGGCCTTTGTTGTATCAAGTTTCAACCCGGTGGTCGACGTCATCGATGTCTCGTCGCACAAAATCGTCAAGCAGATCAAGGTAGTCAGTCCGTTCTCGCCGTTTCTGCAATTCACCCCCGACTTCAAGGAGATGTGGATGACCCACAAGGACGTGGGAAAGGTGACTCGCATTGATACCGCAACACTTGAAGTGAAGGGCGTCTTTGACGTCGGCATGATCACCAACCATCTGGCCTTTTCCAAATCAGCCAACGGCACGCTCGCCTATGTCACCGTCGGAGGCGAAAATGCAGTAAAGGTATTCACGACTGACGACACGCCTAAGCTGATGGCGACCATTCCGGTCGGTGCGCTGCCGCACGGCATCTGGGCATCTGACGATGGCACTCGCCAGTATGTTGGGCTTGAAAATGGCGACGCGGTGGATGTAATCGACGCAGCCTCCAACAAAGTAATTGCACGTGTGCCGGTCGGGCAGGCGCCCCAGGCCCTGGTCTATGTGTCGAATGCAGTCATAGAGGGAGATGGGGCGGCGAACCTGACGCCGCGTGGCAATAGCGATCCGATCAATATTGCATTAAAACCGGTTGTGGGCGACGGCAAGGGCTTCGTGGTGGCACGCAATCTGGGGGTCATCGATTCGCTGGAAGTCTCGCTGTTTAAGCTGAAACCGCTGACCGTCTACAGCGTGTATGTGACCGGTCAAAAAACGCCGGTTGCCAGCTTCAAGACCAATCCGATGGGCATGGCCAATGGAACGGCGATCGGGCCGTTGCGCGAAGTTTCCAACACCTTGTCCACCAAGGACGTGGCGGCCAGCAAAATCATCGTAATGGAGGGTGAAGCTGGGGCAGATACGGCAAAGGCCGTCCTCGTCGGCTCTTGATGAACTCAACTGGGTGCACAGCGACATCGCGCTGTTCAACCCGGTGTTCTGAAAGTATGCTGAGGCGCTGCAAGCGCCGGCGAGGCTGAAATGATCCAGAGCCTGTAAGAATGCGTTCAAATAAATATCAATAAAGGAGACGAAAATGCTACTCAAACAAAACGAAAAGGCGGATCAGACGCAGCAGCTTGCCAGCCCCCGCCGTCGCCATCTGCTGGCGGGAAGCGCGGTCGCCATGACGGCCGCCGGTTTAGCCGCATTCACCCGGTCTGCCATGGCGCAGGCGGTTGCCAGCACGGTGCCGGCCGCCAAGCCTCTACCGGCGTACGTGACCTGGAAAGATGCAAACGCGATGATTGTGCATACCTCCAGCACGTTGGAGACCAAGCGCAGCGCATTCGGTACCAGCATCATCACACCGACCGATCAACTCTATATCCGCAACAATCTGCCGGCGCCGGACGCCTCGATCATCGCCGATCGTGACGGATGGGCAGTGTCGGTTGAAGGCGTAAAGAATCCGCGTACCCTCACGGTCAAGGATCTCAAATCGATGGGGCTGGAGACGATGGCGATGGTCCTGCAATGCTCGGGCAATGGTCGTGGCCTGTTTCCAACCAAGCCGAGTGGCACACCCTGGCAAGTGGGGGCTGCTGGCTGCGTGGTTTGGAGCGGCGTACCGGTGCGCGCAGTGGTCGAGGCATTGGGGGGCATAAACGAGCGCATGCCCTACATGACAGGTACTGGCGGCGAAAAGCTGCCGGAAGGAATCGATCCGAAAAGCGTGATGGTCGAGCGCTCGGTACCCGTGAAGGCAATGGCCGACGCCCTGCTGGCCTGGGAAATGAACGGCGAACCAATTCCGCTGGCCCACGGCGGCCCCCTGCGTCTGATCGTGCCAGGCTATACCGGCGTGAACAATGTTAAGTATATCAAGCGCCTGGCTTTCACCGCCGAGCAGACTGATGCAGCCATCCAGAAAACCGGATACCGGATCTCCCCGCCTGGCCAGAAAGGGGACCCGAGTCATCCTTCCGTATGGGAAATGGGCCCCAAGTCATGGATCAATTCACCTGCGCCGGAATCCGGGCCACTGGTAGCCGGTCCAGTACAGATCAAGGGGGTGGCATTTGGCGGCATCAATGCGGTGAAGTCAGTGGAAGTGTCCGTTGATGGGGGCAAGACCTGGAAGCAGGCGCGGCTGGTCGGCCCGGATATGGGGCGCTACGCGTGGCGGCAGTTCGTGCTGCCGGCAACGCTCGAGCCGGGCAGTCATACGATTGCTTGCATGGTTGTCGATGCGGAAGGAAACCGGCAGCCGGAAGGTCGGGTAGAAAACGCTGGCGGCTACAACAACAATAGCTGGCGCGATCATGCGCTGACCCTCAGTGTCGTTTGAAAGAAACTCTATGTCATTGAAAATTAGATGTTTCGCTGTTGCCGCCGGCATAGCTGCATTGCAGTTCGGTACTGCAGCCGTTGCACAGGACGAGGTAGGCGCGGGAAAGAAACTCTTTAACCAAACTGCAGTCCCTGCCTGCTCGGTGTGTCATACGCTCAAGGACGCGGGCGCTGTAGGTGAAATTGGACCCAATCTAGATGAGCTCAAGCCCGACGCGTCACGTGTGGAAAAAGCAATTCGCAATGGAATAGGTCAAATGCCCGCCTTCACTAACCTCAGCGACGAACAGGTCAAACTACTGTCACAGTACGTTGCCGGGGTAACAGGTGCGAAGTAAAAAGAGGCAACGGCGGTCATGTAAGCTTCGCGGATAAAAGGCCGCTTTTAATCTCAAGCAGGCGTTCGAGGTTGAGTTCTCCACCGGCTGCAAATGGCCGAGAGAGGAAACCGCGGAATGCTCCGGCGCGGTCGGGGCAGCGACGACCGTTATGGGGTTTGGATGCGCGGAGTCGGGTTGAGCGCGACGATCCGGCAGGCACATCGCCCAGCGCTGTCACACCCATGCCCGGTAACTGGATGATTCCGCCGCTTTGCCCGGCGATGGACGCGGTCGGAAGCCGTGCTTTTGCGGCGTAAGGCAACGCCTTGCCCTATCGATGGTAGCTGCGAACGAAGAACCGACGAGCGGGTTGGACCGGGAGAGATGCCTCGGGTCATGGCGGGCCTCGTGACCGCGGTGGCGCACGGATCGGCTGATGGCGCAGGAAGGTCTCGATGATGCGCATCGCCGCGCCACAGCACGGGCACACGAAGGTCGGCTGGATTGATTCAGCCGACCCAGCCTGCGGCGCTTCCCTGGTCGCAGGCGCTTCGCACCCCAGCAATGTACATACCCGTGCAAGGTTCGCACGGCGCCCGGCATTGGCAAGCAGCCCGTAGTGACGGATGCGGTGAAAGCCGCCAGGCAGGACATGCAGCAGGAACCGGCGCATGAACTCGGGCGCCTCCAGCGTCATGGTCTTGTGACGCGTCTTTACCTTGGCGCGGTAATCCTTCCAGCGGAACGTGACGCCATGCTCGTCCATGGCGACGAGGCGCTGGTTGAAAATCGCCACCCGATGCGTATAGCGCGACAGATACGCCAGCACCGCCGCCGGCCCGGCGAACGGGCGTTTGGCATAGACCACCCACTCGCACTGGCGCAGCGGCGCGAGCCAGTCGGCGAAGGCTGTCGCATCGGCCAGCGCGGCGTGTTCACCGAAGAACTGCAGCTGGCCGCTGTCATGGACCTTGGCAAGCTCTTCGAGGAAGCGCCGTCGGAACAGCCGCGAGAGCACGCGCACCGGCAGGAAGAAGCCCCGCCTGCAGGCGATCCAACGTTCCCCGTCAGACGACAGCCCGCCGCCCGGGACGATGCCATGGACGTGGGGATGGTGCGTCAGCGCCGAGCCCCAGGTGTGCAGCACCAGGGTGGTGCCAATCTGGCCCCCAGATGCCGCGGATCGGCGGCAATGGTGTGCAGGGTTTCGGCAGCGATGTCGAACAGCAGACCGTACATCACCGCCTTGTTGGCATAGGCAAACGCGCTGATCGGGGCCGGCAAGGTGAACACGACATGGTAATACGCCACCGGCAGCAAGTCGGCCTGACGGGCCTCGAGCCAGCGTCGGGCGGCAGTGGCCTGGCACTTCGGGCAGTGCCGGTTGCGGCAAGAGTTGTAGGCAATCTCGACCTGCTCGCAGGCGTCACAGCGCAGCACATGACCGCCCAGCGCCGCGGTGCGGCACTGTTCGATGGCCGACATCACCTTGCGCTGACCCAGGCTCAGGTGAGCATGCTGCGCCTGGCGCCAGGCCGGCCCGTGGGCGCGGAAGATATCCGCGACCTCCAGGCCAGGCGTTCCCATGGCCGGGCCCTACCCGGGCTGCACGGCCTCCAGCGGACTGACGACTTCGCGCAGAATGTCCGTGGCGACCTGGGCATACAGCGCCGTGGTCTCGAGCTTCTTGTGGCCGAGCAGGACCTGGATCACGCAGATATCGACCTTCTGCTCCAGCAGGTGCGTTGCAAAACTGTGGCGCAGCGTGTGCATTGAGACCCGCTTGTCGATCCGGGCAGCTTCTGCGGCGGCATGGATGGCCCGGTTGAGCTGACGGGTACTGAGCGGCTCGATCGGGTTCAGGCCGGGAAACAGCCAGCCGCCATCGAGCATCTTGCCTTGCGCGCGCGCCACACGCCACCACACGCGCAGGCGCTCAAGCAGCACCGGCGGGAGCATCGCATAGCGATCCTTGTGGCCCTTGCCCTGCTCAATGCGCAGGGTCATGCGCTGACTGTCGATGTCGCCGACCTTGAGCGAAATGACTTCGCTGGCGCGCAGTCCCGCACCATAGGCGACTGAGAGCGCCGTCTGGTGCTTGAGGTTGCCGGCGGCAACGATCAGACGGCTCACTTCCTCGCGGCTGAGCACAACGGGCAGGGTACGCGGGACATGCACCGGCTGCATTCTGGCCATCAGTCCGGACTGTTTGGCCGTGATCGTGAAGAAGAACTTGAGCCCCGTGATCGCCGCATTGAGCGAGACCGGCGAGGTGCCCTGGTCGACCAGGTGCAACTGGTAGCGCCGCAAATCCTCGACGGTGGCCGTGTCAGGCGAGCGCCCCAGATAGCCTGCAAACTGCCGTACGGCGCGAAGGTAGTGGCTCTGGGTCTTGGGGGAGAGTTTGCGCATCCGCATGTCGTCGATCATGCGTTGGCGCAGCGGCGAAATGGCTTGAGTCGAGGGGGTCATGGCTGTGCTCCTGTCGGAAACTAGGCGGATTGCCTCATCTCCCAGCATAGGAAACAGCCACGCTGTGCTTCTCTCTCAACTACCGGCGCCCGCGCGTAGCCTCCTACCGCGCGAGCGGTTTAGTCCTTTGGCCGAAAGCGGAAGTTCATCGCGGCTAGTGTAACTTGGTAAGAAGCGGCGGACCTTGCTACTTCGCGCCCGGTAGTCGCAGCAATTTCCAAAACGTCGCATCTATTTCGGAAAGTCACAACAGAACTTGCCGCAGGCACGGACCTCCAGCTTGATACAGCAATCAACAATCCTCAGGAAGGCACTGCCCCAACTCCGAATACAAATCCGACACCCGCGAAAGCCACAGACGAGCAAATCAGGTCCATGTCCCGGCAGGCGAACCGGTCGCAACGTGAAGAAATTCTGAAAGCACAAAAGTTTTTGCACGACTGGTATGGCATTAACTACACACCGCAACTGCAGGGCCAAGGACGCCAGGCAATCCAGCAATTGGAGCAGACGCCGGCCGGAGCCGAGTTCAACCGGACTTTTCTTCAGACCTTTAGCAATCACCATTACCGCGCACTTTTTCCAAGCCTGGCATGTCAAGTGAAGCGGAATATCGACCACGACGGACTGGAACGCTATTGCAGCGGTATCGTTCATGCACAGACGAACCAGATTAACGACATGCGAGAAATGCTGTGTAAGAAGTTTCCCTCTGCGATTTCCTGCCAACCGCAAATCTAGGACAGGCATTACCACTCATAAACCGACCATAGCCACCGAGTGCTTCCGAAAAACCGTCACGGAGCCTTTCTTAATAACTGACCGGAGGAAATGATGCCTAACCAACAATATGCTGCATGTATTGAAGCTTGTAACGCCTGCGCTGTAGCCTGCGACTTTTGTGCGGCCTCCTGCCTGCAGGAGCAAGACGTCAAGATGATGGCTCGATGCATAGCAACCGACATGGACTGCGCACAAATATGCCGCCTCGCCGCTGCATACATGGCCCGTGGTAGCGAATTCGCGAAGGCACTCTGCCAGCAGTGCGCAGACATCTGCCAGGCATGCGGCGACGAATGTGCCAAGCATCAGATGAGCCATTGCCAAGAGTGCGCAGCAGCCTGCAAGCGCTGTGCGGATGAATGCCGTCGGATGGCGGCCGCCGCCTAAATCCCGTTAGCAGTAGCCAAGCGCTGCACAAAATCGGCTCGCGGGTGCATAGGTAAGCTGGCTTGTTCTGGGTAGACGACAGCGTTGATGAGGCCCAGAAGCAAACTTGCTTCTGGGTTCCCTGTTTTAAGCGCGAGACAATGAAAAAGCGGGCTTTTACGCCTAGTTCTTGTTTTCCAACTCCGCTATGAGAGATTTCATTTCAGTGATTTCCCGACGTTGCGCCGAAATAATGCCGTCTGCGAGTTTGCGTACGCGCGGGTCCGTAATGTGTGCCCGCTCACTCGTCAGAATAGCAATGGAGTGATGTGGAATCATCGCTTTCATATAGGAAACCTCATCGACCGTTGTTTGGCTGCGTACCAGCCAAAGCGCAACGATGAACACGAAAATACTGCCTACGAAGATGGCAGCGTTTGCTGACCGGTTCGTATACATCCCTAACATGAATGCCAACATGATGAAGGCCATGGTCGCGCCCATTACAAGCGCCATATAGGACCGTGTTTCGCTGAAAAAGATATGGTCTAGCTGGTAGGTATTCAAATACATCAGTCCAAACATCACGATTGTTGATGTAAAAATCATTAGTCCAAACTTCGCATACTTGTTCATGTTCAACCCTTTCCCAGGAGATGGTCTTATTAGAAACGTCTACCTTCTTGGCAATATGAACGGTACGAAATGGATTTGTTCAAAAGTAAATGAATTCATACTATGGCAGCAACGAGAACACGCCTATTTAAGGAAGGCTTGACCTTTCCATCACTGGAAGGTCTACAGTGGTGTTTCAGCCATAAAAGGAGCAACAGCATGTACGAGCTACAAGTTGAAGGCATGAACTGCGGCGGATGTGTAAAAGGTGTGACCAGGTCAGTCCAGGCGGTCGACAGCAATGCAAAGGTTGACGTAGACCTGCCGGGCAAAAAGGTTCGAGTCAACACCCAGGCGAGTCTGGACGCTGTGAAGTCAGCAATCAACGACGCCGGATACCCGGTCACGGCCAGCGCTGCCGTATGACATGAAGGAAGCGGAGCGGCTTGTCTGCTCCGTCCTTGAGCATTGGAGCGAAAAGTGCCAAAAATCACCGTACGTCCCCACCCTGAATATGCGCCCGCCGGCATCGTAGTGGCAGTAACTTCGCAAACGACTATTTGCGATGCATTGCTCGAACACGGTGTGGACATTGAGCATGCATGTGGCAAGGTAGGTGCCTGCACTACCTGTCACGTCGTGGTTATCCAAGGGTTTGACTTACTGAGCCCTCTCGACGAAAACGAGGAGGACATGCTTGATATGGCATGGGGTCTGCAGCCTCATTCCCGTCTCTCTTGCCAAGCTCGCATCGGAACGGCTGACGTTGTCGTCGAAATCCCCAAGTACTCCATCAATCATGCTAAGGAGAATGCTTGACCGGGCAGAGTCAAATATTGGTTCTACAAGACAGGCACCGCCCGATATAGGCGCTTATTCAGACAACGTACTTATCAGGAGCAGCGAATGAACTCCCACTCCCATCATGGCCACAATCATCACGAAGGCGATACAACAAGCCACTCGAGCGTCGTGGATAGTCCTGATAAGCGCTTCACCGACCCCGTGTGCGGGATGAAGGTTGCCGCCAACCCTGAGCGAACAATCGAATACAGCGGCACTACCTACCATTTCTGCAGCGCTGGGTGCATGACGAAGTTTCGCGGCAATCCTCAGGCTCACCTGGCGCCTAAAAACGCTGAGCAGACGCCGACACCCGCTGCCCCCGAAGGTACGATATACACCTGTCCGATGCATCCCGAAATTCGGCAGCCGGCTCCTGGCAATTGCCCTATTTGCGGCATGGCGCTGGAACCGCTGATGCCCTCGCTTGAGGACGCAGAAAATCCGGAGTTGGTCGATTTTCGCCGGCGGTTCTGGTGGACGCTACCGCTGACCGTTGCCGTCTTTGCACTGGCTATGTTTAGCCACTGGCTTTTCCCCAACGGACTTCCTTACCAGAACTGGATTGAATTGGGGCTGAGTACCCCGGTCGTCCTATGGGCTGGCTGGCCTTTCTTCGTGCGCTGGGGCCAGTCAATTGCTAACCGCAGTCCAAACATGTGGACGCTCATCGGGTCTGGAGTAGCTGCGGCCTATGGTTATAGCCTCCTTGCCACTGTCGCGCCTGGCTTATTTCCAGCGACCTTTGCGGGCCATGGTGGCCGTGTAGGCGTCTATTATGAGGCAGCTGCGGTCATCGTCTCTCTCACACTGCTGGGGCAAATACTGGAGTTGCGAGCCCGCTCCCAGACTTCCTCGGCAATCAAGGCATTGCTTGGCTTAGCGCCGAAAACAGCCCGCAGAATCAAGCAGGACGGCACCGAGGAAGATATACCGCTTACTTATGTCCATATCGGGGACACCCTGCGGGTTCGCCCGGGCGAAAAAGTGCCAGTGGATGGTGTTGTTCTGGAAGGCGAAAGCGCCCTGGACGAATCCATGCTTACGGGTGAGCCAATTCCGGTGACGAAGCGCCCAGGCGACAAGCTGATAGGGGCAACAATCAATACCAGCGGCAGTCTGATAATGCGGGCAGACAAGGTCGGCTCGCAGACCATGCTCTCCCAAATCGTCCAGATGGTTTCCAATGCCCAGCGCTCGCGCGCCCCGATGCAGCGGTTGGCGGACGTCGTTGCCGGCTATTTCGTGGTCGTCGTGGTTGGCATTGCTTTGCTCACCTTGCTGGGATGGGGATTTTTCGGCCCTGAACCGAGCTGGGTGTATGGCTTTGTGAATGCGGTTGCCGTCCTGATCATTGCCTGCCCTTGCGCTCTTGGACTCGCGACACCAATGTCCATTATGGCTGCCACAGGCCGCGCAGCCACTCAAGGCATTCTATTCAGGGATGCAGCCGCAATTGAAGACATGAGGAAAATCGATAGCCTGATTGTCGACAAGACAGGAACACTGACCGAAGGTAAGCCGGCTTTTGACAGTGTGGTAGCGGCCCCCGGCTTTACCGAGCAGGACGTGCTGCAAATCGCAGCCAGCATCGACCAGGGGAGCGAGCATCCTCTCGCTCATGCCATCGTCGCAGAAGCTCTTAAGCGTGGACTGACCCTAGATAAGCCTGAGACATTTGAGTCGTCCAGTGGCATTGGCGTTCGCGGCACCGTAGTGGGTCGGCGTATCGCCATAGGCAATACCGCACTTATGGACACCGAAAAAGTGGACTGGCACAGTCTTGCAGACCAGGCTGAAGCACTGAGGGGTCAAGGCGCTAGCGTCATATACCTCGCATCGGACGGCCGCCTGGCTGGGCTCCTTGCGGTATCCGACCCGATAAAAGCGAGCACGCCAGAAGCGCTTGAGACCTTGAGGAAGGACGGCTTGAACATCATCATGGCGACCGGCGACGGCTTGACAACAGCTCAGTCAGTAGGCCGCAAGCTTGGTATCAGCGAGGTATATGGCGAGGTAAAGCCTCAAGACAAGCTGCTTTTGGTTGAAAAGCTCCAGGGTCAAGGCAGGAAAGTAGCAATGGTGGGAGACGGAATCAACGACTCGCCTGCCCTGGCCCGCGCTGACGTCGGCATCGCAATGGGAACCGGGACCGATGTTGCCATCAACAGCGCGCACATCACTTTGGTAAAGGGCGACTTGCGAGCCATTGCAAGGGCGCGGATTCTGTCCACTGAAACGGTGCGGAACATGCGGCAGAACCTTGCGTTTGCCTTCGTGTATAACGCCTTGGGCATTCCGCTGGCAGCTGGCCTGCTTTACCCGTTCACTGGTCAACTGCTCTCCCCGATGATTGCCGCATTAGCGATGAGTCTCAGCTCTGTTTCAGTCATCACCAATGCATTACGGTTGCGAGGCACGGCAAAATGACACGGCTAGGCGACCAGAGCGCCTACCTGAAACAGGTTTTCCTCATATTTATCGTTGCAGTCACACTGAATTACCTCTGGGAGGTCGCACAGGCGCCACTGTATGTGGGGCTCGAAAACTGGAATTCAGTATGGTGGCATTGCTTCGTCGCAGCATTAGGCGATGGCATTCTGGTTTTGCTGATTTTCGTGGTCGGCTGGATTACGTTTAGGCGCTTTGACTGGTACGTGCATCCAAACGGCCGAGCCCTTGCTGTGATGCTTGTAACAGGATTGTTCATCAGCATTGGCATTGAGTGGGTGGCCATCAAAATGCTTGGCCGTTGGGCCTACACCGCAGACATGCCGCTTCTGCCCGGACTTGAGGTCGGGCTGGTTCCAGTTCTTCAAATGCTTCTACTGCCGCCGGTGATATTCCGGATTGCTGCTCGGTGGCGTAGTCAGGGCATAACTGCTGCCCGAAAGACCTAAGATGGACGGTTCAATGATAGACAAATCATCACGATATTTGCCGCATTCCTCTACCGTACTATTTTTTGGCGGCGTCATTCTGGTAGGGCTAGGCTTGTACCTCATGTTCTTGCGCCCGCCGTTATTGCCGGAAGACCCTCGTTACATGGGAACTTCTCTCGAAGAGATTCGCACCCGTATTCCTGGGCTACTGCTTTGGCTGCGCCGCGTGTTTTTCGTGCTGGGTGGTTACATGACTTCGACTGGCCTTCTGACCTGTTATCTCGCCAAGACCAGCTTTCGGACCAGAGTAGCCGGTGTCACTTGGATAGTTGCTGTCACGGGGCTAACGTCCATAGGCTTGATGGCTGCCGTCAATTTCATTATCGCCTCGGACTTCAAGTGGCTTCTCTTGCTGTTCACTACACCTTGGGTACTGTCTTTGTGGCTCTTCCACCAAGAGAACAGAGGGACTCGAACCGAAATTGCCTGAAACAAGTTGACCTGCTCAGCGGCCTCGGTACAGGCGTCTCATGTGACGGCAACGCATGTTAAGGATAAAAAGGATTCTGTGAATACGAGTACTCCCGAAACATTGGCGGCCCTAGCCGCGCACGACAAAGAAGGACCGGCAACGCTGGCAAGCGAGCGCTTGAACAGCAAGTGTTTCTGCATCACCTTAAATGAAGATGCCCTACGACAAGGCATGACTACCGCACTCGGGTCTTCTGCCATGGCCGAGCTGGTCGAGGAAAGATGTCCCTATCTCTTTTCCGCCCGTCCCGTGTTCATTTCCGACGAGCAGACCGAACGCATGGCGAGCGTGGTGCGTGCGGTCGAATCCGTTGTCGCTTTGCCAGCCTATCGGGACCGCGTTCTTGGAGAAGCACTTCCAATCGCGCGCCATGACCCGGGCGGCGCGAAAGGCGTTTTCTTCGGTTACGACTTCCATGTCCGTGACAACGAGGTCGGCCTCATCGAAATCAACACCAATGCAGGCGGGGCAATGTTGAACGCTGTAATGGCCAAAGCACATCATGCATGCTGCATTGATACGGCACAGGCAGCGACTACAGCGATATCGTCCAGGGCGCTTGAAAAAGGCATTGTCGATATGTTTTATGCCGAGTGGCGGCTTTCGGGGCGAGACCGTCCTCTACAGACCATTGCCATTGTTGATGCAGCACCGGAAGAGCAGTATCTGTATCCCGAGTTCCTGCTGTTCAAGCAACTTTTTGAGCGTCATGGTCTTCGCGCGGTTATTGCGGACCCGGCGGAGCTGCAATTGCGCGACGGCGTACTCTGGCATCACGACACTGCCATCGACCTCGTCTATAACCGCCTGACGGATTTCATGCTCGAACTGCCGGCGAGCGCAGCACTGCGCGCCGCCTACCTCGAGCATGCCGTCGTACTGACGCCACATCCCCAGGCGCATGCGCTGTATGCGGACAAGCGCAACCTTGCTTTGCTGTGTGACGCAAAGCTGTTGGACGCGCTCGGCGTGGCGCCAAGCACCAGAGATGTTTTGCTTGCCAATATCCAGCACACGGAGGTAGTAGATGTGGCACACGCAGACAGGCTTTGGAGTGAGCGACGCCGGCTTTTTTTTAAACCGACCGACGGATATGGCGGGCGCGCCGCCTATCGAGGTGACAAGATAACCAAACGAGTCTGGAATGAAATTCTGGCAGGCAGCTACGTCGCGCAAGCCATCATGGTCCCTGGGGATAGAGTCATTGGTAGTCGATAAAGTCCACAAACGCTTAAATTTGACATCCGAACCTATGCCTACGATGGCCAACTTCAGTGGGCTGCGGCACGCATGTATCAGGGTCAAACCACAAACTTCCGCACGCCCGGCGGCGGATTCGCGCCCGTTTATAGCCTTCCGGATAGTGAGATTGTTTGTGAACTTGAAGCAATTACAAAGGACCTAGGTCGCCTGCCTACCTAAGTGAAAAAAGGTAGCAACCGGACCAGCGCTTTTGAAGCGGCAGTACCCGACGTTTCTCATCCAATTGATATCGTCATAGGCTTCTACCCCTTCTTAAACGCCTTTTAGCCGCTTACGCTCGTTCATTGTTCAATCAATCTATTGCTAACCCTTTTTCCTGAGAGGTCTTCAATAATCGGGCAGTCCGGGCGATTGTTTCCTCGGCAGCAATCTGACAAATGCTGCAGCTGGTCACGAATCGACTGAAGTTTCTGGATATCCTGGTCTAGTTCTTCAATGTACTGGCGAGCCAGCTTTTTCACATCACCACTCTTCCGCCCGCGGTCCTCCCATAGGCTCAACAGGGTTTTGATGCGCTCAATGGAGAAACCAAGGTCACGTGAGCGCTTGATGAACCGGAGTGTCTGGATGTCTTTCTCGGTGTACTGCCGATAGCCTGAATCGGTCCGGTTTGCCTCGGATATCAGGCCAATGCTTTCGTAGTAGCGAATCATCTTCGCGTTGACGCCGGCAGTTTCCGCAGCCTGTCCTATATTCATATCACGCCTCCCTTAAATTTTAACCATTTCAAAATCTTCCTTGGCTGTACCGCAATCGGGGCACGTCCAGTCGACTGGGATGTCCTCCCATCTAGTGCCGGCGGCAATTCCGTCGTCCGGTAGCCCTACTGCCTCATCGTAGATAAAACCGCACACGATGCATTCATACTTGTTCATATTTTTCCTTAAGAATATCGAAAGTCAGCGGACGTTTCGGTGCCCCTACCGTTGCTTCTGGCTTTGCGGCTTCCAGCGTTTCAGCAGCAACGCATTGCTCACAACGCTGACGGAACTGAATGCCATAGCGGCGCCCGCGATAACTGGGTTGAGCAAACCGAACGCGGCTAGCGGAATCCCGACCAAGTTATAGACAAAAGCCCAGAAAAGATTTTGCTGAATTTTGCGGTAGGTTTTCTTCGAGATATCAATCGCGTCTGCAACCAAGGTGGGGTCACCGCGCATCAAGGTAATCCCGGCCGTATGCATCGCCACGTCCGTGCCGGTCGACATGGCGATGCCAACATCGGCCGACGCGAGCGCCGGAGCATCATTGATGCCATCGCCAACCATTGCGACCGCCTTGCCATTCTGCTTGAGGGCAGCAACGACGTTTGCCTTGTCGGCGGGCAGAACCTCAGCCCTGAAGTCGGTGATACCAACGGCCGATGCAACAGCTTTCGCACTGCCTGGATTATCGCCGGTCAGCATGACGGATGACACACCGATGTCCTGCAGACGCTGGACTGCCGCTTTTGCGGATGGCTTCAAGGTGTCTCCGAATGCCAGTAACCCCGCCAGTTCTGTCTTACCTGCTGCCTGAATGGCCAACCAGGAAACCGTCCGGCCAGCGTTTTCGTGCAGTTGAGCCAAGTCTTCTAAGCTAGCCGTCGGCAGACCAATCTCCTGCAATAGACGGCGGTTACCAAGAAAGACGGTCGTGCCGCCCACTTCGGCGCGGACACCGCGACCGGGAAGCGCTTGGGCACCTGATGCTTCGCGCAGGGCAATACCTTGTTTTACCGCTTCGGCTTCCACCGCTTTGGCGAGCGGATGGTCACTGTACCGCTGGACGGCTCGCGCCAACCCTAACACCTCGTGTTCCGACTGGGAGGCGGTCTCAACAGCCACAACTGCCGGTTTCCCCTCAGTAAGCGTGCCAGTCTTGTCGAATGCGACGACGTTGACCGCATGTGCCGTTTCCAGCGCTTCCGCATCCTTGATGAGGATGCCGTACTTTGCTGCTACGCCGGTCCCAGCCATGATGGACGTCGGCGTGGCAAGTCCAAGAGCACATGGGCAGGCGATAATCTGAACGGCGACCGCGTTGAGCAACGCTTGCTGCCAATCTCCGGTCAGCAAGCCCCATCCGAGAAGTGTTACAACGGAGATGAACAGGACGACCGGCACAAAGACGGCGCTGACCTTGTCGACTAACCGTTGAATCGGCGCTTTGACTGCCTGTGCATCTTCTACCATCTTAATGATTTGCGAAAGCATGGTTGCACCACCGACCGCACTGGCTTTCATTACCACTATACCGTCCGCGTTGACCGCGCCACCGGTTATGCTATCTCCGACGTTCTTGGCCACCGGAAGGCTTTCGCCGGTCAGCAAGGACTCATCCAAGTGGCTACTGCCCTCAATGACGGTGCCGTCTATCGGCACACGGTCACCTGGTCGTACCACGACGGTATCGCCGACACGTACTTGACCAACCGGGACCACGATGTCCTGCCCGTTCCGCCTGACAATGGCATCAGTAGAACGCAAGGACTCTAGCGCGCGCAGTGCAGCAACGGTCTGATGCTTCGCCCGAGCCTCTAGCCATTTGCCAAGCAATACCAAAGTAATGACCACAGCGGACGACTCGAAATAGAGATGCCCCATCCCTTCGTGGTTTGCATGCCCAAGAAGCAGGTAGACCGACAAGCCATAAGCTGCACTCGTACCAATGGCGACGAGCAAATCCATATTGCCTGACCGGGCGAGCACGGCCTTCCAGCCCGCTTTATAGAATCGAGCGCCCAGCCAGAACTGCACAGGGGTGGCCAGCGCCATTTGCAGCCATCCAGGCAACGACCAGTGGTAGCCGAATGGCATGCCTAGCATTGGGACAACCAGCGGCAGGCTCAGCAATGCAGATAATGCTACCGGCCACCAAGTTGGTAACCTGCTCCCTGTCTGCTCCTTGGGAGCGGTGTCGCTCGACACTGCTGCGTCGTAGCCAGCCCTCTCTACCGCAGCAATCAACCTGTCGACGGGAACGCCGACAGCGCTAATCTGCGCCTTTTCTGTCGCAAGATTGACTGAAGCGTCAGTTACGCCTGGCACCTTCTTCAACGCTTTCTCTACGCGTGTGACGCAGGAGGCGCAGGTCATTCCGGATATCGACAGAGAGACCGTTTCGCTTGGCACATCGTATCCAGCTTTCTCGACAGCTGACGATAAAGCCTCAATACCAATGGTCGAGTGGGCGCGCACTGTAGCCTTTTCAGTGGCCAGGTTGATGGAAGCGTTTTCCACGCCCGGAACAGATTTCAAAGCTTTTTCGACACGCGCGACACATGAGGCGCAGGTCATGCCTTCTACCTTGAAGCTAAGGTCGACAAGGTTAGTAATAGGTTTGACGGCAGTATCCATAGGGTTCTCCAATGTTCATAACCGTACGATAGACCTTCCTATCATGGCAAGGTCAAGAGCTATCAAGACCATTTCTAGCGGAAGGGCGAAAATCCGATCGGTAGCCGGCATAAATTCAGAAAAATCACGGTCAAAAAAAATGTATTCATGCAACGGAGGTTGTGTCGCAAATAACACTGTCCACAGCCCTACTCCGCGCCGTTACAGGGTTTCTTTATCGCAGCATCGCCTGCTTCCCAGCAAAACATTTAGAATTGGAAACTATAATGTGAGATTTATTGCACACGTGCGCACATCGCATGCCGGCAACAGAGCGGCCATGCTTTGTCTGAGGAGTAGTTGCTGGTGTCAAAAAGAAAAACGAAGAAATCCCGTTTACCTCCGGTTATCGAAAATCGCGTGCCCCACGCTAGCGTTGTACCCGCTGCCCTAGTCACCCCGGCGGACGAAGCGCAGGCTAAGCTTTGTCTGCAAGAATTGCAGAGTCAAGGCTCTGCGCACATCGGTGCCGACCAGTGGGATGCACTTCTCGAGCTCAGCGAGCTCTCTTGGAAAGATTTTGCGCTTCTGGAACAGGAAGACGCCAAGGTGTATTTACTGCGCATTCGAGCATGGGCCATCGTGCATGGCGGCGACAAGTCCTATTTCAAGCTGACAAAGCCTGAAAGAACCGAGCTGACAGCGCTCTTAGCGAACTTCGCCCAATTGACCACGGACTTCTATCGCCATCCTGAGTTCAAGCTCTTCCTCTCCCTCCGCGACCACTCGCTCGAACATGCGGTGGCCGCCTACACCCATTTGGCAACCGCGTGTCAATCGGTCGTCGACATGGACTGGCTCGCCCAGCTACGCAGGCACGCTAAACGGCTACTACGGCCTCAGTTTTTCGAGGATGAGGAGCCCACTGAGGCGCAGCAGTTGTTACTCGCGCAAACATCGGACGTCAGTACTGCGCTTGAAACGGCCTACGCCTTTGCAAAGAAAAGCGATGCTCTTACAAAGGAAAACTGCCTACTGCTGGCGACGTATCAGGCTGAATTACGGGCCATGACGGCTGAAGCGCGAGACTACGCTAAAGTGGCTCCCGCAATCCGGTCCTTGCCGAGCCCAAGTCCGGCGCAAGTGGCATCGATGCCCGCCATAGATGGCCCTGACGCTGTATCCCAAGGATTGACACCAGACGGATGGGCGTTTCTATATGAGCTGGGCCATGCGCCGCTGTCCGAATACTCTCAACTGTTAAGTGAATATCCCAAGGAGTTTGGTTGTGCCCCAGTGGATGGCTTACGGCAACTCGTAGCAAGTCTTCTGGCATCTGGTGAGGAAGTGGACGCAGCACTTCAGCGAGCGGTAAACCTGCTTGCCGATTTCTTTGACGAGACGACCGAGTTCTTCGGGTCACATCTTGCCATCACGGGGACAGAGGGCCCCGTCTGGGTAGAAATCGGAAGCGACACGCTGTACTTGCCGCTTAATGTAGAGGAATTGCTGCTGCGCGTAGCGGAACATGCACCATCAACGTATCCGCGCGCCGGCCTGCTGTTGTCGCTCTACCGCGTGTTCGACGCCCATTCCTCCTATGGCGAACTTGAGTCCAAGGAGGTTCACAAGGATATCGGCGTAGTGTTGGGGAAAGGCAGCCTGCCCTTCCAGTTTATTCTGGCAGGCGTGTATGAGGATGTTGCGGTCAATACCGTATTGCTTGGTTACTCACTACGCCATTGCGTCGAATTGGGCGAAAAGCCGCCTCGCCATTATTTTCCGCGCAATATCACCGCAGAAAAATATTCGAAGGGCGACGCACTCGACATTCTTGAGATGCTTGAGCAACTGGTGCCCTTGCGGGACCGCATGACGCAGACGGTTGTCGACATTTGGCTAAATTTAGCCCATGAAATATTTTTCGCTCTCGCACGCAGTGACGCCTCTCTGCACAAACGCACTCTGGAACTTGCGCGTATGGTCAGACTTGACTTGCTCAATAAGGGCCTGGCGTTCTCCCTAGGTTATCTGGAGCAGGTTGCCGGTGACCCCCGAGCCGCGTTTGATTATTACCTGACCGAAATAGACAACGCTGGAAAAGGGGCCGACACAGCGGCCAAAAACGCTCTGCAGCTATGGCGAAAAACGTCAGATCCCGCTCTAGTTGACGCTTTGCTTGCTTCACTGCAGTCCGCGTACGTTACTTCATCGAACGGCAAAGCGATGGAGCTCCTCTTAAAAGACCTGAATGCGCGCCAAGAGGAGCTGGGCGAAGAGTCACAGTTCGCGCAAACAGCAAGGAATCGCTGGCCTACTGTGACGCCGCCGGCCCGCAAGTTGCTGGGGGTGTTGGCCACTATCACCCGGTTCAAGAATTTCAAGGAACTTGGAAGCTATGCGGGTCTGGATGAAATCTGGACGCAGCGGCACTATAACAAGCTCATCGAACTGGGGATGATTTTTGATTCGGCAGACAATTTTGAAATTAATCCGGTTATCCGCCCACTGATTGAGCAGGAATCCCAGCATGCTGTCGTTGGCCGCATCGTGCGAGCCGATGGCACCTCGGCTGTCAAGCAAGTGTTTAACAGTCAGCGCGAGTTCTCCATCTATCAGGTCATGATTCAGCTGTGCCCGAACCACCTGGTTTTTCCAAACTGCTCTCTACAAAGCGTGATGAGCTACGAGCGTATGAAAACTCTAGTGGATTCGGACGACTTCGGCTATTACCTACGCGCGAGTGTCGATATTGTGGTCGTATCGTCAACGACCTTTCTCCCCATGCTGGCCATCGAGGTGGACTCTATCTGGCACGACACTGAGCGGCAGCAACTCAATGACGACAAAAAGGACAGGCTGTTCGCTGCAGCCGGCATTCCTTTCATGCGCCTTCGCCCGGTTGGCAGCCCGTCTGAGAACACCATCCGCGGCCAGGTTGCGGAACACCTCGACGAGCTAGTACGCACGCTGCGCAGCGACTTGCCCGGCTATGAGCAGGCGCGCGGTCTGCTAGTAGACCTTTCGGTAGCGAACCCGGCAGCAGCCACCGACGTGTTGAACATCCCTAGCGTCACAGTCTTGCCCACGCTGACCCCGGTCAGCACGTCATCTGGCGGCGCTGTTGCATTGGACTAGTCTGTTTCCCTAAAAGCTAGTCAGCAACGAAAAAGACCCACAAAAATCCCGGGGTTAGAGTGTCTGAGGACGCAGTAACCATACAATCGGAAGCAGCAAAAGGCCGCCTTCTATTTTTCTTTTGAGGTTGGAGCCACTGCAGGTTTTGTCAGGGAAAATCTGCGCAGCCACATCGGTACGAGCCCACAGCTAATACGAAGCAATCAACATTTTGCAACGGGCCCCTTGCGGGATGACTAAGCGGAAAATATACTGATCAAATATACAGTATTTCCCAAGGTTAATTCCGGATGTCGAACATAGTCAACCTCGCTGAGCTGCATACGCTCGTTCCGGTAATCTGGCCGGTGAACCCCTCGCCGAAGGCAAAGGAGTCACCCCTCTTCCTAGTGAAGTGCCCCGCTGGGTTTCCGTCGCCAGCGGCTGACTATGTCGAATCAGGGCTGGACCTGAACGACTATCTAGTAAAACACAGGGCCGCGACATTTATCTTTGACGTCTGTGGCGACTCGATGTGTGGCGTCGGCATTTTCGATGGAGACAAAATCGTTGTCGACCGGTCTATCGAAGCCCGTCACGGCATGATTATCGTCGCCATCCTGAATGGCGAACACACAATCAAACGGCTCCATATCACTAGGGATGGCGTTGAGCTTCGGCCGGAGAACCCCTGCTACTCACCCATCCGCCTGAAAGAGCATGAAGAACTCGTCGCCTTTGGCGTAGTGGTCGGCGTTGTACGTAAGCTGCAGGGTTGACCATGCCTGAGCCGGCCATCCCCGTCTATGCGCTGGTTGACTGCAACAACTTCTATGTTTCTGCTGAACGGGTTTTCAATCCGAAGCTTGAAGACTGTCCTGTGGTTGTCCTGTCGAACAATGACGGTTGCGCGGTAGCTCGAAGCGCTGAAGCGAAAGCGTTGGGCATCCAGATGGGCGCGCCGTGGTT
The DNA here is from genome assembly GCF_900182955.1 of Noviherbaspirillum suwonense. Lineage (GTDB taxonomy): Bacteria > Pseudomonadota > Gammaproteobacteria > Burkholderiales > Burkholderiaceae_D > Noviherbaspirillum_A > Noviherbaspirillum_A suwonense. The sequence goes on along the minus strand of NZ_FXUL01000003.1, from coordinate 87,456 downwards.
CCAACTGCAGCCGCTAGTAAAGCAGCATGGCCTCATTGGGTTGTCCTCTAACTACACCCTATATGGCGATATGAGCGCGCGCGTCATGCAAGTGCTGCGTACCTTCACGCCAGATGTCGAGGTCTACTCTATCGACGAGTCTTTCTTGCGCATTGAGCGAATGCGCCAGCTGTGGCCATGTCTAGTGGTCATGGGGCAAGCAATTCGGACACAGGTCCGTCAGTGGACGGGCATTCCGGTTTGTGTTGGTATCGGCCCGACAAAGACGCTTGCAAAGCTAGCCAACCATATCGCCAAAAAGAATCCTCAGTTTGGCGGCGTTTTTGACATGACAACCTGCCCAGAAGGCGAGTTGGTCTCCCTGCTGTCGGCCATCGATGTGAGCGAAACTTGGGGCGTTGGGCGCCGCATTGCTGCAAAGCTCGACGCAATGAACATCCGGACCGTAGAGAACTTGCGACGAGCGTCACCTAAAGCCATTCGGCTGCATTTTTCTGTCGTCTTGGAACGCACAGTCGCGGAGCTCCAAGGTATCTCTTGCTTGGCGTTGGAAGACGTAGCACCACCGAAAAAGCAAATTGTTTCCTCTAGGAGTTTCGGCCGGATGGTCATGACGTACGAGGAGCTTGGAGAAGCACTGTCCACCTATGTATTGCGTGCGGCAGAAAAGCTTCGAGTACAGAAAAGCGTCGCCGGCGCACTGCAAGTCTTTGTGATGACGAATGTCTTTCGAGAGACGGACCCGCAATACAGCAATGGCATAGTAATTCCTTTGCCTAATCCAACGAACGACACCCTGAAGTTAGTGGCCGCCGCACTCTACGGACTAAAGCGCATATATAAGCCGGGGTACGCATACAAGAAATGCGGTGTGATGCTGATGGACCTTTCACCGCAGCACCAGAGGCAAGGTTCTCTGTTCTCTCAAGTTGAGGACGTTGCCCGCCACTCAGATGCTTTGATGTCTGTCCTCGACAGCATCAACGCCAGATACGGCCGGGACACGCTGACGGTTGCCGCTGCCGGAACCCGCAATACCTGGGTGGCACGCGCTGAGAACAAGACCCCTTGTTACACGACCCGTTGGAGCGAGTTGCCAAAAGCTTGGGCACACTGACTACGCTTTGACCAGTAAATGGCACCTGCAAAGAAACCGAGTTACAACCATACCCAGAACAAATATTTCATGCGCAATCAATATGGTTTATGTACCTCGAAGACTATAGCGCCTCCATTGTCCTTCCGATTGAACCTGCGAGAATTTGGGGTGTTCTATCGTGGCACCTCCCTTAGCTTCAAACGCTTTCGAATCGTTTATTGCTAGTTCGCGCATACCAAGCCGTGGTTGGATGTCCCAATGGCCCAGCCAGTCCTGAAGCAACCGTGTGTCGGTGCCTATGTCAGCAAGCACCTGGCTGCGGGTATGCGGCAGTACATGCGGATGAACATGGCCCAAGCCAGTCCCCCAGTTGCCTTAATGAGATAGCTGACGTTCAGCCGGGTTATCTGCCCACCTTGAGAACTAAGGAACAGCCAAGGCAAGATGGTCATTGCGGGTTCGCAGAAATGCCCGAAGTGCGCGCAGTTCGTCGCCTTGGAGGGGCTGGGTCGTGCTCAGCCCTTCCTTCTGACGTCGGACCCATATGCGTTCGGTGTCGAGGTCAATGTCAGCCACTCGCAAATTTGTCAGCTCAGATACCTGAAGGGCGTGTCAAAACGTTAGCAGTAGCATGACGTGATCCCGGAGCCGAATGACCATATTTTGGTGAAGCAAGCAAACGGGTAGTTCTGATTCTGTGAGAAAGTCCCGGTGAGTGCATTTATGCTCGTCGACCGTGGCCACGTTCTCTCTTTTGACATTTCGCCCTTGGGTAGCAGCTGGTGGAGGCAATGGGTCATCTAGCAGATCAAATGATGGAATTTTTAAGTCTTTCGATATTATGGGCCTTCTGTGAAAGGAGATGGACGATAACCACTAGCACTGAGCTTTACATAGATTGACCTATACCGGCTGCACTACAGAGAGGCAACACAAGTTTTTTAAAATTTCCTTAAGGCTGTAACAACCATTTGATCGCCTGAAGCACGTTATCGACTCGCCCGAAACGTATAGCATGTAGAGGAGTTCCGCCATTTACTAGCGAGTGAAAATCCGTCACTAAAAATTGGTATTTTGCATATGCGGGAATGTCGCCAAGAGCTTGGCAAACTTTTCCTAGGCACTGCCTAACATAGTCATTGGAATCAGCAAAGAAAGCGGGATAGTAGTCCTGCCCATCCGCACCGGTAATGCTAAACATGCGGCCCCACGCTATTGCAATGCTAACTGTCTTTTTGCTTACTTTTCTGGTCGCTAAAAATTCGGGCAGGGTCAGCAATTCTTTGGATTTTATTTTCTGTAAGACCACCGCCTGGTCTGTGACACGCCACTCGCGCAAATTCTGTCGAGCTTCATTTCTTAGTCGCTCTGCCTGTATCGGCCGCATAGTGCGAAGACGTTTCTCTTGCGCCTCCAGAGCAGCCTTAAACACCCGCTTTGCCTCTTCAATTTCTCGCAATTCGATTTGGCTCTCCAATGTTTCCAACTGGCCAAGTAACTTGCTTAGCAAACACTTTACCGTTGTCACCTCAGACTTCGCAGCATTCCCAAACTGAGCTATTAGTGCACCAATTTGATCATTTGAAATGCTCCCGCCTATAGCCGCTTCGGGAGCAAAAAGAAGCGTCATAATTTCATTTAGGATACGCCTGGCGTTAGGAGAAAAGTCCTTCAATTTTTGAATCATAGATTATCTGCTTCGTTCATTTATGCTGTGATTCAGCCGCCGGAATCACTAGCACTATTAATCCAAAAAACTCCGCGTACAACAAAACGAAAACCACGGGCTTCTTCCTAGATTTGCCCTACTTTCCTGACTGTCTGCCTACGGAACGCTTTTGCAGCCTCGACCACGCATTCCAGCTCCCCAGATGCCAGTACTTCTAAAGGGGTTTTGTCAGCAAACGCTGGCACAGGGGTCGTGAAAAAACGGTATTTTCTTTCGTCAGGAGATGCACGCAAAGCCATCGACACAGCTTCAAGCGATAATCGGTCGTACTGAGGGTCAACAAAAAAAGCCGCGTAGTATTTCTCGCCTGGATCTTTGTGTACCCACTCAGGAATACTGAAGATACGACGCTCCCGAAGCTTTTGAGATAGGTCTTCTTTCGTAAAACCAGCGCGGGCCAAAAATTCCGACTCAACTATGATGCGCTTGTCATTAACAATCTCTGGAAACTGCTTTGCGATTTCTCTGTCGAGAGTGGACTCTATCTTGTCTCGATGAGACTTATTCTGATTGAACTCCTCAGGCTGCTGGATCAGCCTTAGCACGAACAGTAGCAGTGCTGTTTGTTCGTCCTTTGATAGCCCAGCCGTTGCTCTACCAAAAGCGTCAGCAACCGTTTTGACATCAGGAACGCCTCTGACGTCCTCAGGTGTCCTCTGATACGCAGTGACCGCAGCAGTAAAAAAACAATAAGATGTGAGGAAAAGAGAAGAAAACATAGTGCTTTTAAAAGTATTTCTTCGTGTAAGAGATCCTGTACCTCAACGATTTCTACGCTATTAGACGAATTGGTCTGTCAGATGCACTAAAATCTCGGCAGATGGATTTTTCCTTGAAGACATTGTGTAATGGCAAGCTCAGCAAGCTGTCTTTTACAACAATCTTCAGTGTACCGTATACAGCACATAAAGGAAGTGTTGAAGCGCTGGAAGCGGGGTTGCCTTGAGCTGCCCAACGAAGTACCAGCCTGCGCGAGAGAGGGTTGCGCGCAATGTTACGCGATGGCGTAAGGAACGTGGATTGTCACAGTTATCTTTATCAAAAGATGCCGGTCTCTCACGGACGTTTCTATCTCGGGTCGAGAATGGGGTAGAGACAGTTTCTCTAGATCATCTGGAGAAGCTGGCGATAGCACTTCAAATAGATATTGTAGAACTCCTTAAAACGGATAATTAGCATTACTTTGCCGAGTAGGGACGAGAAATTTATAGAGAGTGCAACTTAGAGGGATATCCATGATTGCATTATTTTTGCGGGACTAACTGGCATGCCGATCTCCAAGAATGGCTAAAGCCATTTCTGGCAGCTTTTGAGCGATTCGAACCGTGCTACTAGGCGCCGCACAATCTACAAAGACTTCCAGGTCTTGAACAATGCAAGCGTGTCGAACAAATGTGGCTGCCCTTTTTTGGGGCTACCGCCATGGTCATTTATTATGAACACGATGATAATGCCAGAAATTGGCTATAAATACTGTCTTGGCTAGAAAACTCAGCAAGCCCTTGCTACCGTCAGTATATCGCCTGCCTAGGTATACTCGACTTTCTAAGGTTTACTAACTCTATTCGTTAAAATACAAACTATAAATTTCTTTTAAAATTCCGTCAGAGATATCAACCGAGGGAAGACCAGCTCGTTTTCCTATTTGCTTTTTGTTTAGCTCAATACCATCTGCGGACAACTGCTGCGCGGCCCAAAGTAATTGCCTACGTTTCTTGTCTCTGTTTGCTTCAGCGATTCGGCGACGAAGTGTGGCGTTAGCATAAAGGGTGTCCAACGCTTGACTGTGGGATAAACCCGCTATGGACGCTAGCGTTGCCGTGAAGATCCGGCTTGGCCGCTGTTCCTTTTCCAAGACTTGATTCAATGCTTTTTCCAACGCAGTCAAGCGACTATGGGAAACAGCCTTTTTAGCAATATCGATATTTTTGCTCACTGTGACTTGAATACTGACCCGTTGCTCCTCAAACCAAGCAAAATCTCTTATTCGAGCACGTATCTCTGCAGCGCTTCCGTTTACTTGTAATAATTTCTGTGATTCAGTTTGTCGAGCGGCATGGCGGGCTAAGATATTGTTTCGATCGCTGAGCAGGCTCGGGACTAGCGTTTTTAAAGTTTTCGGAAAGTGTTTATATAGCCAATCTGAATCTTTAAGCTTTAACAACCAGTAGTGTTTCTGGTAAAACGATGGAGGCCGTAATGGATGTTGTTCTTGCAACTGTAACAGCGCCAGTCGAGAGGCCTCGACTGTCGTTGTATTAATATGCCCCCCGGTTTTGGCCTGTGGTACAAGAATCTTCCCTTCAAGAGCGCATTTCCGGAATTCCTTAGTAGCAGAGTCAAAGTCAACGTTGAGTGCAACGAGCAAACCACAGCACTCAGGGGCGCTCGCCGCATTTAAGTTTGGTCTAAAGCTGAGGCAAGCTGCAGCTCGACCTAACCTGCCAGAACTAAGGATAACTTTGGTTCCTCCGCTAAGTGAAAAGGTGTTTGATAAGACATCCTTATAACTTCCTAAAAAACTATCATCACCGGCTAATAGCGATTTAAAATGTGCATGAACATGTCGATAATCCCACTCAGGTAGTTCGTGATGTAGTGCGCGGATCGATACGTTTATTAGCTTTAACTCCGCAAGCGACAATACCCGGGATCCGCGCGAGACATTTAAACGTTTTCCGCATTGGCATATTATCGCTGGCATGGTCACCATAGACTTCGCGCTTGGAAAGCATGTGAAGCCACAATAAGGGCAGCTAGTCTGTAGTTCGCATAAATGTTTGTGGCAAAAAAAAATGTTAGGTAATTGATGTGCCCTATGCCAGTAAGGTTGCCCAACGTTTTGGTAATCCCATAAAAGGCATTCCGGACAATAACGCGCGTCCGCCCTTTGTCCAAGGTTCCGTTGCACTCCTAAAGATCTAATTGACGAGAGAGTAACGTTACTCCTAGATCCAAACGGCACTGGAATTTTTGACGTACCTGGAAGAGGATTTAGGCTAGAGCTTGCGGCGAAAGTCAGCCAGTAAGGAAGCGTAGTTAATTTTAGAAGATTGTCCTCATAAGTAGTGCCTAGCACACAAAACAATTTATTCAGTCGGTAATCGTAGTCGACCATGTTAAAGTAAGGAGCTTGCAGACGTCGATCGAAGCCAACTGCTTCTAGAAGCGTCCGCCAAGCGCCCCCTCCCATGCTTATACTAACTCGACTTAGCCAGGATCCGAGGATCTCATCTGGATAGGGAGGAGGTACAAATGGCAGACAGAGACTTGTTGTGGACTTACTCATTATGTTGTACCGTTTTCGATATTCTCAGCTTTACACGCTGCGTAAGCCGCATGCGTTTCGGTCCATCGGCGAATACCAGCAAATCGTCTAATGCGCCATTCAACAAGCGGCAAGCTTTTTTCGGCCAGCCGTGCTATTGCACAGTCAATCCTAAATAGCTGATAGGCAAGTGGCGTCTCCTCTAAACACTCGAGCAGCCTTTGGAGACGTGGCAATCGGTCTATGTTTGCCCGAATAAGCTTGTCATCCAAGTGATGCGTCATAAGTGTTCGGCTTATACGGGGTCTTTCGTGCTGGCTCATCAACTTTTTAACATAGTCCGAGACTGCATGAGACAAGCGCGAATCGCGTTCTTGCCAATTTACCCTCGGGTTAGGAACACGCTGTGAATGCAAGTGTCTAGATTTTTCGTGCAGCCATTCTCGATCGTGTCGATATAGCCATGTATAAGTCGAAGCTGCAGCTGAGCGAGCAGCTTTTAAACCGTTTAATTGCTGTGCTTTGATTATCTGCATCCAGTGGGTTCGTCTGGACTTCAATTCAGCCGCGTACCTCCGTCCGGCACATGCCTGTGTCTCAGCCGAAAACTGTGCCCTAAGTCTATATACCGTGCTCAGCGACACGTGATGGATGCTCGCAATCTTCTGGGGCAAAACCCCTTCTTTGAGGTCGCGAATAATTGGGGCTAAACGAGTGGAATTTAGATATTTCGGACGCTCTGAGATTGTGATCCCTAAGGCTTGGCGTTGTTTCACGACCGTCGTTACTGAAAGTCCTAACTCGCGTGCGGCTTTACGGCACGAGAATTGAGTATTTAGCAGTGCATGTAGAGTTGGCTCTGGGACTGATGTGGTTAGCTTATGACTTGAATCAACTTTTGCCGTGGCTGAACTGGGCTGCCCGACTTCGTGGTGCGCGACAGCTTCGATGAACTTGTTAACTGTTTTGAACAGAAAACCGATCAGCAGCAAATAGCATACGGGATGTAAGGATCGCGAAGGCCTGTCAACTAGTGCACGTAGCCAACAGAGAGGAGTCAGTTCGGTAGATAGCAATCGCTCGCGATGAATGAATCCAGCAAAGTCATGGTAGTGTTCACGGACCGCGATCGACAAGGCTAGATGGTCGACGCTACTTTTCCGACCAAATCCAAGTTTAATCAATTCACTAAAAAATACTCTTTGACGATGCTCCGCTTCAAGTGCAGGAAGCCGGGCATTTAATAGATCGTTGGAAAGAACCGCAAAGTCCTTTTGTTGTGGGTCAGAATTGATTCCCCGTTGACTTAGCATGTTTAGTGCGGGGGCTAGGATCAGGCGCTGTTTGTCTACTGGAGATGTGGCAGCGTAATCAAAGAGGTCAAGCCCGTGAAAAATGCACGAGCTTACCCCAGGTAATTGGTGCGAGCGGTGCCAATACGGCACTCCAAAGTTGGCGATATCGGATTCACTACATGCGGAGCAGTAGCGCAAGATTGGAGCAGCTCCGAATCTGTTTGCGACGCGACCCATAATGGTTTTTAGCCTGTTGCCTCCGCCATAAAACAATATTTTCTCAACTGTTCTCTGCCGTTCCCCGGTGAGGAAAGGGCGATGGTATGGATAGATAGTGCCGTTATCAATCAGATCCGCCGTTGAACACCATGGAGAATTTATTCCTAGTCGTCTTTGTAATGTATCAAGTCCCGTAGGCAGATCTACACTCGGAATCAAATTGCTCTCGCCGAAAAATAATTCCATTCTTGCTTTTGGCGTCCCAAGCGCATTTATAGCACCAAGTCGCCCAATTAGCGAGTACAGCAACTCGTCCGGCAATAAATTTGGGACGTGGCAAATACTTAGGCTAGTTAACATGCCTACGCTCGCTTCTTATTCTATTGACGGGCCAACGGATCCTCGCTTGGTAGCGTCCCATCAAAAATGTCGTCGGCCTTTTTCAGAGTGGCATGTGTTCCATTGCGCCGCCTTGTTGCCTTGGGAAGTTCATTAGACATGTCATCAAACTCATCTAGAATGGGATTATCTCGCCCCTTTCTATCATGTGCGGGCTCCACCGCTCCCATGGCCTTTCGAAGTGCCGTATATTGCGGGCTCCATAGCAGATCATCAAAGGCGCGGAGTTTATTCGGGTTTCTGCTGTTTAGTGCCGAAATGGCAGGCTGCAAAAATGCCATATCTGTCGCGGCTGTCCGTAAAAAGGCGATTTCATCAACTACTTCTCGTCCCCCAATCTCGTTACGCTGGGCGAGCATGAATGCTAATGCCGCAAATGCTGTGTTACCTGCGGATACTTTATGCCAAGCATCCATCACATCATCCCGAAGAGGTTCTTTTTTCTTAACAAAACTGTAGTCCCAGTAGGTCTCGCAAAAATCTCTCCAAACCTGATCATTTTTTTTCATCGGCTTAAGGACGGTTTCGCCATATGATGCAATTTTTCGCGCGTTACGGACACTTCCTTCAAACACCGGTTGTACAGCTGGAGTCGCAATCGCCAGAAGTGAAATTCCTAGCCTTTCGATAATCTCACTGAAAAGGTTTAGAACAAAGTGGGCATCTCCTCCACGTGCGTTTCGTAAATTCTGCAGCTCGTCAATCACCAGTAAGCCTAACGACACAGCAGTCGCCACTTGGCCCATTAATTGAACCATCGGAGCTATATTGCGCAGCGACCTTGCTTGACGAACATAATTCGTTTGCAGCAGAGAATCGACATTTTCGAAGAACTGCATACATAAACTTTTCAGTGTTGCGTCGTGGGGAACTCGCAGCACCATATACACAATTTGATGACACTTGAGATGCTGGCCGTTGTATCCGTCATGGCTGATTACCGGCGGATAACGGAGCAGAAACGCATTAGCAAAAGTTGTCTTACCCATTCCGCTAACTGCCATTATAAAATGACCTTTCGCGGACGATTTCCAATTTTCTGGAAATGGCAATCCGTCCGCACCGTTTAAGGCCAGTGCATGCCTTCGCTGTCGATCAATTACCGTTAAGGGATTCCTTGAAACGTAGGCATCGCGCATAATTGTAGCCATGGCAAGAGCCGCCTTTTGATACTCAGGAAATGGAAAAACAACATCATTAAGAGTCGACAACTCCATTAAACGAACAATTTCGTTCGCTTTCCGAGTTTTTGCGGTTGGTTTCGGAGGATAATGAGAAAGCCCAGTGAGGAAGGCAGCTTTCGTCGTTGCGAGAGAGGGCATAGCCTCTATGAAAGGATTTCCGTTGAAGCGTTGGACGCCAGTTTCGGTGTATTTAGCAGAAATAACATTTTCCCACTTCAACGCTTCCTCCTATGTTTCCGAACAGCGTCAAGTTTTCCTAATCGCTCTTCTTCTTCAATTCTTTCCCAGTCAAGCAGACTCGCTGTCACATTTTGTGAAATGTTAGCGGCTGTCTTTTTTCCCGTTTCATTTAAGGCCCTTTTGACCAAATCTGTTTGCTCGGCTCTGGAAGATTGAAGGGTTTTATTGCTTTCTTGTGTGAGCGGTCTAGCGAACACACTTGCGGGTATAGATTTCGAACTAAGGGAGGCTACGCGTCCGAGTCGACTATCGTGCGCAGTTTTCGCCCACAGAAGTGATGTATGAGAAGCTAGGCTCTCTTCTTCGTCCAGCGTTAGACCTGCAATTTCATTCCCACCGCCTTTAGTAATACCAAAGCAAGCCCATTTTCCTTGAGATGTGACGACGAACAACTCATGCGGATCTGTCTTGTCTATGCGAACGGTAACCTGTTTCGCGCGATTTGTAGATTTTGCGGCGAGATCGTCGGATGCTTCGTCTAGCGGTAAATATGGACGTCCTCTATAGCGAACAACACCGCCCGCTATACTAGCCATGTCTGTGGCCAACAATAATCGTTTATAGTCGCCGTCAGAAAATGGTGCCTTCCGCAAACCGATTACGTTTTTTAGCCCCCAAAGATATGCAGCTTTCGGTGACGGGTGGACGCTGGCTTGGGTAAGAACGCGCCTTCTCTTGAGTGCGGTATGGGGTCGATTGTTATGATCATGAATGATTTCGATGAGTACCCTGTAGGCGTCGGCTAACGAGTGGACGGCAGCAGTTTTTGCGCTTCGAGCTGCCCGCTTAGTGTCGGGAGTCATTGGTCGGTCTGCGTACGTGCCCTTCATTCCCTTAACTGCCATCCGTCGCTTGACTTCCCTGATTAGTCTTTCCACGATAGCTTTACCATCAGGGCAGTAGGGCGGAAGAGGAGTAAGTTCGATTCTTAAGTCACACACGACAGCCTGTTCCATCGAATTTGACATGAATTCAGAACCGCGATCAGGGCATATTACGGCTGGCATCTGTCCTACCGGCCATCGTTCGTCATCAATATCTATACCGAGGGCTTGGAAGCGACGTTCACGCGATGTGAAGGCAACCAAAAGTGCATGTCGCACCTCTTCGTACGAGGGCGACTTCAGCGATATGTAGGCAGAGACAATAAATCGGCTCCATCTGTCAACCATTAAATAAATTGTTGGCTTTCCGACATGAGATGGATTTTCCCCTGCTGTTACGAGAAATAGCCGGCCCCCAGTAGAATCAATCTCGTAAACTTCGCCTGGGCCAGTGGCGTAAAGTGAGCCTAGATGCCCTTTATTGCGGCGATGAGTGCGAAGATTACCTGCAAGCCGTTCGCTTAATTGCGCATGACGATCAATGTAATAACTATATTGTCGGGCAGTGACCGGTTCTAGCCGAGCACCTGAAAGGTAATGCGCGTGCAATTCAGGATACCGGCGACGAAATGCTCCAGCCAGGTAGTGTTCATGGGCGCTTGATTTGTACGCTGGACCTTTTTGGAGAAGCGTACGGAAGGTCCGCACCATATCGTCTATGTCCTCGGCGGACACAATGAAATCATTCGGTCCCATTTCCTTCGCAAGAGCTGATTTACGACCTCGACGTTTAGGTTCGCGCTCTAGTTTCTCTACATCTGGGCCTATACTAGCGTACTGGCCTTTGCCCGGCTTAGTCCCTGGAGGTAACTTAAGTAGGGAAAACCTTGTGCGGCCAAAATAATAGTAGCGAAGAACTAGACGGAAAAGAGTGGTGAAATTAACACCAGTTTTCTCTGCTTGTATGCGGATCGTGGCAGTAAATCTCATTCGATCTAGGTTCGCTTCGTTATCGAGGGCTTCTATAACTGGAAAAACCATGGCCCATGCTGATTCCAGTGCGCGCGCTCGTTCAGAATCGGAGGTGGGTGTGCTCGACAAAGCAGGAGGGAGGGTTAGCTGTCCCAAGGTTCCGCCACCTACTTTGATGATCTCTTCTATTTCCGATGGCGTTTTTCTCATCGGGCGTCGCGCAAGCCGTACCTCTTCTGGACCTCCAACCCACATGACGTAGACAAAATCTGCGAAAACGTGAGTTACCCGCAAGTATCGAGCATTGCTTCCGTTCAAGCGGATCACTATGCCCGGTGTTGGTACTGCATTTAAGATTGGCACGAATTCATTCATCATTTAAAACGATTCAGAACCAAGGGCTTATTCATCAATACAGGATGTCGGAGTGAAACCGGTATTCGATCAGACCATGCACTAAAGCTAAAGATATTGGTTGCCGTGGACTGATCGATTCCCAGTCGTTTCGCTATATTTTCAATTAATGTTTGGAGAACTACGTTTGGAATATAGGCGAGCAGAAATTGCTCGACGAATTCGTCCACGATCTTTTCATTTGGTTCGTAACGATTGCGGAACCAGCTGCGTAAAAACCGTAAAGTTTCAAGCACGGTCCTGTCAAATGATGACGTATCAATAAGTGTCCAAGGAATGCCGTGCGCCTGACACCACATAAACTCAACAGCAAGCCGCTGACGCACTTTCGGATCTTTCGCGTCTTCGGCGGTTTTTATACTTGCTGCACGATAGATTATTGGTTTTCCCTCAACCACTTCAGTAAGGAGGAAGTCGATTGTGAATGGCTCGGGATACCCTTCTCGATAGGCATGCTTTATGCCAAGGCTTGAGCAGAGACGAAGCGTTTCATCAATATGAAGAATCGGCCATTGTTCCCGAATGTCAACAATGGAATGTGTTCGCTCAGCAATGTAGAAATAGGTTGTCTCCAACTCGGAGAGCAAGTGGACCGGGCGTCTTACCTTTATTCCTGAAGTCGAAGACGAGGTTCCAGTTGAGGGCACGTCACAAATATTTAGCCAGCGTTTGTAATTCATACGCTCACCTACTCCCCTGCCTCGACGAATTCTGGCCCGAAGATAGGGTGGGTACAAATTGGGGTCAGATCGCCAAAACATACCTAACTGTAAAGCGATTAGTTTGAATTCTCCATGACTTTAGCCAATCAAAGCCCGGGTTCATGGAAAGTACTTGTTCTTGACGTCGGAACGGGAGCCAGGCGTCCGCAGCCTGGGTACGCTCCCGGCCTTCGGCGGACGATGCGCCGCATCGTCCCTGGTTTCATCTTCTCACTCCTGCGAAAGAACGCCTGGCAAGCCCTTCAGGACCGCGGCATTGTGCGTCAGCCGCTCGTGCAGGGTTTGCCGCCATGCGTTGTCCAGCCAGTGCGCGGTGCCGGCAAAGCCGGCCCCGATGCGGTCGAGCAGGATATCGAGATAGCTTGCCGCTTCAGCCTTGCCGCTGAACCCGAAGCGGTGCGCATCGGCCAGCACCGCGTCACGGGATATGTCGAAGCGCCCCACGGATAACTGCATGTGCAGGCGCCTCGGCGTCTCAACCGGGTTAGGGACGACGTCGAAGGCCGGCGCGAGGCGCCAGCGGCCTTCGTCGGCGCGGTAGACGATGGCGTGATTGCGGACGTGATCGTCATCGTTGCCGCATGCCGCGTTGAATACCATGCGGCCGAATAGCTCGACGCGGTCTTCCGGCGGTGAGCCGGCCAGCCGCAGCTCTTCGGCAAGGCGCGGATAACTCCAGCGGTCTGTTTGCGTAAGGTCATCCGGATATTCCGCCTGCAGCAGGGAAGCGGCGCTCACGCACATCAGGCGCCGGCCGAGATGCCGGTCGAACCGGAGCACGCGCACCGCGCTGCGTCCGCCGACGGCTGGGTGGAAAACTGTCGCCGCGAAATCCAGCCCGCTTGCCCTGCCCCATTGCTGGCCGACATGTTCGAGGAGCGGGATGTTGGCGACGTCCGAAGCGATCCCGGGCTTGACCAGCCAGAACTGCAGCGTATCGTCCTGGACCGTGGACTTCGGCCGCGCTCCGCCGACGCTGGCAGTTTGAATCAGCCGGGAACGGATCTTTGCGCGGATCGCCGGGCGACGCTCGGACAATGCCGCCAATTCCTCGACAACCTGGTCGAGCCGGGGCGGCGCGGGGCTGCCCAGATTCGATTTCGGCGCCTTGGCGCTGGCGCCGACGGCGAGCGCCCCCCAGCGGTCGATGTTGCTTGCCGCCTGCAGGTATTGCAGCGGCGGCGCATTGCCGGGCAGGTTGTGCTCTCGTCTCAGCAGCGCCTGTCCCCAGGCATCCGGGCAGGCGTCCCTAAGCACGTCATGCAGGCCCCGATACCGCGTCGCGGCGACGTCCAGGCCTGGCACGAAGCGCAGGTTTACCGGGTCGATCGACCAGGCCAGTCCTGCATCGACGTAGGAAGGGGCATACCGGAAATAGCCCTCGCCGTGCGCGGCAGCCAGGTAGCGGCCCACGGTGACCCACTCGCCGTCATCGGGCCGCTGCAGGTAGACATACAGAGACCTAGAAGTAATCGGCATCGTCGTTTCCCTGCTCCTGCCGGCTGAGCTTGACGCGCTGGCCATGGTCGGCCTGCCACAACACGGGCGGCAATGCCGGCGTTGCCTGATCGGCCACGCCCAGCGCGAGCAGCGCCGTCAGGTAGGCGCCGGTGCTGGCATCCGGGCTTCCCTGCTCCAGCCGGCGCAATGTCGCGCGCGATATGCCAAGTCGCGCGCACAGGTCGGCGCCGGTAATGCGCTGCCGCAGGCGCTGGGTATGGATGCACTTGCCCCACATGACCAGGCGCTCCTGCACCAGCGTCGGCCAGTCTATCGTCGTGGAGAGCTTCTTCGGCATGACGCCTCCGGTTCATAGATAGCGCATTATATTGGATAAAGCGTCATCTATGAACAGTTCAATTGCCGCAATCGCGGGTCAGGCCGGCGCCTGCGCATCCACCATCGACTCGATCGCGTCGATGGAGTCGACCAGGTCGATGTCGAACTCCGTGCTGGAGAAGTCGATGCCGGCGGTCTGCTCCAGGTGCATCACCAGGTTCATCATCGTGAACGAGTCGAGGCGGCCGCTGGAGAACAGCGGCTCGTCGTCGGCGAAGCCGGCGCCGTCGCCCTGGCTTGCCAGCGCCTTTTCAATGAATTCCCGGAGTTGATGCTTGGCTGATGCGTTCATGTGGATGCTCCAAAAAGAGCGGCCATGAAGTGGAGGCGCTCGGTGAGTGTGTGCGTGCGGGAGCCGTCGCCGAAGACATGGATGCCGATGACGAAGGACCAGACGAAGAGGAAGGAGGCGGCGCGCGCCAGCGGCGTGACGGCCGGGCGTATGCCCATGTTGGCGCGGACCTGGGACAGGCCGACGCCAGCCGCCAGCAGCCCGGCGTAGAACAGGTAGCTGGTGTAGCTGGCCAGTGCGCTGGCCAGGCCGTCGCTGGCGACGACGTCGATATTGCGCGTGAAATGCCAGAGCGCATTGCCGACGCCGGCCGCCATGAAGGTCGCGAAAAACATCCGCAGCCGCGGGTGGTTGCGAAACACCCGGAAGAAGGTCGGCATGAAGAACAGGTCGACCAGCAGTTCCTTGAAGTAGTAATGGAATCGGTTGAAATAGTCCATCAGCGTGCGCGCCTGCAGCGGCCGCCAGGAGCCGCGCGGCAGCCTGTAGGCGGCAAGCCGCGCGATGCCGATAAACAGGTGCGCCCAGGCGGCGACCTGCAGCGCATAGCGGGCCGCAGCCAGCACGATGGCCGCCCAGCCCACCAGCCGCGGAAAGGGCCGGCCGGCGAGGAAGGCGTCGATCGCGTCGTCGACGCCGGGCACGGCCACCCGCGCGTCGAAAAGCCAGTCGAGCAGCGCCAGCAGCGCGAACAGCAGGTTGGCCCAGACCAGCAGCTTGATGGCCTTGATCTGCGTGATCGCCGTCTCCCGCGGCGTCTTCGACAGGTGCTTGCGCAGGAAGGCGGCGCCCTTGCCGAACGGCAGGTAGGCCGGACTCCAGAACGGGCGCAGCACCGCCATCTGCAGCGGCAGCGGCGACGGCGTGCGCGAGCGCAGGTCGGCGATGGCGAAGGGCAGGAACCACAGGTAGGGCGTGAAGATGAAGACCGCCGACCAGACCAGCACGCGCGGCCAGCCGTGCAGCAGGCCGGAGCCGCCCAGCACGCACAGCAGCGCTTCGAGCGCCAGCATCAGCAGCAGCGGCCGCCTGGCGATGAGCGACTGCGGCGACTGCCGAACATGCCGCAGCACGGCGTACGATGCGATGAACAGCGCGCACAGCGAGGCCATCGCCAGCACCGGCCCGAGCGAGTCCGTCATCGCTTCCTGCGCCAGCACGGCGCGGATATTGGCCAGGGTGTCGACCTCGCCGAGCAGCGTGTTCAGGCAGGCGCTCAGCCAGGTCGCGGCAAACAGGATGGCGGTGCGCCGCGCCGGCCAGACCACCGCGGCCATCGCGGCGCCGGCCGCCAGCGCGCCGGTCCAGGGGCCGAAATGCGGGATGACCGCCGCCATCGCGGCAAGCAGCAGCAGCGCGCGCCCGGCCGAGGTCTGCGCGAACGCGATGAATCCCTCGCGCTCGTCGATGGCGAGCGCCTGCCGCAGGCCGCCGCCCGCTCCGGGCCTGCCGCCCCGGGCGGCGTCCGGCGCAGACACGTTCACGTAATCTCGTCCGCGAGCAGCTGGCGCAGCGCCTGGCGGTCGACCTTGCCGCTTGCGTTGAGCGGCAGCTCCTGCATCGCGATCACGCGGCTGGGCATCATGTAGGAAGGAATGCGGGCCTTGAGCGCGCCGATGACCTGCTTGAGGTCGATGGCCGCCGCGCCGACGAAGGCGACGATGCCGTGCGCGGCGCCCTGCACCAGCGGCCAGGCCACCGCGCTGACCAGGTCGACCCCGGATGCGACGCGCAGGTGGGCGTCGATGTCGTCGAGTTCGATCCGGTAGCCCAGTATCTTGACCTGGTTGTCGATCCGCCCGAGGCAGTGGAAACGGCCGCCGCGGTCGCGCAGCGCCAGGTCGCCGGTGCGGTACCAGCGCTTGCCCCCGATGACCGGGAACCTGGCCGCGGTCAGTTCCGGCGCGTCCAGGTAGCCGGCTGCCAGCTGTTCGCCCGCGATCAGCAATTCGCCGGGCACGCCGTCGGGCAGCGGCTGGCCGTCGCTGCCGGCGACGCGCGCCTCGCTGCCGGGGAATGGCGTGCCGATGGCGAGCACGTCCCGGCCCGGGGTCAGCGGCAGCGGCTCGTCCAGCTTCTGCGCCAGGCAGCCGACGGTCGCCTCGGTCGGCCCATACACATTGAAGACGGCGCTGCCCGTCGCCGCCTCGCGCCAGGCGGCGACGGTGGACGCTGGCAGCTGCTCGCCGCCGAAGGCGGTGACCCGCAGGTCGGGCAGGCAGCCTGGCGTCAGCGCTTTGACCTGGCGCAGCATGATTGCCAGCGACGGCGCGGAATTCCATACCGTCAGTCCCGCCATGCGGGCGAATTTCACTGCGTTCATCGTGGCGCTGGCGGGCAGCACGTGCAGCGCCGCGCCGGCTTCCCATGTCGCGAACATGTTATGCGCCGACACGTCGAAACTGAGTTCGGAGACGCCCAGCACGCGGTCATCCGCAGTCATTCCGAGCGTCGCGCCGACGGCCTTCAGGTAATGGCGGAAAGCGCCGGCGCTCACCATCACGCCCTTGGGCGTGCCGGTCGAACCGGAGGTGAAAATGATATAGGCGATGTCGCCTGCGGCCACGGCCGCCGGCGCCGGCAGCGGGGCCGGCGGCAGCGACATCAGTTCGATGATGCCGGGCCGGCTGTCCGCCGGGACGGCGGCCGCGTCGCCAGCGTGGACGATCAGGCGCGGGCATGCCGCCAGCACGCGTTCGCCGAGCAGCTTCAGGCCGTCGTCGTCGACGATCAGGGCCGACAGCCGGCATTGGGCCAGCATGTCCAGCAGCCGCTCTTCCGGCTGCTTGAGGCCGAACGGCACGTAGGCGGCGCCGGCCCAGCACGCGCCCAGCGCGGCGACGCAGGCGCCGGCGCTGCGCGAGGCGAGAATGCCGACCCGCAGCGGCGCGGCGCCGTCATCGCGTTCGCCCCATGCCGCATGCAGGCACGCGGCCAGGCGGCCGGCGCGCGCCGCCAGCTCGCCATAGCTCAGCGCGATGTCCCGATACACCACCGCGGGCGCGTCGGCGCTCTCGGTCGCGCGGCGATGGACATCGCACGCGAGATTGAAATTCCCGGTCATTAACCCGATCCTTGAAGTGTGCTGCCGGCCCCTGGGGCATGCCGGGCCGTGCCAGTCGGCGCCAGCGCTGCCAGGCAGCGCCGGTACGACGCACGAATCTTAAGGCAAACGGCTTGCCGCGCGCAGTGCGTCCCCGCCTGCGGCCGGGTTTGATCAATAGTCGGGCTGGACGCGCCTGGAGGCCGGCCAGCCGGCCTCATTCACGCGCGCCGCGGCTCCCCGGTATGTCCCGCTGGCGCGTGCCGACCGAGCGCAGGCTTGCTTCCACCAGTTCCAGCATGCCCTGCGCGGCCACCGACAGCGTGCGGTTCTTCTGCCTGACGATGAAGATGGGCCGCACGATGTCCGGCGCTTCCACCGGGATCGCCACCAGGTCCAGCGAGCGGAACTGGAACAGCGTCAGTTCCGGCACCAGGCTCACGCCCAGGCCATGCTCGACCAGCCCCGCCACCGTGGCCAGGTGCTCGACCTCCAGCCCGGTATGGACGGTTGCCACGTCCCGCAGCAGCGCGTCGACATGCTGGCGCACGCTGGTCGATTTCGACAGGTGGATCATCTCGCAGCCGGCCAGCGCCTTCAGCGCGATCTTGCGCCGGCCGGCGAGCTTGTGGTCGCGCCGGCAGACCAGGTAGAACGGGTCGCTGCAGACGATCCTGGTGTCGAACTCGGCAAGGTCGAGGCCGGGCGCGGTCAGCGCGAAATCGACCTTGCCCTCGCGTAGCATCGACAGGCACTGGTCCGACAGCGCATCGAACAGGGTCACGTTGATGCCCGGGTAGGCGGCGCGGTATTGCGCGATGACCGCCGGCAGCCCGTTTGCCGCCAGCGAGGGCAAGGCGGCGATGACGACGCGGCCCTTGCGCCGCGCAAGGTAGTCGCCCATGTCGTTGAATGCCGCATCGATCTCCCCGACCAAACTGCGCGCGACTTCGATGAACATCTCGCCTTCCGGCGTCAAGGCCACCTTGCGCGTGTCCCGCTCGAACAGCCGCGCGCCGACCGCGGTCTCCAGCCGCTGTATGGTCACGCTGAATGCCGACTGCGACATGTGGCAGCGCTGCGCGGCCTGGCCGAAATGCCGGCAGTCGTGCAGCGCGATGAACGCATGGAGCAACCGGGTGGAGATATGGGCATGCATGGCTTTATCCCGAAAATCCGATTAATCGATCGAAAAATGTCAATTTACTTCAAAGCCGATGCTGGGCACAGTAGGTCCGACCGAAAAGACAGAAGCATCGACTGGAGACAAGACGCATGTCGCCCCTGACGGGATTCACGGCCATCCCCGGCCTGCTCCCGGCCTGGCGGCAGCGCAAGACGCCATGAAGAAATCCATACGTATCGGAGGCGGCGCGGGCTATTCCGGCGACCGCATCGAACCGGCGGTCGAACTCGCCGAAAAGGGCGGCATCGATTACCTGGTCTTCGAATGCCTGGCCGAACGCACCATCGCGCTGGCGCAGCAGGCCAGGATGAAAGACCCGGACGCCGGCTACGACCCCTTGCTGGAAGCGCGCATGCTGGCCGTGCTGCCGGCCTGCGCCCGCAACGGCATCCGCATCGTCACCAACATGGGCGCGGCCAATCCGGCCGCGGCGGCCGCGAAGGTGCGCGACATCGCCCGGTCGCTCGGGCTGGGCGGGCTGAAGGTCGCGGCCATCACCGGGGATGACGTGCTTGCCACGCTGCGGGACGGCGACTACCTGATCGAGGACAACGGCGCGCCGGTGTCCTCGCTGGGCGAACGCATGCTCTCCGCCAATGCCTACCTCGGCGCTAGGCCGCTGGCGGATGCGCTGGCGGCAGGCGCGGACATCGTCATCACCGGCCGCGTGGCCGACCCCGCGCTGGTGCTCGCGCCGCTGCTGCACGAATTCGGCTGGGGCATGGAGGACTGGGACCTGCTCGGCCAGGGAACGGTGGCCGGCCACCTGCTCGAATGCGCCGGGCAGGTCTGCGGCGGCTACTATGCCGACCCCGGCGTCAAGGACGTGCCCGGCCTGGCGCGCCTGGGCTTCCCGATCGGCGAAGTGAGCCGCGACGGCACGCTGGTGCTGACCAAGGTCGCCGGCTCCGGCGGCATGATCACCGCCGGCACCTGCAAGGAACAGCTGCTGTATGAAATCCACGACCCGGCCTGCTACCTGACGCCGGACGTCGTCGCCGACTTCTCGGAAGTCAGCATCGTCGAAGACGGCCCGGACCGCGTGATCGTCCGCGGCGGCCGCGGCCGCCCGAGGCCGCCGACGCTCAAGGTGTCGGTCGGCTACGTCGACAGCTATATCGGCGAGGGCCAGATTTCCTATGCCGGCCCCGGCGCGGCGGCGCGCGGCCAGCTCGCCATCGACATCGTCGAAGAGCGGCTGCGCATCCGCGGCGCCGAGCTGTCGGAAGTTCGCAGCGAACTGATCGGCGTCAATGCCATTTTCGGGCGCGGGCCGCTCCGTCATGAACCGGACGAGGTGAGGGTCCGCATCGCCGGGCGGGCCGACAGCCTCGCGCAGGCGACCGTGGTCGGCAACGAGGTCGAGGCGCTGTATACCTGCGGCCCGGCTGGCGGCGGCGGCGCTACCCGGTCCGCCAGGCAGATCGTGGCGGTGATGTCGGTGCTGCTGCCGCGCGAGCTGGCGCAGGCCAGCATTCATTTCGAGGAGAGCTGACATGCGATTGCGCGACATTGCCCATTCCCGCGCCGGCGACAAGGGAAACACGTCCAACCTTTCCCTGATCGCTTTCGACCCCGACGACTACGCGCTGCTGGAAAGGAGCGTCACGGCCGAACGCGTCAAGGCGCATTTCGCCGGCATCGTCAACGGCGACGTGCAGCGCTACCTGCTGCCGCAGCTGGGCGCGATGAATTTCGTCATGCGCCAGGCGCTGGGCGGCGGCGTCACCCGCTCGCTGGCGCTGGATGCGCATGGCAAGTGCCTGAGTTCGGTGCTGCTGGAGATGGAAATCCCGGACCGTTAAGACAGATTTCGCCCGGCCGGCGCGCCATGCGGCGCCGGGCACAAACACAAACACATAAGGAGACAGCAACATGGCATGCAAGACAACTTCGGCAACAAGGGCACTCTCGCTCATCCTGGCATCGGCTGCCGTGGCGCTAGGCGGCAATGCCGGCGCAACGGACTTTCCCGACAAGCCCATACGCATCGTCGTGCCGTTCGCGGCCGGCACCGCGACCGACCAGCTGGCCCGCGCGCTGGGACAGGCAATGACGGCCGACAGCAAGGCGCAGGTCATCGTCGACAACAAGCCGGGCGGCAACGGCTTCATCGGCGCCGAGGCGGCGGCCCGTTCCGCGCCCGACGGCTACACCATCTTCGTGACCACCAACACCACCCATGCGGCCGCCGAGCACCTGTACCGCAAGCTGCCCTACGACCCGGTCAAGGATTTCGCGCCCATCACCGGCCTCGGCAAGGGCGGCCAGATCCTGGTTGTCAACAGCGACTCGCCGGTGAAGACCGTGCAGGACCTGCTGGCGCAGGCGAAGAAGGAGCCGGGCAAGCTCAGCTTCGGCAGCGGCAGCTCGTCGAGCCGCATCGCCGGCGAACTGTTCCAGCAGATGGCCGGCGTTCAGCTGCTGCACGTGCCCTACAAGAGCAATACCTTTGCCGTGACCGACCTGCTGGGCAAGCAGATCGACATGATGATCACCGACTCCGCGACCGGCCTGCCGCATGTGAAGAGCGGCAAGCTGCGGGCGCTGGGCGTGTCGTCGAAGACCCGCTCGCCGCTGCTGCCAGAGGTGCCGACGATCGCCGAGGCGGGCGTCAAGGGCTATGACATCGGCTACTGGTTCGCCGCCTATGCGCCCGCCAAGACGCCGCAGCCTATCGTCACGAAGCTCAACGAGATGCTGACCAAGGCCGCGAAGTCGCCGGCAGCCGCGACCTTCTACAGCGGCAGCGGCACCGAGGTGTTCACCACCACGCCGGACGAACTGGCCCGCTTCCAGGCGGCCGAATCGACCAAGTGGGGCAGCATCATCAAGGCCGCCAATATCGAAAAGGAATAAGCAGGCGGTTCATCCACATACTGGCAATCAAACCGGAGGAGACATGACACATCTTGCACGGCCGCTCGCATGCGGCATGGCGCTGCTCGCCCTTGCGGGCTGCGGCGGCAGCGACAACGACAACGACAAGGCGTCTGCAGCGACGCCGCGGCAGACGCTGGCCATCACGGCGCAGCAGGACTTCACGCCCGGCGTCAGCTATGGCCAGGTCGGCGCCTATGAACAGGTTTCCGGCACGATCAAGGGCGAGCTGGACCCGAACGACCCGAAGAACGCCATCATCCAGGACCTGGACCTGGCGCCTGTCAACGACAGGGGCATGGTCGAGTACAGCGCCGACTTCGTCATGCTCAAGCCCAAGGACATGAGCAAGGCGAATGGCGTGCTGCGCTACGACGCGCCCAACCGCGGCAACATCCTGACCATGCTGTCGCCGGCGCAGGTGCCGGGCGACGCGGTCTACCTGGAACGCGGCTACGTGATGCTGTACTCGGCCTGGCAGGGCGACGTGCCCAAGAGTTCGCCGGCGCGGCTGACGCTGCAGGTGCCGACTGCGAAAAACAAGGACGGCTCCGCCATCACCGGACCGTATGCGACCGAACTGATCATCAATGCGGCGACCCCGGTCGCGACGCTGCCCAACGGCGTCTTCAACGGCTCGATGATTCCCTATGCGCCGGTGTCGCTCGACAATACCCAGCCCGGCTTTTCGCTGGCGCGGCGGATCAATGAAGGCGACCCGAAGGAAGCCATCCCGGCGTCGCAATGGAAGTTCGCCGACTGCACCGCGGCCGGCGGCGCCAATCCGTTCCCGGGCACGGCCGACCCTGCAAAAATATGCGTCAACGGCGGCTTCGACCCCAGGTACGTCTATGAGCTTACCTATATCGCGAAGGACCCCAAGGTGATGGGCGTGGGCCTGGCGGCATTGCGCGACACCGTCACGTTCTTCCGTTCGAAGGCGGCCGATACGTCCGGCGCGGCCAACCCAGTGGCCGGGCGCATCAGGAACACCATCGGCCAGGGCACGTCGCAGTCCGGCAATGCAATGAAGACCTTCCTGCACCTGGGCTTCAACCAGGCGCTGGACGGCGGCAAGGTATTCGACGGCATCTTCGCCCACGTGGCGGCGCGCCAGACCAACATCAACACCCGCTTCGCCGTGCCGGGCGGCGGCGGCAACGTGCGCACCGACCATCGCGCCTTCGGCCAGACCGCGCCGCGCGGGCTGTCGCCCGATTATGTCGACGCGGTGGCGGGCCGGACCGGCGGCGTGATGAAGCGCTGCAGCGACACCGGCAGCTGTCCCAAGTTCTTCCTCGGCCTGTCGGGCACCGAATTCTGGCAGCTGCAGGGATCGCCGGTGCTGACCGATGCGCTCGGCACCACAGACCTGGCGCAGCCGTCGAATGCGCGCGTCTACTACTACACAAGCGCCCAGCACGGCGGCAAGTCGCAGGCCATCGGCTGGAACCCGTCCTCGTCGGTCTATCCGGCCGGCAGCAATGTCGACTTTGCCGACACCTTCCGCGCACTGTTCATCGACATGGAGGACTGGGTCGTGCGCGATGTCGCGCCGCCCGCCAGCGAAGTGCCGAAGCTGGCCGACGGCACGCTGGTGCGTCCGTCGCAGGTCGCATTCCCGGTGATGAAAGGCGTCAGCTGGCCTGTTGGCGGCGTCGCGACCGCCATACCGGCGTTCCAGTACCGGGCGCTGTTCAACAGCTACACGCTGCTCGATTTCGGGCCGCTGTACCGGCCGCAGGACGAGTCCGGCATCCCGACCATCGTGCCGCCCAGTGCGGTCGGGAAGGACTACGCGATCCTGGTGCCGCAGGTCGACCCGTCGACCGGCCTGGCTAAAGCCGGCATCAGGTCGGTCGATGTCCAGGCGCCAATCGGGACCAGCCTGGAGTTCAATTACGTCGCCACGCCAGGCGTCACCGACCTGGTCAGCCTGACCGGCGCCTACTTCCCGTTCCATAGGACCGAGGCGGCGCGCATTGCCGCCGGCGACGGTCGGCCTTCGCTGGAATCGCTCTACGGCAGCCAGGCAGCCTACGTTGCCCGCGTGACGGCGGCGGCGAACGACCTGGTGAAGCGGCGCTTCATGCTGCAGGCCGATGCCGACCGGCGCATACAGGCGGCTATCGCCAATCCCATCCTGCCCTGAACGGCGCAACGCGAGGACCGGGCAGTCGTCCCGGCCCTCGCCCCAATCCTGGTCCTCCTTTTCCTGACTGGCCTGCCCTCCCATACGCGCGATCGACGCAACGGTCCAGCCGGAATGCGTCCGCCCTGCCCCGCATCCGTTCCAAAAGTTATTTTCCTCAAGGAAATAATGCGCTAGAATTTCCATCTGGAAATTATTTAAGCGCTGCAGGGCGGCTCCGCCCTGCACTTCAACGGATACAGAGAACGCATCGTGACCTTCCTTCATGCCATGACGGGCAAGCTGCCCGCACTGCGCCTGGCTGCCATCGCAGCGGGCATCCTCCTGTTGTCTTCCTGCGGCGGCGGCGACAGCACGGCCGCCGGCAGCGCCGCGCAGGCGTCGTCGGCCAGCACCGCGCCGGCCACAACGGCGCCTGCCTTCACCGCCACGGCCGGCGCCGACGGCTGGACCCAGTGCGCCACCGAAAGCGAAGTCTGCGTCACGCCCGGCCGCCGCCAGGTCCGCTACGGCGGCGAAGGCAAGTACGCGTACCAAAACGTCGACGGCCCGGTCGGCTGCAATAACGCCAGCTTTGGCGACCCGGCCATCGGCCTGGTCAAAAGCTGCCAGTACGCGGCGCCCGACACGGTCGCGTCCGGCCAGCCGGCCTATCTGCGGGCTGCATCCGGCCGGGTGCTGGCGGTCGGCCCGGGCCGCGCCTATGCGAAGCCCTGCGACGCGCTGACGGCGGCGGCTGAAGGCGACACGGTGGAGATCGACGCCGCCGGCAGCTACGACGGCGACGTCTGCGCCTTCCATGCCAGCGACCTGACCATACGCGGCGTCAACGGCCGTCCGAAGATAGGCGCGAACGGCAGGTATGCATGGGGCAAGGGCATCTGGGTCATCACCGGCAAGCGGGCCGTGGTCGACAATGTCGAACTGTGGGGCGCCCGTGTTCCCGACCGCAATGGCGCGGCGATCCGGCTGGACGGCGCGCACCTGACCGTCCGGAACAGCTTCATCCACGACAATGAAAACGGCATCCTGACATCCAATGACGGCGAAAGCGACATCCTGATCGAGAACAGCGAGTTCGGCCACAACGGCAATGGCAGCGGCTCCAGCCATAACCTGTACATCGGCCGGGTCGCCAGCCTGACGGTGCGCTACACCTACTCGCACGACGCCGATGTCGGCCATAACCTGAAGTCGCGCGCCAGGATCAACACCATCAGCTACAGCCGCTTTTCCAGCACCAGGCCGGGCGAAGCCGGCTCCACCGCCAGCGGCGCGCCGAGCTACGAGATCGACCTGCCCAATGCCGGGACGGCCTACCTGATCGGCAACGTGATCCAGCAGCCTTCGCGCAACCAGAACAGCAACATGGTGTCGTACGGCGTCGAAGGCGCAAGCAATCCGGGCAAGAACCTGTACGTGGTCAACAACACCTTCATCAACGACGACAGCTCGAACGGCATGTTCATCCTCATCGGCGGCGACGTGAAGACGCCGGCGCTGGTGCAGAACAATGTCTTCGCCGGCACCGGCGAGATCACCGGCCAGTCCGGCGCGATCATGATGGACAACTACCGTTCACTGGCGCCCGCCTTCGTCAACCGCGCCGGCTACGACCTGCGTCCGGCGCCAGCCGCGCCGTTTGCCGGCATCGGCAGCGCGCCGGGCTTCTCGCCGAGCGGCGTGCCCCTGTCGCCGCTGGACGAATACCTGCATGTCGCCGGCGGGAAGGCGCGCGCCTTCAACGGCAAGTGGGACATCGGCGCGTATTCGGCGAACTGATGCGCGCCGCGCCGCCGGTGCCGGTGCCGGTGCCGGCCTGCCGGCGGCATGACGCGCAATCCCGCCCCGCGTTATCGCGGGAGGATGAATGCCGATCCCGGTTCAAGACGCGCCACGAAACTCCGTAGGGTGTAAAAAGCGCAAGCGCATCACACCATTCGTTGGGAACAGGCGGTGGTTGTTGATTGACCAGTGGTGTAATGCGCCTTGCTTATTACACCCGACGAGCTACGCAGACGAACCGGAACCGCAGTTCTCATCCGGTAGGCGATGACATGGGACTGGCATCAAGCGGCAGCGGGCGGGGATGGATTGCCTCGCGATGAACAGTGACAATGCATGGGGCAAAAAAAACCCGCTCACTGGGAGCGGGTAATCCATCCTTTGGGAGGGTGGAGGAGACAGGTGAAAGATTAACGGCTATTCAGGCCGCTGCCCAATTCGAAGTTCGCATATCCAACATGCGATCCATGAATAACGCAGCGGCTGCGTGCCCGATCAGGCGCCGAAGTACAGGCTATTGACGTCGCCGGCGCGCTGCATGCGGGCGGAGCGGACGGTCTCGGCGCGCACGTCCTGGCGGCTCTGGCTGCCGGCGGCAACCGCGGTGTCCTGGCCGTCGTGCTGGCGCTGGGCGGTCAGGCCTGCGCGCTCAGCGCTGACCAGGTCCTGGCGCACTTCGGCGCGGGTTGCGCTGGACTTGAAGCCGGCGTCAGGTGCGACAAATTCGGTCTGCTGGGCAAAGGCGGAACCAGCGGCGGCAAACACGGCAACAGCGGCGATCAGATTCTTGACGTTCATGGTGCTCTCCAATGGGTGAGTGAGTCTCGGCGCTCGGGGCAGCGACGCTGCCGCCGGGGTCTTCGCTGAGTCGCACTGGTTTGTCTGTGTGCTCATCGATGAAGCACAGTCTACCGACCGCCCCGCGATCGATAAACAGGCTGCGCGTCAATGGCCTGTTGCGAAAACAGGAACAACCGCGACCTTTAATACCGGCATTCCGGCCCTACTCCCATGCGTCCGCACGGATCGTTCCCAGGCCCTGGAAGATCGGCTCGCAAAACAGGAAGCCCTGCATCAGTTCGATGCCCATCGCCCTCAGGCAGTCCCTTTCCCGCGCGGTCTCGATGCCTTCCGCAATCACAGTCGTTCCCAGCCGCTTCGCCATCGCCACCAGGCCCTCGACGATGATCTGCCTGGGCGCATGGGCGTCGATGCCGCAGACCAGCCCCATGTCGAGCTTGAGCAGGTCGGGCTGGTACTGGCCGAGCAGCCCCAGTCCTGCGTAGCCGGCGCCGAAATCGTCGATCGCGGTGCGAAAGCCCATTTCGCGGTAGCGCCGGAAGATATCGAGCAGGTGAGCGGGATTGATCACGTTCTCGGTTTCCGACACCTCGAAGATGATTTGCGATGCCGGAAAACCGGTGCGCTCGCATTCGCGCAGCGTGCTGCGTATGCATTTCCTGGGACTGGAAACCGCATTCGGCAGGAAATTGATCGACAGCAGCGCCTGCATGCCGAGGGTGGCCGCGAGGCGGACCGCGCGGGTCCGGCAGGCCTGGTCGAACGCATGGAGATTGTCCGCGTCGACCTGCGCGAACACCCATTCCGCGCTCTCCCCGCCCGGACCGCGCACCAGCGCCTCGAACGCGAAGATGCCGCGCGTGGCGATGTTGACGATGGGCTGGAAGGCAAACGTGAAGTCGGGGATGGCACGGCTGGCATTCCTGCAGTCGTTGCAGCCGGGCTGGTCGCCGGAAGGCTGTTTCGCATTGGATTCCTTGCGCACCAGTTCATCCCTTTCTCAAGTCGGGCGGCATGTCGCCGGCCCCGCCCGCGGGCGCTGCGGGACCGCTCGCCCGCGCATCGCGCGACGGCGCGGCCCCATCGCGCCAATGTCCTCCTTGTTGGCAGGCGAGTCAACCTGCTGAATCCATTCGGCGCGCGCCTTCGTATAGTCCCTTGCACGCCAATGAAAACTCGACAATAAATACTCAACCCAAGGAAAACACCATGCGCAAACTGTCCCAGGCACTCGTCATTACATTCGCCCTCGCTGCAGCCGCCGGCGCCCATGCGCAATCCGCCGTGATGGTGGGCGGGCAAAGCATGCTGCCCACGCGGGACATCGTCGACAATGCGGTCAACTCCGCCGACCACACGACGCTGGTCGCCGCGGTCAAGGCCGCCGGGCTGGTCGACACGCTCAAGGGCAAGGGACCGTTCACGGTATTTGCGCCGACCAATGCCGCCTTCGCCAAGCTGCCGGCCGGCACCGTGGACACGCTGGTCAAGCCGGAAAGCAAGGCGACGCTGACCAAGATCCTGACCTACCACGTGGTGCCGGGCAAGTACGATTTCGCCGCGCTGTCCGACGAGATCAAAAAACAGAACGGCAAGGCGCAGCTGCCCACCGCCAGCGGCGGCAAGCTCAGCTTCGCGATGAACGGCATGCACAACATCGTGGTGATGGACGAGGGCGGCAACAGCGCCAACATCAGCACCTACGACGTGGTCCAGTCCAATGGCGTGATCAACGTGATCGACACGGTGCTGATGCCGAAATAAGTGCTTGGCCGGCGTAGCCGGCGCCTGCCCAGCCTGCCACGCTTGTTCAGCTAGGCAGGCTCGCTCAGTCAGCGCCGGTGCCCGGGCCGCTGCGTCGACCACCAGATCGCCGCGATCAACGCGGCCTGCAATACCAGACGCAAGGCCAGCAGCACTTCCGGAATCGCCGGGAACAGGTCCGGGTTGGCCCACATGTAGACGTTGGCGGGCGTCACCGCCACCGTCAGCGCAATCAGCCCGAGCCCGGCTGCCCGGCGCAGCGCCGCCACCAGCAGGCCGGCCGCGCCGAGCAATTCGAAAAAGCCGCTGACGTAGACCGCTTCCAGCCGGTACGGCAGGCTGGGCGGAACGATCTTCATGAAAAAATCCGGCGCGACGAAATGCCCGACGCCGCCGACCGCAAACCACAGCACCACCAGCGCCAGCACAATTTTTTTGATTGCCATCGTCATCTTCCGTCTCGTACGTCATTGCATCGATGCAAGACGCGAAGGATAACCCAGCCTCCCGCCGCCTGCGTCCGCGCCGGGACGCAATGTCCCGCGGCAATGCCGGCAGCCGCGACATGCCGGCCGGCATCGCCGGCGACGACCGTTCGTCGGCTGGTCCACGGGGCGCCGGCGCGCGCACGCAGGCAGTCATTGCGCTGTCACCGCAATTGACTATGCTGGTTGCTCGGCCGTCGCCACTTTCCCCTTGCAAGGAGCGCCTTACCATGAGCCCGGACATACTCATCATTCAGGACCAGGCGGGATTTCACTTGCTTCATGGCTATCTTCACCTGGCCATGGCCCTGAACGATTCGGGGCGCACCGCGATCGACGTGCCCGAGTTCGGCACCGTGCTGGTGGCCCGCACCGCCGACGGGCTGATGGTCGAAACCGAAGGGCGGCACCTGCCGCTGCTGAGCAATTGAAAAAAATTGCTGATTGCAAGCAAAACCCCGATAGCGGTTGTCTGGTCTAATCTCCCCATCTACACTCGGCGGGCTGCAGTTTTTTTGCCAGCCTGAGCGCGGCCCCTGCCGCCCTTTCCGTTCAACAGCATGCATCCACAGGCATTCCGCCTGCCCGTTCGGCGCCGCCGCTGCCGGCCGGCCCGTCAAGGAAACTGATTGAAAAAAAGCAAAGCGTTCCCGTTTCATCCACGATTCCCGAAACCGTTCGCCGTCGTATCGGGCTGCCTGGTCCTGCTGGGCGCGAGCATGCCGGCCCATGCGGTCTACAAGGTCGAACTGGACGCGCCCAAGTCCTTGCGCGAACTGCTCAGCGCGCACCTGGACCTGATGCGCTACCGCGACCGCGACGACATCAATGCCGACCAGCTGCGCTTCATGGTGGAAACCGGCGCCGAGCAGGTCAAGGAACTGGCCGCGACCGAGGGCTATTTTTCGCCGACCGCCGACATCAGGCTGGACACGCAGGCGCAGCCGCCGGTGGTCAGCGTCACCGTCGCGGAAGGTCCGCGCACCTCGATTGCGCGGGCCGACATCGAGGTCAGCGGGCCGGCGCGCGAGCAGTCGCCGCAGCAGGCCGCGCAGGTCGTCGACAATTGGGCGATGAAGCCCGGCGCGCCGTTCCGCCAGGAAGACTGGGCAGCAGCCAAGGACGCCGGCCTGCGCGTGCTGCAGGAGCGCCGGTACGCGGCGGCGGCCATCGCCAGTTCCAACGCCGCCATTTTCGCCGACCGCAACGAGGCCGAACTGGCGGTCAATTACCAGAGCGGGCCGCCGTTCACGCTGGGCGAGCTGAGGATCAGCGGCACCAGCCGCTACCCGGAAAGCATCATCCGCAATGTGAATCCGCTCAAGCCGGGCGAGGACTACGACGCCGGCCGCCTGCTCGCCTTGCAGCGGGCCCTGCAGCGCACGCCCTACTTCAGCAACAGCGTCGTCGACATCGACAGGGACCCGGCGCAGGCCGCGCTGTCGCCGGTCGACGTCAAGGTCACCGAATACCCGACCCAGCGCATACGCGGCGGCGTCGGCTATGCGACCGACACCGGCGCCCGCGTCGAGGGCCGCTACAGCCACAACAACGTGTTCGGCCGCGCCTGGGTCTTCGACAGCCAGGTCCGCGTCGAGCAGCAGCGGCAGAATGCGACGCTGGACCTGGCGATGCCGCCCGACGGCACCGCCTACGTCAACAGCGTCCACGGCTCGGTGGAGCGCACCACGCTCGAAGGCGTCGAGCTGCGCAGCCGCCGCGCCGGCGTGCGCCGCGCCCGCAGCACCGACACCGACGACTATGCATACTCGGTCGAGTATTACCGCGACGAGCTGCAGCAGCTGGACGGCACGACGCTGCCGGCCGACATCCTGACCGAGCCGGGCAGCCACCAGGCGCTGGTGGTCGGCTATGCCCGCACCCACCGGGCGGTGGACGACCCGGTATTCCCGCGCAGCGGCTACATCGCGTCGCTCGAAGCCGGCGTGGCGCTCAAGGGCCTGCTCACCGACCAGACCTTCTTCCGCACCTACGGCAAGCTGCGCCGCTACTGGCCGGTCGGCGAGCGCGACCTGGTGCTGCTGCGCGGCGAGGTCGGCGCGGTGGTTTCCAAGGGCGACAATTCCTCGGTGCCGGCCTCGCTGCTGTTCCGCGCCGGCGGCACCGAGTCGGTGCGCGGCTACAAGTACCAGAGCATAGGCAACGTCCGGGACGGCACGGTCTACCCGACCCGCTACCTGGCCACGGCGGGCATCGAATACCAGCGCTGGATTTCCGGCGCCTGGGGCGGCGCGGTGTTCTATGACGTCGGCACCGCCACCGACAGCTGGAGCGAAAAGCAGCTGTTCCAAGGCGTCGGCATCGGCGTACGCTACCGCAGCCCGGTCGGCCCGGTCAATGTCGACCTCGCCTACGGCATACGCAACAAGGAATTCAATCCCCACCTCTCGCTGGGCGTGGCGTTCTGATGGCGACCCCGGAACAGGACCAGGTCCAGGAACGCGCGCCGGACCAGCAGGCGCAACCGTCCGCCGCGCCATCCAGGCCCGTGCGCAGCCGCAGCCGCTGGCGCTGGCTGAAATGGATCGTCGCCACGCTGGTGCTGCTGGTGCTGCTGGCGGCCGGCCTCGTCTTCACCGCGCTGCGCACCGACTGGGGCGCGCGCACCGGCTGGCAGCTGGCCACGCGGGTGATGGGCGGCGCGCTGTCCGGCGAGTATGCCGGCGGCTCGGTCGCGCGCGGACTGGACCTGCGCAATATCCGCTACCACGACGCGCAGCAGACGATCACGATAGACCGGGTCCGCGGCGCGTGGGACTTCCGCTTCACGCCGCGCAAGCTCACCATTACCAGCCTGGAACTCGGGCATGTCGACCTGACGCTGCAGCCGTCGCCGAAGAAGTCCGAGCCGCTCAAGCTGCCGGAACAGATCAGGCTGCCGCTGGCGGTCGAACTGCAGCGGCTGGCGATCGACGAAGTGCTGGTGCACCAGGACGGCGCCACCACCCGGATCGCCGACGTCCTGCTGCGCGCCAGCTCCGACCGCGTGCATCACACGCTGGACCTCGAGAAGGCGACGACGCCGTTCGGCGCGGCGGCCGCATCGTTGAAGCTGACCGGCGATGCGCCATTTCCGCTCACCGGCAGCGCCAGCCTGAACGGCGCCTGGGAAAAGCTCGACTACAACGCCAC
Source organism: Noviherbaspirillum suwonense (assembly GCF_900182955.1). Taxonomy (GTDB): domain Bacteria; phylum Pseudomonadota; class Gammaproteobacteria; order Burkholderiales; family Burkholderiaceae_D; genus Noviherbaspirillum_A; species Noviherbaspirillum_A suwonense. Next base: position 55,711 of record NZ_FXUL01000003.1, on the reverse strand, counting down.
CACCCGGCTCGACGGCACGCTGCAGGCGCTGGGCGTGACGCTGAAGGCCAGCGGCGGCAATTTCAATGCCGATGCGCGGATCGACGCGACGCCGTTCTCGCCGCTGCCCTTCACGCGCGCAAGAGTGGCGGTCGCGCACCTGAATCCGCGCATGTTCAATGCCGCCGCGCCGCAGGCCGACCTGGCCATCGACGCCGACATCGCACCGCTGCCGCTGGCCGCCGGCGCCAGCCTCGCGGACATCAGGGTCAGCGGCCCGATCTCGGTCACCAACGCCCGTCCGGGCAGCATCGACCAGGAACTGCTGCCGCTGGAGTCGCTGAAGGCCAGCGCCACGCTGGATGCGCAGCGCCAGCGGCTCGACGGCCTGGTGGTGGCGCTGCGCGGCGGCGCCCGGCTTGAAGGCGACGGCGAATACCGGGCCGACGGCAGCGGCGAACTGCAGGTCGAGGCGCGCGGCCTCGACCTGCATGCGCTGCATGCGGCGGTCAGGCCGACCAGGCTCAACGGCCCGCTCAAGGCGAGCCTTGCCGGCGACACCCAGCAGGTGACGCTGAAGCTGGACGGGCCGCCGTTCGCGATCCATGCGGACGCCGGCATCACGCCGCAGGAGATCACGCTGCGCAGCGCCCACCTCGAAGCCGGCAAGGCCAGGCTGGACGCCAGCGGCAAGCTGGGCCGCGACGAGCAGGCCGCCTATTCGATCGACGGCGCGCTTGCCGACTTCAACCCGGCAGCCTTCCTGGCGACCGTGCAGCCGCCGCCGGCGCCAGCGTCGCGCCGCAAGGGCGCACCGCCGGCCAAGCCGGCCACCATTCCCGAAGCCGACATCAACATGCGCTTCGCCGCCAGCGGCAAGCTCAAGCCGGAACTGCAGGCCAGGGTGCGCTTCGACATTGCCGACAGCAGTTACGCCGGGCTGCCGATGCGCGGCGGCGGCAGGCTGGAGCTGGCCGGCAAGCTGGTCAGCGACAGCGATGTCACGCTGTCCGTCGCCGGCAACCAGGTCGCGGTCAAGGGCGGCTTCGGCGCGCCCGGCAAGCAGCTGGCGTTCGCCATCGACGCGCCCGCCATCGACCGGCTGGGCTTCGGGCTGGCCGGCGCGCTCAACGCGAAGGGCCAGCTGGCCGGCACGCTGGAACGGCCGCTGGTGCAGGCGGACATCCAGGGTGAACGGCTGGCGTTCGGCGAATACCGGGCCGCCCGCATCGGCGGCAAGGTCGACACCCGCGGCATCCCCGGCTCCGACCCGCAGGCCCAGGTCAAGGTGGCGCTGCAGGCCAATGGCGTGCGCGCCGCCGAGCTCCAGCTCGACGAGCTTCAGGGCGATATCGATGGCACCTATGCCAGCCACACGGTCAGGCTGCAGGCAAACGGCAAGTACAGCGGCGAAGCGCTGGCGTTGACGCTCGCGGCCGCCGGCAAGCTGCAGCAGCTGCCGGCGGGACTGGCCTGGGACGGCACCGTGCGCACGCTGGAAAACCGCGGCGTGCCGAGGCTGCAGATGCAGCAGCCGCTCGCCGTTCACTATGCGCCGGGCGAAGTCACGCTGGGCGCGACCCGGCTGGAGGTGGAGAAGGCGCAGGTCAGCCTGAACAGCCTGGACTACCGCGCCGACGGCGCGATCCGCTCGCAGGGCGCCATCACCGCGCTCGACGTCGGCCACATGCTGGCGCTGTGGAAGCGCATCGGCAAGGCCGACCTGCCGGTCGCCAGCGACCTCGTGCTGGACGCCGGCTGGAACTTCACGCTGGGCGACACCGCCTCGGGATTATTCCAGGTCGAGCGCAAGCGCGGCGACGTCAGCCTGCCGGTCGGCGGCCGCACCACGCAGCTCGACCTGAAGCAGCTGCGGCTGCGCGGCGACTTCGCCGGGCAGGCGCTGCGCATCAACGCCGCGCTCGACACTGCGCGCCTCGGCAACGTCAATGCGCAGGGCCAGGTCGGCCTGCAGCAGAGCGGGCCGCGGCTGATGCCGGGGCCGGACTCGACGCTGAACATGCGGATTGCCGCCGCGCTGCCGGAACTCGGCAACCTGAGCTCGCTGACCGGGCCGCGCATCGCGCTCAAGGGCAAGATCGCCGCCAACGTCACGGTCGGCGGCACGGTCGGCGCGCCGCTGGTGTCGGGCGAGCTTGCCGGCGACCAGCTGGCGCTGACGCTGTACGACCAGGGCGTGCGCCTGCGCGACGGCGTGGCCCGCATCACGCTGGCCGACAATGTCGCCGAACTGCGCGAGCTGGTGTTCAGGGGCGGCGACGGCACGCTGCGCGCCAGCGGCAGGCTGCCGCTGGACGAGGCGCGCAACGACATCACCGCCACCATCGTCGCCGACAAGCTGCAGCTGCTGGCCGACCCGTCGGCGCAGCTCACGCTGTCGGGCCAGGCCAAGGTGGCCAATGTCGGCAAGCAGCTGCAGGTGACAGGCAAGTTCACCGTCGACCGCGGCCTGTTCAACCTGCCGGAAAAGAGCGCGCCCAAGCTGGGCGACGATGTCGTGGTCTACCGCAACGGCGCCAAGCCGGCGGCGGCGGACACCCGCGCCAGCGCGGCGGAGCGGCCCGCCAGCCCGTATGCGCCCAGGGTCGACATGCAGGTCGACCTCGGCGACGACTTCCGCTTCCGCGGATCGGGCGCCGACCTGCGGCTGGCCGGCACCCTGGCCATCCGCACCGGGCCGAACGAACCGCTGCAGGCGCTGGGCACGATCAACATCGCCGAGGGCAAGTACGAAGCGTTCGGCGCGGTGCTCAACATCGAGCGCGGCCTGCTCAACTTCACCGGCCCGCTGACCAACCCCAACGTCAACATCCTGGCGATGCGGCGCAACCAGGACGTCGCCGCCGGCGTGCAGGTCACCGGCACCGTGCAGCTGCCGCGGGTGCAGCTGGTGTCGGACCCGAACGTGGCGGACGAGGAAAAACTGTCGTGGCTGGTGTTCGGGCATGGCGGCAGCGGCGGCACCGGCGGCGCCCAGGCGGCGGCGCGCGGCGCCGCCACCGGCCTGCTCAACAAGCTGGGCGGCGAGAAGGTCGCCAAGCGGCTGGGGCTGGACGAACTGTCCTTCGGCAGCAGCAAGACCGGGCTGGGCAGCGAGCAGGTGGTCAACCTCGGCAAGAACATCACCGAGCGGCTGGCCATCGGCTACGAGCAGAGCCTGGCCGGCGCGGCCAGCGTGCTGAAGCTCACCTACCAGCTGAGCCGGGCCTGGTCGGTGGTGCTGCGCGGCGGCCAGATCGCCGGCCTGGACCTGTCCTATTCGCGCCGCTTCGACCGCTTCGGCGAGGACAGCGTGACCAGGAAGTAGGATGCAAGGCGGCGGCGGACGACGCCGTCCGCCGCGCGCGGAAGGCCGGCGGCGCAACGGCCTTTGCTCATTGCACCCTTGTCGCCCCCGCGGCCCGACCGCAAGCCACGCATGCGGGCGGCGGCGGGACCGCCCTACTTCCGCTCGGCGATCTCGCGCACCTTGGCCGCCAGCCTTTCCATGGCGAACGGCTTGGTGATCATCTCCATGCCATGCTCGAGGAAGCCGTTGGCGAAGGCGGCGTTTTCCGCATAGCCGGTCATGAACAATACCTTCAGCCCGGGCCGCAGCAGCCGGGCGGCGTCGGCCAGCTGGCGGCCGTTCAGCCCGGGCAGGCCGATGTCGGTCACCAGCAGGTCGACCGTGGTGCGCGACTGCAGGATGGCCAGTCCGGACGGGCCGTCCTCGGCTTCCAGCGCGCGGTAGCCCAGCTCGTGCAGCACGTCCACGATCAGCGCCCGCACCACCTGCTCGTCCTCGACCACCAGCACCGTCTCCCGGTCCGGCGACAACTGGGCCTCGCCCGCCGCCGGCGCATCTTCCTCGCCCGGCAGCACGCCGCGGAAACGCGGCAGGTAGAGCTTGACGGTGGTGCCCTGGCCGACTTCGCTGTAGATGCGCACATGGCCTTCGGACTGCTGGGCGAAGCCATAGATCATCGACAGCCCGAGCCCGGTGCCCTGGCCCAGCGGCTTGGTGGTGAAGAACGGTTCGAACGCGCGCTCGATCACGTCGCGCGACATGCCGGTGCCGGTGTCGGTCACGCAGATGCAGGCGTACTGGCCCGGCGTCAGGCCGCGCACGCTGGCCGCATAGCTTTCGTCGAGATGGGCGTTGCCGGTCTCGACGGTCAGCTTGCCGCCGTCGGGCATCGCGTCGCGGGCGTTGATGCACAGGTTCAGGATCGCGTTTTCCAGCTGGTTCGGGTCGCACAGCGTGGGCCACAGCCCTCCCGCCAGCACCAGCTCGATCTTGATCCGCTCGCCCAGCGTGCGCCGCAGCAGGTCTTCCATCGACGCCACCAGCGGGTTGACCTTGACCGCCTTCGGGTCCAGCGGCTGGCGGCGCGAAAACGCCAGCAGCCTGTGGGTCAGCGCGGCGGCGCGGTTGGCCGAATGGATGGCGCCGGCGACGAAGCGGTCGACATTCTCGAAACGGCCCGCATCGATGCGCAGCTTGAGCAGCTCGAGCGAGCCGGTGATGCCCTGCAGCAGGTTGTTGAAATCATGCGCGATGCCGCCGGTGAGCTGCCCGACCGCGTCCATCTTCTGCGCATGGCGCAGCGCCTCCTCGGTGCGCGCCAGCGTGATGGCCGCTTCCTTTTCGGCGGTGATGTGGCGGCCGTTCGCATACACCACGCCGTTGTCGTCATGCGAGGCCGACCAGGAGAACCAGCGGAAGCTGCCGTCCCGGTGCAGGTAGCGGTTCTCGAACTGGTTCACGCTGTCATGCGCGGCCTGGTCCAGCGCCCGCAGCGTCACCTCCCGGTCGGGCGGATGGACCAGCTCGTCGATATGCTTGCCGATGACTTCCTCCGGCCGAAACCCGAGGATGCGGGTCCATGCCGGATTGACGTTGCGGAAGTAGCCGTCGGCGCCGACGATGACCAGCAGGTCCTGCGACAGGTTCCAGATGCGGTCGCGCTCGCGCGCCTCCTCCTCGACCCGCTGCTCCAGCGCGGCATTGGTGCTCATCAGGATTTCCCGCGCGGCGCGCTGGTCTTCCATGTCGGTATTGGTGCCCAGCCAGTGGGTCAGCACGCCGTCGGCGTCGCGCATCGGCAATGCGCGCGCCAGGAACCAGCGGTAGGCGCCGTCGTGCCGGCGGATGCGGAACTCCACTTCGTACAGCGTCTCGGTCGCCAGCGCATGGCGCCAGGCGGCGAGCGCGCGTTCGGTGTCGTCGGGATGCACCACCGACAGCCAGCCGGCGCCTGCCAGGTCCCGGTCGCCGCCGGCATAGACCTGCACCTGGTGGTTCAGCCAGTCGATCCGGCCATCCGGCTGCGCGCTCCAGACATGGTTGGGCAGCGCCTGGGCCAGCGTGCGGAATTTTTCCTCGCTGTTGCGCAGCTGGATCTCGGCGGCATGCCGCTCGGTGACGTCCTGCACCACGCCGTCCATGCTGACCGGCCGGCCCTGCGCATCGCACTGGAACTCCGAGGTGCGTGCAATCCAGCGCACTTCGCCGGTGTCGCCGCGGCGGATCCGGTACTGGGTGCGGGCCGCCGCCGTTCCGCTGCTGCGGCTGGCAAGGGTCGACACCAGCTGCCGGTCTTCCGGGAAGATCAGCGATTCAACGATGTCCACGTCCAGCGTGTCGGCCGGCGGCAGCCCGAAGATGCGGCAGAACTGCGGCGTGGCGGTGATGTGGCCGCGTTCGAGGTCCACCGTGAAGACGCCGACGCCGCCCGCGCTCTGCGCGCGCTGCAGCTGGTCGTTGGACGCGGCCAGCGCGCGCGCGGCCAGGTGCTCGTCGGTGCAGTCGCGCATGACCCTGACGAAGCCGGTGACCTGGCCCGCCTCGTCCCGCAGCGCATTGGTTTCGCTGCTGGCCCGGAATTGCTCGCCCGACTTGCGCAGGTGCCAGCGCTCGGCCGGCGCCATGGCGTCGCCCAGCGCCGCCTGCATGTCATGCTGCAGCTGGCCGTCGGCCTGGTCCTGCGGCGTGCAGATCATGTCCAGCGCCTGCCCGAGGACTTCTTCCTCGCGCCAGCCCAGCATCCGCTCGGCGCCCTTGTTCCAGCGCGTCACCATGCCGTCGAGGCCGACGGCGATGATCGCGTAGTCGATTGCGCTGTCCAGGATCTGGCGGTTGCGCATCTCGCTGATGCGCAGGCTTTCCTGCGCCGCATGGGTCTCGGTGACGTCGCTGCCGTTGACCAGGATGCCGGTGATGGCGCCGGCGGCGTCGCGCCGGGGCTGGAACAGCAGGTCGAGCATGCGCAGCTCCGGCGGCGCGCCGGGCATGCGCTGGAGATAGACCTCGGCGGCGTCGGCGGAATACGGCACGCCGGTGCGGTAGACCTGGTCCAGCAGCGCCAGGTAGCCTTGCGACTCGATTTCGGGCAGCACCGCCCGCACCGGCCGGCCCACCGCTTCGCGATGGCCGATCAGCTGCAGGTAACTGGGATTGACCAGTTCGTACACATGGTCCGGCCCGCGCAGCAGCGCCAGGAAACTGGGCGAATGGTTGAACAGCACCTGCAGCCGGTCCAGCTCGGCGATTTGGGCGCGTTCCGCGAAGACCTGCGCCGTGGTTTCGGTGCAGCCGCACAGCACGCCGCCGACGCCGCCGTTCTCGTCCCGCAGCGGCGCATAGAAAAACGAGAAATAGGTCTCTTCCGGGTAGCCGCGGCGATGCATGATCAGCATCATGTCGTTCATGCTGGTCGGCTCGCCCGCATAGGCGCGCGCCATGATGGGGCCGACCTCGTCCACCAGTTCATGCCAGGCTTCGAAAAAAGGCCTGCCCAGCGCGCCCGGATGATGGTTGCCTAGGATCTCGGCATAACTGTCGTTGTAGATCATCGCCTGCTCCGGCCCCCAGACCGCGAACATCGGCTGGTTGGCCGAGAGCAGCACGCCGGTGATGGTACGCAGCGGCAGAGTCCAGCCGGCCGGCGCGCCGAGCGGCGAAGCGCTCCAGTCATGCTCACGCATCATCTGGCCCATTGCGCCGCCACCGGATAAAAAGCGTAAGGCCATAAGGGAATCTGTCGGAACGGGTTTGAATGGCGTTGAATATACCGGGAAACATGTGCCGAATGTTGCAGGGAATCACAAGTTACAACCCGGCGGCGATTTGTCCTACGGAAAAACGACCGGCGCGTGCGGCGCCGGTTTTCAGCGTCAGTTCTTCGAGAACGGCTTGCCGGCGAAGTCGACGGTGACCAGCTTGCCGTCCATCTTGCCCATCCCCGGGGAGTTCACCGGCATGCCGGGCACCGCGACGCCCTTGACCGACGGCGTCGCGAGCAGCCTGGCCAGCGCCGCGGCCGGGACATGGCCTTCGACCACCTGGCCCGACGCGTCGACCACGCCGGTGTGGCAGGACGCCAGTTCGGCCGGCACGCCAAGGCGCTTTTTCACCGCGGCCATGTCGGCGGAATCGACCGCCCTGACCTTGTAGCCGGCTTCCCGCAGGTGCTCGATCCATGCGCTGCAGCAGCCGCAGTCCGGGTCCTTGTAGACGGTGATGGCCTCGCCCGCCGCATGGGCGAAGGCGGAGGCGGCCGCGAGCAATGCGGCGAATGCAAGCTTCTTCATCGTGTGCTCCTTGTAGGTTCTGTCGGGTTCGACTGCATGCCGCTGCGCGGCCGGGTCGAAAAACGCTTGACCTTACCACTGCTGGAAGGACCATGCTTACGGCAGGCCGCATGGAACCATGCGCGGCGCAATGTTAAACTTTGAAAATGCATCGTTTCATCCGACCCTTCCTGCTCTGGCTGCTGCTGGCCGCGCTCCCCCTCCAGGGATTCGCCGCCGCGATGCAGCTGTCCTGCGGGCCGATGGAACAGCCTGCTCCGGCAAGCGCAGCAATGTCGATGTCGATGTCCCCGGGCCATCACGGCCAGGCGTCGCCCGGCCACCAGCACGATGCCGAAGCCGATGCCGCTGCGCAGCCATCGGCGCCCGACCATTCATCGATGGACGCGCGCGCGGCCTCCTCGTGCAGCGCCTGTTCGGCCTGCTGCGTTGGCGCCGTCGCCCTGCCGGTCGACACCGTCGTCACGCCGGTCTACGGCACCGCCGTGCCCGCTCCCCTCCCCGCTTCGCCGCTGCTCGCCGACTTCATTCCCGGCGGCCTGGAACGACCTCCCAAACGTATTACCGCCTGATCGACGTACCGCTACGGGTACTCCCGCGTGCTGCCGCACGCCCGTTCCATCGATTTCGAGGTAATCATGTCATTGTCAATCTGGCCCGCCGCGGCCGCGCTGGCGCTGCTGCCGGCCGCTGCGCTCGCCCAAGCAGGCGGGCACGCGCATCCGGCCGACGCCGACGCGCCTGTCCCGGCCTCCCATTACGTATCCGCCCTTTCCAGCTACCAGCCCGCCGCCGACGAAAAAACGTCGCCGGACCAGGTCTGGCGCAGCGCCAACCAGGAAGTCGGCAATGCCGGCCCGATGCATGCAATGCACGGGACGCAGCCGATGCAGGCGGCGCCGCAACCGGCAGCGGCCCCGCCAGACCCGCATGCCGGCCACGGCGCGCAGCACGACCACCAAGGAAAATGACCATGCCTATCATCACAGCAGCCACCCGGCTGCGGCCGGTCTGCATCGCGCTGGCCGGCCTGGTGCTGACCGGGTGCGCATCGTTGTCGAAAGACGGCGGACTCGACGCCGTTTCCGCATTGACCAGCGAGCGCACCGGCCATGCAGTGCAGCGCCAGGCGCCGGCGGGTAATGCGCAGCCAGCGCCATCAGCGCAGCCATCACAGCCATCACAGCCAGGCGTCGCCGAATGGCTCGCGCAGCCGTTGACGCCGGATTCCGCGGTGCGTATCGCGCTGGCCCGCAACCAGGGGCTGCAGGCCGCATTCGCCGAGCTGGGCGTGGCCGAAGCCGACCTGGTGCAGGCCGGGCGGCTGCGCAACCCCGGCGTTTCCTTCGGCCGGCTGCGCGGCGGCGAGGACATCGAGATCGACCGCAGCATCGGCTTCGACTTCGTCGGGCTGCTGACGCTGCCCTTGCGCCGCGATATCGAGAGCCGGCGCTTCGAGCAGGCAAAGCTGCAGGCGGCCAGCCAGGCGGTGCAGCTCGCCATGGATACCCGCAGGGCCTATTTCAACGCGGTGGCCGCGCAGCAGTCGGCGGTCTATGCCGGGCAGGTCGCATCCGCGGCGCAGGCCGGCGCCGAGCTTGCGCAGCGGATGAACCGGGTCGGCAACTGGAGCAAGCTGGACCAGGCGCGGGAACAGGCGTTCCATGCGGACGCCGCCGCGCAGCTCGCCCGCGCCCGCCACCAGGCGACCGCGACCCGCGAACAGCTGTCCCGCCTGCTCGGCGCATGGGGCGCCGACACCGCGTACCGGCTGCCGGAGCGGCTGCCCGACCTGCCGGACGCGCCTGACGAGATGGCCGGCATCGAGTCGCGCGCGCTGGCGCAGCGGCTCGACGTGCAGATGGCCAGGCGCAATGCCGAGGCCACGGCCAGCGCGCTGGGCCTGAGCCGCGCCACCGGCTTCATCAATGTCTTCGACGCCGGCTATGCCAACCGGAGCGAGACCGGCCGGCCGCGCGCGAACGGCTACGAGATCGCGCTCGAACTGCCGCTCTTCGACTGGGGCGGCGCGCGCATCGCGCGCGCGGAAGCGACCTATATGCAGGCGGTCTACCGGACCGCCGACAGCGCGGTGCGGGCGCGCTCGGAAGTGCGGGAGGCGTACTCGGCCTACCGCAGCAGCTACGACATCGCCCGCCATTACCGCGACGAGGTGGTCCCCCTGCGCAAGCGGATTTCCGACGAAGTCCTGCTGCGCTACAACGGCATGCTCGCCAGCGTGTTCGAACTGCTGGCGGACGCCCGCGACCAGGTCGGCAGCGTCAATGCCGCCATCGACGCGCAACGGGATTTCTGGATCGCCGAGACCAGCCTGCAGTCCGCCGTCAAGGGCACGGGCGCAGGCGCAGGCGGCGTGGCCGAACCGCGCGGACAGGCCGCCGTCCAGGCGCCTGCCCGCGCACACTGATAAGGAATGAACATGGTTACACGCAGAAAATTTTTCACGGGCGCCGCGGCGCTGGCCGGCGCGACGGCGGTCAGCCGCATCGGCGCGGCCACATTGCCCGAAGCGGCCAGCATGGACAGCGCCGCCACGCAGGCGCCGCTGCCGCCTTCCAGCGGCCGACCGTACAACCCGGTCGTCACGCTCAACGGCTGGTCGCTGCCGTGGCGCATGAAGAACGGCGTCAAGGAATTCCACCTGGTCGCCGAACCGGTGGTGCGGGAAATCGCGCCGGGCATGAAAGCCAACCTGTGGGGCTATAACGGCCAGTCGCCCGGCCCCACCATCGAGGTGGTCGAAGGCGACCGGGTGCGCATCTTCGTCACCAACAGGCTGCCGGAAGAGACCAGCATCCACTGGCACGGCCAGCGCCTGCCCAATGGCATGGACGGCGTGGCCGGCCTGACGCAGCCCGGCATCCCGCCCGGCAAGACCTTTGTCTACGAGTTCGAGGCGAAGCGGCCGGGCACCTTCATGTATCATCCGCACGCCGATGAAATGGTGCAGATGGCGATGGGCATGATGGGCTTCTGGGTCACGCATCCGAAGAATGCCGGCTTCATGAAGGTCGACCGCGACTTCGTTTTCCTGCTCGGGAATTACGACATCGCGCCGGGCAGCTATACGCCCAAGACCAGCACCATGCTGGACTTCAACCTGTGGACCATCAACACCCGCGTCTTCCCCGGCGTCGACTCGATGAACGTGCGCCAGGGCGACCGGGTGCGCATCCGGATCGGCAACCTGACCATGACCAACCATCCGTTCCACCTGCACGGCCACGAGTTCGTCACCACCGGCACCGACGGCGGCTGGCTGCGGCCGGAAGCGCGCTTTCCGGAAGTGACGCTCGACATCGGCGTCGGGCAGATGCGCGCGATCGAGTTCGACGCAACCGACACCGGCGACTGGCCCTTCCATTGCCACAAGTCGCATCACACGATGAATGCGATGGGCCATGACGTGCCGACCATGATAGGCGTGGACCAGAAGGACATCGCAAAGCGGATCAACAGCCTGGTCCCGGATTACATGGCGATGGGCGAGCGCGGCGGCTCGATGGGCAGCATGGAAATGCCGCTGCCGGACAACACGCTGCCGATGATGACCGGCGACGGGCCGTTCGGCAATATCGAGATGGGCGGCATGTTCACCACGGTGAAGATACGCCGCGACCAGAAGCCGGGCGACTACAGCGACCCGGGCTGGTACCGGCATCCGAAGGGCACAGTGGCATATGAATGGACCGGCGACATGCCGTCGGCCATCCAGGCGCCCGATGCAGGCAGGCAGGCGCCGGGCGTCGAACTGACGGTGCGCAAGCCCGTCGGCCACAATCACTGAGATCAACGACATCACTTGCATCACTTACATCACAGGCAAACAGAAAGAGGAAACAGGATGAAAGCATTCCATAACGCGCTGCTGGCTGCCGCACTGGTCCTGGCGAGCGCGCCGGCGGTCCATGCGCAGCCGGCCAGCCCGGCGGCAGTCGACGCGATGTCGACCGGCGAAGTGAAGAAGGTCAACAAGGCTACGGGCAGGATCACGATCAAGCACGGCCCGCTCAGGAATCTCGGCATGGACGCGATGACGATGGTGTTTCGCGTGCAGGACCCGGCCATGCTCGACCAGGTGGCGGAAGGCGACAGGATCAGCTTTGTCGCGGAGCAGCCGGGCGGCCAGCTGACGATTACCCGCCTGCAGAAAACGAATTGAGTCCGCGGTCGGGCTTGACCTTCCCGCCACGGGAAGGATTACAGTGAACGTTCAATCGGCAAAGGAGAGACACCATGTATGAATTGCAAGTGGAAGGCATGACCTGCGGCGGCTGCGTGCGCAGCGTGACGAAGTCGGTGCAGTCGGTCGACGGCGGCGCGAAGGTCGATGTGGACCTGCCGTCGAAGAAGGTGCGGGTCGAGACCCAGGCCAGCCTCGATGCGGTGAAGGCCGCGATCAGCGACGCCGGCTACGACGTGACCGCGGGCGCCGCGGTCTGATGGCACAGCGGCGGCCGCAACGGCCCGCCGCTTTTTTTACCTTGGTTCCAGCGCAGTTCCAGCCTAGTTCCAACCCTCAGTGCCGCAGGCCCGCGGCCAGGTCCTCGATGATCGGGCAATCCGGCCTGTGGTCACCGTGGCAGCAGTCCGCGAGATGCTGCAGCTGGCTACGGATGGACTGCAGCTTCTCGATGTCTCGGTCCAGCTCCGCGATATACTTCCCCGCCAGTTCCTTCACATCCGAACTCTTGCGCCCGCGGTCTTCCCACAGGCTCAGCAGCGTCTTGATCCGTTCGATCGAGAAGCCCAGCTCGCGCGAGCGCCGGATGAAGCGCAGCGTGCGGATGTCCTTCTCGTTGTATTGCCGGTAGCCGGCATCGGTCCGGCTTGCCGCCGATATGAGGCCGATGCTTTCGTAATAGCGAATCATCTTCGCATTGACGCCTGCGGCCTCGGCCGCCTGTCCTATGTTCATGCCTTGGCTCCTTGCGTCTTTTCTGGCTGTCCGGGCTGTCCTGCCTGTTCAAGCCGGTCGTCCCGGTCGCTGCGGTCCGCCTGCGGCTTCCAGCGCTTGAGCAGCAGCGCATTGCTGACCACGCTGACCGAGCTGAAGGCCATCGCCGCGCCCGCGATGACCGGGTTGAGCAGGCCGAACGCGGCCAGCGGAATGCCGACCAGGTTGTAGATGAAGGCCCAGAACAGGTTCTGCCGGATCTTGCCATAGGTCCGCTTCGACACGTCGATCGCGTCCGCGACCAGGGCCGGGTCGCCGCGCATCAGCGTGATGCCGGCGGTGTGCATCGCCACGTCGGTGCCGGTCGACATCGCGATGCCGACATCCGCCGAGGCCAGCGCCGGCGCATCGTTGATGCCGTCGCCGACCATCGCCACGGTCCGGCCGCCCTGCCTGAGCGCGGCGACGATGCCGGCCTTGTCGGCGGGCAGCACCTCCGCCCGGAAGTCGGCAATGCCCACCGCGGCCGCCACTGCCCTTGCGCTGCCCCGGTTGTCGCCGGTCAGCATGACGGACTCGACGCCCATGTCCCGCAGGCGCCGCACCGCGGCCCGCGCCGACGGCTTGACCGTGTCGCCGAAGGCCAGCAGCCCGGCCAGCGTAACGGCGCCCTGCGGCCCCGCCGCCAGCCACGATACCGTGCGGCCGGCTTCCTCGTGCGCGGTCGCCGCCGCGTCCAGCGCCGCCGTCGCCGCGCCGATCTCCTGCATCAGGCGGCGGTTGCCGAGATGGACGGTGATGCCGCCGACATCGGCCCGCACGCCGCGGCCCGGCAGCGCCTGCGCGTCCGACGCGGCCTGCAAGGCCACGCCCAGCCTGCGGGCCTCCGTCTCCACCGCCTTCGCCAGCGGATGGTCGCTGTACTGCTGGACCGCCCATGCCAGCGCCAGCGCGTCGTTCGCTGCGCCGCTCGCGGCTTCCACCGCGACGACCGCCGGCCTGCCCTCGGTCAGCGTGCCGGTCTTGTCGAAGGCGACGACCGTGACCGCGTGCGCCGTTTCCAGCGCTTCCGCATCCTTGATCAGGATGCCGTACCTGGCCGCCACGCCGGTGCCGGCCATGATGGAGGTCGGCGTCGCCAGCCCCAGCGCGCACGGGCAGGCGATGACCTGCACCGCGACCGCATTGAGCAGCGCCTGCTGCCAGTCGCCGGTCAGCAGGCCCCAGGCCAGCAATGTCGCCGCCGAGATCAGCAGCACCACCGGCACGAACACCGCGCTGACCTTGTCGACCAGACGCTGGATCGGCGCCTTGACCGCCTGCGCGTCTTCCACCAGCCGGATGATCTGCGACAGCATGGTCTCGCCGCCGACCGCGGTGGTTTTCAGCACCAGCATGCCGTCCGCGTTGACCGCGCCGCCGGTGACGCAGTCGCCGACGTTCTTCGTCACGGGCAGGCTTTCGCCGGTGATCAGCGACTCGTCCAGGTGGCTGCTGCCCTCGATGACGACGCCGTCGACCGGCGCCCGGCCGCCCGGGCGCAGCACGACGATGTCGCCGACCTGCACCTGTTCCACCGGTACCGCGATGTCGGCGCCGTCGCGCCTGACGATGGCGTCGGTTGCGCGCAGCGACTCCAGCGCATGCAGCGCCGCCACGGTCTGGCGCTTGGCCCGCGCCTCCAGCCATTTGCCCAGCAGGACCAGGGTGATCACGACCGCCGACGACTCGAAGTACAGGTGGCCCATGCCGGCGTGCCCAGTCTGGCCCGGCTGGCCTGCATGGGCGAACAGCAGGTAGACCGACAGCGCATAGGCGGCGCTGGTGCCGAGCGCAACCAGCAGGTCCATGTTGCCGGTGCGGGCGAGCAGCGCTTTCCAGCCGGCCTTGTAGAAACGCGCGCCCAGCCAGAACTGCACCGGCGTCGCCAGCGCCATCTGCAGCCAGCCCGGCAGGGCCCAGTCGTAGCCGAACGGCATGGCCAGCATGGGCGCGAGCAGCGGCAGGCTGAGCAGCGCGGACACCGCGACCGGCCACCAGCCGGGCAGCCCGCCGGACGCGGCATCCTGAACGGGCGGCGCATTGCCGGCAGTGGCTTCGTAGCCCGCCTTCTCCACCGCGGCGATCAGGGCCGCGACCGGCACGCCGAGCGCCGTGACCTGCGCTTTTTCGGTGGCCAGGTTGACCGAGGCGGCGGTCACGCCCGGCACTTTCTTCAGCGCCTTCTCGACCCGCCCGACGCAGGAGGCGCAGGTCATGCCCGAGATCGACAGCGACACGCTGTCGGCCGGCACCTCGTAGCCCGCCTTTTCCACGGCGGCCGCGAGGGTGTCGAACGGCATGTCGCGCCGCGCGCGCACGGTAGCCTTCTCGGTCGCCAGGTTGATCGACGCGCTTTCCACGCCGGGCACTTTCAGCAAGGCCTTCTCGACGCGGCCGACGCAGGACGCGCAGGTCATGCCATCGACCCTGAAGCTCAGGTCGACCAGGTCGGAAGCAGTTTTGACGGCAGTATCCATGGCGCTCTCCAATAGGCAAGCGTCAAGGATAGACCTTCCAGCGATGGCAAGGTCAAGCGGCCGCAACGGTGCCTGTCAGGCCATGGCGCCTGCGGCCAGCGCGCGGGCCAGCAGGCCGGGCCTGGCCGGGGGCGGCGAGCAGGCGTCGATATGCGACGCCCACTGCTCGGCGAGCTGGGCGCAGGTGCCCTGCATCAGCGGCGACAGCTGCGGCAGCGCGGCCAGCGCCTTCAGGTGCCGCTCGATCACGCAGGCCAGCTTCAGGCAGGCGGCGTCCGCGCCGGGGCGGGTGCCGTAGTGGGACATCAGGTGCAGCGCGGCTGACACCAGCAAATCCGGCTGCGACGACGGCGCTGCGGATTCAAGGTAATCGGACTGGGCGGACTGGGCAGATTGGGAAATGGCAGGAGTCATCATGGTTCCTCGGGTCGTGGACATGCTGGCTGGCTGCCGCGCTGGCGGTGGCTGGCTAGTGAAGGGGAAGCGGCCATCGCGTGGTCAGGTCATGCCGCCTTAATGAGAATTATTCTCATTTGTATTATTTGCGATCCCGCTCCGGAATGCAAGCGTATGCCCATGAATGAACCCACGGAAATGCCGGCGAATGCGATGGGCTTATGGCAAGAATGCGCGCCGATGTACGTTTTTGTCCTTACGCCATCCTCCCAATTTCCTACAAAAAAGGGCCTGTTGTCTTATACCCGGCAAGCTAGTTGCCGAAATATCATCAAATTGTCGGATACCGGCGATAACAACCTGCGATGTACGAACCGTCACAGCAGCCGCAGGTCCGAAAGCCCTCAATTCTTACAAGGAAGCCAATGATAGAGCCACCGCGCAAGCCCGACATCGCGCCCGCATTCGACGCACTGCCCGGTCCTTACGCGCTGCTCGCTGCGGATGCCGATTTTGCCGTCGTCGCCGTCAGCGACAAGCTGCTCCAGAACATGCGGCGCAGCCGGCAGGCGGTGCTGGGCCAGCCAGTGCTTTCGCTGTTCGGCAGCGGCGACGGGACGCGCGCGATGCGCAATTCGCTGGAGACGGTGCTGAGCAGCCGCGAGACCGACTGCATCCCGGCGACGCGCCTCGACCTGTCCGGCACCGGCGGCCATGGCGAAGCGCAGTACTGGGTGTTCTGCAACACCCCGGTGTTCGACCAGGCGGCCCAGCTCACCGGCATCCTGCTGCACGTGGAGAACGTCAACCGCCAGTTGCATCCGGGCGCGCACCGCCCGGCCGAGGAAGCGCTGAACCGCCAGATCCTCGACAGCGCGCGCGACTTCGCGATCTTCGGCACCGACCTCGACGGCCGCGTCACGTTCTGGAACGAGGGCGCGAGCCGGGTGCTGGGCTGGAGCGAGGCGGAAATGCTGGGCCGGGAATCGGCCTGCATCTTCACGCCCGAAGACGTGGCGCAGGGCCTGCAGGCGGTGGAGATGCGCACCGCGCTGGGCCACGGCCAGGCCAGCGGCGAACGCTGGCATGTGCGCCGCGACGGCAGGCGCATCTGGGCCAGCGGCCAGCTCACGCAGCTCACCAGCGCGGCCGGCGCGCCGGTCGGCTTCGTGCGCATCCTGCGCGACCAGACCGAGCAGCACCTGACCGCGCAGGCGCTGAGGGAAAGCCGGCACCGGCTCGACAGCGCGCTCGACACCGGCCTGGTCGGTTTCTTCGAATGGGACGTGGTCGACGGCCAGGTCTTCGGCGACGAGCGTTTCGCCGCGATGTTCGGCATGGCGCCGCTCCAGGCCAGGCAGGGACTGACGCTGCCGGACCTGATCGCGCTCGTCCATGCGGACGACCGGCAGGGACTGCGCCGCAGCCTCGACACGGCGCTGGAGACGCATGCGGACACCACGCGCGAGTTCCGCGTCGCCGCCCCGGATGGCAGCATCGGCTGGGTGCTGATGCGCGCGCGCTGCTACCTGCAGCAGCATGACAAGCCCTTGCGCTACACCGGCGCGGCGATCGATGTCAGCGCCAGCAAGCTGGCCGAGGCGCAGGTGCGCAAGCTCAACGCCAGGCTGGCCGCGCTGGTGCAGGAACGCACGTCGGCGCTGCACATGCGCGAAGCGCAGATGCGCGCGATCTTCGAGAGCAGCCACCAGTTCCAGTGCCTGCTGAGCACGGACGGCATCGTTCTGGACGCCAACCCGGTGTCGCTGGATGCAATCGGCTCCCGGCTCCCGGACGTGGCCGGCCAGCCTTTCCACGACACGCCCTGGGTGGCGCGCTCGGGCGCGGCGCGCGACGTGATCCGCGCCAGCCTCGACCAAGCCGCTGCCGGCCAGACCGCTCGCCGCGAACTCACGCTCGAACTTCCCGACGGCAAGCGCCATTACGATTTCGCGATACGGCCGGTGCATGGCAGGGACCGCACAGTGATCGGCATCATCGCCGAGGCGACCGACACCACCGGCCGCCGGCGCGCCGAGGAACAGCTGCGGCAGAGCCAGAAGATGGAAGCGATCGGCCAGCTCACCGGCGGCATCGCGCATGACTTCAACAACCTGCTGGCCGGCATCATCGGCAGCCTCGACCTGATGCGGCACAAGTTCAGCGCCGGCCAGACGCAGGACCATGCGCGCTATATCGACATGGCCACCGCGTCGGCGCAGCGGGCGGCGACGCTGACCCAGCGGCTGCTGGCGTTCTCGCGGCGGCAGACGCTGGACCTGAAGGCGGTCGACGTCAACGAGCTGGTGACCGGCATGGCCGACCTGCTCAACCGCACGCTGAACAAGAACATCGAGCTGACGTTCCGCCTGGCGCCCGACCTCGCGCCCGCGTGGACCGACGCCAACCAGCTCGAAAACGCGCTGCTGAACCTGGCCATCAATGCGCGGGACGCGATGACCGACGGCGGCAAGCTGACCATCACGACCCGCAACGTGACGCTGGACCAGGCCTATGCCAGCAGCCGTCCCGAGCTGGAAGCCGGCGCCTACCTGATGCTGTCGGTGTCCGACACCGGCAGCGGCATGACGCCGGACGTGATCGCCAAGGCCTTCGACCCGTTCTTCACCACCAAGCCGATCGGCCAGGGCACCGGGCTGGGGCTGTCGATGATCTATGGCTATGTGAAGCAGGCCAGGGGCCATGTGACCATCCATTCCCAGCCCGGCCTGGGCAGCACCATCACGCTGTACCTGCCGCGTCACCGCAGCGGCATGCCGGACCTGGACGAACAGCTGCCGGAAGCGGCGCTGCCGGCCGGGCGCGGCCAGCGCATATTGGTGGTGGAGGACGAGACCGCGATGCGCGCCATCCTGGTCGAGACGCTCAACGGGCTGGGTTACCGCACCGGCCACGCCGGCGACGCGGCCGCCGCGCTGGCGGCGATCGACGCCGGCGATGCGCCCGACCTGCTGATCACCGACGTCGGCCTGCCCGGCCTGAACGGCCTGCAGCTCGCCGCCCAGGTCCGGCTGCGCTGGCCCGGCACCCGGGTGCTGTTCATCACCGGCTACGCCGGGCCGATAGCGCGGGCCGACTTCACCGGCGAAGGCATGGACATGATAGGCAAGCCGTTTGCGCTGGACGCGTTCGCGGTGAAGGTGAGGGACATGCTGTCGGAATGATCGCGCGCGCCGGCGAAGGTCCGCGGGTCGGACACGCCGGCTACGCGTCCCGTCAATACGGCCGGCATTGGAGGCCACGTCCTTGCGTGCCCGCCCGTATAATCGTCCGCAACCCGGCCATGCGCGCCGGTCCAATAAAAACTCAGGAGACCATCGCATGACAAGAACAAGAATATTGGAAATCACCGGCATGACGCTCGCCATGGGCCTGGCGTCAGCCGCGCTGGCGCAGCAGGCTGCAACGCCGGCGGCCGCACCCGCAGCAGCACCCGCACCCGCAGCGGCGCCATCCTGGAAGCAGGGCATGGCCGACGGCCAGGCAAGCTCGCCGCTGCATCCGTTTGCGCCACACATGACGGGCCGGCCCGCCAGCGAACTGCCGATCGACAAGCTCAAGGTGCCGGCCGGCTTCAAGGTCGAGGTATGGGCCGAAGGCGTGCCCGAGGCGCGCTCGATGGCGCTGGGCGACAACGGCACGGTCTTCGTCAGCAACCGCAACCTGAGCAATGTCTATGCGATCGTCGACAAGGACGGCAAGCGCGAAGTCAAGACCCTGCTCAAGGGCCTGAACAGCCCGAACGGCGTGGTGTTCGACAAGGGCACGCTGTACGTGGCCGAGCGCCACCGGATCACCCGCTACGACGGCATCGAAGGCAAGCTCGACAGCCCGCCGGAAGCAGTGGTCGTGATCGACAACCTCGACCCCAACAAGCAGCCCGGCCACTTCTGGAAGTACATGGCGATGGGACCGGACGGCAAGCTGTACTTCAACATCGGCTCGCCGCAGAACATCACGATGCCGACCTATATGGAAGCGTCCATCATGCGGGTCGATCCGAAGACCGGCATGATCGAAAACTATGCGCAGGGCGTGCGCAACAGCGTCGGCATGGCCTTCCATCCGAAGACCAAGCAGCTCTGGTTCACCGAGCATGCGCGCGACTGGATCAGCGACGACATGCCGTCCGACGAACTCAACGTGGTGACCAAAAAGGGCGAGCACTTCGGCTTCCCCTACTGCTTCCAGGGCGACTTCCTGGACCCGCAGTACGGCAAGAACCGCAGCTGCGACGACTTCATCCGGCCCAAGCTCAATCTCGGCGCGCACGTGGCGCCGCTGGGCATGCGCTTCTATACCGGCAAGATGTTCCCGGCCGCCTATACCAACAACATCCTGATCGCGCAGCATGGCTCGTGGAACCGCACGGTCAAGCAGGGCTACAACGTGGTCCGCGTGACCATGGATGCGAAGGGCAATGCGAAGTCGGAGCCTTTCCTCGAAGGCTTCCTGACCGACGAGAAGGCCGACCCGCCGATGTGGGGCCGCCCGGTCGACGTGCTGCAGATGCGCGACGGCGCGGTGCTGGTGTCGGACGACTATAACGGCATCATCTATCGCGTGAGCTACAAGAAATGAGGCATCCGCGCTCGGTTCTTGCAAGACGGGCGGGCGCGGCGGCATCCGCCGCGCTGCTGATGCTTGCCGCTTACGCGGGGCCGGCCGCGGCCGGCGCGGAGGAAGGCCGCGCCAAGGCGGCGACCTGCGTCGCCTGCCACGGCGAGAACGGCAATTCGACCAGCCCGGCCTTTCCCTCGCTGTCGGGCCAGCCGAAGCAGTTCATCGTCTCGGCGCTGTTCCAGTTCAGGGAAGGCAAGCGGCAGAACGAGATCATGACGCCGATGGCGGCCAAGCTCAGCAATGCCGACATGAACGACCTCGCCGCCTACTTCTCGGCGCAGCCGGCGCTGGCGCCGCAGCACAAGACCGCGCCGGCCAACGTGGAAAAAGGCCGGCAGCTGTCAGTGCAGAACAACTGCGTCGCCTGCCATGCGGCCAACCTGATGGGCCAGCAGCACATACCGCGCCTTGCAGGCCAGCAGAAGGACTACCTGCGCGCGCAGCTCGCCAGCTTCAAGGCGTCGACGCGGGGCGAGATGGACGGCGTGATGACTTCCGCGGCGCAGGCGCTGTCGGCCGACGACATCGACGTGCTGGCCGATTACCTGGCCGGCCTGCCGGTCGCGGCCGGCGCACGCTGAACCGTCAACCTTGAACACGATCGAGTTGATTGCACAGCGGTTTCGTTGAACTGCCCAATCACTCGCTTTATAAGGCGATTCATTTTGCGCTTGCGGGCATTAGCAGGTCGGTCCGCGTTGCGGAGTGCGCGTTGCAAGCACAGGCGGACTGAATAGCCAATTTATTCAGGAGAAATGCAACGCTAGCAGATAGGAAAAGACGGCTATTTGCTAGTGCGCGATGAGCCGATTCTTAATCCGATCCTCAACCGACGTTTTAAACAATCTTCATGACTTTTTTGATGACACGACATGAAACATGCCTTCACAGCTTTCCCAGGCTGCACGGAGCTGCGACATGTCGTTTATTCGCTTGCCAACGCCGAGCAACGAAAGTTCTTCTTCGATTCCATAGCGTTGTTTCATGTCCGAGAAAAGCTGGCTTATATCGCTCACATTCTCAAACACCCCGGTCACCGCCCTGCCATCGTGAATAAATTTTACAAACACCGTTAATGGAGGAAGGCTTGCTCCGGTCGAGACCGTCTTTGCAGGTTCAACCGTAGTGAAAGTTCGCCGGGAAGGCGCGGCGATAAAATCCGGCTGGGTTTGGGCGAGCACTGATTTATTTGCCTGTTGGCGATTCAAAATTTTTTGTTCTGATTCTTTTGAGCGGAGGGTCGGCGCAGGTGGACCATCATTGCAGGTCTTTTCAGCCGTAACGTCAAATAATTCGGAAGACGAGGAAATCGGCTTGGAAGCATGATTGGAAGATGAAATGGTTTTGTCGGCCATGGTCCCACCTTGTGCCCGGAATTGAACAAGCCTAATTAAGAGGCGTTGTGTTTAATGATAATTAATGAACAAGATGAGTCACGGTGAGTAACGACAGGTTCCTTGGTTTCCGGCAGCCATGCGCTTCATCAATATCATTCCCTGGACGAAGCATTGCGCAACGACCGCCGTATTGCGCTTCACTTCACACTATTGGCCGTTCGCAGATGCCGCGGGTCCTCCGGTGCCGGCATTCTTCATGCTGAACCCGGCACTCGGACGCCCGCGGCTGCCCGGCCTACGGGTTCGCGCAGCTGAAGCTGGCGGCGTCGTCGATGCTGCCGGTGCCCTTGTACTTCGCGACCTGCGGATACGGGCACAGCGGACGGGTGCGGTTGGCGACGTTGCTGACGATGCGGGTGCCGACCAGCGTGGTCGGCGCCACGCTCTGGCTGACCCAGCGGTCGAGCGCGCGCACCACGTCATGTTCCGGGTCCGCCGCCGCCGCGCTGCCGGTGCTGCCGCCGATGTTTGCCACGCCGGGGCCGCCGGCGCAGTGGCCTATTCCCGGCAGCATGTAGAGCTTCAGGAAGCTGTCGGTCCCGGCTTGGCCCTGCGCCGCCT
The DNA here is from genome assembly GCF_900182955.1 of Noviherbaspirillum suwonense. Classification (GTDB taxonomy): domain Bacteria; phylum Pseudomonadota; class Gammaproteobacteria; order Burkholderiales; family Burkholderiaceae_D; genus Noviherbaspirillum_A; species Noviherbaspirillum_A suwonense. Next base: position 33,701 of record NZ_FXUL01000003.1, on the reverse strand, counting down.
GCACCTGCTGGTAATAGTCGAGGCTGGAGAGCGGCGAGATCTGCTGGTCGGCCCAGCCGTGGTACATGATCAGCTTGCCGCCGCGGGCGCGGAAGGCGCTGAGGTTGGGCGTGGCATTGTAGATCGACGCGACCGTCTGCCCGAGCAGCTGGGTGTTCAGCGCGCGGTCGGTGTCGGTGTCGAAATTGAAGGCCGCATTATTGAACGTCGGGTCCTGGAAGACCGCGTAGCGGAAGAAGTCCCAGCCGCTGCCGCCCGGCGTGGCGCCGGTGTAGAGGCCGGTCCAGCCCAGCTCGCTGCCGCGGGTGTAGGCCGGGAAGATCTGCTGGCCGTTGGACTTGCGGGCGCCGCCGTAGATGCGGTTGGCGGCGGCCACCTGCACTGGGGTCAGGCATGTGGCCGCGTCGGCGCCGCCGGTGCACTGCAGCACCGCCGGGTCGAAGGTGCACTTGCGCGGGTCGTCGATGATGCCGTCGGTCACGCCGTCGAGCGCATCGCAGGCCTGGATCACCGCATTATTCAGCAGCGTCATCTTGGGCGCGGTGATCGCGGTCTGGTCGCGCAGGTGAGGCGTGCTGTTCCACAGCTCGGCCACCATCAGGTTGGCCCACTGCCATGCCGGCGCGCCAGCGACGATGCCGTCATAGTCGTCGGGGAAGCGCGACGCTTCCATCAGCGCATGATGGCCGCCCTGCGAGCAGCCGACGAAGTAGGACTGGCTGGGCGCCTTGTCGTAATAGCGCCGGGTCAGCTCCTTGGCCGCCACCGTGGCGACATGCTGCGCGCGGTAGGCAAAGTCGACGATCTTCTCCGGATGTCCGAGCGCCCAGGTCTGCTCGGCCGCGCCGTTCGAACGGCTGGTGTCGGTCAGGTGGCCATTGTCGGTCGCCATCACCGCGTAGCCGTCGCGCAGCGCCACCAGCATCGCGGCGGTGCCGATGGAGCCGGCCGACGATCCCGAGCCGACGCCCTGGAACTTGCCGTTCCAGCTGCCGGCCGGAGGCATCCATACCTCGAAGCCGATATTGGAATCCGCCGTCGGCTTCGACGCGGCGACGACGCGGCAGAATGGCACGTTGACGCTGGTCGTGCCGACGGTCACGCTGCCGGCGTTATAGGTGGCCGCGCTGATGGCGGACGATTCGGGCAGCGCGCTCTGGGCCAGAACCGCGCAGCGTTCGGACTCCAACCGCACCACCGGCGCGGTGCTGCCGCCGTTCCCGTTATCGTTATCGTTATCGTTGCCGCCGCCGCAGGCGGCCAGGGTGAGCAGCACGCCGGCGACGGCGGCGCATGAGGGTCGCATGATCATCTTGTCTCCTTGGTTTTTGTAGGTGCATGCCCTGCGCAGGCATGCATGCCAAAGATAAACATGCTTCGGAACGGATGAGCGGCCATGCTCCGGGAAAATATGCCGCGTTATTGATTGCGTTCAAACAACGCATGCGCTTGCCGGCAGCCGCGCCAGGAACAGCTGGAATTCCGGCAGCGACAGCGGCCGGGAAAACAGGTAGCCCTGGCCCTCGTCGCATTGCGACGCGCGCAGGGTCTCCAGCGTGGCGGCGGTCTCGATGCCCTCGGCGACCACCGACAGGTTCAGCGCATGCGCCAGGTCGATGAAGGCCTTGATGAAGTTGACGCTGCCGTCGCCGTCGATCTGCTGGTTGATGAAGGAACGGTCGAGCTTGAGGATGTCGAGCGGGAAGCGCTGCAGGTAGGCCAGCGCCGAATAGCCGGTGCCGAAGTCGTCGACCGCGATCCGGATGCCACTGGCCTTGAGTTCGCCCAGGCGGCGCGCCGACACGTCCATGTCCTCGATCAGCGCCGACTCGGTCAGCTCGAGCTCCAGCAGGTGCGGCGGCAGGCCGGCGGCGTCGAGCGCGGCCGCCACCTGCGCGCCCAGCGTCTCGCAGCGCAGCTGGCGCGCCGACAGGTTGACCGACACCCGCAGCGAGCGGCCGAACTGGCGCAGGAAGCGGCCGTTCTGCAGGCAGGCTTCCCGCAGCACCCAGGCGCCGATGTCCTCGATCAGGCCCTTTTCTTCGGCGATCGGGATGAAATCGAGCGGCGCGACCCGCCCCAGCTGCGGGTGGTTCCAGCGGATCAGCGCCTCCATGCCGACGACGGTCATGCTGCGCAGGTCGACCCGCGGCTGGTAATGCAGCTCGAACTCGCCGCGCTCCAGCGCCCGGTGCAGCGCCTGCTCGATCTGCATGCGGATGCGGGTCTCGGCGCTCATCTCGGCCTCGAAGAAGCACCAGGCATTGCGCCCGGACGCCTTGGCCCGGTACATCGCGGCGTCGGCATTCTGGAACAGCCCTTCGCGGGTGACGGCGTCCTGCGGGTACATCGCCACGCCGATCGAGGCGCTGACGAACACTTCCTGGGCGCCGAGGTCGAACGGCGCGGCCAGCGCCGCCAGCAGCAGGGCGGCGATGGCGGCGGCCGACGACGCGCCGGCCGGACAGGGCGCGACCGCGACGAATTCGTCGCCGCCGAGCCGCGCGACGATGCTGTCGGCCTGCAGCATCGCGCGCAGCCGCAGCGCCACCTGGCACAGCAGCTTGTCGCCGGGCTCGTGCCCCATCGAATCGTTGATTTTCTTGAACTGGTCGAGGTCGATGAACATCACCGCCAGTTCGCTGCCGCCCGCCTCGGCCAGCATCTGCTGCAGGCGCTCGTTGAGCAGCACGCGGTTGGGCAGGCCGGTCAGGGTGTCGTGGGTGGCCAGCTGCTGCAACCGGGCCTCGTCCTGCTTGCGCCCGGTGATATCGGTCAGAAAGCCGGTGATGGTCGCCTGGCCGCCGGCGTCTTCCTTGAAGTTGGCATTGATCAGCACGGTCAGGCCATGGCCGTCCTTGCGCCGCAGCGTGCCCTCGCGGCCATGGACGGCGCCGGGTTCGTCGCCGTCGAAGAGCGCCGGCTCATCCGGGCAATCCGGCAGCAGCGTGCCGAGCTTGCGGCCCAGCAGTTCGTCGCGGCCGTAGCCGCTCATTGCGCAGAAGGCCGGGTTGACGTCCAGCAGCCGGCCGGCGCGGTCGGCCAGCAGGTAGCCCGACGGCGTCATCGCAATGACTTCGCGCAGGCGCTGCTCGCTTTCCCGTATCGCCCTTTCCGCCATGAAACGCGCGGTGATGTCGTGGAAGAAGACCGACAGGCCGTCCTCGTGCGGATAGACCCGCGTCTCGTGCCAGGTTCCGCTGCCCGGATGAGCGGCTTCGAACGTGCTGTTGCGGCCGCTTTCCATCGCCAGGCGGAACCGCGCCAGGCTTTCCGTGCCCAGCAGTTCCGGCACCGCTTCCCACAGGATGCGCCCCAGCAGCGTGTGCTGCGGCCGGCCGACGAAGGCCACGGTCTTGCGGTTGACATAGGTGCAGCGCCAGTCGCGCGACACCGCGAAAAACGCGTCGCCCATGGTCTCGATCAGCGCCGAGAGCCGGTTGCGCGACTTCTGCAGTTCTTCCTGTATCGCCTGGCTGGCGCTGATGTCGCGCGCGCTGGCATAGACCCGGCGCTGCGACGGCAGCCAGCGCAGCGACATCGACAGGTGGACCGTGCCGCCGTCCTTGCGCAGCCAGCGCATGGCCATATCGCGCACCAGCGCGTCGCCGTGGCGCAGGTAGTGGCCGAGCATGGCGGCGCGTGGCCGGTCGTCCGGATGCACCAGCTTGTCATACGGCCGGCCGCGGAGTTCCTCCGGCGTGTAGCCGAGCGCGTCGCAGGCCGACTGGTTGATGCGCAGCAGCCGGCCGTCCTCGTCGAGGATCGCAAGCAGGTCGACCGCATTGTCGATCAACGCACTGTTTTCGGCCGCAAGATCGGCGACCATGCGGGCATTCTGCCGCTCGCCCGTGATGTCGCGGCCAATGCCGCGATAGCCGCGGAAAGCGCCGCGTTCGAAGATCGGTTCGCCGGAAATGACCAGGTGGCTGGGCGTGTCCTGCGCAGCCACGGCCGCCACGTATTCGAGGTCCTGGAACGGTTCCAGCCTTGCGGTCCTGCGCTGGTATTCGAGCAGGCCGGGGTCGTGCGGATCCGTCGCCAGTTCTTCCCTTCGCTTGCCCAGCAGGGCTTCGGGGCCGACGCCAAAGACCCGCTGCATGCCCTCGGACACAATGGTCAGCCGACCCGCCTCGTCGGTTTCCCAGTACCAGTGCGACGACAGCCGCGTCAGGCTGGGGAAAGGCTCGCGGGACGGCGGCTGCGCCGGCGCGATGCGCAATGCGCTCCGGGGCACTTCGTGCAAGGCTGGCATGACGTTTAGGGTGAGCCTGTCCATCGTTGAGGCGGTGAAAACGGCGTAAGCGCGAGGCAGGTTGCCGGCCCGGGTCGACAGGGATCGACGATTCCAGACGGGCAAGTAATATTTCTTTTGAGAAATATAAACCAAGCCCGGGGAAAACGCCAGTGCGCTGACCGAATCTGTTTCTCCAACGATGCAAGCCTGCTTGTACAAGCACACGACTACCCGATTCGGCTAAGCGCCCGGGCCCGGCGACAGCCAACCGCTGATGGCATGGCCGTGCGCGGGCCATGCTTTTCTCCAGGCAAAAACGCCGGCTTAATCGTCGTTGGTCTGCCCTGCGTCGGAATGGCTGCTGTTATGAGCGGTCAACTGGTCAAGCGTTGTCGAGATAGCGGAAGCCGTTTCGGCCGGACTCATTTCAACGGACGTTGTTTCGATGGAAATAGCGACGGCGGACAATGCGCCGGCGGTTTCGGTAGATGCCGTATCGCCGGATCGCGCATCGACCGCGGTCGCAGGCATGTCGGTGGCTACCGTCGCGGTCGAGCGTGCCGCGCGTGCATTCACCGCGACGCGGAGGACGACACCGCCAACAATGCCGATAGCAACGGTCGCTGCAAAGCTCGTCGCGACGGTCGCGCCGTCACCCCATCCCGCCGGCACGCTGCCGTCGGAATGCACAACGTCGTCTGCCGGTTGTGGCGATTGCATCGATCTGACGTTCGCCATGAACTCTGCGAACTCCGGGGCTGCCATCGATGGAACATGCAGCTGCACTCCTGCCGTGGAAGTTGGGTTTGGGTTTGGGTTTGGGTTTGGGTTTGGGTTTGGGTTTGGGTTTGGCGTCGGTGTCGGCGAAGGTGTTGGCGAAGGCGTTGGCGTTGGCGTTGGCGTCGGCGTCGTCGATAGACATGAAAGCGCGTCGGCATTGCAGGACGGGTAGCTGACGTTGCGTATTGCCTCGAGTTGCTCCACGAATTCTTCGTTCGACAGAATCACGACGGAACCGCCGGCGGCAGGCGTCCAGTTCGCCGGCGTGACATTGACAAGGGTGGTATAGGCTGAGCGATAAGAATCGATGCAGGCCTTGCTGTTGACATCGAGGGCGTCGAGAGCGCGTGGGGAAAAGAAGATTTTCGCTCCATGCTCGTAAAGCTTGAAAAGCAGCGGGTGAAAAAGCGCTGCGCCGTTTTGAAGCACCAATGTAGCGTCGGTCATCCGTCCGTTGACTTGATCGACTTGATCGTCGCATTCGACCGTCGGGCAGACCGCCATCAATTTTTCCGCCGTGTCTATGTCGGCGAAAAGAAGTTCCACGGAGCGTTTGGAGGAAGCAAGGCAAAACACGTTGGAAGAACCCTTCGTGTAGTACTCGATCAACGCTTCCTGGTTTTTGGCAGCCCCTTTTACGTAGGCGTCCAATGTCTCGGCAATTGTCCTGTCCACCGTGTCCGGCACCTGGGCGGCTGCGCCAGGCGGGCCGAAGTGCCATGCCGGCAGCGATGGCATGAATGATTCCGCAGTCAGGCTGCGTAGTCCGCGCCAGGTGCCGGAAACCTGGCCTGCCAGCAGCGCCAGCGAGCTTTCCGCAGCCTGCAGCACGGCATTTGCCGCCAGGCCCGCCTGCCGGCCTGCCCGTTGCCAGTTGCTCTCGAGAGGCGGCAGCCCCATCCACTGCCAAACGATGTTGCGTTGTTGCAACTGGTTCGGTGCGCGCGGCGTGAGCGGCTGGCGCGGGATCCGGCAGTCCGGCGCACCTTTACTGCCGACGCCGGCCTGCTGCAGCTGCGCATACAGATAATTGTTCGACGCCGGGATGCTGTGGTTGGCGCGCAGGCTGGAGGAAACGCCTTGTGGCGAAGAGGTTGCCATGGTTACTGCCCTTTTCTGGAATGAATGAGGCGGCTAGGTAACCAGGCGCTGCAAATGGTTAATGGCGCGAACATTAAATCCTTTTCGCGCGGCGCCGAGGCATCGCAGATGATGGCGGCCCCTGGAGCCTGATTCCGGCCAGGCAGGGCAGCCCCGTGGCGCAGTCGTCCGCAGGGTCGCTGCGCAGGCCGCCTAGCCTTCCGCGCCGACCGTGGCGGGCGCGTCCCGCGTCAGCAACGGGTAAGGACTGATGGCGCCGCGTGCGGTGTAGATGCCGTAATGCAAGTGCGGCGGCGTGCCGCGGGCGTTGCCGGTGGTGCCGACATAGCCGAGGACGGTGCCGGCCGCCACCCGCTCGCCGGCGCGCACGCCGGCAAAGCGGTCGAGATGCGCATAGTAATGGCGCTGGCCGCCCGGCCCCATCACCCAGACGACCTGCCCGCCCAGCCGGTTGGTGCCGACCCGCATCACGAGGCCTTCGGTGGCGGACCGCACCGGGCGGCCGCGCGGCGCGAAAATGTCCAGCCCCTCATGCCGCCGCCCGCCGCCGTCGCGCGGCGCATGCCAGGTGTCGCGCAGCGACGCCGGCCGCACGCCCTCGACCGGCATGGCCAGGTATTGCGGCGCCGGCATCGCCGCCAGCTCGGCGCTGTAGAGCGCCAGGCGCAGCGGCGCCTCCGCCAGCGCGGCGGCAAGCAACAGCACGGCGGCCCAGAACAGCGGGCGCAAAATGCGGAAGAACACGGACATGGCGCATGCGGCGGAGTGGGACACCACGCTTGGAGTGGCCTGCCGCGCACAGGTTCTTGCGCCGGCGCGCGGACTTGCGCCAACCGGCTTACTATTACTTCGTCACGACCTCGCGGTGCATCGGCGCCAGCCGCGCCAGCAGCCGGTTCTGCGTGCGCGACGGCACGTCGTTCCTGCGCATCGCCGCCTGCAGGTCCTCGACCAGCGCATTGAACTGCGCCCGGCTGACCTTCAGGTCCTCATGGATGGTCGTCATGTCCTTGCCGCTGTACTTGCAGGGACCGCCGGACACTTCGCAGAACTGCTCTTCGAGCTTGGCGGCAAGGCGTTCCATGTCGACGCCGTCGAACGTGGCATTGATGCGGGCGTCGGCCTGCAGCGCGGGCACCAGGTCGGCCACGACACGGCGGATGCCGGCGCTGCCGCCAAGCTCGTTGTAGAGGCTGTCATCGGCGGCATGGACCTGCAGGCTGGCGGCGGCGAGAAGTATGGCGATCAGGAAACGGAAGGCTGGCATGGTTGTTGGGCGTTGAGTTGCGGCGACGGTCAGAAACCGGCCTGCAGCGACAGGTAGAAACCCTTCTGCCGGGTCGGGTTGAGCACGGTGATGTCGCCCAGCGCGACCCAGGCGGCGGTCACGGACAGGTGCTTGGACGGGAACCAGGCGATGAAGGCGTCGTAGTAATCCTTTTCATTGTCCACCGCCAGGTTGCGCGGCTTCATCCGGTATTCGACGCCGGCCACGACGCTGGAGCTGAACAGGTAGGCGGCCGACGCTTCCAGCATCGGCTGGTAATGGTTGCCGCGCTCGCCGCCGAAGCCGAGCAGGCCCATCTGGTTGGCGCGGGTCGCGCGCAGCGTGCCGTTGAGCAGCAGGCTCCGGTCGAGCAGGATCTTGGTCGCCGACAGGTAGACATCGACGCCGTGGTCGCTGGCCGCTCCGAGCTGCTTCACGTTGCCGACCGCGCCCAGGCCGGACACGCCGGTGTTGCGCTTGGCCATCACGCCGACGGCGATCTGCGGCAGCAGGCTGTCCTGCTCCAGCACTGCGTCGCCGGCCAGCTTGAGCTTGATGCCGGCGATGTCCTGGCCGATGCGCAGGCCGTCCAGCGCGCCGCCGTCGCCGCGGAAGCTTTGCCGGGCCAGCGAGACCTCGACCCGGTCGGCCAGGCCCATCGCGAAACCGTAGGTGTACAGCGCATGGTCCTGGGTGCGGATTGCGGTCGCATGGACGTTGCCGCCATAGCTGTCCCGGCTGCCATAGCCGGTGATCAGCGCCCACGGCGTCAGTCCGCCGCCGCCCGCGCCTTCGACCTGGCTCACGCCGCCGGTCGCCAGCAGCTTGCCAAGGTCGGGCGAGGCCGGGCCGGCCGCGAGCGCGGCGCCGCAGGAAAGGGCCAGTACACTGGCGGCAAGCAAGGTGCGCAGGGAAGCAGGAATCATCTGTCGGCTCAATTTATTTCTTGTTGGCAATGCTAACAAACCGGATGGCGATCCCTGCAGGAATCTTTGCTTTTTGATGCGGAGATGCAACATTTTTCACGCGACCGACGGCTGTTTCAAGCCATCCGTTTCAGGCTATACTCATTGACGTTGACGTTAACGTCAATCAAACCCACCCGGCCGACCCGCCGCGCGAACCGACAGCGAGGGCGCCGCACGCATCCCGGAGACCGCATGACCGACCTGTCCGTAACCCAGAACCTCGCCGCCTGGAAACCCGCCAACAAGGTGCGCTTCGTCACCGCGGCCTCGCTGTTCGATGGCCATGACGCCTCGATCAACATCATGCGCCGCATCCTGATGGCCAATGGCGCGGAGGTGATCCACCTGGGCCATAACCGCTCGGTCGACGACATCGTCACCGCGGCGCTGCAGGAAGATGCGCAGGGCATCGCGCTGTCGTCCTACCAGGGCGGGCATGTCGAATACTTCAAGTACATGATTGACCTGCTGAAGGAACGCGGCGGCGCGCACATCAAGGTCTTCGGCGGCGGCGGCGGCGTGATCGTGCCGTCCGAGATCGCCGAGCTGCATGCATATGGCGTGACCCGCATCTTCAGCCCGGAAGACGGCCAGCGCATGGGCCTGGTCGGCATGATCCAGTCGATGATCCAGGCCTGCGACACCGACCTCTCCTCCTATGCGCCGGCCTCGCTCGACCCGCTCACCGCCGGCGACATGACCGCGCGCCACCGGCCGCTGGCGCAGCTGATCACGGCGCTGGAAAACGGCAAGGCCGATGCGGCGCTGACGGCGCAGCTGCGCGACACCGCCGCCGGCCTGAAGACGCCGACCCTGGGCATCACCGGCACCGGCGGCGCCGGCAAGTCCTCGCTGACCGACGAGCTGATACGCCGGATCCGGCTCGACCAGGACGACGCGCTGAACATCGCCGTCATTTCCATCGACCCGTCGCGTCGCAAGTCGGGCGGCGCGCTGCTGGGCGACCGCATCCGGATGAACGCGATCGCGCCGTGGCAGGGCCAGGTGCGGGTCTTCATGCGCTCGCTGGCCACCCGCGAGGCCGGCTCCGAGATCTCGCAGGCGCTGCCGGACGTGATCGCTGCCTGCAAGGTGGCCGGCTTCGACCTCGTGATCGTCGAGACCTCGGGCATCGGCCAGGGCGACGCCGCCATCGTGCCGCATGTCGGGCTGTCGATGTACGTGATGACGCCCGAGTTCGGCGCGGCTTCCCAGCTCGAAAAGATCGACATGCTGGACTTCGCCGACTTCGTCGCCATCAACAAGTTCGACCGCAAGGGTTCGCAGGATGCGCTGCGGGACGTGGCCAAGCAGTACCAGCGCAACCGCGAGCTGTGGAGCCAGCGGCCCGAAGAAATGCCGGTCTACGGCACCCAGGCCTCGCGCTTCAATGACGACGGCGTGACCGCGCTGTACCAGGGCCTGCTGGCGCGGCTGGCCGAGCAGGGCCTGCCGGTCCAAGCCGGCAAGCTCGCGCCGGTGGCGGCCCGCTATTCGTCCGGCCGCAATGCCATCGTGCCGCCGGCCCGCAGCCGCTACCTGGCCGAGATCGCCGACACCGTGCGCGGCTACCATCGGCATACCGGCACGCAGGTGAAGCTGGCGCGTCAGCGGCAGCAATTGCAGGAAGCCGCGCGCATGCTGGCCGAGGCAGGCGGCAGCGACACCTCCGCGCTCGACGACCTGGCCGCGCAGCGCGACGCCAGCCTCGACGCCGCCGCCAGGAAGCTGCTCGCCATGTGGCCGGCGATGCAGTCGGCCTACGCCGGCGACGAATACGTGGTGAAGATCCGCGACAAGGAAATCCGCACCGGCCTGGTCTACGAGACGCTGTCGGGCAGCAGGATCAGGAAGGTCGCGCTGCCGCGCTTCGAGGACCACGGCGAAGTGCTGCGCTACCTGATGCTGGAAAACGTGCCCGGCTCCTTCCCCTACACCGCCGGCGTGTTCGCCTTCAAGCGCGAGAACGAGGACCCGACCCGGATGTTCGCCGGCGAAGGCGACGCCTTCCGCACCAACCGCCGCTTCAAGCTGGTGTCGCAGGGCATGGACGCCAAGCGCCTGTCCACCGCCTTCGACTCGGTCACGCTGTACGGCGCCGACCCGGCGCTGCGGCCCGACATCTACGGCAAGGTCGGCAACTCCGGCGTGTCGATCGCCACGCTGGACGACATGAAGGTGCTGTACGACGGCTTCGACCTGTGCAGCCCGAGCACCTCGGTGTCGATGACCATCAACGGCCCGGCGCCGACCATCCTCGCGATGTTCATGAACACTGCCGTCGACCAGCAGCTCGACAAGTTCCGGACCGACAACGGCCGCGAGCCGACCGACGACGAAGCGCAGAAGATCCGCGCCTGGGTGCTGCAGAACGTGCGCGGCACGGTGCAGGCGGACATATTGAAGGAAGACCAGGGCCAGAACACCTGCATCTTCTCGACCGAGTTCTCGCTGAAGGTGATGGGCGACATCCAGGAATATTTCGTGCACCACCAGGTGCGCAATTTCTACTCGGTGTCGATCTCGGGCTATCACATCGCCGAGGCCGGCGCGAACCCGATCTCGCAGCTCGCCTTCACGCTGTCGAACGGCTTCACCTTCGTCGAGGCGTATCTCGCGCGCGGCATGCACATCGACGACTTCGCGCCCAACCTGTCCTTCTTCTTTTCCAATGGCATGGACCCGGAATACACGGTGCTGGGCCGGGTCGCGCGCCGCATCTGGGCGGTGACCTTGCGCGACAAGTACGGCGCCAACGACCGCTCGCAAAAGCTGAAGTACCACATCCAGACCTCGGGCCGCTCGCTGCATGCGCAGGAAATCGACTTCAACGACATCCGCACCACGCTGCAGGCGCTGATCGCGATCTACGACAACTGCAACTCGCTGCATACCAATGCGTATGACGAGGCGATCACCACGCCGACCGACGAGTCGGTGCGGCGGGCGCTGGCGATCCAGCTGATCATCAACCGGGAATGGGGGCTGGCGAAGAACGAGAACCCGAACCAGGGCAGCTACATCCTCGAGCAGCTGACCGACCTGGTGGAGGAAGCGGTGCTGCAGGAGTTCGAGCGCATCGCCGAGCGCGGCGGCGTGCTGGGCGCGATGGAGACCGGCTACCAGCGCGGCAAGATCCAGGAAGAGTCGCTGCTGTACGAGCACAGGAAGCACGACGGCAGCCTGCCCATCGTCGGCGTCAACACCTTCCGCAACCCGAACGCCAGCCAGGCGCCGCAGCAGATCGAGCTTGCCCGTTCCACCGACGACGAGAAGCAGTCGCAACTGCAGCGCCTGGCCGACTTCCAGCAGCGCCATGCGGCAGAGGCGCCGGCCATGCTGCAAAAGCTGCAGCAGGCGGTGATCCACGACGAGAACGTGTTCGCCACGCTGATGGACGCGGTGCGGGTCTGCTCGCTCGGGCAGATCACCGAGGCGCTGTTCGAGGTGGGCGGGCAGTACCGGCGCAGCATGTAGTACGCGTCACTTAGTACGCGTCACTTAGTACGCGTCACTTCCATACCGCCTGCCAAGCCTGGTATTGGCTCGGGCGCAGCCGGTAGCGGGCGATGCTGCCTTCATGCAGGCTCATCAGCTGCGTCTCGATCACCTCGACCAGCCGCGCGCGGTCCTGCTCCGGGACATGTACCTGCGCATGGCGATGGACGAAGGAGATTGCGTCAAGCTTGCCCATGCAGCCGCGCACCACGTCGCCAACGGCCTCCACGACCAGCTGGCGGTACTTGAGCCGGAACGGATCGGGTTCGCCCAGCGACTGGCGCACGGCGGAGTAGCGTGCGCATGAGCGCTTGTAGGCCCAGACGAACACATCGCGCAAAAGCTCGACCCGATTGTCTTCATAAATGCCGAGCATGGCGCTGACATAGGTCTGTTGAAGCACGTCGACGAATGACAGCGGGCAGAGATTGCGCTTGATCAGCGGGATGTTGGCTGCAAGACGCGAGACGCGCTTGTTGACGTCTTCGAACGGCTGCAGGTACGGCAGGTGGACCATCGCGAAAAACGCTTGCTCGAACGGGTCGGCGATGGCCGCGGCAGTGTCCAGGATCTGCTGGAAACATTCCTCGATGCGTTGCGGCCCTTCGAGCGGCAGGAAAACGGTACGGCCTATTCCAACGGAAATCGAACGCAGCCGTCCGCATGCCATCGGGTCCGCCAGCAGGTTGTCCGACAGCAGCGCATGCAGGTTCAGCAGCGTATAGCGGTTAAAGTCGATCTCCCCAGCCGAATCGATCAGGAATTCCAGCGCGTCCTTGTGGTTGAGGATCATCTGCGCTTCCAGCGCACCCTTGCCGCTCGCTGCCTCGCCTTCCTGGATCAGGCGCTCGGTTTCCAGCAGCGAATAGGTATTGCCTTCGAGCCGGCTCGAATTCCATGACAGGTCGATCAACAGCCGATGGGCAATCCGGCGCGCATAGGTGCCCGCCGGCTCGTCGGCGCCGACAGCCTGCCCATGGGCCAGCAGTTCGGTGCGGATAGGCTTGGAGAGGTAGAACGTTTCATTGGGCCGATAGCTGTCCAGGAACGCGCGCCGGTAGCCTACCGGCGTGCGTTCCTGCAAGGACCGCTGGACCTGGCGCTCGACATCGGCACCTGCCCTGCTCAGGGGAATCCGGAAATTGTCTTGCGCTGCAGCCGGCTTTCCGTGCGACTTCCTGTCCGGTTCATGGACGGCGATGTCGACACGAAGCGGCACGAAGTAGCGCGTCGCACGTCCTTTTCCGAACTTTTGCAGGCGTTCCTGGTGAATTAGCGCCTGTAGCCATCGCTGCAGCGTGCGCCGTACTGCAGGCGTGCCTAGCCTGGTTTCGATGTCCTCGATACTGGCGCCTTGCGGAAATTGCCTTACGATGGCCAGCGCGGCATCCATTTCTCGATTTGAAACCGGTTTGGCCATAAGAATCCTGTCGCGATAAGATCAATTGCGACATTAAAATGCGGCAATGTCGCAATTGATCTTATCGCGACATTAAAGCGTCGCGCAAGGCTATAGCGATATAAACCTGACCATCTCGAATTTGCCGCCGGTGAAAAGGTCGAACCCGCTTTTTGTATACAACAAAGGACATACCATGATTGCCCTGCGCGGCTTTGCCTTGCTGCTCCTGCTGCAGATGTGCGGCGAAGGCCTGGCGCGTCTGCTGTCGCTGCCCATCCCCGGCCCCGTCATCGGCATGCTGCTGCTGTGGCCCATGCTGCAATGGACGCCGCTGCGGGACAGCCTGGCCGCGGCGGCGCAACTGCTGCTGAGCCATCTGTCGCTGTTCTTCGTGCCGGCCGGCGTCGGCGTGATTGCGCACCTGGGCCTGCTGTCGCAATACGGCCTGAAACTGCTCGTGGTCATCGCGCTGTCGACCTGGATCGGGCTGGCCGTCACCGCGCTGGTGCTGCGCGCGCTGCTGGGGCGCGGGAATGAGTGACTTCGTCCAGCTCTGGGTCTACCTGTCGTCGGCGCCGCTGTTCGGGCTAACCGCAACGCTGATCGTCTATGTGATCGTGCAGGCGGCATATGAAAGGCTGGGCCATGCGCCGTGGGCCAACCCGGTGCTGTGGACGGTGCTGGCGCTGGGCTCAGTGCTGCTGGCGACCGGCACGCCGTACCAGACCTATTTCGCCGGCGCCCAGTTCGTGCATGTACTGCTGGGGCCGGCAGTGGTGGCGCTGGGCTGGCCGCTCTGGCAGCGCCGCGGCGAACTGCGCGGACGCGGCGTCGCGCTGCTGGCCGCGGCCACGCTGGGCGGGTCCGCCGCCGCTGGCAGCGCGGTGCTGCTGGCGTGGGCGCTGGACCTGCCGGCCGACATGATCCTGTCGCTGGCGCCGAAGTCGACCACCGCGCCGGTGGCGATGGGCATTGCCGAAAGGCTGGGCGGCATCCCGGCGCTGGCCGCGGTGTTCGCGGTGCTGACCGGCCTGGTCGGCGCGCTCTCGGGCAAATACCTGTTCGACCTGCTGGGCATACGCGACTGGGGCGTGCGCGGCTTCGCGCTGGGCACCGCGTCGCATGGCATCGGCGCGGCGCGGGCGCTGCAGGTGCATCCCGAGGCGGGCGCGTACGCCGGCATCGCGCTCGGGCTGCAGGTGCTGATCGCGTCGCTGCTGCTGCCGCTGGCGGCGAAGCTGGCGGGCCTGCTGCGCTAGCGCGCATGCGCCCCGGCTACAGCGAGATCATCTCGACCCGCTCGCGGTCCAGCCGCGGGTCGCCGTTCATGAAGATCGAGGTGATGGCGGTCTCCGCCAGCGTATGGATCGCATGCGCGGTCCCCGGCGGCAAGTGGACGCTGGCGCCGGCTTCCATGCGCTTGCGGAACAGGTGCCTGCCCGGGCAGTCGCATAGCAGGTAGATGTCCAGCGCGCCGTGGGTGACGGTCAGCACCTCGCTGCAGCGCCGGTGCCGGTGGTTGCCGCGCACCACGCGCGGCCGGGTCTGGATCACTTCGATCAGCGTTGGATGAACGGCGGCGCAGTCGATCGCGATCAGTTCACCGCGTTCATCCACCGCGGCGATGGCGAACAGCCGGCTGTCCTGCATGTCCTCGAAGGCGGCATGGATGCAGGGCGCGCAGCGCACGTCCAGCGCAAGCGCCGGGTTGATTGCTAGGGGTGGAACACAGTCCGTCATGACAGCTCCCGGTACGGAACAATGGCAGCGCAGGCCAGCACGGCCGGAACTCAGCCGACGATGCGGCGGACGTCTGCCAGCACATCGAACATGCAGCCAACCTTGCCGCCCAACACGACATGGTAATCGGGAAGGCCGTCGAAATCCCGGAAGACCAGCGCCCGGCTGCTGTAGGCGCCGGTTGCCGGGTCGCGCCAGGCGGACCGGGTGCCCAGCGTATAGCCGCGATAGCGCGCGCTGCGCAGCAGCGGCAGGTAGGCGCCCGCCTCGTCGATGGCCTGCCGGTAGACGGCGGGCGCGGCGTCCTCGCCATTCCAGGGCGCGGGCTTGTCGACGGTGGACGACTGCACGCGGCGGAACTTGCCCGACGCCAGCACGTGGCCCTGCCGGAAGCTCGACGGCAGCAGCGACGCGTACGGCCCCCTGATCACGGTGGCGGCGGTGCACTGGTATTGCGCCGGCAGGTCCATGACGAAATGGAGGAAGGTGTCGTGCTGCAGCGCGATGCTGGCCATGCCGGACTGCGCATGCAGGCGGTTGATGTCGGCGAATGTCACGTTGAACACGCTTGCGGCCCTGATCTTCTGCGCGCCCAGCGTCAGGTCCAGCCCGTGCGCGCACGGCTCCACGCGTTCGACGCAGGCGCCGCGCAGCAGCCGGACCCGGTTGTGCAGCAGCTTCTCCATCAGGATGCGCTGGATCACCGCGCTGTCGAACGTCTTTTCGGCGCTGACGAAGCTGGCGCGCACCGCGCCGCCGAAGATATCCGACGGGCGCGCGACTGGCTGCAGCGCGAGGCCGGCGCCGGCGCAGAAGCCGGCATAGTCGTCGGCCGAGATCTGCGAGTCCTCGTGGATGCCGTACAGCGAAAGTATGTCGCGGTCGATCGCATCGCCGAAGACATCGCAGAACCGGTCCACGTTGTCCATGCACTCCCGCGCCAGCGGCGGGTCGGCGCTATACATGTAGCCCATGTGGAACTGGCCCTGGTTGCTGGCCGACGCCTGGGTGAAGAGCGCCGGCTCCCTTTCGACGATGGTCACGTCCAGCGTCGGCTGGCGCGACTTGATGTCGCTGGCCAGCAGCGCGCCGTAAAAGCCGCCGCCGATCACGGCGACATCGGTATGGGCAAGTGTGGGCACAGGCGGCTCCCGTTTCAGGAATACAGTTCGGCATCGGCAAGCAGCGTCGCTTCGCGGTCCTTGTCCGATATGACAGGCGCGCCGGACAGCGGCCAGGCGATGTCCAGCGCCGGGTCGTTCCAGCGCAGGCTGCGCTCGCAGTCGGGCACCCGGTAATCCGTCGTTTTATAGACCACCTCGGCGGCGCCGCTGGTCACCGCAAAACCATGCGCGAATCCCGGCGGGATCCAGAGCTGGCGCCGGTTATAGGCCGACAGCACGACCCCGTACCAGCGGCCGAACGTGTCCGAGCCGCGGCGCAGGTCGACCGCGACGTCGAACACCTCGCCTCCCACGACCCGCAGCAGCTTGCCCTGCGGGCGGCCGACCTGGTAATGCAGGCCGCGCACCACGCCGTGCCTGGACCGGGACTGGTTGTCCTGCACGAACTCGTCCTGGACGCCGGTCGTCTCGCGAAAATGCCGCAGGTTGAAACTCTCGAAAAAATGGCCGCGGTCATCGCTGAAGACCTCGGGCTCGATGACGAGGATGCCCGGCAGGGAAGTCGTATGTATATGCATGGTGTGCCTTTTCGGTGACCCGGATCGGATCTACATGCCGCCGCGACCGATGCGATCCTGGACAGTGCTTGATGGAAGGGCGATTAAAGCCAAAATGTGCGATTGTTGGTAACAAAGTCATGAAAACCATTCAACAAAATTTAAATTTGATTTGGGAATGGTCGTGCGGGGTGCGGGGTGCGGGGTGCGGGGTGCGGGGTGCGGGGTGCGGGGTGCGGTACGCAGGCAGCGGAACGTAATCGGCACCCGGCAGGCCGCGACAGATAAAAACCGGCTCTGGTATGCTGCGCGCCCATGACTTCCCTGCCCCGCCCGCCCCGTGCGCTATGCGCGGTCTGCCGGCGCCCGTGCCGCGCCTGCATCTGCGGCTGGATCGCGCCGACGGCCAACCTGACCGACGTGCTGCTGCTGCAGCATCCGCTGGAGGTCGGCAATGCAAAGAATAGTCTGCGGCTGCTGGAATTAAGCCTCGCGCGCCGCACGGTCGTCGTCGGCGAGCAGTTTGCGCCGGACATGCTGGAAGGCCTGCTGGATGCGGCCGCGCCAGGCGGCGCGCAGCCCGTGCTGCTCTATCCCGATACGCCGGGCCTGCCGTCGCCGGCTTTCACGCCGGAAGCGGGCCGGCCGCTGCGGCTGGTGGCGCTGGACGCCACCTGGCGCAAGAGCCGCAGGATGCTGGCGCTGAATCCGGCACTGCAGGCCCTGCCCCGGCTGGCGCTGCAGGCGCCGCCGCCGTCGCGTTACCTGGTGCGCAAGGCGCACCGTGCCGGCCAGCTGTCGACGCTCGAAGCGGTCTGCTGCGCGCTGTCGCAACTTGAAAGCGACCAGGACCGCTACCTGCCCTTGCTGGCGGCGTTCGATGGTTTCGTCGCAGGCCAGCTCGCGTGGCGCGAGGGCGCTGACTGATACCAGTGGAGGCTTGCGGGCGCATCGATCAAGCGCGCCCGCATCAGCCGGAACACCCGCGACGTTCCTGAAGAAACCTGTCCGGCAGCCGGAACGGCCGCCGGACAGGTCAGCGGCCCGTCCGCCAGGATGCGCACCCGGTTTCAATGCGCAGCGCTGGATCGAGAGCCAGCGCGCTCGATACCGCGATGCCGCGCCAGCCGGCGCGCATCCCGGCAAGCCCGCTCAGGAGAATGACCGGTCGGCCGGCGGCGTCCACTGGTACAGCCAGGTTTCCGACAGCGGCTGCCCGTCGGCTTCCAGGTAGAGCCGCAGGTTGACCGGTCCCTTCATCTCATCGGGCACCTTCAGATCGAACATCGCACGGTAACCCTGGATGGACTCCAGCGGCCGCGCCGACGTGATTTCCACGCTGCCGTGGCTGGTGGTGATGACCGGCTTGACGACGACTTTCTTGCCCAGCAACGCCAGGTCGCCGCCGGCGAAGTCGATCGCGAAGCGCCACGAGAAATAACTGCGCTTCTGGCCGATCACGCCGCCGATGCCGGTGCGGGTGGCGACCACGGTCGCCAGGTTGGGCGTCGCGGGCATCTTGGCGCCCCAGTGCAGCCGGTAGCCGAACAGCAGTTCCTGGCCTGGCTGCGGCTTCTGTTCCGGGTTCCAGAAGGCGACGATGTTGTCGAAGGTCTCGTCCGCGGTCGGGATCTCGACCAACTGCACCGCGCCCTTGCCCCAGCCGGACTTGGGCTCCACCCACAGGCTCGGGCGGCGGTCGTAATAGACGCCGTCGTCCTGGTAATGCCCGAAGTCGCGGTCGCGCTGCAGCAGGCCGAAGCCGCGCGGATTGTTGTCGGCATACGAATTGAAACGCAGCGTGGCCGGGTTGGTCAGCGGCCGCCAGATCCATTCGCCGCTGCCGGTCCACATCGACAGGCCGTCGCTGTCATGGATTTCCGGACGCCAGTCGTTCGCCACGCGGCGGTCGTTCTCGCCGTACTGGAACATGCTGGTCAGCGGGCCGATGCCCAGGCGCTCGATGGTCTTGCGCGGATACAGCGCGGCATCCACGTCCATCGCGGTGGTCGCGCCGGGCACGATCTCGAAGCGATAGGCGCCGGCGACGCTGGGCGAATCCAGCAATGCGTAGACCACCAGCTTGCTGGAGTCGCGCGCCGGGCGCTCGATCCAGAAGTCGCGGAACATCGGGAATTCCTCGGGCCGCTCCATCCCGGTGTCGATCGCCAGGCCGCGTGCCGACAGGCCGTACTGCCAGTCGCCGCCCACTGCGCGGAAGTAGCTGGCGCCGAGGAAGGCGGTGATGTCGCGCGTCAGGTCGGTATGGAAATTGACGCGGAAGCCGGCAAAGCCCAGGTCCTTCGGCAGGTCGGCGCCCTTGAGGCCGCTCTTGCCGTAATTAAACATTTCCGGGTCGTAGGCCAGTTCCCGCGCCATGCCGTCCCGCACTTCGTGGATCTGCACCGCCTGCTTGAAGAACAGGCCGAGGTGGAAAAACTTCACCTGGAAGCGCAGCTTGTCATTTGCCCACAGCGCATGGTCGTCGCGGTAGCCGATGGCCTGGTACTGGTCCCAGTCGAGCGCCGACACCTTGGCCGGCAGTTCGCCGGATTGCGGCTTGTAGGCTTGCCCGGCCATTGTGCGCGCCCGGCCCTTGAGCCACGCGTAGTCGAAAGGCTGGGGCTGGCCCAGGGTTTTCAGGCGGGTCGGCGCTTCGGCGGCCGGACTTGCGGCGCCGGCGGGACGGGGCAGGTAGATGCCGGCGAGGGCCAGCGCGGCAGATGCTTTGAGCAGGTCACGACGATGCATGAGGCTCCTTCCTTGAAGAGGTTGAGGCGCAATACCTTGACATGCGCCGCACGCCGGACTGCAATCGGTTCATTGCAATCCATGCAATGCTGCGGCGCAGCGAAGGCGACATGATACCCAAGCGGGCAGTCGCGCGTCTTGCCCGAACCGGTGGCCCGCGTGCGCCAGCCGGCTAGATTTCGACCTGGGTGCCGAGTTCGATCACGCGGTTGGTTGGCACCCGGAAATAGTCCGCCGCATCGCGCGCGTTGCGCGACATGGTGGCGAACAGCGCCTCGCGCCAGCGCGCCATGCCGCCGCCGACGGTGGAGATGACGGTCTGGCGGGCGATGAAGAAGGACGTTTCCATCATTTCGAATTCCAGGCCATGGTCGGCGCACAGCGCCAGCGCCAGCGGAATGTCGCGCTCGTCCTTGAAGCCGTAATACACGTTGACCTGGTAGCACTCGTGTCCCAGCGGCTCGACCTTGATCCGGTCTTCCGGCAGCACCGTCGGGATGTCTTCGTTATAGACCGTCAGGAACACGATGCGCTGGTGCAGCACCTTGTTGTGCAGCAGGTTGTGCAGCATCGCATGCGGCACGCCGTCGCCCTCGGCGCGGAAGAACACGCCGGTGCCGTCAACCCGGTGCGGCGGGCCGTAGAACAGCGACTGCAGGAAATCCTGCAGCGGGATCGCCTGCTTCTTGAGGTTGTTGAAGACCAGTTCGCGGCCGCTTTTCCAGGTCAGCATGATGACGACCATCAGCGCCGACAGCGCCAGCGGGAACCAGCCGCCGCTGACGATTTTCAGCGACGTTGCGGCGAGCAGGGTCAGGTCCATGGTCAGGAAAAAGCCGGTGGCGAGGAAGGCCAGCAGCAGGTTGAATTTCCATTTGTAGCGGACCACGAAGAAGGTCAGGATGGTCGTGGTGGTCATGGTGGCGGTGGCCGCGATGCCGTAGGCCGACGCCAGGTTCCCGGATGAGCCGAAGCCGACCACGGCCAGCAGCACGATCACCAGCTGCACCCAGTTCACCAGCGGAATGTAGATCTGCCCGATCTCGCGGTCCGAGGTGTAGACCACCCGCATGCGTGGCAGGAAGCCCAGCGAAATCGCCTGCTGCGTGACCGAGAACGCGCCCGAGATGGTGGCCTGCGACGCAATCACGGTGGCCATGGTGGACAGCACCACCAGCGGGTAGATGCTCCATGAGCCCAGCTGCTGGAAGAACGGATTGGTGACCGCGGAAGGCGTCGACATCAGCAGCGCGCCCTGTCCCAGGTAATTCAGCGCCAGCGCCGGAAACACGACCGAGAACCAGGCCAGCCGGACCGACTTCTTGCCGAAGTGGCCCATGTCCGCATACAGCGCCTCGGCGCCGGTCAGGGCCAGCACCACGGCGCCCAGCGCGATGAAGGCGAACCAGCCGTTGTGTATCATGAAGTTGAACGCGTACCAGGGGTTGAACGCGGCGAGCACGGCCGGGTAATGGACGATATTGATGATGCCCATGGTCGCCAGCGCGGTGAACCAGACCAGCACGATGGGGCCGAAGAACTTGCCGATGCCGGCCGTTCCCTTGCTCTGCAGGCTGTACAGCGCCACCAGCACCGTCACCGTCAGCGGCAGCACATAGGGCTTCAGCGCCGGGGTCGCGACTTCCAGCCCCTCGATGGCCGACAGCACCGAGATCGCCGGGGTGATCACGCCGTCGCCGTAGAACAGGCCGGCGCCTATCATGCCCAGCAGCATGACCGGGTAATGCCAGCGCGAGCCGGTGGTGACCGAGGACATCGCCAGCGCGGTCAGCGCCATGATGCCGCCCTCGCCGCGGTTGTTTGCGCGCAGCACCAGCGTGACGTACTTGAGCGAGATGATCAGCAACAGCCCCCACAGGATCAGGGACACGACGCCGAGGATGTTGGTATGGGTGAGCGCGATGCCATGCTCCTCCGAGAACACTTCCTTCATCGTGTACAGCGGGCTGGTGCCGATGTCGCCGTAGACGATGCCGATGGCCGCGATGGTCAGCGTGGCGAGCCTGCTCCCATGGTTGGCCCCATGCGTGTCGTGCCCGGCCTGCTGGCTGTCGTTGTTCTGGTTAGTGGCCAATGGGCACCTGTAAATTCTGAAAACTCCGCATAGTAACCGAGAGCATGTCGGCTCCGCTGATTTGGGCGCTGGTCCGGCGCGTGCCAGAGTATGCCCTGTTCCTGCCCGGGAAGGGTTGACGCGGAAAGAAGCCGCAGCCAGTTCACTTGCGGAAATGCATGCAGGCCGACAGTGCATAATGCGGCCTTCCCTTCTTCCTTTAACCGCGCGGACGCTTCCTGATGAATCCCGGCATGCTGTACGCCGCCCTGGCCTTCGTGGCGTGGGGCCTTTTCCCGCTCTATTTCAAGGCGCTGCGCAGCATTCCGGCACAGGAAATCCTGGCGCACCGGATGGTCTGGTCGCTGGTGTTCCTGGCCGCGGTGCTGCTGTGGCGGCGCCAGTGGTCGTGGCTGGCGGCGGTGGCGCGGCAGCCCAGGGTGCTGGCGGGCTTCGCGGCAAGCGCGCTGCTGCTGTCGACCAACTGGGGCATCTACATCTGGTCGGTCAACCATGACCGCGTGGTCGACGCCAGCCTCGGCTACTTCATCAACCCGCTGGTCAACGTGGTGCTCGGCTTCCTGCTGCTCAAGGAACGCATGCGGCCGCTGCAATGGAGCGCGGTGGCGCTGGCCGCGGCCGGCGTCGCCTGGCTGACCTGGGACGCCGGCCATCCGCCCTGGATCTCGCTGGCGCTGGGGCTGACCTTCGGCTTCTACGGCCTGCTGCGCAAGACCGCGTCGCTGGGCGCGCTGGAAGGACTGTCGCTGGAAACCATCCTGCTGTTCCCGTTCGCCGCCGGCTACCTGCTGTGGCTGGCCCAGTCCGGGCAGAACGGTTTCGCCGCGGCGACGCCGCTGCCGCAGGCGCTGATGGCGCTGTCCGGCCCCGTCACCGCCATCCCGCTGCTGGCCTTCGCCGCCGCGGCGCGCCGGCTGCCGCTGTCGCTGCTGGGGCTGATGCAGTACGTGGTGCCGACCATGCAGCTGCTGCTGGGCGTCTGGCTGTACCACGAGCCGTTCGGCACGGGACGGCTGATCGGCTTCGCGCTGATCTGGGGCGGGCTGGCGCTGTATTCGGCCGAGGGCGCGGCGCGGTCCTGGCGCAGGCGCGGCTGAGGCAGGACCGCGCCGCCCGGGAGCGTCCCGCAGCTTACTGGGCCGGCTTGCGCACCAGGCTGCCCCCGTCGAAGTCGCGCAGCACGCTGGCCGCTTCCGCGTGCCCGTTCCGTAAGGCCAGGTCCAGCGCATTCAGCCTGCGCTCCGACACGACGCATTTTGCGAGCAATGCGCCCTCGGGCGATGCCAGCAGCGCCCTCACCACATCCGCATGCCCGGCCTGCGCCGCCAGCAGCAGAGGCGTCATGTCGTCGTTGGCCGCCCATGCGAGGCTGGCGCGCGCCCGCACCAGCATGGCGACGATCGCCGCATGCCCGGCTTCGGCCGCCACGGTCAGCGCATTGGCGTTCTGCCTGTTGTGATGGTCGATGATGTCGACATCGCCGTAATCGATCATCGCCCGGACCACCTCCCCATGACCCTGCCGGGCTGCGATGATCAGCGCGGTCTCGCTGTCATTCGACAACGCAGTCGCCAGGCTGCCGCCGTCCCTGGCCAGCAGGTATTTGACGCAGCGGATCGCCCCGCTTGCCGCAGCCGCCAGCAGCGCATCGCGTCCATTGGCCACGCCATGCGCCACAGCGCTGCGGCGGTAGTGCCTGAGCAAGACTTTCAGTAAGTCAATGTCGTCAGCGGCCGCAGCCATCAGCAAGGCGGTGTACCCGCTCGGCGACACCTGGTCGGCCAGTTCGCCGCCGTTCAGCGCCAGCAGGACCTCGACCATCGCGGCATTGCCCCGGCGCGTTTCGTGGAACAGCAGGTTGTCGCCGTGCGGATCCCGCCATGACATCGCCCACTTCGCGCCGTCCGCAGTTCGCAGCAGCCGCTGCATGGTCGCCGTATCCCCCGACGCGCAGGCCGCTTCCATCTGCTGTGCAATGGTCGGCGGCTTGGCCCGGACTTGCCCGGCGCTGGCCGCCGGCTGCGTGGCCGATTGGCCTTTTTGCGCATGAGCGGAAAGCAGCCCTGATGACCGGGCAAGCTCCTGCTCCCCCTGGATCCGATCCGTGCTGGCGTCCAGCTCCGCGACTTCCGCCGCTGCGATTTTTGCCTTCAGGTGTCGAAACAGGGCGGGTTGCGGGTCGGCTTGTTCATTCATCGCCCACAGCCACTTCACGATTTCCTGTTTGCGCGTCCTCGTTGCAAGGAGCAGCGCATCCGCGCCCGATTCATCGACGCTGTGCAGGATAGCGGGGTCGATCTCCGCCAGCCGGCGCATCCGCTGGCGCGTTTCCCCGCCGCCATCCCTGCCGCGCGCAAGCCGGAACCACTCGCCCTTTCGTTTTACCGGGTCGGTTTCCCAATCTGGCGCCTGCTTGCGAGCGGTGCGCGCCTGCTTGCCCTTGCGCGATGGAGCGGACGAGGCAGTGGAAACCGAGGAGACTGAGCGGGATGCGCCGTCCTCGGTTTCCTCTTCCGGCCATGCGCGGCGCATTTCACCGGCAACCAGGCCCAGCGCCTGCTTGGCCTCGGTCCAGCTGATCGAGGAAAAGATGTCCTGTTCGAGGCGGGCAAGCAAGTCCTTTGCCTCTTTCAGGGACCTTGCCAGTACAAAATCCGGATGCCGCAGCAGCCATTGCACCAGTTCCGGTTTGCCGGCGATGACGGCGTAATACAAGGCGCCGTTGCCGTATTCATCGGTGCGGTTGACCATGCCGGTGTTTTTGCCCGATGCCAGACGCATCATCTGGTCGATCAGCCCGCCGGCGCGCTCGGCGCCGCTGGCCAGCGTGAACCATTGCGTGACCGGGTCGGCCGCATTGGCCTGCTTGCCCCTGCCGGCAGCGCCGGGTTGGGCATTGCCGGCCGGCCGGGAGGCCCGGGTGCTGGATGCGGTGCCGGCTGATGCGGTGGACGACGCCGTGGTCGACGAAGCAGTAGTCGACGAAGCAGTAGTCGACGAAGCCGGTGCGCGGTAGGTGACGGACGCCCCATTCCTGCCGGCCGCCTTTCCCGGTTCGGCCATGCGGCCGGCGTCCGCCAGCTTGCTGCCTGGCGGCGACCGGGATGCCGTTCCCGGCAGTGGTGGAGGCGGCGGAGGCGGCGGAGGCATGCTGGCCGGACCGGCCTCCTCTGCTTCCAGCATCGGCGACGGCGCTTCTTCCCGGTGCGCCAGGCTGACGATGGCCGTCTGCAGCTGCGCAACGTCGGGATCGATGGTTCCCTGCCATTGCAGCAGGCCCCGCAGCGCGGCCTGCATCGTGCCCTGCTCGATGGTGGTCCACTGCTCCAGCCGGGCCAGTTCCAGCGCCTGCAGGCAGTACAGGCGCTGCGTATCGTCGTGGACCGTCTTGCGGGAAATAAACTCCAGCAGGCGCAGGAAAGCCGCCTTTGCACCCGGGCGCGCGGTCTCCCCCAGTCCATGCAGCTGCACGATGGCGCGCAGCGACAGCGCCGCCGTGGCGGTTTCCCATCGTGCGACGGCCAGGTGGGGTATGGCCGCGATCAGGCGCTGCGCCAGCGGGCCGCACTGGTCGGCCGGCGCCATCCGGCGTGCCCACACATAGGCCACGGCGGAAAGCAGGCCGCTGACGGACTGCGGCGACTGCCTCGTGAAATCCATCCTTTCCAGCAATTGCACCAGGCGCCGGGCCGCGGCCTTCAACTGGCCATGCAGCGCATGGCCAGCCAGCGCGCGCGGTGCGCTGGCCGCCTTGCTGCGCTCTTCCTGCTTTGCCATGGCCTTGACGAAGCTCATCAGATTGGACAGCGACTGGCCGTCTGCGCCGCGCAGCAGCGCGCCCGCCTCTGTGACCATGCCTGCCAGGTGCCGGCAGGCCGCCTGGTAGCCGGGCAGGCAGGACAGGAATGCGGGCTGCAGGTAGAGGCCGGTTTCCGACAGCATGCGCAGCAAGTTTGCACAGTTGGCCAGCGCCTGGCCACCGTTGCCCGCCATCTCCTCGCGCGGCGCCTGCCTCATCCGCTGCAGCAGGATGCCGATGACGGGGACCAGCCAGTCATGGGTCTGCTGCGGCAGCAGGCCGGCGTCGATGAAGTCCTTGATGGTGTTGCCGACGTTGGCCGTCTGGACGCCGCTTGCGACCTTCACGCCGGCAAGGACGCCTGGAAAAGCCATGCACAGAGATGCCATCACCTGCAGCAGCCTTTGCCGGCTCTTGCGGGCGTCCGGGCCGTTGCCCTCGAGAGGCAACAGGCCGAACTGGCGGATGGTATTGAGCTGGACGAAGCAGGCAGCCAGATAGCCGGCGTCCAGGCCGGAACGCACCGGTGCGGCCGCCCAGGCAGGCATCCGGTCGAGCGCGCTGTCGAAGGCGGCGCGGGTCGTCGGGTCGTCGTCGGCCAGCAGTCCGGCTTTCAGGCCGCGGCTGAGCCAGGTCAGCAGGTCCAGCGTCGCAGCGGTCGCCTCGCGATCCCCGGGGTCCGACGCGGTCGTGAACACATCGCATAGCGCATGGGTAAGCTGGCTTGCCGTTGCGCGCAGCGCCTTTCCGGCGTCCTTTCGCACTACGCCGGCATCGACCAGCACGGGCAGCACGCCGAGGCCCCTGCAGATTGCAGCCGCGGCGGCGGGGCCGGGAACCTTCAGGTCGATGACGCCGGCGCAAACCAGGCGGCTGAATTCGTCCAGGAAGCGCTGCATCCTTGCGCCCAGGGCGGCCAGCCCGGCCGGCGGCGGCTGCATGGCGGCCGCGCGCCTGATCGTGCTGCGCTGCATTGCCAGCTGTTCGAGGCAGGACAGCACCGCCGCCAAGTCGGAGGACGGCGTGTCGATCAGCAGCTGCATCAACGCCGCGACTGCCCGCGCCTGATGCGCGCCGTCATCGTCATCGTCGTCGTCATCGTCATCGTCATCGTCATCGTCATCGTCATCGTCCGCCGGCGCATCGCCGGTGCGCATTCGATCCGCGTGCAGGGCAGCGCTGAGGGATGGCGTCGTCCATTCGGAAGACCGCGGATGCAGGGCCGGGCGGTTCCCACGGGAGAGGCCCGGCGCGTCGGGCGGCGCAAGGGGCGCCGGAGGGGTGGCGGACAACGGCGAAGCAGGAGTAGCTGGAAGCATGTGGATATCTTCAGGAGAACAACGAGGGACACGGCCGCTGCGCTGCCGCCGGCCTGGAGGCGCGTGAGTGCCAGGCCGATGACGGCGGTTCAACCCCGGCGGTTCAACCCCTGTACCCTGCCCCGGCCTTCGGTTATGCTCATTGCCTTTCTTCGCGACCCCCTGACACCACCATGGCCAATTACGTATACACGATGAATCGCGTGGGCAAGATCGTCCCGCCCAAGCGCCACATCCTGAAAGATATCTCGCTGTCCTTCTTTCCCGGCGCCAAGATCGGCGTGCTGGGCCTGAACGGTTCCGGCAAGTCGACGCTGCTGAAGATCATGGCCGGCATCGACAAGGACATCGAGGGCGAGGCCATACCGCAGCCCAACCTGAACATCGGCTACCTGCCGCAGGAGCCGCAGATGGACCCGGAGCAGACGGTGCGCGAGGCGGTCGAGGCCGGCCTCGGCGAAGCCTTCGCCGCCCGCGCCAAGCTCGACGCGGTCTATGCCGCCTATGCCGAACCGGACGCCGACTTCGACGCGCTGGCCACCGAGCAGGCGCGGCTGGAAGCCATCATTTCCGCCAGCGACGGCGGCAACCTGGAGCTGCAGCTGGAAATGGCCGCCGACGCGCTGCGCCTGCCGCCGTGGGACGCGAAAGTGGGCGTGCTGTCCGGCGGCGAGAAGCGCCGCGTGGCGCTGTGCCGGCTGCTGCTGTCCAAGCCCGACATGCTGCTGCTGGACGAGCCGACCAACCACCTCGACGCCGAATCGGTCGACTGGCTCGAGCAGTTCCTGCACCGCTTCCCCGGCACCGTGGTCGGCATCACCCATGACCGCTACTTCCTCGACAATGCGGCCGAGTGGATACTGGAACTGGACCGCGGCCACGGCATCCCGTGGAAGGGCAATTACAGTTCGTGGCTGGAGCAGAAGGAAAACCGGCTGAAGCAGGAAGAGTCGAGCGAGAGCGCGCGCCAGAAGGCGCTGCATAAGGAGCTGGAATGGGTGCGCCAGAACCCGAAGGGCCGGCAGGCCAAGAGCAAGGCGCGCCTGGCCCGCTTCAACGAGCTGTCCGAGCATGAATACCAGAAGCGCAACGAGACCCAGGAAATCTTCATTCCCGTGGCCGAGCGGCTGGGCAATGAAGTGGTGGAATTCAAGAATGTCAGCAAGGGCTACGGCGACCGGCTGCTGATCGACGACCTGAGCTTCAAGGTGCCGGCCGGCGCCATCGTCGGCATCATCGGCCCCAACGGCGCGGGCAAGTCGACGCTGTTCCGCATGCTGGCCGGGCGCGAGCAGCCCGACAGCGGCGAGGTCGTGATCGGCTCCACCGTCAAGCTGTCGCTGGTCGACCAGTCGCGCGACGACCTCGACAACAAGAAGACCGTGTTCGAGGACGTCGCCGACGGCGCCGACCTGTTGACGGTCGGCCGTTTCGAGATGCCGTCGCGCGCCTACCTCGGCCGCTTCAACTTCAAGGGCAGCGACCAGCAAAAGATCGTCGGCAACCTGTCCGGCGGCGAACGCGGCCGCCTGCACCTGGCCAAGACGCTGCTGATGGGCGGCAACCTGCTGCTGCTCGACGAGCCGTCGAACGACCTGGACATCGAAACCCTGCGTGCGCTGGAAGATGCATTGCTGGAATTTGCCGGCAGCGTGATGGTGATCTCGCATGACCGCTGGTTCCTGGACCGCATCGCCACCCACATCCTGGCCTTCGAAGGCAATTCGCAGGTGACCTTCTTCGACGGCAATTACCAGGAATACGAAGCCGACAAGCGCAAGCGCCTGGGCGAGGAAGGCGCGAAGCCCAAGCGCATCCGCTACAAGCCGCTGCGGACCTGAGGCGACAGCCCATTGCGGCACGGGCCGGTCAATTACCACCGCCCGTGCGCGACGAATGGTGTAATGCGCTTCGCTTGTTACACCCTACGACTGTTCGCGCATCTTCTTAACGATGCGCTGTCACGCCGCGCTGTTCGCACATGTCCAGCACCGGGCAGGTCGAGCAGCGCGGCAGCTTGCCGGTGCAGATGTGTTTGCCGAAAGGCACCAGCAGGCGGTTGATCTCTATCCAGTGCGGGCGCGGCAGGGTCGCCTCGAGTGCGAGCAGCGCCTTCTCCGGCGTCGCGGCCTGCACGTAACCCCAGCGGGCCGTCACGCGGTGGACATGCACGTCGACGCTGATGAACGGCGCGCCGCAGGCGATGCCCAGGACCAGGTTCGCGCACTTCGGCCCGACCCCATCGAAGGACAGCAGCACCTCGCGCTCGCAGGGCAGCGTGCCGCCGAACTCGTCGTCGACGCGGCGCGCGATCGCCAGGATCTGTCTGGCCTTGCGCTCGTGGAAGGTGCTGCCGCCGATCAGCGCGTCCAGTTGATCGGCCGGAATCTCGGCGATGCCGGCCGGCGTGCGCGCCCGCGCGAACAAGGCGCGCGACAGCGGGAGCGTCACCTCGTCATAGGTGCGGATCGAAATGATGCAGGCCAGCAGCTGCTCGAACGCCGACGTGTAGCCTTCCTCGGCCAGCTGGAACAGCGCGGCCTTCGGCCACGGCCGCACCGCGTCGGCGATGCGTTCCATCGCCAGGCCGACGTCGAACGGCTTCTTGCCCGTGGCGGTGCTCATGGCCGGCCGCGCCTGAAGGACTGCACGGTGCGCGATGCCGCAGGGCCGTACGCGGCCGGGATGG
Source organism: Noviherbaspirillum suwonense (assembly GCF_900182955.1). Lineage (GTDB taxonomy): Bacteria > Pseudomonadota > Gammaproteobacteria > Burkholderiales > Burkholderiaceae_D > Noviherbaspirillum_A > Noviherbaspirillum_A suwonense. The sequence goes on along the minus strand of NZ_FXUL01000003.1, from coordinate 4,374 downwards.
GGAGGTCGGAATCGAAGTCGAAATCAGGCTGCATGGCGGCGTCCTCGGCAGGGAGGTGAATTCACGTCCCGTTTCGATGATGCGGCGCCTGCACAAGTTTCAGCGGCAACCGCCGCATGCCGTTTGGCGCAACGGGGCCCGCCGGCCCAGGCCGTCAGAAGGCGTCAAACCGCGGGCAGGCCACGCAGGGCAGCCATCCGTTCGCAGCGCCGCACGGTGGAATACGCTCGCTCCACGGTGCGGCGAATGACTAGATCGCCCGCGCCTGGCCCTGCCAGTAGGGGTCGCGCAGCTTGCGCTTGAAGATCTTGCCGGTGTCCTCGCGCGGCAGCTGCTGGTGGATGTCGACAATGCGCGGCACCTTGTAGTTGGCGATGCGTTCGCGCAGGAAGGACTGGACCGCCGCGGCATCCACCTGCGCGCCCGGAAGCGGCTGCACCGCGGCCGCGAGCGCTTCGCCGAACTCGGCGTCGGGTATGCCGAAGACCGCGCAGTCGGCGACGCCCGGCATCGTGTGCAGCACCGACTCGATCTCGGCCGGGTAGATGTTGACACCGCCCGATATGATCATGTCGGCCTTGCGGTCGCAGATATACAGGAAGCCTTCCTCGTCGAGATAGCCCATGTCGCCCAGCGTCACCAGGCCGTCGCGTTCGATCGCGGCGCGCGCCTCGGGCCGGTTGACATAGGTGAAGTCGGAGAGCGCACGCTGGCGCACATGGATCAGGCCGATCTCGCCCGCCGGCAGCGCCCCGCCGCCCTCGTCGAGGATGCGCACGTCGGCATCCGGCATCGCGCGCCCGGCAGAGCCGGGATGGCGCTGCCAGTCGGCGGAATCGATGAAGGTGGTATAGCCGGCCTCGCTGGACCCGTAGGCTTCGGTGATGATGGGGCCGAACCAGTCGATCATGGCCTGCTTGAGCGGCGCCGGACACGGCGACCCGGTCGACGCGACCTGCCGCAGGCTGGAGATGTCATGCCGCGCCCGCGCTTCGGGCGGCAGCGCCAGCAGGCGCTGGTACATGGTGGGCACCAGGTAGGCATGCGTGATGCGGTGTTTCTCGATCAGCGCCAGCGTGCGCGCGGCGTCGAAGCGCGGCTCCAGCACCAGGGTCGCGCCCAGGTTGCTGAAGTGGCCGAGGTAGGACATCGCGGCGCTGTGGTAGATCGGCGCGGCGAGGAAGGCGACGTCGCCGCGGCCATAGACGATATCCATGACCTGCGCGAAGCGCTCCGCCGAAGCGAAGTCGCCCGGCGCGGGCGGGATGCGGCGCACGCCCTTGGGCTTGCCGGTCGTGCCGGACGTATAGGTAATGGCGCTGTGGACCAGCCCGGCGCGCGCCGGCATGGGCGGCAGGCCGGCGCCGAACGCGGTCCAGTCCTGCGCGTGCGCCGGAGCGGCGGCGGCATTGCCCGCCACCGTGACGACCGCGACATGGCCGGGTATGCCGCCCGCGATCTGCTCCAGCAGGTCAGCGTCGACAAACAGCGCGCGGGCGCTGCTGTCGGTCAGGATGTGCTCGGCTTCCAGCGCCTTGAAGTGCCAGTTGACCGAGGCCAGGTAGAGGCCTGCGCGGCGGCAGGCCAGCGTCAGCGCCACGTATTGCGGACTGTTGCGCAGCATCGCGGCAACCGTGTCGCCCGGCCCGCAGTCGAGCGCGTGCAGGCCGGCAAGGATGCGGCGGATTTCGGACTCCATCCATTCGGACGGATAAAGCGTGTCCTGGTACCAGAGCGTGGGCAGCATGGCGTCTCCTGCGGCGCATCGGGCGCCGGGTGTTACAGGCTGCCGGCGCGGGCGCGCCGGCAGGATCAGGCAGCGACAGCAGCGGTCTTCGCGCCGCCATGCGCCATGGCGTTCGCCAGGCCCAGCCTGTGGCGCGCGGCCTGGTACTCGTCGATGAAGCGGGCGACCAGTTCGCCTGCCGGGACCACGCGCTTGATCGCGCCGACGCCCTGGCCTGCGCCCCAGATGTCGCGCCATGCCTTGGCCTTGCTGCCGCCGCCGGAGCCGAAATTCATCTTCGACGCGTCCGATTCCGGCAGCGCATTCGGGTCGAGGCCGGCATTGACGATGCTCTGCTTCAGGTAGTTGCCGTGGACGCCGGTAAACAGGTTGGAGTACACGATGTCGGACGCCGAACTGTCGACGATCATCTGCTTGTAGCGCTCGTCGGCATTGGCCTCGGTGGTCGCGATGAAGGCCGAGCCGATGTAGGCAAGGTCGGCGCCGGCCGCCAGCGCGGCCAGGATCGCGTTGCCGTTGGCGATCGCGCCGGACAGGATCAGCGGGCCGTCGAACCATTCGCGGATTTCATGCAGCAATGCGAACGGCGACAGCCGGCCGGCATGCCCGCCCGCGCCGGACGCCACCGCGATCAGGCCGTCCGCGCCCTTGTCGATCGCCTTCTTCGCGAAGAAATTGTCGATGATGTCATGCAGCACGATACCGCCATACGAGTGCACCGACTGGTTCACGTCCTCGCGTGCGCCGAGCGAGGTGATGGTGATGGGCACCTTGTACTTGGCGCACAGCTCGAGGTCGCGCTCCAGCCTGTCGTTGGACTTGTGGACGATCTGGTTGACGGCGAACGGCGCCGCCGGCCGGTCCGGATGCTTGTCGTTGTATTCGCCGAGTTCCGTGGTGATGCGGTCCAGCCACTCGTCCAGCGCCGGGTCGGGCCGCGCATTGAGCGCGGGGAAGGAGCCGACCACGCCGGCCTTGCACTGCGCGATCACGAGGTCGGGGTTGGAAATGATGAACAGCGGCGAGCAGATCATCGGCAGCGCGAGACCTTCGAGGATGGGAGGCAGGGACATGGGGAACTCCGTGAGGTGGACTTGTTGAAATGAATAGGGGAAAAGGCTCAGGCCGCAACGCCCTTGCCTGTCAGCGTGGCATAGGCCGGCGCGAGCTTCGCGGCCATCTGGGCGCCCAGCGCCTGCAGCCCGCTCATCGGCCGCACCATGACCTCGAACTCCTCGATGCGGCCCTCTTCGTCGAAGCGCAGCATGTCGATGCCCTTGAGCGCCTTGCCGTCGACCTCGGCGCTGAATTCGAGCACGATGCTGCGCCCATCCTCGCTGACGAAGCTGCGGTGGTACTGGAAATTCTGGAACACGGTGTTGACGGTCTTCAGCACCAGCTTGATGGCGGCCTTGCCCGGATATGGCGTATGCGCAACCGGCGAGCGGAACACGATGCTGTCCGACAGCAGCGCATCGAGCTCCTCCATCGCATTGCGTTCCAGGAGTTCGTGCCAGGTGGCGAGCGTGCGCCGGGCGGCGTCGGACAGTTGGGTGACTTGCATGATGGTCTCCTTGCTGAGGGCCTTCTGCGGTTCGCGGTATGCGCGTTTGCGAGGCCGGTTGGTCATTCCTGCCGCTGCATCGATGTGCCGGCAAGTAAGAGCGCGGCATGCAATACGCAACTGGTTGCATAAAGAATAGCAGGGGTCGGATCGATGTGCAACCAGTTGCATAAAGTTTTGCGGACATGCTCCCACCCGTTAAAATACCCGGCATGTCGATTCAACACGCCCTGCTGACCTCGCTGCTGGAAAAGCCCTCCACCGGCTATGACCTGGCGCGTCGCTTCGACAAATCGATCGGCTATTTCTGGCATGCAAGCCACCAGCAGATCTACCGCGAGCTTGGGCGCATGGCCGAGGCCGGCTGGATCGAGGCTACCGACGACAACGAGGCCGGAAAGCGCCGGCGGCGGCTCTACCGGGTGCTCCCTCCTGGCGCGGCCGAGCTGGCGCGCTGGGTCTCGACACCGGAAACCGACGGCGACCCGGCGCGCTCACTGCTGATCAAGCTGCGGGCAGAGGCGGTGATCGGGCCGCACGGGCTGGAGCGGGAGCTTGGGCAGCTGATGGTCGAGCATCGCGCGCGGCTGGACACCTATCGCGAGATCGAGCAGCGGGACTTTGCGGACGGGGCGCTGTCGACTGCGCAGAAGCTGCAGCATGCAGTGCTGAGGGCGGGGATTGTGGCGGAAGAAGGATGGCTGGCCTGGGCGGGGGAAGTGTTGCCTGTGCTGCGGGATCGGTGAATGGTGAGCGCTGACGCACTCGGCGGCCGGTTGGCGCATTTCCTGTAATTGCTCGAGAGTCGAGCAGGCGGCCTGGTCATCCGGTACGCCATGGCTTGAGATTGGTATCAGACCCGCGCAGCGACAGTTGCAGTTGCTTGTGAAGTGGCCGTTGCTATTGCCGTTGCAGTGGCCGTTGCAGTGGCCGTTGCAGTGGCCGTTGCCGTTGCCGTTGCCGTTGCCGTTGCAGTGAATCCCCGTTGATGACGCCACGTCGCTGGTGCCGAAATCGGATAAAGAAGCGTCCGCTGTCTGAGCGAAGCGAGTTTCGGACGCTT